>NZ_JAAGXA010000005.1:0-266343 GCF_010686755.1 Nocardioides zeae | reverse complement strand
GCGGGGGGGCCGCCCCCGGGGTTCGGGGGGGGGTGCGCCCCCCCCGCGCGGCCCCCCCCCCCCACCGCGCTGTCGGGAAGGCCCGGGACCGGCCGCGCCGGGCTCAGCCCCGTGTCGACGGGTCGCGCCACGGCGCGGGGTCGTCGAACCACACGGCGACGCTCGCCGTGCGCGGGATCCAGCGGATGTGCTCGGTGGCCGCTCCGACGTCGAAGGTCATCCACGTGCCGCCGTCGGACACGAAGTTCTGGTTCACGACGCGCAGCTGGGTGCCCAGCTCGGCGTCGGTGCCGCGCACGGTGAAGACGCGGCCGTCCAGCGAGATCTCCATCTTGGCCATCGGGCATCTCCTCGGGACACGAGCGCGGGTCACGGCGGCGCCCGGTACCCCCGGCCGCAGGGTCGAACCTAGACCGCGTCCGGTCGGGGGTCCTCGCCGCGTCGGCGTCGCACCGATCGCACCGCGTCCTCGGTGAGGCTGAGCACGACGTAGACGGTGAGGTGGACGAGCGGGAGTGCCACGAAGACGAGGGCGAGCAGCAACAAGCACCAAGCCCACCAGGAGAACTGGGTGGACCAGCTGGCGAACCACGGAATGCCGATCGCGAAGACGGCGGTGGTGACCCACGAGTCCGTCCGCCGCGGCGTCACCCAGGTGCTCACCCGATCAGACTAGGCGGTCGAGTGCCCGCCGGTACCGGTTCTCCGCAGTCCTAGGCTGGCCGGATGCGCCCCACCACCGCCGACCGCGACCACCTCGCCCGTCTGGGGCTCGTGGCCTACGGCGTCGTCCACCTCCTCCTCGGCTGGCTGGCCCTGCAGCTCGCCCTCGGCGACCGTGAGGGCGAGGCGTCGACGACCGGCGCGATCCAGCAGCTCGCGCAGCAGCCGTTCGGCGGCGTGATGGTCGGGGCGGTCGCGGTGGGCATGTTCCTGCTCGCGCTCTGGCAGGGCGCGGAGGCGGTCCTCGACCACCGCACCGAGGACAAGGACGACCAGCTGCGCCACCGCGGCACGGCGGCGGCGAAGGCGGTGCTCTACGCCGCGCTGGGCGTCACGGCCGCGCGGATCGTGCTCGGAGCCGGGAGCAGCAGCCAGGAGGGGCAGGCCGACACCCTCACCGCGAAGCTCCTGGACCTACCGTTCGGCCAGGTCCTTGTGGGCATCGTCGGGGTGGTGATCCTGGCCGTGGGCGGCTACCACGTCGTCAAGGGCGTCACCGACAAGTTCCTCGAGGACCTCCGCCACAGCGGCCGGGGGACCGCAGGCACGGCGTACACCTGGTGCGGACGGGCCGGTTACACCGCCAAGGGCGTCGCGATCGGCGCCGTCGGCGTGCTCTTCTGCTTCGCGGCGATCGACCACGACCCGGACGAGTCAGGTGGCCTCGACTCGGCGCTGCTCACCGTGCTCCAGGCGCCCGGGGGTCCGGTCCTGCTCGGGGCGATCGGCGTCGGCATCATCGGTTTCGGCCTCTTCTGCTTCGCCTGGGCGAAGCACGTCGACTGAGCGCCGTGGGGTACGCCTGGACCACCCCCGACTCCGCGCCGTACGTCGCCGGTCCGACGCCGTCCCGTCTCGGGGAGGCCGACCGCGCCGTCGCCGTGCTGCGGGCCGACGCGGGGCGCTGGTCCCGCTGGGTGCTCGGCGTCGGGGCGTTCGGGGCGGCCGTCGTGGGCGTGTTCGTCGCCGTCGGCGTGGTGGGTGCCATCGTCGACCTGGGCCGCGCGGGCCCGCTCGACATCGGCGTCGTGCTCGCGGCGCTGGCCCTCGCGCTGGCGGGGCTGACGGTCCTCGTGCGGCTCGCCCGCTCCGGACGTCGGCTCACCCGTGTGGCCGCGGCGTGGCTGCGGGCGCCGTACGCCGCGGGCCCGCGCTCGCCCGACGCCGCCGGCTGGGTGCGGGCGCGCACGGTGAACCTGGAGCCGCGCGTGCTCGTCCGGCTCGCCACCGGCACCCTGGCCCTCCTCGTCGGTGTCGCCGGGGTGGCGCTGACCGCCCGCGACCTCGTGCAGGGGATGAGCGCCCTCACCGGCGCCGCGGCTGCCGTCGGCGCGCTCGGTCTCGCCTCCGGGGCCGGTCAGCTCGCCGGCGTGCTCCGGATCGTCGCGGCCCTGGGTGAGGCGGACCCGCTCTGGGTGCGCCTCCGCGGCCGCCGCTAGCCTCCCCGGGTGCCCGCCCGCCTTCCCCACGTCGTCCACCGCCTGCTCGGCGCTGCCGTCCACGAGGTGCGCCGCCGCGTCGAGTGGTACGGCGCGATCTCGCCCGGCACCGTCGCCGGCGACCGCTTCGGGTCGCTGGGCGAGGGTGCGTGCATCGCGTTCCCCCAGGCCACGATCGTCGGCGAGGCGGGGATCCACGTCGGTCGCGGCACCCTGGTCGGGCGCGCCTGCACCCTGACGGTCGGGTACGTCGGACCCGACGACGTGCCGCCGGAGCGCGGCCTCGTCATCGGAGACCGGTGCGTCATCGGAGCCCGGAGCACCATCACGGCGCACGAGTCGGTGACGCTCGAGGACGACGTGTGGTGCGGGCAGGGTGTCTTCATCTCCGACGCCAGCCACGGCTACCAGGACCCCACCACGCCCATCGGCCGTCAGCTCGGCCGCCACCAGCCCGTCCGCATCGGTGCGGGCTCCTGGATCGGGCACCACGCGATCGTGCTTCCCGGCACCAGGATCGGCCGCAACGTCGTCGTGGCGGCCGGGTCCGTCGTGCGCGGCGAGATCCCCGACCACAGCGTCGTGGCCGGTGTGCCCGCGCGGGTCGTCCGCCACCTCGAGCCTGGCGTCGGGTGGGTCGGCCGGCACGCCGACGACGTGCGCCCGGTGACGAGCGCGGCCCAGGTCGCGGCGTACCTCACCGGCTACCAGGAACCGGACCGCCCCACGGGCACGGCCTGAGCCCGGAGCGGCTCAGGCGGCCAGCCACCACCCGGCAGCCGCCGCGGCGAGACCGAGCGCGAGCATCCCGCCGGCGTGGACGAGCGCGGCCCACGGGCGGCGCTCCTCGAGCAGCACCAGCGCCTCGACGCTGGCCGTGCTGAACGTCGTGTAGCCGCCGAGCAGCCCGGTGCCCAGCACGGTCGCGACGTGCGGGCCGAGGTGGCCGTCGGCGACCAGCCCCGTCACGAGGCCCAGCAGGAACGCACCGGTGGTGTTGATCACCAGCGTTCCGAGCGGATACCCCGGCGCCACGCGGCGCACGACGGTGTCGACGACGTAACGAAGCGCCGCGCCCAGTCCGCCCGCCAGCCCCACGCCCGCCACCACGCCCGGGTCGAGGGCGCTCACGAGCGTCCCCGGTGGCGGTGCGTGAGCACGACACCCAGCCCGGCCGCGAGCAGCCCGAGGAGCACGCTCCCGCCGGCGTAAGCCGCGCCCAGCGCCACGTCGTCCCGGGCGAGCCGCACGCTGTCGACGGCGAGTGCGCTGTAGGTCGTGAAGCCGCCGAGGACGCCGGTGCCGACCAGCAGCCGCAGACGGGGGCGGTGCGTCAGGGGCCCACCTCGGAGGCCGCCGAGCAGGAGCCCCAGCAGGAAGGCGCCGCCGACGTTCACGGCCCCGATGGTCCACGGCACGCCGCCGACCGGCGGCAGCGCCGTGCCGAGCAGGTGCCGCGCGAGCGTCCCGGCGGCGCCCCCGAGGAAGACCAGCGGGAGCGCGACGCGCAGGCGCACGGCCGGTGCCACGACCGGTGGGGGGTGCGGGACGACCACGGTCGAGAACCGTACCCGCCCGGTCCGCCGCACCCCCTTGCGCGGACGGCTATCCTGCGCCGGTCGGGGGACAGGATTCGACACGAAGAAGGTCTTGAGTTGCCGAAGGACCCCGACCGTCCCCGACGTCGCTACGTCTCGCCCGTGCGTGAGGCAGCCCTCGTCGCGACCCACGGCAGGATCGTCGACGCCGCTGCGGAGCTCTTCGCCACCGAGGGCTACCGCTCGACGACACTGGCCGCCATCGCGGCCCGCGCCGGCGTCTCCGTGCCGCGCGTGAACCTCTCCGGCTCCAAGCCGGCCCTGCTCGTCGAGGCCTACCAGCGCCGCGCCGGCACGATGACGGAAGGCCCGGTCAGCGGCTCGACGGAGCTGCAGGAGCTGATGGCGCTCCCGCCCGCGGAGGCACTCCCGGCGTACGCCGCGTGGCTGAGCGGCGTGCACGAGCAGTCCGTCGGTCTGTGGTTCTCCCTCCGCGAGGCAGCCGCGACGGATCCCGAGGCGGCGACCGCCTTCGAGGCCGTGGAGCGATCGAACGACGAGGCCTGCGCGGCGGCGGTCGCGTGGGCGGACTCCCAGGGGCTGCTCACGGGTGACGCCTCCGCCGAGGAGCGTGCCGCGACGTGGAGCCACCTCGCCGGTGCCGAGCCCTACCGCCACCTCGTCGTCGAGCGTGGTTGGAGCGCGGACCGCTACCAGCAGTGGGTACGCCGCGCCATCGAGCGCCTGGTCTTCGACCCGGCCTGAGCCGGCCTTCGCACGGCGACCGCCGCCCGCCGGGGCGGTCGCCGTGTCAGGCGGGCCAGTCCGGTGGGAAGTCCTCGGCCGCCTTGTCGTGCTGCTTGGCCAGCTTCTTGCGTGCCTTCGTGCCGATCCGGTCGCCGAAGACGGTGCCGAGGGTGTGGTCCGTCTCGTGCTGCAGGCACCGCGCCAGCAGGCCGTCGCCCTCGAAGCGCACGGGTGACCCGTCCAGGCCGACGCCCACCACGCTCGCGCGGTCGGGGCGTGCGCAGTCGACGAACGCCCCGGGGTAGCTGAGGCACCCCTCCTCGCTGTCGTCGAGCCGCCGCTCGGCGCCCTCCGGCGTGCTGACGTCGGGGTTGCAGACGACCCCGGCCACCCGACGCCCGGACGCGTCCGGGCAGTCGAACACGAAGACGGCCAGGTCGACGCCGATCTGGCAGGCGGCGAGCCCGACGCCGTCCGCGGCGTACATCGTCGCGGTCATGTCGGCGACCAGCGCCCGCAGGTCGTCGTCGAACTCCGTGACGCGCCGCTGCGGCGCGTGCATCACCGGTGTGCCCCAGCGGGTGATCGGGCGCACGGTGCCACCCGTCGGCAGCGGCCCGTACGGCGTCTCGTCCGGCCCGTCGGGCGTCTCGTCGGTGGCGGGTGCAGCGGCGTCGTCGGGCATGCCCCGCATCGTAGGAGAGGCGTGACGAGCACGACGCGGCACGTTCTCCGACGAAAGTGTGGCGCTGTGTGTAACTGCGAGTTACATTGGGCGGCATGTCCCTGACGAACAGCCTCAGGCCGGGCGGGCGCAACGGCCTCGCGCGCAAGGAGAGCCGCGACCCGATCGGCTACGCGGTCGCCGCTCTCAACGTGGTCGCCCAGAGCGACCTCATCGACCGTCTCGGTCTCCGGAAGAAGACCGAGCAGGCCGTGTTCACGTCGACCCGTGGCGGCTTCTCGGTCGTCACCAAGGCCGGTCGCACCTTCGCCAAGCGCGGCGCCCAGAAGCCGGGCGTGCGGGTGCCGAGCGCCGGGGCGAGCGGGGTCTTCGACCTGACCCCGACAGAGGACGAGCAGATGCTCGTCGACGTCGTCGGGGAGTTCGCGACCGAGGTCGTGCGTCCGGCCGCGACCGAGGCCGACGAGGCCTGCGAGGCGCCCGTCGCGCTGCTCAAGTCCAGTCTCGAGATCGGGCTGCCGATCCTGGGCGTGCCCGAGAAGCTCGGAGGCATCTCCGAGGAGCGCTCGGCGGTCGCCGGCGCGCTCGTGGCCGAGGCGCTCGCGCGGGGCGACATGGGACTCGCGGTCGCCACCCTCGCGCCCGGTGCGGTGGCCACGGCGATCTCGCTGTGGGGCACCGACGCCCAGCAGGCGACGTACCTGCCCGCCTTCACCGGCGACGACGTCCCCGCGGCGGCGCTCGCGCTGAGCGAGCCGACCGCGCTCTTCGACGTGCTGCAGCCCGGCGCGACGGCGGTGCGCCGCGGCGACCGCTACGTGCTCAACGGCGTGAAGGCGGGCGTCCCGCGCGGTGGCGACGCCGAGCTCTTCGTGGTGGGTGCCTCCCTCGAGGGCAAGCCGGTGCTGTTCCTCGTCGAGGCCGGCACCGCGGGCGTCCGGGTCGAGGCCGACCCGTCCATGGGGGTGCGGGCGGCGACGCTGTCCAAGCTGCACCTCACCGACGTCGAGGTGCCCGCGGACGCGGTCCTGGGCGAGACGGACGGCTCGACGTACGTCGAGTGCGTGCGCCTGTCGCGCCTCGCCTGGTGCGCGCTCGCGGTGGGGACGGCCCAGGCGGTCCTCGACTACGTGACGCCGTACGTGAAGGAGCGGGAGGCGTTCGGGGAGCCGATCGCCCACCGTCAGTCGGTGGCGTTCATGGTCGCCAACATCGCGATCGAGCTGCAGGCGATGCGGCTCGTCACCTACAAGGCGGCCTCGCGTGCCGCCCAGGGCAAGGACTTCGCCCGCGAGGTCGCCCTCGCGCGCAACCTCTGCGCCAGCAAGGGCATGCAGATCGGTCTCGACGGCGTCCAGCTGCTCGGCGGCCACGGCTTCGTCAAGGAGCACCCGGTGGAGCGGTGGTACCGCGACCTGCGGGCCCTCGGCGTGATGGAAGGAGGCGTCCTGGTCTGAGCCCCCGGGCTCCGGTCGGACGACACACCATGATCAATCTCGAGACCCCCAAGAAGCACCGCGCACTGGTCGACCAGGCGCACCAGGTCGCCATGAACATGCTGCGGCCCATCTCCCGCAAGTACGACCGTGCCGAGCACTCCTACCCCAAGGAGCTCGACATGCTGGCCGCGATGATCGACGGCCTGTCCGAGTCCGGCGCCGCCGAGGGCGCCGGCGCGACCGGGGTGCGCCGCGACGAGCAGAAGGACGACGGCGGCGTCCGCAACGGCTCCAACCTCGCCTCGGTGATGTCCATCGCCGAGATGTGCTGGGGCGACACGGGCCTGCTGCTGTCGATGCCCCGCCAGGGCCTCGGCAACTCGGCCATCGCCTCGGTCGCCAACGAGGAGCAGCTCGAGCGCTTCAAGGGCACGTGGGCCGCCATGGCGATCACCGAGCCCGGCGTCGGTTCGGACTCCGCCAACATCACGACGACGGCCCGCCTCGACGGGGACCACTACGTGATCAACGGCGAGAAGATCTACGTCACCTCCGGTGACCGGGCCGACTCGGTCGTCGTGTGGGCGACGCTCGACAAGTCGCTCGGCCGCGCGGCCATCAAGTCCTTCGTGGTGGAGAAGGGCACGCCCGGCATGCGGGTGGAGCGCCTCGAGCACAAGCTCGGGATCCGGGCCTCGGACACCGCGGTCATCATCTTCGAGGACTGCCGGGTGCCTGCCGAGAACCTCCTCGGCTCTCCCGAGGTCGACGTCAAGCAGGGCTTCGCGGGCGCCATGGCGACCTTCGACAACACCCGCCCGCTCGTCGCGGCGATGGCGGTCGGGTGCGCCCGTGCCTCGCTCGACCTCACCCGCGACCTGCTCGCGCAGGCGGGCGTCGAGGTCGACCACGACCGCCCGGCCCACCTGCAGTCCGCCGCCGCGGCGAAGTTCCTCCAGCTCGAGGCCGACTGGGAGGGCGCCCAGCTGCTGACCATGCAGGCCGCGTGGATGGCGGACAACCGCAAGCCCAACTCGCTCGAGGCCTCCATGGCGAAGGCCAAGGCGGGCCGTGTCGGGTCCGACATCACGCTCAGCTGCGTCGAGCTCTGCGGCACGCTCGGCTACAGCGAGTCCGAGCTGCTCGAGAAGTGGGCCCGCGACTCGAAGATCCTCGACATCTTCGAGGGCACGCAGCAGATCCAGCAGCTCATCGTGGCTCGGCGCATCCTCGGGCTCTCGAGCGCGCAGCTGAAGTGACCCGGCGAGGGCACCTCCGTTCGCTCGGGTGAGGTGACCTCTGCTCGGACAGCGACATCGGAGCCACCCCGGTGACCGGCCCCAGCGGTCGCCGGGGTGGTTGCCGTCCAGGGGTGGGGAGCTCGGGCGGGCGGCGCAACTGTGCGGTCGGGGTGGTCCGGACCGACCGGGACCTGTCCCAGCTGCACATCTCTCACCGCCCGGCGGCCCACCCCGGCTCACCCCGGCCGACCCCCGCGTGCCCCGCCCCCGGCGCCGGACGCAGGACGACCCCCGGTGCCAGCGTGGCACCGGGGGTCGTCGGCGTCCGGACGGAGCGCAGGCCTCAGGCGACGCTGCGGAACGGGTCGTGCTCGGAGAGGATGCGGTCGACGCGGGCCTGGTCGAGCCGCGCGACGACCTGGGTGGTCTCCTGCGCGTCGCGGATGCACTTGGCGAGCGTGAACGACGACGTGACGAGGAAGAGCGTCCCGAGGGCCAGGAATGCTCGGACCCACGGGTCGACGGGGACGAAGATGATCGCGACGACCATCGTGAGGAGTGCGACGCCGAAGGCGAGGCCCGCCTGGAGGAAGAACGCGTTGGTGTTCTTGGAGGTCGGACCGGCCGGGAGAGGAGGAGTGCTCATGACGAGAACCCTGCCCGGGGACGATGCCCCCCGGCCTCCGTCCGCGTACTCAACTGGTCCTGAGGACCTGCCCACCCTGGTGGCCCGCTTGCGCGCGGCCGGCTGCGTCTTCGCCGAGGACGAGGCCGCGGAGCTCGCGCGGGCCTCGCGTCGCGCCGGCCGCGGCGACGACTGGCTCGAGCGCGCGGTGGCCGAGCGGGTCGCCGGCCGCCCCCTCGAGCTCGTGGTCGGGGAGGTCGTCTTCGGCGGCCTGCGGCTGGTCGTCGCGCCCGGCACCTTCGTTCCCCGCGTGCGTACCGAGCTCCTGGCCGAGCTCGCGCTCGAGGCGCTGCCCGCCGGCGGACGGGTGCTCGACCTCTGCGGCGGGGTCGGCGCCGTCGCGACCGTGGTGGCCGCCCGTCGGCCCGACGCGACGGTCGTCAGCGCCGACCTCGACGAGCGCGCCTCGGCGTGTGCGCGGGCGAACCTCGCGCCGTACGGGAGCCGGGGGCTGGTGGTCACCGGGGACCTGTACGCCGCGCTCCCGCCCGCGCTGCACCGGGGGTTCGACGTGGTGGTGGCCAACGCGCCGTACGTGCCGACCGAGCGGATCGCCGCCATGCCCCGCGAGGCGCGCGAGCACGAGCCGCTCGTCGCCCTCGACGGCGGTGCCGACGGAACGGAGCTCCAGCAGCGGGTCGTCGCGGGCGCCCCCGACTGGCTGGTGGCGGGCGGCCGGGTCGTCGTCGAGTGCGCGCCCGCGCAGCTGCCGGTGCTGCGGGACGCGCTGGGCCGTGCCGGCTTCACCGCCGAGCCGTGCGAGGACGACGAGCGCGGCGCGCACGCGGTCGTCGGCCGGGGCGGCATGATCGGGTAGTCCGCACACACCCGCGCCCCGGGGCGCACCGCCGAGGAGGAGCCGCGTGGCCGAGTTCGTGGGAGCCGTCGACCAGGGCACGACGAGCACGCGGTTCATGATCTTCGACCACGACGGGGTCGAGGTGGCCCGCCACCAGCTCGAGCACGAGCAGGTGCTGCCCCGCGCCGGGTGGGTCGAGCACAACCCCGTCGAGATCTGGGAGCGAACGAGCTCCGTGGTGCAGACCGCGCTGGGCAAGGCCGGTCTCTGCGCAGGTGACCTCGCCGGGGTGGGGATCACCAACCAGCGGGAGACCACCGTCATCTGGGACCGCCGCACCGGCCGGCCGCTCCACAACGCGATCGTCTGGCAGGACACCCGCACGGACCGGATCGCCACCGCCCTCGACCGCGACGGGCGCGGCGACGTGATCCGTCATCGTGCCGGGCTCCCGCCCGCGACGTACTTCGCCGGCGGCAAGATCCAGTGGATCCTCGAGAACGTGCCGGGGGTGCGGGAGGCGGCGGAGCGCGGCGACGCCCTCTTCGGCACGACCGACACCTGGCTGCTGTGGAACCTGACGGGCGGCCGCGACGGCGGGCTCCACCTCACCGACGTCACCAACGCCAGCCGCACGATGCTCATGGACCTCGAGACGCTCGACTGGGACGAGGAGCTGCTCGGCTTCTTCGGGATTCCCCGCGCGATGCTGCCGGAGATCCGTCCGTCGTCCTCGGCCGAGGCGTACGGCGCGACCCGCGCCAGCGGACCCTTCGCCGGCGAGGTGCCCATCACCGGCATCCTCGGCGACCAGCAGGCCGCGACGGTCGGCCAGGTCTGCTTCGCACCGGGGGAGGCCAAGAACACCTACGGCACCGGCAACTTCATGCTGCTCAACACCGGCACCGAGATCGTGCGGTCGCAGGCCGGTCTCATCACGACGCCGGCCTACCAGCTCGGTGACGAGCCCTGCGTCTACGCGCTCGAGGGCTCGATCGCCGTGACGGGCTCGGCGGTGCAGTGGCTGCGGGACCAGCTCGGGATCATCGCGGGCGCCGCGGACTCGGAGCACCTGGCGGCGCAGGTGGAGGACAACGGCGGGGTCTACTTCGTGCCGGCGTTCTCGGGGTTGTTCGCGCCGTACTGGCGCAGCGACGCCCGCGGCGCGATCGTCGGCCTCTCGCGCTACAACACCAACGCCCACGTGGCTCGCGCGACGCTCGAGGCCATCTGCTACCAGAGCAAGGACGTCGTCGACGCGATGGAGCAGGACTCCGGCGTGCGGCTCGAGGTGCTCCGCGTCGACGGCGGCGTGACCGCCAACGAGCTGTGCATGCAGATCCAGGCCGACGTGCTCGGCGTGCCGGTGAGCCGCCCGGAGGTGGCGGAGACGACGGCGCTGGGAGCGGCGTACGCCGCGGGCCTGGCGGTCGGGTTCTGGCAGGACACGGACGAGCTGCGCGCCAACTGGCACGAGTCGCGGCGTTGGGAGCCGACCTGGGACGACGCCCAGCGGGCGGAGGGGCACGCCGGCTGGCGGAAGGCCGTCGACCGCACCCTCGGCTGGGTGGACGTCGAGTAGACCGATCCGAGGACGGCTATCGTGGGTCCACGTGCGTTTCCTCCATGACCGCGTGCCTCCGCACGAGCTGACCTACGACGACGTCTTCATGGTGCCGCGCCACTCCACGGTGGCCAGCCGGTTCGACGTCGACCTCGCCACGACCGACGGCACCGGGGCGACCCTGCCGATCGTCGTGGCCAACATGACGGCCGTCGCCGGCCGTCGGATGGCGGAGACGGTGGCCCGCCGCGGCGGCATCACGGTCGTCCCGCAGGACATCCCGCTCGACGTCGTGCGTGAGGTGGTCGGGTGGGTGAAGGCCCGCCACCACGTCTTCGACACCCCGATCGAGCTCGCGCCGACGCAGACGGTGGGCGACGCGCTCGCCCTCATCCCCAAGCGCTCCCACCGCGCCGCCGTGGTCGTCGAGGACGGACGTCCGGTGGGGGTCGTCGCGGCCGACGACTGCGCCGACGTGGACCGCTTCACCCAGGTGCGCGACGTCATGTCGACGTCGTTGGTGACGCTGGGCGCCGACACCGACCCCCGACGGGCGTTCGACCTGCTCGACCGCGCGCGGGTGCGGCTCGCGCCGGCGGTCGACGGCCAGGGACGGCTGCTCGGGGTGCTCACGCGCACGGGCGCGCTGCGGGCGACGCTCTACACGCCCGCGGTGGACGCCCGGGGCGGGCTGCGCATCGCGGCGGCCATCGGGGTCAACGGCGACGTGGCGGGCCGCGCGGCCGCGCTGCTCGACGCCGGCGTCGACGCCCTCGTGGTCGACACCGCCCACGGCGACCAGGACCGCATGCTCGACGCCCTGAGGGCCGTGCGGGCGCTCGATCCGCAGGTGCCGGTCGCCGCCGGCAACGTGGTCTCCGCCGACGGCACGCGCGAGCTCGTCGCCGCGGGCGCCGACATCGTCAAGGTCGGCGTCGGGCCCGGCGCGATGTGCACGACGCGGATGATGACGGGCGTCGGCCGGCCGCAGTTCTCGGCCGTGCTCGAGTGCGCCGCGGCCGCTCACGCCGACGGAGCCCACGTGTGGGCCGACGGCGGCGTCCGGCACCCGCGCGACGTGGCGCTCGCCCTCGCCGCCGGTGCGTCGTCGGTGATGGTCGGCTCCTGGTTCGCCGGCACCCACGAGTCGCCGGGCGACCTGCAGGTCGACTCCGACGGTCGTGCCTACAAGGTCTCCTTCGGCATGGCCTCCGCCCGCGCGGTCGCCCACCGCACGTCGACGGAGTCGGCCTACGACCGGGCACGCAAGGGCCTCTACGAGGAGGGCATCTCGTCGTCGCGGATGTACGTCGACCCGGCCCGCCCCGGCGTCGAGGACCTCGTCGACCACATCAGTGCCGGCGTGCGGTCCGCCTGCACCTACGCGGGCGCCCGCAGCATCGCCGAGCTCCACGAGCGCGCCGTGGTGGGCGTGCAGTCCGCGGCCGGCTTCCACGAGGGCCGGCCGCTGCCGGCGGGCTGGTGAGCGCCGTCCCGCGGCGTACCGACGTCCTCGTCGTCGCCGCCACCCGCGCCGAGGCCGCGGCCGTGCCGGACCGCTACCCGCTGCTGGTGACCGGGATCGGCAAGGTGCCGGCGGCCGCCGCCGTCGCCGCGGCCCTCGCCCGGGTCCCCGACCCGACGGAGGTGCACGTCGTCAACGTGGGCACCGCCGGGGCGCTGCGCCCCGGTGTCACGGGACTGCACCTCCCCGGCACGGTGCTCAACCACGACCTCAGCGCCGAGGCGATCCGTCAGCTCGGGCACGACCCCCACGAGCTGCTCGCCCTCGGCACGGGCGACGCGGGCACCGTGCTGGCGAGCGGGGACGTGTTCGTCACCGACCCGGCCGTCCGCGACGCGCTGGCGCTGCGGGCGATGCTGGTCGACATGGAGGGGTACGCCGTGGCGTGGGCCGCGCACGCCGTCGGCGCCCGGGTCACGCTGGTCAAGCACGTGTCCGACGCCGCCGACGACTCCGCGTGGGACTGGCCGTCCCAGGTCGCCGCGAGCGCCGTCGTGCTGGGGGAGTGGCTCGAGGACGCCCTGGGCTGATGGCGGTCCCGCGGTGTAACGCGGTGTCCGGGCATCCATGGAGGTGGTCGACCACTTCCACAGATGCCCGGACACCGCGTTACACGCGGGAGGGGACGGTGCGGGATCAGTCCTTCGGCGGCCTCGGAGCCCCGGCGACGCCGGTGCTGCCGGGGGCGGCCTGCACGGACGAGGGCTGCGCCTGGGCCGGACCGTTGGCGATGTAGTCGCCGACGCCCGCGCCGGGCTCCGTCGACTCGACGCTGATCACGAAGTCGTCGCCGTGCTCGGTGACGCCCGCCATCACGGCCTGCTCGACCGCCTGCGTCGCGTACACCTTCCGCACGACGACCGGGTCGGAGCGCAGGTCGCGCACCAGCGCGACGCACAGGCCGATCATGACGAGCACGAACGGCACGGAGGCCGCGATGGTGATGTTCTGCAGGCCCGTCAGGGCGTCGTTGCCGCCGACGATGAGCATGACCGCCGCCACGGCACCGGTCGCCGCGCCCCAGAAGACGACGGTGAAGCGACGCGGCTCGGAGGCACCCCGCTCGGAGAGCGTGCCCATGACGATGGACGCCGCGTCGGCGCCCGAGACGAAGAAGATCGCGACGAGCACCATCACGACGACGCTCGTGACGGTGGCGAACGGGAAGTTGTCGAGCACCGTGAAGAGCTGGGACTCGATGCCCGCGGCGCCGGCGATGTCGCGCCCGGCCTCCTCGAGGTGGATCGCCGCGCCGCCGAAGATGGCGAACCAGACGAGGCTCACCGCCGTCGGCACGAGCAGCACGCCGGCGACGAACTGGCGGATCGTGCGACCCCGCGAGATGCGGGCGATGAACAGGCCGACGAACGGGGTCCAGGAGAGCCACCAGGCCCAGTAGAAGACGGTCCAGTTCGAGAGCCACGCGGCGGTGGTCTGCTCGGTCCCGTCGGGCAGCACGGTGGTGGCCTGGTCAGACGGCACGCGCGCGGCCATCTCGCCGAGGTCGCCCGCGTAGGTGGCGAGCATGCTCGGCAGCATGTCGAGGATGAAGACGGTGGGGCCGGCGACGAAGACGAAGACGGCCAGCCCGATCGCCAGCACCATGTTGATGTTGGCGAGCCACTGGATGCCCCGGGCGATGCCCGAGACGGCCGAGGCGATGAACGCCGCCGTCAGGCCCGCGATGATGGCGACGAGCACGCCGTTGCCGATCTCGCCGACACCCGCGACGATCTGGAGGCCGCTGCTGATCTGGAGCGCGCCGAGGCCGAGGGAGGCCGCCGAGCCGAAGAGCGTGGCGAAGATGGCCAGGATGTCGATGACGCGGCCCGCCGGCCCGTGGGCGTGGCGGCCGAGCAGCGGCTCGAACGCCGCGCTGACGAGCTGCAGGCGGCCCTTGCGGTAGACGCCGTAGGCCACGGCGAGGCCGAGCACCGCGTAGATCGCCCAGGGGTGCAGGCCCCAGTGGAAGATCGTGGTGGCGAGCGCGGTCTTCTGCGCGTCCTCGCCGTTCGTGCCGGGGGGCGCGGTGGCGAAGTGGGAGACGGGCTCGCCGACGCCGTAGAACATGAGGCCGATGCCCATGCCGGCGCTGAACATCATGGCGATCCAGGAGGTCGTCGAGAACTCGGGCTGCTCGTCGTCGCGACCCAGGGGGATCGAGCCGAAGCGGCTCAGGGCGAGCCACAGCACGAAGACGACGAACCCGCTGGAGGAGACGACGAACAGCCAGCCCAGGTTGTCGATGATCCAGCCCAGGGCGGTGCCGGAGGTGTCGCGGAGGCTGTCGGTGCTCGCGAAGCCCCAGACGAGGAACGCGACGGCGATGACGGCGGTGACGCCGAAGACGACCGGGTCGAGCGTCGACGTCGGGGGCCGGCTCTCGACGGGTGGGGGCACGTCGAGAGCGGGGTGGCCGCCGGTGTCGGTGGTGGTGGGCGAGGAGTCGACCAGGGCGGCAGGGGCCTCGGTCGTCTCGTCGGGATGCTCGTCGACGGGGTTCTTCGGGTCGAGTGCGGTCACGTGTTCCTCTCTGGTCCTGTGGCGTGCCGGTCGGGGTGTGACCGACAGGCAACCGTCCGACCTTGCCGCACCTTGGTTGCGTTGTGCAACCTCACCCCCGGCTGCTGCGGGCCGTGCGGCCGCGCGTGATGCCCACCATCTCCTGGGTCGCGTCGTCGTCGCGCTCGGCGAGCCAGACCAGTGCGACGGTCGTCGGGGGCAGGTCGAGCACCGGTCGGTGGACGGCGTCCTTGCGGTGCAGCACGCGGGCCACGGACTCGGGCAGCACGGCGACGCCTGCGCCGCTGGCCGCCACCTCGACCGCCTCGCGGTCGGTCATCGCCGGCCAGTCGAGGCGGTCGGCCCGGGCCACGCCGTCCCACCCGGGCACCCGGGCGGGGTCGGTGACGAGCTGCTCGTCGGCGAGGTCGGCGAGCTCGACCTCGTCGACGGCCGACACGACGTGCTCGCGGTCGACGACGACGACCTGCGCCTCGTCGTACAGGCGCACGACGAGCAGGCCGGTCGTGTCGACGGGGAGGCGGGCCAGGCACATGTCGACCGTGCCGTCGCGCACGACGCGCTCCTGGTCCGCCTGCTCGACCGGGACGAGCTCGAGGCGGTCCTTCGGGTGGCGCTCGCGCCACCGCCCGGCCCACTTGTCGGGGGTGGCTCCGGTGACGAACGCGAGGCGGAAGGTGGTGGGCACGGGGTCAGCACATCACGACGCGGCGTCGCGGCCCGGCCGACCCAGGACTGTCGGTGCCGTGCGGGAGGGTGGAACCAGGTGGATCCTCGTCGGGTGGGGGTCCGCCCGGGGTTCTCGGGAGGGGTCTGGACGTGGCCGGTGTGGCGTGGTGGTTGCTCGTGGTGGGTCTGTGCGACCTCTGTCGGGCCGACGGGGACGTCACCGGTCTCCTGCGTCGACGGGTCCTGGCCGTGCTCGGTGTCGTCGCCGTGGTCGGTGCGGCGCTGCTGTCCGACCCCACGGGTCGAGGCTGGTGGGGCTGGGTCCTCGCCGCCGCGGCGGTCGCCGTGTGGGTCCCCGCGTCGTCCGCCGCGCTGGCGCGCGGCCAGGTGCAGCCGCCCGGCCAGCCGCTGCTCCACGGGCGGTGGCGGTTCGCGGCGGCGTACGGCGCGTTCGGCACCGGCATCGCGGCGACCGTGGTCTGCGGACCGGCCATGGGTGCGCCGCACTTCGTGGACGACGTCGTCGCCGCCAGCGTGCTCGGCCGGTTCGACGGTGACGCGCTCCTCGTCGTGGCCGCCGTGGGGGTGGCCCAGCTCGCGACCGCCAACATCTTGGTGCGGCTGCTGCTCGACCTGGTCGGCGTCCCGGCGCACGACAACGAGAAGCAGCTGCGGGGCGGGCGGGTCCTGGGTCCGATGGAGCGGCTCCTCGTCGTGGGCCTCGGCGGCGCGGGCAGCCTCACGGGTGCCTCGCTCGTGGTCGCCGCGAAGGCCCTGCTGCGCTTCCCCGAGCTGCGAGCGCCCCGTGACGGCGCCTCGGGGTTCGGGGGCCCGAGCGACGTCACGGAGTACTTCCTGGTGGGGAGCCTGGCCAGCTGGTCGGTGGCGCTCGCCGGGGTCGGCCTGATCGCGCTCGCGTGAGGTGGCCCGTGCGGACCACAACTTCAGCGATGGGCTTCATTTCCCAAAAATGAAGTCATATGCTTCAGCAATGACGACCTATGCCGTGATCGGCGACCTCGTGGGGTCGCGGCGCTCCGGTGACCGACGCGCCGTCCAGGTCGCGCTCGCCGACGCGCTGACCGAGGCCGACCGCCGGGCGCCGTCGGTCGACGGGCTCCACGCGACCGTAGGCGACGAGTTCCAGGCGGTCTACCCGTCCCTGGGTGCCGCCGTGCGCGCCACGCTCGTCGTGCGCCTGCTGCTGCGGCCCGTGGTCGACACGCGCTACGGCATCGGTCTCGGCGACCGCGCCGTGCTCGACGGGAGCCGCACGCCCCCGCTCGAGGACGGCTCGGCCTGGTGGAGCGCACGCGCGGCGATCGACGAGCTGGGCCGTCCGGCGACGCGGCGGCGACGCACGTGGTTCGTGGCGGCCGAGGGAGCGACGCCGCCGTGCCCGGTCGACGTCGTCAATGCGCTGCTGCTCTGCCGCGACGCCCTCGTCGACCGCGTCGGCGCGACCGCGCACCCGATGCTCCTGGCCGGGCTGGACGGGTCCTCGCAACGCGACGTCGCGGCCGCCGTCGGCGTCAGCGAGTCCGCGGTGTCGCAGCAGTACGGCCGGGGCCTGGGGGCGCTCCGCGACGCCCAGGCCCTGCTCGACGGCGCCCTCGGTGGCGGGTGATCGGCTGTCGACCGCCGATGCGGTCGTTCCGGCGGACCCCTGCTACTGTTTCACCCGCACTCGTCCGGGTGGCGGAATTGGCAGACGCGCTAGCTTGAGGTGCTAGTGCCCTTATTGGGCATGGGGGTTCAAGTCCCCCCTCGGACACCGATCGGCCCCGAGTCCCTGCAGGTCAGGGACTCGGGGCCGAAGTGCTTCCCACCCTCGGAGGGGTGCGGCATGCTCGCTCCCATGAGTCTCGCTGCCACCGCCCGCACCCTCCTGGACCTCCACCGCGCACCCGAGCTGCTGACGGTCGTCAACGTCTGGGACTCGATCTCGGCCACGGTCGTGTCCGACCTCCCCGGCACCACCGCTCTGGCCACCGCGAGCCACTCGATCGCCGCCTCGCGCGGCTACGAGGACGGCGAGAACATCCCCCTCGCGGAGATGATCGAGGAGGTCCGGCGGATCGTGGCGGCGACGACGCTGCCGGTCTCGACCGACCTGGAGGGCGGGTACGGCGACGCGGCCGAGACCGTGCGCCGTGCCATCGGCGTGGGCGTCGTCGGCGCCAACGTCGAGGACCAGCTCCGTCCCCTCGGGGAGGCGGCCGCGCAGGTGGAGGCGATCATGCGGGCCGCCGCCGCCGAGGGGGTGCCGGACTTCGTGCTCAACGCCCGCACCGACGCGTTCGTGAAGGGCGCCGACGCCCCGCTGCAGGTGGCGCTGGAGCGCGGCCGGGCCTACCTCGACGCCGGCGCGCCCGTCGTCTTCGTGCCCGGCCGGCTCGACGAGGAGCAGGTCGCCACGCTCGTCGACGCGTTCGGCCCCCAGCGGCTCACCCTCATCGGCCTGCCCGGCACGCCGCCGCTCGCGCGGCTGCAGGAGCTGGGCGTCGCCCGGGTCTCCTACGGTCCGCTGTCCCAGCGGGTGGCCCTCACGGCGCTGGCCGAGCTCGTCGAGTCCGTGCAGGCCGGCGGCGGGGTGCCGGACGGCACACGACCCCTCAACTGACGCCACCGCCTCTTTGCCAGGATGGGCCCATGAGCGACGACACGAGCACTCCGGGAGCCGACGCCGCACGCGGGGACGGGCCGGTCTACGACCCCGCTGCCGAGGTCGTCGAGCTGTGCCGCGACCTGATCCGCATCGACACGTCCAACTACGGCGACGACTCGGGGCCGGGGGAGCGCAAGGCGGCGGAGCACGTCGCGACCCTGCTCGACGAGGTGGGCATCGAGTCGCGGCTCTACGAGAGCTCGCCGGGACGCACCAGCCTCGTGGCCCGCTGGGGCGGCCCCGAGGGCGACCCGCTCCTCGTGCACGGTCACCTCGACGTCGTTCCCGCCGCGGCCGAGGACTGGCAGGTCCACCCCTTCTCCGGCGAGGTGCAGGACGGGTACGTCTGGGGCCGGGGCGCCGTCGACATGAAGGACTTCGACGCCATGCTCCTGTCGGTCGTCCGGGCCCGCACCCGCGCCGGCGTGCTGCCGAAGCGGCCCGTGGTGCTGTGCTTCACGGCCGACGAGGAGGCCGGGGGCCACCAGGGCGCCGAGGTGCTGGTCGAGGAGCACCCGGACGAGCTCGCCGACTGCACGGAGGCGATCGGCGAGGTCGGGGGCTTCAGCGCCACCGTCCGCGGTCGCCGCGTCTACCTCATCGAGGCCGCCGAGAAGGGGATGGCCTGGATGCGGCTCACCACTCGGGGTCGCGCCGGCCACGGGTCGATGGTGAACACCGAGAACGCGGTCACCGACCTCGCGGGCGCGGTCGCCCGCATCGGCGCCCACGAGTGGCCGGTGCGCCTCACCCCGACGATGGAGGTGCTCCTCGCGACCATCGGCGAGCTGGCGGGCACGCCGGCGACCCCCGAGAACGCCCCGGCCCTCGTCGAGGAGTTCGGCGGCGCCGCGCGGATGCTGGGCAACGTCATCCGCAACTCGACGAACCCGACGATGCTCAGCGCGGGCTACAAGGTCAACGTCGTTCCGACCGAGGCGACCGCGCACGTCGACGGCCGCTTCCTGCCGGGCTTCGAGGACGAGTTCTTCGCCACGCTCGCCGAGCTGACGGGCGAGAACGTGGAGATCGAGTTCGTCTCCCACCAGCAGCCGTGGGAGACGCCCTACGACGGGCACCTCGTCGACGCCATGACCCGCAGCCTGCTGGCCGAGGACCCGGGGGCGCTCGTCGCGCCGTACCTCATGAGCGGCGGCACCGACGCGAAGCACTTCCGCAAGCTGGGCATGCGCTCCTACGGGTTCGCGCCGCTGCGGCTGCCCGCCGACCTCGATTTCACCGCGCTCTTCCACGGGGTCGACGAGCGCGTGCCGGTCGATGCGCTCGAGTTCGGCGCGCGGGTCTTCGACCGGTTCCTCGGCGACGCCTGACGGTCCAGCCGGCCCGGGCGGTCCGGCCGGCCCGCCCCGGGCCCTAGCTGGCCCAGAGCGTCGGGCGCTGACGGATGATCTTGCGACGCACGATGACGCGCCGCACGCCGTCGTTGCCGATGCGGAGGCGGTCGAGCTCCCAGCCGCCGTGCTCGGCCATCTCGACGAGGGCCTGGCGCACGGCGTTGCGGGAGAGGTGGCGCGACAGCACCACGTCGCGGAACTCCCACTCGACGCCGCGGGACAGGGCGGGGCGGTGCCTGCTCATCGGATGTCACCTCCGGGTGGGGCGCCCGACGCCGTCCCCGGGAGGGGGCGGCCCGACGGGGGCCGGGTCAGTCGACCGCTGAGACGTCGTCCAGCGCGTCGGCGATCTCGAGGGGGAGGGCCTTGTCCTCGACGCTGAGGAGGGCCCGGAGCTGCGCGGCCGTGCGCGCCCCGACGACGGGTGCGGCGACGCCCGGACGGTCACGCACCCAGGCCAACGCCACCTCGGCCGGAGTCCATCCCAGTCCGTCCGCGGCCTTCACCACGGACTCGACGATCCCGTGGGAGCGCTCGTCCAGGTAGGGCTCGACGAAGGACGCCAGGTGCGACGTGGCGGCGCGGGAGTCCGACGGCGTGCCGGTGCGGTACTTGCCCGTCAGCACCCCACGGCCCAGCGGCGACCACGTCAGCACGCCCAGCCCGAGCGCCTCCGCGGCGGGCAGCACCTCGAGCTCGACGTTGCGGTTGAGCAGGGAGTACTCGACCTGCGTCGACACGAGCGGCGCGCGTCCGGGGACGGCGCGCTGCCAGGTCGCGGCCTGCGCCGTCTGCCAGCCCGTGTAGTTGGAGACGCCGACGTAGCGGGCCCGGCCGGTGGACACGACGTGGTCGAGGGTCGCGAGCGTCTCCTCGAGCGGGGTGGCGTCGGACCACACGTGCACCTGCAGCAGGTCGACGTGGTCGGTGCCGAGGCGTCGCAGCGAGGCGTCGAGCGACGCGAGGACCGAGCGGCGCGACGTGTCGCGGGTGGCGCCCCGGTTCGGGGAGCCACCGGGCCTGCCGGCAGGGCGTCGTTGACCGAGCCCCGCCTTCGTGGCCAGCACGACGTCCTCGCGGGCGACCACGTCGCCCAGCAGGCTCCCGATCAGCTGCTCGGACACACCGTCGCCGTACGCCGCGGCGGTGTCCAGCAGGGTGCCTCCGGCGCCGACGAACGCGACGAGCTGGTCGCGCGCCTCGTGCTCGTCGGTGTCGCGCCCCCACGTCATGGTGCCGAGCCCGAGGCGCGAGACCCGCAGGCCGCTGGCCCCGACCGATCGCTGCTGCATGCGGGTCAACCTAGCGGCCGGCCGCAGACGTGTCGCACATCGCGCGGGCGTGGCGGGCCGTCCTGGCCCGGTGTGCCACGGCGGTGCCCTAAAGTCGGCGCCCGTGTGGGACTACCTCCAAGCCGTCGTGCTCGGCGTGATCCAGGGCCTCACGGAGTTCCTGCCGATCTCCTCGAGCGCCCACCTCCGCATCTTCCCCGAGCTGGTCGGCTGGGAGGACCCGGGCGCGGCCTTCACGGCCGTCTGCCAGATCGGCACGGAGGTCGCGGTCCTCCTCTACTTCCGCAAGGACATCTGGCGCATCGCGGTGGCGTGGCTGCGCTCGCTCGTCAAGCCGGAGCTGCGCGGCAGCCTCGACGCGCGGATGGGCTGGTTCATCATCGTCGGCTCGTTGCCGATCGTGCTGCTCGGCCTGCTCTTCGAGGACGCGATCGACAGTGCCCTGCGCAGCCTGTGGGTCGTCGCCTCCACCCTCGTGGTGATGGGCATCGTGCTGGGCCTCGCCGACCGGTACGGCGCGTCCGCCCGCACCTTCAAGGACCTCACCCTCCGCGACTCGGTGCTGATGGGCGTCGCGCAGGCGGCGGCGCTCGTGCCCGGCGTGTCGCGCTCCGGCGCGACCATCTCGATGGGTCGTGCCCTCGGCTACGAGCGGGAGGTCACGACCCGGTACGCCTTCCTCCTGGCGATCCCCGCGGTCGTCGGCGCGGGTGTCTACAAGCTCAAGGACGTGCCCGGTGGGGACAACCCGTACGGCTGGGGGCCGACCATCGCGGCCACCGTGGTCGCCTTCGTGGTCGGCTACGCCGTCATCGCGTGGCTGCTGCGCTACGTCTCGACCCGGTCCTACCTGCCGTTCGTGACCTACCGTGTGGTCCTGGGCCTCGGCGTCATGGGCCTCCTCGGCGCGGGCGTGCTCACCGCCACCTGAGCGGCCGCGCCCCGATGGGCCTCACAGCCAGCCCGAGCGCTTGAAGAACCACCACAGCCCGCCCGAGCACAGCACCATGAGCAGCAGCGCCATCGGGTAGCCGAGCGTCCAGTGCAGCTCGGGCATGTGGGTGAAGTTCATGCCGTAGATGCCCGCCACCAGGGTGGGACCCGCCACGAGCGCCACCCCGGCGGAGATCTTGCGCATGTCCTCGTTCTGCTGCACCGAGATGCGTGCCAGCTGGGCCTCGAAGGCCGCGGCCAGCAGGTTGTCGAGACCCTCGACGACCTCGGCCACCGAGGAGAGGTGGTCCGCGACGTCGCGGAAGTACGGCGCGGAGCGCTCCGGCACGCCGGGGACGTCGCCCGCGGCCATGCGGCGCATCGGCTCCCGCAGGGGCAGGACGGCGCGCCGTACCTCCGCGAGCTCGCGCTTGAGCCGGAAGATCCGGGCGGAGTCGTCGGTGCGGGCGGGGGAGAAGACGGAGGCCTCCACCTCGTCGACGTCGACCTCGAGGTTGGCCGCCACCTCGCCGTACGCGTCGACGACGTGGTCGGCGATGGCGTAGAGCACCGCGGCCGGGCCGTGGGCGAGCACGCCGGGACGGCCCTCGAGCTCCTTGCGGACCGCGCGCACGTCGCAGCCCTCGCCGTGCCGGACGTGCACGACGAAGCCGGGTCCGAGGAAGACGCCGATCTCGCCCGTCTCGACGTCGTCGGAGGCGTCGACGTACCAGAGGGTCTTGAGCACGCAGTAGAGCTGGTCGCCGTAGCGCTCCAGCTTCGGTCGCTGGTGGGCGTGCACCGCGTCCTCGACGGCCAGGTGGTGGAGGCCGAAGTGCTGCGCGACGGAGTCCATCTCGGCAGCGGTGGGCTCGAACAGCCCGACCCACACGACGTCGCCCTCGCGCCGCGCGGCCAGCACGCCGGCGAGGTCGTCGGACGCGCAGCCGGGGTCCGTCCGGCGCCCGTCCCGGTAGAGCGCGTTGTCGACGATCACGGGTGCAACATAGACGCCGCCGCGGCACGGGGGGCCGCGACGCCACGCCGTACGCTCGGGCCATGGCCACCGTGATCCTGCAGCGCCACGGGCGCACCACCGCCAACGCCGGCGGCGTGCTCGCCGGACGCCTCCCCGGCGTCCGCCTCGACGAGACCGGGCAGGGCCAGGCCCGTGACGCCGCCGCCCGCCTCAGCGCGGTGCCGCTCGTCGCCGTCGCGTCCAGCCCGCAGGAGCGGTGCGCGGAGACCGCGGCGTACGTCGTCGAGGCGTTCGCGGCGTCCGGCCGGGCCCTCGCCGTGGAGACGGAGGAGCGGCTCGCCGAGTGCGACTACGGCGACTGGCAGGGGCGGCTGCTCACGGACCTGGCGGGGGAGGACCTCTGGAAGGTCGTGCAGCGGCAGCCGTCGGCTGCCGCGTTCCCCGGCGGGGAGTCGCTGCGCACCATGCAGCGCCGGGCGGTCGACGCGGTGCGGGAGCGCGACGCGGCCGTCGAGGCGCAGCACGGCGCCGAGGCCGTGTGGCTGGCGGTGACGCACGGGGACATCGTGAAGGCCGTGCTCGCCGACGCCCTCGGGATGCACCTCGACCTCTTCCAGCGCCTCCACGCCGACCCGGCGTCGCTGACGATCATCCGGTACGGCGCGACCCGCCCGGTCGTCCTGCAGGCGAACTCGCACGCGGGCGACCTGTCGTGGCTCCACCGCCCCCCGGCCGGTGGCGACGTCGGCGGCGGCGCCGGACCGGGCGGGCCTGCCGCCCCGACCGGGCCGGCTACGGCCACGTCCTAGGCTGTCGACCATGCCTCCCGTCGTGCACCGCTTCGACCCGCCGGACCGCTTCGTCGTGGGGACCGTGGGCGAGCCCGGGTCGCGGGCGTTCTTCCTGCAGGCCCGCTCGGGCGCCCGTCTCGTCACCGTCGGTCTGGAGAAGCAGCAGGTGATCGCGCTGGCCGAGCGTGTCGACGAGCTGCTGGACGAGGTCATGGAGACCGAGCAGCACTCCGACCTGGTGCCCGCGATCGCGCCCGTCGACCTGCGCGACGACGCGCCGCTCGAGCAGCCCATCGAGGAGGAGTTCCGCGCCGGCACGATGACGCTGTCGTGGGATCCCTCCGACGACCGGGTCGTCGTCGAGGTCTTCCCCTTCACCGAGGAGGCCGTGATCACCCCCGGGCAGCCCGAGGAGGAGATCGACGAGCCGGAGCCCGACGAGATCTTCCTGGTGCGCATGGCCGCGGGCACGGCGCGCGCGTTCGTGCACCGTGCGCTGGCCGTCGTCGAGGCCGGCCGACCCTCCTGCCCCTTCTGCGCGCAGCCGATCGACCCCGACGGCCACCTGTGCGTGCGGGCCAACGGCTTCCGACGGCGGGATCCGTGACCGACCCTGCCGCGTTCGCGCTGGGGGAGCTGACCTTGCGCGGGCGGGTCATGCCGGCCTCCAACGCCACGTTCGTCGGTGACGTCGACGGTCTCGAGGTGGTCTACAAGCCCATCCGCGGCGAGCGGCCGCTGTGGGACTTCCCCGACGAGAGCCTCGCGGGGCGCGAGGTGGCGGCCTACGAGCTCTCGGCGGCGACCGGGTGGGACGTCGTGCCGCCGACGATCCTGCGGGAGGGCCCGCACGGCCCCGGGATGGTGCAGCTCTGGCAGCACACCGATCCCGAGCAGTCCGCCGTCGACATCGTGCCCGCCGGCGAGGTCCCGTCCGGCTGGTGCCACGTCTTCGACGGTCTCGACGCCCAGGACCAGCCGGTGGCGCTCGTGCACGAGGACTCGACCGCCCTGCGCCGGATGGCGGTCTTCGACGTCGTCGCCAACAACGCCGACCGCAAGGGCGGCCACGTGCTCGAGATGGCGTCGGGACACCGGTACGGCGTCGACCACGGCCTCACGTTCCACACCGAGCCCAAGCTGCGCACCGTGCTCTGGGGCTGGGCGGGGCGGCCGCTGCTCGCGGACGAGGTCGCCGTGCTGGAGCGCCTCGTCGGGGAGCTGACCGGTGCCCTCGGCGACCGGTTGGCCGAGCTCGTCACCGACGAGGAGGTCGCGGCCACGGCCGCGCGCTGCCGTGCGCTGCTGTCGGCCGGCGGGCTGCCGAGCCCGTCGGGCGAGTGGCCCGCCATCCCCTGGCCGCCGTTCTGAGGCGAGGGTTGGCTAGGCTCGGTCCCATGCGCGCCTGGTCCGCCCCCGACGTCCCCTCCCTCCCCGTCCGGGGCCCGCAGGTGTCGCTCCACGACAGCGCCTCCGGCCGCCTCGTGCCGACCGACCCCCAGGGCGCGGCCCGCCTCTACGTCTGCGGCATCACGCCGTACGACGCGACCCACATGGGCCACGCGGCGACGTACGTCGCGTTCGACCTCCTCGTGCGCGCCTGGCGCAACGCCGGCCACGACGTCACCTACGTGCAGAACGTCACCGACGTCGACGACCCGCTGCTCGAGCGCGCCGCCAAGGTGGGCACGGACTGGGTGACGATCGCCGAGCGGGAGACGCAGCTGTTCCGCGACGACATGGAGTCGCTGCGCGTCCTGCCGCCCGCGCACTACGTCGGCGCGGTCGAGTCGATCCCGTGGGTCGTCGAGATGATCGAGCGGCTGGCCGAGGCGGGTGCGATCTACCACGTGGACGACGACCTCTACTTCTCCGTCGGGGCCGACCCGACCTTCGGGTCGGTGTCCGGTGCCGACCGCGAGACGATGCGGGCGATCTTCGCCGAGCGCGGCGGCGACCCCGACCGCCCGGGCAAGCGCGATCCGCTCGACTGCCTGGTCTGGATGGCCGAGCGCCCGGGGGAGCCCTCGTGGGAGAGCCCGTTCGGCCGGGGCCGCCCCGGCTGGCACATCGAGTGCACCGCGATCGCGCTCAAGCACCTCGGCTCCACCTTCGACGTGCAGGGCGGCGGCAGCGACCTCGTCTTCCCCCACCACGAGATGTGTGCGGCCGAGGCCCAGGCCGCCGTGCCCGACCACCGCTTCGCGAAGGCCTACGTCCACGCCGGCATGGTGGCCTACGACGGCGAGAAGATGTCGAAGTCGAAGGGCAACCTCGTCTTCGTCTCGCAGCTGCGCTTCTCCGAGGTCGACTCGATGGCGATCCGCCTCGTCCTCCTGGGCCAGCACTACCGCTCCGACTGGGAGTGGACGGACGAGCTCCTGTGGGCCGCGGGCGAGCGCCTCGACGTGCTGCGCAAGGCCGTCTCGCTGGGTGCGGGCGCGCCGTCGGGCCCGGTCGTCGAGCAGGTGCTCGCCGCGCTGGCCGACGACCTCGACGCGCCGACCGCCCTCGCCTCCCTGCAGGCGTGGGCCGAGGCGACCCTGGGCTCGACCGGCCTGGCCGACACGTCCGACCCGGACGCCGGCCGCGTCGTACGGGAGCTCGCCGACGCCGCCCTCGGCCTGCAGCTCTGAGCCGAGACCCAGCCCGTTCTCCCTCCACAGGTGGGGGCACGGAGCAGCCGGTCGGTTCCCCGGTCAGCCGGGGAACCGACCACTTAGCGCATCAAATTTGATGGTCAAAGCGGCGTGTTCCCCGGTCAGCCGGGGAACCGACCAGCCCGACCGGCCCGCCCACCGTCCCCAGGCGGGGGCTCAGGCGTCGTCGTCGCGGCGCTTGAGGTACCGCTCGAACTCGCGCGCGATGGCCTCGCCGCTCGCCTCGGGCAGGTCGGCGGTGTCGCGGCTCTCCTCGAGCGCGCGCACGTAGTCGGCGATCTCCTCGTCCTCCTCGGCCAGCTCGTCGACGCCGCGCTCCCAGGCGCGGGCGTCCTCGGGCAGGTCGCCGAGCGGGATGGAGACGCCGAGGAGGTCCTCGAGGTGGCCGATGAGGGCGAGGGTCGCCTTCGGGCACGGGGGCTGCGCGACGTAGTGCGGGACCGCGGCCCAGTAGGACACCGACGGCACGTCGAGGCGCTGGCACGCGTCCTGGATGACCCCGACGATCCCCGTCGGCCCCTCGTAGGTCGACTCGTCGAGCTTGAGCCGGTCCGCCAGGTCGGGCTCGGACGCCGAGCCGGTGACGGGGATGGGACGGGTGTGGGGCGAGTCGGCGAGGAGGGCGCCGAGGGTGATGACCATCGTGCCGCCGAGCTCGTCGCAGGCGGCGAGCAGCTCGCCGCAGAACTGGCGCCACCGCATGTTGGGCTCGATGCCGCGCACGAGGATCACGTCGCGGTCGAAGCCCGGGGGCGAGGCGACGGCGATCCGGGTGGTGGGCCAGGTGAGCTGCCGCATCCCGTTCTCGTCCGTGCCCACGACCGGGCGGTTGACCTGGAAGTCGTAGAAGTCCTCGGGGTCCAGGGCCCCGACCACGCGGGCGCTCCAGACGTCCATCAAGTGGTCGACCACGCCGCTCGCGGCATCGGCGGCGTCGTTCCAGCCCTCGAAGGCCGCGATCACCACCGGGTCGACCAGACCCTCCACGTCGTCGAACTCGATCACCGCTCCAGCCTAGTCCGCGCTCCTGTGCACCCGGACCGGGTACCGCTCCCCGGTGCGTCGTGGATTTCGGCCGCGTCGCCGCCGGGTGTCACGATCTGACACAGGTGTCCGCAAACCGGACAGCGAGGAGGAAGGTGGACCACGTGCCGGACCGTCAGCACCGCCCCGACAGCACCGCCGAGCTCACCCGCGCCCTGCGGGAGCGCATCCTCGTCATCGACGGTGCCATGGGTACGGCGATCCAGCGCGACCGTCCCGACGAGGCGGGCTACCGGGGCGAGCGCTTCGCCGACTGGCCGAGCGACCTCGTCGGCAACAACGACCTGCTGACGCTGACGCAGCCGGCCATCATCGAGGGCATCCACCGGGAGTACCTCGAGGCCGGCGCCGACATCATCGAGACCAACACCTTCAACGCCAACGCGATCTCGCTGTCCGACTACGACATGGGGGAGCTCGCCTACGAGCTCAACCTGGAGTCGGCGCGGCTGGCGCGCGCCGCCGCCGACGCCTTCACGACGACCGAGCGCCCGCGCTACGTCGCCGGTGCGCTGGGCCCGACCTCGCGGACGGCGTCGATCAGCCCCGACGTGAACGACCCCGGGGCGCGGAACGTCACCTGGGACGAGCTCGTCGCGGCGTACACGACCGCCACGCACGGCCTGCTCGACGGCGGCTCCGACATCATCATCATCGAGACGATCTTCGACACGCTGAACGCGAAGGCGGCGATCTTCGCCGTCGAGACCGTGTTCGACGAGCTCGGTCGGCGGTGGCCGGTCATCATCTCGGGCACCATCACGGACGCCTCGGGCCGCACGCTGTCCGGGCAGACCACCGAGGCGTTCTGGTACTCCGTCCGCCACGCCCAGCCCCTCCTCGTCGGGCTGAACTGCGCCCTCGGGGCGAAGGAGATGCGGCCGTTCCTCGCCGACCTGTCGCGGGTCGCCGGGACGTTCGTCTCGGCGTACCCCAACGCCGGCCTGCCCAACGCCTTCGGCGAGTACGACGAGGCCGCCGAGGAGACCGCCGCCATCGTGGCCGAGTTCGCCGAGGCGGGCCTGGTCAACCTCGTCGGCGGGTGCTGCGGCACCACCCCGGCCCACATCGACGCCATCGCCCGCGCCGTCGCGGACAGCACGCCCCGCGAGGTGCCGACGCCCCGCCCGGCGCTGCGGCTCTCCGGCCTCGAGCCGCTCGTCGTCGACGAGGACAGCCTCTTCGTCAACGTCGGCGAGCGCACCAACGTCACCGGGTCCGCGCGGTTCAAGAAGCTCATCAAGGACGGCGACTACGACACCGCGCTGTCCGTGGCTGCCCAGCAGGTCGAGAGCGGCGCGCAGGTCGTCGACGTCAACATGGACGAGGGCATGCTCGACGGCGTCGCCGCCATGGAGCGCTTCCTCAAGCTCGTGGCGTCCGAGCCCGACATCAGCCGCGTGCCGCTCATGGTCGACTCCTCGAAGTGGGAGGTCATCGAGGCCGGCCTCAAGTGCGTGCAGGGCCGCCCGATCGTGAACTCGATCTCCATGAAGGAGGGCGAGGACGCGTTCCGCCAGCAGGCGCGCCTCGTGCGTCGCTACGGCGCCGCCGCCGTGGTGATGGCGTTCGACGAGGACGGCCAGGCCGACACCCTCGAGCGCCGCAAGCAGATCTGCTCGCGCGCCTACCGGATCCTCGTCGACGAGGTCGGCTTCGACCCGGACGACATCATCTTCGACCCCAACGTCTTCGCGGTCGCCACGGGCATCGAGGAGCACGCGACCTACGGCGTCGACTTCATCGAGGCCGTCCGCTGGATCCGCGAGAACCTGCCGGGCGCGCACGTCTCCGGGGGCATCTCCAACGTCTCCTTCTCGTTCCGCGGCAACAACCCGGTGCGCGAGGCGATCCACGCGGTCTTCCTCTTCCACGCGATCCGCGCGGGCCTCGACATGGGCATCGTCAACGCCGGGGCGCTCGTCGTCTACGACCAGGTCGACGAGCGGCTCCGGGAGCGCATCGAGGACGTCGTGCTCAACCGGCGTCCCGACGCCACGGAGCGGCTGCTCGAGATCGCCGAGGAGTACCGGGGCTCGGGCGAGGTCGCCGAGGCGGCCGTCGACGAGTGGCGCTCGCTGCCCGTCGCCGAGCGGATCACGCACGCCCTCGTCAAAGGCATCGACGCGCACGTCGAGGCCGACACCGAGGAGCTGCGCCAGCTCATCTCCGACCGCGGCGGCCGGCCCATCGAGGTCATCGAGGGTCCGCTCATGGACGGCATGAACGTCGTCGGCGACCTCTTCGGCGCGGGCAAGATGTTCCTCCCGCAGGTGGTGAAGAGCGCCCGCGTCATGAAGAAGGCCGTGGCCTACCTCATCCCCTTCATCGAGGAGGAGAAGGCCAACGACCCGACGCTGGCGGCCACGAAGGACACCAACGGCACGATCGTGATGGCGACCGTCAAGGGCGACGTCCACGACATCGGCAAGAACATCGTCGGGGTCGTCCTGGCCTGCAACAACTACGAGGTCATCGACCTCGGCGTCATGGTGCCGGCCCAGAAGATCCTCGACGCGGCGAAGGAGCACCAGGCCGACATCATCGGGCTCTCGGGCCTCATCACGCCGAGCCTCGACGAGATGGTCGGGTTCGCGACGGAGATGCAGCGCCAGGGTCTCGACATCCCGCTGCTCATCGGCGGCGCGACGACCTCCCGCGCCCACACCGCCGTCAAGGTGGACCCCCGCTACGACGGGCCCGTGGTCTGGGTGAAGGACGCCTCGCGCTCGGTGCCCGTCGCGGCCGCGCTGCTGCACCCCACCAACCGGGACAAGCTGCTCGGGGACGTCAAGACCGACTACGACGCGCTGCGCACCCGCCACGCCGGCAAGCAGGAGCGCAAGCTGCTGCCGCTCGAGGACGCACGCGCACGCCGTACGCCGCTGGACTGGTCGTCGTTCACCCCCGTCGCCCCGGCCCGGCCGGGCGTGCACGTGCTCGAGGACTACCCGATCGCGGAGCTCGTCGAGTTCATCGACTGGCAGCCGTTCTTCAACGCCTGGGAGATGAAGGGGCGCTTCCCCGACATCCTCAACAACCCGGCGAGCAGCGAGGCGGCGCGCCGGCTGTGGGACGACGCCCAGGCGATGCTCGGGCGGATCATCGACGAGAAGTGGCTGACCGCGCGCGGTGTGCTCGGCTTCTTCCCGGCGGCCGGCCGCGGCGACGACACGGTGCTCTACACGGACGAGACGCGCACGAGCGAGCTGGCCGTGCTGCACCACCTGCGCCAGCAGGGGGAGCACCGCGAGGGGGTCCCCAACCGCTCGCTCGCCGACTTCGTCGCCCCCGAGGAGACGGGTCTGCCCGACCACGTCGGCGCCTTCGCCGTCACGGCCGGCATCGGGCTCGAGGAGCGGGTGAAGGCCTACAAGGACGACCTCGACGACTACAACGCGATCCTCATCGAGGCGCTCGCCGACCGGCTCGCCGAGGCCTTCGCGGAGCGGCTGCACCAGCGGGTGCGCACCGAGCTCTGGGGCCACGTCGACGACGAGCAGCTCACCAACGAGGACCTCATCGCCGAGCGCTACTCGGGCATCCGCCCGGCGCCCGGCTACCCGGCGTGCCCCGAGCACACGGAGAAGCTGACGCTCTGGGAGCTGCTCGACGTCGAGGCGACGACCGGGATCACGCTCACCGAGTCGATGGCCATGTGGCCCGGCGCCGCGGTGTCGGGGTGGTACTTCGCGCACCCCGATTCCCAGTACTTCGTCGTCGGTCGCGTCGGCCGCGACCAGGTCGAGGACTACGCCGCTCGCAAGGGCTGGAGCATCCCCGAGGCCGAGCGCTGGCTGTCGGCCAACCTCGGCTACGACCCGGAGGACTGAGCGTGAGCCCCGACCCCGGTCCCGACCCCGGCCCCGGTCCCGCGGACCGTCCGGCCGCCGTCCTGTGGGACATGGACGGCACCCTCGTCGACACGGAGCCGTACTGGATCGAGACCGAGTTCGCGATGGCGGCGCGGTACGGCGCGACCTGGACCACCGAGGACGCGCTGGCGCTCGTCGGGAACGACCTCCTGGTCTCCGGCGAGTACATCCGGACCCGGATGGGGCTCGACCTGACGGCGGCGGAGGTCGTCGAGGAGCTGCTCGACGGCGTCGTCGCCCGCATCGCCGAGGGGATCCCCTGGCGGCCCGGCGCGCGGGAGCTCCTCGCCGACCTGCGGCGCTCCGGGATCCCGTGCGCGCTCGTCACGATGTCGTACCGCCGCTTCGCCGAGCCCGTCGTGGCGGCCCTGGAGGAGGGCAGCTTCGAGGTCGTGGTGACTGGGGACGAGGTCGACCACGGCAAGCCGCACCCCGCGCCGTACCTGCGCGCCGCGTGGCTGCTGGGGGTGGAGCCGGGCGACTGCGTCGCGATCGAGGACTCCTCGACGGGCGTCGCGTCGGCGGTCGCCGCCGGCTGCCGCACGCTGGCGGTGCCGCACCACGTGCCCGTGCCGGACGGGCCGAGCCACGTGCAGGCGACCACGCTGGAGGGCCTGGACGCCGCAGCGTTGTGGTCGCTGGTGCGTCCCTGACGCTCCTCTCGGGATGGCCTGCGTCACGATCGTTGCCGTATCGCGACCTCCCCGGGCACGTTTCGCTGGTGACGCGGGCACGTCCCGGCGGCTAACTTGCGCGGACGCTCTGCCGAATCGGGTCGGCAGAGGTGATGTCATGAGGTGAGACGTGCGTTCGACGAGCATTCGTCGGACCGGCGCGGGCGTGGCAGCGGTGCTGCTCGTCGGCTCGGTCCTGGCCGGTTGTGTGGAGAGCGAGCGGGACGGCAAGGAGAACACCTTCGTGTTCGCCGCCTCCGCCGCACCGAAGACCCTGGATCCCTTCTACGCCTCCGACGGCGAGACCTTCCGGGTCACGAGACAGATCTACGAGGGCCTGGTCGGCACGGAGCCGGGCACGGTGGAGCCCGCCCCGCTGCTGGCCGAGTCGTGGACCCAGTCCGACGACGGGCTGTCCTACACGTTCGACCTCGAGGACGGCGTCACCTTCCACGACGGCACCCCGTTCGACGCCGAGGCCGTGTGCGCGAACTTCGAGCGGTGGTCCGCCACGCCGGAGGTCAACCAGACGGACGACAAGGCGTACTACTACGGCAAGCTGTTCCGCGGCTTCGCGACCGGGGCGACGGCCGAGAGCGCGATCTACGCCGGGTGCTCGGCCGACGACGAGCTGACCGCCACGATCACGCTCGACGCACCGTTCGCCGGGTTCATCGCCGCGATGTCGCTGCCCGCCTTCGCGATGCAGAGCCCGACGGCGCTGGAGGAGTACCAGGACGACGAGTCCGCGTCCGTGCTCACCACGCCCTACGGCACGGAGCACCCGACGGGCACCGGCCCGTTCGAGTTCGCCTCGTGGAACCAGGGCAGCGGCGAGGTGCGCCTCACGCCCTACGACGACTACTGGGGCGAGGCCGCCAAGGTCGACGAGGTCGTCGTCGTCGAGATCGACACGGCCCGCGGCCGCGCCGAGGCGCTGCGCAACGGCGAGATCGACGGCTTCGACCTCGTGGGGCCGGCCGACGTGGAGTCGCTGGCCGACGAGGGCTTCAGCATCGAGAACCGCCCGGCCTTCAACATCCTCTACCTCGCCTTCAACCAGGCGCAGGCGCCGTTCGACGACATCCGGGTGCGCCAGGCCATCGCGCACGCCATCGACAAGGAGGCCGTCATCTCGGCCTCCATGCCCGACGGCACCGAGCCTGCCGACCAGTTCGTCCCGGAGCTCGTGGACGGGTACGCCGCGGACGTGCCCACCTACGAGCACGACCCGGAGCTGGCCCGGCAGCTGCTGGAGGAGGCCGGCGTCGCCGGCACGACGATCACGTTCAACTACCCGACGAACATCAGCCGGCCCTACATGCCGCAGCCGGACGACACCTTCAACATCGTCCGCAGCCAGCTGGAGGCGGTGGGCCTGACGGTCGAGCCCGTCGCCGCCGAGTGGACGGACTACCTGGAGCAGGTGCAGAACACGCCCGACCACGGCATCCACCTGCTCGGCTGGACGGGCGACTACGACGACCCGGACAACTTCCTCGGCGTGTTCTTCGGGCAGCAGAGCCTCGAGTGGGGCTTCGACGACCCGGAGCTCTTCGCCGAGGTGGCGGCGCCGCGGCAGCTCACCACGACGGACGAGCAGCGGCCGCTCTACGAGCAGGTGAACCGGGACGTCATGGAGTTCCTCCCCGGCATCCCGCTCGCCAGCCCCGTGCCGTCCCTGGCGTTCGCCGAGAACGTGGAGGGCTACGAGGCGAGCCCGGTGCAGGACGAGGTCTGGAACATGGTCGAGATCACCGACTGACGAGGCAGCGACCATGCTCCGCTTCATCGCCCGGCGGCTGCTCCTGATGGTGCCCGTGCTGTTCGGGCTGTCGGTGCTGCTGTTCGCGTGGGTGCGCGCGCTCCCCGGGGATCCCGCCCGGGCCCTCCTCGGGGAGCGCGCCTCCGACGCCGGCGTCGCCCGCGTCAACGAGGTCTACGGCTTCGACCGCCCGGTCCTCGAGCAGTACGGCGTGTACGTCGGCGCCCTGCTGCGGGGCGACCTGGGCACGTCGATCCAGACGGGGCGACCCGTCACGACCTCGTTCCTCGAGTACTTCCCGGCGACCCTCGAGCTCGCCCTGGCGGCGCTGCTCTTCGCCGTGGTGCTCGGCGTCCCGCTGGGCTACCTCGCGGCCCGCCACCGGGGCGGACTCGTCGACAGCGTCGTCGTGTCGGGGTCCCTCCTCGGGGTCGTCACCCCCGTCTTCTTCCTCGCGATCCTGCTCAAGCTGGTCTTCGCGAGCTGGCTGGGATGGCTGCCGTCGGGCCTGCGGCAGGATCCCCGCCTGGACGCCACCCACGTGACCAACTTCTACGTGCTCGACGGCATGCTGACCGGCGAGTGGGACGCCGCGTGGGACGCGCTCGTGCACCTCGTGCTGCCCGGCATCGCGCTCGGCACCATCCCGCTCGCGATCATCGTGCGGATCACGCGGGCGTCGGTCGCCGAGGTGCTCGACGAGGACCACGTGCGCACGGCCCGTGCCAAGGGCCTGGCCGCCGGCACGATCTCGCGGCGGCACGTGCTCCGCAACGCCCTGCTGCCGGTGATGACGACGATCGGCCTGCAGGCGGGGCTCCTCCTCTCGGGAGCCGTCCTGACCGAGACGGTCTTCTCCTTCAACGGCATCGGGTCCTACCTGTTCGGCGCCATCACCGACCGGGACTACCCGGTGCTCCAGGGCTTCATCCTGTTCATCGCGCTCATCTACTGCCTCATCAACCTGCTCGTCGACGTGCTCCACGGCGTCGTCGATCCCCGAGTGAGGGTCTCGTGAGTCTCCCCGTCCCGTCCGCGACCGGCGCCGACCCGATCGCCGTCGGTCCCGTCGCCCCCGAGGAGGCCGGCGTCAGCCTCGGGCGCGCCACGTGGCGCCGCCTGCGCCGCACGCCGACCGCGTGGGTGGGCGCCGTGATCATCGGCCTCTTCGTGCTGGTCGCCCTCGCCGCCCCGCTGCTGACCCCCTACGAGCCCGCCAGCACGCGGTGGGCCGCCGAGGTGAGCACGACGAACGTGCCCGGGCCGTCGGCCGAGCACTGGCTCGGGCTCGACCGGTACGGCGCCGACATGGCCACCCAGCTGCTGTACGGCGCGCGCACCTCCCTCCTGTACGGCGTCGTCTCCACCCTCATCGGCCTCCTGGCCGGCACCGCGCTCGGTGCCCTGGCGGGTGGGGCCGGCGCAGTCGGCGGGCGCGTCGGCGCGTGGGTCGACGCCACCATCATGCGGGTCGTCGACGTGATGCTGGCCGTGCCGAGCCTCCTGCTGGCCGTCAGCATCGCTGCCGTGCTGGGCAAGAGCGGCACCGCGATCGTGGTCGCGATCGGCGCCGCCCAGGTGCCGGTCTTCGCCCGGCTGCTGCGCAGCTCGATGCTCGCCCAGGCGGGAGCCGACTACGTGCTGGCGGCGAACGCGCTCGGGCTGCGGCGCTCGCGGATCGTGATGAGCCACCTCCTGCCCAACTCGGTCGGGCCCACCATCGTCCAGGCCACGCTCAACCTCGCGACGGCGATCATCGAGGTCGCGGCCCTGTCCTACCTGGGCCTCGGCACGCCGGAGGTCGCCAGTGCCGAGTGGGGTCGGATGCTCGTCGCCGCCCAGGAGCGCTTCGACGAGGCGCCCCGGCTCGCGCTCCTGCCCGGCATCGCGATCGCCGTCACCGCCCTGGGGTTCACGCTCCTCGGCGAGGCGCTCCGCGAGGCCCTCGACCCCCGGTCCCGGAGGTGACCCCCATGAGCCCGACGACCCACCCGACCCCGACCCCCGCGGGCGACGCCTCCCGCGTCGTACCCGGGGAGGAGCCGCTCCTGTCCGTGCGTGACCTGCGGGTGCGCTTCCACAGCCGCGACCACGACGTCGTGGCCGTCGACGAGGTCTCCCTCGACGTGCCGGCGGGCCGCAACGTGGCCCTGGTCGGCGAGTCGGGCAGCGGGAAGTCGGTGACGGCGCTGGCGATCATGGGCCTGCTGCCCCGCCGCGGGGTCGAGGTGACCGGCGAGGTGCGCTACCGGGGCCAGGACCTGCTGACCCTGGGGGAGCGGCAGCGCGAGGCCCTGCGCGGGCCCGAGATCGCCATGGTGTTCCAGGACCCGATGACCTCGCTCAACCCGGTCGTGACGATCGGGGTGCAGCTCGACGAGGTGCTCCGTCGGCACTTCGACCTCTCGCGCCGTGAGCGCCGTGAGCGCTGCGCGGACCTGCTCGCCCGGGTCGGCATCCCCGATCCGGTGCGGCGCCTCAAGGAGTACCCCCACCAGCTCTCCGGCGGCATGCGCCAGCGCGTCCTCATCGCGATCGCCCTGGCCTGCGAGCCGCGGCTGCTCATCGCCGACGAGCCGACCACGGCCCTCGACGTCACGATCCAGGCCCAGGTGCTCGACGTCCTCGCCGCGCTCGTCGCCGACAGCGACGCCGCGCTCCTCCTCATCACCCACGACCTGGGCGTCGTCGCCGGGGTGTGCGACGAGGTCAACGTCATGTACGCCGGGCGCATCGTCGAGTCCGCCCCGCGCCGCGCGCTCTTCGCAGCACCGGCGCACCCCTACACGGTGGGGCTGCTGGGCAGCATCCCGCGGCTCGACACCCCGCGCGGGACGCCGCTCGTGCCCATCCCCGGATCGCCCACGCAGACCGTGCCCTGGACCGACGCGTGCGCCTTCAGCCCGCGGTGCGGCCGTGCGGACGACACGTGCCGGACGTCGTCCCCCGCGCTGGAGCCCGGCCCGGAGCCCCCCGTCGGGGCAGGCGACGAGGACCGCCGTCGGCGGTGCTTCCACCCGGTCGAGGCGCGGGAACCCCGCGAGAAGGAGCTGTGATGACCACCGAGGTGCTGCTCGACGTGCGCGACCTCGCCGTGCACTACCCGCTGCGGGGGCGCCGGGGCACGGTCCGGGCCGTCGACGGCGTCGACCTCGCCGTACCGGCGGGGCGCACCGTCGGTCTCGTCGGCGAGTCGGGCTGCGGCAAGTCGACCCTGGGCCGGGCGATCCTGCGGCTGGCGCCCGTCACGCGCGGCGAGGTGCGGGTCGACGGCACCGACCTCGCCACGCTGAAGGGGGAGGCGCTGCGGCGCCGCCGCCGCGACCTCCAGATGGTGTTCCAGGACCCGTTGGCGAGCCTCAACCCGCGGCAGTCGGTCGAGACGATCCTGACCGAACCCCTGCGCGCCCACGGGCTGCCGGCGGGCGGTGACCGGGTGGCCGAGCTGCTCGACCAGGTCGGGCTGCCGCGGGCGGCGGGGCGTCGCTACCCGCACGAGTTCTCGGGCGGCCAGCGCCAGCGGATCGGCATCGCGCGGGCGCTGGCACTGCGGCCGCGGCTCGTCATCGCCGACGAGCCGGTCTCGGCCCTCGACGTGTCGATCCAGGCGCAGGTGCTCAACCTGCTGGCCGACCTGCAGGCCGAGCTGGGCCTCACCTACCTGGTGATCGCGCACGACCTGGCCGTCGTGCGGCACGTCTCGGACGAGGTGGCGGTGATGTACCTCGGGGGGATCGTCGAGCGGGCCACCGCCGACGAGCTCTACGACCGTCCGCTCCACCCCTACACCCGGGGGCTGATGTCGGCCGTGCCCGTGCCCGACCCCGAGGTCGAGGACCGCCGCGAGCGCATCCTGCTGCGGGGCGACCTGCCGTCCCCGGCCGACCCGCCCGGAGGCTGCCGGTTCCACACGCGCTGCCCGTTCGTGCAGGCCGACCGCTGCCGTGACGAGCGTCCCCTGCCGCGGGCCGTCGACCTGCCGGGCGTGCCGGCCGAACACGTGGTCGCCTGCCACCACGCCGAGCGCATCGCGACGGGGGAGATCCGTGCGGCAGACCCGGTCGGGGTGGGCGCCTCCTGACCCTCCGGGATCAGGGGGTGGGCGGCGCGGGGGCGCGCTCGGGGGCCGGCAGCGGCGGGGGAGTGCCGCCGTACGCCGGGCAGAGCGCCTGGTGGGAGCACCACCCGCAGAGCTTGCCGGGCCGGGGCTCCCACTGGCCCGACGCGCGCGCGGCGCTGATCGCTCGCCAGACCGCCTCGACCTTGCGCTCGGTGGCGCGCAGGTCGGACTCGTCGGGCACGTAGCGGATGATCTCGCCGCTGCCCAGGTAGATCAGCTGGAGCATGGCCGGCAGCACGCCCCGCGTGCGCTGCAGCACCAGCGCGTAGAACTTCATCTGGAACAGCGCCCGGCCCTCGAAGCCGACGCCCGGGGCGCGGCCCGTCTTGTAGTCCACCACCCTCAGCTGTCCGTCGGGCGCGACGTCGAGACGGTCCACGAAGCCGCGCAGCAGGAGGCGGGTGTCGGTCAGGGTCTCCACGTAGAGCTCCCGCTCCGCCGGCTCGAGCCGCGTCGGGTCCTCCAGCGTGAAGTACCGCGCCAGCACGGCGTCGCACGTGCGGAGCCACGCCTCCTCCGTGGTGCCCGTCGCCGCGAACTCGGCCGCCACGGCCGGCTCGCGCTCCCGCACCTCGGCCCAGGCGGCGGGGACCATCCCGGCCGCGCGGTCGGGGGTGCGCTCGCCCGCGGGGAGGTCGAAGAGCAGCTCCAGCACGCGGTGGACGACGGTGCCGCGCACCGCGTCGAGCGAGGGACGCTCGGGGAGCCGGTCCACGTGCCGGAACCGGTAGAGCAGGGGGCACGTCAGGAAGTCGCCCGCCCGGCTGGGCGACAGGGTGCCGAGCACCTCCTCCGACGCGGCGAGCGTCGTGACGGCGTCGGCGGGCGAGGACATGCGGATCACCCTAGGACAGGCCGCCGACAGTCCACCGACAGGACGGGGCCGGGCCACCGACGGTCCCGCGTGGCCGTGGCGGATAGCCTCGCCACGTGGACCGAGCCGACCGCGACGCACCCGAGCAGCCGCGCGCTCCCCGACCCCGCGGGACCGTCCGCGTCGGGCGCATCGCCGACAGCGACGTGCTGGTCTCGGGCTCGTGGTTCCTCGTGGCGGGGCTCATCGCCGTCGTCCTGGCGCCCCGGATCGAGCAGGTGCAGCCGGGGCTCGGGGCGGGCAAGTACGTCGCCGGGCTCGCCTTCGCCGTGCTGCTCTACCTCTCCGTGCTGCTCCACGAGGCGTCCCACGCCGTCGCCGCCCGCCACTACGGCTACCGCGTCACGTCGATCACCCTCCACTTCCTCGGCGGCATGACGGCCGTGGAGACGGAGGCACGGCGACCGCGCGACGAGCTGGTGATCGCCGTCGTCGGTCCGCTCACCTCGATCGCGGTCGGGATCGGGGCGGTCGGGCTCTGGTTCGTGACGCCCGACGGGCTGCTCCGGATGGCCGTGGAGGCGCTCGCGGGCGCGAACATCCTCGTCGGCGTGCTCAACCTCGTGCCCGGGCTGCCCCTCGACGGCGGTCGGGTGATGAAGGCCGGCGTCTGGCGCCTGACCGGCGACCCGCTCCGTGGCGCGATCGCGGCCGGCTGGAGCGGCCGCGTCGTCGCGGTGCTCTCGCTCGGCTGGCCGCTGCTGCTGGCTGCCGTGCTCGACACCCAGCCCCGCCTGCTCGACTTCGTCCTCGCCGGGGTCGTGGCGGCCTTCCTCTGGACCGGGGCGAGCGCGGTCATCGCGAACGCGCGGCTGCGCCAGCGGCTGCCCCGGCTCGCCGCCCGGCCGCTCGCCCGGCGGGTGGCCCTCGTGCCGGCGGACGTGTCGGTCGCCGAGGCGGTGCGCCGCGCGCAGGAGCAGGAGGCCGGGGGGATCGTCACCGTCGCCCCCGACGGGTCGCCGGTCGGGATCGTCAGCGAGGCGGCGCTCGCCCGCATGCCCGTCGACCGCCGGCCCTGGGCGGCCGTGTCGACGGTGGCCCGCACGCTCGAGGCGGGCCTGCGGCTGCCGGTCGACGTGGCCGGCGAGGAGCTCATCGACGCGCTGCGGCGCCGCCCCGCGGCGGAGTACCTGCTCGTCGGGGCCGACGGTGCGCCGTACGGGGTCCTGACGGCCGGCGACCTCGATCAGGCCCTGCGCGCCGACGACCGATAACCTGCGCCGCATGTCCGACGCAGCCCCCGAGACCGACGCCCCCGCCGCGGCCCCGGCGACCGACGCCCCCGACGTGCCCCCGGAGGCGTGGTCGGGCGTCCACCGCGGCCCGCTGCGCGAGGGGGAGTGGGTGCGACTCACGGACCAGAAGGGCCGCCGCCACAACTTCTGCCTCGAGGCCGGCAAGCGCTTCTTCAGCAACCGCGGACACCTCGACCACGACGACCTGATCGGCCGGGAGGAGGGCTTCACGATCCCGTCGTCGGCGGGCGGGGAGTACCTCGTCTTCCGCCCCCTGCTGTCCGAGTTCGTGGTCTCGATGCCGCGCGGGGCCGCAGTCGTCTACCCGAAGGACTCCGCGCAGATCGTCGCCCTCGCCGACATCTACCCCGGCGCGCGGGTCGTCGAGGCCGGCGTCGGCTCCGGTGCCCTCACCTGCTCGCTCCTGCGGGCGGTCGGCCCGTACGGCACGGTGACGAGCTACGAGCGTCGCGAGGAGTTCGCCGACGTCGCACGCCGCAACGTGCACCAGTTCTTCGGTGCCCCCGAGGGCGGCTCGCACCCGTCGTGGACGCTGCGGCTCGGCGACCTCGCCGAGGAGCTGCCGCGTCGCGGCGAGGGTGCGGACCGTGTGATCCTCGACATGCTCGCGCCCTGGGAGTGCGTCGACGCGGTGGCCGACGTGCTCAGCCCCGGCGGCATCGTCTGCGTGTACGTCGCGACCACGACCCAGCTGAGCCGGGTGGTCGAGACGCTCCGTGCCCACGGCGGCTTCACGGAGCCGCAGGCGTGGGAGTCGCTCGTGCGCGACTGGCACGTCGAGGGGCTCGCGGTGCGACCGGGCCACAAGATGATCGGCCACACCGCCTTCCTCGTGACCTCGCGGCGAATGGCGCCGGGCCAGCGCCCGCCGGTCAAGAAGCGGCGGCCGGCGCCGGGTGCCTACGGACCCGACTACAGCGGTCCGCGGCCCGGCGACCTGCCCCCGGGGATCGAGCTGGAGGGCACCGACCTCTGAGCGCAGGACGTCGCTCACTTGGTGGCGGGTTCCCTTCCATCGGCGCGTCGCGCGAGTAGGGTCGGGATCACCCTCAGGAGGTGGTGACGACCATGTCGACATCCGACGACCGCGGCCTCGAGCTCCGGCTCGCCGACACGCAGCGCTCGCTCGCTGCGGTCACGAGCCAGAACGAGCGCCTTGCGAGCACGCTGCGCGATGCCCGCGACCAGATCACCAGCATGAAGGAGGAGATCGACCGCCTGGCGCAGCCGCCGGCCGGCTTCGGTGTCTTCCTCCAACGCAACGACGACGACACGATCGACATCTTCACCGGCGGTCGGAAGCTGCGCGTGTCGGTCAGCCCGGCGGTGGACGCCGAGTCGCTGCGCAAGGGCCAGGAGGTCCTGCTCAACGAGGCGCTGAACGTCGTCGCCGCGTTCGAGTTCGAGCAGGTCGGCGAGGTCGTGATGTACAAGGAGCTGCTCGCCGACGGCGAGCGCGTCCTCGTCATCGCGAACGCCGACGAGGAGCGGGTGGTGCGGCTCGCGGAGCCGCTCATCGGCCACCCGCTGCGGGCCGGTGACTCGCTCCTCCTCGACTCGCGGGCGGGCTACGCCTACGAGGTCGTGCCCAAGTCGGAGGTCGAGGAGCTGGTCCTCGAGGAGGTGCCCGACATCGCGTACGAGTCGATCGGTGGCCTCGGCGCCCAGATCGAGGCCATCCAGGACGCGGTGGAGCTGCCCTACCTGCACCCCGACCTGTTCCTCGAGCACGAGCTGAAGCCACCGAAGGGCATCCTGCTCTACGGCCCGCCCGGCTGCGGCAAGACGCTGATCGCCAAGGCGGTGGCCAACTCGCTGGCCAAGAAGGTCGCGGCGAAGACGGGGGAGGACTCCGACGCGCGGGCGTTCTTCCTCAACATCAAGGGTCCCGAGCTGCTCAACAAGTACGTCGGCGAGACCGAGCGCCACATCCGGCTCGTGTTCCAGCGGGCGCGCGAGAAGGCCAGCCAGGGCACGCCCGTCATCGTGTTCTTCGACGAGATGGACTCGCTGTTCCGCACGCGTGGCTCGGGTGTCTCCTCCGACGTCGAGAACACGATCGTGCCGCAGCTGCTGAGCGAGATCGACGGCGTCGAGACGCTGGAGAACGTGCTCGTCATCGGTGCCTCGAACCGCGAGGACATGATCGACCCGGCCATCCTGCGACCCGGCCGCCTCGACGTGAAGATCAAGATCGAGCGCCCCGACGCGGAGTCGGCGCGGGACATCTTCAGCAAGTACCTGACGACCACCCTGCCGCTGCACCTCGACGACCTCGCCGAGTTCGGCGGCGACCGCCAGGCGTGCGTCGACGGCATGATCCGCGCCACCGTGGAGCGCATGTACACCGAGAGCGAGGAGAACCGCTTCCTCGAGGTGACCTACGCGAACGGTGACAAGGAGGTCATGTACTTCAAGGACTTCAACTCGGGCGCGATGATCCAGAACATCGTCGACCGGGCGAAGAAGATGGCCATCAAGGACTTCCTCGAGCTCCAGCAGAAGGGGCTGCGCGTGCAGCACCTGCTGCAGGCGTGCGTCGACGAGTTCAAGGAGAACGAGGACCTGCCCAACACGACCAACCCCGACGACTGGGCGCGGATCTCCGGCAAGAAGGGCGAGCGGATCGTGTTCATCCGCACCCTCATCACCGGCAAGCAGGGCACGGAGCCGGGGCGCTCGATCGACACGGTCAGCAACACCGGCCAGTACCTCTGACCCACCCTCTCCGCGCAGGACCGTCCCCGGCCCGGCGTACGCTCGCGGCATGAGCGTGCGCCGGGTCATGGGCTCCGAGGTGGAATACGGCATCAGCGTGGTCGGGCAGCCGACCGCCAACCCGATGGTCGCCTCGTCGCAGGTCGTGAACGCCTATGCGTCGTCGGCCCTGCGCGCCCGCCGCGCTCGCTGGGACTTCGAGGAGGAGAACCCGCTGCGGGACGCCCGCGGGTTCGACCTGAGCCGCGGCCAGGCCGATCCGTCGCTCCTCACCGACGAGGACCTGGGGCTCGCGAACAGCATCCTCACCAACGGCGCGCGGCTGTACGTGGACCACGCCCACCCGGAGTACTCGAGCCCCGAGGTCGTCACGCCGCTCGACCTGGTGCGCTGGGACAAGGCCGGCGAGCGGGTGATGCTCGAGGCGACGCGGCTCGCCGCGCAGCTGCCGCAGGGCCAGGCGATCGTGCTCTACAAGAACAACACCGACAACAAGGGCGCCTCCTACGGCGCCCACGAGAACTACCTGATGCGGCGCTCCACCCCCTTCGCCGACATCGTGCGCCACCTCACGCCGTTCTTCGTCTCCCGGCAGGTCGTGTGCGGTGCAGGCCGGGTGGGGATCGGCCAGGACGGCCGCGCCCACGGGTTCCAGGTCAGCCAGCGCGCGGACTTCTTCGAGGTCGAGGTCGGGCTCGAGACCACGCTGAAGCGGCCGATCATCAACACCCGCGACGAGCCGCACGCGGATCCCGAGCAGCACCGCCGGCTGCACGTCATCATCGGCGACGCCAACCTCGCGGAGGTCTCGACCTACCTCAAGGTCGGCACGACCGCGCTCGTGCTCGCCATGATCGAGGACGGCTTCATCGACGCCGACCTCTCGGTCGACGGCCCCGTCGCGGCGCTGCGCGCCGTCTCCCACGACCCCACGCTCACCCACCTCGTGACGCTCAAGGACGGCCGCCGGCTCACCGCCGTGCAGCTGCAGCGGGTCTACCTGGAGCTCGCCCACCAGTACGTCGACGAGCGGCTCGGCGGCGACGTCGACGCGGCGACGAAGGACGTGCTCGTGCGCTGGGGCTCCGTGCTCGACCGCCTCGAGCGTGACCTGTTCGCGTGCGCGGGCGAGCTCGACTGGGTGGCGAAGTACGCGCTGCTGCGGCAGTACCAGGAGCGCGACGGCCTGGACTGGGACGACGCGAAGCTCCACCTGATCGACCTGCAGTACTCCGACATCCGCCCCGAGAAGGGGCTCTACCACCGGCTGGTGGCCGCGGGCCGGATCGAGCGGCTGCTCACCGACGAGCAGGTCGCCGCGGCGATCCACGAGCCGCCGGAGGACACGCGCGCCTACTTCCGCGGGCGCTGCATCGAGAAGTTCGCGGACAGCGTCGCCGCCGCCTCGTGGGACTCCGTGATCTTCGACCTGCCCGGCCGGGAGTCGCTGCAGCGCATCCCCACGACCGACCCGCTGCGAGGCACCCGGGCCCACGTGGGGCGCCTGCTCGACGCCTGCGACTCGGCCGAGGAGCTCTTCGCGGCGCTCACCGGCTGACGCCGGACGAGCCCCCTCCGGCGCCGTCGAGTCGGTAGGGTCGTCACCACGGCTCGACGTCGGGGAGTCCCGACGCCCGAGAGCCCGTCGACGAGGAGGTGCGGTCGTGGCACAGGAGCAGAAGCAGCCCCGGTCATCGAACGAGGAGACCGAGGAGGTCACCGCCGAGGCGAGCAGCGAGGTCGCGGAGCGCAAGGAGGCGCTCGACGACGACGTGGACTCGATCCTCGACGAGATCGACGAGGTGCTCGAGCAGAACGCGGAGGACTTCGTGAAGTCCTTCATCCAGAAGGGCGGGCAGTGACGCGTGACTGAGAACCACCACGGGCCGGCCCAGGGACTCGGGGCCCGGCTCCCCGCGGCGTACCTGACGCCCGGCTCCTCCTCCTTCAGCGACTTCGTCGCGGCGCAGGCGCCTGACCTCCTGCCGGGCCGTCGGGCCCTGCCCGCGGGTTCGGCGGGCGACCTCGCGCCGCACGGCACGACGATCGTCGCGCTCTCCTTCCCGGGAGGCGTCCTCATGGCGGGCGACCGCCGCGCGACCATGGGCAACATCATCTCGAGCCGCGACATCGAGAAGGTGTTCCCGGCCGACGAGCTGAGCTGCGTCGGCATCGCCGGCACGGCCGGTCTCGCCGTCGAGATGGTGCGGCTCTTCCAGCTCGAGCTGGAGCACTACGAGAAGATCGAGGGCACGACGCTCTCGATGCAGGGCAAGGCCAATCGGCTCTCGGCGCTCATCCGCGGCAACCTCGGCCTGGCCATGCAGGGCCTCGCCGTCGTGCCGCTGTTCGCCGGTTTCGACGTCGACAGCGGAGAGGGACGCATCTTCAGCTACGACGTCGTCGGCGGTCGGGGCGAGGAGAACGGCTTCCACGCGGTGGGCTCGGGCTCGCTGTTCGCGCGCGGCTCGCTGAAGAAGCTCTACCGGCCCGACCTCGACGCGCGCACCGCGGCGCTCGTGGCCCTGCAGGCGCTGTACGACGCGGCCGACGACGACTCGGCGACCGGCGGCCCCGACCTCACCCGGCGCATCTTCCCGATCGTGCACGTGATCACGGCGGACGGGGGCGCCCGGCTCTCGGAGGCCGAGGTCAACGCCCTGGCCGAGGAGGTCGTGGCCGGTCGGCTGCGTCAGCCCAACGGCCCGCTCGCCCGGGTCGAGCAGCCCGACACCCCAGGGGAGGACGCCCGATGAGCATGCCGTTCTACGTCTCGCCCGAGCAGCAGATGAAGGACCGGGCGGACTTCGCGCGCAAGGGCATCGCGCGCGGTCGCTCGGTGGTCGCGGTGCAGTACGCCGACGGCATCCTCTTCGCCTCGGAGAACCCGTCGCAGGCACTGCACAAGGTCTCGGAGATCTACGACCGCATCGCCTTCGCCGCGGTCGGGCGCTACAACGAGTTCGAGTCCCTCCGCATCGCCGGTGTCCGGCTCGCCGACATGCGTGGGTTCTCCTACGACCGGCGCGACGTCACCGGGCGCAGCCTCGCGAACGCGTACGCGCAGACCCTCGGGGCGATCTTCTCCTCCGGCGGCGAGAAGCCGTACGAGGTGGAGATCTTCGTCGGCGAGATCGGCGAGTCGGCCGCTGGAGACCAGCTCTACCGGCTGACCTACGACGGCCAGGTGTTCGACGAGCACCGCTACGCGGTCATGGGAGGCGCGGCCGACGTGGTGGGGTCCTACCTGGAGGAGCACTACCAGGAGGGGGCGGACCTCGCGGGCGCGCTGGGCGTCGCCGTGGCGGCGCTCGGCCACTCCCGCAACGAGCGGGGCGAGGAGGCCGACCGGAGCATCGGTGTCGAGCAGCTGGAGGTGGCGGTGCTCGACCGCACCCGGGTGCAGCCGCGGAAGTTCCGCCGGCTGCGGGCCGCGCAGCTCGCGACGCTGCTGGGTCCGCAGGGCTCCCCGGCGGACGCCTGACCTGGGGCTTCCAGGGCGCGACCTCGACCCGGGGGCGGCACGACGCAACTCGTCGTGTCGCCCCCGTCGTCACCACGGGAGCCGTATCGTTCGGTCATGGACCGTCGGATCTTCGGTATCGAGAACGAGTACGGGGTCACCTGCACGTTCCGGGGGCAGCGACGGCTCAGCCCCGACGAGGTGGCGCGCTACCTCTTCCGTCGCGTCGTGTCCTGGGGGCGCAGCAGCAACGTCTTCCTGCGGAACGGTGCCCGGCTCTACCTCGACGTGGGGAGCCACCCCGAGTACGCGACGCCCGAGTGCGACGACATCGCCGAGCTCGTGGCCCACGACAAGGCCGGCGAGCGCGTCCTGGAGGGCCTGCTCGTCGACGCCGAGCAGCGGCTCCACGACGAGGGCATCGCCGGCGACATCTACCTCTTCAAGAACAACACCGACTCGGCGGGCAACTCCTACGGCTGCCACGAGAACTACCTGGTGAGCCGCGCGGGGGAGTTCAGCCGGCTGGCCGACGTCCTCATCCCGTTCCTGGTGACCCGGCAGATCGTCGTCGGGGCCGGCAAGGTGACGCACACGCCGCGGGGGGCGACGTACACCGTCAGCCAGCGTGCGGAGCACATCTGGGAGGGCGTCAGCAGCGCGACCACGCGCAGCCGCCCCATCATCAACACGCGGGACGAGCCGCACGCCGACGCCGAGCGTTACCGGCGGCTGCACGTCATCGTCGGCGACTCCAACATGAGCGAGACCACCACCATGCTGAAGGTGGCGAGCTGCGACCTGGTGCTGCGCATGATCGAGGAGGGGGTCGTCATGCGCGACCTCACGCTCGAGAACCCCATCCGCGCGATCCGCGAGATCTCGCACGACACCTCCGGCCAGCGGCGGGTGCGGCTCGCCAACGGGCGCGAGGCGAGCGCGCTCGAGATCCAGGGCGAGTACCTGTCGAAGGCACGCGACTTCGTCGACCGCCGCGGCATCTCGACGCCGTTGATCGAGCGCGTGCTGGACCTGTGGGAGCGCGGCATCAAGGCCGTCGAGTCGGACGACCTGGGTCTGGTCGACACCGAGATCGACTGGGTCATCAAGTGGAAGCTCATCGAGGCCTACCGCGCCAAGCACGGGCTGCCGATGAGCCACCCCCGCATCGCCCAGCTCGACCTGGCCTACCACGACATCCGGCGCGACCGCGGCCTGTTCTACCTGCTGCAGAACCGGGGCAGGGCGGCACGGGTCACGAGCGACATCGAGATCCTCCAGGCCAAGTCGGTGCCCCCGCAGACGACGCGGGCGCGGCTGCGCGGCGAGTTCATCAAGAAGGCCCAGGAGCGGCGCCGTGACTTCACGGTCGACTGGGTGCACCTGAAGCTCAACGACCAGGCCCAGCGCACCGTGCTGTGCAAGGACCCGTTCCGCTCGGAGGACGAGCGCGTCCAGCGCCTCATCGACGGGATGTGACCACAGGGGGTATGCCGCCCGGTCCGCGCGAGGAGGGTCGGTAAGGTGACCGCGGTTCCTTGCCGATTCGAGACGAAGGGTGTCCTCGTGCGCACTTCCCGGTCCGTCCGCCGTGTGTCCGGCGCGTTCCTCGCCGCGGTCCTGCCGCTGACCGCGCTCGCCGCGTGCGGCAGCTCCGACGACCAGGACGCAGGTCTCGACCAGGTCACCGTCAGCGGTGAGCTCGGGCTCGTGCCCGAGGTCGAGATCGACGGGGAGCTGTCCCCGGAAGGCTTCGCGTCCGAGACGGTCATCGAGGGCGACGGCCCGACGGTCGAGGAGGGCTCCAACGTGGTCCTCCAGGCGTGGATCGGGAACGGGTTCTCCGGCCAGGAGGCGTTCTCGACCTGGGAGTACGGCGACCCCGGCATCCTCCCCGTCTCGTCCGAGGCCCCGTCGACGACGGTGGCCGCGGCGGTCCAGCAGACGGCGGCCTCGCTGCTGCTCGACCCGCTCACCAACGCCATGCCCGCGTCGATCGCCGACTCCCTCGAGGGGGTCAAGGCCGGGTCGCGCGTCCTCGTCGTCTCGGACTACGAGAACGCGTTCGGCGGTGACGGGCAGGCGAACATCGGGATCGGCAACCGCGACTCGGTCGTCTACGTCATCGACGTGCTGGCGGTGGCGCTCGACGGGCCCGAGGGCACCGAGGTGGCCGCACCCGAGGGCCTGCCGACCCTCGTCGAGAGCGGCGACGAGGTGACGGGCTTCGACTTCGAGGGCGCGGCCGAGCCGACCGACGAGCTGCAGGTCGCCACCCTCGTCGAGGGCGACGGCCCGGTCGTCGAGGAGGGCGCCCTGCTGGTCGCCAACTACCTCGGCCAGGTCTACGGGGGCGAGGCCCCCTTCGACGAGTCGTACTCCGGTGGTCTGCCGCGCACCTTCGTGGTGGGCGGGCCGAACGCCGGCGTGATCGAGGGCTGGAACGAGGCCCTCGTCGGTCTCAAGGCGGGCACGCGGGTCGTGCTCGGCATCCCGCCGGCGCTGGGCTACGGCGAGACGGGCAACGAGCAGGCGGGCATCGCGCCGACCGACACGCTCTACTTCGTCGTCGACGTGCTCGGCTCGGTCGTGCTCCCGGAGGCCCCCGCGGAGACCGAGTCGCCCGACGCCGAGGCCACCGACCCGGCCGCGACCGACCCGACGGACCCGGCCGCCACCGACCCGGCTGCGACCGAGTCGACCGAGGCGCCCGCTGACCCGACCGCGCCGGCCACCGAGTGACGCGACGCGCGATCCGATGACACGGCCATGAGCGGACGGCGCAGCGAGCGGCTCATGAAGCTGCTCATCATGCTGCTCGTGCAGCGCGGCTTCGTCTCCAAGGCGCGGATCCGGGCGGAGCTCTACGCCGATCTCGGCGACACCGCGTTCGACCGGGCCTTCGAGCGCGACAAGGACGAGCTCCGCGGGCTCGGCGTACCGGTCGAGGTCGGGTCGTTCGACCCGCTCTTCGAGGACGAGCTCGGCTACCGCGTGCCGGCGGCCGAGTTCGCGCTGCCGGAGATCGCCCTGGAGCCCGACGAAGCGGCGGTGCTCGGTGTCGCGACGCAGGTGTGGCAGAGCGCCCGGCTTTCGGACGCGGCGCGCACCGGCCTGCGCAAGCTCACCGCGGCCCGCCGCGGGGCGGACGGCGACCCGGAGAGCGAGGCGGCCGAGACGATCGACGCCGCGGACCTCGGCGTCGCGGTGCCGCGGGTCGGTGCGGAGGAGCCCTCCTTCGAGGTGATGGTCGAGGCCGTGCACTCGCGCACGGCGGTGGAGTTCGACTACCGGGGGCGGCGCGACGCTGCCCCCGCGCGTCGGCACCTCCAGCCGTGGGGTCTCGTCCGCTACGGCAGCCGCTGGTACGCCGTCGGGCTCGACACGGACCGGGACGCCGAGCGCGTCTTCCGGTTGTCGCGCATCGTCGGCACGGCGCGGGCCGTGGGACGCCGCGACGCCTTCGTGCCGCCGCCCGGCGTGGACGTCTCCGAGGTGGCGCGCCGGTTGCGGCCGGCGCCGCCGACGGGGGACCCCGCCGTGCTCCTGGTACGTCGCGGGGCCGGCTTCGCGCTGCGGCGCGACGCCACGAGCACGGAGCCCGAGGTGCGGGGACCGGACGGCACCGACGCGTGGGACCGCGTCACCCTGCCGTGGTCGGGTCCGGTGGCCCTGCGCCTCGTGCTCGAGCACGGCCCCGACGTCGTCGTCGAGGCGCCCCCCGCGCTCCGGAGCGACGTCGTCGCCGCCCTGCGCGCGGCGCTCGAGCCGACGACCCGTCCCGAGGAGGAGCCCGCATGAGCACGGCCGGCACCGGCGCCCGCGAGCAGGTCGGGCGGATGCTCGCCCTCGTGCCCTACCTCAACGCGCGGGGCACCGTGCACGTCGAGGAGGCCGCGCGCGACCTGGGGCTGACGCCGCAGCAGATCGTGAAGGACCTGCACGTGCTCTTCATGTGCGGGTTGCCCGGCGGCTATCCCGACGACCTCATCGACGTCGACATCTCGGCGCTGGTGCAGCCGGACGGCGACCGCCTGATCCGCATGTCGAACGCCGACTACCTCGACCGCCCGCTGCGGCTCTCGCCCACCGAGGCCTCCGCCCTCGTGGTGGCGCTCCGCGTCGTACGCGGGTCGGCGGAGGCGGACACCCGGGACGTCGTGGACCGGGTGCTGCACAAGCTGGAGGCCGCCCTCGGCGACGAGGCGGCCATCGACGCGGGGGAGGACGGCTCGGGCGTGGACCCGGCCGCCGACGTGCGGGCGCAGCTGGAGGAGGCGGTGACCGCGGAGCGGCAGGTGCTGCTGCGCTACCACGTGCCCTCGCGGGACGAGGTGGTCGAGCGCACGGTCGACCCGCACCTCGTCACCGAGCACGGGAACGTCGCCTACCTCGACGCCTGGTGCCACGCCGCCGACGCGCCCCGCACCTTCCGCGTCGACCGCATCGTGGAGGCCCGCACCCTGGACACGCCCGTGGTCGTCCGCGCCGACGCCTCCCCGGCGGAGGCGACCGGGTCCGAGGCGGCGCAGGCGACGTTCGAGCCGTTCGTGCCGCCCGCCGACAGCCCGCTCGCGACGCTGCTCCTCGACGCCGAGGTGCGGTGGCTGCCGGACTACCTCCCCGTCGTCGCGCAGCGTGACCGCGCCGACGGCCGGTCGGAGGTCGACCTCCACGTCGTCGACCCGCGGTGGCTCGTGCGCCTCGTCTCGCGGCACGCACCGCACGTCACCGTCCTGGCGCCGGCGGAGCTCGCCGCATCGTTCACCGCGCGTGCACAGGAGACCCTCAGCCTGTACGCCTGACGTCGCGTACAGTGGACGAGCCGTCTCCGACAGTCTGTGAGGAATACCGTGGTTCTGCCTCTCGTCACCTTCCCGGGAGGGTGGGAGCTCGTCCTGATCATCCTGGTGATCGTGTTGCTGTTCGGCGCCAAGAAGCTCCCCGAGCTGGCCCGCGGCACCGGCCAGGCGCTCCGCATCTTCAAGTCGGAGACCAAGGGCCTCGTCGACGACGACGACGACGAGAAGGACGCGAAGGGCCGTGGCACCACGGCCGAGCTGCCGCTCGAGGCCCGCCAGGTGGACGACGCCGAGGCCCTGCGCCAGGAGCGTCGCGACACCACCAACGGCTGACCTCCGCACCGTCCTCCGTGGCTATCAAGGGACTCCTGCGCTTCTACTCGGTCCGCCCGGTCCACACCGTCGGCGACGACGGCCGGATGGCGCTCTCCGACCACCTGCGGGAGCTGCGCGGCCGCGTCATGCGTGCCGTCACCGCCTGGGTCGTGGCGCTCATCGTCGCGCTCTTCTTCTTCGACCAGATCTTCGCGCTGGTCTTCGAGCCCTACAAGCAGGCCGCCGAGCGGCTCGGCGGCGACACCGACACCCAGGCGACCATCGCCGGTGTGGGCGGGCCGCTCGTGCTCTACCTCAAGCTCTGCGGCATGGCCGCGCTCGTCGTGACCAGCCCCTACTGGCTGCACCAGATCTGGTCGTTCATCCTCCCGGGGCTGCACGCCCACGAGCGCAAGTGGAGCCGCGTGTTCGCGGCCTTCGCCGGACCGCTCTTCATGGTCGGCGTGCTGGTGGGCTACCTGACGTTGCCCAAGGGCCTCGAGATCCTCATCGGGTTCACGCAGGCCGACCTCACCAACCTGGTGGAGTTCGGCGACTACTTCTCGTTCCTGGTGCGCACGCTGCTGGTCTTCGGCATCTCGTTCGAGATCCCCGTCTTTCTCATCCTGCTCAACCTGACGGGCCTGCTCCCGGGCCGGGTCATCGGGCAGTACCGCCCCTGGTTCATCATCGGTATCTTCGTCTTCGCGGCGATCGCCACGCCGTCGACCGACCCCTTCACGATGCTCTTCCTCGCGCTCCCCATGTGCGCCCTCGTGGGCGTCTCGGAGGTCATCGCGCGGGTCCTCGACAAGCGCAAGGCCGCGCGGTCGCCGTACTCCGGGCTCTCGCCCGACGAGCCGTCGCCGATCTGAGGCGGCCGTGCGTCGGATCGCCCTCCTGACCCATCCCGGCGCGGGTCGGGGCCGTGGTGCCCGCGCGCGGTCGGTCGTGCTGCCGCGCCTGCGCGACGCCGGGTTCGAGGTGCTGGACCTCGTCGGTCGTGACGTCGACGAGGCGCGCCGGCTGGCGGGTGCCGCCGTGGCCGACGGCGTCGAGGCGCTCGTCGCCTGCGGCGGCGACGGGACGGTCCACCTCGCGCTCCAGCACGTCGTGCCGGCGGGCGTCCCGCTCGGCGTCGTACCGGCGGGCACGGGGAACGACCTCGCGCGCGAGCTCGGGCTGCCCGCCGATCCGCGAGCGGCGGCGGACCGGATCATCGCGGGACCGCGTCGTACCCTCGACGTCGCCCGCGTGGGCGACCGCTACGTCGCCACCGTCGTGGCGTGCGGCTTCGACGCCCTCGTGGCGGAGCGGGCCGACGCGATGACCTGGCCGCGGGGGCCGTTGCGGTACGTCGCGGCGACCGCCGTCGAGCTCCGGAGCCTGGCTCCCCGTCGCTACACGCTCGAGCTCGACGGGCGCGTGCGTACGGTGGAGGGCGTGCTCGCGGCCGTCGGCAACACCTCCTCGTTCGGCGGGGGGTTGCGCATCACCGAGGGCGCCGAGCCCGACGACGGGCTGCTCGACGTCGTGGTCGTGCGCTCGCTCGACCGTCGTGGCCTCGTGCGGGCGTTCCCCCGGCTCTACCGCGGCACGCACACCACCCACCCGGCCTACGAGCACCACCGGGTCCGGTCGGCGACGATCGCCGCCGCCGACATCACCGCCTACGCGGACGGGGAGCCCCTCGGCTCCCTCCCGCTGACCGTGACCGCCGTTCCCGCGGCGCTCACGGTGATCGCCTGAAGGGGCTGCCCATGACCGACCGGTCCGACACCGCCGAGCCGAGCGCCGCCGAGCGGTACGCCGCGTTCCGCAAGTCCCAGTCGCACCCGCTGCTCCACGACTTCGCCGCGGGGTTCTCCTTCGGGCTCGACGACTTCCAGCTGCGCGCCTGCCGCGAGCTGGAGGACGGTCGCGGCGTGCTGGTCGCCGCGCCGACGGGCTCCGGCAAGACCGTGGTGGGCGAGTTCGCGGTGCACCTGGCGCTGGCCGAGGGGCGCAAGTGCTTCTACACGACGCCCATCAAGGCGCTGTCGAACCAGAAGTACAACGACCTCGTCGACCGGTACGGCGCGGACCGCGTCGGCCTGCTCACCGGTGACAACGCGGTCAACGGCGAGGCGCCGATCGTCGTCATGACGACCGAGGTGCTCCGCAACATGATCTACGCCGGCTCGCGGACGCTGTCCGAGCTCGGCTACGTCGTGATGGACGAGGTGCACTACCTGGCCGACCGCAACCGCGGTGCCGTCTGGGAGGAGGTCATCATCCACCTCCCGGAGTCCGTGGTGGTGGCCTCGCTGTCCGCGACGGTGTCCAACGCCGAGGAGTTCGGCGAGTGGCTCGCGACGGTGCGCGGCGACACGACGACGATCGTCGAGGAGCGCCGCCCCGTCCCGTTGTTCCAGCACGTGATCGTCGGGCGCCAGCTGCACGACCTGTTCGCCCGCAGCGACGAGGCAGCGAGCGCCGGGTTCGCGGGCGACGGGGCCAAGGTGAACCCCCACCTGCTCAAGATCGCCCGCGACGACTGGGCGAGCAGCCGCATCCGTGACCGGCGCACGCCCAAGGGGCAGCGCCACGGCGGCAGCCAGGGCCGCGGTGGCGCCGGCCGCGGTCGCGACGTCGGCAACGGGCGGCGCATGTGGATCCCCAGCCGCGCCGAGGTCGTCCAGCGCCTCGACCGCGAGGGACTGCTGCCGGCCATCACCTTCATCTTCAGCCGCGCCGGCTGCGACGCCGCGGTGTCCCAGTGCCTCGACGCCGACCTCTGGCTCACCGACACCGAGGAGCAGAAGGAGATCCGCGCCTACGTCGAGGAGCGGTGCGCCGACCTGCCCCGCGCCGACCGCCAGGTGCTCGGCTACGCCACCTTCCTCGAAGGCCTGACGCGCGGTGTCGCCGCCCACCACGCCGGCATGCTCCCGACCTTCAAGGAGTGCGTCGAGGAGCTCTTCGTCCGCGGCCTGGTGCGGGCCGTCTTCGCCACCGAGACGCTGGCGCTGGGCATCAACATGCCGGCCCGCACCGTGGTGCTCGAGAAGCTGGTGAAGTGGAACGGCGAGGCGCACGCCGACATCACGCCGGGGGAGTACACCCAGCTGACCGGCCGCGCCGGGCGTCGCGGGCTCGACGTCGAGGGCCACGCGGTCGTCGTCTGGCAGCAGGGCATGAACCCGACGGACGTCGCCGGGCTCGCGTCGACCCGCACCTACCCGCTGCGCTCCTCGTTCCGGCCGTCCTACAACATGGCGGTCAACCTCGTGCACCGGTTCGGCCGTGACCGCTCGCGCCAGCTCCTCGAGAGCTCGTTCGCGCAGTTCCAGGCCGACAAGGCGGTCGTGGGCCTCGCCCGCCAGCTGCACAAGAGCGACGAGGCGCTCGCCGGCTACGCGGAGTCCGCGGCCTGCGACCGCGGGGACTTCATGGAGTACGCCGCGCTCCGCCGCCGCGTGTCCGAGGCCGAGAAGGAGGGGTCACGGGCACGTCGCACCGACCGGCGCGAGGACGTCGTGGGCTCCCTGACCCGGCTCAAGGTCGGCGACGTCATCAAGGTGCCCGGAGGCAAGTTCGCCGGCTGGGCCGTGGTGACGGACCCGGGCCTGGGGCGCGACGAGCCCCGGCCCTCGGTCGTGACGGTCGGTCGCCAGTCGCGGCGCCTCGGCCTCATCGACTTCCCGGAGCCGGTGCGCGCGGCCAGCCGCATCCGCGTGCCCAAGAACTTCGACGGCCGCAATCCCCAGCAGCGGCGCGACCTGGCGGCGTACCTCGCCAACCACGTGCGCGACCTCCCGCCGCCCCCGCCGGTCGAGCGGGCCCGCGAGGCCCGTGCGGGCAGGGCGGCCGGGGCCGACGGCCGCGGCAGCGGTCCGGAGCGGGTCGCGGCCGAGGTCGAGCGGCTGCGGGCCGAGATGAAGGCGCACCCCTGCCACTCCTGCCCCGACCGCGAGACGCACGCCCGGTGGGCGGAGCGCTGGTTCAAGCTCGACCGTGAGGCGAGCACGCTGCGCCGCCGGATCGAGTCGCGCACCAACACGATCGCGCGGCAGTTCGACCGGGTCAGCGACGTGCTCAAGGCGCTCGACTACCTCGACGGCGAGATCGTCACCGACCGCGGGCGGGCGCTCATGCGGATCTACTCGGAGCTCGACCTCGTGGCCGCCGAGGCGCTGCGCCTCGACGTCTGGGAGGGCCTCGACGCGCCCGACCTGGCGGCCGCCCTGTCGGTGCTCGTCTTCGAGGCGCGCCGCACCGAGGACGGCCGGGGACCGCGACTGCCGTCGGCGAAGGTCTCGGAGGCCGTCAGCCTGACCCGTCGGCTGTGGGCCGACCTGTCCGCGCTCGAGAAGCACCACAGGCTCGACCAGCTGCGCGAGCCCGACGCCGGCTTCGCATGGGCGGCGCACGCGTGGGCGCGGGGCGACGACCTCGACGACATCCTGCGCGCGACCGGGATGCCGGCCGGCGACTTCGTGCGGGTCGTCAAGCAGCTCCTCGACGTCACCGACCAGATCGCTGCCGCGACGACGAGCACCGCGCTGCGTCGTACGGCGCGGGAGGCGGGCGACCTGCTCAACCGCGGGATCGTGGCCTACACGACGGTCGCAGCCGAGATCTGAGCCGGGGGCGGAGAGGTGGGGGACCTGCTGCTGCGGCCCTGGCGGCGCGAGGACGCGCCGGCGGTGCTGGCGATCTTCGCGGCGTCGACGGACCTCGACACGCAGTACCCGTGGCCCGTGCGCACGCTGGACGATGCGGCGGCCTGCCTCGAGCGGATGCTGGCGTGGCAGCCGGACCCGGCGGCCGGGGAGCAGTACCCGCTCGCGGTGGTCGTCGACGGGACGCCCGTGGCGAACGTGGGCCTGGCGGAGGTGTCGCGGCGGCACGGCACCGCGTGGGTGTCCTACTTCAGCTCGGGCGCGGTGCGCGGTCGCGGGCACGTGCGACGTGCGCTCGCGGCCGTCGTCGACTGGGCGTTCACCGACCTCGACCTGTTCCGGCTCGAGCTCGGGCACCGCACGAACAACCCGGCGTCGGGCACGGTCGCGGAGGCGGTGGGCTTCGTCCCGGAGGGGGTCGAGCGGGCGAAGCTGCGGCACGGCGACGAGCGGTTCGACGTCCGCACCCTGGCCCTCCTCGCGACGGACCCCCGCCCGGCGGGTCGGCCGGGCGAGGGTCGGGTGTCGCTGGAGACGGGTCTCAGGCGGTCGCGGACCTGACGGCATCGACGACGGCCGTGCTGCCGCCGACGAGCTCCCACTGGTGGCCGACCGAGGTCGGCTCGTCGAGCACGGTGGCGACCACGGCCGCCACGTCGCCGCGGGTGACGTCGCCGCGCTCCACCTCGGGGGCGAGAGTCACGGTGCCGGTCGGCGGGTCGTCCGTGAGGCGCCCCGGCCGAATGATGGTCCAGTGGAGGCCGGAGGCGCGGAGCGCCTTGTCGGCGTCGCGCTTGGCCGCGACGTACTCCTTCCACACCGGCTCGGTGTCGTCGGGCACCGGCTGGTCGACCCCGATCGCAGAGATCTGCACGAAGCGCTCGACCCCGGCCTGGCGGGCGCCGGCGATGGAGCCGAGCGAGCCGCCGAGGTCGACGGTGCGCTTGCGCTCGGCGTTGCCGTCGGGCCCGCCCCCGGCGGCGAAGACGACCGCGTCGGCGCCCTCGAACGCCGTCGCGTAGTCCTCGGGCCGGCTGTTCTCGATGTCCAGGATGCCGACCTCGGCGCCGAGCGCCTCGAGGTCGGGGGCGTAGGACGCCGTGCGCACGAGCGCGACCGGCGTGTGCCCCGCCTGCACCAGCAGGGGGTGCAGCAGCCGGGCGATCTGACCATTTCCTCCGACGATGGCGATGCGTGACATGCGCCCCACCGTACGCAGGGCCCCGCAACTCCCCGCCGAGTTGTCACGTACGCCGCGGCGGTGTCGTCGAGCTGGGTCGTTCGGCGCGGCAGGATCGTTGAGCTGGGTTGTTCGGCTGGATCCGATCCAGCCGTACCGTCCCAGCTCGGCGCCTGAGCCGCGCCGTACAACCCAACTCGACACGTTGACGCGGCGTACGTGACAACTCGACGCGCCCCAGGTCTCAGGCGCCGAGCGACCCCAGCACCTCGGTGAGGCGGGTGGCGCTGGAGCCGAGGTCCCAGCGCTCGGTGAGCGCCGCGGCGGCCTCGGGGTCGGCCGGCGCGGTCGGCAGGGTGAGGTCGGCGTCGCGGACGGGGAGGTCGCGCACCACGGCGACCACCCTCGGTGCCACGTCGAGGTACGGCGCGGCCTCCTTCACCTTCGCCCGCACGCCGGGGGCCATGTCGGCCGCGGGGTCCTCGGCCGCAGCGCGGATCCCGGCGATGTCGCCGAACCGTCCGAGCAGGGTCGCGGCCGTCTTCTCGCCGACCCCCTTGACGCCGGGCAGGCCGTCCGAGGCGTCTCCGCGCAGCGTGGCGAAGTCGGCGTACTGGTCGGCGCGCACGCCGTACTTCTCCAGCAGGACGTCCTCGGTGACCCGCTCGTGGCGTCCGACCCCGCGGGCCGTGTAGAGCACCCGCACCTCGGCCGCGTCGTCGACGAGCTGGAAGAGGTCACGGTCGCCGGTGACGACGTCGACGGGCATCCCCGCCCCGGTGGCGAGGGTGCCGATCACGTCGTCCGCCTCGTGCTCCGGCGCCCCCACGACCGGCAGCCCCCACGCCGCGAGCACCTCGCGGATGATCGGGACCTGCAGCTGGAGCGGGTCGGGCACCTCCTCGACGTCCGGGTCGGCGGGCCGCTCCTCGACCACGCGGTGCGCCTTGTAGGTCGGCAGCAGGTCGACGCGCCACTGCGGGCGCCAGTCGTCGTCCCAGCAGCAGGCGAGGTGGGTGGGCCGGTACTCGTCCGTGAGCCGCGAGATGAAGTCCATGAGCCCCCGCACCGCGTTGACCGGCGTGCCGTCCGGCGCGCGCATCGAGTCGGGCACCCCGAAGAACGCCCGGAAGTAGAGCGAGGCGGTGTCGAGCAGGAGCAGGCGCGGGGTTCGGGTCGGCACGGCGCGATCCTGCCACGGACCAGCGGCCCGCGCGGGCCGTGATGCCCTAACGTGTCCGCCGTGGAAGAGACGGACCGGAAGATCCTCGCCCTCCTGGCCCAGGACGGCCGGATGTCCTTCACCGACCTCGGTCGCGCGACGGGGCTGTCGACGTCCGCGGTGCACCAGCGGGTCAAGCGGCTCGAGCAGCGGCGGGTCATCAAGGGATACGGCGCGACCGTCGACTACGAGCAGCTCGGGCAGCCCCTGACGGCGTTCATCTCGATCCGCCCGATCGACCCGTCGCAGCCCGACGACTCCCCGGAGCGCCTGCGCGGCATCGGCGAGATCGAGTCGTGCTGGTCGGTGGCGGGGGAGGAGTCCTACATCCTCAAGGTACGCACGGCGACGCCCGCGGAGCTCGAGAACCTCCTCGCCCGTGTGCGCGCGGCCGCGAACGTCTCGACCCGCACCACCATCGTGCTGACGACGTTCTACGAGAACCGCACGGTCTCCTGACCCCCGCGCCCGGCCGGGCGCGGGGGTGGTGTCCTCAGACCGGGACCGACGCCGCCACCTGGGCCCGCCACCACTCCTGGCCCTCGGCGGGCAGCGTGTGGATCGGGTCGTAGTAGGAGTAGTGCCGCTCCAGCGCCTCGGGGTCGTCCTGCTCGAGCGTCGTGCGGTAGTTCTTCGTCCAGCCGCTGATGCCCCGCACCTCGTCGTACGACGCGAGCTGGTGCACCCAGCGCTTGCCCACGAAGGGCACGTCGCAGACGATGCGCGGCGTGGCGAAGCCCGGTAGGTAGCCCATGATCGCCGACTGGAGCCGCTGCGCGTCGGCGACGGAGACCCGCCAGTGCTCCGCGAACGGGATCATGTCGCACATGTAGAAGTAGTACGGGGTGATGCCGGCGCCGTCGAGCAGCCGGAAGCACAGGTCGAGCAGCGCGTGGGGGTCGGCGTTGACGCCGTCGAGCAGCACGCCCTGGTTGCGCACGTCCCGCAGGCCGGCGTCGAGCATCGCCCGGGTCGCCTCGGCGACGAGCGGCGTGACGGAGGCCGCGTGGTTCGCGTGGGTGTGCATCGCCAGCGCGACGCCCCGGTCCCGCGCCGTACGGGCCACCCGCTCCACCCCGGCGCGCACGTCGTCGCCGAGCCAGTGCTGCGGCATGCCGACGAGCGCCTTCGTCGCGAGCCGGATGTCGCGCACGTTCTCGATCTCGAGCAGCGCCGCGAGGAAGGCCTCGAGCCGCGGCCAGGGCAGGTTCGCCACGTCGCCGCCGGACACGACGACGTCCCGCACCGACGGCGTGCGACGCAGATAGTCCAGCATGTCCTCGAGCCGGTCGGCGGGCTTGGCCGCGAACTTGAGCTTGGTGATGGTCGGGGTGGAGTTGCCGACCAGGTCCATGCGGGTGCAGTGCCCGCAGTACTGCGGGCAGGTCGGCACCACCTCCGCGAGCACCTTCGTGGGGTAGCGGTGCGTCAGGCCCTCCGTCGCCCACATGTCGTGCTCGTGGAGCGAGTCGCGGCTCGCGTGCGGGTGCGAGGGCCAGTCGGCGCGCCGGTCGGAGAACACGGGCAGCATGTAGTGCCGCACCGGGTCGCGCAGCCACGCCTCCGTCAGCGAGCCGGGGCCGGCGGGCGCGAGGTCGGGCGCGATGGTGTTGACCATCTGCGGGGGCAGGAGCATCGACATGGTCGCGCGCTCGGCCTGGTCGCGCTCGAGGTCGGCGAAGAAGGACTCGTCGAGGAGGTCGCCGACGAGCTCCCGCAGCTGCTTGTTGTTCTTCACGCAGTGCACGCGCTGCCACTGCGCGGAGCGCCACTCCGCCTCGGTCACGTCCCGCCACCCGGGGAACCGCCGCCAGTCCGGCTCGACCAGCTCGGCGCGGCGGTAGGGGTACGGCTGCCCGGTCGCCAGGGTGATCGAGGTGTCGACGCTCATGGCTCTCCTTCGTGGTGGGGCGACGTGAGCGCGGGTCCCGCGGCGTCGCGTCGGCGCGGGCGATTGCCCGCGTGGCGTGAACCATGCCACAGTAGGTGGAGGTTCTACGCCCTGTCGACACCGCCGCCGCAAATCCTTCGGTCGATGACCGCGCAGAGGAGAAGGAATGACAGTCCCCGTCGTGCACGCCCCGCTCACGGGCGGCCCGGGCGCGCTGCCCGCCGATCCCGTCGGCGTGCACCGCGTGCTCGACCGCCCGCTCGTGCTGCCGCAGGCCGCGCACCGCCTCGACGCCCGCGCCGCCCTCTGGCCCGACGAGGTGCGCGTGCGGGTCGAGCGCCTCAACCTCGACGCGGCGTCCCACCGCCAGCTGCGGGAGCAGCACACCGATGAGGGCGGCGACCTGGACGTCGCCGCCCTCCGCGCCACCGTGCTCGGGATCGTCGCGGAGCGCGGGAAGATGCAGAACCCGGTCACCGGCTCCGGCGGGATGCTGCTCGGCACGGTCGAGGAGGTCGGCCCCGACTCACCGCTCGGCCTCGCCGTGGGCGACCGCGTCGCCACCCTCGTCTCCCTCAGCCTCACCCCGCTCGCCCTCGCCGACGGGCTCGAGCGCTGGGACGGCGCCGGCGAGCAGGTGGCCACCGACGGGCACGCCATCCTGTTCGGGCGCTCCGTGGTGGCCCGGCTGCCCGAGGACCTGCCCGCGGGTCTCGCGCTGTCCGTGCTCGACGTCTGCGGCGCGCCTGCCCTCACCCGTCGCGTGGTGGAGCAGCACCGGGCGGAGCACGGCACCGCTCCCGTCGTCGCCGTCGTCGGCGGGGCCGGCAAGTCCGGCTCGCTGTCGCTGGCCGCCGCCCGGGAGTCCGGAGCCGGCCGCACCATCGGCGTCGTCCCGCACGCCGCCGAGCAGCAGGCCCTGGAGGCCAGTGGGCTCGCGGAGACCGTCGTGGTCGCCGACGCCCGGGATCCCCTCGCGCTCCGCGACGCCGTCACCGCCGCCGGTGGACCGGCCGACGTCACCGTCGTCTGCGTCGACGTGCCCGGCTGCGAGGGCGGCGCCGTGCTCGCGACCGCCGACGGCGGCACGGTCGTCTTCTTCTCGATGGCGACCTCCTTCACCGCCGCGGCCCTCGGTGCCGAAGGGCTGGCCGCCGACGTCACCATGCTCGTCGGCAACGGCTACGTGCCGGGCCACGCGACGTACGCCCTCGACCTCGTCCGGCGCCACCCGGCGGCGCGCGCCCTCGTCGAGGCCCGCGGGGGCCACCGGTGAGCGCCAAGCTGGGTCTCCCCGACGAGACCGTACGGCGCGCCCGGGCCCTCGCCGCCCGCGTCGGTGCACCCGTGGTCGAGCTCGCGAAGGCGCACACGACCGTCGCGGTGGAGCGGGCGACGCTGCGTCTCGCCGGCCTGGCCGGGGCTGACCCGGACGGCACGCCCTGGGCCAACCTGCTCCTCGACGCGGTGCGGTCCGGGCTGGGGGAGGACGCGCTCCCCCACGGGGTCGCGCTGCCGGTGTGGGACGCCCTGGTGCGCGGGGAGGCGGACGACCTGGGCGTGCTGGCGCAGAAGGCGGCGGCCGGCTCCGTGCGCTTCCGCCTGCCCGCCGGGGTCGACGCGGAGCGCGCGCGGTCCGCGGCGCGACAGCAGGTCGGGCACGGCCTGGCCCGGGTCGACGCCCGGCGGGCGGAGCGTGACCACCTGCTGGCCACGATCGGTGACGCACCGCGCCAGCCGTGGATCTACCTCATCGTCGCCACGGGCGACATCCACGAGGACATCCCGCAGGCGCAGGCCGCCGCGCGCGAGGGCGCCGACGTCATCGCCGTCATCCGCAGCACCGGGCAGAGCCTCCTCGACTACGTGCCCGAGGGCGCCACGCGCGAGGGGTTCGCGGGCACCTACGCGACGCAGGAGAACTTCCGGCTCATGCGGGCGGCGCTCGACGAGACCAGCCGGGAGCTGGGCCGGTACGTCCGGCTCACCAACTACGCCAGCGGGCTGTGCATGCCGGAGATCGCCGTCCTGGCGGGCCTCGAGCGTCTCGACATGATGCTCAACGACTCCATGTACGGGATCCTCTTCCGCGACATCAACCCGGTGCGCACCTTCGTCGACCAGCGGTTCAGCCGCCAGGTCCACGCCCGGGCCGGCATCGTCATCAACACCGGCGAGGACAACTACCTGACGACGGCCGATGCGATCGAGGCCGCTCACACGGTCACGACGAGCCAGCTGCTCAACGAGTACTTCGCCCGCGAGGCAGGCCTCTCCGACGACCTGCTGGGGCTCGGCCACGCCTTCGAGATCGACCCCGCCGTCCCGGACTCGTTCCGCCTCGAGCTGGCGCACGCGCTCCTCGCCCGCGAGCTCTTCCCCGACGCCCCGCTCAAGTGGATGCCGCCCACGCGGCACATGACGGGCGACGTGTTCCGGGGCTACCTGCTCGACGGCTTCTTCAACCTCGCCGGTGCGCTCACCGGCCAGGGCATCCTCCTCGTGGGCATGATGACCGAGGCGGTCGTCACCCCGTTCCTCTCCGACCGCGACCTGGCGCTGCAGAACGTCCGGTACGTCCTGGAGGCCGCCGGCCGGCTCCACGAGGACTTCCACCCGGCACCCGACGGCGTCATCGTGCAGCGCGCCCACCGGGTGCTCGCCGAGTCCATCGACCTGATGGAGCGGATCTGCGAGCACGAGCACGGCCTGCTCGACGCCATCGCCGACGGGACGTTCGGCCTCATGCGCCGCCCGGCCGACGGCGGCCGGGGGCTCGAGGGCGTCGCGGAACGCGCGCCGGGCTACCACAACCCCGCCACCGAGCTGCTCGAGGAGGAGCCCGCATGACGCAGCTGTCCGACCCGCCCCCCGGGGCGGCCGCACCTCCGTCCCGGGAGGGGCGCCTCGTCCGCCCCTACGGTGACACGACCGGGGACGGCATGGTGCAGGTGTCCTTCACGCTGCCGCTGCCCCACGACAAGGTCGCCGAGGGCGCCGCCGAGCAGCTGGCCCACAAGATGGGCATGGACCCCGCGATGGTGGTCCACGCCAAGCCCATGGGACCGGACTTCACCTTCTTCGTGGTCTACGGCAAGGTGCGCCACCTCGTCGACACGGCCGCGGTCGAGGTGGTCGAGCGTGACTACCCGCTGCTGGGGTCCAAGGAGATCGACCTCGCCATCCGGGAGCGCCTGCGCCGTCGCCTCGTCGTCGTCGGCGCCTGCATCGGCACCGACGCCCACACGGTGGGGATCGACGCGATCCTCAACATCAAGGGGTTCGCGGGGGAGAAGGGCCTGGAGTACCACCGGGAGATCAAGGTGGTGAACCTCGGCGCGCAGGTCGCGGTCCCGCGCCTCGTGGAGGTGGCCCTCGCCGAGCGGGCCGACGCGGTGCTCGTGTCGCAGGTCGTCACGCAGCGCGACGCGCACCTGCTCAACACCCGCGAGATGTCGGCGGCGTTCCGGGAGGCGTGCGCCCCGGAGCGGCGTCCACTGCTGGTCGTCGGCGGCCCCCGCTTCGACGAGCGGATGGCGGGGGAGCTCGGCGTGGACCGGATCTTCGCCCGGGGCACCACCCCGGCCGAGGTGGCCAGCTACCTCGTCCACCACGTGCGGAGCGCGGCGTGAGCGCGCCGGAGCCGCCGCGGGTGGGTGAGCTCGTGGTCCACCGGCGCTACGTCGACCACGGGCACGCCCACTACGCGGGCGGGCTCGTCGACGGCGCCTTCGGGCTCGCGCTCTTCGGCGACGTGGCGACGGAGATGTGCATCCGCACGGACGGGGACGAGGGCCTCTTCGCCGGCTACGCCGACGTGCGGTTCCACGCTCCCGTGCGGGCCGGCGACGTGGTGGAGGTGCGTGCCGAGCTCGTGCGCGTCGGTCGGCGCTCCCGTGACCTCGACCTCGTGCTGAGCATCGTCGCCCGCGGCGCGCCGACCGTCGACCAGCCGGGAGCCAGCCGTCTCGTGGAACCGCCGATCGTGGCGACCACGGCACGCGGCACCGTCGTCGTCCCCGGGCCCGCCGGAACGACGTCGCAGCACTAGCGCACGGTTCCGGCGTGTCGTCGTGCGACACGCCGGACGACCGAAAAATCGCGTCCGGAACCTGGGGTGGACCGCATGGTCGCTGACCTGCGGGGACACCCTGTCGCCGCAGGTCAGCCCCAGGTTGACACCACCCCTCGGTCACCGGAAGTCTGGCCCGCGTTCACCTGAGCAGCACGCGCGTGGGGTCCTGGAGCGCGAGCGGGTGGACCGACGGGTCGCGCACCACTTCCCGGTCGGTCCGCACGGTCACCAGGGAGCTGCACCGTGGTGGTGGATGCGGAGGGGGTCCGCGGTCCGTAGACAACTTCGTGAGCCTGGCATCCGGTCGGGACCACGTCGGTCCGAAGGCCGTGGCGACCCCCTCCGCCCTGCTGGACCCCGGCCCCGTGCCCGGCCCCGTGTCCGGTGCTCGGGATGCGTGCGCGAACGCCCCCTGGGCTACCTTCTCCCCGTGGTCGTCTCCTTCCGCCGTCGCGCGGGTCTCGCCGCGGTCGCGGGCGCCGTGACGACCTGCATGTTCGCCCCGGTCGGCCTCGTCCTGGCCGGCCCGCTGGCCCTCCTCGGCCTCACGCTGGCCCTCCGTGGCGCGCGGCTGCCGGCGGCTGCCGGGATCGGCGTGGTCTTCGGCGGCGTCTTCTCGTTCTCCCTGCTGTGGTGGATGCGGGCCGTCGGCACCGACGCCTGGATCGCGCTCTCGCTCATCGAGACCGCCTACTTCCTCCTCCTGGGTCCCGTGGTGGCTCTCGTGCAACGCCTGCCCGGTTGGCCCCTGTGGGTGGCGGCCGCGTGGGTCTCCTACGAGGAGCTCCGCGCCGGGTGGCCCTTCGGCGGCTTCCCGTGGGGTCGGCTGGCGTTCGGCGTGATGGACACCGGCTTCGCGCCGCTGCTGCCCTACCTCGGCACCGCTGGCGTCGGGTTCGTGGTGGCCCTGCTCGGCACCGTGACGGCCTGGGTGGTCGTGCGGGTGGCGGAGCTGCGCCGTACCGGCGGGAACGACGCGCTGCGGGACCGGCGGGCGCTCGGGGGGCTGGTGGCGCCCTACGTCGCCGTCGGCGCCGTCGTGCTGCTCGCCGCGGTGCGCCCCTACGAGGCGCCCTCCGGCGGCGAGGTCGTGGAGGTCGCCGCCGTGCAGGGCGACGTCCCGGGCGCGGGCGACGACGTCGTGCCCGTGCACCGCGAGGTGACGCAGAACCACGTGGAGTCCACCATCGAGCTCGGCGCCGCCGTCGACGCCGGCGAGGAGCCGGAGCCGCGCTTCGTCGTGTGGCCCGAGAACTCCACGGCGGTCGACCCGTTCCTCGACCGGCGCACGCGCACCGAGATCGACGCCGCGGTGTCCGCGGTGGGCGTGCCGGTGGTCGTCGGCGGCATGGTCGACGCGGTCGACGACGAGCAGGTGCTCAACCAGGGCATCGTGTGGGACCCGACGACCGGCCCGGGGGACCGCTACGCCAAGCGCCACCCCGTCCCCTTCGGCGAGTACATCCCGTTCCGCAACGCCTGGTTCACCTCGGTCGTCGAGGACTTCGACCTCATCCCGCGCGACATGCTCTCCGGCGTCCGCACCACCCCGCTCGACGTCGCCGGGGTGCAGGTGGGCAACGCGATCTGCTTCGACGTCGCGTACGACGACGGGTTCCGCGAGCAGGTCGGCGCCGGTGCCGAGATGCTCACCGTCCAGACGAGCAACGCCATGTTCATCCGCACCCACCAGATCGACCAGCAGTTCGAGATGACGCGGATGCGGGCGCTGGAGTCGGGCAAGTACCTCGTGGTCGCCGCCATCAACGGCGTCAGCGGCATCATCCGTCCCGACGGCACCGTCGCGGCCACCATCGACACCCGCACGCAGGGGGTCGTGGCCGGCGAGGTCGTGCTCAACGACGCCGTCTCCCCGGCGATGCGGTACGGCGCGGGGATCGCACTCGTGCTCGGCGCCACGACCCTGCTGGCCGCCCTGGGTGGGTTGCTCCGCGGTCGGATCGGGCGACGTAGCATGACGCCTTCCGGTGGAGCTCGGTCCGCCGGCGCGGCCCCGGACGAGCGGGCCGAGGCGCACGACGCCGCGGGGGAGGGTCCCGCGACGACCACGAGGGAGAGAGTCGGATGACCAACGGCGGTCTCGGACGAGGCATCATCGTCGTCCCCACCTACAACGAGGCGCTCAACATCGAGCGGATCGTCGGTCGGCTGCGGGCCGCGCAGCCCGACCTCGACGTCCTCGTCGTGGACGACGGCTCCCCGGACGGCACGGGGCGCCTGGCCGACGAGCTGGCCGCCGCCGACCCGGCCGTCACCGTCGTGCACCGCACGGCCAAGGAGGGCCTGGGCGCGGCGTACCTCCACGGCTTCGCCGTCGCGCTCGAGCGCGGCTACGACGTGATCGGGGAGATGGACGCCGACGGCTCCCACCAGCCGGAGCAGCTCGGCCGCCTGCTGGGCGCGCTGGAGAGCGCGGACCTCGTGATCGGCTCCCGCTGGGTGCCGGGCGGGTCCGTCGTGAACTGGCCGCGGTCCCGGATGCTGCTGTCCCGCGGCGGCAACCTGTACGTGCGGCTCCTGCTCGGCATGAAGGTGCGCGACGCCACGGCCGGCTTCCGCCTGTTCCGGCGCACGACCCTGGAGAAGATCGACCTCGCCTCGGTGGAGTCGACGGGCTACGTCTTCCAGACCGACCTGACGTGGCGCACCGTGAAGAACGGCCTGCGGGTCGTCGAGGTGCCCATCGAGTTCGTCGAGCGCGAGCGGGGCGACTCCAAGATGACGGGCTCCGTGGCCTCCGAGTCGCTCTCGCGCATCACGCGCTGGGGCCTGCGGGAACGCCGCAGCCAGCTGCGCAGGTTCCGCGACCGCCGCCGCGCGTCGTGAGCCAGCCCCTGGGGGCCGGTCCCGACCCGGCGCACGGCCCCGACCCGGCGCACGGGCCCGACCCGTCGGCCCGGCACGACCTGCCCCCGGGCACCGTGCGACGGGCGCGGCTGCGCGCCCTGCGGCTCACGCTGCCCCTCGTGGTCGGCGTCGCGGTCGAGGTCGGGGCGTTCCTCCTCGTCGCCGACCTCGTCGGGGTCCCCCTCGCCGTGCTGCTGGTGCTCGGCTCGACCCTGCTGGGCTTCGTCGTGCTCGGCCGGGCCGGGCGCCGCTCGTGGCAGGCGGCGATGACCGCGACGCGTGAGGGCCGTCCTCCGGCGGACGAGCTGCTCGACGGCGTGCTCGTCTTCGTCGGGGCGGTGCTCCTGATCCTGCCCGGACTGGTCAACGGCCTCGTCGGGCTCCTGCTGGTGCTGGGACGGCGACTCGTGCGCACGCCCGTGCGCGCCCTGTTGATGCGACGAGCCCGTCGGTACGGCGTACCGACGGGCTCGTGGCCCACCGCCGGGCCCGGACGGAAACCGGGGGACGGGGATGTCGTGCAGGGCGAGGTCGTCGAGGACTGATCCTCCCGACCGGGCCGGGGCGGGTCAGCCCTTGCGGGTGCGGTGCAGGTGCGCCGGGCCGATCTCGCCGCCGCGCAGCAGCTCGAGCCGCTCGGTGAGGATCTCCTCGAGCTCGGTCTCGGAGCGGCGCTCCAGCAGCATGTCCCAGTGGGTGCGGGCCGGCTTCTCGGCCTTCTCCTCGGGCAGGATCCCGGCGGTGCTCAGACCCTCGGACCCACAGCGCGGGCACTCCCACACGGCGGGGATGTCGGCCTCGACCGACATGGTGATCTCGAACTCGTGGCCCTGCTTGCAGCGGTACCCCACCTGCTGACGGGCGGCGAACTCGATGCCGCGCTCGTCCTCGAAGCTCTGACCTCCCAGTCGTGCCCCTCGCAGCGTGCGCTCAGCCATGCGGCACCTCCACCTCTCCGGTCGTCGTTCGGGGTGGCGCATTCCTGCGCCAAGTTGTCAACGGTACTGGCCGCGCGACGATTCCCGAAACTCGCCGCGGACGGCTCACGCCGTCGGGCGCGGCTGCCCCGGCCGGGGAGCCTTGACCGGCAGCAGGAGGAGGAGGCCGGCGAGCAGCACGAGGAGGATCCCGAGGATGCCGGCGTACTGCACGTCGTCGGAGGACCGCCCCGTCACCCCCGCGGCGATCGTGAGTGCCAACGCCCACGCCGTGGGCGCGAGGAAGCTCGCGGCACGTCCCGTCGTCGCGTAGAGGCCGAACACCTGGCCCTCCCGGCCCTCGGGGATGAGGCGGGCCAGGAGCGACCGGGAGGCCGACTGGGCCGGACCGACGAAGATGCAGAGCACCAGGCCGAAGATCCAGAACACCGTGCTGCCGCCGTCGTGGAGCACGAACAGCACGAGGCCGGCCACGCACATCGCGGTCAACGACCCGACGATGACGCGCTTCGGACCGATCCGGTCGTCGAGCAGGCCGAAGAGGATGGTGGCGATGCCCGCCACCACGTTCGCCGCGACGCCGAAGATGATGACGCCACCCGCGGAGAACCCGAAGCTGCCGGCCGCGAGCACGGCGCCGAACGTGAAGACGCCCGCGAGGCCGTCGCGGAAGACGGCGGAGGCGCCGAGGAAGTACACCGTGTTGCGATCGGTGCGCCACAGGTCGCCGACCGTGGCGAAGAGGTGCCGGTACGACGCGACGATCCCCGTCCGCGGTCCGGCGACCCGCTCGGACGCGCCCCGGGGGGCGTCGCGGATGGTGAGGATCACGGGGAGGGAGAACACCGCGGTCCAGATCGCGCAGACGAGCATCGTCACGCGGACGTCGAGCCCGTTGTCGCCGGTGATGCCGAACAACCCGACGTCGGGGCTGATGAAGCCGAAGTACACGAACAGCAGCAGCACGATGCCGCCGAGGTAGCCCAGGCCCCAGCCGAGCCCCGAGATGCGGCCGACGGTCGCCGGCGTCGAGATCTCGTTGAGCATCGCGTTGTAGTTGACCGAGGCGAGCTCGAAGAAGACGTTGCCCGCCGCCAGCAGGAAGAGGCCGAGCAGGAGCATGCTGGGCTCGGGCGTCACGAAGAACATGAGCGCCGACGCGACGATGACGACGCCCGTGTGGATCGCGAGCCAGAAGGTGCGCCGTCCGGAGCGGTCGGCGCGCTGGCCCGTGAGGGGGGCCAGCAGTGCGATGAGGACGCCGGCGGCCGCGAGCGCCCAGCCCAGCTTGGTGTCGACACCGGGGCCGAAGAGCGGCTGGCCCGCGTCGTCCTCCGCCGTGAGGTACACGGTGAAGACGAAGGTCGTGATGACGGCGTTGAACGCCGCCGACCCCCAGTCCCACAACCCCCACGCGGTGACGGGCCAGCGGCGTCCCGCGTACGGGTTGCCGACCGCGGGTGCCTCGGTGGTGCTCATCGGTCCTCCTCGTGGGGCCAGTCGCCGCGCTCCTCGAGCACGGCGCGCAGCAGGTCCGTGCGGTCCGTCATCAACCCGTCGACGCCCAGGTCGAGCAGCCGTCGCATCTCCGCGGGCTCGTCGACGGTCCACACGTGCACGTGCAGCCCCGCCGCGTGGGCCCGACGGACCAGCCGGGCGGTGACGACGGGGAGCACGCGACGTACCGGCACCTGCAGCGCGGCCGGACGGCCGGGCGTCGCGCGACGGGCGAGCGGCGCGGGCAGCGCGAGGTACGCCAGGATCTCGCCGCGGTGGGCGGCTGTCGGCACCCGTCGCCGGGTGAGGCGGCGGAACTCCGCGATGCGGCGGCGGGCGAACGAGCCGACGAGCACCCGGTCCCAGAGGTCGTGCGCGGCGACGAACGCGGCGAGCGCCGCGGGGGAGCGGTCGCACTTGAGGTCGATGTTGAAGCCGACGGTGGGGAAGCGCTCCACGAGCTCGCCGAGCAGGGGCACGCGCCCCCCGTCGCCGACGCTGAGTGCCTGCACCTCGGCGGCCGTGAGGTCACCCAGCGACCCCGACGTGCCGGTGACGCGGTCGAGCATCGTGTCGTGGAACGCCACGAGCTCGCCGTCCGCCGTCACCTGCACGTCGGTCTCGAGGTAGCCGTAACCGAGCTCGACCGCGTGCTCGAAGGCACGCAGCGTGTTCTCCAGGCCCCGGAGGTCGGGGTGCTCGGCGCCGCCGCGATGGGCGAAGGCCAGGGGACGGGTGCGGTGCTCGCCGTGGGGACCGTCGAGGTAGGCGAACCCCGTGGCCGGCCGCAACGCTGAGGGGCTCACGGCGTCACCCTAGACGGCCCTGAGCCGCGTCCGGGGCCGCATCGGTCGAGTGGCCCGCCCGCGTGTCATCCCTGGAGACGCGCCAGTCCGTTGCGCCCCACCGCCGGCGACCCGACGCTCGAGAACTGGCCGCACACCACGATCCGGCCGTCGGGCTGCACCACGGTGGCATAGGCCAGGGAGTTGAGCTGCGGGTCGGCGAAATCGAGGTCCACGGAGCCGTCGGGCAGGAAGCGCGCCAGGTTCCTCCGCGGCGTGGCGGCGGGACCGATGGTGGTGAAGTCGCCGGCGACCAGGATCTTCCCGTCGGGCTGCACGGTGACGCCCCACAGGGTGCGGTTCGAACCGGGGTGTGCGAACGAGGTGTCGAGGGTGCCGTCGGCGTTGAGCCGGAACAGGTTGCTGGTGGTGGTCGCGCCGGCCGCCGCGATGCCCAGCCCCGCCACGACGATCTTCCCGTCGGGCTGGACCGCCAAGGTGTAGACATCGGCGCCCGTGTTGAGCGCCGGATTGGCGAACCCCGTGTCGATCGAGCCGTCGCTGTTGAAGCGCGCGACGCCCGTCATGGCCCGGCCCCCGGCCGTCCGGAACTGGCCGCCGACGAGGATCTTGCCGTCGGGCTGCACGACGACCGCGCGCGCGAGGGCGTCGAGGCCGGGGTCGGCGAACGCGCCGTCGACCGTGCCGTCGCTGTTGAATCGGGCGAGGCGTCGCCGGGACACGCCACCGGCCACCGTGGTGAAGAACCCGGCGGCGAGCACCCTGCCGTCGGTCTGGACGGCGACCGCACGCACGTTGTCGCCGACCGCAGGGTTCGCAAAACCCGCGTCGAGGGTGCCGTCGGCATTGATGCGGGCGAGGTTGCCACGGTTGACGCCGCCCACCGAGGTGAACCCGCCGCCCACGACGACCTTGCCGTCAGGCTGCACCGCGACGCTGTTGACGTTGCTGCTGATCCCCGGGTTGCCGAATCCCGGGTCGCGGGTGCCGTCGGCGTGGAACCGGGCCGCGCGCGACATGGTGGCGCCCCCTGCTGCGGTGAAGGCACCGGCGACGACGATCTTCCCGTCGGCCTGCAGGGCGATGGTGCGACCACTGCTCACCAGTGCGGGGTTGGCGAAGGTCGGGTCGACGGTGCCCGGCGTGCTCGCCGTGATCGTGGTCGAGGCCGGTGTGTACCCCGCGATGCCCACGGCCACCGTGATCGTCGCGGGGGTGGGGTTGCCCGTCGTGAAGTCGAGCCGGTACGTCGCCTCCCCGGCCCCGCTGCTCACGAGCGTGAACGACGTGGTCGTCGCACCACTGTCGCTGTAGGTGACCGCCGGCGACGGGGTGGAGGTCGGCGCGGGAACCAGGGTCAGGAGCACCGATCCCGTGCGCGACGTCGTCGAGGCGCGGGCGGAGACGACCGTGGCCGTTCCCGCGTTGCTGGCGGCCAGGGCGGGCGCCGCCGAGGCGACGGCGATCGCCGGGACCGACCAGGCGGCGGAGCGGACGACGGCGCGGCGGGTGGTAGCAGGCAGCATGCGGAGGTTCTCGTTCCTGCTCGCAGCGACGCCCCGAGCGTGTCGTGCGCCTCGATCGGCTGGGCGCGTTCCAGCGAACCGTAGTGCACGCGCGCCCGCCGCGCTGCAGATGCGGGGACCGCGGCAACCTCGCGCCGCGGTCCCCGTCGCTGACGTTCTCGATCAGATGTCGCGGAACGTCTCGATGTTGGCGCCGAGCTGGTTGAGCCGCTCCGCGAGGTCCTCGTAGCCGCGGTGGATCACGTAGGTCGAGCGCAGCACCGAGGTGCCCTTCGACGCGAGCATCGCGAGCAGGATGACCACGGCGGGGCGGAGCGCCGGCGGGCAGATGAGCTCGGCGCCCGAGAAGTGCGTGGGGCCCTCGACGAGCACGCGGTGCGGGTCGAGGAGCTTCACGTTGCCGCCGAGCTTGGTGAGCTCGGTCAGGTAGATCGCGCGGTTCTCGTAGACCCAGTCGTGCAGCATCGTCTGTCCGTTCGCCACGGCACCGATGACGGCGAAGAACGGCAGGTTGTCGATGTTGAGGCCGGGGAACGGCATGGGGTGGACCTTGTCCCGCGGCGCCTGCAGCTCCGAGGGGTGGGTCGTGAGGTCCACGAGGCGGGTGTGGCCGTTGAGCGCGACGTACTCCTCCGAGCGGTCGTACTGCAGGCCCATGCCCTCGAGCGTGGCGAGCTCGACCTCGAGGAACTCGATCGGCACGCGGCGGATGGTGATCTCCGACGCCGTGACGATGGCGGCCGCGAGGAGCGACATCGCCTCGATCGGGTCCTCGCTCGGCGCGTAGTCGACATCGACGTCGATGCGCTCCCGGCCGGTGACCGTGAGCGTCGTCGTGCCGATGCCCTCGACGTCGACCCCGAGCTTCTGCAGGTAGAAGCAGAGGTCCTGGACCATGTAGTTGGACGACGCGTTGCGGATGACCGTCGTGCCCGGGTGGAGGGCCGCTGCCATCAGCGCGTTCTCGGTGACCGTGTCGCCGCGCTCCGTGAGCACGATCGGCTTGGCCGGACCGATGCCGCGCCCCACGGCCGCGTGGTAGAGACCGTCGGTCGCCTTGACCTCGAGGCCGAAGTGGTGGAGGGCCGTCATGTGGGGCTCCACGGTGCGCTCGCCGAGGTTGCAACCGCCGGCGTACGGCAGCTCGAACTCCTCCAGGCGGTGCAGCAGCGGGCCGAGGAACATGATGATCGAGCGGGTGCGCCGCGCCGCGGCGGCGTCGATGTTCGAGAGGTCGAGGTGCTCCGGCGGCACGATCTCGAGGTCGTTGTCGGCGTTGAGCCAACGCGTGCGCACCCCGAGGCTCTGGAGCACCTCGAGCAGGCGGTTGACCTCCTCGATCCGCGCCACCTTGCGCAGCGTCGTGCGGCCCCGGTTGAGGAGGCTCGCGCACAGCAGGGCGACGCCGGCGTTCTTCGAGGTCTTCACGTCGATGCTGCCCGAGAGCGTCGTCGGCCCGGTCACCCGCAGGTGGGTGGGGCCGGAGCCGATCGCGACGATCTCGGAGTCGAGCGCGGCGCCGATGCGCGCCACCATCTCGAGGGAGAGGTTCTGGTGGCCACGCTCGATGCGGTTGATCGCGCTCTGCGAGGTGGCGAGGAGGTCGGCGAGCTGCGCCTGGGTGAGCCCGCGGTGGATGCGGGCGTCACGGATGAGCTTGCCGATGCGACGCTTGTAGTCCGCCGGGTCGGCGAGTTCGGTCGTCGGGGTGACAGTCATGCCCACCAAGGTATCTCAGATATGAGATAAGGCAATTCCCACCGGGTACGGCGTGTCCCCGGCCCCCGACGACCCTCCCGTCAGCGTCGCAGCACCTTGCGCGCGAGCACGTTGCCGAGGAGCTGGCCGAGCTGCACGATCACCACGATGATGAGCACGGTCGCCCAGGTCACCACGGGGTCGAACTGGCGGAACCCGTAGCGCAGGGCGAAGCTGCCCAGGCCGCCGCCGCCCACCACGCCGGCGATCGCGGAGGCGTCCACGATGGCCACGAAGGCGAAGGTGTAGCCGAGGATGAGCGGTCCGAGTCCCTCCGGGAGGAGCACGGTGAACACGACCCGCGCACGGCTCGCCCCCATCGCCCGTGCCGCCTCGACGACGCCGGGGTCGACGGAGAAGAGGTTCTGCTCGACCACGCGGCTGATGAAGAAGCCCGCCGCCAGGGCGAGCGCGAAGATCGCGGCCTCGATGCCGAACCCCGTGCCGACGACCACCCGGGCCAGCGGCTGGGCCGCACCGATGAAGATGACGAACGGGATGGGTCGGAAGAAGTTGACGAGGAAGTTGAGCACGACGAACACGGGACGGTTGGCGTAGATCCCGCCCGCCCGCGTCGTGTAGAGGGCCAGGCCGATCAGGGTGCCGAGCAGCACGCCGAAGAACAGCGCGATCGCGACCGTTCCCAGGGTCTGGCCGAAGGCCTCCCAGAGGTCCGGTCCGAGCTCGAAGAGCCGGGTGTCTCCCATCACTGCACCTCCTGCACGTCGGCGTGGGCGGCCACCGCGGCGATCGCGGCGTCCACCTCCGCTGGGTCGCCCTCGAGCGACAGGGTCAGGTTGCCGAACGTGCGTCCCTGGATCTCCTCGATGCCGCCGTACACGAGCTCGAAGGCGATCCCGCGTCGTACGAACTCGGAGAAGACGGCCGACTGACCGCCGCCGGTCTCGCGGAACGCGACCGTCACGAAGCGACCGGCGTGACGCTCGCGGAGCGCCGCGAGGGTGCGCTCGTCGGGCGTGCCGTCCACGAGCGTGGAGACGAAGCGGCGCGTAGCCGGGTGCTGGGGTGCCGAGAACACCTCGTAGACGGGGCCCTGCTCGATGATCCGGCCGGCCTCCATCACGGCGACGCGGTGGGCGATCGTGCGGATCACCTCCATCTCGTGCGTGATCAGCACGATCGTGATGCCCAGCTCCTCGTTGACCCGGCGGAGGAGCGCCAGCACCTCCTGGGTCGTCTCCGGGTCGAGCGCGCTCGTCGACTCGTCGGCGAGCAGGAGGCTCGGTGAGGTCGCGAGGGCGCGTGCGATGCCGACGCGCTGCTTCTGGCCGCCCGAGAGCTGGTCGGGGTAGTGCCCCGCCTTGTCGACGAGGCCGACGAACGAGAGCAGCTCGGCGATCCGCGCGTGCCGCTCGGCCTTGGGGACGCCGGCGACCTGCAGCGGATAGGCCACGTTGTGGTAGACGGTGCGGGACGAGAACAGGTTGAACTGCTGGAAGATCATGCCGATGTCGAGCCGTGCCCGGCGCAGATCCTTCTCGGGCAGGCCGGTGATCGTCGTGCCGCCGACCACGATCGTGCCCTCGGTCGCCACCTCGAGCGCGTTGACGAGTCGCACGAGCGTCGACTTGCCGGCACCGGAGTAGCCGACGATGCCGAAGATCTCGCCCTTCTCGATGTCGAGGTCGACGCCGTCGATGGCGACCACCGACTCACCGCCACGCTTGCTGGGCGGGAACACCTTCCGGACCCCACGGAGCTCCACGAGTGCCATCGATCCTCCTCCTTGTCTCGATCTCCACGACGAGGGTGGGGCAGGACCGCGGTCCTGCCCCACCCGTCTCAGCCCGCGAGGTGCGTCAGCTGTTGGCCTCGGTCTCCTCGACCGTCTCCCGCAGGGACTGCTCGAGGTCGGCCTGGGGGATCTTGACGAACTCGGCAGTGCCGCCGGCCGCCTCCTGCACGCCGTCGAGGATCGACTGCGTGTCCTGGTAGATCTCGACGAGCTTCTGGTAGTCCGCGTTGTCCTTGTCCTCGGCGCGCACGGCGAAGATGTTGACGTAGGGGATCGCGTTCGGGTCGGCCGGGTCGTCCTCGGCGATCGCGTCCTCGGGGGTGAGGCCGGACGGCTCGAGGAAGTCGTTGTTGATGACCGCCGCGGCGATGTCGCCGAGCGAGCTCGCCGTGAGGTCGGCCGCCGCCTCGGTCACGGTGACGCGAGAGGCGTCCTCGTCGACGTCGGAGAGATCGGAGAAGATCGAACCGCCGTCCTGGAGCTCGATGAGCCCGGCGGACTGCAGGATGAGGAGGGCGCGGGCGCGGTTGCTCGGGTCGTCCGGCACGACGATCTCGGCGCCGTCCGGGATGTCCTCGACGCTGTCGTACCGGGTCGAGTAGAGGCCGAGCGGGTAGATCGCCGTCGAACCGATCGGGACGATGTCCGAGCCGCTGGACGCGACGTACTCGGCGAGGAACACGATGTGCTGGAACTGGTTGATGTCGATGGCGCCCTCGTCGAGCGCGGGGTTCGGCAGCGTGTACTCGTCGTAGTTGACGATCTCGATGTCGAGCCCCTCATCGGCGGCGGCGTCGACGAAGGTGTCCCAGTAGGGGTCGGAGTCGTCGACGACGCCGATGCGGATCGTGTCGGCGTCGGCGTCGTCGCGGATGAAGAAGAAGTACGCAGCGACGGCGAGCAGGAGCACCAGCACGACGGCGATCGCCGTGTAGAGCGGGGTGCGCGACTTCGGCGCCTCGAGGATCTGGTCGGACATGCTGAACCTTTCGCACGGTGGTGCAGGATGATCGGCGCGTGCGCTCGATCGAGGCGCACACGACGTGGACCACGAAGGCTAAAGATCAGTAACACCACCGACACAATCGTCTTACGTGTCGGTTCCGTCACGTGGCGGTCGTGTCGAGGCCGTAGCATGCGCCGGATGGACGAGCGCGAGACCTTGACCTGGGAGACCTACGGCGTCGCGGTGAGGGAGCTCGCGCAGCAGGTGGCCGACGCGGGTTTCGTGCCCGACGTCGTCCTCGGCATCGCGCGCGGCGGGCTCATCCCGGCCGGTTCCATCGCCTACGCGCTGGACTGCAAGAACCTCTTCACGATGAACGTGGAGTTCTACACGGGCGTGGGCACGACCCTCGACGTGCCCACCATGCTGCCGCCCTACCTCGACGCCTCCGAGCTCGACGACACGCGCGTGCTCATCGTCGACGACGTGGCCGACTCGGGTCGCACCCTCGAGATGGTCGACGCCTTCGTGCGGGGCCACGTGGCGGAGGCCCGCACGGCGGTCATCTACGAGAAGCCGCGCTCCGTCGTGAAGGGCGACTTCGTGTGGAAGCACACCGACAAGTGGATCAACTTCCCCTGGTCGACGCTGCCCGCGATCACCGACCGCTCGGGCGTCCGGGACGCCTGAGGGCGGACCGCGGCGTACCCCCGGGAGGAGGTACGCCGCAGCCGGCCCGTCACGCCGGGATGCGCTCCGGGAAGAGGCCGCGGAGCATGTCGGCGAACGACACGACGCCGAGGAGGCCGTCCGTGTCCTGCACGACGGCGAGCTGGGCGCTCGCCTGACGCATCTCGGCCAGCGCGGCGAGCACCGTGACGTCCGGCGCGAGCGTGTGCACCGGACGGACCATCGGAGCCAGCGGGGCCTCCCGGTCCTCCGTCAACGTGTCGCGGACGTGCACGAGCCCGGTCGGGGCGTCGGGCGAGCCCACGAGGATCCGCAGGTGGCCCGTCGTGCGGCTGGCGTCCTGCACGTCGCCGACCGTGGCGTGCTCCGGTACGGCGACGGGTCGCCGCGGCCGCACCAGCTCACGCACCTGCACGTGGCCGAGGTCGAGCGCGCCCGACAGCTGGGCCGAGTAGCTGGCGTCCAGCGCACCGACGTTCGCCGAGTGCTGGACCAGCTGGCGCAGCGTGTCCGGGTCGGCGCCCGAGTTCAGCTCGTCCACCGGGTCCACGCCGACCCGCCGCAGGCACCAGTTGGCGCCGTTGTTCAGCGCGTGGATGGCCGGGCGGGTGAGCCACATGAAGCCCCGCATGGGCAGGGCGAGGAGGGTGGCCGAGCGCTCGGGGTGGGCGATCGCCCACGACTTCGGCGCCATCTCGCCCACCACGAGGTGGATGAAGGTCACGACGACGAGCGCCAGCACGAAGCCCGCGACGTCGGCGAGCCAGAGCGCGATGCCCCACGACTCGAACAGCGGGGTCAACCAGTGGTGCACGGCCGGCTTGGTGATGGCGCCGAGCGCGAGGACGCAGAGCGTGATGCCGAGCTGCGAGCCCGCGAGGAGCACGGAGAGCTCGGACGCGCTGCGCAGTGCGGCCCGACCGGCCCGGCTGGTGGCCGCGGCGTCCTCGAGCCGGTGCTTCTTGGCGCCGATGAGGGCGAACTCGATGGCCACGAAGAACGCGCTGAGCGCGATGATCACGACCGTCGCCACGATGACGACGACTGGGTTCTCCATCAGGCCTCCACCTCCGTGCGCGAGCCACCGGCGTCGGCGGCGTCGGTGCCGTCCGTGCGCTCGTCGGCGCCTTCGTCGTCCTGGGTCGCCTCGACCACCTGCACGTGCAGGGAGGACGGGACGTACTGCTCGATCTCGAGCACCTCGACCGCCAAGTGGCGGACGACGGGCTCGTCGCTCCCGGCGAGGTCGCCGGGGTCGTCGGGCAGGCGGACGAGCAGGGACGTGCCCGGCTCGGGCAGTGCGCCGTGCTCGGCGATGACGAGCCCGGCGAGCGTCTCGAAGTCGCCGGTCGGGAGGTCGTGCTCGATCACGCGCTCGACCTCGTCGACGGGCAGGTCTCCGCGCATCTCCCAGCCGCCGCGCACGGCGTCGACGCTGAACTCGGGCTCGGCCGGCTCGTCGTGCTCGTCGCGGATCTCGCCGACGATCTCCTCGACGAGGTCCTCGATGGTGACGATGCCGGCGAGACCGCCGTACTCGTCGACGACGCAGGCCATCTGCTCCTTCGCCTCCGCGATGGTGCGCAGCGCGTCGGGCATGGCCATGAGCTCGGGCAGCACGATCGGTGGCCGGAGGGCGGTCGTGACCGGCTTCGACCACGGCTCCTCCCCGCCGAGCGCACCGAGGTCGAGGAGGTCGACCAGGTGCACGATGCCGAGGATCTCGTCGTCCTCGCCGAGCACGGGGTAGCGCGAGTGACCGGTGCGCATGAGCTCGCGGACCTCGCCGAGCGTCGCGTCGTGCTCCACGGAGTCCACGCGGCTGCGGGGCACCATGGCGTGCTCGACGTCGTGCTGCGGGAAGTCGAGCACGCGGTCGAGCAGCACGGACATCTCCGCGGTGAGCTCACCCGAGGCGCGCGACTCGGCGACGATGTGCTCGAGGTCGCGGGCGGTCGCCGAGCTCTCGACGTCGTGGACGGGCTCGATCTTGAGGGAGCGGAGCAGGAGGTTCGACGACTGGTCGAAGAACCAGATCAGCCACCCGGTGATCGCGAGGTAGCCCAGCGTCGAGCGCGACAGCCAACGGGCGACGGGCTCGGGGCGGGCGATCGCGAGGTTCTTGGGGAACAGCTCACCGAACAGCATCTGCACGACGGTCGCGAAGGCGAGCGCGAGCAGGGTGCCGATCGTGACACCCAGGGCCGTCGGCACGCCGCCCAGGGCGAGCAGGTCCCCGAAGGCGGATCCGATGAGGGGCTCGGCGACGTAGCCGACGAGCAGGCCGGTCACGGTGATGCCCAGCTGTGCCCCGGAGAGCATGAAGGAGGTGCGGCCCGTCACCTTGAGGGTGCGGGCGGCGGTCGCGTCCCCGGCCTCGGCCTTGGCGCGCAAGGTCGAGCGGTCGACCGCCATGTAGGCGAACTCCTGCGCCACGAAGTAGCCGGTCGCTGCCGTGATCAGCAGCACGACGACCACTCCGAGCAGGAGCGAGAGCAAGATGGTCACCTGGCGCGCACCTCCCCTCGAGCGGGAGCGCGGCGTGCGTCTGCGCGCCGGGTGTGGGGTCTACAGGGTTCGTCTGTCGGCCCGGTCAAGTCCTGTCCTCGTGTCGATCTGGTGCCGACGGTTGCCGGCTCGGGACGTTCAACGTCGCTCCGGCGTGGATGGTTCCCGCGACACGCCAGGAGTGTCGGACCTCGCGCCTAGCCTGCCGTCCATGGACACCACACCCACCTCCTCCGGCGAGCGGGCCGACCTGCTCGGTGCCCTGCGCAAGCACCGCGCCCTCTTCCTCCGTGCCCTCGACGGCATCTCCGACGACCAGGCACGACTGACCCCCACGGTGAGCTCCCTCAACCTCGGCGGCCTCGTCAAGCACGTGACGGCGACCGTCGGGGAGTGGAACCGCTTCGTCGAGCACGGTCCCGAGGAGCAGGCCGCGGTCGACTGGGAGCACATCGACTGGACCGACCCGCCGGCGGAGGTGCTGGCCTACCACGAGCAGTTCGTGCTGAGCGCCGACGAGACGCTGGCGGGAGTGCTGGAGGACTACGCCGGTGCTGCTGCCGCGACCGAGGCGCTGGTGGCGTCGGTCGACCTCGACGCCACGCAACCGCTGCCGGAGGCTCCGTGGTTCGCGCCGGGGGAGAGGTGGACCGCGCGGCGCACCTTCCTGCACGTGCTCGCCGAGACCGCCCAGCACGCGGGCCACGCCGACATCATCCGGGAGTCCATCGACGGCGCGAAGTCGATGGGCTGATCTACTGGTCACCATGCGGGTGATCGGACTGATCGGCGGGATGAGCTGGGAGTCGACGGCGGAGTACTACCGGGTGGCCAACGAGCTCGTGCGCGAACGTCGGGGTGGCTACCGCTCGGCGCGGATCGTCCTGACGTCCGTCGACTTCGCTGACGTCGAGCGGCTGCAGGCCACCGGCGACTGGGCGGCCGCGGGCGAGCTGTTGGCGGCCGAGGCCCGACGCCTCGAGGCGGCCGGCGCCGACCTGGTGGTGCTGTGCACCAACACCATGCACAAGGTCGCGGACGCCGTCGCGGCCGCGGTCGACGTGCCGTTCCTCCACCTGGCGGACACGACCGCTGCCGCGGTGCAGGGGGCCGGCGTCCGTCGGGTGGGCCTGCTCGGCACGCGCTTCACGATGGAGCAGGCGTTCTACCGCGACCGCCTCGCCGAGCACGGTCTCGAGGTGCTCGTGCCCGACCAGGCCGGCCGGGAGGTCGTGCACCGGGTGATCTACGACGAGCTCGTCCACGGTGTGGTGCGCGCCGAGTCGCGTGAGGCGTACGCCGCGGTGATGTCCGAGCTCGTCGAGCGCGGCGCGGAGGGCATCGTGCTCGGCTGTACTGAGATCGAGCTGCTCGTGGGAGCCGAGGACACCACCGTGCCCGTCTTCCCCACGACCCGGCTGCACGTCGAGGCCGCCGTCGCCGCCGCGCTGGGGGAGTAGGGCCCGCGTCGAGGTGGGTCGCACGGCGCGGCGGGGGCGTTGAGGTGTACGAAGTGCGCGGGTCGCGCGCGCCGAGCTGTCACGTACGCCGTGGTGCGAGTGGGGGCTCGTCGCTGCATCGAGGACAACTTGCTGGGGGCCTCGGATTGGTCATCCACAGATCACCACCGGGAGGTGGTCATCGCACATGTGTTCGACTAGAATGGTTCCCATGGATCGGGGGACCCACACCACAGCGGCTGCGTTGATCGACGCGGTCCGCGAGCGCACCCACGCGGCTCGTGAGGCAGAGGCGGCTGCGTTCGTCGCGGTGGGTGACTGGGCGGCCGCGCACACCTCGGACGAGGTGGTGGGTGACCCGATCACGACGCTGGGCGAATGGGACGCCGCGGCCCTGGCCGGGGATCAGTTCCTCGAGCTCGGCGGGCCAGGGGCGCCCGTGGTCGCGGAGTTCTGCATCAGCGAGATCGCCGCCGCGCGCGGGTGTTCGTTCGACGCGGCTCGTCGCCTGGTGGGGGATGCGGTCGAGCTGCGGTACCGGCTCCCGCGCGTTCATGCGCGGGTTGCTGCGGGTGAGGTCGAGGTCTGGCGGGGCCGGCGGATCGCGGAGGCCACGCGGACGTTGACGTTCGAGGGGGCCGGGTTCGTCGACCGGCACGTTGCGTACGTCGCGGGCAAGGCCACCGGTGCCGAGGTCGACCGGTTGGTGGCGGAGGCCGCGGCCAGGTTCGACCCCGAGACCACCGAGGCCGAACGCCACGCAGCCGATGGCGACCGGTACCTGTCGATCGAGCTGGGCGAGGTCGGTTATGCGGACCCGTTGACCGGGACGCTGCGCGGCACGGTCGACATCCACGGCTCCCTGGATCTGGCTGATGCGCTCGACCTGGAGCGGAGCATCGCGCATGTCGCCCGGCAGCTCGGCGAGCTGGGGTGCGACCCGAACCTGGATGTTCGCCGGTCGATGGCTCTGGGTGAGATCGCGCGGCGCTGCGACGGGGTGACGACCTTGGGGTACGACGCGGGTGATCCGACGAGCGTCACCGAGCCGCGCCAAGTTCAGCGGGCGCGGCGGGAGGTGGTGCTGTTCGTGCACCTCGACCAGGCCGCGATCACCGGCACCCTGAACGGGATGGGTCCCGGGGTCGATGCCTGTACCGGGATGGCGGGCATCGACCTCGCGAGGCTGGACACCCCCGGCGCACCCCGTGGGGTCGTGACGGTCGAGCAGGTCCGGGCTTGGTGCGGATCGCCCGACACGACGGTGATCGTCAAGCCGATCGTCGACCTCAACCGCGACGACGCCGTGAACGGCTACGCCCCGCCCGACCGGATCGCCGAGCACGTCCGGGCCTGCTGGCCCCGGTGCGTCTTCCCCTACTGCACCCGCTCATCCAGAACTGCCGACCTCGACCACTGCGAGCGGTACGACGAGAACGGCCCACCCGGCCAGACCTCGACCCGGAACCTGTTCCCGCTGTGTCGACGCCACCACCGCATGAAGACCCACCGCGAACTGAGAACAGGCAACCGGTGGACCTACCGGCCCACCGATCCCAACGCCGGAGAGCCGCCGAACGCGGTCATCTGGACCAGCCCGATGGGCCTGCGCTACCTCGTCGACCGCGACGGCACCCGACCCTGGCCACCAGAAGCGACCTAGCGCCCGCCCGCTGCCCGCCGAGCCGCCCGCCCACACCCCGTGGCCGGGCGGCGAAGCATGTCCACGGGTGACGATCCACGTCCTGCGGAACGGACGCAGTTCCACGAGGCCTGACATTGCGCCCGTTCCGCACGATTCGCGACCGGCCCGAGCGCTCCTGGCTCCGCCCTGCCGCTCCGCCCGGACCGCGGCCTCCATCGTCGGCCCGCGAAGCATGCCCACCACAGCAACTTCACAGCCTCCGTCGACCTGGTCCACGGGAAGCAGGACGAGGCTGGCGGTGTTCATCCCGCACCACGTCCCTGTCCGGAGGTTCCCATGTCGGTGTCACCCGTCTCTCGTTCGCGCCGTCGTCTGGTCGGCCTCGCTCCTGCCGCCGCGGGCCTCGCCGTCCTCGTCGCCGGCGCCGTCGGCGTGCTGCTGGCCGGTCCCGAGCACATGGCGGAGGTCGCGGGCGTCGTCGCCCTGCTGACCCTCGCGGGCGCTGCCGCCGCCGTCACCTCGTTGTCGCTGATGGCTCGACGCCGTCTCGCGGAGCTGCAGCACCTTCCCGACCTGGGCCGCCGCTTCGTCACGCACCACGAGCACGGCCGGGTCACCCGGGTGACGGAGGGCCAGGGCCACCTCGTCGTCCACCTGGCCAGCGAGCAGGTGCAGACGATCGTGCTCGACGAGGCCGGGGCACCCGACCACATGACGCCCGGCATGGCCGAGACCTCGAGCTGGCGCATGTCGACGGCCCGGCTGTCGCCCCCGCAGGTGGCTGCCCTCAAGGAGAAGCTGACGACCGGTGACGAGATCACCGTCGTGTCGTCGGGCGTCGTCGCCCTGACCGGACCGGTCGAGAAGTCGTGGCGGCTGACGAGCAGCAACGGCCTGGTGGTGTCGTCGGGTCGCGCCAACGGGTGACCACGCGTCACGTCCGCGTCACGCGGTCGTGACCTGCGTCGGGTCCTCTTGCCCCGGGTGCTCGCGTGAGCGCCCGGGAGGGGAGACGCATGGACCTGACCGACCTGACGTTGGTCGCCCGCCTGCTTAAGGTGGTCGAGCACGACGTCGTACCGCTGACGCGAGCGGGAGTCGAGCAGGGCAACAAGCTCTTCGGGGCCGCGATCCTGCGCCGGGAGGACCGCTCGCTGGTCGTCGCGGCCACGAACGCCGAGACCGCGAACCCGTTGTGGCACGGCGAGGTGCACGCGATCAAGCTCTTCCACGAGCTGCCGCCGGCCGGGCGCCCGGACCCGGGGGACTGCCTCTTCCTCGCCACCCACGAGCCCTGCTCGTTGTGCCTGTCGGCGCTGGCGTGGTCGGGGTTCGCCGACGCGGCGTACCTCTTCAGCCACGCCGACTCCGCCGACGCCTTCGCGATCCCGCACGACATCGCGATCCTGAAGGCCGTCTACGCGGTGCCGGACCCCGACCGGGAGGCCCCGGCCCCGGGCCGCGACCTCTACAACCGCAGCAGCCGGTTCCTGAGCACCGCCGACCTCGCGGCCGCCGTCGCGGCGTCGCAGGACCCGGAGGCGATCGCCACCGTGGCGCGGCTCCGCGCGACGTACGACGCGTTGTCGGCGACCTACCAGCAGTCGAAGGGAGCAGCGGGCATCCCGCTGCCGTGACCGCCGGGGCGCCGGGCCCCCAGGGGCTCAGCCCAGGGGCCGCCGCGCGACGGTGAGCACGTGGGTCACGGGCCAGGGCAGCGGTGCGCCGGTCCCCGCGTCGGTCAGCGACGCCACCGGGGAGAAGCGGTGCTCGGCCAGCCAGTCGTTGCGCCACGCGCCCGACGTCGGGTCGAGCGTGAAGCCCGCGTCCGTCAGCACGGTCCGCCAGTCGGCGAAGGTCAACCCGCAGAACGACTCGTGGCACTCGCTCAACCAGTTGTCGGCGTAGTCCTTCGTGGTCATGAACTCCATCGCGTCGCCGAGCCGCAGCTGGTACGTCGCGGCGCCGTCGTCCGTCGGCAGTCGCTCCGCGCCGAACGCGGTCCCGGACAGCCGGGGGAAGTCGTGCGCGAACTGCACGAGCCGCCCCGCGGTCGACAGGCCCTCGACGTACGCCGCCACCTCGGCGGGGGCGAGGTCGTCGAGCTCGCGGTGCGGCTCGACGGGGGTCGCGCCGTCGTCGGTCCGCAGCGTGAGGCGGACCACGCGGTCGGGCTGGTCGGGGCCGAGCACGTCGGAGTTCACCCAGACGCCGCCCACGCGCGTGTGCTCGTGCACCCGGCGCGCGAACGCCTCGACGTCGGCGCGACCCGCGCCGTACGAGAACACCTCGTGGGTGAGCGCGACCGTGACGGTGGAGTCGATGGAGGCGGCGGGCATCACCGGGCCGGAGAGGATGTTGGCGCGCACGAACCAGATGTTGGGGTTCGCGAAGACGCCGGTGGCCTTCTTGTGCTCGGCCTCGTCGAGGAGCGGCCGCGCGATGTCGACGCCGAAGAGGTCGGACTCGGCGAACCGCGGGTCGGCGGCGATGCGCTCCAGCAGCCCGCCGGTGGCGCAGCCGACGTCGACGACCCGGCCGGGCTCGAGGAGCGGCCCCACCTGCTCGAACTTGCGGTCCGAGGCGGTCTCGAAGGACGCCGCGTAGGTGCGGTAGTCGCGGGTCGTCGTCAGGTCGCCCTCGCTGGAGACCACCGGGTCGGCGAACAGCTCGGTGACGAGGCGCGGCACGTCGTAGCGCTCGTAGAACGCCACCGTCTCCGGGTGCGCGATGAGCCGCCACGAGGCGTCGCCCTCGGCGAGGCGCTGCACGACCTCCCACGGACGCGCCGGCTGGTCCTCGGGTGCGGACTCGACGGCGTCCTCGACGCCGACGACGGCGAACCCCAGGGCTCGGTACGACGCGGCGACCGCCGGCGTCGAGCAGGCGACCAGGGTGTGCTCGGGCGACGGCGCGGGTCGGTGGCCGAGCGCCGTGGCGACGGTCGTCACGACGAGCTCGGCGAACCGGGGGTGCTGCGGCACGTCGGGCACCGGCACGACGAGGCTGGGCAGCCCGGAGGCGACCGAGACACGCTCGACGAGCGCCTCGCGGCGGTGGCCCGGCAGCGGGTTGCGGCGTGTCCAGGCGTGGTTGGCGGACGTCAGGGGCCAGATCACCACGGCGTCGTCGGCCACGGCGATCGTCTGGTCCGACGCCTCGGTGACCTCGCCGGCGAGCAACCGGTGCAGGTACTCGACCTGGAACGCGGTGACCGCGTGGTGGCGGCCGGGGAACAGCACCTCGGTGAACGTCACGGTCACACTGTGGCAGGTGCGGGCCACTTCCCTGCTGCACACCCTGCCGTCACTGCGCATTACGGTGAAAGAGCGTAGTACGACCGTCCTCTCCCACGTTCGCTCGCCACCTCCGAGCCCTAGGGTGACCGGTGTGGACCTGCGCACCCCGCACCGCCGCACCGAGGTCGCGATCGGCGGCGCGCGCGTCGCCGCCTCGGGCGTCGTCGTCGTGCTCCTGGTGCTGACGTACGTCGAGCGCATCGCCGCCGGCGACGGCAATCCGTTCAACTACTTCGGATACTTCACCAACCAGACGAACCTCCTGATGAGCGTGCTGTTGGGTCTCGCGGGCGTGCTGGTGCTCCTCGACCGACCGGCGCCGACGTGGCTGGCGGCCGCCCGCGGCGTCGCGACCGCCTGCCTCCTGGTCGTCGCCGTCATCTACAACACCCTCATCCCGGGCACGGGCACCGCTCCGGCGTGGGTCAGCGCGGTGCTCCACCTGGTCTTCCCGGCCGTCGCCCTGGCCGACTGGCTGCTCGTCGGTGACCGGCCCCGGCTCCGGTGGCGCTCCTGGTGGATCGTCCTGCCGTACCCCGTCGCCTGGCTGGCCGTCGTGCTCGTGCGCGGCGTGACGGACGGCTGGGTGCCCTACGGGTTCCTCCTGCCCGAGCGCGGTCTGGTGTCCCTCGTCGCGCACTGCGTCGTCCTGCTCGTGGCGCTCGTCGCGGCGGGTGCGGTCGTCTGGGCGGGCTCGCGGCTCCGGGGGACCTTGCTCCCCCGGAGCCCGCGGGCTCCGGCCTGACGCTCCGACGGCTGCCGACCCGTCAGACGGCCGCGCCCCCGTCGATGTCGACGTCACGGCGGTCGACGCCCGTGATGACGGCGTACGCAAGACCGGCGACGGCCGCACCGACCAGCGGTGCGACGACGAACAGCCACGACTGGCCCAGCGCTGCGGTGTCGAACCAGGCGACGCCCAGCGACCGCGCCGGGTTGACCGAGGTGTTGGTGACGGGGATCGAGACCAGGTGCACGGCGGTCAGGGTGAGGCCGATCGCCAGCGGTGTGAATCCGACCGGCGCGCGGCGGTCGGTGACCCCCAGGATCACGAACACGAAGACCGCCGTGAGCACGATCTCGGTCAGGGCGGCGGCCACGAGCGTGTAGCTCTCCGGCGAGCCCAGCGTCACGGCCGGGTTGAAGTGGCCGCCGGAGACGTGGCCGACGGCGTACGCCATCGTGAGGACCGCGAGCCCGAAGGCGAGCGCCACGCCCAGGTAGCCGACCTGCTCCCCCGCCAGCACGGCGGTGCCGCAGCCGGCCAGGACCAACCAGAAGGTGCCGACGGTCTCGGCGGCCAGGCGCGGACCGAGACGGATCGGGGCGCCCTCGGCGCGGGGGGACGTAGGGGGTCGGTCGGGCCTGTCGGCCCGGACGCTCGAACGGGTGGACGGCAGTTGGTCGCGCGGTGCAGCCGGTCCGTCACGCGCGGGCCCCTGGGAGGATGACCTCATGACCGTGCCCCTGGGAGTCGCGACCACCGCCGACGTCCGCGCCTGCGCCGCCGTGCTCGCCGAGGCGCTCGCCGACGACCCGGCCCTGCACCGTCTCGTGCCCGGCGACCACGACCGGCACAGCCGGGTGGCGGTCGTCTACGAGGGCGTCGTCCGCGCCGCCCTCGTGTCCGGCATCGTCGACGTCGCCCGTCGCGAGCCCGGCGGCCCCGTCATCGGCGTGGCCGTGTGGGAGGCACCGGATCGCCGCCCCGCACCCCTCGTCGGCCTGCGCGGGCTCCCCCGCACCGTCGGCGCCGTCGGGCTCCGCCACCTGCGGTCGGTGCGTGAGGAGAGCGCACGGTACGCCGCGGCGCGGCCCGCGACGCCGCACTGGTACCTCACCGACATCGCGGTCGGTGGCGCCGCCCGCGGGCTCGGCGTCGGCAGCGCGCTGCTGCGCCACCGGCTCGCGACGATCGACGCGGACGGGGCGGCGGCCTACCTCGAGGCGACGAGCCCGGTGAACCGACGGCTCTACGAGCGTCTCGGCTTCGCTCCGCTGGGGCGCATCGGCGGGCCGGGTGACGACGAGGGCCTGACCACGATGTGGCGGCCCGCCCAGGGCTGACCGCGCGCCTCCCGCGCGGCGGGCGGGGACCTGGCTACGGTCCTCCCGTGGTCGCTGCACGGGAGCTGGACCGGGTCACGGTGCGGGTGGCGGTCGACCGCTACCTCGACGGCGTCGCCCGGGCTGTCGCCGGCCACTCGCTCGCGGCCACCACGGCCTCCAACTACCGGCGGGACCTCGCCGAGTTCGTCGAGCTGGCCGGTCCCGACACCGTGCTCGACGACATCACCGGCGCGCAGCTCGACGACATCGTGCTGGCGTACGGCGCCCGCCCCGACGGGCGCTTCCGCGGCAACCGGGACGGCGGTGACGGCGGAAGCAGCGTCGTACCGACTCCCGGGGCGACGAAGACCCGCGGCGCCGGCGCGACCCGACGCTTCCAGTCCTCGGTGTCGCGGTTCTTCGAGCGGGCGACCAGGGAGCGCTGGGTCGAGGCCAACCCGGTGCTCGACGCGGAGGTGCGCGTCAAGCGGCCCCGCACCTCCGATCCCGCGCGCAAGGCCGTTCCCACGCCCGTCGCGAAGGCGCTCCTCGACGGCACGACGGCGACGCCGCCGGGCGCGGCGACCAAGCCCGGCGCCGACCGGGACCTCGGTCCGCGCGACGAGCTCATCTTCCGGTTGCTGCTCGAGACCGGTATCCGCGTCTCGGAGCTCTGCGGCATCGACCAGGCCGACATCGAGGAACGGATCGTCGGCGAGGGCTCCGGCGACGACTACGAGACCCAGACCTGGCTGCGCGTGCTCGGCAAGGGCAGCAAGGAGCGGTGGGTGCCCCTCTCCCCCGGCACCGTCGCCATGGTCGAGGCGTACGTCGCGGGTTCCCGCCCGACGCCCCAGCCGCGGACCGTGAAGGACCCGGAGACCGGCGAGCGGGTCGTCACCGTGGATGTCGAGGACGCCGAGCGCGCGCTGCTGCTCACCTGGCGCGGCCTCCGCATCCGCCCGCGCGACGTGCAGCTCATGGTGAAGCGCTCCTGCGACGCCCTCCCCCCGCGCCTGCGGCGGCGCGTGACGCCCCACGGCCTGCGCCACACCGCCGCGACCGTGCTCGTGCACCACGGCGTGCCCGTCAACGTCATCAAGGACCTTCTCGGCCACGCGTCGATCGCGACCACGGACGTCTACCTCGACACCGTGGCCGAGGAGCTCGTCGCCGCGGTGAACCGGCACCCGTTGACCTCGGGCGGATAGTCTGACCCAGGTCAGGTAATCTGGACGCCATGACCGTCGTCGACACCCTCCGCCGCTTCAACCGCACGTACACCCAGCGCGTCGGCGTGCTCGAGGAGTCGCACCTCGGCACGGGGCGCACGCTCGGGGCGTCGCGCCTGCTCTACGAGGTGGACGGCGAGGTGGGGTCGACCGTCGCCGAGCTCCGCGACCTGCTCGGTCTCGACTCCGGGTACGTCGCCCGCCTCCTCCGCGCGCTCGAGTCGGACGGCCTCGTCGCCACCGAGCCCGACCCCGCTGACCGGCGACGACGCCGCGTGGTGCTCACGGCTGCCGGCCGGGCCGCCCGCGCCGACCTCGACCACCGCTCCGAGGACCTGGCCGCACGGCTCGTCGCCCCGCTGACACCCCGGCAGCAGGCACGGCTCACCGACGCGCTCGCCACGGCCGAGCTCCTCGTGCGTGCGGCGACCGTCGAGCTCCACGAGGTCGACCCCGCGGACCCCTCCTCCGTCCGTGCCGCCCGCGCTGCCCTCGAGCAGTACGTCGCGGAGGTCGCTGCGCGTCTCCCCGGCGGCTTCGCGCCGAGCGGCCTCGACGCGGTCGAGCCCGGGTCGACGTGGGTCGTGGCCACGAGCGACGGCCGGCCCGCGGCGTACGGCGGGATCCGCCCCCTCGACCTGCCCGCCGGCGTCGCGGGCGACGGTCCGGCCGTCGAGGTGAAGCGGATGTGGGTCGACCCCGCGTGGCGCGGAGCCGGGCTGGGCGGCCGCATGCTGCGGCACCTCGAGGGCCTCGCCCGCGGCCAGGGAGCCGTGCGCGTCGCCCTCGACACCAACAGGGCGCTCGACGAGGCCGTCGCGCTCTACGACCGGGCGGGGTATGCGCGGGTCGAGCGCTACAACGACAACGCGGACGCCGAGCTGTTCTTCGCGAAGCGGCTCTGACGACCCTGGCCCGCGACGCGGATCAGCGCGGCGCCCAGACCCCGACGACGTAGCCGCCGCCGTCGTACGGCGCCCGGTCCCACGCCGCCCACCGCTCGGGCGGGGCCATCCCGGCCTCCGCGAAGGCGGCCTCGACGTCGGCCAGAGGGGTGGGCGGGCACCCGACCGGCAGGTGCGCGGCGTCGAGGCCGAACCCCGCGACGAGCAGACCCTCCGGTGCGACGTGGGCCGCCAGGGCTGCGGCGGTGGCCGTCAGCGTCCCGGGCTCGAGCAGCGGGAGCACGTTGCCCGCCACGACCACCACGTCGAAGCGCTCCCCCAGGTCTAGCGTCGCCAGGTCGGCCACGTGCCACTCGAGGTGCGGTGCGTCGCGGCGGGCGACCTCGACCATCGACGCGTCGACGTCGACCCCGACGACCGGGTGGCCCAGCTCGTGCAGGCGCACGGCCACCCGCCCCGTGCCGCACCCGGCGTCGAGCACCCGCGACGGCGGCGGGGCGAGCGCCGTCACCAGCGTCGCCTCGCCGTGCACGTCGTTCCCGGCGTCGGCCTGCTGCCGGAACCGGGCCGCGTACGCCGCGGCGTAGTCCTCCCCCGCCTGCGACCGTGCGACCTGCTCCCACCTCGTGACCATGGGTCGAGTCTCCCGCAGCCGGGCTACTTCCGGCCGCGCCCCCAGTTCAGGCCCCAGCCGAACGCCTGGTCCAGCTCGACCTGGTCCGCGCCGTACCGCACCTCGCGGCGGACCTGCAGCGACCCGCCCTCGTTGGTGAGCAGCGCGATCGCGCAGGCGCGGCGGTCGGCGGCGGGCTCGTCGAGCCGCACCTCGATCGGGGGTGCGCCCACCGGGTGCAGCGTCACCACGCCGTCCGCGGCCGCCCAGTTGGGGACGCCCTCGTAGATGAAGGCGTAGACGAGGATGCGCTTGATGTCGCCCAGCCGGTCGAGGTTGACGAACAGGTTCTCGCCGCCCTGCGCCGTGCCGGAGCGGTCGTCGCCGTCGAGCATGACCCACGGCGGACCGTCGATGCTGCCGAACGCGTTGCCCAGCGCCTGCACGCCGCCCTTGCGGCCGTCGCTCAGCTCCCACAGGCACCCGAGGTCGAGGTCCACGGCCCCGCTGCCGGCCGCGAAGGCCCGCTTGAGGAAGCCGCCCTTCGCGGGCGCGGCGCCCTGCGACCAGTTGAGGTTGATCCGCATGCGGCCGCCGGCACCCGCGCCCTTGGTGAGCGAGATGCTGGGCGCGGCCTTCGTGAGCGTGACCTTGGTGAGGTTCGGCCCGCCCGCCGGGCGGTGGCTCGGCGGCTGGTTCGGGGGCTGGTTCGGCGGCTGGCTCGGCTGCTGGGGGCGCTTGGTGTAGTCGACCATGCGGAGCGTCCTGCCCCGCGGGCGCGTGCGCGAACCCCTCCGCGCGGTGCGGATCCCGGGTGCGTTTGGACGGCGAGCCACGGGCAAGAGTGCGGGTCGGCCCGGGCGGTCCGGTCCACGCACGGAGGAGGAACCAGTGGTCGACCTGACGAAGCGCGCCGACACGGCGCAGGGCGCCATCATCTCGCTGCTGAAGCGGGAGGCGGACAAGGGCATCGACCTGGGCGAGATCACCGCCCGCGTCGTCGTCGCGATCGACTACTCGGCCTCCATGCAGGGGCGCTACGCCAACGGCGAGGTGCAGGACCTCGTGGAGCGCGTGCTCGCGCTCAGCCTCGCGGGCCTGGACGACGACGGCGACATCCAGGTGCACTTCTTCCACAACGACCCCTTCCCGCCGCAGGAGGTCGACAGCTCGAGCTACAGCGGCTTCGTCGACCGCTGGCGGTCGGGCAAGACGATGGGCGGCACCAACTACGCCGGGGTGATGAAGGCGATCCTGGCGGAGGCCGGTCACGGCAAGAAGGGGCTCGGCAAGCGCCTCTTCGGTCGGGGCAGCGCCCAGCCGGAGGGTCCGGTGGCCGTCCCGACGCTCGTGCTGTTCGTGACCGACGGCGAGCCGTTCGACAAGGACGCCACCAAGAAGCTCCTCGTCGAGGCGAGCGGCAAGCCGGTCTTCTGGCAGTTCCTCGGCCTGGGCTACTCGCCGCAGTTCCTGCAGGACCTCGACACCATGGGCGGCCGCGTCGTCGACAACGTCGGGCTCACGTCGATGCAGGACTCGAAGGCGACCGCGGACGAGACGTGGTTCCACGCGGTGCTCGAGGAGTACGTCACCAGCTGGGTGCCCGCCGCGCGCCAGGCCGGTCTCATCGCCTGAGCGGTTCCCCGGCCGGGCCGGCCCCGGGATCCGGGTCGGCCCGCCCACCGGTGAGCCCGACCGCGACGGCCAGCCCGGCCACGGCGGCCAGCCCCGCGACGACGAGGAGCGTCGTCGCCCAGCCGCGTGCGTCGTACACGTGGCCGGACGCCCAGCCGAGGACGGCGGTGCCGGCGAGCCACGAGAGCTGGTAGAGCGCCGTGGACTGGGCGCGCCCGGCACGGGCGAGCTGGCCCGAGAGGCTGCTCGTGACGGGGTGGGCGCAGAAGATCCCCACCGTGAAGACGGCCAGCCCCAGCACGAGCACCACGAGGTCGTCCGCGAGCAGCAGGGGCAGCGACACGAGCACGAGGGCGACCCCGGTGAGCGCGACGGGGACGGCCCCCAGCCGTCGGACCGCGGAGCCGCCGACACGGCTCGCCACGGTGCCGCAGAGGTACACGAGGAAGAGCAGGCTCACGAGCTGCTCCGGCACCCCGAACGGCGGCGCGGTCACGCGGAAGCCCAGGTAGTTGTAGACCGTCGCGAAGGCGCCCATGAGGCAGAACCCGGCGACGTACGTCGCGAGCAGCGCCCGGGTGCGCAGGTGATGCAGCACGCGTCGTACCGCCCGGTCCCCCGGCCGCCGGCCCGCGAACCCCCGGGGTGCGGGCACCACGCGCCAGAACACCACGGTCAGCACCGCGCAGAGGGCCGCCACCGCGAGCAGCCCGGCGCGCCAACCGACCCACTCCGAGACCGGTCCGGCGACGAGACGACCGACGATGCCGCCGATGGTGTTCCCCGCGATGTAGGTCGCGGCCGCCACCGGCACCTGGTCGCGCCGCACCTCCTCGTTGAGGTAGGCCATCGCGACCGCGGGCACGGCGCCGAGCGCGACGCCCGTCAGGGCCCGGAGGGCGACGACCGCCTCGAGCGACGGCATCAGCGGCGCGAGCAGGGAGAGCACCGTGGCCACCCCGAGCGACCACGTCATCGCGCGGGTGCGGCCGATCCGGTCGGAGACGGACGCCCACACGAGCACGGAGCACGCGAGCCCGGTGGTGGTCGCCGACACGGCGAGCGCCGCGGTGGCGGGCGGCACCGCGAGGTCGCGCGCCAGGGCCGGCAGCACCGCCTGCGCGTCGAAGATCTGCGCGAAGGTCGCGAAACCGGCGGCGAAGAGGGCGAGGACGAGCCGCTGGTAGTCCCCCGAGCCGCGCACGTGGCCCACCCAGGTGTGTCCGTCGTGCTGCACCGGCCGATCCTCTCGCAGGTCGGGAGCGGGCGCCGCCACCCCGTAGGTTGGTGGACATGAGCATCGACGTCCCCCTGCGGACCCTCAACGACGGCACGACGCTCCCGGCGATCGGCTTCGGCACCTATCCGCTGAAGGGCGAGGAGTGCGTCGCCGGTGTGCTCTCGGCGCTCGAGGTCGGCTACCGACTCATCGACACCGCCGTCAACTACGAGAACGAGGAGGCGGTCGGTGAGGCGCTGCGCCGCAGCGGCCTGCCCCGTGACGCCTACCAGGTGACGAGCAAGATCCCGGGCCGCGACCACGGGTACGACGACGCGATCGCCAGCGTCGAGGGCAGCCTCGCGCGGCTCGGCCTCGACCACCTCGACCTCCAGGTCATCCACTGGCCCAACCCGAGCCAGGGCAGGTTCGTCGAGGCGTGGCGTGCCCTCGTCGAGCTGCGCGAGCGCGGGCTCGTGCGGAGCATCGGCGTGTCCAACTTCACCGAGGCGCACCTCGAGGAGGCGATCGACGCCACCGGCGTCGCGCCCAGCGTCAACCAGGTGGAGATGCACCCCTACTTCCCGCAGACGGCCCTCCGGCAGGCGCACCGGCGCTGGGACGTCCTGACCGAGGCATGGAGCCCGCTGGCCCGCGTCGGCGACCTCGCCGTGGAGCCGGCCGTCACCGGGCCCGCGGAGCGCCTCGGCGTCGATCCCACCGCCGTGGTGCTGCGCTGGCACGTGCAGGTGGGCTCGGTGCCGATCCCGAAGTCGGCGTCGCCCGAGCGCCAGCGCTCCAACCTCGACGTGTTCGGCTTCGAGCTCACCGACGCGGAGGTCGAGGCGCTCACCGCGCTCGGGCGTCCCGACGGCCGCATCTTCGGCGCCGACCCCGACACGCACGAGGAGATGTGAGGGCCTCGCCCACGACGCCGTACCTCGCCGTCGACGGCGCGCGCCTCGACGCGAACGTCCGGCGCGTCCAGGCCGCCGCCGACCGTGCCGGGGTCCGCCTCCGCCCGCACGTCAAGACCCACAAGGTGCCCGCCATCGCGCGGCGCCAGCTCGACGCCGGAGCCGTGGGGATCACCGTCGCGACCGTCGGCGAGGCCGAGGTCTTCGTCGACCAGGGGTGCACGGACGTGCTCGTCGCCTACCCGGTGTTCCTCGACGCGGAGCGGGTACGCCGCGTGCTCGCCCTCGCCGACCGGGCGCGGGTGGTGATCGGGGTGGACTCCGTGGACGGTGCCCGGCGGGCCGCTCCGCTGACCGGCGCCGTCGGTGTGGCGGTGGAGGTCGACTCCGGTCACCACCGCAGCGGCATCGCGCCGGCGCAGGCCGGGGCCGTCGCGCTGGCCGCGGCCGACCTCGGCGTCGCGGTCGAGGGCGTCTTCACCTTCCCGGGCCACGCGTACGCGCCAGGGGCGGCGCCCGAGGTGGCGGCGCAGGAGGCGGCCGCGCTCCACGAGGCCGCGACGGTCGTCGTCGCCGCGGGCATCCCGTGCCCCGTGCGCAGCGGCGGGTCGACGCCGAGCCTGGCGGCGAGCCTCGACAGCGGGGCCGCCCGGCCGGGCGGCACACCGGCGGCCGACGAGCTGCGCCCCGGCGTGTACGTCTTCGGCGACGCCCAGCAGTGGGAGCTCGGCCACCACGCGGCCGAGGACATCGCCCTCGTGGCCGTCGGCACCGTCGTCAGCCACGCCGGCGGGCGGGCCGTGCTCGACGCGGGCTCGAAGACGTTGGGGGCGGACCGCGCGGCGTACGCCACCGGGTTCGGGCGCCTGCTCGACCACCCCGAGGCCCGCATCGTGCAGCTCTCCGAGCACCACGCCGTGGTGGACCTCGCCGGGGCGTCGCTCCCGGCCGTCGGCGAGCGGGTCCGGGTGGTGCCCAACCACGTCTGCGCCGCCGTGAACCTGGCCGACGAGCTCGTCGTCGACGGCGAGCGGGTTCCGGTCGCAGCGCGCGGGCGCAACACCTGACGTCGGAACCCTCCGCGGGCGGGACTCAGGAACGCCCCCTACGATCGCGGGCCATGAGTCCCCGCAGCCGCGCCTCCCGTCATGTCCTCGCCGTCGCCGCGCTCGTGGCCGTGCCGCTCCTGGCCGGGTGCGGCTCGGACGACGGAGGCTCGGACAGCTCCTCGGACCGCTCGTCGAAGGGCTCGTCCGCGAGCGCCTCGGACGGCTCCTCCGACGGCGCGGCGGGCACGTGCGAGTACCGGGAGACCGGTCAGGCCGCGCGCGACGTCGACCTGCCCCCGTCCGAGCCGATGGTCACCGCCGACACGAGCGCGACGATCGTGACCAGCAACGGGGACCTGAACGTCACCCTCTTCGGCGCCGACGCGCCCTGCACGGTCGGCTCGTTCGTCTCCCTGGCCGAGCAGGGGTTCTACGACGACACCCCGTGCCCGCGCATCACGACCATGCCCGGCTTCGAGCTCCTCCAGTGCGGCGACCCGACGGGCACCACCTCCGGTGGTCCGGGCTACGAGTTCGACGACGAGCTCTCGGGCGACGAGACCTACGACGCCGGCACCCTCGCCATGGCCAACGCCGGTCCGGGCACCAACGGCTCGCAGTTCTTCATCGTGTACGGCGACACCCAGCTCAGCCCCGACTACACCGTCTTCGGCACGGTGTCGGCCGACACCCTCTCCGTGATCGAGGAGATCGCGGCTGACGGCGACGACGGCAGCAACCCCGCGGGTGGCGGCGCCCCGGTGACGCCGATCGACATCGAGTCGGTCACGATCGGCTGACCCCGCTCCGCCACCCCTCCGGGCGTCATGCGTCGCGGCGCCTCGAGCGACCGCGCCGCATGACGTCCGTCGGTCGGCGCGCGTCCCGGCGGGTCTCGTGTCCGCCCGGCACCCCCTCTGCGGCGGCCACCGCGTCGAGCCGGCGCTCCAGCACCTCGAGGCGGCGGTCCGCCGCGGCGCGGTACGGCGCGAGCCAGCGGTCCACGGCCCCGAGCGGCGTCGGGTCCAGGGCGTAGATCCGTCGCGCTCCCTCGGCCCGCACACGCACCAGCCCGGCGTCGGCGAGGACCCCCAGGTGCTTGGAGACGCTGGGCTGAGCCGCGCCGGTGGCCGCGACGAGCTCGCCCACCGACCGCTCACCGGCGACGAGCTCGTCGAGCAACGCCCGCCGCGCGGGCTCGGCCAGCACGGCGAAGAGGTCCCGACCCATGCCGCCATATTCCCCGACGGGCATAGACGGGACAAGGAATCCCGATGGCCGCCACGGCCCACGGTTGAGCGGGATCCGGCCCGCGCCGCACGGACGGGGGCGGGGGGCCTGCGCCCTGCGCGCTTGATCCACCTGCTGGGGCGGGCACGGTGGGACCGGTCAACGCACGCGACACGGAAAGGCGGAAGCAGATGCTGACCCTCACCGAGAACGCCAGCACGATCGTCAAGGACATCACCGACGCGCAGCCGGAGGCTGCGGGCCTGCGGATCAGCAGCGAGAGCGCGACGGAGCCGGCGTTCGCCGTGTCCGTGGCGCCCGCGCCGGAGGAGGGCGACCAGGTGGTCGAGCAGAGCGGCGCGACCGTCTACCTCGACACCGACGCCGCCCAGCAGCTCGACGACAAGGTGCTCGACGCCGCGGTCGACGACCAGGGCGGGGTGCAGTTCGCCCTGGGGATGCGGGACTGAAGCCGGCTCATTCCCTCGTGTAACGCGGTGTCCGGGCTACTGGAGTGGTGGTCTACCACTTCCATGGACGCTCGGACACCGCGTTACAGCACGGCACGGCGGCCACCCTTCTCCTAGGGTGGCCGCCGTGACTGCTTCCAGCGTGTCCCTCCGCCACGACGAGGCCCGGGAGCGGGCGAGCCTGCTCGACGTCACCGCCTGCGAGGTGGAGCTCGACCTCGCCTCGTCCGAGGAGACCTTCGCCTCGCGCACCACCCTCCGCTTCACCAGCCGCGGCGGCGCGACCTTCGTCGACGTGAAGCCGCGCGAGCTGCGCGCCGCCACCCTCAACGGCACCCGGCTCGACCCCGGCGCCCTCGACCGCGGGCGGCTCCCGCTCGCCACCGACGCGGGTGAGAACGAGCTCGTCGTCGACGCCGTCATGGCGTTCCGCACGGACGGCGAGGGCCTGCACCACCACACCGACCCGGCCGACGGACGGCGGTACGTCTACGGCATGAGCTTCATGGACGCCGCGCCCAGCGTCTTCGCCTGCTTCGACCAGCCCGACCTCAAGGCGCCGTACACGTTCACGGTCCGCGCCCCGCGCGACTGGACGGTGACCGCCAACGCGCCCGGCCGTGCGGTCGAGCCCGGACTGTGGCGGTTCGACGAGTCGCAGCCGCTCTCGACGTACTTCGTCACCCTCGTCGCGGGGCCCTACCACCACCTGCGGGAGAGCCACGACGGCATCGGGCTCGGCCTCTCCTGCCGCCAGAGCATCGCGCGGCACCTCGAGGCGGACGCCGACGAGCTGTTCACCCTGACCCGGCAGTGCTTCGACGAGTTCCACCGGCTGTTCGGGATCCGCTATCCCTTCGGCGACTACCACCAGGCGTTCGTGCCCGAGTTCAACGCCGGCGCGATGGAGAACCCCGGGTGCGTGACGTTCCGCGATCCCCTCGTCTTCACGAGCCGGGTCACCCGCGGCACCCGGATCCAGCGCGCCACGACCGTCGCGCACGAGATGGCGCACCAGTGGTTCGGCAACCTCGTCACGCCGCAGTGGTGGGACGACCTGTGGCTCAACGAGTCGTTCGCGGAGTACATGGGCAACCGGGTCACCGCCGACGTCACCGAGTACGGCGACGCGTGGGTCCACAACGCCCACCGCCGCCGTCAGTGGGGCCTGGTCGCCGACCAGCGACCGACCACCCACCCGGTCGCCGGCAACGGCGCGACGGACGCCGCGGGGGCGCTGCAGGACTTCGACGGCATCTCCTACGCCAAGGGCTCGAGCGTGCTCAAGCAGCTCAACGCGACGCTCGGCGACGACGTCTTCCTCGCGGGCGCGGTCGACCACTTCACCCGCCACCGCTTCGGCAACGCGACCATGCACGACCTCGTCGGGTCGTGGGAGCGGGCGGGGGCCGGGGACCTGTCCGCTTTCGTGGACGGCTGGCTCCGCACCCCCGGCGTCGACGACCTGCGGCTCGACCGGGCGGCCGGTGCCGTGCTGCGGGTGCCGCCCGCCGAGCACCCCGCCGACCGCAGCCACACGGTCCGCATCGCGACCGCGGAGCCCGTCGGGGAGCCCGTCGGGGAGCCCGTCGGGGAGCGGGACGGGGAGTGGGACGTCCGCACGGCGACGCTGGCGGGACCCTCCACCCCGCTCGCCGTCGGCCCGGACACCGCGGTCGTCATCGACGCGTTCGAGGACTCGTGGTCGCGCTCCGCCCCCGATGCCGCGACCCTGGCCGCGCTCCCCCGCCTGCTGCGGGCCGGGGGCGACCCGATGCTGCGCGCCGGGGTCTGGAACAGCCTGCGCACCGGCGTGCACACCGGTGCCGTCTCCCCGGAGCAGGCGGCCGACGTCGTCGCGGCGGGGCTGGGCCCCGAGCAGGACGACGACGGCGTGACGGTCGTCGGCGGCTGGGCGCTCGGTCGGCTGCGGGCCGTCGTCGACGACCCCGCGGCACTGGACGCCCGCGTGCACGCCGCCGCCGGCGAGGTGCTGGCCCGGGCGACGCTGGGCAGCACCCTGCAGCTCGCCGCCTTCGGGCTGCAGGTGACGTCGAGCGCCGACGTCGCCGGGCTCCGCGGATGGCTCGCCGGCGACGGCCTCCCGGCGGGAGTGGAGCTCGACGAGGCCGTCCGCTGGCGCGTCCTGCTCCGCCTCGCCGTCCTCGGGGCCGTCGACGCGGCGTACCTGGACGAGCGGCTCGCCGAGGCGCCGACCGCGGTGGCGCGGGTCGAGCACGCCCGCGCCCGGGCAGCGCTGCCGACCGCCGGGGCGAAGGCCTGGGCGTGGCGCCGGTTCACCGGGGAGGACACGGCGGCCAACTACGAGGTGGAGGCCGCGGGCCTCGCGTTCTGGCAGCGCGGCCAGGAGGACCTGACCGAGCCGTACGTCGAGCGCTACCTCGCCGGCGTGCCCCGGCTCGGCGACGTGTTCTCGGGCTGGCTGCTCGGCGACGTCGTCGAGGCGTTCTTCCCCCTCACCGCGCGGCGGTCCGACGTGGTGGAGCGGGTCCGTGACCTGGCCGACCGGGCCGAGCTGCCCGGACCGGTCCGCCGGCGGTTGACCGACATGGTCGACGAGCTCGAGCGGCGGCTGTGAGCGCCGCCCGCGCCGCTGTCCCGGCGTGGGTGCGCAGAACTGTCGGTGGGCGAACCTAGGTTCGACGCGTGCGCATCCTCCACACCTCCGACTGGCACCTGGGCCGCTCGTTCCACCGAGCCGACCTGCTGGGCCACCAGGCGGCGTTCGTCGACCACCTCCTCGAGGTGGTCGTCAGCGAGGGCGTCGACCTCGTGGTCGTCGCGGGCGACGTCTACGACCGTGCCCTGCCGCCGGTGGACGCGGTGCGGCTCGCCGACGACGCGATCGCCCGGCTGGCCGCGACCCCGGCGCGTGTCGTCGTCTCGAGCGGCAACCACGACTCCGCGCGCCGGCTCGGCTTCGGCGCGCGGGTGATGGATGCCGCGGGGGTGCACGTGCGCACCGATCCCGCGGGCGTCGGTGTCCCGGTGCTCGTCGACGACCGGCACGGGCCCGTCGCCGTCCACGCGCTGCCCTACCTCGATCCCGACGCGGTCCGCGAGCCGTGGGGCCTCCCTGCCCGCTCCCACGAGGCCGCGCTGGGAGCCGCGATGCAGCGGGTGCGGGCCGACCTCTCCGGTCGGCCGGGCACCCGGTCGGTCGTCCTGGCCCATGCCTTCGTGGCGGGCGCCCAGCCGAGCGAGTCGGAGCGCGACATCGCCGTCGGCGGCGTGGACCGCGTGCCGACGAGCGTGTTCGACGGGGTGGACTACGTGGCGCTCGGCCACCTCCACTCCCCCCACGTGCTCGACGACCGGTTGCGGTACTCGGGGTCCCCGTTGGCCTACTCGTTCTCCGAGGCCGCCCAGACCAAGGGCTCCTGGTTGGTCGACCTCGCCGCCGACGGCAGCGTGCGCGCCGAGCTCGTGCCCGCCCCGGTGCCCCGTCCGCTGGCGCGGCTGCGGGGCACCCTCGAGGACCTGCTCGCGGATCCCACTCTCGCCGGTCACGAGGACGCCTGGGTGCAGGCCACGCTGACCGACCCCGTGCGCCCCCGGGGAGCCATGGAGCGGCTCCGCCGCCGGTTCCCCCACGCTCTCGTCCTCGGCTTCGAGTCGTCCGACCGGCCCGCGGGGCTGCCGCCGCGACCCACCGCCGGGCGCGGTGCCCACGACGTCACCCTCGACTTCGTCTCCTTCGTGCGCGGCACGGCCGCCGACACCGCGGAGGCGGCCCTGCTGGCGACCGCGTGCGAGGCGTGCACCGGCGACCGGGAGGCCGACCCCGTGGCGGGGCCCGTGGCGGGGCCCCTGGAGGGTCCCGTGGAGGTGGCCGGGTGAGGCTGCACCACCTGGAGATCACGGCGTTCGGCCCCTTCGCGGGCACGGTGGCGGTCGACCTCGACGCGCTGGCCGACGGCGGGTTGTTCCTGCTGTGCGGGCCCACCGGCGCCGGCAAGTCCAGCGTGCTCGACGCCATCTGCTTCGCGCTGTACGGCGCAGTGCCCGGCGAGCGCAACGGCGCCCGCCACCTGCGCAGCGACCAGGCGGCGCCCGAGGTCGCGCCCCGCGTCGTGCTGGAGGCGACCCTGTCGGGGCGCCGCTTCCGGTTCAGCCGCAGCCCCGCGTGGGAGCGGCCCAAGAAGCGGGGCGAGGGGCTGACGACCCAGCAGGCCACGGTGCTCGTGGAGGAGCGCGTCGACGGGTCCTGGAGCCACCTGACGGGGCGCATCGACGATGCCGGTCACCTCGTGGCGCGGCTCGTGGGGCTCAGCCTCACCCAGTTCTGCCAGGTCGTGCTCCTGCCCCAGGGCGAGTTCCAGCGCTTCCTCCGCGCGGGTGGCGACGACCGGCAGAAGCTGCTCCAGAGCATCTTCCGCACCGGTCGGTTCGGTGACGTCGAGAAGTGGCTCGCCGAGCACCGCCGCGTGCTGCGCCAGGAGTCGCTCGCGCTGCAGCGTCCGATCGCCGAGGCCGTCAACCGCATCAGCGAGGCGGCGGCGGTCCCGCTGCCCGCCGAGGCCCGGTTCGACGATCCCGCCGGTGGCGTCGGAGCGGACGAGCTCGAGGCCTGGGCGGCTGGGGCCGAGGCGGACGCCGCCGAGCGGTCCACCGCGACGGCCGCGGCGCTCGCACCGGCCGTCGCCGCCGCGGCCGCAGCGGCGGAGACCCTCCGCGCGGCGGAGGAGCGCGAGGTCGCCCGGCGCCGGCAGCAGCAGCTCGCCGGGCGTCACGAGACCCTGCTCGCCCGCGGGCCGGAGATGGACCTGCTGCGACGCCGGGTCGAGGAGGCGCGGCGCGCCGCGCCGGTCCTCGGTCTGGTGACCACGCGGGACCGTGCCGCGGAGACGGTGCGCGCCGCGGACACCGCCCTCGCCGCCGGTCTCCGGCGCCTCGGTCCCGTCGCTGCCGAGACCGCGGGCACGCTCGTGCTCACCCTCGACGACGTGGTGGACCCGCTCGTCCAGGCCGCGCTCGACGAGCCGGCCATCCGGGCCGCGCTGACGGACGTCCGGTCGCGCCGCGAGCGCTGCACCGACGCGGTCGCCCGCCAGGCCGAGCTCGCCGAGCTGGAGGCCGCCTGCGCCCGGGCATCGGCCGAGCTGGCCGAGCTCGAGCGCCGCAGCACCGAGCTCGACGAGGCCGCGACGACCCTGCCGGCACGCATCGGCCGGGTGCGGACCGCCCTGCGGGCCGACAGCGCCGCCGTGGAGGCCCGTCGTGCGGCGGAGCACCGGCGCTCCACCGCTGTGGTCGCGCTGGCCGCCGCGGATCGGGTCGAGAGGCTCGCGGGCGTGCTCGCCGAGGCCGAGGTCGCGCTCGTCGCGGCGCGCGAGGAGACCCAGGCCCGCCGGGAGCACTGGCTCGACCTGCGCGAGCGCCGCCTCGACGGGATGGCCGCCGAGATCGCCCTCGACCTGGCGGTCGGCGACGCCTGTCCCGTGTGCGGTTCCTGCGACCACCCCCACCCGGCCGCGGCCGGTGCGGACGCGCCCGACGCCGCAGCCGAGCGCCGTGCGCGACGGGCCGTCGACGACGCCGAGGCCCACCAGCAGGCGCGGGTGGACGCCGTGCGCGCCGCCGCCGAGAACCTGGCGCGGGCGCGCGAGGCCGCCCAGGGCACCGACGTCGCCGGGTGGCGCACGGTCGTCGCCGACCTCGACGCGATGCTGGCCGACCTCACCGCGCAGCTCGGGGGTCTCGCCGACCGGGAGGCCGAGCTGGCGGACCTCGAGGCGCGCCAGCAGGCGCTGGCCGACGACCGTCGCGCGCTCGCCGACCGCACGGCCACGCTGACGGCCGAGCTGCAGCAGCACGCCGTGCGCAGCGGTGAGCTCGCCCGGGTCGTCGGTCGTGTCCGGGCCGTCGAGGGCCAGGAGCCCGCAGCGGCCCTCGCGACGTTGACCGCCACGACCGAGCAGTGGGAGCACGTGCTGGCGGCGCGGATCGACCGCGACCGGGCAGAGGTGCACCTCGCCGAGACCCAGGAGCTGGCGCTCGCCGAGGCGAAGGAGCACGGGTTCGACGACCTCGACGCCGTCACGGCGGCGGGGCTCCCCCACGCCGAGCTCGCCGCCCTCGAGCAGCAGCTGCGGCGCCACGACGAGGAGGTCGCCTCGACCCGGGAGCAGCTGGCCGACCCGCTCCTCGTCGCCGCGTCGTCCGCTGCGCCGGCCGATCTCGACCGGCTCCGTGACGCGGCCGAGGAGACGGCGCGCGAGGCCGGCGAGCTCCGCACGCGCCACGACGTGGCCGGGAGCCGCCACCACCGTCTGCGGGCGCTGGTCGCCGACCTCCGTGCAGCGCTCACGGCGTGGGTCCCGGTCCGCGAGCAGCACGACGTCGCCGACCGGGTCGCGACCCTGGCCTCCGGCCGCTCGGCGGACAACCGCCTGAGGCTCGGGCTCGCGGCGTACGTGGTGTCCTGGCGACTGGGGCAGGTGGTCGCTGCGGCCAACCAGCGCCTGGCGCCGATGACGGCGGCGCGCTACACCCTCGAGCAGGAGGCGGGGGTGCTCCGCCTCCTCGTGCGCGACGAGTGGAGCGGCGAGCTGCGGGACCCGGCCACGCTCTCGGGCGGCGAGACCTTCCTCGTGTCCCTGGCCCTGGCGCTCGGCCTGGCCGACGTCGTCGCCGGCGAGTCGGCCGCTGACGGCGAGGGAAGCGACCTGGAGACGCTGTTCGTCGACGAGGGCTTCGGCTCGCTCGACGCGGAGACCCTCGACGACGTCATGGACACGCTCGACGAGCTCCGTGAGGGGGGACGCGTGGTCGGCGTCGTGAGCCACGTCAGCGAGCTGCGCACGCGCATCCCGACCCAGCTGCAGGTCGCGCCGTCCCGCTCCGGGTCACGATTGAGCATCGTCCACGCCGACGGCTGAGGCGCGAGCCCGGTGCGGTGGCGCGGTGGTCTAGGTTCGGTCGCATGAGCGGTCTCGGCATCGACGCGTCATTCCTCGACCTCCCGTTCCGGCACCTCGCGGACGTCGCCCTCGGCCGCGCGGCCGACCTGGGGGTCACCCACGCGGACTTCCGGTTCGAGCGGGTGCGCTACCAGGACCTGCACGTGCGCGACGGCTCCCTGCTCGGCACGCAGGACAGCTCGGACGTCGGGTTCGCCGTCCGGGTCGTCCACGGCGGTGCGTGGGGCTTCGCCTCGGGCGTCGTGCTGACCGAGGCGGAGGCCCGCCACGTCGCGGAGCGGGCCGTCGAGGTCGCACGGGTCGCGGCGTCGATGACGACGGTGCCCGTCGAGCTGGCCGACGAGCCGGTCTACCCCGACGTGTCGTGGACCTCGCCCCACGAGATCGACCCCCTCGAGGTGCCGGTCGCCGAGAAGGTCGCCCTGCTCGTCGACTTCACGGAGCGCCTCCGGGCGCACGACGTGGTCGGCCACGCCACCGCCGGGCTCCGGCAGGTGCGGGAGAACAAGTTCTACGCCGACCTCGCGGGCACCCGCACCACCCAGCAGCGCGTGCGGCTCATGCCCGAGGTCACCGCGATGGGCGCCGACGCGGAGCGGGGCGTCTTCGACTCGATGACGTCGATCGCACCACCGGTGGGACGCGGCTGGGAGTACCTGGTCGGCGGGCCCGGCGGCGGAGGGTGGGACTGGGACACGGAGCTGGCCGAGCTGCCCGGGCTCCTGGCCGAGAAGCTCCGCGCCCCCAGCGTGGAGGCCGGCACCTACGACCTCGTCATCCACCCCTCGAACCTGTGGCTCACGATCCACGAGTCGATCGGCCACGCGACCGAGCTCGACCGTGCGCTCGGCTACGAGGCGAACTACGCGGGCACGAGCTTCGCCACCTACGACCAGCTGGGGTCGCTGCAGTACGGCTCGCCCGTCATGAACGTCACCGGCGACCGCACCGCGCCCCACGGCCTGGCCTCGATCGGTTGGGACGACGAGGGGGTCGCCACCCAGTCGTGGGACATCGTCAAGGACGGCGTGCTCGTCGGCTACCAGCTCGACCGGGTGATGGGCCGTCAGAAGCCCGAGCTCAACGACGGCCGGTCCAACGGCTGTGCCTACGCCGACTCGCCCGGCCACATCCCCATCCAGCGGATGGCCAACGTCTCGCTGCAGCCCGACCCCGAGGGCCCCAGCACCGAGGGGCTGATCGAGCGCGTGGAGCGCGGCATCTACGTCGTCGGCGACAAGTCGTGGTCGATCGACATGCAGCGCTACAACTTCCAGTTCACCGGCCAGCGCTTCTACAAGATCGAGGACGGCCGCCTGGCCGGCCAGCTGCGCGACGTCGCCTACCAGGCGACGACCACCGACTTCTGGGGCTCCATGGAGGCCGTCGGCGGTCCTGAGACCTACGTGCTGGGAGGCGCGTTCAACTGCGGCAAGGCCCAGCCCGGCCAGGTCGCGTCGGTGAGCCACGGCTGCCCCACGGCACTGTTCCGCGGCGTACGGATCCTCAACACCGGAGAGGAGGCGGGCAAGTGACCACCTCGCCCACCCCCCAGGAGCTCGTCGAGCGGGCCCTCGAGGCCAGCCGGAGCGACGACGCGGTCGTCATCGTCCGCACCACGTCGAGCGCGAACCTGCGCTGGGCCAACAACACGTTGACCACCAACGGCGAGATGAGCGGCGTCCAGGTCTCGGTGCTCGCCTTCGACCGCCGCAGCGACGGCGTGGCCGTCGGCTCGGTGACCAGCGCGGCAAGCGACCTCGCGCAGGTGCTCGCCCTCGTCGAGCTGGCCGACACGGCCGCGCAGGCGGCGGACGTCGCCGACGACGCCGCCGACCTCGTCAGCGGCGGCGCCTCCCCCGACTGGTCGGAACCGCCGGCCCGCACCTCCATCGGGGTGTACGACGCGGTCGCGCCCGCGCTCGGCACCGCGTTCGGCACCGCCGGGGGCGGTGGGCGGGTGCTCTACGGCTTCGTCGACCACGAGGTCGCGACGGTCTACGTCGGCTCCACCACCGGGTTGCGGCTGCGGCACGTGCAGCCGACCGGACACTGGGCGTGCACGGCCAAGCCGACGTCGCTCGACCAGAGCGCCTGGGTCGGCGGCGCCACCCGCGACTTCGCCGACGTCGACCCCGTCGCGTTCGAGGCCGAGCTCACCCGCCGTCTCGGCTGGGGCAGCCGTCGGGTCGACCTGCCCGCGGGTCGCTACGACACCGTGCTCCCCCCGACGTCGACGGCCGACCTCATGATCTACCTGCTGTGGATCTCGGGGGCGCTCGACGCCCACGACGGCCAGTCGGTCTGGAGCCGCCCCGGCGGTGGCACCCGCGTCGGCGAGCAGGTCGCCGCGCCCGGCGTCCGGCTGCACTCGGCACCCGCGTACCCCGGGCTCGAGTCCGTCCCCTTCGTCCACACCACCGCGTCGAGCGAGAGCGCCTCGGTGTTCGACAACGGCCTGCCGATCGTGCCCACCGACTGGATCCGCGACGGGGTGCTCACCTCGCTGCTGACGAGCCGGCACTCGGCGCGCGTCACGGGTCTCCCCGTCAACCCGGCGCCCGACAACCTGGTGCTCGACGTCGCCGGCGGTGCCGGCACGACCGAGGACCTCGTCGCCGGCACCGAGCGGGGCCTCCTCGTCACGTCGCTCTGGTACATCCGCGTCGTCGACCCGCAGTCGATGCTGCTCACGGGCCTCACCCGCGACGGCGTCTACCTCGTCGAGGGCGGCGAGATCACCGGCCTGGTCACCAACTTCCGCTTCAACGAGAGCCCGGTCGACCTGCTCAACCGGTTCAGCCACGCGGGTGCGACCGACCTCAGCTTCAGCCGGGAGTGGGGCGACTACTTCTCGCGCACCGCCACCCCCGCGCTGCGCATCCCCGACTTCAACATGTCGAGCGTGTCCCAGGCGCAGTAGCCACGCCTCGGTGGGTACCGGACGCCCGCTGCGCCGACCTGGCGCGGCGGGCGCACGAGCGCCGCACCACCGACCGAGGGAGACGGACATGCGCAAGCTGACGCTGGTGATCGGGATCGGCATCGGGTACGTGCTGGGGGCGCGAGCGGGCACCCAGCGCTACGAGCAGCTGAAGGCCCAGGCCCAGAAGGCCTGGAACAACCCCACGGTGCAGGACAAGGTCGACCAGGCCCAGGAGAAGGTCAAGGAGACCGCCCCGCAGGTCGCCGAGAAGGTGAGCGGCAAGGCCAGCGAGGTCGCCCACACCGTCACGGAGAAGGTCAGGGGCGAGGACAGCACGGACGACGGCGAGAACGGCGGCGCGCACGCGGCCGGTGCCGCGCAGCCCGGTTCCGCCTTCGGTGCGTGAGGGACCGTCGGTGAGCAGCGTCCACGGGGACGAGACGACCGGTGAGCTGATCGCCCGTCTGTCGACCCAGACGTCCGAGCTGCTCCGCGGCGAGATCCGTCTCGCCCAGGCGGAGATCAGCCAGAAGGTGAAGTACGCCGGGTTCGGCGCGGGGGCGTTCGGCGCGGCCGGTGTGCTCGCGCTGTACGGCGGGGGTGCCCTGGTGGCGACGGTGATCATCGCCCTCGCCCTCGTGCTCCCCGCGTGGCTGGCCGCCCTCGTCGTGACGCTGGCGCTCTTCCTCCTCGCCGGCCTCCTCGCCGTCGTCGGTCGGAGCCAGGTGAAGCACGCCGGTCCCCCGGTGCCCGAGCGCGCCGTCGAGGGGCTGAAGACCGACGTCCGCACCGTGAAGGAGGCCCGCGAGCATGGCCACGCCTGACGATCCGCACGAGGAGCACCAGCCGACGGTCGCCGAGCTGGAGGAGCAGGTCGAGCAGACCCGCGCCGACCTCGCCGACACGGTCGAGGCGTTGGCCGCGAAGGCCGACGTCACCGGGCGCGCCAAGCACAAGGCCGAGGAGATCGTGCAGCACGCCCGGACGTCCGCCGAGGTGACCGCTGGGCAGGCCGCCCAAGCGGTCGCGAACGCCCGCGACCAGCTGACCGACGACCGTGGCAAGCCGACGCCCGCCGCCCTCGGCGGCGCCGGTGGCCTGCTCGTGCTGGGCCTCGTCGTCGTCGCGGTCGTCGTCTGGCGACGGAGGAGGTAGCCGTGGCCCTGCTCGGACGACACCGCACGGAGCGTCCCGAGGACGCTCGCGACGAGCGCGCCGAGGAGCGCGCCGAGGAGCGCGCCGACGCTCCCTCGCCCGACGACCCGCGCAAGCCCGACTCGGTCGGCGACATCGAGGCGCCGTCGTGGCGCTACGTGCTGCGCCGCACGTTGCGGGAGTTCGGCAAGGACCAGTGCACCGACCTCGCGGCGGCGCTGACCTACTACGCCGTGCTGGCGCTGTTCCCGGGGCTGGTCGCGCTCCTGGCGCTGGTGGGCCTCGTGGGGCAGGGACAGGCCACGGTCGACACGCTGCTGCAAGTGCTCCGGGACGTCGGCGCGGGCAACGCCGCCACCACGCTGGAGCCCACGCTCCAGCAGCTGGCCTCCTCGCAGACCGCCGGCGTCGCCTTCGTCGTCGGTCTCGCCACGGCGCTGTGGTCGGCGTCGGGCTACGTCGGCTCGTTCGGCCGGGCGATGAACCGGGTCTACGAGATCCGCGAGGGCCGACCCGTGTGGAAGCTGCGTCCGGTGATGCTGCTCCTCACGGCCGTCGCCGTGGTGCTCGTCGCGCTGGTCGCGCTCGCCCTCGTGCTGACCGGCCCCGCGGCGTCCGCGGTGGGCGACGCCATCGGCCTCGGCGACACCGCCGTGCTCGTCTGGAACATCGCCAAGTGGCCCGTCGTGCTCGGTGCGGTGGTGCTGGTCGTCGCGCTGCTCTACTACGTGACGCCGAACGTGCAGCAGCCGAGGTTCCGCTGGATCAGCCTCGGCGCCGTCCTGGCGATCGTCGTCTGGCTCGTCGCGTCGACGGCGTTCGGCTTCTACGTCGCGAACTTCGGCAGCTACAACCGCACCTACGGCTCGTTGGCGGGCGTCGCGGTCTTCCTGCTGTGGCTCTGGATCACCAACCTCGCGCTCCTCCTCGGCGCCGAGCTCGACGCCGAGCTGGAGCGCGGTCGCGAGCTCCAGGCCGGGATCGCCGCGGAGGAGAGCATCCAGCTGCCGCCCCGTGACACCCACGCCATCGAGAAGAGCGACGAGAAGCACGCCGACGACGTCCGGGCCGGGCGCCGCCTGCGCCACGCCGCGCGCCGTCGGCCCGAGGGCTCCGACGAGGGGTGACCGGTCAGGTGCCGGTGGTCGGGTGCCCGCCCGGCACCGGCACCTCCGGGTCGTACGGCACGCGCGTGTAGACGAAGGTCGCCACCACCAGGTGGCTGACGCTGCCGTCGCGGCGGCGGTGCACCTCGAGGGTCTCGCCGTCGTGGTAGCCACCCGTGCCCACCAGCCGCTCCTCCCCCGGGCCGCCCCGCAGGGCGAACCTGTGCGCGACGGCGTCCCCGCGGCGCACGACGACCTGGTCGCAAGTCGAGCCCTCGACCCGGAACACGTAGGGCGTGTTGCCCCAGTGCCACACGCCGACGACCTCCCGCACCAGTGCCGGCACCTCGTCGGGGGCTCGCCACGGGGCCGGCAGCGTGGGCTCGTGCGCGTGCACCAGCTCGAGCAGGTCGGCGGCGAGCCCGCCCGCCGGTACGCCGGTGGTGGAGCCCGCGAGGACGACGGCGCCCGTGCGGCGCGGGGCGTCCACGAAGCAGGCCGCCTGGAACCCGGGCATCGATCCGGTGTGCCCGCGGAGCATCCCGGAGCCACCCGCCACGAGCGCGAGCCCCAGGCCGTGGGCGCTGGCCAGCCCCGACGCGCGCGTCGCCCCCAGCGAGTGGCTCGCCAGCTCCAGCCACGACCCGTCGAGCACATCGGGGTGGCCGGCGACCAGGAACGCGGCGTACCGGCCGAGGTCGGTGACGGTGGACCAGACCTGCCCGGCGGGTGCCATGGCCCCGGTGTCGGTGGCCGGCTCGGCCACCTGCTCGCTCGTGTAGGGGTGGACGGAGGCACCCGTGGCGTGCGGCGCCTCGGGCCCGTACGACGTGCGGGTCATCCCCAGCGGCTCGAGCACGGCGGATCGCACGAGCGACCACCAGTCGGTGTCGCGGGCCCGCGCGGCCGCCTCGCCCAGCAGGGCGAAGCCCAGGTTGGTGTAGTGGTACTGCTGGCCGGCCGGGAACACCGCACCGGCACCCGGGTTGGCGGCGACGAGCTCGGCGAAGGAACCGCCGTCCGTGCGCTCCCACCACTCGCCGGCGGGTTCGGACTGCATGCCGGAGGTGTGCGAGAGCAGCTGCCGCAGGGTGCGGTCGCCGTACGCCCCGATCGGCTCGCCGAGCGCGTCGGCGATCGTGTCGCCCAGGTCGAGCAGCCCGTCGCGCACGGCCTGGAGCACGACGACCGCGGTGAGGGTCTTGGTGATCGACCCGATCCGGTACTGCGTGTCCTCGACGGGTCCCGGCACCGTCCCCCAGCCGCCCGACCACACCAGCGCCCCGTCCCGCACCACGCCGGCGACGAGGGAGGGTGCCCGAGCGGCGACCTGGATCTCCGCGACCCGGGTCAGCAGGGCACGGGCGGTCCCGGGCAGGACCGGGGTGTCGTCCCTCACGCGCCCTCCTCCACGAGCACGCCGTCCTCGGCGAAGGCCTCGAGCGGCGGGCAGGCGCAGACCAGGTTGCGGTCGCCGTACGCCTGGTCGATGCGGGCGACCGGGGGCCAGTACTTGTCGACGTCGTGGCCCTGGGGGAACACGGCCGTCTCGCGGGAGTAGGCGCGGTCCCAGTCGCCGACGAGGGCGCGCGTGGTGTGCGGCGCGTGGCGCAGCGGCGACTCCTCCGCGCTCCACTCCCCCGCCTCGACCCGGGCGATCTCCGCGCGGATCGAGATCATCGCCTCGCAGAAGCGGTCGAGCTCGGCGAGGTCCTCCGACTCGGTCGGCTCCACCATGAGGGTGCCGGCGACCGGGAACGACATGGTCGGAGCGTGGAAGCCGTGGTCGACGAGGCGCTTCGCGACGTCGTCGACCGTCACGCCCGTCGCCTTCGTCAGCGGCCGCAGGTCGAGGATGCACTCGTGGGCCACCAGCCCGCCGGCCCCGCGGTAGAGCACCGGGAAGTGCTCCCCCAGCCGCGCGGCGACGTAGTTCGCCGACAGGACCGCCACCGCCGTCGCCCGCGCGAGCCCGGCAGCACCCATGAGCCGCACGTAGGCCCACGAGATGGGCAGGATGCCGGCCGACCCGTGCGGCGCCGCGCTGATCGGGCCGATCCCGTCGCGCCGCTCCGGGTCCGGGTGGAGGGGGTGCGACGGCAGGTACGGCGCGAGGTGCGCCCGCGCGGCCACGGGGCCCACGCCGGGACCGCCGCCACCGTGCGGGATGCAGAAGGTCTTGTGCAGGTTGAGGTGGGAGACGTCGCCGCCGAAGGCGCCCGGCCGGGCGTGGCCGACGAGGGCGTTGAGGTTGGCGCCGTCGACGTACACCTGCCCGCCGTGGGCGTGCACGACGTCGCAGAGCTCGGTGATGCTCTCCTCGTAGACGCCGTGCGTCGAGGGGTAGGTGACCATGATGGCCGCCAGGTCGTCGGCGTGCTCGGCGCAGGCGCGGCGCAGGTCGTCGAGGTCGACGCCGCCGTCGTCGCGGGAGGCGACGACCACGACCCGCATCCCGGCCATGACGGCCGAGGCCGCGTTGGTGCCGTGGGCGGAGGCCGGGATCAGGCAGACGTCGCGGGTGCTCTCCCCGCGTGCCTGGTGGTAGGCCCGGATGGCCATCAGCCCGGCGAGCTCGCCCTGCGAACCCGCGTTGGGCTGGATCGAGACCCGGTCGTAGCCGGTCACCGCCGCCAGCCAGCCCTCGAGGTCGGCCACGAGCCGCTGGTAGCCGGCCGCGTCCTCCGCGGGCACGAACGGGTGCAGGTCGGCGAAGCCCGGCAGGCTCACCGGCTCCATCTCGGTGGTCGCGTTGAGCTTCATCGTGCACGAGCCCAGCGGGATCATGCCGCGGTCCAGGGCGTAGTCGCGTCCCGAGAGCCGCCGCAGGTAGCGCAGCATCTGCGTCTCGCTGTGGTGGCTGGAGAAGACCTCGTGGGTGAGGTACGGCGTCGTGCGGGCGAGCCCGGCGGGGAGGGCGTCGCGGACCGGGTCGACCCGCGCGGGCACCACGTGCAGCGCCGTGTGCAGGGCGCGGAGCGTGTGCGGCCCGCTCACCTCGGAGAACGCAACCCCGATCGTGTCCGCGTCGACGAGCCGCAGGTGGAGGCCCTCCTCGCGCGCTGCCTCGACGACGGCGGCGGCCCCGCCGGGGACCCGCACCGTGAAGGTGTCGAAGAACGCGGTCGTGGGCACGTCGAGCCCCGCCGCCCGCAGGGAGGCCACGGCCCGTGCGGCCAGGTCGTGGGTACGCTCCGCGATCCGCCGCAGGCCGTCGGGCCCGTGGTAGACGGCGTACATCGACGCCACGACGGCGAGCAGCACCTGGGCGGTGCAGATGTTGGACGTCGCCTTGTCCCGGCGGATGTGCTGCTCGCGCGTCTGCAGCGCCAGCCGGTACGCCGGTCGCCCCTCCGCGTCCACCGACACCCCGACCAGCCGCCCGGGCAGGTTCCGCTCCAGCCCGGCGCGCACCGCGACGTACGCCGCGTGCGGGCCGCCGTGGAAGAGCGGCACCCCGAAGCGCTGCGTCGATCCGACCGCCACGTCGGCACCGAGCGTGCCCGGCGACTCGAGCAGGGTGAGGGCCAGGAGGTCGGCGGCGACGACCGCGAGGCCGCCGTGCTCGTGGGTGGCCTCGATGACCGGCCGCGGGTCGCGCACCTCGCCGGAAGCGCCGGGGTACTGCACCAGCACGCCGCACAGGCCGCTCTCGGCGACCGACGCCGGCAGGCCGTCGCCGAGGTCGGCCACCACGACGTCGATCCCCATGGCCGCCGCGCGGGTGCGCACGACCGCGATCGTCTGCGGGAGCGCGTCGGCGTCCACGACGAAGGGGCCGCGCGCCTTCCGGTTCGCGCGGCGGACCAGCGTCATCGCCTCCGCGGCCGCCGTGCCCTCGTCGAGCAGGGACGCGTTGGCGGTGGGCAGGCCCGTCAGGTCCCCGACCATCGTCTGGAAGTTGAGCAGCGCCTCGAGGCGGCCCTGGGAGATCTCGGGCTGGTAGGGCGTGTACGCCGTGTACCAGCTCGGGTCCTCCAGCACGTTCCGGCGGATCACGGGCGGGGTCACGGTGCCGTGGTATCCCAGCCCGATCATCGGCTCCGCCAGCCCGTTCGCCGCGGCGAGGGCGCGCAGCTCGGCGGCGACCTCCTGCTCGGCGGCGGGGGCCGGCAGCGCCAGGTCGACGTCGCGGTCGCGGATGGACGCGGGGACGGCGGCGTCCATGAGGGCGTCGAGCGAGTCGTGGCCCAGGCGGGCCAGCATGGTGGCGACGGCGTCGGCGTCGGGGCCGATGTGGCGGCGGGCGAAGCCCAGCACGTCGTCCGTGGCGAGGTCGGGGGTCGTGGGGTCGGCGTCCATGAGGCGCTCCGTTCGGGGTCGGCCGGTTCGCCTCCCCCTCTGTCCCGACCACGGCGTGCGGTTCAGAGTCGCCTGCCCGTGCGGTCCGGGTGCCTGAGAGGTTCCGGGGAGGAATTGCCCCTTCGGCGCGCCGCGGGCGGACCCGCGGAGGCTCTCCCGCACGGGATGAGCAGCGAACGCCAACCTAGCACCCGCGCCACGACGACGTAGTCCCTGACGTTTCCGACCGGTGGATCGATCCAGGTGGTCGGAAACGTCAGGGACTACGGGGAGGAGGAGCGCCCGTACGGCGCGGGGAGAGCGTCAGCCGATGCGGCGGGCGCGACGCGCGGCGAGCTCGTCGACCGCGGTCGGTGCCGACGCGGCGGCGTCGTCGCCGGTGCGCTCGCTCGGCAGCTCGGCCAGCGAGCCCTCGATCTCGCGCCACACGCCGCCGATGGCGATGCCGAACACGCCCTGGCCACCCTGGAGCAGGTCGATGACCTCGTCGTTGGTCGTGCACTCGTAGACCGACGCGCCGTCGCTCATCAGCGTGACCCGCGTCAGGTCGTCGGTGCCGCGCTCGCGCAGGTGCGAGATCGCCGTGCGGATCTGCGGCAGCGAGATGCCCGCGTCGAGCAGCCGCTTGATGATCTTGAGGATGAGGATGTCGCGGAAGGAGTACAGGCGCTGCGAGCCCGAGCCCTTCGCGCCACGGATGGTCGGCTCGACCAGCCCGGTGCGGGCCCAGTAGTCGAGCTGGCGGTAGGTGATCCCGGCCGCGTTGCACGCCGTGGGGCCGCGGTAGCCCTGGTCGCTCGGGAGCGGCGACACGTCGTCGGTGAACAGCAGACCCTGCTCCTCGGCGACCTCCGTCGCCTCGACGACCGCGCGGTCGTCAGCCGCACCGCGCGAGTGCTGCTCGTCGTTCATGCCCACTGCGACCTCTTCTCCGGTTCCTCCGCGCAACGCAACTCCGGTGGGGGAAGGGTGTCGTGCGGAGCACAACGGTGGAGTTACAGCGAAGGGGTCCAACGTAGGCCTGCCCCGGACCCCGGTCAACGCACGACACGCCGACCGCAAGCCTCAATCTCAAGTTGAGGGTCAGACTCGTGCCCGCGGCACCGTCCGCGTCAGTCCGACTCGAAGTCCTCGGGCGTCACGTGGTCGAGGAACTCGCGGAACTTCTCGACCTCGTCCTCCTGCTCGGCAGGGACCGCCAGGCCGGCCTCGTCGAGCACGTCGTCGGCACACACGATGCGCGAGCCGGTGCGGAGCGCCAGCGCGATCGAGTCGGACGGGCGGGCGCTGACCTCGACGCCCGACGCGAGCACGAGGACCGCGAAGAACACGCCGTCACGGACCTCGACGATCCGGACCTCCTCGAGGGCGTTGCCGGTCGCCTCCAGCAGGTCCTTCATCAGGTCGTGCGTCAGGGGGCGCGGCGGGGTCACCCCCTGCTGCGCGAACGCGATCGCGGTGGCCTCCACGGCACCGATCCAGATCGGCAGGTACCGCTCCCCCGCCGCCTCGCGCAGCAGCACGATCGGACTGTTGGAGGGCATCTCCACCCGGACTCCGACGACATCGACCTCGCGCACGACGTCCACCATAGACGCACCACCGAACCGGTGGCGGCGAGGTGGCCGCACTCAGCGGTCGGGCAGGGCGGCCTTGACCAGCGTCGCGTGCAGGCGCACCGTGAGCGCGGCGATCTGGGCCGCCGTGTCGGCCGCCCGCGCCTCGGCGGCGGCGTCACGGCTGCGGCGCACGGGAGCGACGACCTGCTCCACCAGGCCCGCCTCGCGGTCCGCCGCGGCGCGGAACGCCCGCAGGTGACGCGGCTCGATGCCGAACGCGTCGAGCTCCCGGGCGGTGTCGGCGACGACGAGGTCCTCCGCGTCGTAGTGCCCCGACGCACCGGCACGCACGAGCCCGAACTGCTCGAGCACGGCCAGGAACGCGTCGTCGATGCGGGCGACCTCGATCAGCTCGCGGCGGGTGAGGCGCATCGACGTGCGCCGGCGGAACTCCTCCGGGCCCGGGAGACCGTCGGCGGCGAGCGCCACCTTGGGCACCTGCGGCTGCAGTCCCTCCAGCGGCGGCGGCTCCAGGCCGCGGTCGATGGCGTCGAGGTGCTCGCCGATCACCTTGAGCGGCAGGTAGTGGTCGCGCTGCATCACCAGCACGTACCGCAGCCGCTCCACGTCGTGCGCCGAGAACTTGCGGTAGCCCGCCGAGGTGCGCTCGGGCTTGATGAGCCCCTTGTCCTCGAGGAACCGGATCTTGGGGATGGTGATCCCCGGGAAGTCCGGACGGAGCAGGTCGAGGACCTGCCCGATGGTGAGACGCCCCGTTGCTGCGTCCTCGCTCCGGCGCGGGGCCGGGCCGGGTGCCGCCATGCTCAGACCGGCGAGCCCGAGAAGAAGACGAGCCGGTACTTGCCGATCTGCACCTCGTCGCCGTCCTTCAGCGTGACCTCGTCGATGCGGTCGCGGTTCACGTAGGTGCCGTTGAGGCTGCCGACGTCGCTGACCGTGAACACCCCGCCGTCGCGGCGGAAGTCCGCGTGCCGCCGGGAGACGGTCACGTCGTCGAGGAAGATCTCGCTGTCCGGGTGGCGACCGGCGGACACCAGGTCGGTGTCGAGCAGGAACCGGCTGCCCGCGCCGGGACCCCGCTGGACGACGAGCAGTGCGTGCCCCGGCGGCAGGGCGTCCACGGCGGCGGCGTCGACCGCGTTGAGCGCACGGTCGGAGCTCTCCGTGGCCGACGACGACGGGATCGAGATCGTCGCCGTCGCGTCCGACACCGCGCTCGGCGCCGAGGTCACCATCTTGGTGCCGCACTGGGAGCAGAACCGCGCATCGTCCGGGTTCTGCCTACCGCAGGCTGTGCAGAACGGCATGGTGATGGCCTCCTGAGCGTCCTTCGTCGATGGCACGAACCCTCAGCACGCGGCTGAGGGTGTCGGGTGGTGAGAACCTATCAGTCACGCCTGTCCGATCAAGCCGAAAGGGCAGGTCGGCGGGCGGCTGGTCCGGGCGTCAGCCCGGGAGGTCGGCCTGGTACGCCGCGGCGTCGAGCAGCCCGTCGACCGCGGTCGGGTCGGCCGGCACGACCTCGAACAGCCAACCGTCGCCGTACGGGTCCGCGTTGACGACCTCCGGTGTGGCGTCGAGGGCCCCGTTGACCGCCACCACCTCGCCGGTGACGGGCGCGTAGATCTCGCTCACCGACTTGTGGGACTCGAGCTCGCCGCAGGGCGTCCCGGCCGTGACCGTCTCGCCCACCTCGGGCAGCGTGACGTAGACGATGCCGCCCAGCTCGTCCTGGGCGTAGTGGGTCACGCCCACCCGCACGGCCGGGCCGTCGCCGGTGCGGACCCACTCGTGCTCGGCGGTGTACTTCAGGTCGTCGGGGTACACACGGCGCTCCTCGCGTCGAACGGCTGCGGTCGTGACCGACCCTAGGTCAATCGGAGCGGCGGGCGAACTGCGGCTCGGCGACGTCGGGCACGGTCGACGCGATCTCGAGCTGGTCGACCTCGTCGACCTCGACGGTCGCCGCGGCGTCGCGCTCGAAGGTCTGCGTCGGCCCGTCGGGGAAGGACATCGCCCCGTCGAGCGTGGTCGCGGTGCCGATCGCCTCGACCACGTACGGCGGGCGCAGCGGCACCCCGTCCACCTCGATGCCGTCGCCGTCCTGGATCGCCCACGACCCGGCGACGAGGCGCACCTGGTCGTTGATCTCGATCGCCTCGGCGCCGGCGGAGCGGAGCTCCTGCACCATGTCGACGATCGCCGAGGCGCGGATCGTGCCGCGGTCCTCCTCGATGGTGACGCGGATGCCCGGACCGCCGACGGGGACGGTGCCGGCGAGCACCTCGAGGGCACGGGCCTCGCGCCGCGCCTCCTCGATGGCCGCGCTGCGGGCCGTGGTCGAGGAGCGCAGGTCGTCGCGGATGTCCTCGAGGCGGGCGATCTCGGTCTCCGCCCGCTGCGTGGTGCCCGCGAGGCCGGTCAGCAGGTCGATCAGGTCCTGCTCGCGGTATCCCGAGTAGGTGTCGTCCTCCGCGGTGGTCCGCACCTGCACGATGCCCGCGAAGCCGACGACCGCCAGCAGCACCGCCACCACGACCTGGCTGCGCGACGGGCGGGTGAGCGCGTCCCGCAGGCGCGCCACCCCGGGGGGCACCTCCCGCTCGGTGGGCGCCTCGGCGCGCTCCTGCTCCGGCGTCGGCTCAGGCATGGAAGACGTGCCGGCGGATCGCGGCCATGTTGGAGAAGATGCGGATGCCGAGGACGACGATGACGCCGGTCGACAGCTGGCCCCCGACGCCGAGGCGGTCGCCCAGGTAGACGATCACCGCGGCGATGACCACGTTGCTGACGAACGAGACGACGAACACCTTGTCGTCGAAGATCCCGTCGAGGTAGGCGCGCAGGCCGCCGAAGACCGCGTCGAGCGCGGCGACGACGGCGATCGGGAGGTAGGGCTGCAGCGCGAGCGGCACCTCGGGCTCGAGCACGATCCCGAGCACGATGCCGACGAGCAGGCCGAGGGCGGCGATCATGGGGTGTCCTCCGGGGAGCGACCGGACGAGCTGGTCGGGGTGGTCGGGCTGGAGAGCGTCGGCGCCTCGGCGCCGAGGGGCAGGGCGTTGCGGAGCACCGGCGTGCTGCCCGCCGGCAGCTCGAGGGCCTCCACGTTGTCGATCTGGACCTGCAGGCCGAAGCGTGACACCACGGCGAAGAAGGTCTGACCGTAGACCGTGTCGGCGAAGTCCGCCTGCAGCGACCGCGTGTCGCCGATGGCCGAGACGACGTACGGCGGGGCGAGCGAGCGCTGGTTGACCGTGATGGCCGTGCCGGAGGTCGTGATCGAGGAGAGGGCCGTCAGGCGCAGCCCGTTGACGGAGATGGCCTCCGCGCCCACCTCCCAGAGCCCGGTGACCAGCTGGCGGAGGTCGCGCGCCATGACGACGCTCTCCCCGCCGTCCTCCCCGTCGTCGATGACGAACCGGACCCCGGGACCGGTGACGGCGCTGTAGCCGGTGGCGAGCCGCAGGACGTCGACCTCCGAGGTCACCGCGTTCTCCTGCTCCAGGGTGCGGTCGTAGGTGGTCTGCAGGTCGGTGGTCTCCTGCGTGAGGTCCGCGATCCGGTCCTGCAGGTCGGCGAGCCGGTCGCGACCGTCGTTGGCCCGGTGGACGAGCTCGGCACGCGACGTCTCGTCGGTCGAGGCCTGGCGCTCCGTCTGCACGGCGGCGGTGGCGACGAGCAGCCCGAACACCCCGACGACCACGGCGGCCGTGCGGCCGACCTTCCGCTCCCGGGGCGCCGGGGAGCTACCGGACCGCGCCCGCTTCGCCGCGACGTGCGCGTAGTCGCCCTCCAGCGCCTGCTGGACCACCCGGTCCAGCAGCGGGAGGGTGACCGGCGACCGGTCGCTCACCGCGGACCGTCCGCCGCGGACCGGGACCCGCGCCTCGCGCGCGGCACCGGCTCGGTGGTGGCGAGCAGGCGGCGTACCTGCCAGGCGTAGAGGAGACCGGCCCACCAGTACAGGCCGATGCCCCACACCGCGAAGGCCCACCCGAAGACCAGGGCGAGCGTCGCCACGACCCCGTCGCCCTCGCCGAGGAGGAGCAGGGGGAAGGCGTAGAGCAGGTTGAACGTCGCGGCCTTGCCGAGGAAGTGCACGGGCAGGGCGCTGTAGCCGCGGGTGCGGAGGAAGGGCACGAGACCCCACAGGAGGGCGTCGCGGAGCGGGAGGATCACGACCACCCACCACGGGATGACGTCACGGAGGCCCAGGCCGATGATGACCGCGAGGATGTAGAGACGGTCCGCGACGGGGTCGAGGATCTCGCCGATCGACGAGCGCTGGTCGAGGCGGCGGGCGAGGTAGCCGTCGAGGAAGTCCGTGATGCCCGAGACCACGAGCACGAGGAGGGCGAGCTCGTCCTCCTCCGGGCCGAGGACCAGCCAGAGGAACAGGGGCACGCCGAGCAGCCGGAGACCCGACAGGACGTTGGGGATCGTCCACACCCTCGCGTCGCGGGTCACCTCGTCTGCCACGAACGGCACCTTAACCACCGCCGTCGCCCGGTGAGCGGACCGGGCGGTCGGCCGCCCGTGTCCGCCCGCTCCGCCACCGCTCAGCCCACTGCCGGCTCGTCCGCGTGGGCGGCGTCGCGGATCTCGCCCACGAGCTCCTCGAGCACGTCCTCGAGGGTCGCGAGACCGAGCACCCGACCCTCGTCGTCGACGACGCGCGACATGTGCGCGCCCTTGCGCTGCAGCACCTCGAGCGCGTCGTGGAGCAGGTCGGTGGCACGGACGCCCGCGAGCGGCCGGATCCACTTGTCGTCCACGACGCGGCCACGGCGCTCCTCGTCGGTCTCGAGCACGTCCTTGATGTGGAGGTAGCCCACGAGGTCGTCGCCGTCGCGCACCGGGAAGCGGCTGAAGCCCGTGGAGGCGCACAGGTCCTCGACGTCGGCCACCGTCGCGCCGCGTGGCACGGTGGCGAGGGAGCCGAGCGGCATGATCACCGCGTCCACCCGCTTCTCGGTGAAGCCGAGGGCACCGGCGAGCCGGTCGTACTCCCCCGCCTCGATCAGGCCCTCCCCGCGCGACTCCTCGACGAGCGCCGCCACCTCCTCACGGGTGAAGGTGGACGAGACCTCGTCCTTGGGCTCCACCCGGAGCAGGCGCAGGGTCGTGTTGGCGACCGCGTTCAGCGCGATGATGACGGGCTTCAGCACGAAGACGACGACCATGAGCGGCGGCCCGAGCACGACGGCCGCGCGCTCGGGGGACGCGAGGGCGATGTTCTTCGGGATCATCTCGCCGAGCACCACGTGCAGGTAGACCACCAGGGACAGTGCGATGGCGAAGGAGATCGGGTAGACGAGGCCGTCCGGCACCCCGACCGCCTCGAACACGGGCTCCAGCAGGTGGGCGACCGCGGGCTCGCCCACGGCGCCGAGACCGACGGAGCAGATCGTGATGCCGAGCTGGGCGCCCGCCATCATGACGGAGACCTGCTCCATCGCGCGGAGGGTCACCTTGGCCCAGCGCGACCCGCCCTGCGCGATCGGCTCGATCTGGCTGCGGCGCGCCGCGACGAGCGCGAACTCCGCGCCCACGAAGAAGAAGTTGAGGGCCAGCAGCAGCACGGCCACCCCGACCGCGACGTAGTCGTTCACGGCTGCTCCTTCCGGAAGGTGCGGGTCTCCGCGATGCCGCGGACCTCGTGCTCCCCCGCGTCCGCGACGGGCTCGTCGTCGAGCAGCCGCAGGCCGACGCGGTCGACGCGCAGGCCGTCCATGTGCTCCACCGTGAGCACGGCGAGCCGCTCGCGCGGCTGCTCGTCGTCGTCGCCCGCAGGGCCGGGGACCGGCACCTCCGCGACGTCGCCCGTCACGGGGATGCGGCCGACCTGCCGCACGACGAGGCCGGCGACCGTGTCGTAGTCCTCGTGCTCGGGGAGCTCGATGCCGGTCACGTCCTCCACCTCGTCGGGGCGCAGCAGCCCCGACAGGGACCAGGTGCCGTCGCGGCGCTGCCGGGCCCGCGCACCGAGGCGGTCGTGCTCGTCGGCGATGTCGCCGACGATCTCCTCGACGACGTCCTCCAGCGTGACGATGCCCGCCTGCCCGCCGTACTCGTCGACCACGACGGCCATCTGGAACCCGTCCCGCCGCAGCAGCGCGAGCAGCGGGTCGAGGGGCAGCGTCTCGGGCACGAACCGCGCCGGCGCCATGATGCTCCGGATGCGGGTGGTGGGGCGCTCGTGCACGGGGAGGCCCACGGCGTGCTTGACGTGCACGGCACCGACGACGTTCTCGTCCGCGTCGAGCACGGGGAAGCGGGAGTGGCCCGTGGCGCGGGCGAGGGCGATCACGGCGCTGGCGCGCTCGGTCTGCTCCAGGCTGTCGGTGCGCACCCGGGGGGTCATGATCTCGCCCGCCGTGCGCTCGCCGAACTCGACCGAGCGACCCATCAGCTCGGCGGTGTCGGCGTCGAGCGTGCCCTGGTCGGCCGAGCGGGCGATGAGGGAGGCCAGCTCACGGGAGGACCGCGCGGAGCGGAGCTCCTCCTGCGGCTCGAGGCCGAGGCGGCGCACCGCCGAGTTCGCGGAGCCGTTGAGCACGCGGATCGGACCGGCCATGACGGCGGTGAAGGCCCGCATGAACCCCTGGGTCGCCTTGGCGGTGCGCAGCGGGAGCGCGATCGCCAGGTTCTTCGGCACGAGCTCGCCGAACACCATCGTCAGGGCGGTGCCGATCACCAGGCCGAGCGTCACCGACACCGGGGTGAGCGCGCCGTCGGGGACACCGGCTGCTCCCAGCGGGCCGCGCAGCAGCGCGGCGATCGCGGGCTCGGCGAGGAACCCCACCGCCAGGTTGGTGACCGTGATGCCCACCTGGGCGCCGGACAGCTGGGTGGAGAGCTGCCGCAGCGCCCGCTGCACACCGGCCGCGCCCGCCTCCTCCTCGGCGACGGCGCGCTCGACCTGACCGCGATCGACCGTGACGAACGAGAACTCGGCCGCCACGAAGAGCCCGCAGGCCACCACGAGCAGCAACGACACGGCCAACAGGACCCACTCGGTCACCGCTGTCGCCCCCCGACGTGGTCGAGGTCAGGGGGCGTCGGACTTTGCGCTGCGTCCATCGGTGGGGTCGAACCGTCCTTCGCGATCGGGGTGTGGTGCCGTGCCCGGGCGGCGTCGCGCCGCGGGCCAGGGCATCAAGGTACCGGAGTCGCCCGCCCTCCTCCGCGCCTCCGCCCCGTCGTCCGCGTGCCAGGCGCACGCGGACTTTCCTCCGGTTTTCCTCAAGGCGCCCGCGTCGCCGCCGATGACGTGCTCACGGAGCGAACCACTCGGGTCCCGCTCGCAGGCCGCCTGGAGGCACCCGTGTCCCCCGCCACCACCGCCCGCGCGTCCGCCACCCCGACCCGGTACGGCGCGGGTGCGCCCCTCGACGCCGAGCAGCGCCACTTCGTGAGCCGCTGGTCCTACGGCTACACCCCCGCCCTGGCGCGGGACGTCCTCACGGCCGGGGGCACGGCCGCCTGGTTCCGCCAGCAGCTGCAGCCGAGCACGATCCCGGACGCCGCGGCGGACGCCACGTGGGGGTGGTGGCCGTCCCTGGCCCGCACCGCCGCCGACCTGTGGCAGCGCCAGGTGGAGGAGGTCGAGGGTGGCTGGGAGGTGATGGCCTACTACGGCAGCTGGCTGATGCTGCGGCGCATCACCAGCAAGCGGCAGGTGCACGAGCTCATGACGGAGTTCTGGGAGGGCCACTTCCACGTGCCCGTGAACGGCGACTCCCACTTCGTCTACCGCGTGCCGTACGGGCAGGCGATCCGCCAGCACGCCCTCGGCAACTTCGCGGACCTGCTCAAGGCCACGATCACCCACCCGGCCATGGGGCTGTTCCTCGACAACGCGGTCTCCACCAAGAGCAAGCCGAACGAGAACCTGGGCCGTGAGCTGCTCGAGCTCCACACCGTGGGACGCGGGGAGTACACGGAGGCGGACGTCAAGGAGTCGGCGCGCATCCTCACGGGCTACCGCGTCGACGTGTGGCGGACGTGGGACGCGTCGTACCGGCCCGCGGACCACTCCACGGGCCCCGTGCGCGTCATGGGGTTCTCCCACGCGAACAGCGACCCCGACGGTCGCGTGGTCACGGCGGCGTACCTCGACTACCTGGCCCGTCACCCGGCGACCGCGCGCCGCATCTGCCGCAAGCTCGCGACCCGCTTCGTGCAGGACGAGCCGTCGACGGCACTCGTCGAGCACCTCGCACAGGTCTACCTGGCGAGCGGCACGAGCATCCCCGCCGTGCTCCGGGCGCTCGCCGTGCGCCCCGAGTTCCGCGCCGCGCGGGGCACGAAGATGCGGGACCCCGGCGCGGACGTCGTCGCGACGTACCGCGCCCTCGGGGCGACCTTCGCGAAGCCGACCAGCACGGAGGCCGCGGCGACGCAGATCCTGTGGATCGCCTCCAACCTCGGCCAGCGTCCCTTCGAGTGGGGCCGACCCGACGGTCCTCCGCTGGTCAACAGCGCCTGGAGCTCGACGTCGCGCGCGCTCGCGTCGTTCTCGTTCCACTGGAGCGCCGCCGGACGGTGGTGGCCGGTGAAGGACATCGCCTACCAGTCCCCCGCCCAGTGGCTCCCCCAGGCGAGCCTGACCCTCGCCCAGCTCGTCGACCACCTCTGCGTGCGCATGCTCGGCGTGCCCTCCACGGCCGCGCTGCTGCAGGCGTGCTGCGAGGTCACGAACTACGCGCCGACGACCCGGATCACGGCGGACCACGCCCTCGTGAAGTGGGAGTTCCACCGCCTGCTCAGCAGCCTGCTCGACTCCCCGCAGCACCTCACGCGATGACCTCGCCGGCCCTCGGAGCCCCCATGACCGCCACCCCTGCTTCCCCGTCCGCCTCCCCGTCCTCTTCCCCCGACTGCTGCGCCGAGTTCGCCCGCCTGTCCCCGCGCGGACCGAGCCCGACCCGCCGGGGGCTGCTGCGCGGCGGCCTCGGCGTGGGCGCCCTGGCCGCCTTCAGCGCGACGTTCGGCGACGCCGTCGTCAGCGCGGCCCCGGCGCTCGGGTCCAGCGCGGCGGCGCCCAACGGCAACGTCCTGGTCGTGCTGTCGCTCCGCGGTGCGGCGGACGGCCTGTCGCTCGTGGTGCCCCACGCGGACCCGGTCTACTACCAGGCGCGCCCGGGCATCGCCATCGCCGCGTCGACGTTGCTGGCGAAGGACGGGATGTTCGGTCTCCACCCCGAGTTCGCGCCGCTCCTGCCGCTCTGGACGGCCGGGAAGGTCGCCGCGGTCCACGCGACCGGCCTGCCCGCGCCCAACCGGTCGCACTTCTCGGCGATGGAGGAGGTCGAGGACGCGGCGCCGGGCAGCGCGGCCCGGGAGGGCTGGCTCAACCGTCTGCTCGGCCGCGACGAGGTCGTCGGGTCCGACGGTCCGCTGCACGGCGTGGCCGTGGGCGACGGCGTCGTGCCGACCTCGTTGTACGGCGCCGAGCCGGTGCTCGCGATGCGCGACCCGGGCTCGGTGCAGCTGGCCGGTGCCGACCAGTGGGACACCTTCGGCGGGCGCCGGACGTCCATCCAGACGCTGTGGGGCGGGTCGTCCGCGCCGCTCGCCCCGAGCGTGCGCGACGCGTTGGCCGCCATCGACGACTTCGCGCCCGTGCGCACGGGTGCCTCGGCCCCCGCGAACGGCGCCGTCTACACGAGCTCGAGCCTGGGCAAGGCGCTCTCCTACGCCACGCGGATCGTCCGCGGGCAGATCGGCACCAGCGTCATCACGGTCGACCAGGGCGAGTGGGACATGCACAGCGACCTCGGGACCCTGTCCTGGGGCGCCATGCGGGGCAACGTGAAGGACCTCGCCACCAACCTCGCGGCCTTCTTCAAGGACCTGGGCACGCTGGGCGACAAGGTCACCCTCGTCGCGCTCAGCGAGTTCGGCCGCCGTGTGCGGGAGAACGCCAACTACGGGCTCGACCACGGCTACGGCAACGTCATGTTCCTGGCCGGCGCGGGCGTCAAGGGCGGGCGCTACTACGGCTCGTGGCCGGGGCTCACCAACACGGCGGACGCCGACCTGCTGGTGACGACCGACTACCGCAGCGTGCTCGCCGAGGTGGTCTCCAAGCGCTTCGGGGCCAGCACCGCGGAGGTCTTCCCGGGCTTCTCCCCCACGCGCATCGGGGTGCTCTGAGGGGGTCGCCGCGGCGTACCGTCAGCGTCGCGACGCGACGTAGCAGGCGACCGCGCTCGCCGCGGCGACGTTGAGCGAGTCGATGCCGCGGTGCATGGGGATGATCGCGCGCCGGTCGGCGGTCTCCTGCCAGCGCGGCGAGATGCCGTGGCCCTCCGAGCCGAGCACGAGAGCGATCTTGTCGACGCCGCGCACGGCGTCCTCGAGGTCGACGGCGTCGTCGGCGAGGGTCAGCGCGACGGTGGTGAACCCGTACGACGCGAGCCCGGGCAGGGCGTCGTACCAGTCCGGCAGACGGGTCCACGGGAGCGAGAAGACGGCGCCCATGGCGACCTTGACCGCCCGGCGGTAGAGCGGGTCGGCGCACCGCGGGGCGAGGAGCACCGCGTCGAAGCCGAGGGCGGCGCCGCTGCGGAGCACCGCGCCGACGTTGGTGTGGTCGACGATCTCCTCCAGCACGAGCACCGACCGGGCGCCCGCGAGCACGTCGTCGAGGGAGGGCAGCGGACGGCGCTCCAGCGACGCGAGCGCGCCCCGGTGCACGTGGAAGCCCGTGACCTCCTCGGCCAGCCGCTCGGAGAGCACGAAGCAGGGCGCGTCGGTCGTGGCGAGCACGTCCGCGAGACCGTCCAGCCAGCGGGGCGCCATGAGGAAGGAGCGAGGCGTGTAGCCCGCCTCGACCGCGCGCCGCACCACCTTCTCCCCCTCGGCGAGGAACAGCCCGTGCTCGGCCTCGACGTGCTTGCGGAGGGTGACGTCGCGCAGGTCGCGGTAGTCCCCGAGGCGCGGGTCGTCGGCCCGCTCGACCTCGACGAAGGTCGCCATCAGCCGGTGGGAGCGCGCACGCCGTAGTGGCCCGGGTTGGCGACCGCCACCACCTCGCCCACGACGATGATCGCCGGCGGCCGCACGCCGGAGGCCGCGATGTCGTCGGCGAGGGTGGCGAGGGTGCTGAGCACGGTGCGCTGCTCGGGCATGGTGCCCTCGGCGACGACGGCGACCGGGGTGTCGGCGGGGCGACCGCCCTCGACGAGCGCCGCGGCGATCGCGCCGGCGTTGGCCACGGCCATGAGCAGCACGAGCGTGCCCCGGAGCCGCGCGAGCGCGTCCCAGGCGACGAGGGAGTCGGGGTGACCGGGCGGGATGTGTCCCGAGATGACGGTGAACTCGTGGGCCACGCCGCGGTGGGTGACGGGGATGCCGGCGACGCCGGGCACGGAGATGGACGACGACAGCCCCGGGATGATCGTCACCGGGACGCCGGCGGCCTCGCAGGCCTGGATCTCCTCGTAGCCGCGACCGAAGACGAAGTTGTCGCCGCCCTTGAAGCGCACCACCCGCTTGCCCTCGCGGGCCCGCGCGACGATGACGTCGTTGATGGCCTCCTGGCTGGCGGCCCGGCCGCGGGGCAGCTTGGCCACGTCCACCAGCTCGACGTGGGGCGCCAGCTCGTCGAGCAGCTCGCGCGGCGCGAGGCGGTCGGCGACGACCACGTCGGCCGAGGCGAGCGCCTGGCGGGCGGCGACGGTGACGAGGCCGGGGTCGCCGGGACCCCCGCCGACGAGCACCACGCCGGGGCGGTGGTCGGTGGCGCCGGTGCTGATCCGACCGTCGACGAGGGCGCCGACGATCGCGTCGCGCAGCGCCGCAGAGCGCCGCGGCTCCCGGTTGCCGAGCACGGCGACGGTCACGCCGCCGTGGCGCCCGGTGGCCGGTGTCCACGCCGAGGCCTCGCGGGCGTCGTCCGCCCGCACGCAGAAGATGCGACGCTCGTCGGCCGCCTGCACGACCGCGTGGTTGACGCTCGCGTCGTCGGTGGTGGCCAGCGCGTACCACGCCCCGTCCAGGTCGGCCGGCTCGAAGCGGCCCTCGCGCCAGGTGATCTCCGCGAGCATCCCCTCGAGCGCCGGGGTCAGGACGGGCGAGACCACGAGCACGTCGGCGCCGGCGGCGATGAGCCCCGCCACGCGGCGCTGGGCCACGTGGCCGCCCCCGACCACCACGACGCGGCGGCCGGTGAGGCGCAGTCCGACGGGGTACGGCGGGTGCTCGGCCAGCTCGTCCAACCGGTCGGCGTCGGGGTTGGCCGCGCTGCGGGCGTGGGTGGGGCGGTCGGGCTCGGTGCTCATCAGACCTCCTTGCGGGCCACGCCCGCGGAGTCGAAGGTGGCCATCTCGGACAGCACGAGCGCGGCGCTGCGCACGAGCGGGAAGGCGAGGGCCGCGCCGCTGCCCTCACCGAGACGCAGGTCGAGGTCGACGAGGGGACGCAGGCCGAGGTGCGAGAGGGCGGCGAGGTGGCCGAACTCGGCGGAACGGTGGCCGGCGAGCAGGTAGCCCGTGACCGCGGGCGCGAGGGCGTGCGCGACGAGCGCGGCCGAGCCGGCGATGAAGCCGTCGAGCAGCACGGGCACCCCGGCCGCGGCGCCACCGAGGACGAAGCCCGCGAGCGCCGCGTGCTCCAGGCCGCCGACCGCGGCGAGGGTCGCGACCGGGTCGGTGGCGGGGTCGGCCACGGGGGCGCCCAGCCGACGCACGGCCTCCGCCACCACCCGGGTCTTGAGCGCGAGGGTGGCATCGTCGACGCCGGTGCCGCGGCCCGTCACCGCGGCGGGGTCGGCGCCCGTGAAGGCGGCGACCAGGCAGGCCGCCGGGGTGGTGTTGCCGATGCCCATGTCGCCGGTGAGCAGGAGGTCGTGGCCGCGCGCGACGAGCTCGGTCGCGACGTCGATGCCGACCTGGAGCGCGGCCAGCGCCTCGTCACGGGTCATCGCGGCCTCGGTGCGCAGGTCGGCCGTGCCGCGCCGTACGTTGCGGTCCCAGACCACGTCGTCCGCGGCGACGGGAGCGGCCACGCCGACGTCGACCACCACGACCTCCGCGCCGCAGGCGCGGGCGAGCACGTTGACGGCCGCGCCGCCGGCCCGGAAGTTCTCCACCATGCCGAGGGTCACCTCGGCGGGCCAGGGCGAGACCCCCTGCGCCAGCACGCCGTGGTCGCCCGCGAAGACCGCCACCACCGGCCGCTCGGGGGCCGGGGGCGGGCAGGTGCCCGCGATGCCGGCCAGCTGCACCGAGACGTCCTCCAGCACGCCGAGGGCCCCGGCGGGCTTCGTCAGCTGGGCCTGCCGCTCGAGGGCCGCCGCGCGGGCGGCGGTGTCGGGCGGGGCGATGCGGGCGAGCGTCTCGTCGAGGGTCGGCACGCGGGCATTCTCCCCTGCCCGGGCTTCCCTCGACCTCCTAGGGTCGAGGCATGAGCCTCGATCGCCCGGTGAGCCCGGACCCCTACACCCTGCTGCCCGCCGTCCCGTCGTTCACGGTCACGAGCACCGACGTCACCGACGGTGCGCCGCTGAAGGACGACCAGGTCGCCGCCCTCGGCAACACCTCGCCCCAGCTGAGCTGGAGCGGAGCGCCGGAGGGCACGAAGTCCTACGTCGTCACCTGCTTCGACCCCGACGCGCCCACGCCCAGCGGCTTCTGGCACTGGGTCCTCGTCGACCTGCCGGCCTCGGTGACGTCGCTCGACACGGGCGCGGCCGCCGCCGACCTGCCCGCGGGCGCCTTCCACGTGCGCAACGACGGCGGCGAGCACGGCTTCATGGGCGCCGCCCCGCCGGAGGGCGACCAGGTGCACCGGTACTTCTTCGTGGTGCACGCCGTGGGCGAGGAGACGCTCGGCGTCGACGAGTCCGCGAGCCCCGCGGTGGTGTCGTTCAACCTCGCGTTCAAGACCCTCGGCCGCGCCATCCTCCACGGGACGTACCAGCACTGAGGGGGTCGTCTCGGGCCGGCACTTTCCCCGGTCGACCGGGGAACACGCCGCTTTGACCATCAACGTTGATGGTCAAAGCGGCGTGTTGTTGTTTCAAGCGACGCGCGGTACGCCGCGGCGGCCCGTTCGTCGTCCCCAGGTGCCGAAGGGAACCGCGCCATCCACCGGTCGGCACGTCGCCGCTGGAGCGGACCGCGGAGCGGGAACGACGCGGCCATGCATCCACGACTCCGAGACCTCGACCGAGCGCAGGGCTACTTCCTCACGCGCGACGCCCTCGCCGCGGGCTACACGACGTCGGCCTTCTACCGCGCCCGCCGTGCTGGCGAGATCGTCGCCATCCGTCACGGCACCTACGCGGTGGCCAGCACCTGGAGGGAGCGCTCGGAGGTGGACCGGCACCGGGCCCGGCTCAGCTCGGCCCTCGAGCGGGCCGATGTAGGTCACGTCGCGTCCCACACGTCGGCGGTGGTCCTCCACACCGATGGCCACTGGGGCCTCGATCTGTCGACGGTCCACCTCACGCATCCGCGGCGTCGCTCCGAGCGGCGTGAGTCAGGGCTGGCCCACCACCGTGCCGTCCTGCCGGAGGAGCACGTCGTGGACATCGGGGGTGTGCCCACCGTCGTACCCGCGCGAGCGGCCGTCGAGCTGTCCACGATCCCGGACACCGAGCGCTCGCTGGTCGTGATGGACAGCCTCCTCCGGGAGGGGCGCATGACGGTCGGGGAGCTCGACGCGATGGTCACCCACGCGCGCAACTGGCCGGGAACGCTGCACACAGCCGTTGCAGCGAGCCTGGCGAGCCCGCTGGCGGGATCCGTCGGCGAGAGCCGGCTCTTCTACAGACTCTGGCGCGGCGGCATCCCCGCACCGGTCCGTCAACATCCCGTGTACGACGGATCTGAGCTGGTCGCGGTGCTCGATCTCTGGTGGCCCGAGCACGGTGTGGCGGGCGAGTTCGACGGCGCCGTCACGTACACCCGGTTGCTGCGGCCCGGTGAGAGCGCGGCGGACGCCGTCGTGCGCGAGAAGGTGCGCGAGGATCGAGTGCGAGAGCTCCTTGACTGCGGGTTCGTCAGGTACGTGTGGCACGACCTCGACGACCAGGATCGGCTCGTCGTGCGCACGCGGCGAGCGCTCGGGCTACCGATGGGCGCACCCAAGGTGTCGCTTTGACCATCAACATCGATGGTCAAAGCGCCACCTTCCCCGGTCGACCGGGGAAAGTGGCGGACCAGGGCCTCGACCTTCAGAGCCCCTCGCCGCGCAGCAGCGCCTCGAAGGGCACGACGTCGCCGAACTCCTCGTCGGCGGCGGGCAGCGCCGTCGCGCGCCGCGGGGCGACCGTCGGAGCCCCCGCGACCAGCACCGCGAGCTCGCCCGCTGCGCGGTGCACCCGGGCCGCGAGCTGGCTGTCGCCGCCGAAGTCCTCGGTGGCGGCGAACACCCCGGTGGGCACGGTGACGGCCCGCAGGTAGGCGAACAGCGGCCGCAGCGCATGCTCGATCACGAGCGAGTGCCGTGCGGTGCCGGCGGTCGCGGCGAGCAGCACCGGCTTGCCCGCGAGGGTCTCCGGCTCCAGCACGTCGAAGAAGGTCTTGAACAGACCGGAGTACGACGCGCTGAAGACCGGCGTGACCACGATGAGGGCGTCGGCCCGCGCGACGTCGCCGATGGCCTCGGCGAGCCCGCCCGTGGCGAAGCCCGTCAGCAGGTGGTCGGTGAGCGCGTGGGCGACGTCACGCAGCTCGACGACGTCCACCGAGACGTCCTCGCCCGCAGCGTCGAGCGCCGCCACCGCCGCGTCGGCGAGCTGGTCGGCCAGCAGCCGGGTGGTGGACGGCTGGGAGAGGCCCGCCGTCACCACGGCGATCCGGCGGGTCACGCCCCCACCTCCACGGCGTCCTCGGCACGGGCGCCGGTGACGTCGTCGGTGGCGTGCACCGTCGTGTCGCGCGCCCCGCCGGCGGCGGCGACGAGCGAGGCGTGCGTCGGCGCGTCGGGGACGTGGGCCGGGCGGCCCTCGGCGAAGCCCTTCCGCATCTCCGGCAGGATCTCGCCCAGCAGGTCGAGCTGCTCGAGCACCGTCTTCAGCGGCAGGCCGGCGTGGTCGACGAGGAACAGCTGCCGCTGGTAGTGCCCGGCGTAGTCACGGAACGACAGCGTCCGCTCGAGCACCTGCTGCGGCGAGCCGACGGTCAGCGGCGTCTGCGAGGTGAAGTCCTCGAGCGACGGGCCGTGCCCGTAGACGGGCGCGTTGTCGAAGTAGGGCCGGAACTCGCGCACCGCGTCCTGGCTGCTCCTCCGCATGAAGAACTGCCCGCCCAGGCCGACGATGGCCTCGTCCGCCGTGCCGTGGCCGTAGTGCTCGAACCGGCGCCGGTAGAGCGCCACCATCTGCCGCGTGTGCGAGGCCGGCCAGAAGATGTGGTTGTGGAAGAAGCCGTCGCCGTAGTAGGCCGCCTGCTCGGCGATCTCGGGGCTGCGGATCGAGCCGTGCCACACGAAGGGCGCGACGCCGTCGAGCGGGCGCGGCGTCGAGGTGTAGCCCTGCAGCGGCGTGCGGTGCTTGCCCTGCCAGTCGACGACGTCCTCACGCCACAGGCGACGCAGCAGCGCGTAGTTCTCGATCGCGAGCTCGATGCCCTTGCGGATGTCCTTGCCGAACCAGGGGTAGACGGGACCGGTGTTGCCGCGGCCCATCATCAGGTCCACCCGACCGTCGGTGAGGTGCTGGATCTTCGCGTAGTCCTCCGCGATGAGCACCGGGTCCGTCGTCGTGATGAGGGTCGTGGCCGTGGAGAGGATCAGCCGCTCCGTCTGGGCCCCGATGTAGGCGAGCGTCGCCGTGGGGTTGGAGGAGATGAACGGCGGGTTGTGGTGCTCCCCCGTCGCGAACACGTCCAGGCCGACCTCCTCGGCCTTCCGCGCGATCGCGACGGTCGCCTTGATGCGCTCGTGCTCGCTCGGGGTGCGGCCCGTCGTCGGGTCCGCCGTCACGTCGCCGACGCTGAAGATGCCGATCTGCATGTCGATCACTCGCTCCTCGTGTAGTTGAAAGTGAAACTATCACGTCAACCGGGTGCGCTCCAGCTTTGTTCCCGGATCAGTCCCGCGCCACCAGGAGCACGGCACGGTCGTCGTCGCCGCGGCGCACCTGCGCGATGATCCGCCCCGCGGCGCCCTGGAAGCCGCCGGCCACCTCGCGGGCGGCCGTGGCCTGGAGCCAGGCGATGCCGGCGTCGAGGTCGGCGTCCCGCGACTCGACGACGCCGTCGGTGTAGAAGAGGAGCGCCTCGCCCGGGTGGAGCGTGCCGCGGCTCTCCACGAGCTCCGGACGCGCGACGATCCCCAGCGCCGTGCCGCGGGCGTTGTCCACGAGCCACCGCGCCGCACCCTCGTCGTACCGCAGCGCGGGCGGGTGCCCCGCGCTGACGATGCCGTAGGCGCCCGTCTCGAGGTCGAGCCGGACGTGCACGGCGGTGGCGAACGAGTCGTCGTCACCGCGGCGCAGGAGGAAGTCGTTGGCGGCACCCATGAGCGCGACCGGCGGCAGCGCCCCGAGGAGCCCGCCGAGCGCCCCCGCGAGCTGCAGCGCCTGCGTGCCCGCGCCCACGCCCTTGCCGCAGACGTCGACGAGGATCATCTCGAGGTGACGGCCGTCGCCCGTCGTGTCCGCGACGAGGAAGTCGCCGGCGTACGCGACCCCGTAGGCCGGGCGGTTCGCCGACTCGGCCGACCACCCGGCGGGCAGCGGCGGCACCACGCTCTGCGACTGCAGCCGGTCGCGCAGGTCGACCAGCATCGCCTCGCTGACGACCGTGGGCAGGCCCGTGCGCTGACGGCGGGCGTGGGCCAGCACGAGCGCCGAGGCGATGAGCAGGGCGACGAGCGCCGAGATCCGGGGCGCCGTGAGCTCGCCGGCCACGAGCACGGCCGTGAACCCCAGCACCGCGCACACGGCCGCGAACACCGCGAGGGGCCAGAAGCGCAGCAGCATCATGCCGACGATGAGCCAGACGAGGTAGACGGTGACCGGCATGACGCCGTAGTCCCAGACGGACACGCCGAAGCACACGACGACCCCGACCACGAGGAGGTCGAGCACCCACCGCTGCCCGCTCGCGGACCCCGTGCGCCACCGTCCGACGCGGTCGGCGAGGTAGGCCGCGGCGCCCGAGCGCAGCCGCGTGGTGGTGCTCACCGCCGAAGCGTACGGCCTGCGCACCGCCCGTCAGTGCCGGATGGTGAGATGGCCCCATGAGCCAGCCCGACGTCCTCGGAGCCCCGTACACGGCCGAGACGATCCCGCTCCGCCCCGACGACGAGGGCGAGGTCGTCGCCACCCTCGTCCACCGCCCCGCCGTCGGCCCGTCGCGGGGGGCCGTGCTCCACGTGCACGGGTTCTGCGACTACTTCTTCCACACGGAGTACGGCACGTGGTGGGCGGAGCAGGGGTACGACGTCTACGCGGTCGACCTGCGGAAGTACGGCCGGTCGCTCCTCCCCCACCAGACCCCCACCTACGTCGACGACCTCGCGGCGTACGACGAGGAGCTCGACGCCGCCTGGCAGCGGATCACCGAGCGGGACGGCCACGAACGGGTCGTCCTCTCCGGCCACAGCACCGGCGGGCTGGTCGTCGCGCTGTGGGCCCACGGCCGCAGCCCGCGGGGCCTGGTCGGACTGGTCCTCAATGCGCCCTGGTTCGACCTGCGCGGGTCCCTGCTCGCGCGCACCGTCGGCACCGCGGTCATCGACGTGCTCGGCGCGCGGTTCCCCCGCCGCGTGCTCCCCCGCAACGTCAGCGGGCTCTACGGGCGTAGCCTGCACCGCGACCACGGGGGCGAGTTCGACTACGACCTGCGGTGGAAGCCGCTCGAGTCGGTGCCGGTGCAGCTCGGCTGGCTCCGCGCCGTGCGCCGCGCCCACGCGCGCCTCCACCGCGGCCTGGCGGTCGGCGTGCCGGTGCTCGTGCTCTCCTCGGACCGCACCACGGCGCCCGCCGACATGGACGAGGACGTGTTCACCAGCGACATCGTGCTCGACGTCGAGCAGATCCGGCGGTGGTCGCCCTACGTGGGGGCGCGGCACCTCACGTTGGTGACCGTGCCGGGCGCGGTCCACGACGTGATCCTGTCGCGCCCGCCGGCCCGCGCGCACGCCTACGACGAGCTGGGTCGCTGGCTGCGGAGCCGCATCGACGAGGACTGAGGGGCGTGTGACGCGCCCCGACGGTGGTCGGGTGCGCGCGGCGCAGCGCTCCCGCCGATACGGTGGTGGCCACCGCAGCACACACCCCACCGAAGGAGACACCCCGTGAGCTACAACCAGCCCCCGCCGCCCGGTGGGTACGGCGCGCCCCAGCCCGGCGCGTACGGCGCGCCCCAGCCCCGCCCGGCCGAGCTGATGGACCGCTTCCTGGCACGCCTCATCGACGGCATCCTGCTGACGATCGTCAGCTTCGTCATCGGCATCGTGCTCGCAGCGATCCTCATCGGCTCCGGCGGCGAGGCGAACTACGCGGTCACCGCGATCGGCGCGATCCTGGGCCTCCTCATCTCCTTCGGCTACTACGTCTTCTTCGAGACCACGTCGGGCCAGACCCTCGGCAAGATGGCGATGAAGCTCAAGGTGGTCGGCCCGGCCGGTGCACCCGTGACCGTCGAGCAGTCGCTGAAGCGCAACTTCTTCTACGCCTTCGGGCTGCTGGCCCTCGTGCCGCTCCCGGGCCTCAGCTTCCTTGGCAGCCTGCTGCAGATCGCGGCGTACATCTTCGTCGCCGTGACCATCAGCAAGGACACGCAGCTCCGCCAGGGCTTCCACGACAAGCTGGCGAACGAGACCTACGTGATGAAGCTCGGCTGACCCGAGCACCCACCACGACGAGGGGCCCCTGCCGCACACCGGCAGGGGCCCCTCGTGCGTCGGGCGTCAGCCCGCCAGGAACACGCCGAGCGCGACGACGCCGACGACCACGATGATCCCGCGGAGCACGCCGTCGGGCAGCCGCCGGCCGTAGCGCGCGCCGACCTGGGCGCCGAGCACCGCGCCGACGCCGACGAGCAGCACGACGAGCCAGTCGACGTCGACGAACACCGCGAACAGCACGCCCGCGATGCCGTTGACGAGGGCCACGAGCAGGTTCTTCATGGCGTTGAGCCGCTGCAGCGTCTCGTCGAGCCCGATCCCGAGGAAGGCCATCATGATGATGCCCTGCGCCGCGCCGAAGTAGCCGCCGTACACCCCGCAGAGCGCGACGACCGGCCACAGCCACGCAGGCCCGTGCTCGGGCCGCTCCCCCAGCCCGCGCGCCTCGCGACGCCGCGCGATGGCTGCGGAGATCCGCGGTCCGGTGACGACCAGCACGAGGCCGAGCACGATGAGCGCCGGCACGATGGCGGCGAACGCGCCGTCCGGCAGCGCGAAGAGCAGGACCGCTCCGATGACACCACCGAGCACGGACGCGCTGGCGAACCGCAGGATCCGCGCGCGCTGGCCCGCCAGCTCGCGACGGTAGCCCCACGCGCCCGACAGCGATCCCGGCACGAGACCGATGGTGTTCGAGGCGTTCGCGACGATCGGGGGCACGCCGAAGGCGAGGAGGGTCGGGAAGGTCACCAGCGTGCCCGAGCCGACGACGGTGTTGATGGCGCCGGCGGCGCCGCCGGCGACGAGGATCGCCGCCATCTCCGCCAGGGACGGGTCGAAGCCGCTCACCGGTGCTCAGGCCTGCCGGCGCGACCGGCGGCGCGCGGACCAGCGACCGTCCTCGAGGCGGACGGTGAGGGGGGTGTCGAACGTGGCCGAGAGGTTGGCCTCGGTGAGCGTCTCCGCGATCGGCCCCGCCGCCGTGACGCGGCCCTCGCGGAGCAGGAGGGCGTGGGTGAACCCCGGCGGGATCTCCTCGACGTGGTGGGACACCAGCACCGTCGCGGGCGAGTCCGGGTCGTAGGCGAGCACCGACAGCGTGCTGACGAGGTCCTCGCGCCCGCCGAGGTCGAGCCCCGCACCCGGCTCGTCGAGCAGCAGGAGCTCGGGGTCGGTCATGAGCGAGCGCGCGATCTGCACGCGCTTGCGCTCGCCCTCGCTGAGGGTGCCGAAGGTGCGGTCGGCGAGGTGCTCGACGCTCATCTCGCGCAGCAGCGCGTCGGCGCGCGCGTGGTCGGGCTCGTCGTAGGTCTCGTTCCAGCGCCCGACCACCGCGTACGCCGCGGTGAGCACCAGGTCGCGCACGGTCTCCCCCCGCGGGATGCGCTCGGCGACGGCCGCGCTGGCCACGCCGATCCGGGGGCGGAGCTCGAAGACGTCCACGGTGCCGAGGAGCTCGCCGAGCAGGCCGACCGCCCCCGAGGTGGGGTGCAGCTGGGCGGCGGCGATCTGGAGGAGCGTGGTCTTCCCGGCGCCGTTGGGCCCGAGCAGCACCCAGCGTTCCCCCTCGGAGACCACCCAGGTGACCCGGTCGAGCAGGACCGCGTCCCCCCGTCGGACCGTGACGTCGGCGAGCTCGAGCACAGCGGTCATGCCCGGCACCCTATCGAGGTCGGGCGCCGGGCCCGCGCCGTACCCTCGCCCCGTGGAATCCCAGCCCGTCTCCCTCACCCTCGCGTGGTGGGGCACCGCCTGGCTGCGCGGGCACGTCGCGGCCGACGACCTCCTCGACGCCCTCGGCGAGCATGCGGTCCGTCACGTCGTGGCCCCGGCACCCGGGGGCCCGTCGACCAGCCTGCTCGAGGCGCTGGGGCTCCTGCGCAGCGCGGGGGCGCAGGAGATCGGCGCCGCGTTCCCCGTCGCCGGGGACCTCGTCGGGCTGGGTGGTCCGGCCGCGTTCAACGCCGCCGCGCTCGACGCCGGCGAGGCGGTCCTGGCGACCGCCGTCGGGGTGGGCTGGACGCCGGCCGGCGTCGGCGCGGCGGTCGAGTGGACCGCTCACGCGGTCGGACGACGTCCGCTGCCCGACGTGGGCGACGCGGACCGCGGGTTGCGGGCCGCGCTGGTCGACACCGCCGACCGGCTCGCCCGGCTCGACGTGGCGCGCTGGCAGCCGGAGGTCGCCGACGAGCTCCTCGACCTGCGTCGGGTGGGCAGCGACCTGGAGGCGCCGCACGGCGTTCCCGCCCGCTGCGTCGACCTGGCGGGGCGTGCGCTGCGCCTGCAGCGTGTCGCGGCGCTCGCCGGTCGCAGCGACGGCGCCGCCGTCACCGCGCTGGAGATCGACGCCCGGCGGGACGCGGTCCACGGGCTGGCCCGTGCCGCCCGCCACGCGCTCACCGCCGCCGCGTCGCCCGAGGTCTGGCCGCCCGCCTGACCCCCGCCCGCGCCCCGCCGACGCTGGGCGCGTGCCGGACGCCGACGAGCGGTAGCCTCGCCTCCGATGAGCGCTCCCGCCGACCCCAGCCAGCCCCGTCCGACGGACGGCGGTCCCGCCCACCCCGCACCGCACGGTGCGGCGTACCCCGCCGGCGCTCCCGGTGCGGAGCGGACCCTCCTCCTCACGCTCACGGGCAAGGACCGTCCCGGCGTCACCACGTCGATGCTCGGCGTGCTGGCGCAGGCGGGTGTGGACGTGCTCGACGTCGAGCAGATCGTGCTGCGCGGTCGCCTCGTGCTGGGCCTGCTGGTGACGGCGCCCGACGCCCCGGCCGACGTCGACCGCCTGCGGGACGACGTCACCCGGGCCGCCACCGCGGTCGGCATGCAGGTCGAGGTCGAGCAGGGCACCGGCGACAACCACAGCCGCGGCGCCGGCCGGGTGCACGTCTCCGTGATCGGCGCGCCGCTGCGCGCCGAGGCGCTGGCCGAGATCACCGGCCGCATCGCCGACGCGGGCGCCAACATCGACCGCATCGAGCGCATGGCGCGCTACCCCGTGACCGCGATCGACCTCCACGTGTCGGGGGCCGATCCCGAGCGGCTCCGGCTCTCCCTCGCCGCCGAGGCCGCCCGGCAGGGCGTCGACGTCGCGGTGCAGCCGGCGAACCTGCTGCGGCGCAGCATGCGGCTCATCGTGATGGACGTGGACTCGACCCTCATCCAGGGCGAGGTCATCGAGATGCTGGCGGCCCACGCCGGCTGCGAGGACGAGGTCGCCGCGGTCACCGAGGCCGCGATGCGCGGCGAGATCGACTTCGAGGAGTCGCTCCGCCAGCGCGTGGCGCGCCTCGAGGGAGTCGAGGCGACCGCGCTCGACGAGGTCTACGCGAGCATCCGCCTGGCCCCCGGCGCCCGCACGATGGTGCGCACCCTCAAGCGGCTCGGCTACCGGTTCGCCATCGTCTCGGGCGGCTTCAGCCAGATCACCGACCGCCTGGCCGCCGACCTGGGCATCGACTTCGCGCGCGCGAACGAGCTCGAGATCGTCGACGGGCGGCTCACCGGCCGCATCGTGGGGCCGGTCGTCGACCGCGCGGGCAAGGCGACGGCGCTGCGCCAGTTCGCCGCCGAGGTGGGCATCCCCGTCGAGTCCGTCATCGCCGTCGGCGACGGTGCCAACGACCTCGACATGCTGGGGGTCGCGGGCCTCGGCATCGCGTTCAACGCGAAGCCGGCCGTGCGCGAGGCCGCCGAGGTGGCCGTCAACGTGCCCTACCTCGACACGATCATCTACCTGCTCGGCATCTCCCGCGAGGACGTCGAGGCCGCCGACGCGGCCGCCGGACTCGTGACCCCCGCCCCCGTCGCGGGCTGAGCAGCGGCGTACCGGCCGGTCAGGGGCGCGGCGGCCGGAAGTCGACGAGGCGGGCGAGACCCCAGGCGAGGTCGCGCCACGCCACCGGCACCGCGAGCACGGTGACCGCCGCGGGCGGGTAGCCCTGGGCCATGCGGAGCGCCGCGCGCTCGCTACCGCGTCCGTCGTGGAGCAGGTGGGCGAGCGAGGCCACCGTGGGGTTGTGGCCGACGACGAGCAGGGTGCCCACGCCCGTGTCGGTCGCCCGCACGAGGTCGAGGGCCGACTCCGGCCCGGCGCTGTAGAGCGCGGGCGCGTGCTCGACGGGGACGTCGAGCAGGTCGCCGGCGGCGGCGACCTCCTCCCACGTACGGCGCGTGCGACGCGCGTCCGACACGAGGGCGGCGTCGGGCAGGTGGCCCTCCGCCCGCAGCCACCGGCCCACGCCCGCGGCCTCTGCGCGCCCCTGCTCGGTCAGGTCGCGCTCGTGGTCGCTCGCGGCGGCGCCGACGGCGGTGCCGTGGCGCAGCACGACGAGACGACGGACGGCCGCGGGGGCCGCCAGGGGATCCGGGTCGGTCACGAGGACCAATGTCCCACCGCGGCGGAGCCCGTGTCCGGCCAACCCACCGATCGGGGCCGCACGAGTGGCGCGATGGGCTACGCTGATCCCGCTCTCATGGGAGGGAGGCTCAGCCTCCCGGGGCACCATGCCGGCAGCCCCGACTGGGAGGGAGGGGCTGCACTGGTGTGGTGCCCCGCACCCGTGGGGCGGGATCGACCCGCCCCCTGTGCCGCCGCGTCAGGCGCCCAACGCGTGGAAGCCGCCGTCGACGTGCACGATCTCGCCCGTCGTCGCGGGGAAGAAGTCCGAGAGCAGCGCCACGACCGCCTTGGCGGTGGGCGTCTGGTCGGCGTTGTCCCAGCCCAGCGGTGCGCGGTCCTCCCACGTCTGCTCGAGCCGCTCGAAGCCGGGGATCGCCTTGGCGGCGAGCGTCTTCAGCGGGCCCGCCGAGACGAGGTTGACGCGGATGCCCTCGGGGCCGAGGTCGCGCGCCAGGTAGCGCGAGGCCGACTCGAGCCCGGCCTTCGCCACGCCCATCCAGTCGTAGGCCGGCCACGCGACGGTCGCGTCGAACGTGAGCCCGACGATCGACGAGCCCGAGGAGAGCAGCGGCCGGGTGGCGGTGGCGAGCGACTTCAGCGAGTACGCCGAGACCTGCACCGCCTGCGCCACGTCGTCCCAGGGTCCGTCGAGGAACTTCCCGCCGAGCAGCGTCTCCGGGTTGCCGTAGGCGATGGAGTGCACGACGCCGTCGAGGCCGTCGACGTGCTCGCGCACCTGCGCCTCGAGGCCCGCGAGGTGCTCCGGGTCGGTCACGTCGAGCTCGAGCACGGGCGGCTCGACGGGCAGCCGCTTGGCGATGCGTCGCGTGATGCCGAGCGCGCGGCCGAAGTTGGAGATGAGGACGGTCGCGCCCTGCTCCTGCGCGACCTTCGCCGTGGCGAAGCCGATGGACGAGTCCATCGTGACGCCGGCGACCAGGATGCGCTTGCCCTCGAGGATGCCCATGTGTGCGTGTCCTTCTCTCTGCGGTGCGGGAACGTGCGGGTGTCGTGCGGGTGGTGCGGCGGGGTCAGTGCCCCATGCCGAGGCCGCCGTCGACCGGGATGACGGCCCCGGTGACGTACGCGGCCTGCTCGCTCGCCAGCCAGGTCACCGCGCCGGCGACCTCCTCGGGGCGGGCGTAGCGGCCCAGCGGCACCTGTGTCTTGATGGCGGCGCGCTGCTCGTCGCTGAGCACCTCGGTCATGTCGGTCTCGACGAAGCCGGGGGCCACGACGTTCGCGGTGATGGAGCGGCTGCCCAGCTCGCGGGCGATCGAGCGGGCCATGCCCACCAGGCCGGACTTGGAGGCCGCGTAGTTGACCTGCCCGGCCGAGCCCAGCAGCCCCACGACGGACGAGACCAGCACGATCCGACCGCGGCGCAGCTTCAGCATGCCCTTGGCGGCGCGGCGCACGAGCCGGTAGGAGCCCGTGAGGTTGGTGTCGATGACCGACGACCAGTCCTCGTCGCTCATGCGGAGCAGCAGCGTGTCCTTCGTGATGCCGGCGTTGGCCACGAGCACCTCGACCGGCCCCAGCTCGGCCTCGATGGTGGTGAAGGCGGCGTCGACCTGCGCGGCGTCGGTGATGTCGCACCGCACGTCGAGCGCGCCGTCGGGGGCACCGCCGTTGCGGGTCGTCACGGCGACGCGGTCGCCCTGCGCGATGAACGCCTCGGCGATGGCGCGGCCGATGCCGCGGTTGCCGCCGGTGACGAGGACGATGCGCCCGGGGGCGCCGTTCTGGGCAGTGTCGGTCACGTGCGGTGACGCTAGTGCTTACTGCGAAGTACACGAAAACCTCCCGGCCGCGCCGGGGCGCGACCGGGAGGTCCGGTGGTCGGGAGGGGCGTCGCGGGGACGCCCCGGGTCACTCGTCCTCGAGGCGGAAGCCCACCTTGAGCGACACCTGGAAGTGGTCGACCTGACCGTCCTTGACGTGGCCGCGCACCTGCGTGACCTCGAACCAGTCGAGGTGGCGCAAGGTCTTGCCGGCCCGTTCGATGCCGTTGCGGATGGCCTGGTCCACGCCCTCCGGGGAGGTTCCGACGATCTCGGAGATGCGGTAGGTGCGGTCCGTCATGGGGGCTCCTCGTGGCAGTGCGGTCGGCGCGGGCAGGTCACACCGCGCCCGCTGGTGTCGTGATGCTACCGACGTACGCTGGGGGCCATGCCGTCGCTCCGTCGTACCTCGTCCAGGGACGAGCCCGTGCGCATCACCACGGCGCAGACCGCCCCCGACGAGAGCCTCGACAGCCGCCAGCGGCGCTACATCTTCGCGATGGCGGTGCGCACGCTGTGCGTCGTGGGCGCGTACGCCGTCGGGCCGGGCTGGTTGCGGTGGGTGCTGCTCTCCGGCGCCGTGTTCCTGCCGTGGTTCGCGGTCGTGGCCGCCAACGTCACCACCCAGCGCTCCGACGGGTTCGAGGTGGAGGCGGTGGACGCCCCGGCGCTGCCCGCCGGTGGACAGGCGATCCACATCGAGGCCGGGGACTGGGAGACGCGCGAGGAGCGCGACCCCGCGTGAGCATCTTCGCCGGGCTCGGCGGCCCCGACCCCACGCCGGACCGGCACCACGACGCCCACGACGCCCCGGACGGTCCCGACGGGCCGGCCGCGCCGCTGTGCTCGGCCCGGGGGTGCCGCGCGACCGCCACGTGGGCGCACCGCTGGAACAACCCCCGGCTCCACGCCCCCGAGCGTCGGAAGGTGTGGCTCGCGTGCGACGAACACCGGTCCTCCCTCGCCGACTTCCTCGGCGCGCGCGGGTTCCTGCGCGACACCGTCGCCGTCGGCGACCTGACGTCCCAGGACGGCTGAGGACGACTGAGGACGACTGAGGACGGCTGAGGACGGCTGAGGACGGCTGAGGACGGCTGCCCGCACGCTCCTGGCGCCGGGTCAGCCCCCGATGGCCGACATCGGGCGCGCCGGCTGCAGGAACGCCGGGTCGTCGATCCCGTGACCGGGCGCCTTGGGCCACATCGCCGTCCGCCACAGGTCGGCGATCGTCGCGTCCGCGGCACCGTCGCGGAGCGCTCCCCTGAGGTCCGACTCGCCGCGCGCGAAGAGGCAGTTGCGCACCTGGCCGTCGGCGGTCAGCCGGACGCGGTCGCAGTCGCCGCAGAAGGGCCGCGTGACGGAGGCGATCACGCCCACCCGGCCGCGGAGCCCGTCGCCCGCGTCGACGACGAACCGCTCGGCCGGGGCGCTCCCGCGCTCCTCGTCGTCCGGCCGGACGTCGAAGGCGGCCTCGAGCGAGGCGAGGATCTCGTCCGCCGTCACCATGGTGTCCCGCGACCACCCGTGCTGGGCGTCCAGCGGCATCTGCTCGATGAAGCGCAGCTCGTGCCCGGCGCCGAGGGCCCAGCGCACCAGCTCGGGCGCCTCCGCGTCGTTGACCCCGCGCAGCAGCACCGCGTTGATCTTGACGGGGCTCAGCCCGGCGGCCGCTGCGGCCTCGATGCCCGCGAGCGCGTCGTGCAACCGGTCGCGACGGGTGAGCGCCGCGTAGGACTCCGGGCGCACGCTGTCGAGGCTGACGTTCACCCGGGTGAGGCCGGCGGCGGCGAGCGCCGTCGCCGTGCGGGCGAGGCCCAGCGCGTTGGTGGTGAGCGAGAGCTCGAGCCCCGGCGCCGCCCGGTGGACACGGTCGACGATGTCGACGAGACCGCGGCGTACCAACGGCTCGCCGCCGGTGAACCGGACCTCGCGCACCCCCAGGTGCTCCGCGGCGATGGTCACGAGCCGCACGACCTCGTCGTCCGTCAGCACGTCCTCCCCCGGCAGCCACTCGAGGCCTTCGGGCGGCATGCAGTACGAGCAGCGGAGGTTGCAGCGGTCCGTGAGGGACACGCGCAGGTCGGTCGCGACCCGACCGTGCCGGTCGACGAGCCCGCGCTCCGTCGCCGGGCGCGCGTGCGCCACGGGGGTCGGCAGGTCCACGAGCTCGCTCATGGACCCAGGATAGGTGGCTGCCGGGCAGCGGCGCCCCGGCGAGTAGCCTCTGGAGGGTGGGCTCCTTCCGCTTCCTGCTCTCCCGGCGCTGGATCCTCTTCGGCATCGCGGTCGTCCTGCTGACGTACGTCGCCTACCTCCTCGGCCAGTGGCAGTTCCACCGCCTCGACGACCGCCGCGAGCGCAACGCGATCGTCGAGCGCAACGAGGGACGCACCGTCGACGTCGGCGTGATCATGAGCCCCGGCGGCGACGTGGACGCCGAGGACGAGTGGACCGCCGTGACGGCGACCGGCACCTACGACGTCGAGAACACGGTCGTCGTGCGCTACCGCACCCGCGACGGCCAGCCCGGCGCCGACGTCGTGGTGCCGCTGCGGCTCGACGACGGCACGAGCGTGCTCGTCGACCGCGGCTGGATGGCGACGGAGAACTCGGGCGACCTCGCGGGCACCGAGCCCGAGACGCTCCCGGCGCCGCCGAGCGGCGAGGTGGAGGTCGTGGGCTACGCACGCAGCGACGCCGAGGGGCGCAGCACGGACGTCACCGACACCCAGTCGACCCGCGCCATCTCCTCGGTCGCCATCGGGGACGCGCTGGACCTCGACCTCCTCGGCGGGTTCGTCGACCTCGCGGAGGAGACCCCCGCGGCCGCCGAGCCGCTCGCCCCGCCGCCGCTCCCCGAGCTCGACGAGGGCCCGCACTTCTTCTACGGCCTGCAGTGGTGGTTCTTCGGCGCCCTGGCCGTCTTCGGCTTCTTCTACCTGATGTACGACGAGGTGCGCGGCGGTCCGGCGCGCCGCGACCGCCTCCGCGCCGAGAAGCGGGCGCGCGTCGAGGCGCAGGAGCAGCAGCAGGCGGAGATCCAGGCGCGGATCCGCGCCGAGCGGGAGGCGAGCCGCCGCGGCTGAGCCGGGTCCCGGCGTACGCCGCGGAGCGTTCCCGCCGGCTCAGGCCACGGTCGGGGTGACGTCGTCCACCAGCTGGGTCGCGTGGAGGCGGGCGTAGAGGCCGTCGCGCAGCAGCAGCTCGGTGTGGGTGCCGCTCTCGACGATCCGTCCCCCGTCGACGACGAGGATCTGGTCGGCGTCGCGCACCGTCGACAGCCGGTGCGCGATGACCAGCGAGGTACGTCCCTCCAACGCGGTCGCCAGCGCCTCCTGCACCGCCTGCTCCGACCCACCGTCGAGGTGGGCGGTGGCCTCGTCGAGCACGACGAGGGGCGGTGCCTTGAGCAGGAGGCGGGCGATCGCGAGACGCTGGCGCTCGCCCCCGGAGAGGCGGTAGCCCCGGTCGCCCACCACCGTGTCGAGCCCGCTCGGCAGCGACCGGACGAGGTCGCCGACGCGCGCGGCCTCGAGCGCCTCCCAGATCTCCGGGTCGGTGGCCGAGGGGCGGGCGTAGCGGAGGTTGGCGCCGATCGTGTCGTGGAAGAGGTGGGCGTCCTGCGTCACGTAGCCGACGGCGTCCTCGAGCGAGTCGAGGGTCACGCTGCGCACGTCGTGCCCGGCGAGACGGACCGTGCCGGCGTCGACGTCGTACAACCGCGCCACGAGGTGGGTGATGGTCGTCTTGCCGGCGCCCGAGGGCCCGACCAGGGCGACCTTCTGGCCGGGCTCGGCCACGAAGGTGACGTCGTGGAGCACGGGGCCTCCCCCGTTGCGGTCGGGCGACGACACGGTCTCCAGCGAGGCCAGGGTCGTGCCGGCGGCGTTCGGGTAGGCGAACGAGACGTGGTCGAGCTCCAGCCGCACGCCGCCCGTGCCCTCGCGACGCGGCAACGGGACCGCGTCGGCGCGCTCGGGCACGCTGGCCGGGAGGTCGAGCACCTCGAAGACGCGCTCGAAGCTGACGAGCGCGGTCATGACGTCCACGCGCACGTTGGAGAGGCCCTGCAGCGGGCCGAGCAGGCGGAGGAGCAGGGTCGCGAGGGCCAGCAGGGTGCCGAGCGTCAGCTCCCCCTGGACCACGAGGTAGCCGCCCACGCCGTACACGAGCGCCGTCGCCATCGCCGGGACGAGCATCATCGCCGCGGCGAACAACCGGGTCAGGAGCGCGATGCGCACGCCGAGGTCGCGCACCACCTCCGCCTTGCGGGCGAAGAGGGCGTCCTCCTCGGGGCGGCGGCCGAACAGCTTGAGGAGCATGGCGCCGCCCACGTTGAAGCGCTCGGTCATCATGTTGCCGAGGTCGGCGTTGCCGTCCATCTGGCGCCGCGTCAGGCCGGCCAACCGGGCGCCCACCCAGCGCGAGACCCCGAAGAGCAGCGGGAACATGAGCAGGCACAGCAGGGTGACCTGCCAGCTCAGCGCCACCATGGTGATGCCCACGACGACGACCGCGACGGTGTTCGACACGGCGCTGGACAGCACGCTCGTGAACGCCTTCTGGGCGCCCACGACGTCGTTGTTGAGGCGCGAGACGAGGGCGCCGGTCTGGGTGCGGGTGAAGAACGCCAGCCCCTGCCGCTGCACGTGCGCGAACACCTGGCGCCGCAGGTCGTAGATGAGGCCCTCGCCCAACCGGGCCGAGAGCCAGCCGCCGAGCACGCCGAGCACCGCGTCGACCACGGCGGTGAGCGCCATGAGCCCGGCGACGACCGCCACCACCCGGAGGTCGCGGGCCACGATGCCGTCGTCCACGAGACGCTGCACGAGGAGCGGCGTGACCACCACGAGGAGGGCGTCGAGCACGGTGACGCCGCCGAACCAGCCCAGCACGCGCCGGTGGGGGCGCGCGGCGCCGAGCACGCGACGTACGACGGCGCGGTCGACCTTGGTCGACACCGCGGACCGGTCGGTGCGCAGGTGCCGCCACGACGCGCCCATTCCCGACATCCCTGACATGCCCCTCCCAACCGTCCCGGCGCGTCGCGTGTTCCCGCTCGCCGCCGGCGCTCCTGACCCTACGATGCGATCCGTGAGCACCGAGCCGTCCGTCGCTGCCGCGGCGTACGGGTCGCGCCTCCTCGGCCGCACCGACCAGAGCACCCGGTCGCTGCGGGTCCGGGTGCAGCTGCTGCTCACCGCCGTGCTCCTCACCGCCAACCTCATCGGCGCCGTCGTCGTGGCGTCGGTGCTCCTGCTGGTGCGCCCCTCGGAGCCCGTCACCGGCGCGTACTGGCTCGCCCACGCGATCGCGGTGCCCGTGTACGTCGCGGCTGCCGCCGTCGTCGGCGTCCTCACCATCACCAGGGCGCTGCTGCGCGTGCTCACCTGGGCCCGGGAGGACCGGGCGCCCCGGGAGGACGAGGTGCGGGCCACCCTGCGGGCGCCGCGCCTCGCGCTCGTGCGGCAGGGCGTCCTGTGGGCGGGCGGCGTCGCCCTCTTCACCGCCGTCCCCCTGTGGCTGCAGCCGTCGATGGCGCTGACCGAGGGCATCGCCGTGACCCTCGCCGGGGTGCTGGTCTGCGCGATCTCCTACCTGTGGACCGAGTTCATCCTGCGACCCATCACCGCGCGCGCCCTCGTGCAGGGACCGCCTCCGGTGGGCCGCACCTCGGGGGTCCACCGGCGCCTCATCGTCTTCTGGGTGCTCGGCACCGGTGTGCCCGTCGCCGTGCTGATGCTCTGCGGGATCCTCGCCCTGGCCGGTGACGACCAGGTCGACCTGACCCGGCTGGCGGTCCTGTGCCTCGTGCTGGGCGGCGTGGTGCTCCTCTTCGGCTACATGATCATCGGGCTCACGTCCCGGTCGATCGTGGCGCCGATCGCCTCCGTCCGCCACGCGCTCGCCGCGGTCGAGGACGGGCGCCTCGACGTGACCATCCCGGTCTACGACGCCACCGAGATCGGTCACCTGCAGAGCGGCTTCAACCGGATGGCGGCGGGGCTGCGGGAGCGCGAGCGCATCCGCGACCTGTTCGGGCGCCACGTCGGCCAGGAGGTGGCGGCCGCCGCCGTGAGCGCCGACGTCGAGCTCGGCGGCGAGACGCGGGTCGTCTCGGTGCTCTTCGTGGACCTCATGGGTTCGACGGCGATGGCGACGCGGCTCGAGCCGCAGGAGGTCGTCACGGTGCTGAACCGGTTCTGCGCGGTGGTGGTCGACGAGGTCGACCGCGCCGGCGGGCTCGTCAACAAGTTCATGGGCGACGCCGTCCTCGCCGTGTTCGGTGCACCGGTCCCCCGCGACGACCACGCGACGGCGGCGCTCCGCGCCGCGCGGGCCATCGCCGCCCGTCTGGCAGCGGAGGTGCCGGAGATCCGGGCGGGGGTGGGCGTGGCCACCGGTGAGGCCGTCGCGGGCAACGTCGGCGACGAGCGCCGCTTCGAGTACACCGTCATCGGCGACGCCGTGAACTCCGCGGCCCGGCTCACGGAGCTCGCCAAGAAGCGCCCCGGCCTGGTGCTCGCGGCCGACGCGTCGCTCGCCGCCGCGGACGACGACGAGGCGGCGCGCTGGCGGCCCGACGGCGAGGAGGTCCTCCGTGGCCGTGCGACGCCGACGGGCCTGGCGGTCCCGCGCTAGTCAGCCCCGGGTCGTGGTGTGAGGCCGCGCAATTCCGCGGGTCTGGCACCACGACCCCCGGAGGGTGGGCGATCGCTCAGGCCAGCGAGACCAGCTCGGCGTAGGAGGCGTTCCAGAGGTCCTCGACGCCGTCGGGGAGGATGAGCACCCGGTCGGGCTCGAGCGCCAGCACGGCCCCCTCGTCGTGGGTGACGAGGATGATCGCGCCCTCGTAGCGACGGATCGCGTCGAGCACCTCCTCGCGCGACGCCGGGTCGAGGTTGTTCGTCGGCTCGTCGAGGAGCAGCACGTTCGCGCTCGACACCACGAGGGAGGCGAGCGCGAGCCGGGTCTTCTCGCCGCCGGACAGCACGCCCGCCGGCTTGTGCGCGTCCTCGCCCGAGAAGAGGAACGATCCCAGCACGGTGCGCGCCTCGGTGTCGGTGAGCTGGGGCGCGGCGCTCTGCATGTTCTCCAGCACGGTACGGCGCGTGTCGAGCGTCTCGTGCTCCTGGGCGTAGTAGCCGATCTTCAGGCCGTGGCCCGGCACGACCTTGCCCGTGTCGGGCGCGTCGACCCCGGCGAGGATCCGCAGCATCGTGGTCTTGCCGGCACCGTTGAGACCGAGGATGACGACCCGGGAGCCCTTGTCGATGGCCAGGTCCACCCCGGTGAACACCTCGAGCGCGCCGTAGGTGCGCGAGAGGCCCTCCGCGGTCAGCGGCGTCTTTCCGCACGGGGCGGGCGAGGGGAACTTGATCTTGGCGACCTTGTCGGCGGCCCGCTCGCCCTCGACGCCGGCCATCATCTTCTCGGCACGCTTGAGCATCGACTGCGCGGCCTGCGCCTTCGACGCCTTCGCCCGCATCTTGTTGGCCTGGTCGGTGAGCGTCTTCGCCTTGTTCTCGGCGTTCATCCGCTCGCGCTTGCGACGCTTCTCGTCGGTCTCGCGCTGCGTGAGGTAGTGCTTCCAGCCCATGTTGTAGACGTCGATGACGCAGCGGTTCGCGTCGAGGTGGAAGACCTTGTTGACCGTGTCCGCGAGCAGCTCGTTGTCGTGGCTGATCACGATGAACCCGCCGCGGTGCGCCTTGAGGAAGTCGCGCAGCCACACGATGGAATCGGCGTCGAGGTGGTTGGTGGGCTCGTCGAGGATGAGCACGTCCGCGCCGGAGAAGAGGATGCGCGCCAGCTCGACCCGCCGGCGCTGGCCGCCCGAGAGCGTCTTCAGCTGCTGGCCGAGGATGCGATCGGGGATGCCCAGGCTGGCCGCGATCGTCGCGGCCTCCGCCTCCGCGGCGTACCCGCCCCCGGCGTGCAGCTCCGCGTCCGCCCGGGCCCAGCGCTTCATCGCGCGCTCGGCGACGGCGGGGTCGTCCGCGCCCATCTGGGCCTCGGCGTCACGCAGGCGGCGCACGACGTCGTCGAGCCCGCGGGCGGAGAGGATGCGGTCGCGCGCGAGCACCTCGGGGTCGCCGACGCGGGGGTCCTGCGGGAGGTAGCCGACGTCGCCCGAGCGGTGCACCGAGCCGCTGGCGGGCAGCGCCTCGCCAGCGAGGATCTTGGTCATCGTGGTCTTGCCCGCACCGTTGCGGCCCACGAGGCCGATCTTGTCGCCGGCGGCGACGCGGAACGAGACGTTCTCCATCAGAAGCCGGGCACCCGCACGGACTTCGAGGTTCTGTGCGGTGATCATCGTTGCCGCACTCTACGGCGCCGCGGCGTCGGCGACCGCATCGCGCCCGCGGGTGGACGGCACGCCCGGAGCCCGCCGGAGCCGCTAGAGCAGTGCCTCCAGGTGCGCGAACTGCCGCTGGAGGGTGCGCAGGTGCGGCAGCACGCTCGGGTGCCGGAACTTCCCGGCGAGGGCGCCCTCGCCGTCCGCGACGCGCGCGAGCGCCCACTCCGCTCGGTTGAGCGCCGTGTAGACCGCCGTCACGCGCGCCCCCAGCAGCGCGTCCTCCGCACGGGCCGCACCCGGCGGGAGCGCCTCGAGGTAGGCGTCGAGCAGCACCTCCAACGACGCCGGCACGGTCAGTGCGACGTAGCCGAGATCACCACCGACCGGGCCGGTGCCGAGACTGCCCCAGTCGAGGGCGAGGACCGCGTCGTCGACCCGGGACGTGAAGTTCGCCGGGACGGGATCGCCGTGCTGCAGCACCTGGGGCAGCGCGTCCAGGCGGGCCAGCAGGGTGCCCCGCCGGTTCCAGAGCCGGTCGGCGGCGTCAGCGATGCTCGTCCGCGACAGCGTGCGCCAGCCGCCGCGCCACTCGACCCGTGCGAGCCGGGAGCGGAGCTGGTCGCGCGCCAGCCACGGCACGTCGGGCACCGCGTTGCCGGCGAACGCACCGAGCCGGCTGGCGAGGAAGAGACCGGGCAGGGTCTCCCCCGCGGCGTACGCGAAGCGCATCGTGATGCCCTCGGGGTCCTCCGCGACATCGCGCACCGGTACGCCGCGCACCCCGGCCGTGCTGTCGACGAGCCCCCGGAGCGCGACGACCGCCGGCCGCTTCCACCACGCCGGATGGGTGGGGTCGGAGAGCTCGGCGGGGTCGCCCGGCACCGGGGCGAGCAGGCGCTTGACGACGGTCGGGGTCTCGCCCGCGGGGTCGAGCCAGACACCACCGGTCGAGGTGCCGCGCCCGCCGGGCAACGGCTCCCACCCGTCCTCGGGGCGCCACATGCCCGGAGTCTGTCAGGTCCGCGCTCGAGATCGGTGCAGCGACGCGGGTTTTGGCCCGGTCGGCCCGGGTACGCCGCCTCCCATGCCTGCTCGTCCTCACCGCCCTGCCCGTGTCGTCGCCGTCGTGGCCATGAGCGCGGTGCTCCTCGGCGGCACGCTGACCGCGTGCGGGACGGGCGGTGGCGACCGTGAGGCGGACCCCGCGGAGGGCCGGGGCGGCAGCGCCGACGCTCGTGGCGAGGGCCTGGTCCGGACCGCGGTGGCCGCGCTGCCGACGACCGCGCACGACGAGTTCCAGATCCGCGTCGGCGACCTCGACCGGGCCACCGAGCTCGGCGACCTCCAGCGGCCCACGGATCCCGGCGACGCGGACGCCGTCGCAGCCTGGGTGCAGGGGCTCGCCGGGCTCGGGGGCGGCGTCGACCTCGGCCTCGACGTCCCCGAGGTGCTCGGCGGCGCCAGCTCCCTCGACCAGACCGTGGTCGCCGACGAGATCGGGACGTGGCTGGGCGACGTCCGCTGGTTCGGCGAGCTCGCCGCACCGCCGGCGCGGGTCTCCGTCGTCGAGGGCACGATCGACGTCGACCACCTGGCGGCGACGTACGACGGCGAGACCGACGCCGACGGCGGTCGCTGGAAGGTGGGTGAGGGCGAGGACTTCTCTACCGACGTCGAGGCGACCTCCCCGGTGCGCCGGCTGGGTCAGCCGCTGCACCTCGACGTGGCCGGCGACCGGCTCACGGCGTCGCTCAGCGAGCCGGACCTGGCGCTCGCCCTCGCCGGCGACCGGGGCAGCGAGCCGGCGCTCGACCTGGGCACGGCCCTCGACGAGCACGACGTGTACGCCGCGCGCATCGTCGTCGGCCGCTTCGACGGTGGCGAGCGGTCGCTGCCGGCGGCGTTCGACGCGGTCGCGGTCGGTCTCACCGGGGAGGAGGGCGACGCGGAGGTCGTGGTGGCCTACGCCCACGACGACGCCACGGCGGCGCAGGAGAACGCCGACGCCGTCGCCGGCGTGCTGGCCGACGACCCCGCCGGCCCGCCCCTGGAGGTCACGGGCACGGACGTCGACGGCGGGGTGCTGACCGTGACGCTCCGCATGACCGACGACGCACCGGTGCGGACGGCCTGGACGGTGCTCGACCGGCGGGCGGCGTTCGTCAGCCACCGCTGAGGTCGCGGCCCCGTCAGGTGCCGGGCGCGTTCGCCACGCGGACCTGGAGGGCGGCCGCGTCGGCGATCGCCTGGTCGAGCACGGCGCGCCGGGGATCGGGCACGTCGAGGAAGGGGGCCACCGTCTCGGCCTCGAGGCGACCGTCCTCCAGCACGTCGGCGACCGCCGTCCGGTCTCCACCGGCGACCACGACGAGGCGGCCCGGGCCCCAGACGCGGTGGGCGTGCTCCGCGGCCGCGTCGTACGCGGCCTGGGCCTGGTTGGCCCGCCGCCGCGCGAAGCGCTGCTGGCTCTGACCGCCGGCCTTGGTCCGACCCTGCACGTGCCGGGTGCCGACCTTGCTGGCGACGGTCGTGTCCCCCGCGAGCCGCGCCACGGCGTACCCGCCCTTGCGGACCAGCAGCACCCCCCACCGCTCGGGCAGCACCCGGGCGGCGAGGAAGGCGGCGGGTTCGGGCGCTCCGGAGTAGGACGCGGCGAAGGGCAGCCGGGCCTCGAAGCCCGAGCCGTCCGCGGACGTGCCCACGAGCGCACCGTCGACGACGGCGAGGTGGGTGCCGGGGTGACGCGTGCCGAAGTTCGCGACCCAGCGCTCCCAGCGCGCCGCCGGCACGTGGACCAGGACCGGCGGCGTCACGGGGAGGTGCTCAGACGTTGAAGCCGAGGGCGCGGAGCTGGTCGCGGCCGTCGTCGGTGATCTTGTCCGGGCCCCACGGCGGCATCCAGACCCAGTTGATGGCGACGTCGTTGACGATGCCCTCGAGCGCCGTCGACGTCTGGTCGCTGATGACGTCCGTGAGGGGGCAGGCGGCCGAGGTCAGGGTCATGTCGATGACCGCGTTGGAGTCCTCGTCGACGTGGATCCCGTAGACCAGCCCGAGGTCGACGACGTTGATCCCGAGCTCCGGGTCCACGACGTCCTTCATGGCCTCCTCGACGTCGTCGAGGGAGACGGTCGCCGACCGGCTCGACGACACGCCGCCCGATGCCTCCGGCACCTCGGGGAGGTCGCCGTGGTCGTGACCGTGACCGTGCCCGTGGTGCGCGTGGTCGTGCCCGCTGTGGTCGTGCCCGGCGTGGTCGTGCCCGGCGTGGTCCGTCACCGGGGCCTCGCCGGCGTTGGGCACGGTGTCACCGTCGGTGACCTCGCCGGTCACCGGACCGTCGGTGGTGGGGGCGGTCTGGCCGCCCGTGGTCTGGTCGGTGGTCTGCTCGGTCACTTGCTGTTCTCCTCCATGACTCGGGCCGTCGCGTCCTTCCAGGCCATCCACGACAGCAGGGCGCACTTCACGCGCGCCGGGAACTTGGCGACACCGGCGAACGCGATGCCGTCCTCCAGGACGTCCTCGTCGGGCTCGACCTGTCCCTTGCCCTGCATGAGGGTCAGGAACGTCTCGTGCACCTCGAGCGCCTCCGCGACGGGACGCCCGATCACGAGGTCGGTCATCACCGAGGCCGATGCCTGGGAGATGGAGCAGCCCAGGGAGTCGTAGGAAACGTCGGCCACGGTCTCCGCGCCCGGCTCACCGGTGAGGTGCACCCGCAGCGTGATCTCGTCGCCGCACGTGGGGTTCACGTGGTGCACCTCGGCCTCGTGCGGCTCGCGGAGACCCTTGTGGTGGGGGTTCTTGTAGTGGTCCAGGATGATCTCCTGGTAGAGCGCGTCCAGGTCCTGTGCGGTCACGAGTCACCCAACCGGAAGTAGGAGCGGGTGTATTCCAGGGCCTCGACGAGCGCGTCGATCTCCCCCGGCGTCGTGTAGAGGTACGACGACATCCGGGTCGAGCTCTGCACCCCGAAGCGGGCGTGGGCCGGCTTCGCGCAGTGGTGGCCGGCGCGCACCGCGACGCCGCGCGAGTCCAGCACCTGGGCGACGTCGTGCGGGTGCACGCCCTCGATCTCGAAGCTGATCGCGCCGCCCCGCTGGGCGGCGTCGAGCGGACCGAGCACCGTGAGGCCGGGGACGGTGGCCAGGCCCTCCAGCGCGTACGCCGTGATGGCCTGCTCGTGCGCGTGGACGTGCTGCATGCCGAGGTCCGACAGGTAGTCGACGGCCGCGCCGAGGCCGACGGCCTCGACGATCGGCGGGGTACCGGCCTCGAACTTGTGGGGGATGCCGGCGTACGTCGAGCGCTCCATCGCCACCGTCGCGATCATCTCGCCGCCGCCGAGGAACGGCGGGAGCTCGTCGAGGACCGCCCGGCTGCCCCACAGCACGCCGATGCCCGTCGGACCGACGACCTTGTGACCGGTGAACGCGAGGAGGTCGGGGCGCTCCTCGACCGGCATCGCCGCCAGGTCGATGGGCAGCTGAGGAGCCGCCTGCGAGGCGTCGACGACCACGAGTGCGCCGACCTCGTGGGCCCGGCGGGTGATCGCGGCGACCGGGTTGATCGTGCCGAGCATGTTCGACACCCAGGTGAGGGTGACGAGCTTGGTGCGCTCGGTGATCAGCTCGTCGATGTCTGACAGGTCGAGGTGACCGTCCTCCGTGAGGCCGAACCAGCGCAGCGTCGCGCCCGTGCGCTGGGTGAGGAGCTGCCACGGCACGATGTTGGAGTGGTGCTCCATCTCGGTGGTGACGACGACGTCGCCCTCACCGAGCGCCAGGTCGCCGCGGGCCCACGCGAGCGTGTTCGCGACGAGGTTCAGCGCCTCGGAGGCGTTCTTCGTGAAGATGACCTCGTCGCGCGAGGGAGCACCGATGAACGACGCCACCTTGTCGCGGGCGGCCTCGAACGCCTCGGACGACTCCGCGCCCAGCTGGTGCATGGCGCGGGCGACGTTGGCGTTGTGGCGCTCGAGGTGGTCGACCATCGTGTCGATCACGCACTGCGGCTTCTGCGAGGTGTTGGCGCTGTCGAGGTAGACCAGCGGCATCCCACCCGCGAGCGTGCGCTCGAGGATCGGGAAGTCCTTGCGGACCACCTCGAGCTGGGGCAGCAGACCAGCGATCGACATCGTGTTCCTTTCTGGCTGTCGGGCTCACGCAGCGGCGTGAGCAGTGGTGCAGGGCAAGGCGGAGGAGCGACGGCGGCCTTGGAGCGGAGCGGCCGCCGAGCGACGACAACGCCGCCCGGTGCCGCTTATCGCGCCGCTGCGACGTACTTGTCGTAGCCCTCGGCCTCGAGCTGCTCGGCGAGCTCGGCGCCGCCGGACTCGGCGACCTTGCCGGCCACGAACACGTGGACGAAGTCGGGCTTGATGTAGCGCAGGATGCGCGTGTAGTGCGTGATCAGCAGCACGCCCTTGTCGCCGCCCTGGGCGAAGGTGTTGACGCCCTCGGAGACGACCTTGAGCGCGTCGATGTCCAGGCCGGAGTCGGTCTCGTCGAGCACCGCGACCTTGGGCTGCAGCAGGTTCAGCTGGGCGATCTCGTGCCGCTTCTTCTCGCCGCCGGAGAAGCCCTCGTTGACGGAGCGCTGCGAGAAGGAGGCGTCGAGGCCGTTGGCGCCGAGCGCGGTGTTGACGTCCTTCACCCACGTGCGGAGCTTCGGCGCCTCGCCGTCGATGGCGGTCTTCGCGGTGCGGAGGAAGTTGGCGACGGAGACGCCGGGCACCTCGACCGGGTACTGCATGGCGAGGAAGAGACCGGCGCGGGCCCGCTCGTCGACGCTCATCGCGAGGACGTCCTCGCCGTCGAGGGTGACGCTGCCACCGGTGACCTCGTACTTCGGGTGTCCCGCGATCGAGTAGGCGAGCGTCGACTTGCCCGACCCGTTGGGGCCCATGATCGCGTGGGTCTCGCCGTCCTTGATGGTCAGCGTGACGCCCTTGAGGATCTCCTTGGGGCCGTCCTCGGTGGTCACCGAGACGTGCAGGTCCTTGATCTCCAGCGTGCTCATGTTCTCTCTCGTTCTCCAGCGTGGGTGGAAAGTCGGTGGGGGTGGCGACCGGCGGCTCAGCCGCTCGGGCGCACTCCGTTGAGGGTGGTGCTGACGTCGACGTACACGTCGTCGCCGCGCACCTCGACGGGGAAGGTCGCGACGGGCTCCGTCGCGGGCAGCCCCGAGGGCTCGCCCGTGCGGAGGTCGAACTCCGAGCCGTGCAGCCAGCACTCGATGCGGCAGTCGCTCACCTCGCCCTCGGAGAGGGCCACGGCAGCGTGGCTGCAGAGGTCCTCCAGGGCGTAGAACGTCTCGCCGTCACGAGCCACGGCGACCTCCAGCGAGCCCACCTTCACGGCGACGGCCGTGTCGGTGGGGACGTCGGCGGCCGCGCACGCGCGCTCGAAGGCCATGCTCAGGCCTGGCCGTCGGTGAGGACGTGACGCTCGAGCTCGGCCTCGACGACCGCGCGCAGGCGCTCCTCGAGCTCGGGCACGCCGACGCGGCGGATGAGGTCGTTGAAGAACCCGTGCACCACCAGTCGGCGGGCCTCGGACTCCTCGATGCCGCGCGAGCGCAGGTAGAACAGCTGCTCGTCGTCGAAGCGGCCGATCGCCGACGCGTGGCCCGCGCCCTCGATCTCGCCGGTCTCGATCTCGAGGTTCGGCACCGAGTCGGCCTGGCAGCCGTCGGTGAGCACGAGGTTGCGGTTCTCCTCGTAGGTCTCGATGCCTTCGGCGACCTTGCGGATGAGGACGTTGCCGATCCACACCGCACGCGCGCCCTCGCCCTGCAGCGCGCCCTTGTAGGTCACGTTGCTCTTGGTCTTCGGCGCCGTGTGGTCGACGAAGAGACGGTGCTCGATGTGCTGGCCGGCGTCCACGAAGTAGAGGCCGAGCAGCTCCGCGTCGCCGCCGGGCCCGGCGTACTCCACGTTGGTGGACGTGCGCACCAGGTCGCCACCGATGGTGAACTCGCTCGCCCGCACGCGGGCGTCGCGACCGACGCGGATGCCGACCTGGCCGGCGTGCACCGAGTCGTCGCTCCAGTCGTTGAGCGTGACGAGGTCGAGCTGGGCGCCGTCGCCGACGAGCACGGTGGTGGCGTGGCTGTAGCGCGCCTGGCCGCGGTGCTCGATGACCACGGTGGCACGGGCGAACCGACCGACGCGCACGATGACCTGGCCCCACACGACCTGGTCGAGCCCGGTGCCCTCGAGGTCGATGCGCACCGGCTCGTCCAGCTCGGCCTCGGCCGGGATGTCGAGCAGCATCGCGCCGCCCGCGTGGGCGACGGCGAGCGCGGCGAGGCGGTCGAACGGCAGGAACTCACCGAGCTCGCGGGCCTCCTCCCCCGAGATGGGGGTCAGCGTCACGCCGGCCGGGAGCTGGGTGGTCCACGACAGGTGCGCGTCGGAGGCCTGGTCGTCGAGCAGGCCCTGGAGCCGCTTGAGCGGCGTGAAGCGCCAGATCTCCTCGCGCCCCGTCGGCACCGGGTGCAGCGCCAGGTCGTAGCCCGGCTCGGGGTGGAGGTGGCTCGACACCTTGCCGGTCTCCACGGCCTGGGCGGCGGCGGGCGTCTCGTCGATGACAGTCACTTCGTCTCTTCGTCTTTCCTCGGGATCGGTACGGCGCGGGTGCGGCGGCTGCGGCGAGGGGGGCCGGTCAGCCGACCGCGCCCTCCATCTGCAGCTCGATGAGGCGGTTGAGCTCGAGCGCGTACTCCATGGGGAGCTCCTTCGCGATCGGCTCGACGAAGCCGCGCACGATCATCGCCATCGCCTCGTCCTCGGCCAGGCCGCGGCTCATCAGGTAGAACAGCTGGTCCTCGGAGACCTTCGAGACCGACGCCTCGTGGCCCATCGACACGTCGTCCTCGCGGATGTCCACGTAGGGGTAGGTGTCGGAGCGGCTGATCTGGTCGACCAGCAGCGCGTCGCAGAGCACGTTCGACTTCGAGCCGTGGGCGCCCTCGTTGACCTGGATGAGGCCGCGGTACGACGTGCGACCGCCGCCCCGGGCGACCGACTTCGAGAGGATCGAGGAGGAGGTGTTCGGCGCCGCGTGCACCATCTTGGCGCCCGCGTCCTGGTGCTGGCCCTCGCCGGCGAACGCGATCGACAGCGTCTCGCCCTTGGCGTGCTCGCCCATGAGGTAGACCGCCGGGTACTTCATCGTCACCTTCGAGCCGATGTTGCCGTCGACCCACTCCATGGTGGCGCCGGCCTCGCACGTGGCGCGCTTGGTGACGAGGTTGTAGACGTTGTTCGACCAGTTCTGGATCGTCGTGTAGCGGACGCGGGCGCCCTTCTTCACGATGATCTCGACGACCGCGGAGTGCAGCGAGTCGGACGAGTAGATCGGCGCCGTGCAGCCCTCGACGTAGTGCACGTAGGAGTCCTCGTCGGCGATGATGAGGGTCCGCTCGAACTGGCCCATGTTCTCCGTGTTGATGCGGAAGTAGGCCTGGAGCGGGATGTCGACGTGGACGCCCTTGGGCACGTAGATGAACGAGCCGCCGGACCACACCGAGGTGTTGAGCGCCGAGAACTTGTTGTCGCCGACGGGGATGACGGTGCCGAAGTACTCCTTGAAGAGCTCCTCGTGCTCCTTCAGCGCCGTGTCGGTGTCGACGAAGATGACGCCCTTCTCCTCGAGGTCCTCGCGGATCGAGTGGTAGACGACCTCCGACTCGTACTGCGCGGCGACGCCGGCGACGAGACGCTGCTTCTCGGCCTCGGGGATGCCGAGCTTGTCGTACGTGTTCTTGATGTCCTCCGGCAGCTCCTCCCAGCTGGTGGCCTGCTTCTCGGAGGACCGCACGAAGTACTTGATGTTGTCGAAGTCGATCGCGCCGAGGTCGGAGCCCCACGTCGGCATCGGCTTGCGGTCGAAGAGCTTCAGGCCCTTGAGGCGGAGGTCGAGCATCCACCCGGGCTCGCTCTTCTTGGAGGAGATGTCGCGGACGACGTCCTCGTTGAGGCCACGCTGCGCGGCCGCGCCGGCGGCGTCGGAGTCGGACCAGCCGAACTCGTAGCGGCCGATGCCCTCGAGGCCGGGGTTGAGCTCGTCGATGCTCGGGGTGGACGTCATGCGGACGCTCCGTTCTTCTCGGGGGTCGGACGGTCGTTCTGGTCGGTGTCGCGCGTGGCCGGCAGGTCGGGGATGCAGGTGGTGCACACCCCGTCGCCGTGCGCGATGGTCGCGAGGCGCTGGACGTGGCGTCCGAGCACCTCGCTGATGGCCTCGGTCTCCGCCTCGCAGAGCTGCGGGAACTCGGCGGCGACGTGCGAGATCGGGCAGTGCTGCTGGCACAGCTGGTCGCCCACGGGCGAGGCGCGCACGCTCGCGGCGTACCCCTCCTCGGTCAGGACGCGGGCCAGCACCTCGGCGGGCGACAGGTCGGGGTGCGCCGCGCTCACGGCGCCGAAGTCGCGGCCGATGAACGCGACCCGACGGCGCGCGAAGTCGAGGACGGCGTCGTCGCCCTGGGTCTCGGCGAGGAACCGCAGCGCCTGCACGGCCAGGTCGTCGTACTGCTGGTCGAACTGCTGGCGCCCCGTGTCGGTCAGGTGGAACACCCGCGCGGGGCGGCCGCGGCCGCGCGAGCCACCGGGACGCTGCTGGCGCACCTCGACGCTCCCGTCGTCGACGAGCTGGTCGAGGTGGCGGCGCACGGCTGCAGGGGTCAGGTCGAGCCGGTCCGCGAGCTGCGCCGCGGTGGACGGACCGGCCTCGAGGATGCTGCGGACCACGCGCGCGCGGGTGGGTGCGTCGGAGTCGTCGGCCCCGGGGGGACCGACGATCGAAGCGCCTCGCAGCATTTCCACTACGCCAGTGTGACGTTATTCGTCGCGGCCCTTCAAGCAAGGGTGTCCTAACCCTTCCCCGCCGAGCCGCACCCCGGCCGGGCCCGCGGAGGTCGCGGCAGCGGACCCGGGCTCGGGGGCGGACCGGGACGGCCGCACTCCTACACTGGCACGGTGCCGTCCCCCGCTCCTGCCGTCGCCGTCGACGGCCTGGTGATGCGGTACGGCGACCTCGTCGCCGTCGACCACCTCGACCTGCGGGTGGAGGCCGGGACCATCACCGCGGTCCTGGGGCCCAACGGTGCGGGCAAGACGACCACGCTCGAGACCTGCGAGGGCTACCGGCGCCCGCAGGGCGGCACGGTGCGGGTCCTCGGGCTCGACCCGGTCCGCGACCGTCGCGCGCTGCTCCCCCGGATCGGCGTGATGCTGCAGGCCGGCGGAGCCTGGTCGGGGGTGCGGGCGGAGGAGATGCTGCGGCACGTCGCGGCCCTGCACGCCGATCCCCTGCCGGTGGGCCTGCTCGTCGAGCGCCTCGGCCTCGCGGAGTGCGGGCGCACGCCGTTCCGACGCCTCTCCGGTGGTCAGCAGCAGCGGCTCGGGCTCGCCACGGCCCTCGTGGGCCGACCCGAGCTCCTGTTCGTCGACGAGCCGACGGCGGGCATGGACCCGGCCATCCGGCGCACGACGTGGGAGCTGCTCGAGGAGCTGCGGGCCGACGGGGTGACGACCGTGCTGACGACGCACTACCTCGAGGAGGCGGAGCGCCTCGCCGACCACGTCCACGTCATCGACCGCGGGCGACTCATCGCGAGCGGCACGCCGTACGAGCTCACCCGCGCGGGGGGCGCGACCACCGTGCGGCTCGTCGTGACGAAGCCGTTCCCGCCCCACGCCCCCGCCTCCCTGCAGACCGCCCTCGGCCCCGCCACGGAGGTCACCACCATCAACGCCCAGAGCCTCCTCATCACCGGGCCGGCCGACGCGTCGACGCTCGCGAAGGTCTCCGCCTGGTGCGAGCAGCACGGCGTGCTGCCCGAGGCGCTGACCCTGGGCCAGCGGACCCTCGAGGACGTCTTCCTCCAGCTCACCGGACGCGTGCTCACGGAGCCGACGCCGAGCGGGACCGCCGGATGAGCGCGGGCACGTTCACCCCGTCGCCCGGAGCGGCGCCCCTGGCCCGCCAGGTGCGGGCGCAGGCGCTCATGGAGACGCGCCTGATGCTCCGCAACGGCGAGCAGCTGCTCGTGGCGATCGTCATCCCCGTCATGGCACTCGTCGGCGGGGTCATCGCCGGCCGGCGCGGCGGCATCGAGCTCGACGGCCGGGCCGTCGACGTCCTCACCCCCGGCGTGCTGGCGCTCGCCGTGATGTCCACCGCCTTCACGTCGCTGGCGATCGCGACGGGCTTCGAGAGGCGCTACGGCCTCATCAAGCGGCTCGGTGCCTCTCCCCTGCCCCGGCACGGCCTGCTGCTGGGGAAGCTGGGCGCGATCCTCGTCGTCCACGTGGTGCAGGGGGTCGTGCTGGTGCCGGTGGCGCTCGCGCTCGGGTGGCGTCCCGGTGGCGGCGCGGTCGGCGTGCTGGCTGCCCTGCTCGCGGTGCTGGTCGGGGCGGCAGCCTTCTCGTCGCTCGGGCTGCTCATGGCGGGCACGCTCCGCGCCGAGGCGACGCTCGCCGCGGCGAACCTCGTCTACCTCCTGCTCCTCGTCGGTGGCGCCGTGGTGCTGCCGCGGGCCTCGTACGGCGCGGCCGGCGAGGTGCTCGCCGTCCTGCCCTCCGCAGCGCTCGGCGACGCGATGCGCGCCGCGCTCATCGACGGCCGCGTCGCCGTCGTCCCCCTCCTGATCCTCGTGGCGTGGGCAGTCGCCGGCGCCGCCGCCGTGTCCCGATCCTTCCGCTGGGAGTAGTCCGATGTCCCCCGCCGCACCGTCCACCGCCCCGTCCCGATCCCGGCTGGACGCCCTCGCCGACCGGCACCTCGGGTGGCTCGCGATCGCGAACCTCGTCGCCAACATCGGCATCGTCGTCACCGGCGCCGTCGTGCGCCTCACCGGCTCCGGGCTCGGCTGCCCGACGTGGCCCCGCTGCACGGAGGAGTCCTACGCGGCCCACCCGAGCATGGGCATCCACGGCGCCATCGAGTTCGGCAACCGGCTCCTGACGTTCGTGCTCGCGGCGATCGCGCTCCTGACGTTCCTGGCCGCGTGGCGGGCCACCTCGCGTCGGGCCTCGTGGATCGCGTTCGGCATCGGGCTCGGCATCCCGGCGCAGGCCGTCATCGGCGGCATCACGGTGCTGACCGACCTGAACCCGTGGATCGTCGCTCTCCACCTGCTGCTGTCGCTGGCCATGATCGGCCTCTGCGTCGTGCTGCTCGACCACGTGCGGCACCCGGAGGTGTGGGGGCCAGCGGCCCGCGCGACGGCGCCGGCGACGCCCCCGCTCGTCCGTCGGCTCACCGTCGCCGCGTTCGTCGTCGGCTGGGTCGTGCTCTACCTCGGCACCGTCGTCACCGGCAGCGGTCCGCACGCCGGCGACGAGAACGCCCCCCGCACGGGCCTGGACCCGGCGACGTTCTCCCACGTCCACGCCTGGGCCGTCTACGCGCTCGTCGCCCTCACCGTCGCCCTGCTCGTGGTCGCGCGCCGCCAGCGGGACGCAGGGCTCACCCGCGCCGTCACCGCGCTCCTCGCGGTCGAGCTGGCCCAGGGCGTCGTGGGCTACGTGCAGTACTTCACCGGACTCCCCGTCGGCCTCGTCGCCCTCCACATGCTCGGCGCCGCCGTCACCTCCGCGGCCCTGACGTGGGTCGTGGTGCGGGCCTTCCGCCCGATCACCATCGTCGTCGAGCCGGACGTGAGGGTCGCGCGGGTCTGACGCCGAGCCGTACCCCCGCGCGCGGTCGTGGTGTCAGGCCACCGTTCTCCGCAGGTCTGGCACCACGACCCTCGGGGCGGCGCCGGGTCGGGTCGGGTCGGGCCGAGTCGGCTCGGGTCGGGTCGGCGAACTGTGCGGCTGGGGCGGCCCTGATCAGGTGCGACCGGCACCAGCTGCACATCGTTGCCCGCCCCGGAGGGGTACGCCGCACGCCGACGCTCGAGGCCGGCGGAGTCGCTCACCGCGCCGTACCCCCGCGCGGTCGTGGTGGGAGGCCACCGTTTTCCGCGGGCCTGGCACCACGACCTCGGGGCGGCGGCGGATCGGGTCGGGTCGGGTCGGCGAACTGTGCGGCTGGGGCGGACCTGATCAGGTGCGACCGGCACCAGCTGCACATTGTTGCCCGCCCCCGGAGGGGTACGACGCACGCCGACGCTCGAGGCCGGCGGAGTCGCTCACCGCGCCGTACCCCGACGCCCGCGGCGCGCTCGTGTCCTGAGGGAGGAGCGGCCACGTCGGAGGAGCGCAGCGGAGGAGGCGTGGTCGGGATCGACCGAAGGGCGGGAGCTCGTGGCGCCGCGGGCACGGTCGAGCGGAGCGAGGCCAGAGAACGCCGTCGAAGGGCGGGAGCTCGTGGCGCTGCGGGTACAACTGAGCGGAGCGAGGTCAGAACCTCACCGCGCCGTACCCCCGCGCGGTCGTGGTGGGAGGCCACCGTTTTCCGCAGGCCGGGCACCACGACCTCGGGGCGGCGCCGGGTCGAGGCGGCGCCGGGTCGGGTCGGGTCGGCGAACTGTGCGCCTGGGGCGGCCCTGATCAGGTGCGACCGGCACCAGCTGCACATTGTTGCCCGCCCCCGGAGGGGTACGACGCACGCCGACGCTCGAGGCCGGCGGAGTCGCTCACCGCGCCGTACCCCCGCGCGGTCGTGGTGGGAGGCCACCGTTTTCCGCAGGCCGGGCACCACGACCCCGAGCTCGTGCCCCCCCCGACCCTCCCGACGCCCGCGTGGCGCCGCGGGCACAGCCGAGCGGAGCGAGGCCGGAAGAGCAGAGCCTCAGCGCATCAGCAGCGGGTCGATCGCGATGGCGACGAACAGCAGCGACAGGTACAGGTTCGACGTGTGGAACAGGCGCATCGGGTTGATGACGCTCAGCTGGTCGCTGCGCCGGGTGCGGCCCCACATCTTGTGGGCCTCGACGAGGAACACGACACCGAGCACGGCGGCAGCGGCCGGGTAGAACAGGCCGGTGTCGGCGATGGGCCAGAGCGCCAGTGACATCGCGACGGTCGCCCACGTGTAGAGGACGATCTGCTTGCCGACGACGGCGCCCGGCGCCACGACGGGCAGCATCGGGACGGCGACGTTGGCGTAGTCCTCGCGGTACCGCAGCGCCAGCGCCCAGGTGTGGGGCGGCGTCCACAGGAACACGATGAGGAAGCAGATGACCGGGGGCCACGCGAGCTCGTTGGTGACCGCGGTCCAGCCGATGAGGGCCGGGAAGCACCCGGCGGCGCCGCCCCAGACGATGTTCTGGGTGGTGCGGCGCTTGAGCCACATGGTGTAGACGAGCATGTAGAACGCGTTCGCCGACAGCGACAGCACCGCGGAGAGCGGGTTGACGAAGACCCAGAAGATGGCCGTCGAGAGCACCCCGAGCGTGAGACCGAAGACGAGGGCGGCGCGTGGGGTGACGATGTGGCGCGGGAGCGCTCGACGTCGGGTGCGGCGCATCTGCTCGTCGATGTCGCGGTCGTAGACGCAGTTGAGCGCGGACGCGGACCCCGCGGACATCGAGCCGGCGACGACCGTGGCGAGCACGACGCCGAGCTCCGGCACGCCGCGGGCGGCGAAGAACATGACGGGGACCGTCGTGAGCAGCAGCAGCTCGAGGACGCGCGGCTTCGTGAGGCCGACGTACGCCGCCACCACGTCGCGCAACGTCGCGCGCGAGACGGGCGCCGGCTCGTCGCGCACGCCGAGGTCGTCGGCGGTCTCCTCCTCGCTCAGCGAGCCCGGAGGGACGGGCGGAAGCGACTCGGACACCGGAACAGGATGCAGGTCGTGCTCCGGCGTCACGACGACGGGGTCCTCCTCCGTGCGAGCGGAGGTGGACGACTGGCCGGCGTGCGTCACAGGGGTCCTCGTCAAGCGGTCTGGGGCCGAGCGGCTCCGGCGTGCGGAGCGGGCGGTCCGGGCGGTCCAGTGCGGGGTCGAGTCTAGACCGAGGCGGCAGTAGGCTCGGCATCGGCCGTGGCGGCGCGTGGGTACCGGTGAGTCCGTGCAGGACCACCCCCAGGTCCCGCGCCTGTCGCGCCCACGAACGCGCCACCACCCCGGAGAGGATCCCTGTGACCGAGAGCACGCTGGACTGGACCGACCTCGACCGGAAGGCGGTGGACGCCTCCCGGGTCCTGGCGATGGACGCCGTCCAGAAGGTCGGCAACGGTCACCCGGGCACCGCGATGAGCCTCGCGCCCGCGGCGTACCTGCTCTTCCAGAAGGTCATGCGTCACGACCCGTCGGACCCGAGCTGGATCGCCCGCGACCGCTTCGTGCTGTCGTGCGGCCACTCGAGCATCACGCTCTACACGCAGCTCTTCCTCGGTGGCTTCGGTCTCGAGATCGAGGACCTCAAGGCGCTGCGCACGTGGGGCTCGAAGACGCCCGGCCACCCGGAGTACGGCCACACCGCCGGCGTCGAGGTCACGACCGGCCCGCTCGGGCAGGGCGTCGCGAACGCCGTCGGCATCGCGATGGCCGCCCGCCGCCAGCACGGCCTGCTCGACCCCGAGGCCCCGCTGGGCGAGAGCCTCTTCGACCACGACGTCTACGCGATCTGCTCCGACGGCGACCTCCAGGAGGGCGTGAGCGGCGAGGCGAGCTCGATCGCGGGCACGCAGAAGCTCGGCAACCTCGTCGTCATCTACGACCGCAACCGCATCTCGATCGAGGGCGACACGGACGTGGCGTTCAACGAGGACGTCGCGAAGCGCTACGAGGCCTACGGCTGGCACGTGCAGACGGTCGACTGGACCAACGGCGGCGACCACTACGAGGAGGACGTGCCGGCGCTGTACGACGCGGTCCAGGCCGCCCGCGGCGTCACCGACCAGCCGTCCCTCATCGTGCTCGACACGATCATCGCCTGGCCGGCCCCCAACGCCCAGGGCACCGAGGCCGCGCACGGCAGCGCCCTCGGCGCCGACGAGGTCGCGGCGACGAAGGAGGTGCTGGGGTGGAACCCCGACACGACCTTCGACGTGCCGGCCGACGTGCTCGAGCACACGCGCGGCCTCGCGGCCCGTGGCGCCGCGTGGGGCGCGGAGTGGGACGAGAAGTACGCGGCGTGGGCGGCCGCGAACCCGGAGCGCGAGGCGCTGCTGCACCGGCTCAAGGCGCACGACCTGCCCGAGGGGCTCGTCGACGCGCTGCCGACGTTCCCGGCCGACGCCAAGGGCGTCGCGACGCGTGCCGCGTCCGGCAAGGTCATCAACGCGATCGCCGGCATCATGCCGGAGCTGTGGGGCGGCTCGGCCGACCTGGCCGGCTCCAACAACACCACGATCAAGGACGCGCCGTCGTTCATCCCGGAGTCGCGCTCGACGCGCGACTGGACGGGTGACCCGCTCCAGGGCCGGGTGCTCCACTTCGGCATCCGCGAGCACGGCATGGGCGCGATCATGAACGGCATCGCGGCCGACGGCCTGACGCGCGTGTTCGGCGGCACGTTCCTGACGTTCTCCGACTACATGCGCGGTGCGGTGCGCGTGGCGGCGCTGAGCAAGCTCCCCGTCACCTACGTCTGGACCCACGACTCCATCGGTCTGGGCGAGGACGGGCCGACCCACCAGCCGATCGAGCACCTCGCCGCGCTGCGCGCCATCCCCGGTCTCGACGTGGTGCGGCCCGCCGACGCCAACGAGACCGCGGCCGCGTGGGCCGCGATCCTCGGCAACGACGACCGGCCGGCGGCGCTCGCGCTCTCCCGCCAGAACCTCCCGGTGTTCCCCCGCGGCGAGGAGGGCTTCGCGACCACCGACGGCGTCGCCCGTGGTGCCTACGTGCTGAAGGACGTCGAGGGCGGGCTGCCCGACGTCGTGCTCATCGGCACCGGCTCCGAGGTGCAGCTCGCCGTCGCGGCCGCGGAGCAGCTTGCCGAGGAAGGCGTGCGTGCCCGCGTCGTCTCGGCGCCCTGCCTCGAGTGGTTCGCCGAGCAGGACCTGGCCTACCAGGAGAGCGTCATCCCCCCGACCGTCAAGGCGCGCGTCGCGGTCGAGGCCGGCATCGCGATGCCGTGGTGGCGCCTCGTGGGCGACCACGGCAAGGTCGTCTCCATCGAGACCTACGGCGCCAGCGCGTCCGCCGAGCGCATGTTCGCGGAGTTCGGCTTCACGCCGGAGGCCGTCGTGCGCGCCGCCCAGGACAGCATCCGGGTCGTCGCGGGCTGATCCCCGCGCCGTACACCCGTATCCCCGCACGTCAGACCGCAACCCAGGAGGTAGCAATGTCCGACCGTCTCTCCGCACTCGCCGACGCGGGTGTGTCCATCTGGCTCGACGACCTGTCCCGCGAGCGCATCGAGACCGGCAACCTGGCCGCCCTCGTGCAGGACTCCTCGGTCGTGGGCGTCACGACCAACCCGTCGATCTTCGCCGCTGCCCTCGCCGAGGGTGAGCGGTACGACGCGCAGGTGCGCGAGCTCGTCGCCGAGGGCACCGACGTGGACCGGGCCGTCTTCGCCCTCACGACCACGGACGTCCGGCAGGCCGCCGACGTGCTGAAGCCGGTGGCCGACGCCACGGGCGGCAAGGACGGCTGGGTCTCGATCGAGGTCCCCCCGGGCCTCGCGTTCAAGACCGACGAGACCGCCGAGGCGGCTCAGGAGCTGTGGAAGGCCGTCGACCGCCACAACGTGATGATCAAGATCCCCGGCACGACCGAGGGCCTGCCGGCCATCACACAGACGCTCGGCTCCGGGATCTCGGTCAACGTGACCCTGATCTTCGGCCTGCCGCGCTACCGCCAGGTCATGGAGGCGTACGTCGCCGGGCTCGAGCTCGCCCGGGACAACGGCCACGACCTGTCGACGATCCACTCGGTCGCCTCGTTCTTCGTCTCGCGCGTCGACACCGAGATCGACAAGCGGCTCGAGGCCGCCGGCGCGACCGACCTGCAGGGGAAGGCCGGCGTGGCGAACGCCCGGCTCGCCTACCAGGCGTTCGAGGAGTTCTTCACCGGGCCGCGCTGGGAGGCGCTGGCTGCCGCCGGTGCGAACCGGCAGCGTCCGCTGTGGGCCTCCACCGGCGTGAAGAACCCCGACTACCGCGACACGATGTACGTCGCGGACCTCGTCGTCGAGGACACGGTCAACACGATGCCCGAGAAGACGATGCAGGCGTTCGCCGACCACGGCGAGGTCGTCGGCGACGCGGTGCGGCCGCACTACGACGACGCACGGGCGGTGCTGCAGGCGGTGGCGGACGCGGGCGTCGACTACGACGACGTGATCGCCCAGCTCGAGAAGGAGGGCGTCGACAAGTTCGTGACGTCCTGGGACGAGCTGCTCGAGACCGTCCAGGGGCAGCTCGACGGGGCCAAGGGCTGAGGCCGGGTCGATGAGCAGCGCACCGCACGTCTGGCCCGTCGACCCCACCTCCACCGCCGCCTGGTCGCGCCTGCGCGACCGGGCGGGCGCGTTCGAGCCCGACCTGCGGGGGTGGTTCGCCACCGATGCGGGTCGGGCCGAGCGCCTGTCCTTCTCGGCGGGCGACCTCTTCGTGGACCTCTCGAAGGCCCTCGTCGACGCGCCCCTGCTGGAGGACCTGCTGGCGCTCGCCGACGAGGTCGGCGTCGCCGCGCGGCGTGACGCCATGTTCCGTGGCGAGCACATCAACACCACGGAGGACCGTGCGGTGCTCCACACGGCCCTCCGGCTGCCGGAGACGGCGTCGCTCGAGGTGGACGGCCAGGACGTCGTCGCCGACGTGCACGCCGTCCTGCGCCGCGTCTACGCGTTCGCCGAGTCCGTGCGCTCCGGCGAGTGGCGCGGCGCCACCGGCGAGCGCATCCGCACCGTCGTCAACATCGGCATCGGCGGGTCGGACCTCGGCCCCGTGATGGCCTACGAGGCGCTCGCGGCCTACCGTCACCCGGCCATCGAGTGCCGCTTCATCAGCAACATCGACCCGACCGACGCGGCGGCGACGCTCGCCGACCTCGACCCGGCCACGACGCTGTTCATCGTCGCCAGCAAGACCTTCGGCACGCTCGAGACGCTGACGAACGCGCGCCTGTGCCGCCAGTGGCTGCTCGACGGGCTGCGGTCGGCGGGCGCCGACGCGTCGGTCGTCGACGACGCCGTCGCCCGGCACTTCGTCGCCGTCTCGACGGCGCTCGACAAGGTCGCCGACTTCGGCATCGACCCCGACAACGCCTTCGGGTTCTGGGACTGGGTCGGCGGACGCTACTCGGTGTCGTCGGCGATCGGTACGTCGCTGGTCGTCGCGATCGGCCCCGAGCGCTTCGCCGAGTTCCTCGACGGGCTCCACACGATCGACGAGCACTTCCGCACGGCGCCCCCTGCCGAGAACGTCCCGCTCCTCATGGGTCTGCTCAACGTCTGGTACACCGACTTCCTCGGGGCGGCCACCCACGCGGTGCTGCCCTACGCCCAGCTGCTGCACCGGTTCCCGGCGTACCTGCAGCAGCTCACGATGGAGTCCAACGGCAAGGGCGTGCGCGCGGACGGCACGCCGCTGACGGCCGGTACGGGCGAGGTCTTCTGGGGTGAGCCGGGCACGAACGGGCAGCACGCGTTCTACCAGCTGATCCACCAGGGCACGCGCATCATCCCGGCGGACTTCATCGCGGTGGCCAACCCGGCGTACCCGCTCACGGACGGCGACACGGACGTCCACGAGGTGTTCCTCGCGAACTTCTTCGCCCAGACCAAGGCGCTGGCCTTCGGGAAGACGGCGGACGAGGTGCGGGCCGAGGGCACCGCCGAGGACGTCGTGCCGGCGCGGGTGTTCACGGGCAACCGTCCGTCGACGTCGATCCTGGCGCCGGAGCTGTCGCCGTCGGTGCTCGGACAGCTCATCGCCCTGTACGAGCACATCACGTTCACGCAGGGCGTCGTGTGGGGCATCGACAGCTTCGACCAGTGGGGCGTCGAGCTCGGCAAGCAGCTCGCGCAGCAGGTGCTGCCCGCCGTCACCGGGGACGCGGAGGCGCTGGCGGACCAGGACGCCTCGACGCGGTCGTTGATCGAGCGGTACCGGGCGGAGCGCCGCTCGTGACCGGCGCCGAGACCGTCCGGGTCCACCCCGATGCCGAGACGCTGGCCCGCACCGTCGCGCTCGCACTGCTGACCCGCCTGGCCGAGGTGCAGGCCGAGGGCCGCACGCCCCACGTCGTGCTGACCGGCGGCACGATCGCCGACCGGATCCACCGGGAGGTGGCCGGGCTGGCGGGCGAGTCGGGCGTCGACTTCGGCGACGTCGTGTTCTGGTTCGGCGACGAGCGGTTCGTCCCCGCGGACTCGTCGGACCGCAACGAGGGCCAGGCCCGCGCGGCCTTTCTCGACGCGGTGGGCGCCACGCAGGTGCATGCCGTCCCGTCGGCCTCCGACGCGGCGTCGGCGGACGACGCAGCCGCGACGTACGAGGGTCTGCTGCTGGAGCACCTCGTCGGCGAGGTGGACGTCGTGATGCTGGGCGTCGGCGAGGACGGCCACGTCGCCTCGCTCTTCCCGGGCTACCCCCAGCTCGACGAGACCGATGCGCTCGCCGTCGGTGTGCGGGACTCCCCCAAGCCGCCGCCGGACCGTGTCACCCTCACCCTCGAGACGCTGAACCGGGCCGCCTCGGTGTGGTTCCTCGTCAGCGGCGACGGCAAGGCGCCGGCGGTGGCCGAGGCCCTGGGCGGAGCGGACCTCCACGACGTGCCGGCCACGGGCGTCCACGGCCGCACCGAGACCGTCTGGTGGCTCGACGCCCCCGCTGCCTCCCGCCTCTGACCCCGCGTCGAGTTGTCACGTACGACGCGACAGATTCCCCTGCCGAGTTGTCACGTACGCCGTGTTTCCACAGGCACGGCGCATGAGGGATGCAGTTCGTCGAGGTGTAGCGAAGACTGACCGATCATGAGTCTCCGCAAGCTCCAGGGCAATCCGACCCTCGACGGTGCATTCCCACTTCCCCTCGACCAGCCGTTCCATCGGCAGCAGGCATTGGCGGAGGGCGTGCCGCCCGGCTGGCTGAGCGCACTGGTGAGATCCGGGCACCTGCGGCGAACGCTGCGAGGCGTGTACGTCGCGGCAACAGTTCCCGACGACATCGCGGCCCGGGTCGCCAGCCTGCGGCTGGTGACGCCGGACGACGCCGTGATCTGCGACCGCCATGCCGGCTGGCTCCACGGCGCTGACATGGTGCTCGCACCGGGCGAACACCTCGACGTCCAGCCCATCCGCATCTTCAGGCATCCCGGCGCGATCCGCGTGAGGCGACCTGAAGTCCAGAGCGGACAGCGAGCCCTGTTGGCGCGCGACGTCACCGAGATCGAGGGGCTGCTCGTGACGACGAAGCTCCGAACTGCTCTGGATCTCGGGCGGCAGCGGTCGGCCGTCGTCGCCCTGAGCGGTGTCGACGCCATGCTCCGAGCCGGAGTCGACCGAGGCGAGATGATCTCGGAGGTCGGTCGGCTCGTGGGTGAGCGTTGGGTGAGGACCCTCCGCTACGTGCTACCGCTGTCGAGCTCGCTCAGCGCTTCGCCGCCGGAGTCTGCGGTCAAGCTGGCGTGGTACGAGACGACTGGCGAGCTCCCCGATCTGCAGATCGAAGTGACCGGACCCCACGGACGCCCGGCCTATCTCGACCTGGGCAGCAGGGCGCTCCGGTTCGCCGTGGAGTACGACGGCGAGGACTGGCACAGCAGTCCTCGGGACGCAGCGTGGGACGGAGCTCGCCGGTCGCACATTGCTCGCGCCCACGACTACGACATCGCCGTCGTGACGGCGGTGAACGTCTACGGACCCGAACGGGACATCGAGGGGATCATCAGGTCGGGGTTGGGACGCGGGCGCCGCCGCGCTGCGGAGGCTGCGTGACTCGAGCGCGCGGCGTACGTGACAACTCGACGCTCACGCCGCGGCGTACGTGACAACTCGATGCTCACGCCGCGGCGTACGTGACAACTCGGCGCGGGGTCAGAAGACGATGTCGCCGGAGGCGCGGCGGGTGCGCAGGAGCTTGACGGCCTCGTCGAGGAGCACCTCGGCCTCGGCGTCCGAGCGACGCTCCTTCACGTAGGCCAGGTGCGTCTTGTAGGGCTCCGTCTTCGGGACCGCCGGCGGGTTCTCGGAGTCGAGGCTCGCCGGGAGGCCGCACTTCGGGCAGTCCCACGACTCGGGCGCCTGGGCCTCGATCGCGAAGGTCATCACCGAGCGGTGGTCACGGCCGCAGAAGTAGGTGACGGTCTGCCGGGGCGCCGCCTCGCCGCGCGCGTCCTCCCCCATCGGGCCCGAACCCACCCGGGAGCCCCGGATCGCGCTGCCACCTCTGCCCGCCATGCTGCTTCCTCTTCTCTACCGGTGGTCGCGCCAGGGGGACGTGCGTCAGGCGTAGGCGAGCAGCAGCCCGAGAGCGATGACGCTCGCGAACCAGATGATGCCGATGCCGATGGTGTACCGGTCGAGGTTGCGCTCCGCGACCGACGAGCCGCCCAGGCTCGTCGAGACGCCGCCACCGAACATGTCGGAGAGACCACCACCACGTCCCTTGTGCAGGAGCACCAGAACGATCATCAGGAAGCTCGTGATCATGAGCACGGCGGTGAAGAGGACAGTCACGGAGAGAAACCTTACGTCACGGGTGGAACCGTGGGCGGGCGAGGACCCGCCCGCCCACGGCGATGGTGCGGTGGATCAGAGCAGCGGCATGTCGTAGAACCGGCAGATGCCGCCGAACTCGTCGGCCTGGAGGCTGGCGCCGCCGACGAGCGCGCCGTCGACGTCCTCCTTGACCATGATGCCGGCCACGTTGGCCGCCTTCACGGAACCGCCGTAGAGCACCCGCACCCCGTCGGCCGCGGCGTCGCCGTGGACCTCCCGGATGCGGGCACGGATGGCCGCGCAGACCTCCTGCGCGTCCTCGGGCGTGGCGACCTCGCCGGTGCCGATGGCCCACACCGGCTCGTACGCGATGACCAGCCCGGCGACCTCCTCGGCACTGAAGCCGGCGAGCGAGCCGTCGACCTGGGCCAGCGTGTGGGCCACGTGCTCGCCCGCCTTGCGGACCTCGAGGCCCTCGCCCACGCACACGATCGGCGTCATCTCCGCGCCGAGCGCGGCGCGCGCCTTGGCGTTGACGACAGCGTCGGTCTCCGCGTGGTACTCGCGGCGCTCCGAGTGGCCCACGACCACGTAGGACACACCGAGCTTCGCGAGCATCGCCGCGGAGATCTCACCCGTGTAGGCGCCCGACTCGTGCACGGAGACGTCCTGCGCGCCGTACTTCAGCTTGAGGCGGTCGCCGTCCACGAGGGTCTGCACGGAGCGCAGGTCGGTGAACGGCGGGACCACCACGACCTCGACGGCGTCGTGGTCGTGCTTCTTGTCCGACAGCGTCCACGCGAGCTTCTGGACCAGCGCCACCGCCTCGAGGTGGTTCAGGTTCATCTTCCAGTTGCCCGCCATGAGCGGCGTGCGGCCGCTCGTCGTCGTGCCCGCCATCAGTCCTCCAGCACCTTCACGCCCGGGAGCTCCTTGCCCTCGAGGTACTCCAGGCTCGCGCCGCCACCGGTCGAGATGTGGCCGAACGCCGACTCCTCGAACCCGAGCGTGCGCACCGCGGCGGCCGAGTCGCCGCCGCCGACGACCGACAGGCCGTCGATCTTCGTCAGCGCCTCGGCGACCGCCCGGGTGCCGCCGGCGAAGGCCGGCACCTCGAACACGCCCATCGGACCGTTCCAGAACACCGTGCGCGCACCGGCGAGTGCCTCCGCGAACGCGGCCGCCGCGTCGGGCCCGATGTCGAGGCCCAGGCTGCTGGCCGGGATGTTCGACGCCGGCACGACGATCGGCTGCGGCTCGGTGTCCCCGGAGGGGAACTCCGTGTCCACGACGATGTCGCTGGGCAGCACGATCTCGACGCCCGACTCCTCGGCGCGACGCAGGTACTCGATGCAGACCGGCACCTGGTCGTCCTCCAGCAGGCTCCGACCGACCTCGTGGCCCTGGGCCTTGAGGAAGGTGAAGACCATGCCACCGCCGATGAGCAGCTTGTCGGCCTTGCCGAGCAGGTTGTCGATGACCCCGAGCTTGTCGGAGACCTTCGAGCCGCCGAGCACGACCACGTAGGGCCGCTCGGGGGTCTCGGTGAGGCGCTTCAGCACCTCGATCTCCGCGCTGACCAGCGCGCCCATCGTGTGCGGCAGGCGCAGGGCCACGTCGTACACGCTCGCCTGCTTGCGGTGGACCACGCCGAACCCGTCCGACACGAACGCGTCCGCCAGCGCGGCGAGCTCGTCGGCGAACGCACCGCGCTCCGCCTCGTCCTTGCTCGTCTCGCCCGCGTTGAAGCGGACGTTCTCGAGCACGGCGACCTGGCCGTCGGCCAGGCCCGCGACGGTGCTGCGGGCGCTCTCGCCGACGGTGTCCGTCGCGAACGCGACCGGCGCTCCCAGCAGCTCACCGAGGCGGGCTGCGACGGGAGCGAGCGAGTACGCCGCGTCGGGCGTGCCCTTCGGACGACCGAGGTGGGCCGTGACGACCACCCGGGCGCCGGCGTCGGCCAGCGCCTTGATGGTGGGCACGCTCGCCCGGATGCGACCGTCGTCGGTGATGGTCGAACCGTCCAGCGGGACGTTCAGGTCCGAGCGGACCAGCACCCGCTTGCCGGCGACCTCGCCGAGACCGGGGTAGGACCCCACGTCAGAGCGTCTTGCCGACGTACGCGATCAGGTCGGCGAGGCGGTTCGAGTAGCCCCACTCGTTGTCGTACCAACCCGCGACCTTCACCTGGTTGCCGATGACCTTGGTCAGCGGGGCGTCGAAGATGCAGGACGCCGGGTCGGTGACGATGTCGGACGACACGATCGGGTCGGTCGAGTAGCGCAGGACCTTGCCGTCGGCGGCGGCCTCCACCGCAGCGTTGACCTCCTCGACGCTCGTCTCGCGCGAGGCCTCGAACGTGAGGTCGGTGAGCGAACCGGTCGGGGTCGGCACCCGCAGCGCGTAGCCGTCGAGCTTGCCCTTGAGCTCGGGGAGCACGAGGCCGATGGCCTTCGCCGCGCCCGTCGAGGTCGGGACGATGTTGAGCGCGGCGGCGCGGGCGCGACGCAGGTCCTTGTGGATGTTGTCCTGCAGGTTCTGGTCGGCCGTGTAGGCGTGGACCGTCGTCATGAGGCCCTTGGTGATGCCCACGGTGTCGTTGAGGGCCTTCGCCATCGGCGCCAGGCAGTTCGTCGTGCACGACGCGTTGGAGAGCACCGTGTGCGCGGACGGGTCGTAGAGCTCGTGGTTCACGCCGTAGACGATCGTGATGTCGTCGTTGGTCGCGGGCGCCGAGATGATGACCTTCTTCGCGCCGCCGTCGACGTGGGCCTTGGCCTTCGTCGCGTCCGTGAAGAAGCCGGTGGACTCGACGACGACGTCGACGCCGATGTCGCCCCACTTGAGGTCGGCGGGGTTGCGCTCGGCGAAGGCGTGGATCTCCTTGTCGCCGACGACGATCGCGGAGTCGGTGGCGCTCACGTCCGCGTCGAGGCGACCCAGGATCGAGTCGTACTTCAGCAGGTGCGCCAGCACCGCGTTGTCCGTGAGGTCGTTGACGCCGACGATCTCGATGTCCAGACCGGAGGCGCGGACCGCCCGGAAGAAGTTGCGGCCGATGCGGCCGAAGCCGTTGATACCTACGCGAACAGTCACTGCTTCTCGACTCCTAGGGGTGCGGACCCGGGGCGAATGACCCGGCTCGTGGCGGGTTGCCGGGCACGACCCTACCTCCCGCGACCGACACCCCGCGGAGGTGGCACAGACCGGTGGACACCTACCGACGGGTACGCCGCCGCACGCCCCCGCAGGGGTGGGGTCAGACCTCCTCGGCGAGCATCTCCGGCGTGAGCGACGCCTCGGTGTCGGGGATGCCCAGGTCCTCGGCGCGCTTGTCCGCCATCGCCAGCAGGCGCCGGATCCGACCGGCGATGGCGTCCTTGGTCAGCGCCGGCTCGTGCAGCTGGCCCAGCTCCTCCAGGGAGGCCTGCTTGTGCTCGAGCCGGAGGTGGCCCGCCGTCTTGAGGTGGTCGGGGGCCTCCTCGCCGAGGATCTCGAGCGCGCGCTCGACGCGGGCGCCCGCGGCCACGGCCGCACGAGCGGAACGGCGCAGGTTCGCGTCGTCGAAGTTGGCCAGGCGGTTGGCCGTCGCCCGCACCTCGCGCCGCATCCGGCGCTCCTCCCAGGCCATGAGGGCCTCGTGGGCGCCGAGGCGGGTGAGGAGCGCGCCGATCGCGTCGCCGTCGCGGACCACCACGCGGTCGTAGTTGCGGACCTCACGCGCCTTCGCCTGCACGCCGAGCCGGCGGACCACGCCGACGAGGGCCAGCGCCGCCTCCGGGCCGGGGCACGTCACCTCGAGCGAGGACGAACGGCCCGGCTCCGTCAGCGAGCCGTGGGCGAGGAACGCGCCCCGCAGCGCGGCGACCGCGTCGCAGGCGCCACCGGAGACGACCTGCGGCGGCAGGCCCCGCACGGGGCGGCCCCGACCGTCGAGCAGACCCGTCTGCCGGGCCAGCGCCTCGCCGTCCTTCGCGATGCGCACCAGGTAGCGGCTGCCCCGGCGGATCCCGCTGCTCCCCTGGACCAGCACGACGTCCGAGTCGTGCCCGAACACGTCCTTCAGGTCCTTGCGCAGCCGGCGCGCGGCGGCCCCGGTGTCGAGCTCCGCCTCCACCACGATGCGACCGCCCACGATGTGGAGGCCGCCGGCGAACCGCAGCAGCGTGGCCACCTCGGCCTTGCGGCAGCAGGTCTTGGTGATGTGCGTGTTGGAGAGCTCCGCCTTCACCTGTGCCGTCATCGCCATGCGCGACATCCTGCCACGGCACGCGACACGCCGAGGCTTCGTCGTCGAGATCCCGGGCGTGCCGCGGCGTACCCGCCCCGGACTCACCCCATCAGGCGCTCGAAGACCCCCGCCAGCTTCGCCGGATCGTGCCGCGGGCTGCCGTCGCCCACGGCGACGTCGGCCAGCACCAACCGCGCGCCGTGGGACGCGACCCACGCCCGTACGCCGCCGCTGTCGCCCACGGCGCCCTCGTCGGCCACCACCGTGTCGATGCGCAGGTCGGGGGCGTGCTCGAGCAGCGCGTCGAGGTGGTCCTCCGGGCCGTAGCCGGCCGTCTCCCCCGGCTGGTCGGCGAGGTTGAGCACCACCACGACCCGAGCGGTCGACTCCACGATCGCGCGCCGGAGGTCGGGCACCATGAGGTGCGGGATGACCGAGGTGTACCAGGACCCGGGACCGAGCACGACCCAGTCGGCGGCCCGCACGGTCGCCACCGCCTCGGGACAGGCGTCGGGATCCGGCGGGTCCAGCTGGATGTTGACGATGCGCCCCGCCGTGCTCGCGACCTCGACCTGACCGCGCACGTGGGTGAGCTCCCCGTCCTCCGGTCCGCCGAGCCGCACGTCCGCCGTGATGTCCATCGGGGTGACGGCCATCGGCAGCACGCGGCCCTGGGCCCCCAGCAGCCGCCCCACCCAGTCGAGGGCCGGGACGTGGTCGCCCAGCAGCTCCCAGAGGCCGACGATCAGCATGTTGCCGACGACGTGACCCCGCATCTCGCCGTCCCCCGCGAAGCGGTGCTGCAGCACCTCCGCCCACGTGCGGCCCCAGTCGTCGTCACCGCAGAGGGCGGCCAGGGCCATCCGCAGGTCGCCCGGCGGCAGGACCCCGAACTCGCCCCGCAGGCGACCCGAGGAGCCGCCGTTGTCGGCGACCGTCACCACGGCGGTCAGGTCGCCGACGACACGACGCAGGGCCGCGAGCGAGGCGAAGAGGCCGTGGCCGCCGCCGAGCGCCGCGACCGAGACACCGGGCAGGGGGACCGCCCGGGGGCCGATCGGGGCCTGGGCGTCGCCGAAGGGGCTCACTCGCGTCCGAGGTCGCGGTGGGTGGCGCGGACCTCGAAGCCGTCGGCGCGGAGCCGGGCCGCGATCTCCTCCGTCATCGCGACGCTCCGGTGCTTGCCCCCCGTGCAGCCCACCGCGACGGTCATGAACCGCTTGCCCTCGTTGAGGTAGCCCTCCGCGACCGTCCGGAGCAGCGGCACGTACTGCTCGAGGAACGGCTCCGCCCCGGGCCGCCCCTTCACGTAGGCGGCCACGTCGGGGTCCTGGCCCGTCAACGCCCGCAGCTCGGGGACCCAGTGCGGGTTGGGCAGGAACCGCATGTCGGCCACGAAGTCGGCGTCGACGGGGATGCCGTACTTGAACCCGAAGCTCACGACCCGCACCTTGAGCCGCGTCGTGTCGGGGGTGCCGAAGGCCTGCGCGATGCGCTTGGTGAGCTGGTGGACGTTGAGGCTGGTCGTGTCGATCACCAGGTCGGCGTCGGAACGCAGCTTGGCGAGCACGGCGCGCTCGCGGTGCAGGCCGTCGAGGAGCCGGTCGCTGCCCTGGAGGGGGTGGGGACGGCGTGCCGCCTCCTGGCGGCGCACGAGCACCTCGTCGCTCGCCTCGAGGAACAGCAGGGTCGCCTGGCGGTGGGTCGCCCCCTCGGCGAGGTTGACCTGGAGCGAGTCGAAGAACGAGCCGGAGCGCACGTCGACCACCACGGCGATCGGCTGCTGGGAGCCCTTGCTCTCGTCGACGAGGCGCACGACCTCCCGCAGCAGCGTCGGCGGGAGGTTGTCGACCACGAAGAAGCCGAGGTCCTCGAGCTCCTTGGCGGCCGTGCTCCGGCCGGCGCCGGTCATGCCGGTGACGATGACGAGCGGCCCTCCCGGGGCCTCGGGTGCTGGAGCGGACACTCAGTCCTCCTCGATCTCGCCGGTCGCGGTGTTGACCCGCACATTCTGTCCGCGGCTGCGGCGTTCTGCATCGTCCTTCGCCAGCGCGTCCTTGATCGCCGCCGCCGTGGCGGGACCGATGCCCGGCACCTGGGCGATCTCGGCGACCTCGGCGGCACGCAGCTTCTTGAGGGAGCCGAAGTGCTTCAGCAGGCCCTTGCGCCGCACCTCGCCGAGCCCGGGCACGTCATCGAGCACGCTCTCGACCATCGACTTCGACCGTCGCGAACGGTGGTGGTTGATGGCGAAGCGGTGCGCCTCGTCGCGGATCCGCTGCAGCAGGTAGAGGCCCTCGGACGTGCGCGGCAGGATCACCGGGTCCTCCTCCCCCGGCACCCAGACCTCCTCGAGCCGCTTCGCGAGGCCGCAGATCGGGATGTCGTCGATGCCCAGCTCGTCGAGCGCGCGCTGCGCGGCCGCGACCTGCGGCGGACCGCCGTCGACCACGACCAGACCAGGCGTGTAGGCGAACTTGCGCGGCCGGCCCGTGTCGGGATCGACGAGCATCGGCCCCGACTCCTCGTCGCCCGGACGCAGCTCGCTGCGCGCCTGCTCGTCGAGGAGCCGCCGGAACCGCCGCGTGATGACTTCGTGCATCGATGCCACGTCGTTCTGGCCCTCGACGTCCTTGATGACGAAGCGCCGGTACTCCCCCTTGCGGGCCAGGCCGTCCTCGAACACGACCATCGAGGCCACGACCTCCGTGCCCTGGAGGTTGGAGACGTCGTAGCACTCGATGCGCAGCGGCACCTCGGACAGCTCGAGCGCCTCCTGGATCTCCTCGAGCGCCCGGTTGCGGGTCGTGAGGTCGCTCGCCCGCTTCGTGCGGTGCAGCGCCAGCGCCTGCTCCGCGTTGCGGGCGACCGTCTCCTGCAGCGTCCGCTTGTCGCCCCGCTGGGGCACCTTGATCCGCACCCGGCTGCCGCGCAGCTCCGAGAGCAGCGCCTCGACGGTCTCCACGTCGGGCGGCAGGGCCGGCACCAGCACCTCGCGGGGGATCGCGTCGGGATGCCCCGCCTCGCCGGCGTACAGCTGCAGGAGGAAGCCCTCGACCAGCTCGGGGACGCCGCCGTCGTCGGACCGGTCGGCGACCCAGCCGCGCTGGCCGCGGATGCGACCCCCGCGCACGTGGAAGATCTGCACGCCCACCTCGAGCGGGTCCTCCGCGAGCGCCACGACGTCGGCGTCGGTGCCGTCGCCGAACACGACCGCCTGCTTCTCCAGCGCCCGCTGGAGCGCGCCGAGGTCGTCGCGCAACCGCGCGGCGCGCTCGAACTCCATGGCCTCGCTCGCCGCGTACATCTCCTTCTCGATGCGCTTGAGGAACGCAGCCGTCTGGCCGCCCATGAAGGCGCAGAAGTCGTCGACGATCGCCCGGTGCTCCGCGGCGCTCACCGAGCCGACGCAGGGCGCGGCGCACTTGTCGATGTAGCCCAGCAGGCAGGGCCGCCCCACCTGCTGGGACCGCTTGAACACGCCGTTGCTGCACGACCGCATGGGGAAGACGCGGAGCAGCGTGTCGACGGTGTCGCGGATCGCCCACGCGTGGCTGTAGGGCCCGAAGTAGCGCGTGCCCTTCCGCTTGGCGCCGCGACCGACCATGACGCGCGGGAACTCGTCGGAGACCGTGACGGCGAGCCACGGGTAGGACTTGTCGTCCCGGTACTTCACGTTGAAGCGCGGGTCGAACTCCTTGATCCAGGAGTACTCCAGCTGGAGGGCCTCGACCTCGGTGCCCACCGTCGTCCACTCGACGCTCGCGGCGGTGGTCACCATCGTCGCCGTGCGCGGGTGCAGGCCCGCGATGTCCTGGAAGTAGGACGACAGCCGGGCCCGCAGGTTCTTCGCCTTGCCGACGTAGATCACCCGCTGGCGCGCGTCACGGAAGCGGTAGACCCCCGGCTGCGTGGGGATCTCCCCCGGGCGCGGGCGGTAGGTCGTCGGATCAGCCACGGATCGACCCTACGTCGCCCCACCGACGGTCCTGGACGCTCCGGTACGCCGCGGCGCGGGGCGCGAGGGACGCGACGACCGAGGAGGGACGACGCCTCACGCGAGGACGACGTCGTCGCCCGCGACGTCGACGGCCACCGACGGGAGCGGCTCGTCGGCGGGACCCTCCTGCACCGACCCGTCGGCCACGGAGAAGAGGCTGTTGTGGCAGAGGCACACGATCGAACCCTCCTCCACGCGCGTCACCTGGCAGCTGCGGTGGGTGCAGGTCGAGGAGAAGGCCTTGAACTCGCCGGCGGTGGGCTGCGTGACGACGACCTCCTGGCCGTCGAGGACGACGCCCCCACCGACGGGGACGTCAGCCGTCGCGACCAGCACGTCGCCCGGCGAGCCCGACGGGGCCGACACCTCCTCGCCCCCGCACGCGGCCACGGCGGGCGTCACCGCGGCAGCCCCCGCGAGACCGGCACCAGCGCGCACGAGCCCGCGCCGGTCGATGCCCCGCCGGTCGCTGCCCCGGCCCGCGGCGGTCATCGGCCGCGCCCGGCGGTGGAGGTCTTCTTGGTGACCGTCTTCTTCGTCGCCGTCTTCTTGGTGACCGTCTTCTTCGTCGCCGCCTTCGTGGCTGCCGCCTTCGTCGCCGGGGTCTTCCTCGTCGCGGCGGTCTTCCCCGCGCCCTTCCCGACCGGCGCCTCCTCGGCCGGTCGCGGCGCGCTGACGCGCGCGGCGCGCCCCTCGAGGAGGGGAGCCAGGAACCGCCCGGTGTGGCTGGCCTCGACCGCGGCGACCTCCTCGGGCGTGCCCTCGGCGACGACGTACCCGCCGCGCGAGCCGCCCTCGGGACCCATGTCGACGATGTGGTCGGCCGTCTTGATGACGTCGAGGTTGTGCTCGATCACCAGCACGGAGTTGCCCTGGTCGACCAGGCGACCGAGCACCACCAGGAGGCGCGAGATGTCCTCGAAGTGCAGGCCCGTCGTGGGCTCGTCGAGCACGTAGAGCGTGCGGCCCGTCGAGCGCCGCTGCAGCTCCGTGGCCAGCTTGACGCGCTGCGCCTCGCCGCCGGACAGGGTGGTGCCGGGCTGGCCGAGCCGCACGTACCCGAGGCCGACTTCCATCAGCGTCTTCAGGTGCCGGTTGATCACGGGGACGGCGGCGAAGAAGTCGACCGCCTCCTCGATCGGCATGTCGAGCACCTCGGCGATGGTCTTGCCCTTGTAGTGCACCTCCAGCGTCTCGCGGTTGTAGCGCGCCCCGTGGCAGACCTCGCACGGCACGTAGACGTCCGGCAGGAAGTTCATCTCGATCTTCAGCGTGCCGTCGCCCGCGCAGGCCTCGCAGCGACCGCCCTTGACGTTGAAGGAGAAGCGCCCCGGCATGTAGCCGCGCACCTTCGCCTCGGGCGTCGCCGCGAACAGCTTGCGGACGTGGTCGAAGACCCCCGTGTACGTCGCGGGGTTCGACCGCGGCGTACGCCCGATCGGCGACTGGTCGACGTGGATCACCTTGTCGACGTGCTCGAGGCCGGTGATCCTGCGGTGCCGGCCCGGGACGGCCTTGGCGTTGTAGATGTGCTTGGCCAGCGACGCGTAGAGGATGTCGTTGACGAGCGTCGACTTGCCGGATCCGGAGACGCCGGTGACGGCGACGAAGAGACCCAGCGGGAAGGTCACGTCGATGCCCTGCAGGTTGTTCTCCCGCGCGTCGACGACCGTCAGCTCCCGGTCGACGGTGCGCGGGCGGCGCACCTCCGGGACGGGGATCTCGCGGCGGCCCGACAGGTACTGCCCGGTGATCGAGTCCGGGTGGTCGTAGAGACCCTGCACGCTGCCCGAGTGCACGATCTGGCCGCCGTGCTCACCGGCGCCGGGGCCGACGTCGACGACCCAGTCCGCGACGCGGATGGTGTCCTCGTCGTGCTCGACGACGATGAGCGTGTTGCCGAGCCGCTTGAGCCGCAGGAGGGTCTCGATGAGCCGCTGGTTGTCGCGCTGGTGGAGACCGATGGAGGGCTCGTCCAGCACGTAGAGCACCCCGACGAGGCCGGCGCCGATCTGCGTGGCGAGCCGGATGCGCTGCGCCTCGCCGCCCGACAGCGAGCCGGAGGACCGGTCGAGCGTCAGGTAGTCGAGACCGACGTCGAGCAGGAAGCGCAGCCGCTCCTGGATCTCCTTGAGCACGTTGGCCGCGATCTGCCGCTGGCGCTCGCTGAGCTCCAGTCCGCCGAGGAACGCCGACGCCTCGTTGAGCGGCATGCGGCAGACCTCGGCGATGTTGCGGCCGCCGACGGTGACGCTCAGCACCACGGGACGCAGGCGCGCGCCACGGCAGGTGGGGCACGGCACCTCGCGCATGAACCCCTCGAACCGCTCGCGGCTCGTGTCGGTCTCGGCCTCGCGGTGGCGCCGCTCGACGTAGGCCCGCACGCCCTCGAAGTCGGCGTGGTAGGACCGCTCGCGCCCGTAGCGGTTGCGGTGGCGCACGTGGACCTTCTTGGCGTGGCCGTCGAGCACGACCTTGCGGACACGCTCGGGCAGCTCGTCCCAGGGGGTGTTGAGGTCGAAGCCCATCTCGTCCCCGAGGGCGGCGAGGAGGCGCAGGAAGTAGTCGGCCACGTGGGCGCCGGTCCAGGGCGACAGCGCGCCCTCGCCGAGGGTCGCGGTCGGGTCGGGGACGACGAGCTCCGCGTCGACCTCCATGCGGACGCCGAGCCCGGAGCAGTCCGGGCACGCGCCGTACGGGGCGTTGAAGGAGAACGAGCGGGGCTCCAGCTCGTCGACCTCGAGCGGGTGGTCGTTGGGGCACGCGAGCTTCTCCGAGAAGCGCATCTCGCGGCCCGGGTCGTCGTCGGGGAGGTCGACGAAGTCGAGCACGACGAGACCGTTCGCGAGGCCGAGGGCGGTCTCCACCGAGTCGGTCAGCCGCTGCTTGGAGGACGGCTTGACCGCGAGGCGGTCCACCACGACCTCGATCGTGTGCTTCTTCTGCTTGTCGAGCTTCGGCGGCTCGTCGAGCGCGTGGGTCTCCCCGTTGGTGCGGGCGCGCGAGAAGCCCTGGGTCTGGAGCGACCGGTAGAGCTCGAGGTACTCCCCCTTGCGGCCGCGCACGACCGGGGCGAGCACCTGGAAGCGCCGCCCCTCCTCGAGGCCGAGCACGCGGTCGACGATCTGCTGCGGGGTCTGCCGGGCGATGGTCTCGCCGCAGACCGGGCAGTGCGGCGTGCCGGCCCGCGCGTAGAGCAGACGGAGGTAGTCGTAGACCTCCGTGATCGTGCCGACGGTCGAGCGCGGGTTCTTCGACGTCGACTTCTGGTCGATCGACACCGCGGGCGACAGGCCCTCGATGAAGTCGACGTCGGGCTTGTCCATCTGGCCGAGGAACTGGCGGGCGTAGGCCGACAGCGACTCGACGTAGCGACGCTGCCCCTCCGCGAAGATCGTGTCGAAGGCGAGGCTCGACTTGCCCGACCCGGACAGGCCCGTGAACACGATGAGGCTGTCGCGCGGCAGGTCGACCGAGACGTCCTTCAGGTTGTGCTCGCGGGCACCTCGGATGATCAGCTGGTCGGCCACGGTGGTCCTTCGCGTGTCGGAGGGGACCGCGGCCCCGATCGGACCGCGTCGCGTCGAACAAGTTTTCGACATCGGGCGTCGAACCGCAAGCCGACGCGCGGCACCACGATGTCACCCCGACCCAACCGCTCCTACGATCGGGCCATGACCGACGACTACACGGGCCGCGTCTCCCCGGGCCGCCCGCCGCACGTGCGCGAGCTGCCGGGCCTCACCATCACGAAGCTCGCCGTGGACCCCGAGATGTCCAACAACGTCTACGTGCTCCGCTGCCGTGCCACCGGCGCCCAGCTCATGGTGGACGCGGCGGCCGAGGCGGAGCGGCTCGTCCCGCTCGTCGCCGACGCGGGGCTGACGGGCGTGGTGACGACCCACCAGCACTGGGACCACCACCGCGCGCTCGCCGCGGTGGTCGAGGCGACGGGAGCCACGACGTACGTCGGCGCACCCGACGCCGACGCCGTCACCGAGCAGACCGGGGTCACCGTGGACCGGCGCCTCGAGCACGGCGACACCGTCACCTTCGGCGAGGTGACGCTCGGCGTCATCGCGCTGGCGGGGCACACCCCCGGCTCCGTGGCGCTCGTGTACGACGACGGCTCGCGCGCACCGCACCTGTGGACGGGTGACTCGCTGTTCCCGGGCGGCGTCGGCAGCACGTTCGGCGACGAGGCGGCCTTCCGTCAGCTCATCGACGAGGTGGAGACCAAGGTCTTCGGCACGCTGCCGGACGCGACCACGTTCTACCCCGGGCACGGCGACGACTCGACGCTCGGCGACGAGCGTCCCTTCCTCGCCGAGTGGCGCGAGCGCGGCTGGTGACCGACACCACCCGGGGTGCCGCCGCGGGATCGGTCTCCGCGGAATAGCGCCGCTCGGGGGCTCGTTGTGACCCTTCGTGCCCCGTGAGGTCCGCGGGCTCTCGGAAAGGCGGTCCCCCGTGTCCCACGCTCCCTCAGCGCCCTCCCCGGACGGCGGCTCTGCTGCCGGGTCCGACGCCGGTCGCGCGTCGGGCGGTCGGCGCCGCCCGGCGTTCCTGCGCGTGCCGTTCTGGGCGCAGATCGTGTTGGCGCTCGTGCTGGGCGTCGCGCTCGGTCTCGCCGCCCGCCTCGGCGACGTCAGCTGGCTGACCACGACGCTCCAGACCATCGGCGACGTGTTCGTCGGCCTGCTCAAGGCCGTCGTGCCGCCACTCGTGTTCGCCGCGATCGTCGTGAGCATCGCCAACCTGCGGCAGGTGGCGAACGCAGCCCGCCTCGCGGCGCAGACACTGCTCTGGTTCATGATCACGTCGCTGATCGCCGTCGCCATCGGCCTCACCCTCGGCCTGCTGACGAACCCCGGGCAGTCCGCCGACGTGAGCGCCCAGGGCGCGACGTACGACGGGGGCACCGGCTCGTGGGTCGACTTCCTCACCGGCCTGGTCCCGGCCAACTTCCTCGGCATCTCGTCGTCGGAGAGCGGGATCAGCTTCAACGTGCTGCAGATCGTGGTCGTCGCCCTGGCGATCGGTGCGGCGGCGCTCAAGGCCGGCGACAAGGCCGAGCCGTTCCTCGGCATCATGAGGTCGTTCCTCGCCGTGGTGCAGCAGATCCTCTGGTGGATCATCAAGCTCGCGCCGCTGGGCACGCTCGGTCTCATCGGCGCCGCGGTCGCGTCGTACGGCTGGGACCTCCTCGGTCCGCTCGCCGTCTTCACCATCGACGTCTACGTCGGCTGCGCGATCGTGATGTTCGTCGTCTACCCGGTCATCGCCCGCCTCCACGGCCTCTCCCCCGCGAAGTTCTTCTCGGGTGCCTGGCCCGCGATCCAGCTGGCGTTCGTGTCGCGCTCGTCGGTCGGCACGATGCCGCTGACGCAGCGGGTCACCACGCGGAACCTCGGCGTCCCGGAGGAGTACGCCTCGTTCGCGGTGCCCTTCGGCGCGACGACTAAGATGGACGGCTGCGCCGCGATCTACCCGGCGCTCGCCGCGATCACGGTCGCGCAGATCTTCGGCATCTCGCTGGGCATCCAGGACTACCTGCTCATCGCGTTCGTCTCCGTGATCGGGTCCGCGGCCACCGCCGGGCTCACCGGCGCGGTCGTCATGCTGACCCTGACGCTGACCACGCTGGGCCTGCCGCTGGAGGGCGTCGCCCTGCTGCTCGCCATCGACCCGATCCTCGACATGATGCGCACCGCGACGAACGTCGCCGGCCAGGCGCTCGTGCCGACCGTCGTGGCGAAGCGCGAGGGGATCCTCGACCAGGAGCGGTACGACGGGCCGCGCATCGACGTGACCGTCGACGACCCGTCCGACGCGGTCGCCCCCGTGCGCGCGGCGGCCTGACCGGGGGCCCCACAGGTCCCGCGTCCGGCGTCCCCCAGACCCCGGACGTCATGCGAAGCGGCTGCCCCGGCGGTCGCATCGCATGACGTCCGCGGGAGCCTTGGGCCCGGGGCGGACGTCATGCGAAGCGGCTCCGCCCCCACCTGTGCGGTGCTGGTGCGTCCTGTGCGGTGGTCGACCGCGTGTGCAGTAGCCCGGACACCGCGTTACACGAACGGGGGGACGGAGCGCGGATCAGGGCCGGGGCGGCTGCTCCGCGGTCGGGGCCTCGGCGACCAGGCGGGCGTAGGCGCTGCGGTGGTAGAGCAGGGGTGCGGCGTCGCGGACCCGCTCCACGCGACGCACCCGACCCACGACGAGGTCGTGGTCGCCGCTGTCGTGCACCGTCTGCACCGTGGCCTCGACGTGCGCCAGGGCCCCGTCGAGCAGGGGCTGGCCGCCGAGGCCCGGGCGCCAGTCGACGTCGCGGAAGCGGTCCCCGCCCGACGCCATCGCGGCGGCGACGTGGGCCTGGTCCTCCGCCAGCACGTTGACGCAGAACCAGCCCGCGCGGCGCACCAGGGGCCACGTGCGCGACGTGCGCGCCGGGGCGAAGACGACGAGCGGCGGCCGCAGCGACAGGCTGGCGAACGACTGCACCGTCATGCCGACGGGCCGCTCCTCGTCGAGCGCCGTCACCACGACGACACCGGTCGCGAAGGTGCCCATGACGTCGCGGAGCCGCGGGATCGGCACCTCGGGCAGGGGGACGGGGGGCGGGACGGGCACCCGTTCATCGTGGCACCCGGGTCCAGGGCAGCGACCGGCGGGCGGCACTCGGCGGTGACCCGTGGGTAACCGTCCGCCGTCGGGCGGCCTACAGTCGCCCCGTGGGTCTCCTCCGTCGCCAGCTCGCGCTCGCCGCCCTCAACGCCAACGCGTTCCACCCGCCCCGCGGGTTGCGCTCCGGTGTCTACGCCTTCGCCGCCGGCTGGCTCACCACCGAGCTCGCCCCGCAGCTGCTGGGCCTCACGGCGCTCGACGCCGCCACCCACCCACCGCGGGCCGGTGACCGCCGCCGCGCGGCCGGCCTCGCGCTCGCCGCCGCGAACGCCGCCGCGCTCGGGGTGATGGTCGCCCAGGCACAGCGCGCCCGCGGCGGGGTGGAGGCCGCGCTGACCGACGCGCTCGGGGTCGACTACGTCGAGCAGCTCGACCAGGCCCCCACGCCCGCCGACCTCGCGCTGCCGTGGCGGCAGCTCGCGACGCCCCTGCGCGTCTTCCGGCACGGGCCCGACGGGGTGCAGGTGGAGCGCGACATCGCCTACGCCGACGCAGGACGTCGGACGATGCTCGACATCTACCGGCCGAGCGAACCGGTGCACCCCGACGGTGCGCCCGTCCTGCTGCAGGTGCACGGCGGCGCCTGGCGCGTCGGCAGCAAGGAGACCCAGGCGGTCCCGCTCATGCAGCACATGGCGAGCAAGGGCTGGGTCTGCGTCGCGATCAACTACCGGCTCGCGCCCCGCGACCCGTGGCCCGCACACATCATCGACGTCAAGCGGGCGATCGCCTGGGTGCGGGAGCACATCGGCGCGTACGGCGGCGACCCGTCCTACCTGGCCATCACGGGCGGCTCGGCCGGGGGCCACCTCGCCGCCCTCGCCGCGCTCACCCCCGGCGACCCCGACTTCCAGCCCGGCTTCGAGGACGCCGACACCCACGTCGAGGCGGCGGTGCCGCACTACGGGGTGTACGACTTCGCGGGCGCCACGGGGCTCCCCCGCGCCCTCCGCATGCGCGACCGCTTCCTCGGTCCCCTCATCCTGCGCCGGCGCTTCGCGGACGACCCGGTACCGTTCTCGGCCGCCTCACCCCTGCTGCGCATCACACCGGACGCCCCCGACTTCCTCGTCCTCCACGGCACGGCCGACAGCCTGGTCGACGTCGAGCAGGCCCGGCTGTTCGTCGACCGCCTGCGGGAGGTCTCCGACCGATCGGTCGTGTACGCCGAGCTCCCCGGGGCCCAGCACGCCTTCGACACCCTGCCGTCGATCCGCAGCGCGCACGTGGTGCGCGCGATCGACCGCTACCTGCACTGGCACTGGAACGGTTGGCGCGGTCGCCCCGTGGGCGACAGCCCCGCCGAGGTGGCCGAGGACCAGTCGTGAGCGCCGCTCCTGCCCCCGGGGCCGTCGAGATGCCCGCCGACCTGCTCGAGCACGCCCTCGCCGCCACGGGCTTCATGCCTCCCGACGAGGGCCTGCTGCTGCACCGCTGGGCACGCGCTCGGCTGCCGCACGGACCGGTGCTGGAGGTGGGGACGTACTGCGGCAAGTCCGCGATCTACCTCGGCGCCGCGGCCCGCGAGGTCGGTGGCACGGTCGTGACGGTCGACCACCACCGCGGGTCGGAGGAGAACCAGGCCGGCTGGGAGCACCACGACGCCTCCCTCGTCGACCCCGAGTCCGGCCTCATGGACACGCTGCCCCGGTTCCGCCGCACCCTCGAGCGGGCCGGCATCGAGCACCTCGTGGTCCCGGTCATCGGTCGCTCCACGACGGTCGCGGCGCTGTGGCGCACGCCGCTCTCCCTGCTCTTCATCGACGGCGGGCACGCCGAGGAGCACGCCCACAACGACTACACGGGCTGGGCCCGCTGGCTCGAGCGCGGCGCCGCGCTCGTCATCCACGACGTGTTCCCGGACCCCGCGGACGGGGGCCGTCCGCCGTACGACGTGTTCTGCCGCGCCCTCGCGTCCGGCGACTTCGTCGAGGTCGAGGCGTGGGGGTCGATGCGCGTGCTCGAGCGCGTGCGCGGCGAGGCGGGCGACCCCGTCACGTGAGCCCGATCGGGCGTAGCTAGACCGGCGCGGAGCAGCCGCAGTCGCCCGCCACCTCGGCCGGGTGCGGCCCGAAGGACGAGCCGACCATGATGTCGGCCCCCGGGGTCGCCCCGCTCAGCTGGTCGGCCGCCAGCAGCACCGCGGCCGCCGTGTAGGTCGTGCGCTCGTTCGGCCAGAACACCTCGTCGGGCCACACCCAGCCGGTGGTGTAGCCACCGTCCTCGACGCGGAGGTGCTGCATGTCCCCGAACAGCTGCAGGGCCCGCTCGCGGTCGCCGATGGCGTCGAGCGCCATGACGAGCTCACAGGTCTCCGCGCCGGTCACCCACGGGTTCGTGTCGACACAGCGGATGCCCAGCCCCGGCACGACGAAGTCGTCCCAGCGGGACGCGATCATCCGGTGCGCCGCCTCGCCGCGGACGGCGCCGCCGAGCACCGGGTAGTACCAGTCCATCGAGAAGGTCGACTTGTCCAGGAAGTCGCCGGGGTGGTGCCGCACGGCGTGCCGCAGCCGCCCGGCCGCGAGCTCCCACGTCGGCTGCGGGTCCTCGACGAGGGCGGCCAGCGCGAGCCCGGCGCGCAACGACTGGTAGCAGCTCGACGACCCGGTGAGCAGCGCCTCCTGCCGCACACCCGCCGGGGCGCCATCCACCCAGTCCTGCACCCAGGCCAGACCGCCGAACGGGAGCTGCATCCCCACCACGAAGTCCAGCGCGGCGCGCACCATCGGCCAGGCACCGTCCACGAAGGCCCGGTCACGCCGGACGAGCCAGTGGTGCCAGACGCCCACCGCGACGTACGCCGTCATGTTCGACTCGCCGCTGTGGTCGACGACCTCGGTGCCGACCACCTTCACCGGCCACGAGCCGTCCGCCCGCTGCTGGGCGCGGCACCAGTCGTAGGCGCGCTCGGCCGCCTCCACCTCGCCGCCCACGAGGAGCGCCATCGCCGCCTCGACGTGGTTCCAGGCGTCCGTCTTGTCGCCGGTCGTCCACGGGATCGCGCCGTCCGGGTGCTGCATCGCGGCGATCGCGGCCGCCGTGCGGCGCACGTCGTCGGCGCTCAGCACCCCGTGCACGGCGGGGACGGCCGGCACGGTGGGGCTGGAGCTCATGCGGGCTTGCGGAAGTAGAGGACGAGGCTCTTGCCGATCAACGGGTCGAGCACGCGGCCCGCGAGGCGCAGCGCCCGCGGCTGCTTCATGATCTCCCAGACGAGGAGCCGGTGGTACGCCCTCGCCAGCGGGTGGTCGTCGTTGCGCACGCCGACGGCGCACTTGATCCACCAGTACGGCGCGTGCAGGCCGTGCGCGTAGTCCTTGCCCACCAGCTCGAGCCCGGCGTTCGTCACCTTCGTGACGAGCTCCTTGTCGGTGTAGATGCGGATGTGGCCGCCGGGCGTGTCGTGGTACTCCGTCGACAGCTGCCAGCAGATCGCCTCGGGCAGCCACCGCGGGACGCTGACGGCCAGCGTGCCGCCCGGGCGGAGCACGCGCACCAGCTCGTCGATGGCCTGGAGGTCCGCCGGGATGTGCTCGAGCACCTCCGCGGCGACGACGCGGTCGAACTCGCCGTCGGCGAACGGCAGCCCGAGGGCGTCGCCCTCCTTCGTGTCGGCCTCCGCGCCCGCGGGCACCTCGCCGGCCTCCTTCATCGCACCGAAGAGGTCGCGCACGCCGGCCAGCTCGTCCGCGTCCTGGTCGAACGCCACGACATCGGCACCGCGCCGGTACATCTCGAAGGCGTGACGGCCGGCTCCGCAGCCCATGTCGAGCACGCGCTCGCCGGGCCGGAGGCCCAACCGGTCGAAGTCAACGGTCAGCATCCCTGCTCGCTCCTCACTCGGCCGACGCGACGTGCGCGGCAGTGTCCTGTGGTGCCTGCCGGCGTCCCCGCGTGACCGCGACGACGTCCTCGTAGGCCTGCGCGGTGGCCTGCGCCACCGCCCGCCAGCTGAACTCGGCCCGCACCCGCTCGCGGCCCGCGCGTCCCATGCGCGCGCGCCGCTCGGGGGCGTCGAGCAGCGCGCCCAGCGCCTGCTCGAGCTCGCCGACGTCGCCGGGCGTGACCAGGTCGGCGCACAACCCGTCCGGGCCCGTGACCTCGGGGATGGCGCCCGCTCGGGAGGCCACGAGGGGCGTCCCGCACGCCATCAGCTCCGCCGTCGGCAGGGAGAACCCCTCGTAGAGCGACGGCACGCAGGCGACCTCGGCCGACCCCATCACCCGCACGAGCTCGGCGTCGCTGACCCCGTGCACGAATCGCACGTGGTCGCCGATGCCGAGCCGCTCGACGAGCTGCTCCGTGGGACCGCCCGGCTGGGGTCGCGAGACCAGGACGAGCTCGACGTCGCGCTCCGTGCGCAGCTTCGCGAACGCCTCGAGCAGCGTGCCGATGCCCTTCAGCGGCGCGTCCGCGCTCGCCATGGCGAGGATGCGGCCCGGCACGCGGGGCTCGGTCGGCGGCTGGAAGACGTCGTCGACGCCGAGCAGGATCACCCGGATGCGCTCGGGGTCGACGCCGAAGTCGGTCACGATGTCGCGCTTGGACGACTCCGACGGGGTGAGCACGAGCGTCGCCCGGCGCGCCACCCGGCCCTGCATCCGCAGGAACCCGTACCACCGTCGCAGCGACAGGCGCTTGCGGCGGGTCGTGGCCGCCGCGAGGTCGATCCGACGGTCGAAGGTGATGGGGTGGTGGAGCGTCGTCACCACGGGCAGGCCGTCGGCGGCCAGGTCGAGGATGCCGTAGCCCAGCACCTGGTTGTCGTGGACCACGTCGAACTCGTCGGCGCGGGCGCCCACCACGCGCCGTACCCGCTCGCTGAAGGTGCGGGGCTCGCCGAACCCGGCGGTCCACATGGTCGCCACCTCCCGCAGGTCGGTGAGGTCGCGCAGCTCGCCGGGGTAGGGGGTGCGGAACGGGTCCGGGTCGCGGTAGAGGTCCAGGCTGGGCACCGGCGTGAGCCGCACGCCGGGGTCGAGCTCCGGATAGGGCTGCCCGGAGAAGACCTCGACCTCGTGGCCGAGCGCCACCAGCTCCCGGCTGAGGTGCCGCACGTACACGCCCTGGCCGCCGCAGTGGGGCTTGCTGCGGTAGGACAGCAGGGCGACGCGCATCCGTTCTCCTGACGCTCGGGGGCGCGGCCTCCCGACCGCGTGCTCCGGAAGGTTACCCGTCAGTCAGGTGCGTTGGTGGGGCGACTCGGGATGAAGGCGTACGCCGTGCCCCCGACGCTCCGGATCCACTCCTCGCGCACCCCGGCCTTGCGGAGCTTGCGCCGGAGGTTGCCGACGTGGACGTCGAGCAGGAACTGCGACTCGCCGAACTCCTCGGTCCAGACGGCTCGCACCAGCTCGCGCCGCTCCCACGCCCGGCCCGGCTCGCGGGCGAGCGCGGCGAGCACGAGCACCTCGGCGCCGGTCAGCGGGAGCGGCACACCGTCCACGAGCGCGAGCTCCCGATCGGGGACCACGACGAGCCCGCGGTCGGGATCCACCACCGACGCCGGTGCGCTCATCGGTGTCGGCACCGCGCGCTCCGCGGCCGGCCGGGCGCGTCGCAGGACCGCCGCGACGCGGGCGCGGAGCTCCTTCGGGGAGAAGGGCTTCACCATGTAGTCGTCGGCCCCGACGTCGAGGCCGATCAGGCGATCGGACTCGTCGGCCCGGCCCGTCAGCATGATCACGTAGGCGTCGCTGAACTCGCGGAGCGCGCGGCACACCTCGGTGCCGTCCATGTCCGGGAGCCCGAGGTCCAGGGTGACGAGGTCCGGCGCGTGGGTGCGGGTCGCCTCGACCGCCTCGGCGCCCGAAGCGGCTTGCTCGATGCGGTAGCCCACGCTGCCCAGCACCACCGCGACCAGCTCCCGCTGGTCGGGATCGTCGTCGACGACCAGCACCGTCCGCGTCTGCTGAGAGCCCGCCGTCCCGTCCGCCACTGCCACCCACCTGTCCCGACGACGTCGACCGATTGCGTCATTCTTGCGGAAAGTATCGGTGAACCGGATGGCACTTCTCCGGTTCCCGTGCTGGCCACGCTAGCGTGGCCCTCGTCACCGACACCGCTGCGCCTCCGGGCGCTCTTCTAGGGGAGCGGAGAAGAGGACGTGGACGACGTCGTACCCGAAGTCAGGTCGGGGGATGAGGTCGCGGCGCGGGAGCGCGCCGCGGCGGGCATCGCCGACACCGTGGACGCTGCGCACGAGCAGCTGGACCGCATCACCCGCCTCGCGCGCAAGCTGTTCCGCGTCGACGCCACCTCGATCACCCTCCTCGACGCGCGCCACGCCTGGCTGCCCAGCGCCCAGGGCATGCCGACGGGCACCGTGCCCCGCCGCGACACCTTCTGCCACACGACGCAGGCGGTCGGCGACCTCCTCGTGGTGCCGGACGCCCGGGACGACGCCAGGTTCCGCTCGCTGCCGATCGTCGCGGGGGGCGACGTGGTCTTCTACGCCGGCCACCCGTTGAAGGACCACCTGGGGAACGTCGTCGGCACGCTCTGCCTGTTCCACGGCAGCAGCCGGGACCTCGACGACGAGGAGCGCGCGGACCTGGCGGACCTCGCTGCGTGGGCCGAGCACGAGCTCGTGTCCTCGAGCGAGATGGGCCAGGCGCGACAGGTGCAGTCGGCGCTCTTCCCCACGACCCCGGTCGACCGCGACGGCTGGCTCGTCGACGGGATCTGCCTCCCCGCGCTCGCGGTGGGCGGCGACTGCTTCGACTACGGCGTGGGCGGCGGGGTCCTCCACCTCGGTGTCGGCGACGTCATGGGCAAGGGCACGAGCGCCGCGCTGCTGGGCGCCGGTGCCCGGTCGGCCGTCCGGGCGACCCACCAGGCGGTGACCGCGGGCGCCGACCTGGGGGTCGTCGCGACGCAGGTGGCCCGGAGCCTCCTGCCCGACCTCGAGGGAGCCGGTGCGTTCCTCACCCTGTTCGAGGCAGCGGTCGACCTCGAGGACGGCTACACCCGCTGGGTCGACGCCGGCGCCGGCCTCGCCGCGATCGTGCGGGCGGGCGGCGGTCACGAGGTGCTCGCCGGCGAGGACCGTCCGTTCGGCGTGCTGCCCGACGACCACTGGAGCGAGCACACCTCGATGCTGGAACCGGGCGACCGGCTGGTGGTGGTCAGCGACGGCGTCCTCGACGTGCTCGAGGACCCGCTCGACCCCTGGCCGGAGCTCGACCGCGTCGTGCGGCGCTCCCCCGCGCCGACCGCGCTCCTCGACGAGGTGCGGGCCATGACCACCCGCCGCACGCCGCTCGACGACGTCACCGTCCTCGCCGTCTACCGGTGCGGCCCGTGACGCGCCGCCTGCTGCTCCTGCGCTGCGTGGTCGTGCTGACCGCGCTGCTGGGCATCAACTACATCACCTGGCGGTGGATCTTCTCGGTCCACTGGTCGGCCTGGTGGATCGCGGTGCCGCTCATCCTGGCGGAGACCTACAGCATGATCGACTCGCTGCTGTTCGGGATGACCATGTGGCGGCTCAAGGAGCGCGGCGACCCGCCGGCGCCCGACCCCGACGCGACCGTCGACGTGTTCATCACGACCTACAACGAGCCCACCGAGCTCGTGCGTGACACCGCCGTGGCCGCGGTCGCCATCCGTCATCCCCACCGCACGTGGATCCTCGACGACGGCAACCGCCCCGAGATGCAGGCGCTCGCCGAGGAGCTCGGCATCGGGTGGATCACGCGCTCCCCAGAGTGGACCGGCATGCCGCGCCACGCCAAGGCCGGCAACCTCAACAACGCGCTGCTCGCCACCGACGGCGAGTTCCTCCTCATCCTCGACGCCGACCAGGTCCCGGCCCCGGAGATCCTCGACCGCACGTTGGGCTACTTCACCGACGACGACGTCGCCCTCGTGCAGACGCCGCAGTACTTCGTCAACGTCCCGGAGTCCGACCCCCTCGGCAGCCAGGCGCCGCTGTTCTACGGCCCGATCCAGCAGGGCAAGGACGGCTGGAACGCGGCCTTCTTCTGCGGCTCCAACGCGGTCATCCGCCGCGAGGCGCTCATCCAGGTCGGCATCGCCCGCTACGTGCACGACACCACCCTCGGCGTCACCCGCGCCCTGCGCTCCGCGCGCACTGTGCTGACCGCCGCACGGAAGGAGCTCGGGCCCGACGACAAGGCCGTGGCGACCGCCCTCGACGAGGTCCTGTACGACGTCGGTCGCGCCCAGCGGGAGATCGACCGCGGCGGTGCCCTGCTCGACGTCACCTACCGGTTCCAGGCCCGCGTCGCGGAGATCCGTCGGCGGCTGGTCGCAGCGGACCTCGAGCTCGTGGCAGCGGACCTCGAGGTGATCGCCGAGCTCGAGGCGCTCGGCGAGTCCGACGAGACCCTCGCGACCGTCAGCCTCGAGAGCCTCGACCGCGTCACGGCGCGGGACCTCTCGCCGCTGGGCGCCATCGAGGCCGTCGAGGCCCTCGTGCGCGCCATCGACGTGGACCGCTCCGGCGAAGCCATCCCGGTCATGCCGATGGCGACCATCTCGGTCACGGAGGACATGGCGACCTGCATGCGCATCCACGGCCTGGGGTGGCGCACCCTCTACCACGACGAGGTGCTGGCCCACGGGCTCGCGCCCGAGGACCTGGAGTCCATGCTCACGCAGCGGTTGCGCTGGGCGCAGGGCACGGCGCAGGTCATGTTCCGCGAGAACCCGCTCACCCAGCGCGGCCTGTCGTGGCCCCAGCGGCTCATGTACTTCGCCACCATGTGGAGCTACCTGTCCGGCTTCGCGGCACTCGTCTACATCGCGGCCCCGGTGATCTACCTGACCATCGGCGTCCTCCCCGTGCAGGCGCTCAGCTCCGACTTCTTCTGGCGCCTGGTGCCGTTCCTCGTCCTCAACCAGCTGCTGTTCTTCGTGGCCGCCGCGGGGAGGCCGACCTGGCGGGGCCAGCAGTACTCGCTGGCGCTGTTCCCGGTCTGGATCACGTCCGTCACGTCCGCGTTCGGCAACGTGTTCCTCGGCCGGTCCCTCGACTTCTCCGTGACGCCGAAGGTCGCCAAGGAGTCCACCGTCCGGCGCTGGGACCTCGTCCGTCCCCAGCTCGTGGCGATGGGTCTGCTCGCGCTCGCCGCCGTCGTCGGGGTCGTCCGGCTCGCCGTGGGCCAGGCCTCCTGGCTCGGCACCTCGCTCAACATGGTCTGGGTCGTCTTCGACCTCGTCATCTTCTCGGTGATCATCCAGGCCGTCCGCTACCGCGGGTTCGCCGCCAGCACCTCGCCGCCGGCGGGCTCGCCCGCACCCCCCTCCCCGCCCGACAGCACCGAAGGAGCCCGATGATCGAGATCGACGTGTCCACCGAGCGCGGCATCGCGGTCGTCGTGCCCCGCGGACGCCTGAACATGGTCGCCGCGAAGCGGCTCCGCGAAGCGCTCGCCGAGGTCGTCGCCGGCGGCACGCACCGCATCGTCGTCGACCTGGGCGAGACCACCTTCCTCGACTCCTCGGGCCTGGGCGCCCTCGTCAGCGGCCTGAAGGCGGCCCGGCAGGCGGGCGGCGACCTGCGCGTGGCGCGCCCGACGCCGGAGGTGCTCGCCGTCTTCCAGCTCACCAACATCGACAAGGTGCTCCGGCCACGGCCGGACGTCGCCAGCGCCTTCGATGTCTGAACCGACCGGGTCCACCGGGTCTACCGGGTCCGCCAGGACCGCCGGACGCGTCGTCGCGCACCTCGAGCTGCCGGCCGACCCGGAGGCGCTCGACACCGCCCACGACGCCCTCGACGCGGCCTGGGCCGAGCACCCCGAGATCGGCGCCGGCGAGCGCATCCGCTTCGTGACCGCCCTCATGGAGATCCTCGGCAACGTCGTCGAGCACGCCTACGCCGCCGACGCCAGCGCCGCCGAGCGGCGGCTCACCGTCGAGGTCGTCGGAGACGGCGACGGCGGCCTGCGCGGACGGATCGAGGACAACGGGCAGCCGGCGGCGCTCGACCTGAGCGACGTCGTCATGCCGGACGCCGACGCGGAGAGCGGCCGTGGACTCGCCCTGGCGGTCGCCGCGCTCGACGACCTGTCCTACATCCGTGTGGGGAGCCGCAACGTGTGGACCCTGCGCTGCGAGCGCCGCCCATGACCCGGGTGTCCCCGGCGACGGTCCGGCCGCGCGCCGTGCGTTCCGTGCGCGCCGTGCGCGCCGTGCTCCTGGTCGCCGTCCTCGGCCTCGTCGCGGGGCTCCTGTCGTGGGCTCCCCCGGCCTCGGCCGACGACGACGCGCCCCCGGCCCTGCCGGCGGCCGGCAGCCCCTGGTTCGGACCGAGCCTGACGTGGACCGACGACTCCGCCGCCGACTACGCGAACCGCCTCGGCGAGGGCCCGTCGCTCTACACGCAGCGGGTCAACTACCCCCTCGGGGACGACGACCGCACGTACCTCCGGCAGTTCGTCGAGCAGGCGGCCACCCAGGGCGCCGTGGCGGTCGTCAGCCTCGAGCCCGTCGTACCGCTCGACGAGCTCACACCCGGCGACGCCGCCGCGTTCGCGGACGAGCTCGTGGAGCTGCACCGCGAGCTCGACTCCTTCTTCCTCGTGCGCTTCGCACCCGAGATGAACGGCACCTGGTACGGCTGGGGGCAGCAACCGCGGTCGTACGTCGCGGCGTTCCGCACGCTCGCCGACGAGGTGCACGCGGCCACGCCGCACGCGGCGATGGTGTGGGCGCCCGTGTACGGCGCGGGCTACCCGTACGGCGCGGCGTACGGCGACGTCGACCCCGACCGGCTGACCGAGGCCGGCGAGCTCGACACCAACGACAACGGGCGGCTCGACGAGGGCGACGACCCCTACGGGCCGTACTGGCCGGGCGACGACGTCGTCGACTGGGTGGGGCTCACGCTCTACCACTTCGGGCCCGACCGCGGCCGGGTCGACAACGACCTCGGCCTCGACGACGGCGGCGAGACCGGGGACCTGGAGACCAGCGAGGGCTTCGAGCTCGACCGGGTGGCCTCGCCCGGCGCCTACCGGGAGCGGCTGGAGGAGCAGTTCAACTACAACCAGGGCACGAGCGGGACGCCGTTCTACGAGCGGTTCGCCGAGGCCAACGACCTGCCGATGCTCGTCGAGACCGGCGCGCTGTGGATCCCCGACGGCGAGGGCGACCCCGAGCTCGCCATCAAGCAGGGGTGGTGGCAGCAGGTCTTCGAGGCCAACGCCGACTACCCCCTCATCCGGGGCATCTCGTGGCTGGAGCAGCGCCGCCCCGAGGCCGAGGCGGGCGACCGGGTGGTCGACTGGCGGGCGACGCGCACCGACGAGCTCGCCACGTCGCTCCGCGCCGACCTCGGCACCGACCGCGTCGACATCGGGCCGGTCACGCGCGTCCTCGACCAGGAGGCCGCCAACGAGGCCACGGCGCAGGGCCGCCAGCCGGCCCCGGACGACATCGGTGCGGAGATGGGGTGGATCGTCTTCTGCGTGGCGTTGCTGGCGCTGCTGTTCGCCCTGGCCGGGATCGCCGGCACGTACGTGCCGTCGTGGCGCTACCCGAACGAGAACGACCCCCGCGACCAGCGCCTCGACCTCTTCCGCGGCTGGATCATCCTCGCCGTCGTGATCACGCACATCGAGGTCACCAGCCCGTACTCCTACCTCAGCCTCAACGCGATCGGCGCGATCACCGGCGCCGAGATGTTCGTGCTGCTCTCCGGGATCGTGCTCGGCATGATCTACCTGCCGACCGTGCGGAAGCTGGGCGAGTGGGTCACCGCGGTGACGATGTGGAAGCGGGCGCGCAAGCAGTACCTCGTGGCGCTGGTCGTCGTCATGCTCGTCTACCTCATCGGGCTGCTGCCGTTCGTCGACGCCACGGTCATCACGACGTTCACCGACCGCGGGACCGGTGAGAACGGCGAGGCCGTCTCGGGGCAGGTCTACGACCTCTACGCCAACGCGCCGCGCCTGTTCGACTACCCGCCGCCGTGGTACGCCGTCAAGCAGCTGCTGCTCCTCGAGATGGGCCCGTGGGTCTTCAACATCATGGGGCTGTTCGTCGTGCTGAGCCTGCTGCTCCCGGTGCTGATGTGGTTCGTCAAGCGCGGCATGTGGTGGCTGGTGCTCGCCGTGTCCTGGGCGCTGTTCGTGTGGAGCTCGATCTCCGAGGTGCACGTGCTCCCGTCGCAGTTCGAGGCCGTCTTCCCGCTGCTCACCTGGCAGATCGCGTTCACCCACGGGCTCGTGCTCGGGGTGTACCGCCGCCAGGTCACCCGGGCCCTCGTGAGCCGCGCGGGCAAGATCGCCTGCGCCGTCTTCGTGTTCGGGTACGCCGGGTCGCTCGTGTGGCTGTGGTTGGCGCACACGTTCGGCTACGCGGCGTCGCCGTTCCCCGAGGGCTCCTACGGCTGGCTCTACGACAACGCGTACACGCGGGTCTTCCTCCAGCCCGGCCGCCTGGTCGACCTGGCCCTCATGATCATCGTGGCCTACGCGGTCCTCACGACCATGTGGAAGCCCATCGACAAGGTCGTCGGGTGGTTCTGGATCCCGCTGGGCTCCGCGAGCCTCTACGTCTTCATCGTGCACGTCTTCTTCGTGCTGGCGGTCGGGAACATCCCGGGCCTCGACCGGGGATCCTGGTGGCAGGGCACCCTCGTCCACACGGCCGTGCTCGCCCTCCTCTGGGTGATGGTCAAGAAGCGGTTCCTCTTCTCGGTGATCCCCCGCTGACCCGAGCGTCTCGTGCGGCTCGGCGTCGTCAGCGCCGATCAGAGGGTGCCGGCGGCCAGGTGGGCGCGGGCCTTGCGGCGCAGGCGCCAGACCTGGGTCAGGCCGAGGCCCCACAGGACGTACTGGAGGCTCATCGCCCAGCGGAACGCCTCGGAGGTGTACGCCGTGCTGGCCCCCGGCGTGCGCCAGTCGAGCACGACACCGATGCCGATCACGAGCGTCAGCGTGGCGATGAAGCCGCCTTGGTTGACGAGCCCGGTGGCGCTCGCGAGACGCTCGACCGGGTTCGCCGTGCGTGCCACGTCCAACCCGATCATCGACGCCGGACCGCCGACGCCTGTCACGACCACGAGCAGCACCAGCAGCGGCAGCGGCGCGTTGCCGGGCCACACGAGCACCAGGGTCCAGACGAGGACGATGGCACCGACGATCGAGAGCACCATGGTGGAGCGCTGGTAGGGGAACGTCCCGACCAACCAGCCCAGGGTGGGCCCGGCCACCATCATCACCAGCACCATCAGCGTGAGCAGGCCACCCGCCGTGGCCTCCGTGAGCCCCTCGCCGCGCACGAGGAACGGGTACCCCCACAGCAGGCCCAGCGTGGTCGCGCTGAACTGGGTGACGAAGTGCATCCAGAAGCCCAGCCGGGTCGCCGGCAGCGCCCACGACGTCGCCAGGCTCGCTCGCAGCTCGCGCCACGAGAGCGGCGCGCCCCGCAGGTTGCGCACGGCGGGGGTGTCGCGCACGACGAGCAGCAGGCCCAGGAGGAGCAGCACGCCGACGGACGCCGACAGCAGGTACGTCGTGGTCCAGCCCAGCTCGCGGAACGCGACCGTCATCGGGACGGCCGCGACGACCGCGCCCAACTGGCCGACCGTGCCCGTCAGCTGGCTGAACAACGGGACCCTCCGCGTGGGGAACCACGACGACACGAGGCGCAGCACGCAGATGAACGTGAGCGCGTCGCCCATGCCGACGAACAGGCGGGCGACCAGCGCGAGCGCATAGGTGTCGGCGAAGGCGAAGGCCGCCTGCGCGAGGCTCATGACGACCACCCCGGCCGTGAGCACCGAGCGCGAGCCGAACCGGTCGACCAGCAGCCCGACCGGCACCTGCATCGCGGCGTACACCGCCAGCTGCAGCATCACGAACGTCGCGAGCTGCGCGGCGGTGATGCCGAAGCGCTCCGTGGCGAGCAGGCCGGCGACGGCCAGCGACGACCGGTGGAAGACCGCGAGGAGGTAGGTCGCGAGGGCGACCGCCCAGACGAGGTAGGTGCGTGCCGCCCCACCGGGATAGTTGCTCATCGCAAGCGGATGCTACGCGGCGGGGTCGGTGGCTACTTCGCCGCCTCCATCATCTGGCGGAGCTCCTTCTTGAGCTCGGAGATCTCGTCGCGCAGCCGGGCCGCCAGCTCGAACTGCAGCTCGGCGGCGGCGGTCTTCATCTGGTCGGACAGGTCCTGGATCAGCTGGGCCAGGTCGGCGCTCGGCAGCCCGGCGGCACCGGACTCCCGTTCCTTCGCGCGCTCGCCCAGGACGGGCACGGGGGCCCGCGCGGGGGCCTTCGCGGACGGCTTCACCCCGCCGGCGCGGCCCTTCTGCCCGACGTCGGCCCACGTCTGGAGGAGCGCCTCCGTCGTCTCGTCCTCGCGCGCCAGCATCTCCGTGATGTCGGCGATCTTCTTGCGCAGCGGCTGGGGGTCGATGCCGTGCTCGCGGTTGTAGGCGATCTGCTTGTCGCGACGTCGGTTGGTCTCGTCGATCGCCCGCTCCATCGAGGGGGTGATCCGGTCCGCGTACATGTGCACCTGGCCCGACACGTTGCGCGCCGCACGGCCGATCGTCTGGATGAGCGACTTGTCGGAGCGCAGGAAGCCCTCCTTGTCGGCGTCGAGGATCGCGACGAGCGACACCTCGGGAAGGTCGAGGCCCTCACGGAGGAGGTTGATGCCGACCAGCACGTCGTACGCGCCCATGCGGAGGTCGCGCAGCAGCTCGATGCGCTTGAGCGTGTCGACCTCGGAGTGCAGGTAGCGCGTGCGGAGACCGGCGTCGAGCAGGTAGTCGGTGAGGTCCTCCGACATCTTCTTCGTCAGCGTCGTGACGAGCACCCGCTCCTCGCGCTCCACCCGGGTGCGGATCTCGCCGATGAGGTCGTCGATCTGCCCCTTCGTCGGCTTGACCACGACCTCGGGGTCGACGAGCCCGGTCGGCCGGATGATCTGCTCGACGACGTCACCGCCGACCTTGTCGAGCTCGTAGTCGCCCGGCGTGGCCGAGAGGTAGATCGTCTGGCCGATCCGCTCGAGGAACTCCTCCCAGCGCAGCGGCCGGTTGTCCATCGCGCTCGGCAGCCGGAAGCCGTGCTCGACCAGGTTGCGCTTGCGGGACATGTCCCCCTCGTACATCCCGCCGATCTGCGGCACCGCGACGTGGGACTCGTCGACGACGAGCAGGAAGTCCTCCGGGAAGTAGTCGAGGAGCGTGTTGGGCGCCGTGCCCCGGGCACGGCCGTCCATGTGCATCGAGTAGTTCTCGATGCCCGAGCAGGACCCCACCTGGCGCATCATCTCGATGTCGTAGGTCGTGCGCATCCGCAGCCGCTGCGCCTCCAGCAGCTTGCCCTGGGACTCGAACGCGGCGAGCTGCTCCGCCAGCTCGGCCTCGATGCCGCGGATCGACTTCTCCATGCGCTCCGGCCCCGCGATGTAGTGCGACGCCGGGAAGACGTGGAGCTCCGTGTCCTCCGTGAGCACCTCCCCCGTGACCGCGTGGAGGGTGGAGAGGCGCTCGATCTCGTCGCCGAAGAACTCCACGCGCACCGCGTGCTCCTCGTAGACCGGGAAGATCTCGAGGGTGTCGCCCCGCACCCGGAAGGTGCCGCGGGTGAACGACATGTCGTTGCGGGCGTACTGGATCTCCACCAGCCGCCGGAGGACGCTGTCGCGGTCGTGCTCCTCCCCCACCCGCAGCCGGAGCATGCGGTCGACGTACTCCTGCGGGGTGCCCAGGCCGTAGATGCACGACACCGTCGAGACCACGATGACGTCGCGGCGGGTCAGCAGCGAGTTGGTGGCCGAGTGGCGCAGCCGCTCGACCTCCTCGTTGATCGCCGAGTCCTTCTCGATGTAGGTGTCCGTCTGCGGGACGTAGGCCTCGGGCTGGTAGTAGTCGTAGTACGACACGAAGTACTCGACCGCGTTCTTCGGGAAGAGCTGCCGCAGCTCGTTCGCGAACTGCGCCGCGAGGGTCTTGTTGGGCTGCAGGACCAGCAGCGGCCGCTGGAGCTGCTCGGCGACCCACGCCACCGTGGCGGTCTTGCCCGTGCCGGTCGCACCGAGGAGCACCACGTCCTCGGTGCCGCCCTGGATGCGCCGCGTGATCTCGGCGATCGCCGTCGGCTGGTCGCCGCCCGGCTGGTAGTCGGAGAGCACGTGCAGCGGGGCCACGCTGCGCTCGAGATCGGTGACGGGTCGCATGCCTGCGAGCGTACGACGCGGCACCGACAGTCCTGAGCGGCGTCGGCGCCGACGGCGCCGACGGTCAGACCAGGACCCGGGCCAGCAGTCAGGCCAGCTGGATCCCGCGGGCGCCCAGCGCCTCGCGGACGGTGGCGCGGAGCTGCTTCGGCGCGAAGGGCTTGCTCATGAACTCGTCGGCCCCGCTCTCCGAGCCGACCTCGCGGTCGGCGCGCTCCTCGCGCGCCGTCAGGATCAGCACGTAGGCGTCCGAGAACTCCCGGAGCCGCCGGCAGGTCTCGATCCCGTCGATGTCGGGCAGCCCGAGGTCGAGGGTCACCAGGTGGGGCGCCTCGCTGCGTGCCAGCTCGAGCGCGGTCAGCCCGTCGCCGGCCTGCAGCACGTCGACCCCCAGCTGTCCCACGACGATGGCGACCAGCTCACGGATGTCGGCGTCGTCGTCGACGACCAGCACGCGGCCTCGCTCCGTCATCAGCACCCCTCGTCACGCGCTCGAGCCCTGTCCAGCGGAAGCCAACCACACCGACGGGGCAACCGTCCCACCGACGCCCGCCCGACCGACCGCCGGTTCCCACCGGCGCGCGGGCGCCGCCGCGGTTGGGTAGGTTGGGCGCGTGAGACTCAGGGGCGCCCCCACCGACCGCCTGCTGCGTGTGCTGCGCCGGACGCTCCTCGCGATGGTGGGCGTGCCGTTCGCCCTCGCGATCAGCATGACCCTCGTCGACTCCTACCGCCGTCGCGGCAAGAAGCCCCGTCCGTTCCCCACCACGCCCCCCTCGACCAACGAGGTGGGCGGTGGCGAGATGACCGTCTACACCTACGGCCAGGACCTGTACGACGACATGCTGGCCGCCATCGGCGGAGCGCGGAAGCGGATCCTCCTCGAGACCTACATCTGGAAGGGCGACGAGGTCGGCGAGCAGTTCAAGGCCGCGCTGGTCGACGCCGCGCGACGTGGCGTCGAGGTCTACTGCATCTACGACGCGTTCGCGAACCTGGTCGTCTCGCCCCGCTTCAAGCGCTTCCCCCCGGAGATCAAGGTGTTGCGCTACCCGGTCTACAGCGCCGGCCTGCGCTTCTGGGACCTCCGGCGCTACGGCCGCGACCACCGCAAGATCCTCGTCGTCGACGACGAGGTCGCGTTCGTCGGCGGCTACAACCTCGGCGCCGCGTACGCCACGGAGTGGCGCGACACGCACGTGCGCCTCACGGGGTCGAGCGTCTGGGACCTCACACGCACGTTCGCGGACTTCTGGAACCTCAACCGGCGCAAGCGCTTCCGCTCCAGCGAGCGTCCCCTGCTCCTCGAGGCGGCGTCGGTCTGGGAGCCCCGCATCCGGATCCACCGCAACATCCCGCGGCTGTGGATGTTCCCCATCCGCTCGATGTACCTCGAGGCCATCGACCGCGCCACCGACCACATCTGGATGACGCACGCCTACTTCATCCCCGACCAGGACTTCGTCGACTCCCTCGTCCGGGCGGCGCGACGCGGCGTCGACGTCCGCGTGCTGCTCCCGCACAAGTCGAACCACGTGGTCGCCGACTGGATCTCCCGCGGGTACTACTCGCAGCTGCTCGACGCCGGGGTCCGCATCCTCCGCTTCCGCGACGCGATGGTGCACGCCAAGACCTCGACCATCGACGGCAGCTGGTCCACCGTCGGCACCGCCAACGTCGACCGCCTCAGCCTCCAGGGCAACTACGAGGTGAACGTCGAGGTCATCGACGAGCAGTTCGCCGCGACGATGGAGGCGATCTTCCTCACCGACCAGGGTCACTCCCTGGAGCTGCACAGCGCCGAGTGGGAGGCGCGCTCCGCCCACCGGAAGTTCACCGAGTTCGTGCTCGCCCCCCTGCGCCCGCTGCTCTGAGCCCCCGCGGTCCGGCGGCGGTCCTCAGCGGTCCAGCGGCGGCGGGGCGTACTGGGCCCCCCGACGCACCGGCCCCCCGATCGCGCAACGGCCGTCGAGGTACAACGGCTGCTGGTCGGTGCTCATCGGGTCGGCCCGCGTGTCGCGGTAGTCGCACTCCTCGCCGCCCTGCAGCCACAGGTCCACGTTGAGCCACCCGTCCTGGAAGGCCGAGGCGAACCGGCTGTTGCCGTAGACGAGCGCGTCGGGCAGCGCCCGCAGGTGCGGCTCGCGCTGGTAGGCGACCTCGCCGATGACGTCGAGCTGCGTGAGAAGGGGGGGCAGCACCGGGCGGAGGTCGGCCACGAGCAGGCGGGTGTTCGCGAAGTCCCCTCCGGCGCGGGACAGGATGTCGCGGAAGGTCGGGTCGAAGTCGCGCAGGAACGCGGCGAGCGAGGCGGCGGCCGTCGAGAAGCGCTCGAGGTTCTCCTGGTTGCCCTGGAGCACCTCGCCGACCGTCTCGCCGTTCACGAGCAGGTTCTGCGTCTCGGGCCAGACCTCGTCGAGCGCCGTCGACAGCTCGTCGGTGGCGTCGAGAAGGGTCTCGAGGTCGTCCCCGACACCGTCGGTCGCGGCGCCGAGCTCCTGCAGCACCGTGCGGAGCTGGTCCTGGTCGATGACCTCGATGAAGGCGTTGACGCTCTCCGCCGCCTCGGCGAACGAGACCGGGATGTCCACCGCGTCCGCGGAGATCGTGTCGCCGTCGGCGAGGTAGGGACCCTCGTCGGTCTCCGGCCGGAAGTCCAGGTACTGCTCGCCCACCGGCGACAGGCTCCGCACCTGCGCCTGCGTGGAGCGCGGCACCTCGACCCCGTCCGAGAGGCTCACGGTCGCCGTCACGCCGCCGTCCGGGTTGATCCGGATCTGCTCGACGGTGCCGACCCGCGACCCCCGGTACGCCGCGGCCGAACCCTCGAAGAGGCCGCCGGAGCGCGGGAGCTCGATGGTCACGCGGTCGGGCCGACCCGTGAGGGGCAGGTTGAGCACGACCGTCAGGAGGTAGCCCACGCAGATGGCGAGGGTGACGACCAGCCCGACGACGCTGAGCACGGGCTTGCTGGGAACCAGGCGCGCCATCGTCAGCCTCCGTTCGGGGTCGAGCCGCCGAGCAGGTCACCCAGGCCCGGCAGCGGTGAGTTGAGGACGGAGGTGACGCGCAGCTTGAAGTAGAGGTTCAGGTAGTCCGTCGGCGTGCGTGAGTCGATCGTCGCCGAGAACGTCTGGAGGTCGTCGAGCGCCGGGAGCAGGTCGTCCTCGGCCGCCAGGATCGTGTCGAGCACGGGGCCGAGCTCGTCGAGGATCAGCACGAGGTCGTCGCGCGTGCTCTCCACCAGGTCGTCGGCCGTGATCGCCAACGCGTCGGCGCTCTCGAGGAGCGCCGCCAGGTCGTCCGTGTTCTCCGTCAGCGTCTGGGCTGCGGGGCGGAGGTCGCGCAGCGCCGCGTTGATGGTCTCCTCGCGGGCGTCGAGCGTCTGCGACGCCGCCGCCAGCGCGTCGAGCACCCGGTCGATCTCCTGGGTCGACGCCAGGGCCTCGGCCAGGAACACGTCCGTCTGCTCGATGAAGTTCTGCGTGGCACCGACGCGGCCGTCGAGGGCCGTGTTGAGCTCGCTGACGATCGTCTGGATCTGCCCCAGGTTGCCGCCGTTGACGAGGAGCGAGGCCGAGGCCAGCGCGTCCTCGACCGTGGTGGCGACCGTGGTCGCGTCCACGGGCACGACGGCGCCGTCCGCGAGGGGCGTGCCGCCGCCCTCGGCGGCGGAGACCTCGACGTACACCTCGCCGAGGGCCGTCGTGTAGCGCAGGCGGAAGTCGGAGCCCTCGGGGATCTCGACGTCCTCGTCGACCGCCATGGTGACGCGGGCGGCGTAGTCGGCGGGCTGGATGTCGACGACCTTGCCGACCTTGACGCCGTCCAGCTTCACGGCGGCACCCGCCGGGAGGTTGAGCGCGTCGGTGAAGGTCGCCTCGATCGTGTACTGCCCGGCGCCGACGGCGGACGGGCGGAGGGCGTCGGCCCGTTCCCGGGCCGAGCTGCAGCCCGTCAGGGCGGCGGCGCCCAGGCCGAGGGCCACGGCGGCGGCCACGAGCCGTCGGGCCCGAGCGGGACCGGCAGGGGGTCGCGGGGTGGGGCGGGGGGTGGCGGTCACGGCTGCAGCAGCTCCCTCAGGTCGCCCAGGAGGGCGAGCAGGTCGGGACTCGTGCCGAGCTGCGCACACACGTCGAGCGGCAGGTCGGCCAGGGTCTGGCAGAGGGCCTCGGTCACGGGTTGGACCGGCGAGAAGTACTGCGGGGGCAGCTTCACCAGCACCCTGTTGTCGTCGGTGACCGCGTCGCCCACGTTGCGGAACGCCAGCGGCAGGATCTCGATGGTCTCCTCGAGCTGGGCCCGGTGCTCGACCAGGTTCTCGAGCACGTCGGTGAGGCCACGCGTGGTGTTGACGATGCCCGCCCGGTTCTCGACCGAGAAGCGGCCGAGGGCCTCGAGCGCGTTGCTGAGGGCCACGAGCGAGTCGCCGAAGTTGTCCTGCTCCGCGGCGAACAGCTCGGTCGCCTCCGTGACGCTCGTGAGGAACTCGTTGATCGTGTCCTGGTTGGTGGCCAGCAGCGTCGTCAGCTCGTCGAGGTCGACGATCGTGCCGGCGACGTCGTCGGTGTTGCCCGACAGCGCCTCGGCCGCCGCGGCGAACTGGGTGATCGTCTCGTTGATCTGCTGCCCGCGGCCGTTGAGGGTCTCCGCGCCGACCTCCAGCAGGCGGTTGAGCGTGTCGGCGTTGCCGTCCGGTCCGCGGAGGCCGTCGCTGAACGTGCGCAGGGTCTCCAACACCTCGTCGAACTCCACCGGGGTGCGCGTGCGCTCGACGGGGATGACCGCGCCGTCCTCCAGACGGGGGCCGTCGGCGAAGGCGGGGGTCATCTCGACGTACCGGTCCGTGGCGACCGACCGCGACGCGACGACCGCACCGGCGCTGGCCGGGAGGTCGGCGTCCGGCCCGATCTCGAGCGTCACCTCGACGATCTCGCCGCGCGGCTCGATCTCGGTCACGGTGCCGACGGTCACGCCGAGGATCCCGACGTCGTTGCCGACGAACAGGCCGGAGGTCGTGCGGAACTGCGCGGTGACGGTGATGTCGTCGTCGCCGACGGAGCAGCCGCCGGTGCTGGCGAGGAGCCCGGCGATGGCGAGGCCCGAGAACGCCCGCCTCAGGACCGGGCGACGGCTCGATCGGGTCGTGGACGGCGTGCTCATCCCACGCACCGCCTTTCGATGACGCACTCGAGGTTGTCGGGCAGGGCGCTGGGCGTGTAGAGCGCGACCCACGGTCCGGTGGCCGCGCTGTTGGTGAAGTAGCGCGCCGTCGCCGGCAGCATCGTCAACGCCTGGTTGAGGGTCTGCTCGTGGCGCTGGAGCACGCCCACCGTCACGTCGAGGTCGGAGAGCAGCGGCGCCACGGCCTCCTCGTTGTCCTCGATCACCCCGGTCAGCAGGTTGCCGAGCTCCGTCATGTCGGTGAGGAGCTGGCTGATCGCGTCGCGCCGCACCCGGAGGACGTCGAGGATGAGGTCGCCCTGCTGCATCAGCTCGACGAGGGCGGGCGTGGTGTCGGTCAGCTGCTGCGTCACCTGCCGGGCCGCCGTCAGGAGCGAGGACAGCTGGTCGGACCGCTCCACGACGACGCCGGACAGCGCCTCGACCCCGTCGAGCGCCGGACCGATGTCGTCACCGGTGACGTCGAGCACCTCGGTGATCTGCGCGAGGCTCTGCTCGAGCTGGACGGTGTCGAACTCCGAGAGCTCGCCCACCGCACCGTCGACCGCGTCCTGCAGGTTGTAGGGCACCCGCGTCTGCGCCACCGGGATCGTGTCGTCCTCGAGCTCGCCCTCGCCGCCGGGCGTGACCAGCAGGAAGTGGGTGCCGAGCAGCGTCGCGACCTTGACCTCCGCGGTCGTGCCGGCGCCGAGCTCGATGTCGTCGTCCATCGTGAAGGTCACCCGCACGGCCTCGCCGTCGAGCTCGACCGCCGTGACGTCGCCGGCGCTCACGCCGGCGACCTGGACCTCCTCGCCGGCCCGGATCCCCCCGGTGCTCTGCAGCATCGCCGAGTACGTGCGCGTGCCGATCGAGAGACCCGACGCGGCACCGACGAGGGCACCGACGAAGGCGAGCACCGCGAGGCCGGCGAGCCCGACGCGGTAGCGGTTGGCGTTGGCCAGGCTGAACTTGCTCACAGGGTGCACCCCTCCGAGTACGGTCCGCCCCCGCTGGGGACGTAGGCGGTCGCGCCGAGCACCTCGACACCGAGCGTGCAGATGTAGACGTTGAGGTAGGCGCCGTAGGACATCGACCGGCCGTACCCGCCCAGGAGCAGCGGCAGGGCCTCGATCGTGCGCGCTACCCGCTCCTGCTCGCGGGCGAGCAGGGCGGCCGTGCTCTGCAGGCTCTGGACGTCCGCGGCCAGGGGTGCCCGGATCTCCCCGAGGAGGTCGGAGGTCGACGCGACGAGGTCGCCGAGGTTGTCGATGGAGTCGGCGAACACGTCACGCTGCGCGGCGAGGCCGGTCATGAGGTCCCGCAGCTGGTCGACCGTCGCGTCGAACTGCGCCGACTGCTCGTCGAGGTTCTCGAGCACGGGGGTCAGGTTCGTCAGCACCTCGCCGAAGACCTGGTCCTTGCTCGCCAGGTATTGAGTCGCCTCGGCCGTGTTCTGCAGCAGCGACTCGATCGTGCCGGCCTCGCCCTGCAGGACCGCGACGATGTTGGCCGCCAGCTGGTTGACCTCGCTGGGCTCGAGCACGTTGAAGAGCGGCTCGAAGCCGTTGAGGAGCACGGTGAGGTCGAACCCGGGCGACGTGCGCTCGAGCGGGATCGTGCCCCCCGGCTCGAGCTCGGCGCCCCGGTCCTCCGGGGCGGTGAGCGCGAGGTACCTCTGGCCCAGCAGGTTCTGGTAGCGCAGCGCGAGCAGCGTGCGCTCGTAGACCGGCTGGTCGTCGCGGAGCGAGAAGGTCACCTCGGCGACGTTGCCCTCGCCGAGCTCGATGGTCTCCACCCGGCCCACCTTGACGCCGGCGACCCGCACGTCGTCGCCCTCGCGCAGACCGCTGACGGCCGTGAACTGGGCCGTCCACGTGGTGGTGTCACCGCCGACGGAGTTCGTCATCATGCGGAACAGGCCGACGAACAGCACGATGGAGACGACCGCGAAGATCGTGAACTTGACGAGGGTGCTCTTCCAACCGGTCACGTCAGCACCCCCGTCCGCGCAGGTCGCCGTACGTCGGGCAGTCGGCCGCGCCGTACGGCCGCGGTCCGGTGAGCACCAGGTTGGCGTCGATGCGCACGTACCGGCCGTAGCTCATGGCCTCGGTGAACCCGCGGCCGAAGTCGGCGGCCGCCAGCACGCCCGCGACCACCTGGTCGCGCTCGTCGTAGAGCACGTCGACCGTCACGGCCGTCGTCATGAGGACGGAGATGAGCTGCTCCTCGTTCTCGGTCAGCAGGGCGTTGGTCTCGTCGAAGGCGGCCGAGCCGTTGGTGACGAGCGCGGCGAAGTTGCGCTCCTGCTCGATGAGCGTGCGCGCGGCGACGAGCACGTCATCGGTGGCCTCGAAGAGGTCCGGCGCGTAGCGCTGGAACGCCTCGAGGTTCGAGGAGAGGAGCTCGAGGTTGCGGCGCACGGCCGGCATCTCCGGGTTGAGGCGCCCGAGGTAGGACCCCAGCCGCTCGATCGTGACCCCGAGCTGCTCGCCGTTGCCGTCGAGGGCCTGGGCGAGGTTGCGGAGCGTGGTCGCCAGCTCCGCCGGCCCGAGCGCGGTCACGATCTGGTCGATGCTGTCGAGCACCTGCTGCAGCTCGAGCGTCTCCTGGCTCGTGTCCTGCGGGATGCGCTGCCCCGCCTGGAGGAAGTCACCGCTGGCGCCCGGCGAGACGAGCTCGACGAACGACGTGCCGAACACGGTCGCGGGCAGCACCCGGGCGACGACGTTGTCGGGCACGTCCTCGGACAGCTCGGGGTCGAGCTTCACCCCGACCTCGACGGGCTGGCGACCCGTCTCCGCGTCGCGCTCCGCGGCGTGGGCGATCGACTGCACCTGACCGATCACCACGCCCTGGTAGCGCACGTCGGAGCCGTCCACCAGCGCGCCGCCGGCGTTGTCGAGCGTCACCGTGGCGTCGAACCGCTCGGCGAAGGCACCCCGGCCGACGAGCACGAGCAGGGCGACGACCAGGGCCAGCACGGCCAGCCCCACGATGCCGCGCACGACGAGCGTGGCACGACTGGGGTCGCGCGTGTTGCCGCGCAGCAGATCTATGACCTTCATCGGTTCACCCCGTTCACCCCGTGATCCTGAATCCGGGGTCGTTGCCCCAGAAGGCGAGCGTGAGCAGCATGTTCATGAGGATGACCACCACGATGCTGGCGCGGATCGCGCGGCCCGTCGCCTCGCCGACGCCCTGCGGGCCGCCGCCCGCGTTGAAGCCGAACCAGCAGTGGATGAGCGTGACGAGGGCGGCGAACACCACGATCTTGATGACGGAGAAGAAGACGTCCCGTCCCGAGATGAAGATGTCGAAGTAGTACTCGTAGGTTCCCGCGGACTGGCCGAACACCACCACCACCGCGAACTGCGAGGCGATCCACGACCCGATGAGGCCGATGAGGTAGAGCGGCAGGATCGCGATCATCGACGCCAGCACGCGGGTCGTGACGAGGTAGCGCAGCGGGTGCACGGCCATGACACCGAGGGCGTCGATCTCCTCGTGGATGCGCATCGAGCCGAGCTGCGAGGTGAACCGGCAGCCCACCTGTGCGGCGAGCGCCAGCGCGGCGATCAGGGGGGCGAGCTCGCGGGTGTTCACCGAGGCGGACACGAAGCCCGTCAGGGGTGCGAGCCCGACGAGCTCGAGGCCGTTGAAGCCCTCGATGCCCAGCGAGGTGCCCGCCGAGAGGGAGAGCAGCACCATGACGCCGATCGTTCCGCCGCCGACGATGATGGCGCCGGAGCCCCAGCTGATGTCCATCAGCTGGCGCAGCACCTCCTTGCGGTAGTTGACGAGCGTGTACCGGGTCGCGAGCAGCGCCCGCACCGCGAAGGTGACGAAGTCGCCGAAGCGCGCGAGCGCGTCGGTGGGACCGTCGAGGATCTTGCTGGCCACGTCTCTCCTCCTCTCAGGCGATCCGCTGCGGGACGAGCATCACGTAGGCCTGCGTGAGGGCGACGTTCACCACCGACAGCAGGATGAAGCTCAGGACGACGGCCTGGTTGACCGCGTCGGCGACACCCTTCGGGCCGCCCTTCGCGTTCAGGCCCTTGTGGGCGGCGACGATCGTCGCGATGAACCCGAAGATCGCCGCCTTCATCTCCGCGAGCAGCAGGTCGGTCACCTGGGAGAACGAGATGAACGAGTTCAGGTAGGTGCCCGAGCTGACGTTGCCGCCGCCGACGTTGAGGAAGTAGCCCGTCGCGATCGCGGTCACCGCCACGATGACGTTGAGCAGGAGGGCGACGACGATCGCGGCGAAGAGGCGGGGGGCGACCAACCGGTTGACCGGGTTGATGCCCATGACGCGCAGCGCGTCCACCTCCTCGCGCACCGTGCGCGCGCCGATGTCGGAGCAGAGCGCCGACCCGACCGCGCCCGCGATCATCAGCGAGGTCACCAGCGGCGCGCCCTGGCGCAGCACGCCGATGCCGTTGACCGCTCCGGAGAACGAGATCGCACCGATCTGGTTGGCGATGCCGCCGATCTGCACGGAGACGATCACGCCGAACGGGATCGCGACCAGGATCGTGGGCAGCAGCGACACCTTGGTCATGAACCACGCCTGGAAGAGCGCCTCCTGCCAGGAGAACTTGCGCTTCACGATGTCGACGAAGATCGCCCTCGTCGCCTCGACGGCGAGGATGATCATCGCCCCGGTCGTGGTGATGCCGGTCTGCGCGCGACCCTTCAGGTCGCTGACCAGCGCGACCCCGGGCACGCTGCGGGTGGAAGCGGACACTGCGTGCTCCTCAGCTCGGTCGGGGGATGTCGAGGGCGGTGCTGAGCAGCAGCGCCGTGGCTCGGTCGCCGCGCACGGCCAGGCGTCCGCGGAGGACGGCCGTGACGGGGTGGAGGTGGCCGGTCGCGAGCCGCAGGTCCTCCCCCGTGCAGGTGAGCGTGACGTCGCGCCGAGTCGCGGGCGGGGCGTCCGGCCCCGTGAGCCGCGTCACCCTAACGCGTCCGTCGGCCATCGCGACGACGAACCGGTCGGTGACGTCCGGCGCGTCGCCCCCGGACGGACCGGTGACGCGCAGCACCGCCGTGCCCCGCAGCCGTGCCGCCGACCCGGGTCGCACGTGCTCGGGCAGCCGCCGGGCCACCTCGCCGAGCACCACGTCGCGGAACGGGCCGCGGATCACGGAGCGCAGGTGGGCGGTCGAGACGCCGCGCAGGGCCTGGGCCACGGCCCGCGGCTCGAGCGCCCCCGGGTCGACCAGCGCGACGGCGGTCGCCGGGCAGCGCAGCACGCGTCCTGCGTCCAGCACCGTGGCCGCGTCGCCCTCGACCGCCAACCGGTCGGCCAGCAGCTCGAGGGCCGCGGACCGCTGTCCGGTGAGGAGCCGCGCGAAGGTCAGGGGCGTGCACCGGACCACGACCGAGCGCACGTCCGCGCGCAGGGACCGGGTGCCGTCGTACGGCGCGACGCCGTCCGCGTCGAGGAGGAGCCGGACCCGGTCGACGACCTGGCCCTGCCGGTGGAGCGCGAAGGTCACGAGCACGTCGGCGACGGCGGACCGGCCGCGAGCACCCTCGACGAGGAGGTCGGTGAGCCGGCCCAGGAGCGCGGGGCCTTCAGGACCGCTCACCCAGGCCGCGAGCGCGGCGTCGTGGGTCGCGGCCACCTCGGCCAGGACGTCGTCGGCGTGCTGGACGAGCCGGTCCGCGGGCGGCGGTGCGGTCACCGTCATCCGCCCACCCGCCGTCGCCACGACGGGCTGCTGATGCATCCCGTCGTGCTCCGGGCGCGACGCGTCCACATGCATAGGCTCCGTTCCACTCCCTCAAGCGGTCACAGGGGGTAACGCGGGGTTCACCCCGGGGTTACGCGGATCACAGGGTGGAGGGTCCCGCGGCCGTTCGCAAGTCCTCCGGACCGATCTCCCTGCCAGTGGCGCCTGCCAGTGGCAGTGCATCATCGTCGCTGGCCAGGGCGCTGTCCACCCTCATCGCCGCGACCCGGGGAGGTGACGGCGCGGGGCCATCCGCGCACCCCGTCGAGGTCGACCGAGGCCGGCACGGGCGAGCAGCTCGACGACCCGCCCGCGGTGCGGCCGGAAGGGCTCGAGGAGCTCGGCCAGGCCGGCGTCGTCCACCGGCGTGCCGGTCAGCGCCCAGCCGACGTCCTTGGCGACGTGGTAGTCACCGAAGCTCACGGCGTCGGGGTCCCCCCACGCCCGGCGCAGGGTCTCCGCGGCGGTCCACACCCCGACGCCCGGCACCGAGCGGAGCAACGGCTCCGCCTCGCGGGGCGGGCGGGAGACGGTCCGCTCCAGGCCCGCGGCCACCCGGGCCACCTGGACCGCGGTGCGCGAGCGGGCGTGGTCCACGGGCAGCTGGAGCCACTCCCACGACGGGATCCGGGCGAGGGTCGCCGCCGACGGCGCGACCTGGAGACGAGGAGCGGTCGGGAGGTCCGGGCCCGGCGCGGGCTCACCGTGGCGCCGCAGCAACCGGCCCCACGCCCCGAACGCCTCCTGACCGGTGACCTTCTGCTCGAAGACGGCGGGCACGAGCGCGTCGAGCACGAGCCCGCTGCGGGAGAACCGCCACGACGGGTTCCGTCGCCACACGTCCGCGACGAGCGGGTGCCGGGGCTCGAAGCCCGCGACGTCGTCGTCCGCGCCGAGGAGGCCGGGAGCCGCGTCGAGCAGCCAGTCGGCCCCCTCGCCCCACGACTCCAGCTCGACCTCCCCCGCGGCCAGCGCGCGGACACGGAGCGTGCCCAGGCCCTGCGGCGTGCGGAAGGCGCGCCAGTGGGCCCCGTCGGGAGTCACGGCGTACGAGGGGTCGCGACCCCCGTGCCGCTGCTGCACGAGCACGCCGCCGACCGGGCACGGCCAGTCCGGCCGCCAGCGACGCGTCCGATGCTCCACGACCGCCACCTCCCGCTCCCGACTCGTGCCGTGTCCTGCCGACGTCCACCCTGACGGTCCTGCGACTCGTGTGCAACGGACGTGCAACTGCACGTTGCACTACGCTTCCCCCATGAGCGAGCCCAGGGACACCGCCGCGCCCGCGGGCGCCGCGCCGCGCGACGGACGTCGCTCGGCCGCGGCCTCCCGCCGGCGGCAGCGGGAGCGGGAGATCCTCGACGCCACGCGGCGCCTCTTCGACGAGCGGGGCGTCCGCGACGCCCAGATCGAGGACATCGCGCGCGCCGTCGGCATCAACCGCGCGATCGTCTACCGGCACTTCACGGGCAAGGAGGAGCTCTTCGCCCTCACGCTCGTCGGCTACCTCGACGAGCTGCGCGACGCCCTCGCCGCGGGTGCCGCGTCGCGGGAGGCGTCCGCCGAGCGGCTCGAGGCAGTCGTCTCAGCGTTCGTGGACTACGGCATGACCCACCCGGCGTTCGTCGACTGCGCCCAGACGCTCATGCGCCGCACGGGCACCGAGCTGCTCGACGAGATCAGTGAGAGCGCGCTGCTGCGGCTGGGCCGCGGCATCTCGGGGTGCCTCGCCGTGCTCAGCGCCGTGCTCGAGGACGGCGTCCGTGCGGGCGACTTCGCGGTGGAGGACCCGATCCTGCTGTCCAACACGCTCTACGCCAGCGGCCTGGGCGCGCTACAGCTCGCGCGGGTCGGCATCCTCGTCAAGGAGGCCGCGCCGGGCATCCCGGTCGTCTCCTCGATCACCACCGAGCAGGTCCGCAGCCACATGGTGACCTCGGCCCTCGCCCTGGCGGCCACGGCTTCCTGAGCGCTCGCGCGCGCCGTACGACCCCGTGGTGCTGCGGGGTGCAGCACCACGGGGCCGTGCGGGTCAGGTCAGGGGCGCTCGAGGATCGCGGTCACGCCCTGGCCACCGGCCGCACACACGGAGATGACGGCCTTGCCCGAGCCCTTCTCGGCCAGCAGCTTCGCCGCGTTGGCGACGATCCGTCCGCCCGTGGCGGCGAACGGGTGCCCGGCGCCGAGCGAGGACCCCTTCACGTTGAGCTTCGCGCGGTCGATCGCCCCGAGCGGTGCGTCGAGGCCGAGGCGCTCCTTGCAGAAGACCGGGTCCTCCCACGCCGCCAGGGTGGAGAGCACCTGGGAGGCGAACGCCTCGTGGATCTCGTAGAAGTCGAAGTCCTGCAGCGTGTGGCCCTCGCGCTTCAGCATCCGGGGCATCGCGTAGGCGGGCGCCATCAGCAGGCCCTCGCCGCCGTGCACGTAGTCCACGGCCGCCGTCTCGTAGGCCGTGAGGTAGGCCAGCACGGGGAGGCCGTGCGCCTCGGCCCACTCCTCGGAGGCCAGGAGCACCACCGACGCGCCGTCGGTGAGCGGCGTCGAGTTGCCCGCCGTCATCGTCGCCGCCTCGCCCTTGCCGAACACCGGCTTGAGCTTGGCGAGCTTCTCGGCCGTCGAGTCGGGGCGGAGGTTCGTGTCGCGCTCGACGCCGCGGAACGGCGAGACGAGGTCGTCCTGCCACCCCTCGTCGTACGACGCGCCCAGGTGCTGGTGGGACGCCGCCGCCAGCTCGTCCTGCGCCTCGCGGGAGACCTGCCACTCGATGGCGGTCAGCGCCTGGTGCTCCCCCATCGACAGCCCGGTGCGGGGCTCGCCGTTCTGCGGGATGGTGGGGATGATGTCGCCCGGACGGATCTTGGCGAACGCGGCGAGGCGGCCCTTGAGGTCCTTCGCGCGGTTGGCCTCGAGGAGGATCTTGCGCAGGTTCTCGCCGAGGGCGATCGGGGCGTCGGACGTCGTGTCCGACCCACCGGCGATGCCGACGTCGATCTGGCCGAGCGCGATCTTGTTCGCGACGTAGATGACGGCCTGGAGACCGGTGCCGCACGCCTGCTGCAGGTCCGTCGCGGGCGTCGTGGGCGCGAGCTTGGACCCGAGCACCGACTCGCGCGCCAGGTTGAAGTCGCGTGAGTGCTTGAGCACGGCGCCCGCCACGACCTCGCCGACCTGCTCGCCGACGAGGCCGAAGCGCTCGGCGAGACCGTCGAGCGCGGCGGTCAGCATCTCCTGGTTGGAGGCATCGGAGTAGACGGTGTTCGACCGGGCGAACGGGATGCGGTTGCCGCCGATGACGGCGACACGGCGGGTCTGTGCCTGCATGTCGGTGTGCTCCTGATCGTTGGGAAATCGGTGCCTATCCTGGCGATGCCCCAGCCGCGACGGAACCGGCTGAGGGCCACGTCACGAAAAGTGGACACGGAGTTACACTACCCGTTACTTACTGATGAGTAGTGTGGTGCTCGCACCATCATCCACCGTCGCCCGATCCTGCGCACCTGGAGGACGTCCCACCATGACCGATCGCTACCAGAGCTTCGTCGCGAGCCCCGTCGGCAAGATCCTCGTCAAGAACCTCGGCCTGCCCAGCCCGGTGGCGCTCGACCGGTACGTCGAGGGTGCGCCCCTCGTCGACGGCACCGTGCTCGTCGGCGGACGCGGCCGGCTCGTCGAGCACCTGCCCGAGACCCTCGACGCCCTCGGGATCACGTCGGCGTCCCTCGCGGAGGAGGGCGCGTCGTACAAGGGCCTGCTCTTCGACGCCACCGGCCTCACCACCCCCGAGGACCTGCGCGCCCTGCGCGACTTCTTCACCCCCGTGCTGCGGAGCCTCAAGGCGTCGGGCCGCATCGTCGTGCTCGGCACGACGCCCGCGGACACCACGTCGACCGACGAGCGGATCGCGCAGCGCGCCCTCGAGGGCTTCACCCGCTCGCTCGGCAAGGAGGTCGGCCGCGGCAGCACCGTGCAGCTGGTCTACGTCGCGCCCGGTGCCGAGAACGCCGTCGACTCGACGCTGGCGTTCCTCCTCTCCCCCAAGTCGGCGTACGTCTCCGGCCAGGTGGTGCGGATCGGCGCCACCGGCACGACCGAGGCCGAGCCGGTGGCCGACCTGGCCAAGCCCCTCGCGGGCAAGGTCGCCCTCGTCACCGGCGCCAGCCGCGGCATCGGCGAGCAGATCGCCCGCGTGCTGCACCGCGACGGCGCGACCGTCGTCGGTGTCGACGTGCCGCAGGCCGCCTCCGACCTCGTCGCGCTGGTCAAGGAGCTCGACGGCGACCACATCGCCCTCGACATCACGGCGAAGGACGCGCCGCAGCGGATCGCGCAGCACGTGCTGGCCAAGCACGGCGGCGTCGACATCGTGGTGCACAACGCCGGCATCACCCGCGACAAGAAGCTGGCCAACATGAAGGAGGACCGCTGGGACTCCGTCATCGCGGTCAACGTCGCGGCCCCCGAGCGCATCACCGCCGAGCTGCTCGAGCAGAAGGCCATCCGCCCCAACGGTCGCGTGATCGGGGTGGCCTCCATCGCGGGCATCGCGGGCAACGTGGGCCAGACGAACTACGCGGCCTCGAAGGCCGGCGTCATCGGGCTCGTCGAGGCCCTGGCCCCCGAGCTGACCGACGGCATCACCATCAACGCCGTGGCGCCGGGCTTCATCATCACGCAGATGACGGCGGCCGTGCCGTTCGCGACGCGCGAGGTGGGCCAGCGGCTCAACGCGATGGCGCAGGGCGGTCTGCCCGTCGACGTCGCGGAGACGATCTCCTGGTTCGCCTCCCCCGGGTCCACCGCGGTCAACGGCAACGTCGTGCGGGTGTGCGGCCAGATGATGCTGGGGGCCTGAGGCGATGGCCGCCGCAGCGACCCCGACCGCCAAGACGCTGACGTCGACCGGCGGTGGGCTGACCGTGCTCGCGCGGGCCGCGCTCCCCGCCGTGCCCGTCCTCAACCAGCTCCCCGGCGTCCGGAAGACGGGCGGCGACCCGGAGGGGCTGGCCTACGAGCGGCCGCCCGTGCGGATCGAGCGGGACGCGGTGCGGGCGTACGCCGAGGTGTGCGGCTTCCCCGTCAAGGACACGGTGCCGCTCCCCTACCCGCACATGCTCGCGTTCCCGCTGCACATGGCCATCATGAGCGACCCCGGCTTCCCCTACCCGGCGATCGGCACCGTGCACCTGGAGAACTCGATCTCCTCGCACCGGCCCGTCGGGATCGGTGAGGAGGTGGCGGTCCGCACCGAGGTGGGCTCGCCCCGCCCGCACCCGAAGGGCACCCTCCTCGACTTCCGCACGAGTGCGCGCGTCGGCGGCGAGCTGGTCTGGGAGAGCACGTCCGTCTACCTCCGTCGCGGTCGCGGGGACCGCGACGCCCCCTTCGGCACGCCCTTCGAGGAGGTGGCCCCGACCGGCACGCGCTGGCGGCTGGCCTCCGACCTCGGGCGGCGGTACGCCGCGGTCTCGGGCGACCACAACCCCATCCACCTCTACCCGTGGACGGCCAAGGCGCTCGGCTTCCCCCGGCAGATCGCCCACGGCATGTGGACCAAGGCGCGCTGCATCGCGCAGCTGGAGAACCGCCTCCCGGACGCCGTGCGGGTCGACGTCTCCTTCCGCAAGCCCGTCCTCCTGCCGGGGACGGTGGCCTTCGGGTCGCGCGCGGAGCAGGACGGCTGGGCCTTCTCGCTCACGAACCCCCGCAACGGCGCCGTGCACCTGCTGGGGCGCACGCACGCGCTCTGACGCCGCCTCGGATCAGGAAAACGCGGACCGGAGTCCACGAGGGGTCCGCGTTTTCCTGCATCTGGCCGGGCCCGGTCCTCGTTTTCCTTCCCCGCCTCGGCCGCTCCGGCCGGGTCGACCGGGTCGACCGGGCCGGCCGCCTCAGATGGCGTTCGGGTTGGGGCCCTCGACCCGGCGGATGAGGCCCTCCTGGGCGACGCTGGCCACCCGTCCGCCGTCCTCGGTGTAGATCCCGGCCGTCGCGAACCCGCGGGCTCCGCCGGCGGCCGGTGACTCCTGGTCGTAGAGCCACCAGCGGTCCGCGCGGAACTCCCGGTGGAACCAGACCGTGTGGTCGAGCGACGCCGGCTGGAGGCCCGCCGAGTTGAGGGTGAGGCCGTGCGGCACGAGCGTCGCACCCAGCAGCGTCAGGTCGCTGGCGTAGACGAACGCCGCCTGCTGCAGCGCCGGGTCGTCGGGGAAGTCGCCCTCGATGCGCACCCAGATCTGCGCGCGCGCCGGGTTCGCCTCGTCGACGGGGAGCCCCATGCCGGAGACGCCCACGTACCGCACGTCGAGCGCCGACCACTCGCGCTCCCACACGCTGACGTCCGCGTTGCGCTGGCCGCGGATGATGTCGACCAGCCGCATGCCGTCCTCGGGCGCCGGCACCGTCGGCATCCGCGTCTGGTGCTCGAAGCCTTCCTCCGCGACCTGGAAGCTGATCGTGACGTAGAAGATGTCGCGCCCGTGCTGGCGCGCCACGACGCGTCGCGTCGAGAACGAGCGCCCGTCGCGGAGGCGCTCCACGTCGTACACGATCGGGACCCGCGAGTCGCCGGGCCGCAGGAAGTAGGCGTGGAGCGAGTGGGCGGAGCGGTCGGCGTCGACGGTGCGGGCGGCGGCGAGGAACGCCTGCGCGGCGACCTGGCCGCCGAAGACGCGCTGGCGCACCGTGTCGGGCTGCCGCCCGCGGTAGAGGTTGACGTCGATCGTCTCGATGTCGAGCAGGTCGAGCAGCTCGGCAGCGGTCTGGGGCATGGCGGGGGCCTCTCGGTTCTCTGGAGGGGTCCGGGCTCAGGCCCGGTCGTCGGGACCGTCGGGGCCGTCGAGCCCCGCGAGGAACTGCTCGAACTGGCGCCCGATCTCCTCGCCCGACGGCAGCGGCGCGTCCTCGGCGAGCAGGTTGGACCCGGCGGCCTCGGCGCGGTGGAACGTGTCGTACTGGCGCTCGAGGCCCTCGACCACGTGGCGGACCTCGTCGTGCTCCACGAGGTACTCCGCGACGTCCGCGTCGGTGCGCTCCGCCGCCGCGCGCAGGTCGGCGAGGTCCACCTCGAGCGACGCGACGCGGGTGACGTGCTCGAGCAGGCTGATCGCCGCCCGCGGGTAGCTCATCTGCGCCAGGTAGTGGGGCACGTGGACGACCGCGCCCTGCATCAGGTGGCCCCACTCGCCGAGCCGGATCTCGAGCAGCGCCTGCGCGCTGGACGGCACCCGCAGCTCCCCCTGCCACGCCGAGCTGCCCAGCACGACCGACGGGTCGTTCGCGTGCTCGGTCAGGGCGACGGGCCGCGTGTGCGGCACCGCCATGGGCACCGCCGCCATCGCCACGACCCGCGTGACGCCGAAGCGCTCGACGACGGTGCGCACGCCCCGGGCGAACGCCTCCCAGCGGATGTCCGGCTCGGGGCCGGTGAGCAGGAGGTACGGCGTGCCGGCGACGTCGGTCTGCCGCCGTACGACGAGGCGCGGCGCCGCGTAGTCCGCGTAGTGGTCGCGCACGAAGGACACCGGGGGACGCCGCGCGCGGTAGTCGTAGAGCTCGTCCACGTCGAACGTCGCCACGACCGGCCCGCGGTCGGCGAGCAGGTGCTCGACGGCCAGGTCGGCCGCGCGGCCCGCGTCGAGGAATCCCTCGAGGGCGAGCAGCAGGACGGGCGCCTCCAGGGGCTCCACGTCGTCGACCACGTGCACCAGGCGGTCGGCTCGCTCCTGCTCCACTCGTTCCTCCTCAGCCGGTCCTGCGCCGGCGGTCACCGGCGCAGGGCACAACCGTAGTGGGCCCCGCCGTTGTTCCCCGAGGAGGTCAGCGACCCGGGACGGCCTTCTCGCCCGCCTCCTCGCGCGCGAGGTTGCTGCGGCGAGCACCGTAGGCGAAGTAGACGACGACACCGATGAGCATCCAGACGCCGAAGCGCACCCACGTCTCGCCGGTGAGGTTGAGCATCAGGTAGCCGCACAGCAGCACCGAGAGCGTCGCGACGAGCGTCACCGCGGGGGCGCGGAACGCGCGCGGCAGGTCGGGACGGGTGCGGCGCAGCACGACGACCCCGATGCTCACCAGCACGAAGGCGAACAGGGTGCCGATGCTCACGAGGTGGCCGAGCGTCGCGAACGGGACGAAGCCGCTCATGATCGCGACGCCGACGCCCGCGATGACGGTGATGACGTACGGCGTGCCGTAGGTCGGGTGCACCTTGCTCAGCACGGGCGGCAGCAGGCCGTCGCGCGCCATCGCGAACGCCACCCGGGTCTGGCCCATCATCAGGATCATCACGACGACCGTCAGGCCGATGCAGGCGCCTATCGCGATGACGTCACCGATCCAGTCCTGGCCGACCGCGTTGAACGCCGTCGCCAGCGGGGCCGCGTCGGTCGGGTCGATGTCGTCGTAGCTCTGCATGCCGGTGACGATCAGGCTCACCGCGATGTAGAGCCCCGTGACGATGGCGAGCGAGCTCAGGATGCCGATCGGCACGTTGCGCTGCGGGTTCTTGGTCTCCTCGGCGGTCGTCGCGACGACGTCGAAGCCGATGAACGCGAAGAACACGATCGAGGCACCCGCCACGACGCCCGCCACGCCGTACACCGCCGGCTCGAGGCCGAAGATCGACGAGATGAGGGTCGAGGACCAGAAGTCGCCGCCGCCCTCGCTCGCCGGGGGCTTCGACTCGGGGATGAACGGCGTGTAGTTGGACAGCTTCACGTAGCCGATGCCCATGACGATGACGATGGCGACGACCGCCAGCTTGATGGCGACGACCACCTGGTTGATGCGGCTCGAGAGCTTGACGCCGCCGATGAGCACCAGCATGACGAGCAGCGAGATCACGATGGCCGGCAGGTTGACGACGCCCGTCTCGACGGACGCGATCTGGTCGGGGATCGCGAACGGCGTGCCCGCGAGCACCGACTGCAGGTAGCCGGAGAACCCGACCGACAGCGCTGCGGCACCCACGGTGAACTCGAGCGCGAGGTCCCAGCCGATGATCCAGGCGACGAGCTCGCCGAACGTCGCGTAGCTGAACGTGTACGCACTGCCGGCCACCGGCACCGTCGAGGCGAACTCGGCGTAGCAGAGCGCCGCCAGCGCGCAGGCGAGGCCGGCGATGGCGAACGAGATCGCGATGGCGGGCCCGGCGTTGCTGGCCGCGACCTGGCCGGTGTAGACGAAGATGCCCGCACCGATGATCACGCCGACGCCGAAGACCGTGAGGTCGAGCGCGGTCAGGTTCTTCTTGAGCCGGTGCTCCGGCTCCTCGGTGTCGGCGATCGACCGTTCGACGGACTTGGTGCGCAGGACGTTCACAGGAGGGACCGTACGACGCGGGTGGTGACGCAGGGCACGACGCGCCGTACGGGACGGCCCGCGGCGGGCGGGCCTCAGCCGAACACGGAGACGATGCGGCGGCCGGCCGCCCCCGCCAGCTCGCTCCCGTCGACGCCGAGCACCCGCCGGAGCACGGCGTCACGGTCCTCGTCGGGCGAGGCCGCGTAGGACGCCAGCAGCGACCACAGCCGGTCCTCGCCCCAGGTGCGCACGACGTGCTCGCACGCCCACCACGCGAGCCCGTAGCTGGCGCCCGAGCGGGCCCCGCCGAAGTCGGCGTCGCCCGGCAGCTCGGCCACCCCGGCCACCCCGGCCTCCGCGGCGTCGATCGCCGCGCGCGAGATCGCGCGCTCGCCCATCGCCATGCCGCGCACGGAGACGAGCTCGGCGACGCCCTCCGACAGCCAGGTGGGCACGCGGTCGTCGCGGTCGCCGAGCGCCACGTGGGTGAGCTCGTGGCGCAGCAGCCGTCCCCGCGACGGGGAGCCCGCGTCGGTGGTCAGGAGCCGCGGGTGCAGCACCACCCGCACGGCCGCGACCGTGCGGTCCTCGGGGGCCGCCGCCACCGTGAAGGCGACCCCGTCGAGCTGCTCCGGGTCGTCCACGGGCATGCCCTCGACGGCGCGCAGCACGTCGGTCGCCGACAGGGCGTAGACCATCGCCCGCGCGCTCCACGGCAACGGCACCTCGGACGCGACGTCGTCGATCGCCTGCTCGACGTCGTCCGCCAGTGCGTCGGCACGCGCGTCGGCGGCGTCCGCCACCACCAGCGCGCCGCCGCGCACCACGACCCGGACGGGCGCCAGGTCCCACGGGGCAGAGGCCTCGGTGTCGGCGACGACGCGGTACGCCGTCGTCGCAGCGCCCCCGCCCGCCACCGTCGTCAGCCGGAAGCGGTACTCGGCGGCCGTCGTCACGGGCACCACGTCCCAGCCCGCCACCTGGAGCACGCGTCGCACCTCGGCCACCACCTCGTCGCCCTCGGTGCGCGCCGACCCGTCGACGAGCTCGAAGCGGGCGACGGCACGGGGCAGCTGCACGAGGTTGTCGAAGACCCAGCCCTGGCGCTCGCGGTACGCCGCGTCCTCCCCCACGGTGGCCAGCCAGGCGTCGCGGTCGTCGCCGCCCAGCGCGCGGGAGCGCTCGCCGAGCAGCTCGGCGAGCGCAGGCTCGGCGACCCGGGCCGGGTCGGCCGGGGACCGCGGTGGATCGTCCGCGCCACCGCCCGGCACACCGCAGGTCGCCAGGAGGATGCCGAGCACGAGCACACCGAGGAGCACCGCGCTCCACGGCGTGCGGGAGGGGTGCTCGTCAGCCGGTGCGGTCGACATCGAGGAGGCGGCTGTGGTCAGCCAGTGCCGTCATCTCCTCGACGCACGCCCGGGCGAGCGTCTGGGCGTCCAGGCCCACCTGCTCCAGGATCGCGGCCCGCTTCGCGTGGGCCAGGAACTCCTGGGGGATGCCGTGCACCCGCACCGGGGTCGTCACCCGCGCGTCGTTGAGCGCGCTCAGCAGCGAGGCGCCGCAGCCGCCCTGGCGGCCGTTGTCCTCGACGCTCACCACGAGACGGTGGTCGCGGGCGAGGTCGATGAGCGCCGGCGCGACCGGGATGACCCAGCGCGGGTCGACCACCGTGACGCCGATGCCCTGCGCCTCGAGCCGGGCGGCCACGTCCATCGCCGTGGTCGCCATCGCACCGACGGCGACGAGCAGCACGTCCTGGCTCGCGCTGCGGTGGAGCACGTCGACGCCGTCGACATGCTCCACCGCCGGGATGTCGGCCGGCGGCGGTCCCTTCGGGTAGCGCACGACCGTGGGGGCGTCGTCGACGTCGACGGCCTCGGCGAGGAGCTCGGCGAGCCGGGTGGCGTCGCGCGGCGCCGCCAGGCGCAGCCCCGGGACCAGCTGGAGCATCGACATGTCCCACATGCCGTTGTGGCTCGCGCCGTCGTCGCCGGTCACGCCGGAGCGGTCGAGCACGAACGTGACACCGCAGCGGTGGAGCGCGACGTCCATCAGCACCTGGTCGAAGGCGCGGTTGAGGAAGGTCGCGTAGACGGCCACCACGGGGTGCATGCCCGCGAGCGCCAGCCCGGCCGCGGACGTCGCCGCGTGCTGCTCCGCGATGCCGACGTCGAAGGTGCGGTCGGGGAAGCGCTCGGCGAAGGCCTGCAGGCCGACGGGGTGGAGCATCGCCGCCGTGATGCCGACCAGGTCGGGGCGCTGCTCGCCGAGACGCACGACCTCCTCGGAGAAGACGTCCGTCCACCCGCGGCCCTTCGGCTTCTCGACGCCGGTGCCGACGTCGAACGGCCCGGGCGCGTGGAACTGGTCGGCCTCGTGGCGCAGCGCCGCGTCGTACCCCTGCCCCTTGTTCGTCAGGGCGTGCACGATGACCGGGCCGTCGAAGCGCTTGGCCTGCGCGAGCGCGTGCTCCAGCGCCTCGAGGTCGTGGCCGTCGACCGGGCCCACGTACTTCAGCCCGAGGTCCTCGAACAGGCCCTGCGGGGCGATCGCGTCCTTGAGGCCCTTCTTGATGGCGTGGAGCGCGTCGTACGCCGCGGGCCCGACCCCGGGGACCGCGGTCAGCCGACGCTTGACGAGGTCGAGCACGTTCTCGTAGCGCGGGCTGGTGCGCAGCGCCGTCAGGGCCGTGGCCAGGCCGCCGATCGTCGGGGTGTAGGACCGCCCGTTGTCGTTGACCACGATGACCAGCCGGCTGTTCGGCGCGATCGCGATGTTGTTGAGGGCCTCCCAGGCCATGCCGCCGGTCAGCGCGCCGTCCCCGATGACCGCGACGACGTGCCGGTCGGCGCCCTGGAGCGCGTACGCCTTCGCCAGGCCGTCGGCGTAGCTCAGGGCCGTCGACGCGTGCGAGTTCTCGACGATGTCGTGGGGCGACTCCGCGGCGCTGGGGTAGCCCGACAGGCCCCCCTCCTGGCGGAGGGAGTCGAACGCCGCGGCGCGCCCCGTGAGGAGCTTGTGCACGTAGGTCTGGTGCCCGGTGTCGAACACGACCCGGTCGCGGGGGGAGGCGAACGTGCGGTGGATGGCCAGGGTGAGCTCGACGACGCCGAGGTTGGGGCCGAGGTGGCCGCCGGTGCGCGCGCAGGTCGCGACCAGCACGTCGCGGATCTCGGCGGCCAGCTCCGTCAGCTCGGCCGACGAGAGGTCACGCAGGTGCTCCGGTGCCGTGATCGACTCCAGGTGTCCCATGCGTGCGGTCCTCTCGTTGCGTGGTGCCCCGTGCGGCCGGGGACCGGTCCGACCGGCCCCGAGGCGTCCCGCCACTCTAGCCGCGGTCTGGTCGGAGCCGCGCCACCGCGGCTTCGTGCAGGCTGCCGAGCCAGACCGTGCCCTCGTGCTCCCGCACCCCGGTCACCATGTGGAAGGCCCGCCGGTCCGCGGGACCGTCCAGGTCGATGTCGTGCACCACCCGACCGTCGGCGTCGACCGCACGCACGTGCACCACGCGCCGGGGTGCCGGCTGCAGGGGCGCGGGCAGGGAGGTGGCCGCGCGCCGTACCCACAGCGGAGCCCGCTGCACCCGCTCGACCACGGGGTCGCGGGGGCTGGCGAGCGCGAGCCACACCAAGCCGTCGGTCCCGCGCGCGATGTTGTCGGGGTAGCCCGGCAGGTCCGTGGCGAGGAGGTCGCGCTGCCCCGCCCACGGTCCGGTCAGCCAGAGCCGCACCACGGTGCGGGCGGCGGTCTCGGCGACCGCGACCCAGCTCTCGTCCGCCGCCAGGGCGACCCCGTTCGCGAAGGCGAGGCCGTCGAGGAGGACCGTCACCGTGCCGTCGGGGTCCCGGCGCAGGAGCCGGCCCGTGCGGGTCAGGCGCACGAAGTCGTGCTTCCACTCCGCGATCCCGTGCCGGGTCGAGGAGTCCGAGAAGTAGACCGTGCCGTCGCCGGCGACGGCCGCGTTGTTGCAGAAGCGCATCGGGACGCCGTCGACCGCGGTCACGAGCGTCTCCACGGCCCCGGACGACGGGTCGAGGGCGAGCAGACCCCGGTGGGCGTCGCAGACGAGGAGCCGCCCGTCGGGCAGCTCCTCCAGCCCGAGGGGGCGCCCGCCCGTGTGCCCGACGCGGGTCACCCGGCGCCCGTCGTGGGAGACCCGCAGCACCGCACCGTCGTCGGTGCCCGTGAAGACCGCGCCCTCGTGGGGGCCTGCACTGGCGACCAGCACGTCCTCGGCGCCGTTGCCGGGGACCTGGACGACCTCGAGGGAGGTCGACGTCCGGGTCACCGGTCGTTCCCGGCGTCGGCCCCGGCGTCGTTCCCGGCGTCGGCCAGCCGCTCCTCGACCCGCCGCACCTTGCCGTCGAGCTCGCCCTCGTGGCCGGGACGGATGTCCGCCTTGAGCACGAGGGAGACCCGGGTCCCGTGGGCCTGCACCGCCTCGGTGGCGCGCTTGACGACGTCCATCACCGTGTCCCAGTCGGGGCCCTCGATGGTCGTGAACATCGCGTCGGTGCGGTGCGGCAGCCCGGAGGCACGCACGACGCGGACCGCGTCGGCGACCGCGTCGGCGACGGAGGCGTCGTCCCGGCCGGTGCCGCTGGGGGCGACGGAGAAGGCGACGAGCATCAGGCGGCCCGTCCTGCCGTGCGGAGGGCGGAGATCCAGGTGGTCATGTCGTCCAGCATCCCCCGCGGCAAAGTGACCCGCGAGTAGGGTGAGGCCCATGTCACGACCCGTGCTCGCGGCGATGGCCCGGCGGCTCGACCTCCCGGTCGAGCGGCTCGCGCTCCTCGAGGCCTACGACGACGCCGACCTGACCGTGCTCGACGACGCCATCAGCCTGGCGATCCGCGCCGAGGACCGCGCGGTGGCCGACGGGCTCGAGCAGGCGGTCCGGTTCGTCCCCCGACCGCTCCGGGGTCGGGCGCGCGCGCTCGTGTTCGGGAGCGGCCGTGGCTGAGACGGCGGTTCCCGGCGCACCCCGGGGCGCCAACGCCGCCACCCGGCTCGCCGCCCGCATCGAGCTCACCAAGCTGGCGCACGAGCTCGACCTCGGGCTGGACGAGGTCGCCTTCCTCGCCGACGCCGACCCCGACGAGCTCCGCCGGTTCCGCACCGACGTCGCCGAGCAGCTCTTCGCACGCCACGCCGACCGGTTCGCGCGCATCGCCCACCTGAGCTCTCTCGTGCCGGTCGCCATCGCGGCCCGCGCGGCGCAGCACGCCGTCGGTCCCCTGGTCAGCGCCCGGATCGCCGGGTCCCTCCCGCCCGCCGAGGCCGTGCGCCTCGCCCAGCGCCTGCCCGCCGAGTTCCTCGCGGAGGTGTGCCTCACCCTCGACCCCGACCGGGTGCGCGGCATCGTGGCCGACCTCGACGTCGCCCTCGTGACGCAGATCGGCCGGCTCCTGCTGGAGCGGGGCGAGCACGTCGTGCTCGGCCGGTTCGTGTCCGTGGTGCCCACGGAGTCGGCGCTCGCCGTCGTCGACGGCGCCGACCCCGGCGACCTGCTGCGCGCGGCACTCTTCGCGGACGACCGCACGGTGCTGCCGGCACTCGTGGACGGTCTCGGGGACGACGTGCTCGTCGCCGTCGTCGAGCACGCCCACGCCACGGACGCGCACCTGGACGCCCTCACCCTGGTGACCTCGTTGGACCCCGCGGAGCGCGTCCGCGTGGTCGCCCTCGTCGCTGGCCTCCCGCCCGACCGCGCCGCGGGCTTCCTCGCCGCGGTGGCGGAGATCGACGCCTGGCGCGAGCTCCTCCCCGCGCTCGCGCACCTCGACGACCGCGCGCTCGCGGCGCTCGTCAACGTGCCCGCCACGGCGGACCCGGCCGTGCTCGACGCCGTGCTCCACACCGCTCACGCCCTCGACCTCGCCGCTCCCCTGCGACGGGTGCTCCACGCCCTCGACGACGAGCACCTCGCGGCGCTCCGCGGTGCACCGGGCCTGGCGGACCCCGCCGTCCGCGCCTGGCTGGAGCAGCACGACGACGGCACCGACCGCCTGGCCGACCTGCTGCAGGGGCCGTGAACGTGCCCCCGCCCCTGGAGCGCATCGCCGATCGCCTCGGTCTCGGGCCGGACGACCTCGCCTACCTCCGTCGGTTCGACGACGCCCACCTGGAGGCGCTCGACACCGCGGTCGCGATGGCCCAGCACCGCGAGGACCACGAGGTACGACGGAGCATGCGCGACGCCGTACGCCTCGTCCCCGCCCCGCTCCGCCGGCGGGTCGCGGCCACGCTGTTCCCGCGGGACGAGCCCGTCGCCGAGGCACCCCGCGGGACACCCGAGACGAGCCCCGCCGAGGCGTCCCCGTGAGCGCCGGGCGGTCGGTGGTCGAGGTCGCCAAGCTCAAGCACGCGCTGCAGGTGCCGGCGGCGGCCACCGACCTGGACTTCCTGGCCGACCTCGCGCCAGCGGACGTCAGCCACCTGCGCCGCAGCATCGACGCCGCCCGCCACGCCCGCCAGGCCGGGCGCTTCGCGCGTCTCGCCGGCATCACGCGGTTCCTGCCCGTCGCGGTGGCGGCGAAGGCAGCCGAGGCCGCTCTCGGTCCCCTCGTGTCGGCCCGCACCGCGTCGGTGATGGAGCCCGAGGAGGCCTCCCGGCTGGCCGAGCGGATCTCGCCGGAGTTCCTCGCGGAGCTGACCGGCCACCTAGAGCCGACGCGGGCGACCGCGATCGTCGCGGGCCTGCCCCCCCAGCTGCTGATCGAGGTCGGCCGCCGCATGCTCGCCAACGGCGACCACCTCACCCTCGGTGGCTTCGTGGGCGTCATGCCCGCCGACGCCAGCGTCGAGGTGGTCCGGGACGCGTCGGGCCTGGCGATCCTCGAGATCGGCGTCCACGCCGAGGACCCCGCGGCACTCGACGAGGTGCTGTCGGGGCTGCCCGACGAGGCCCTCGAACGGGTGCTCACCGCCGCCGGCGAGCACGAACGGGCCGACGAGGCCGTGCTGCTCATGGGACTGCTGGGGCTCGAGGCCCGGGCCCGGCTGTTCGAGCTGCTGCCGCGGCTCGACCGGCTGCACCAGCGCCGGCTCGTGCGCGCCGTCGTGCGGCAGGCGGCGTGGGAGCACGTGCTGCCGGTGCTCTCGCGGATCAGTGCCGATGCGCTCCACCACCTGGTGCGCCTCCCCGAGATCGCGGATCCCGACCTGCTGGCGGGCCTCGTGCACGACGATGGGTGAGTGAGCGCCCCCCTCCCCCTCGGCACCGGCACCGGCACCGACACCGACCCGCCCAGGCGCAGCCGGGCTCGTGACCTCGGCATCGACGCGGCGCGCGGCCTGGCCCTGGTCTCGATGTTCGTCGCGCACTTCGCCCCGGCGCCGGGGCCCGGCGGCATCCTCGACCTGAGCGAGTACCTGACCGCCCCCCTGTTCGCGTTCCTCATCGGGTGGGGAGCCGAGCTGGGCCGCGGCCGCCACGGCGAGGTCGTCGCGGTGCTCGTGCGTGCCGCGGCCCTCGTCGGGATCGGCCTGCTCCTCGAGCGCACCGACGCGCAGATCGTGGTCGTTCTCGTCTGGCTCGGGGCGCTGACGCTGCTCTGCCTCGTGCTCGTGCGACTGCCCAGCCTGGCCCTGCTCGGCATCGCGGTCGCGCTCTACGTGCTGGAGCCGCGGCTGCTGACGAGCACCTCGACCGCGCTCCGGGACTGGCGCTTCGAACGCCTGATGGCCGGCGGGACGGCCGACGGCCTCTACCCACGGCTCCTCGAGCTCACCGCCGCCGGGCCCTACTACCGGCTCACCTCGATGCTCGTGGTCGCCTGCCTCGGCATCGTGCTCGCCCGGTACGCCGGCCGGCTCGTGACCGTCGCCAGCCTCGCGGGCTGCGGCCTCGTCGCCGCCGGGATGATCGGGGCGCAGCGCGCCGGGACGCTCGACATGGCGCCGTACACGGGGACCCCGGCGGTGCTGACGTTCGAGGTCGTGCTCGTGGTGGCCGTCGTGCAGGCGGTGCGGCTCGCGGCGACGTACGTCCCCGCCGGGGCACGCCCCCTGGCCGACGCGGGCCGGGTGACGCTGACCGCCTACACGGTGCAGATCCTCGTCGCGCACCAGTGGGTGCAGGACCGCGAGCCGGGCTTCCGCGACGACTCCTGGGCGCTCATGGCCGCGATGGTCGTGGGCTCGCTCGCCCTCGGGTGGCTGTGGCCGCGGATCGTGCGGTGGGAGCCGTGGGCCCGCGGACCCGTCGAGGGCCTCGAGCGCGGCCTGGCGCGGGGCATCACCGCCGGCATCGACCGCGTGCGGCGGTAGTCCCCCGGGTACGCCGACGGCCCGCCCCCCGCGGTGCGGGAGACGGGCCGACGGCGTGTGGCCGGTGGCGCTGCCGGGGTCAGCCCTTCAGCAGGCTCCGGAGCACGAACTGCATGATGCCGCCGTTGCGGTAGTAGCTCGCCTCGCCCGGGGTGTCGATGCGCACGACGGCGTCGAACTCGACGTCGCCCGCCTTCACCTTGACCGTCTTCGGCGTGCGGCCCTCGTTGAGCTCCGTGATGCCGGTGATGGAGAAGGTCTCCTCGCCGGTCAGGCCGAGGCTCTCGGCGTTCTCGCCCTCGGGGAACTGCAGCGGGATGACGCCCATGCCGATGAGGTTGGACCGGTGGATGCGCTCGTAGCTCTCGGCGATGACCGCCTTGACGCCGAGGAGCGAGGTGCCCTTGGCCGCCCAGTCGCGGGACGAGCCCGAGCCGTACTCCTTGCCCGCCAGCACGACCAGCGGGATGCCGGCCTCCTGGTAGTTGACCGACGCGTCGTACACCGACGTGACGGGGGCGTCGGCCTGGGTGAAGTCGCGGGTGACGCCCCCCTCGGTGCCGGGCGCGATCTGGTTGCGCAGGCGGATGTTGGCGAAGGTGCCGCGGATCATGACCTCGTGGTTGCCGCGGCGCGAGCCGTAGGAGTTGAAGTCGCGCTGCTGCACGCCGTGCTCGGTCAGGTAGAGACCCGCGGGCGAGTCCTTCTTGATCGAGCCGGCCGGGCTGATGTGGTCGGTCGTGACCGAGTCGCCCAGCTTGAGCAGCACCCGGGCGCCGTCGATGTCGGTCACCGGGGTCGGCTCGTCGGGCATGCCGTCGAAGTAGGGCGCCTTGCGCACGTACGTCGACGACTCGTCCCACGTGAAGATGTCGCCCTCGGGGGTGGGCAGCGCGCGCCAGCGCTCGTCGCCCTTGAAGACGTCCGCGTAGGAGTCGGCGAACATCTCCGAGTTGATCGCGCCGCGGATCGTGTCCTCGACCTCGGCCGGGGAGGGCCAGATGTCCTTGAGGTAGACCGGGTTGCCGTCGGTGTCGTCGCCGAGCGAGTCGTTGAACAGGTCGACGTCCATGGAGCCGGCCAGCGCGTAGGCGACGACCAGCGGCGGGGACGCCAGGTAGTTCATCTTGATGTCGGGGCTGATGCGGCCCTCGAAGTTGCGGTTGCCGGAGAGGACCGAGACGACGGCGAGGTCGTTCTCGTTCACCGCGGCGGAGACCTCGGGGATGAGCGGGCCCGAGTTGCCGATGCAGGTCACGCAGCCGTAGCCGACGAGGTTGAAGCCCAGCTTGTCGAGGTACGGCGTGAGGCCGGCCTTGTCGTAGTAGTCGCTGACGACCTGCGAGCCCGGGGCCAGCGTCGTCTTGACCCACGGCTTGCGGGACAGGCCCTTCTCGACGGCCTTCTTCGCCAGCAGCGCCGCGCCGATCATCACCGACGGGTTCGACGTGTTGGTGCAGGAGGTGATCGACGCGATGGTGACCGCACCGTGGTCGAGCGTGAACTCGGTGCCGTCCTCCAGCGTGACCTCGACCGGCTTGCTGGGGCGACCGCCGTCCGCGGGCGCGGCCGACAGGTAGTCACGCGGCGGGGCGGCCTCGCCGTGCCCGTTGGACGTGGCGGGGTCGGACGCGGGGAACGTCTCGGCGACGGCCTCGTCGTACCCCTCCTCCTCGCCGTCCTCGTCGACGTACGACGCGAGCGCGCCACGGAACGACTCCTTGGCGACCGAGACCTCGACGCGGTCCTGCGGACGCTTCGGGCCGGCCAGCGAGGGGACGACGGTGGCGAGGTCGAGCTCGAGCTTCTCCGAGTAGCGCGGCTCGGCGTCGGGGTCGAGCCAGAGGCCCTGCTCCTTGGCGTACTTCTCCACGAGCGCGACCTGCTCGGCCGGGCGGCCGGTGAGCTCGAGGTACTTCGTCGTCTCGCCGTCAATCGGGAAGACCGCGATGGTCGAGCCGAACTCGGGGCTCATGTTGCCGATCGTGGCGCGGTTGGCCAGCGGCAGCGCCGCGACACCCGGGCCGTAGAACTCGACGAACTTGCCGACCACGCCGTGCTTGCGCACCATCTCGGTGATCGTCAGCACCAGGTCGGTGGCGGTGGAGCCCTCGGGCAGCTCGCCCGACAGCTTGAAGCCGACGACGCGCGGGATGAGCATGGAGACCGGCTGGCCGAGCATGGCCGCCTCGGCCTCGATGCCGCCGACGCCCCAGCCGACGACGCCGATGCCGTTGACCATCGTGGTGTGGGAGTCGGTGCCGACGCAGGTGTCGGGGTAGGCCAGCAGCTCGCCGTCGACCTCGCGGGTGAAGACCGTGCGCGCCAGGTGCTCGATGTTGACCTGGTGGACGATGCCGGTGCCCGGGGGGACGACCTTGAAGTCGTCGAACGCGCCCTGGCCCCAGCGCAGGAACTGGTAGCGCTCGCGGTTGCGCTCGTACTCGATCTCGACGTTGCGCTCGAAGGCCTCGGGCGTGCCGAAGACGTCGGCCATCACGGAGTGGTCGATGACCATCTCGGCGGGCGCGAGCGGGTTGATCTTGGAGGCGTCGCCACCGAGCTCCGCCATGGCCTCGCGCATCGTGGCGAGGTCGACGATGCAGGGGACGCCGGTGAAGTCCTGCATGAGCACGCGCGCCGGCGTGAACTGGATCTCCTTGTCGGGCTGGGCCGTCTCGTCCCACCCCGCCAGCGCCTTGATGTCGTCGGCGGTGATGTTGGCGCCGTCCTCCGTGCGGAGGAGGTTCTCGAGCAGCACCTTGAGCGAGAAGGGCAGCGAGTCGACGTCGAGCCCCTCGCCCTTCACCGCGTCGAGGCGGAAGATCTCGTAGGACGTGCCGTCCACGTCCAGGGTGCTCTTCGCACCGAAGCTGTTCTGACTTGCCACAGTCCGTCTCCTCGTCCGCTGGTTGGCCGCGCCCCACCCATCTTGCCGCCGCAACCGGAACCGTTCCTAGGAAGGCTCGCCTTACCTGGGTGGGCTCAGGACGTCGGGACCACGGGGAGGTGTCGTCCGTTTTGTCTTGACGTCAAGATACACGATGTCGAGCGAAGAATCTCGCGACCCCGTGCGCCTCTTCCCGTGTAACGCGGTGTCCGGGTCACTGTGCACGCGATCTACCCCTTCCACAGATGCCCGGACACCGCGTTACACGACGGGGAGCGCAGCGACCGACACCGGCCGCAGCAACGCGACGCACTCGACGTGGTGGGTCATGGGGAACAGGTCGAAGCCCCGCACCTCGACCAGCTCCCAACCCGCCGCCAGGAACAGCCCGACGTCGCGGCCCAGCGCCGCGGGATCGCACGCGACGTACGCCACCGCGCGCGGAGCGCGGCGCACCAGCTCGTCGACGACCGCGCGACCGGCGCCCTCGCGGGGCGGGTCGAGGACGACGAGGTCGGGCGCGACGAGTGCGGGCAGCGACGGGTCGCCCTCCGCCAGCACGGTCGCCACGTCCCCCCGTACGGCGGCCACCCGCCCGGGTGCCTCGCGCAGGTTGTCGACGGCGTGGGCCGACGCCGTGGCGTCCCCCTCGACGCTCAGCACGGCGCCGTCGGGCCCGAGCGCGTCCGCCAGGTAGCGGGCGAACAGGCCCACCCCGCCGTACAGGTCGAGGGCGGACTCCCCCGGCCGTGGCTGGAGCAGCTCGAGGACCGTCGCGACGAGGGCGCCGGGCGCGCCGGGGTGCACCTGCCAGAAGCCGTCGGTCGCGACCGCGAAGGCGTGCTCGTGGGTGTCGGCGACCGCGACGTGCTCGGTGGTGGTGCCGGGCCGTGGCTCCCGGGCGTCCGGGTGGGCGATCAGGCACGTGTCGACCGGCACGACGTCGTGCGACCGGTGGCGCCGCATACCACGCCCTCCCCCGGGGAGCGCGACGTACCGGACCCGGGTGCGCCAGCGCAGGCCGGCCAGCTGCTCGGGGAGGTCGCCCGCCACGGGCCGCACCTCGCCGTCCCAGGTCACGCCGGCGAGGCGCCGCAGCTGCTCGGCGACCACCGCGGTCTTGAGGGTGCGCTGGTGGGCGAGGTCGACGTGCTGGAAGTCGCAGCCGCCGCAGAGCCCCGGGCCTGCGACCGGACACGGCGCGACGACGCGGTGCGGCGAGGCCTCGTGCACCTCGACGACGTCGCCCCGCCAGAAGCGGTCGCCGTCGGAGCCCTCGGTGATCTCGAGGACCACGCGCTCGCCGGGGATGCCGTGGCGCACGAACACGACACGGGCACGCTCCTCGCCCTCGACGGCCACGCGCGCGACGCAGTGGCCGCCGTGGGCGACGGGGCCGATCTCCGCGGCGTACCGCTCCCCCACGCGCGAGCGTCCCCGCGGCGCCCGGGCGCGGGTGCCGCGCCCGCGCTGCGGACCGGGTCGACGGCGGCGGTCGGGGCGCGTCATCGCTGCCTCGGGGGGCGGGGGCGCACCCGGTCGGGCGCCTCCTCGCTCGTCACGCGGCCGCGGCGCAGGTCGCCGGGCCGCACGCGGGTGAGCTGGCGGTCCTCCCGCTCGAGCGCCACGGCGGAGGACTGCAGCTGGAAGGGCACCGACGTGACCATGACCCCCGGCGTGAAGAGCAGCCGGCCCTTGAGGCGCAGTGCGCTCTGGTTGTGGAGCAGCTGCTCCCACCAGCGACCCACGACGTACTCGGGGATGTAGACCGCCACCACGCCGCGCGGGTTGGCCTGCCGGATCTCGACGGCGTAGTCGACGATCGGCTTGATGAGCTCGCGGTACGGCGAGTAGAGCACCTTGAGCGGCACGTCGATGCGGCGCTCGTCCCAGGCCGCGAGCAGCCGGTCGGTCTCCGCCGGGTCCGTCGAGACGCAGACCGCCTCCAGCACGTTGGGGCGCGAGGCCTTGGCGTAGGCGAGAGCCCGGAGCGTCGGCTTGTGGAGCTTGGAGACGAGCACGATCGCGTGCACCCGCGTGGGAAGCACCTTGTCGGTCTCCTCCGCGGCGATCTCCTTCGCCACCCGGTCGTAGTGCCGGCGGATGGACCGCATGACGAAGTACGCCGCGGTCATCGCGAGGATCGTGATCCAGGCGCCCTCGAGGAACTTGGTGAGCAGCACGACCACGAGCACGACCGCCGTGAACGCCAGGCCGATCGCGTTGATGACGCGCGACTGCTGCATCTTGCGGCGCCGGCCGGCGTCCTTCTCCGTGGCGAGGTGCCGCGTCCAGTGCCGGATCATGCCGAGCTGGCTCAGGTTGAACGAGACGAACACGCCCACGATGTAGAGCTGGATCAGCTTCGTGGTCTGCGCGTCGAAGGCGACGATCAGCACGATCGCCATCACGGCGAGGAAGACGATGCCGTTGCTGTAGGCGAGGCGGTCGCCGCGGGAGCCGAGCGCCCGCGGCGCGAAGCCGTCCTTCGCCAGGATCGACCCGAGCACCGGGAAGCCGTTGAACGCCGTGTTCGCGGCCAGCACGAGGATGACGCCCGTCATCGTCACGACGAAGTAGAACCCCGGCGGGAAGTCCGCGAACAGCGCGCCGGCGATCTGGGCGATGACGGTGTGCTGGTCGTAGCCGTCCGGCATCGGGTCGCCCGCCGCCGTCCGGAGGCGGTCGAGCTCGTGGGGGTCGACGTAGCGGATCCCCATCTCCCGGGCCAGCAGGATGACCGACAGCATCATCGTCACGGCGATCATGCCCAGCATCAGCAGCGTCGAGGCGGCGTTGCGGCTCTTCGGCCGCTTGAACGCCGGTACGCCGTTGGAGATCGCCTCGACGCCGGTCAGCGCCGCACAGCCCGACGAGAAGGCACGGGCCAGCAGGAAGACCATGGCGAACTGGGTCAGCGGACCCTCGAAGCCCTCCCGCGGCACGACGTCGAGCGCAGCGCTCTCGACCTCGGGCAGCGTGCCGACCGCCCACCGGTAGCCGCCGTAGAGCGACATGCCGATGATCGCGACCATGAAGAGGTAGGTGGGGACGGCGAAGTAGCTGCCCGACTCCCGGATGCCCCGCAGGTTGAGGGCCATGAGCACGACCACGAGCGCCGAGGCGAACAGCACCTCGTGCCCCGAGAGGAACGGGATCGCCGCCGCGGCGTACTGCGAGCCGGACGAGATCGACACCGCCACGGTGAGCACGTAGTCGACGAGCAGGGCGCTCGCCACCGTCGTACCGGCCGCGGGGCCGAGGTTGACGCTCGCCACCTCGTAGTCGCCGCCCCCGCTCGGGTAGGCGTGCACGGTCTGGCGGTACGACGCGATCACCGCGGTCATCACCAGGGCGACGGCGACGCCGATCCACGGGGAGAAGACGTACGACGTCGTGCCCGCGATCGAGAGCATGATGAAGACCTCGTCGGGCGCGTAGGCGACCGACGACAACGCGTCGCTGGCGAAGACCGGGAGCGCGATGCGCTTCGGGAGGAGAGTTTCCCCGAGCTGGGAGCTGCGGAGCTTGCGCCCCAGCAGGATCCGTTTCGAGGCGTCGGCAAGACCCACGAGGCGCGATCGTACGCGCACGGGACGGCGCGCGGGTGCCAGCGGCGGTGATCCACCGCACGGACCGGTGCTGGGCTACCGTTCCGCACGTGCATGTCGTGATCATGGGCTGCGGCCGGGTCGGTTCCACGCTGGCGCGCAGCCTCGAGGACCGCAACCACACGGTGTCGATCATCGACGTCGCGTCGGAGGCGTTCCGTCGGCTCGGGCCCGAGTTCAACGGTGACAAGATCACCGGCGTCGGGTTCGACCGCAAGGTGCTCGTCAAGGCGGGCATCAAGCGCGCCGACGCCTTCGCCGCCGTCTCGAGCGGCGACAACTCCAACATCATCGCGGCGCGCGTCGCGCGGGAGTCGTTCGGGATCGAGCAGGTCGTGGCCCGCATCTACGACCCGGGCCGCGCCGAGGTCTACCAGCGGCTCGGCATCACCACCGTCGCCACGGTGAAGTGGACGGCCGACCAGGTGCTGCGCCGCCTGCTCCCCGTGGGCGCCGAGCCCGACTTCCGCGACCCCTCCGGGACCATCCGGCTCGACCAGGTGCCGGCGCCCGGCGCGTGGGTCGGGCACCGCACCGTCGCGTTCCAGGAGCAGACCCGCACGCGCATCGCGTGGATGGACCGGCTCGGCGAGGGCGAGCTGCCCCACCGCGACAGCGTCATCCAGGAGGGCGACCTCCTGCACCTGGTGATGCGCGAGGAGAACGCCGCGCACGCCTACCGCACCATCGACCGCGGCCCGGAGGAGAGCTGATGCGCGTCGCCATCGCCGGAGCGGGCGCCGTCGGGCGCTCCATCGCGGCCGAGCTGATCCAGAACGGCCACGAGGTGCTGCTCATCGACAAGTCGGCCGACGCGATCCGCCCCGAGCGGGTCGCGGAGGCCGAGTGGCTGCTCGCCGACTGCTGCGAGCTGTCTTCCCTCGAGGAGGCGCGGCTCGACAAGTGCGACGTCGTGATCGCCGCGACCGGCGACGACAAGGCCAACCTCGTCACGTCGCTGCTGGCGAAGACCGAGTTCGCCGTGCCGCGCACCGTCGGGCGCGTCAACCACCCCGACAACGAGTGGCTGTTCGGCGAGGCCTGGGGCGTCGACGTCAGCGTCTCCACTCCACGGATCATGTCGGCGCTCGTCGAGGAGGCCGTGGCGGTCGGTGACCTCGTGCGGCTCTTCACCTTCCGCCAGGGCCAGGCGAACCTGGTCGAGCTGACGCTGCCCGAGGACTCGCCGTACGTCGGCACCCCGTCGGGGCTCGTGCCCTTCCCCGACAACTGCGCCCTCGTCACGATCCTGCGCGACGGCCAGGTCTACACGCCCGACGCCGAGCAGCCGCTCGAGGCGGGCGACGAGCTGCTGTTCGTCATCCCCACCGAGCTCGAGGACGACCTCGAGCGCCTCCTGGCGCCCTCCACCCACCCCTGAGGCTGCACGGCACCGCCGAGTTGTCACGTACGCCGCGACGAACGCGTCGTACGTGACAACTCGACGAGGATCAGGCCTCGGGCGTCGGCTTCGGCTCGGGCGTGGCGTCGACGCCGGCCTCCTTGCGCTGGGCCGGGGTGATCGGCGCCGGCGCGGCCGTCAGCGGGTCGAAGCCGCCGCCCGACTTCGGGAACGCGATCACCTCGCGGATCGAGTCGACGCCCGCGAGGAGCGCCACGATCCGGTCCCAGCCGAAGGCGATGCCGCCGTGCGGGGGCGCGCCGAACTTGAACGCCTCCAGCAGGAAGCCGAACTTCTCCTCGGCCTCGGCCTCGTCGAGCCCCATGATCGCGAACACGCGCTTCTGCACGTCCTCGCGGTGGATGCGGATCGAGCCGCCGCCGATCTCGTTGCCGTTGCAGACGATGTCGTAGGCCCAGGCGAGCGCGTTGCCGGGGTCGGCGTCGAAGCCCTCGGGCTCCTTCGGCGACGTGAACGCGTGGTGCACCGCCGTCCACGAGCCCGCACCGACGGCCACGTCGCCGCTGGCGACCGCGTCGGACGCGGGCTCGAACAGCGGGGCGTCGACGACCCACAGGAAGCTCCAGGCGCTCTCGTCGATGAGGCCGCAGCGACGGCCGATCTCGAGACGGGCGGCACCGAGGAGGGCGCGCATCGGCTTCGTGGCGCCGGCGCTGAAGAAGATGCAGTCGCCGGGGACGGCACCGACGTGCGCGGCCAGGCCCGTCTTCTCGGCGTCGGACAGGTTCTTCGCGACGGGGCCGGTCAGCTCGCCGTCCTCCTGCACGAGCACGTACGCCAGCCCACGCGCGCCCCGCTGCTTCGCCCACTCCTGCCACGCGTCGAGCTGCTTGCGGGGCTGCGAGGCGCCGCCGGGCATCACGACCGCACCGACGTACTCCGCCTGGAACACGCGGAACGTCGTGTCCTTGAAGTAGTCGGTGCACTCGACGAGCTCCTGGCCCATCCGCAGGTCCGGCTTGTCCGAGCCGAAGCGGCGCATGGCCTCGGCGTACGTCATCCGCGGCAGCGGGGTCGGCACCTCGTGGCCGACGAGCGCCCACAGCGCCGTGAGGATCTCCTCGGCCAGGGCGATGACGTCGTCCTGCTCGACGAAGCTCATCTCGATGTCGAGCTGCGTGAACTCGGGCTGCCGGTCGGCGCGGAAGTCCTCGTCGCGGTAGCAGCGCGCGATCTGGTAGTACCGCTCCATCCCGGCCACCATCAGCAGCTGCTTGAACAGCTGCGGGCTCTGCGGCAGGGCGTACCAGCTGCCCGGCTGCAGGCGCGCCGGCACCAGGAAGTCGCGCGCACCCTCGGGCGTCGAGCGGGTGAGGGTCGGCGTCTCGACCTCGACGAAGTCGTGGCCGGCGAGCACCTCGCGGGCCGCGCGGTTGACCTCGCTGCGCAGGCGCAGCGTGCGACCCGGGCCCGTACGGCGCAGGTCGAGGTAGCGGTGCCGCAGGCGCGCCTCCTCGCCGACGTCCACGTGGTCGTCGATCGGGAACGGCAGCGGCGCGGCGGCCGACAGCACCTCGACCTCGGTCGCGATGACCTCGATCTCGCCGGACGCCAGGTTGGCGTTGGCGTTGCCCTCGGGGCGCAGCGCGACCTCGCCGGTGACCTTCACGCAGTACTCGTTGCGGAGCCCGCCGGCGACCTCCTCGTCGCGCACGACGACCTGGGCCACGCCGCTCGCCTCACGGAGGTCGAGGAACGCCACGCCACCGTGATCGCGCCGCTTGGCCACCCACCCGGCGAGGGTGACGGTCTGGCCGACGTGCTCGGGGCGCAGGGCCCCGGCGTCATGGGTGCGGATCACGAGCTTGTCTCCTCGGTGGTGGGGCTGACGACCTGCGGGCGCAGGTCGTCGGTCGATGGTGTCCAGGCCGCCGGGTCGGCGTCCACCTGGTTTCCGTCGCGGATGTCCTTGACCTGGTGGGTCGGCGCGCCCTGCTCGTCGGTGCCGACGAACCAGACGAACGGGATGCCGCGCCGGTCGGCGTGCTTGATCTGCTTGCCGAACTTGGCCGCGGTGGGGGCGACCTCGCAGGCGATGCCGCGGGCCCGGAGGGCGTCCGCGACGGCGTCGCTGGCGGGGCGCGAGGCCTCGTCGGTGAGCGCGACGAGCACGACGCTGGGCACGGAGCGGCTCCCCGTCAGCACGCCGCGGGACAGCAGCGGCACCAGCACGCGGGAGACGCCGAGCGAGATCCCCACGCCGGGGTACGTCGTGCGCCCGTCGGAGGCGAGCGCGTCGTACCGGCCGCCCGAGCAGATGGAGCCCATCGACTCGTAGCCGTCCAGCCGCGTCTCGAACACGGTGCCGGTGTAGTAGTCGAGTCCCCGCGCGATGGAGAGGTCGGCGGTGATCCGCACGTGCTCGTCGGCCAGCGGGGCGGCGCCGCGCACGAGCGTGGCCAGCTCCTCGAGGCCCTCGTCGAGCAGCTCGTGGGAGACCCCGAGGGCGCGCACCTGGTCCACGAACGAGTCGTCGTCGGTGCGGATGGTGGCCAGCCGCAGGCACGCCTCGGCCTGCGCGGGCGTCGCGCCGGCCTCCGCCACGAGCAGCTCGGCGACCTTCTCGGCCGGCAGCTTGTCGAGCTTGTCGACCAGCCGCATGACCTCGTCGACGTCGCTCAGCCCCAGGCCGAGGTAGAAGCCCTGGATGAGCTTGCGGTTGTTGACCTGCAGCCGGAAGCCGGGCAGCCCGATGACGTCGGGGTGCGCGAGCCGCCGCAGCGCGTCGAGCATCACCTTCGTGACCTCGACGTCGTGGTGGAACGGCAGCGTGTCCCGGCCGATGACGTCGATGTCGGCCTGCGTGAACTCGCGGTAGCGCCCGTCCTGCGGCCGCTCGCCCCGCCACACCTTCTGGATCTGGTAGCGCCGGAAGGGGAACTCGAGCTTGCCGGCGTTCTCCAGGACGTAGCGGGCGAACGGCACCGTGAGGTCGAAGTGCAGACCGATGCCGGCGTCGGACCCGGCGTCGTCGGCCTGCAGCCGGCGCAGCACGTACACCTCCTTCGAGGTGTCGCCCTTGCGGAGCAGCTGGTCCATCGGCTCGACGGCACGCGTCTCGATGCCGGCGAACCCGTGCAGCTCGAAGGTGCGGCGCAGGGTGTCGACGACGAGCTGCTCGACGACCCGCTGGGCGGGCAGCAGCTCGGGGAACCCGCTCAGCGGGGTGGGCTTGCTCATGGGGTGGGGATCTCCTGGGACGTGTCGAGCACTCAGAGGCCGCGGCGCACGGGCGGGGTGCCGTCGCCGTCGCTCTCGAGGAGGTCGAGCAGGTAGGGGTTCGTGGCGCGCTCGCGACCGATCGAGGTCTGCTCGCCGTGGCCGGGGAGCACCACGACGTCGTCGGCCAGCGGGAGCACCTTGCTGGCGAGGGTGCGCAGCATCGTCGGATGGTCCCCGCCGGGGAGGTCGGTGCGTCCGATCGAGCCCTTGAACAGCAGGTCGCCCGCGAACATGACCTCCGAGATCTCCGCCTGGCCCGCCGCCGCGCCGTACGGCGTGCGGAAGGTGACGGAGCCGGCGGTGTGGCCGGGCGTGTGGTCGACGGTGAAGGTGAGGCCCGCCAGCTCGAGCGCCTGGCCGTCGGCCAGCTCGGCGACGTCGTCGGGCTCGACGAACTCGTGGCGACCGCCGAGCAGCATCGCGGCGCTCTCCCGCGAGATCCCCGCCATCGGGTCGCTCAGCAGGTGCCGGTCGCGCGGGTGGATCCACGCCGTCGCGTCGTAGGCGCCGGCCACCGGCGTCACCGACCACATGTGGTCGATGTGGCCGTGGGTCAGCAGCACCGCGACGGGCTTGAGCCGGTTCTCGGCGACGACCTGCTCGACGCCCGAGGCCGCGTCCTGGCCCGGGTCGACCACGATGCACTCCGTGCCCTTGCCGGTCGCGACGACGTAGCAGTTCGTGCCCCACGAGCCTGCGGGGAATCCGGCGATGAACACCCGAGCACAGTACCGAGTGGGTTCGTGCCCCCGCACTTCGGCGCTTCTGACTAGCATGGGCCCCCGGTAGTCGCACGGACGGGCACACCCCCGCCGCAAGCGGCTGCGGCCAGCGGCCAGCGAGCGAAGAGGACGACCACGTGACGGGTCATGAGTGGGGACGGGTCGACGAGGACGGCACGGTCTACGTGCGCACCTCCGACGGGGAACGTGCCGTGGGGCAGTACCCGGAGGGCTCGCCCGCGGAGGCACTGAAGTTCTTCACGGACCGGTACGACGCACTGAAGTTCGAGGTCGACCTGCTGGAGCAGCGGATCTCGAGCGGCGCGGTCGGCCCCGAGGACGCGGCGGCCTCCGTGCAGAAGGTGCGGACCGCGGTCACGGACGCGAACGCCGTCGGTGACCTCGCCGGGCTGCTGACCCGGCTCGACGCCCTCACCGCGACGATCGACGCCCAGCGCGAGGTCAAGAAGGCGGAGCGCGCCGAGAAGGTCGCCGCCGCCCGGGGCGAGAAGGAGCGCATCGCCAGCGCGGCCGAGGCGATCGCGGAGGGCGACGACTGGCGCAACGGCGCCAACCGCCTGCGCGACCTCCTCGAGGAGTGGAAGGCGCTCCCCCGGCTCGACCGCAGCTCCGACGACGCCCTGTGGCGGCGGTTCTCCGGTGCGCGCACGGCGTACACCCGGCGCCGGAAGTCCCACTTCGCCCAGCTCAACGAGAAGCGCGAGGGCGCTCGCGCCGTCAAGGAGCGGCTCGTCGTCGAGGCGGAGGCGCTCTCCACGTCGACGGAGTGGGGCCCGACCGCCGGTCGCTACCGCGACCTCATGCGCGACTGGAAGGCCGCGGGGCCTGCGCCGCGCGACGTGGACGAGGCGCTGTGGCGTCGCTTCCGGGGCGCGCAGGACGCCTTCTTCGGGGCCCGGGACGCCGCCAACTCCGAGCTCGACGCCGAGTTCGCGGCCAACGCCGAGGTGAAGGAGCAGATCCTCGTCGAGGCCGAGGCCCTCGTGCCCGTGCAGGACCTGGAGGCCGCCAAGCGCACCTTCCGCGACCTCGCCGAGCGCTGGGACGCCGCCGGCAAGGTGCCGCGCGAGCGCATGAAGGACCTCGAAGGCCGGATGCGTCGCGTCGAGCAGGCGCTGCGCGGCGTCGAGGACGAGCAGTGGCGCCGCTCGGACCCCGAGAAGTCCGCACGCGCGAACGACGTCATCACCAAGCTCGAGTCGGCGATCGCCGAGGTCGAGGCGGAGCTCGAGCAGGCCCGCGCCGCCGGCAACCAGAAGAAGGTCGCCGAGCTCGAGGGCAACCTCGCCTCGCGCCAGATGTTCCTCGACGCCGCGCGTCGCGCCTCGGAGGACTTCGGCTGATCCGCGGCACGCCGCGCACGATCCCGGCCCCGCACCCGAATCCGGGTGCGGGGCCGGGCCCGTCGTGGGTGCGGGTGCCGGCTGGGCTCTCGCCCGAGGGAAGAAAACGCGGACCGGATGGCCCCGGAAGCGCGGTTGGATCGTTCCAGAAGTCCGACCGGTCCGCGTTTTCTTTCCCGGGTCCGCGTTTTCTTTCAGCCCCCCGGCCGCGCCGCGGCCCAACCGGGCCGCTGGCTCGGGCGGGCTACTGCGTCACGCGGTACGCGTCGAACACGCCCGGCACGGTGCGGACGGCACGCAGGACGGTGTCGAGGTGCTTCGCGTCGGCCATCTCGAACGTGAACCGGCTCTTCGCCACGCGGTCGCGTGTCGTGCTGAGCGTCGCGCTGAGGATGTTCACGTGGGCGTCGGACAGCACCATCGTGATGTCGGACAGCAGCCGCGCCCGGTCGAGCGCCTCGACCTGGATGTTGACGAGGAACGTCGACTGGGCCGTCGGCGCCCACTCGACCTCGACGAGCCGCTCCGGCTGGCCCTGCAGGTTGTCCGCGTTGGTGCAGTCCTGGCGGTGCACCGAGACCCCGCCGCCCTTGGTGACGAAGCCCAGGATCGGGTCGGGCGGCACGGGCGTGCAGCACTTGGCCAGCTTCACCCACACGTCGGCGACGCCGCGCACGATGACGCCCGACTCCGTGCTGCTGGGGGTGGCCTTCCGCGACCGCCGCGGCGACGTGATGGTGACGCCCTCGGCGGCGTGCTCCCGCGCGCCCTCCTCGCCGCCGTGGAGGTCGATCACGCGGCGTACGACGGCCTGGGCCGAGAGGTTCCCCTCGCCGACCGCGGCGTAGAGCGCCGTGATGTCGTCGAGCTTGAAGTGGACCGCCGCGAGCCGCAGCGTCTCCGCCGACATGAGGCGCTTGAGGGGCAGGCCCTCCTTGCGCATCAGCTTGGCGAGCTGGTCCTTGCCCCGCTCGATCGCCTCCTCGCGGCGCTCCTTCGTGAACCAGGCACGGATCTTGGAGCGGGCCCGCGGCGACTTCACGAAGGTCAGCCAGTCCTGCGACGGCGCGGCGGTCTGCGCCTTCGAGGTGAACACCTCGACGACGTCGCCGTTGTCGAGGGTCGACTCGAGCGGCACGAGCCGGCCGTTGACGCGTGCGCCGATCGTGTGGTGACCGACCTCGGTGTGCACCGCGTAGGCGAAGTCGACCGGCGTGGCGCCCGTCGGGAGCGCGATGACGTCGCCCCGCGGGGTGAAGACGTAGACCTCGGCGCGGTTGATCTCGTAGCGCAGCGAGTCGAGGAACTCCCCCGGGTCCTCCACGTCGGACTGCCAGTCGAGCAGCTGGCGCACCCAGTTCATGTCGTCGGGGTCGCCGAGCCGGTCGGTGTCGACGCCGGTGCGGTTGTCCTCCTTGTACTTCCAGTGCGCCGCCACGCCGTACTCCGCCCGCTTGTGCATGGCGAACGTGCGGATCTGGATCTCCACCGGCTTGCCCTGCGGGCCGATGACGGTGGTGTGGAGCGACTGGTACATGTTGAACTTCGGCATCGCGATGAAGTCCTTGAACCGGCCGAGCACCGGGTTCCACCGCTGGTGCACGGTGCCCATCACCGTGTAGCAGTCGCGGTCCTCCTCGACGAGCACGCGGATGCCGACCAGGTCGTAGATGTCGGTGAACTCGCGGCCGCCGACGATCATCTTCTGGTAGATCGAGTAGTAGTGCTTCGGCCGCCCGGTGACGGTCGCCTTGATCTTGGCGTCCTTGAGGTCGGCCGTGACCTGGGCGATCACCTCCGCGAGGAACTGGTCGCGCGACGGCGCCCGGTCGGCGACGAGACGCACGATCTCGTCGTAGATCTTCGGGTGCAGCGTCGCGAACGCCAGGTCCTCCAGCTCCCACTTCAGCGTGTTCATGCCGAGGCGGTGGGCGAGCGGCGCGAAGATGTCGAGGGTCTCGCGGGCCTTGCGCTCCTGCGTCTCCTGCTTGACGTAGCGCAGCGTGCGCATGTTGTGCAGCCGGTCGGCGAGCTTGATGACGAGCACCCGGATGTCGCGCGACATCGCGACGATCATCTTGCGGATGGTCTCCGCCTGGGCCGAGTCCCCGTACTGCACCTTGTCGAGCTTCGTCACGCCGTCGACCAGCAGCGCCACCTCGTCGCCGAAGTCGGCGCGCAGCTCGTCGAGCGTGTACGGCGTGTCCTCGACCGTGTCGTGGAGCAGGGCCGCCACCAGGGTCGGCTCCGTCATGCCGATCTCGGCGAGGATCGTCGTCACGGCGAGCGGGTGGGTGATGTAGGGGTCGCCGCTCTTGCGCATCTGGGTGCCGTGCATGCGCTCGGCGGTCAGGTACGCCCGCTCCAGGAGCGCGAGGTCGGCCTTCGGGTGGTTGGCGCGCACCGCGCGGAACAGCGGGTCGAGCACCGGGTTGCCGGGCTGGCTCCGCGTGCCGATCCGCGCGAGCCGCGCCCGCATGCTGCGCGCCGACGTGACCGCCTCGGTGCTGCGGGTCGGAGCGGTGCTCACGTCGCGGCCCGGTGTCGGGCGGCGCGTGCGGAGCCAGGCGGCACGGCCCGGGTCGTCGGCGGCGTCGTGTCCGGCCGCCACCTCGGCGGGCGGGACGTCGCCCGGCACCACGCCGTCGTCGTCCCGCGAACGGACCTCTGCGCCCGTGCTGCCCGCCCGCTCGTCGCTCACCTTCGCCAGTCTAGGCGTTGGCGACGACATCGCGTCCGCGGACCCGGCACGGCTCGGCGCCGGCCGCGTCGCACCGCCTCAGACCTGCCGGAGCGTCAGCACCGGCGTGTCGCCGAGCGCGGCCCGACCGGGCAGGAACGTGAGCTCGAGGAGCAGCGCGAAGCCGACCACCTGGGCGCCGCAGCGCTCGACCAGTGCCCGCGTGGCGACGGCGGTGCCGCCGGTCGCCAGCACGTCGTCCACGACCAGCACCCGCTCCCCCGGCGCGACACCGTCGACGTGGACGGCGAGCGTCGCCTCGCCGTACTCCAGCGCGTAGGACTGCTCGTGCACCTCCCGCGGCAGCTTGCCCGCCTTGCGCACGGGCACGAAGCCGACGCCGAGGGCCTGGGCGACGGGAGTGCCGAACAGGAACCCGCGCGCCTCCATCCCGACGACCTTGTCGACCACGACCGCACCGTCGTCGCCACGGCCCGCCTCCGCGAGCGCGGCGACCGTCGCGGCGAAGCCCGTCGCGTCGGCGAGGAGCGGGGTGACGTCCTTGAACACCACCCCCGGTTCCGGGAAGTCGGGGACGTCGACGAGCAGTGCGGCGACGGCCGCGGCGCCGGCCGCGATCCGCTCGTCGCGGGTGGGGGTGGAGCCGGGGACGGGGATCACGGGACGGGCACCTCTCGATGGGGGCGGGACGGGGGTACGGCGGGACTTCCGCCGGGAGCCGGGACCTGCGTTCCCGCCGCCGCGGCCGTCAGGCACAACGCGCTGGTGAGCGCGACGGCCAGCCCGGCGAGCACCAGCGCGAAGGGACCGCGCACGGACGGCGCCGCGACCACGACGGCGGCGAGGGGGACGAGGTGCAGCACGGCGCCGGCGACGTACCGCGGCGCCAGCCGAGCGCCGCTCGCGCGGTCGGCCACGACGGCCAGGTGGGTGGTGACGCCGACGACGGCGACCACGCCGAGCGCCGCCAGCGTGGCCGGCGACCACGTCACGCCGATCCAGGACGCCAGGCCGAGGCCCAGCAGCAGGTCGAGGGACGTCGCCGCCAGCACCACGGGCACCAGGCGGAGCGGGGCGGCGATGAGCCGCCGCCCCAGCAGCACGCCCCCCACCAGCGACAGCGCGAGCAGTCCCGCGCCGACCTGCCAGGCGCGGGTCGAGCCGGCGGCGTCGAAGCCACCGGTGGTGACGGGGCCCGTGACCACCGGTACGGCGCGGAGGGCGCCCGCGAGCTCGGCGCGCTCGACGTCCGAGAGCGTCGGCGTCGTCAGGATGACCGTGCTCTCGCCAGCGTCCCGCAACGAGGAGACCGCGACGCCCGCGTCGCGCGCCGCGTCGCGCACGGCACCCCGTGCATCGACGGGGTCGCCGCTCACGGTGACGAGGTGTTCCTCCCCGGCCGTGAAGGCGGGGTCGGAGGCGACGCCCCGCACCACGAGCCCGGCGATCGCCACGAGGGCGACGACCGCGAGCGCGGCCAGCACGAGCGGTGCCGGTCGCCCGGCGCGCGTGGGGCCTGGAGAGGGCGCCGGGGCCGGAGTCGCTCCCGCTCCGCCGGCGAGCAGCACGGCGCCGGAACGGACGAGCGTCCCGCCCGTGACCAGCGCAGCCAGCAGGACGGTGCCGACCGCGACGGCCACGTCGCCGACGAGGTCGCCGGCGGACGACCGGACGAGCCCCGCGCCGACGGCCCCGGCGGCGACGGGCGGCCACCAGCGTCGCCAGACCTCCGCGCCGGCGCGGGCCGCGGCCGCAGCCGGGGTGCGCCCCGGCAGCTCCCGCTCCTGCACGACGAGGATGCCGACCGCCAGCAGCGGCGCGACGCCCAGCGTGCCGAGCGTCGCCACGACGGCGGGAAGGGACAACGCCAGGCCGAGCACCTGGTCGGCCACGAGCAGCCCGGGAGCGGCCAGCGCCCCGGTGCCGACGACGGCCGCGACGGGGAGGACGGCCCGCCGCCGGACGAGCACGAACGCGGCGAGCACCGCACCGAGGAGCCCGAGGAGCGCGGCGGCCGCGGCGTGCGAGCCCTCGTCGCGGTCGAGGGTGGAGCCGAGCCGCACCACGGACGCCGAGCCGATGGCCGCCGGCAGCGCACCGTCCTGCACCCGGGCGGCGACCTCCGCCGCCGAGCGCTGGTCGAGCGTGGGATCGGCGACGGCGACGGCGTCACGCTCCGGCTCCGCGCTCGGCGCGCCGTCCGCCCCGCCCGCGCCGTCCGGGTCCGCCTCGCCGTCCCCGCCGTCCCCGCCGTCCGGCGCGGTGAGCAGGTCGATCCGGGCGTCCCCCACGGCGGCGAGGTCGGCGTCGAGCGTCACCGCGAGCACGCGGAGCGGTGGGCGCTCGTCCTCGTCCGGATCGCCCGCCCCCTCCGCCTGGTCGTCGTCGGGTCCGGAGGGCGCCGGCGCGTCCTCGGCCGCCACGGCGACGCGGTCCTCCGCGAGGGGCATCAGGTCCTCGACGGCAGCGGCGACCGTCCCGGCGGCGGCGGGCTCGAGGTCGAGGCCCACGGCCCAGGTGCCGTCGTCCAGCTCCGCGGCCGCGTCGTCCACGGCGGTACCGGTGACGAGCGCGGGGCCGAGCAGCAGGGGCACACCGGTGGGGTCACAGGCGAGGAGGGGACGTCGGGGATCGGCCTCCTGCTCCGCGAGCGCGGCGACGGCCGAGGGGTCGTCGCACCGCAGGGCCGCCAGCGCCGAGGACCAGGCACCGTCCGGGGCGAGGGTCCACCCCACCGCGGCGACGTCGGGCGTCGGCAGGTCGCCCGTCGGCACGGGGTCCGCGGCCCCGGACGGGGGCGGCGGCAGGCTCGGCAGCGACAGGCCGACGGCCGCCACCCCGCGGAGGGCCACCTGGTCGTTCGAGCGCAGGGCGTCGAGCACCCGCTCGTCGGGGCGTCCCGGGAGAGCGACGAGGTAGGGCCCGTCGCTCCCCCGCCGCACGGTCGCACCGGGGGCTCCGGCCGCGCGGGCGCGTGCCTGGAGCTCGGCGGCGGTCGCGTCGAGGTCCGCGTCGGAGGCGTCGGGGTCGGCCGGGGTCACGACGACCCGGGTGCCGGCCAGCACGTCGACGCCCCAGCGGGGCGTCCAGGTCGCCGTCAGGAGCAGGAGACCGACGGTCGTGAGGAGCAGCAGCGCGAAGAGGACGGCGCCACGGGAGCCGCGCGACGCGACCGCGGTCATCTCAGCTCTCGTCGGCCCGCTTGTCGAGGTCGACGACCGCGTCGGCGTCGGTCGGGCCGGCCGGCTCGTCCGTGGCCTCGGGGACCACGACGGCGACCGCACCGCGCACGACCTCGATGACCACGCCGGGCGCGATCTCCACCGAGACGTTGTCGCCGTGCTCGACGTCGACCAGCGTGCCGAAGACACCGCTCGTCAGCATGACGCACTGGCCTGCGGTGAGCGACCGCTGGAGCTCGACCTGCGCCTTCGCGCGGCGCTGCTGCGGGCGGATCAGCACCAGCCAGAAGAAGAAGACGATGACGACAAGGAACAGCAGCTCGTACACGAGAGAAGGGTCTCTTCCGATCGGCGACGTGGAGCCCGGGGGCTGCGGCGATCCTATCCGGAGCCCGTGCCGCGCCGCCGACCCGTCGGGCTCAGCCCTCGAACAGGGGGGCGTCGGCCGCGTCCGCCCAGGTCCCGGCGGGTGCCCGCAGGCCGAGGTGGGCCCAGGCGGCCGGGGTGGCGACGCGGCCCCGCGGCGTGCGCGCGAGGAGTCCCTGGCGCACCAGGAACGGTTCGGCCACCTCCTCGACGGTCTCGCGCTCCTCGCCGACGGCGACGGCGAGCGTCGACACGCCCACCGGCCCTCCGCCGAACCGCCGGCAGAGCGCATCGAGCACGGCACGGTCGAGGCGGTCGAGGCCGGAGGCGTCGACCTCGTAGAGGTCGAGCGCCGCCCGGGCCACCGCCCGGGTGACGACCCCGTCGGCGCGGACCTGCGCGTAGTCCCGCACCCGCCGGAGCAGCCGGTTGGCGATGCGCGGCGTGCCGCGGGAGCGCGAGGCGATCTCCGCCGTGCCGTCGAGCTCCACCTCGCACCCCAGCAGCCCGGCCGAGCGGCGGACGATGCGGTCGAGGTCGTCCGGCTCGTAGAACTCGAGGTGCGCCGTGAACCCGAACCGGTCGCGCAGCGGACCGGGGAGCAGGCCCGCCCGCGTCGTCGCTCCCACCAGGGTGAAGGGCGGGATCTCCAACGGGATGGCCGTGGCCCCCGGTCCCTTGCCGATGACGACGTCGACCCGGAAGTCCTCCATCGCCATGTAGAGCATCTCCTCCGCCGGGCGCGACATGCGGTGGATCTCGTCCACGAAGAGGACGTCGCCCTCGTTCATGCCGGACAGGATCGCGGCCAGGTCGCCGGCATGGGTGATCGCGGGGCCGCTGGTCAGGCGCAGCGGCGCCGACATCTCCGCCGCGATGATCATGGCGAGCGTCGTCTTGCCGAGGCCCGGCGGTCCCGACAGCAGCACGTGGTCGGGGGTGCGGCCCCGGCGGCGGGCCGCCTCGAGCACGAGACCGAGCTGCTCGCGCACCCGCACCTGCCCGACCACCTCGTCGAGGGTCCGCGGCCGCAGGGCGGCCTCGACCGCCCGCTCGTCGCCGTCCGCCTCCGCGGCGACCAGCGACCGCAGGTGCAGGTCCTCGGCGGCGGCGAGCTCGTCGTCGTAGGTCATCGGGGACCGCTCACGCCCGGCTCAGCGACTGCAGGGCGGCGCGGAGCAGGGCGCCGACGTCGGGGGTGTCGCCGGCCTGCGGGGCGACGCCCTCGACGGCCTTGTCCGCCTCCTTGGCGGTCCAGCCGAGACCGACGAGACCGCCGTGGACCTGCTCGCGCCAGCCCGCAGCCGGCGCCGTGGTGCCGTCGGGCAGGGCGGCAGAGGTGCCGGGCACGCCCACCTTGTCCTTCAGCTCGAGGATGATGCGCTGGGCGCCCTTCGGGCCGATGCCGGGCACGCGGGTGAGCGTCTTGACGTCCTCGTCGCGCACCGCGCGCCGCAGCTCGTCGGGCCGCAGCACGGCGACCATCGCCTGCGCGACCTTGGGCCCCACGCCCGACGCGGTCTGCACGAGCTGGAAGACCTGCTTCTCGTCCTCGTCGAGGAAGCCGAACAGCGTCAGCGAGTCCTCGCGCACGACGAGGCTGGAGGGCAGGGTGACCTGCTCGCCCCGCCGCAGCGTGGCGAGCGTGCCGGGCGTGCACTGCAGCTCCAGCCCGATCCCGCCGACGGCCACGACCGCCGTCGTCAGACCCACCGCGGCGACCTCGCCGCGCACGAACGCGATCATCGCTGCTTCCTCCCGCTCATGCCCTGCCTCCCGTGCGCGGCGACGGCCGCGGCGTACCTGTTGGGTGCGGTGCTCCCGAAGCCCGCGGCGGTCGCGGCGTCGAGCCGCTGCTGCGCCCCACCGCGCCAGATGTGCGTGATGGCGAGCGCCAGGGCGTCGGCCGCGTCGGCCGGCTTGGGCATCGCGTCGAGCCGCAGGATCCGGGTGACCATCGCACCCACCTGGGCCTTGTCGGCGCGGCCGCTGCCGGAGACGGCCGCCTTCACCTCGCTCGGCGTGTGGAGGGCGACGGTGATGCCGCGGCGCGCGGCGACCACCATCGCGATGCCGCTCGCCTGCGCCGTGCCCATCACGGTGCTCACGTCGGAACGGGCGAACACGCGCTCGATGGCGACCACGTCGGGCCGGTGCTCCTCGATCCACGCGTCGACGGCCCGCTCGATCGTGACGAGACGCTCCGGCACGGGGACGCTCGCCGACGTGCGGACCACGTTGACGTCGACGAGGGTCAGCGGACGCCCGAGCTGTCCCTCCACGACACCCACGCCGCACCGGGTCAGACCGGGGTCGATCCCCAGCACGCGCATGCCACTCTCCCTCGACGTCGAACGCCTGTTCTAGCGGTGCACGCTATCCGCCCCGGGCCCCGCCGTCGTCGGCGACGCGCCGGGCGGGCACCGGGGAGCGGGCTCCGACGGGTCAGGCGTCGACCTGCTCCATGACCTCGTCGGGGATGTCGGCGTTGGTGAAGACGTTCTGCACGTCGTCGAGGTCGTCGACGACGTCGACGAGGCGGAAGACCTTGCCGGCGGCCTCCGGCTCCGTGACCGGGATGTCCATCGTCGCGACGAACTGCACCTCGGCGGAGTCGTAGTCGATGCCCGCCTCCTGCAGCGCGGTGCGCACCGCGACCACGTCGCCGGGCTCCGACTGCACCTCGATGGTGTCGCCGTGGTCGGCGACCTCGTCGGCACCGGCGTCGAGGGTCACCTCGATGACCTCGTCCTCCGAGACCACCTTGCCGTCCTGCTCCTTGGCGACCACGACGACGCCGCGGCGCTGGAAGAGCCGCGACACCGAGCCGGGGTCGGCCATGGTGCCGCCGTTGCGCGTGACCGCCGTGCGGACCTCCATCGCGGCGCGGTTGCGGTTGTCGGTGAGGCACTCGACGAGCAGCGCCACGCCCTGCGGGCCGTACACCTCGTACATGATCGTCTCGTAGTCGACGCCGCCGCCGTCGAGACCGCCACCGCGCTTGACCGCGGCGTCGATGTTCTTGTTGGGGACCGACTGCTTCTTCGCCTTCTGCACGGCGTCGTAGAGCGTCGGGTTGCCGCCGAGGTCGGGGCCGCCCATCTTGGCCGCGATCTCGATGTTCTTGATGAGCTTGGCGAACAGCTTGCCGCGCTTGGCGTCGATCGCGGCCTTCTTGTGCTTCGTGGTCGCCCACTTGGAGTGGCCGGACATGCGCTACCTCTTCTTCTCAGCTGCCTCGAGCGGCGCTCGCCGCCTCGTCGATCACGTCCAGGAGCAGGCGGTGCACCACCGACCCGCCGCCCGCCCCGATCTCGGGGTGGAACGACGTCGCGAGCACGGCGCCCTGCCGGACCGCGACGATCCTACCTGCGGCGTCGCCCTGCGCCGGGGACCCCTCGACCCGCCCGAGCACCTCGACCCCCGGCCCGACGGACTCCACCCAGGGCGCCCGGATGAAGACGCCCGGCACCGGCACCTCCGCGCCGCGGAGCCGGATCGGCGTCTCGAACGAGTCGACCTGCCGTCCGAACGCGTTGCGGCGGACCGTCACGTCGAGGCCGCCCACCGTCTCGCTGCCGTCCTGCTGGGCCGGGGTGCCGTCGAGCACCCGGTCGGCCAGCAGCACCATCCCGGCGCACGTGCCGAGCACCGGGCGGTCGGCCGCGACGTACGCGCGCAGCGGAGCGAGCAGGTCGAAGTGCCGCGCCAGGCGGCCGATGGTCGTCGACTCCCCGCCGGGCAGCACGAGGCCGTCGCAGCGGTCGAGCTCCGCGGGCCGGCGCACCGGACCCGCGGCGGCACCGAGCGCCGTGAGGGCGGCGACGTGCTCCCGCACGTCCCCCTGGAGGGCGAGGACACCGACGTACGGCGCGGTGGGGCGGGACACGAGGGCCGACGGTAGCGGCTGGTCCGGACGCCGGCACGTCTGCTCTCCAGGTGAGACGCTCAGCCCGCCCGGAGCGTGACCACCACGACCTCGGGCGGAGCCGCCACGCGCACGGGCGGCCCCCAGGCCCCGGCCCCGCGACTCGTCACGACCTGCACGCCCTCCACCTCGTCGACGCCGGCCAGGGTGGGCTGGTCGAGCCGCACCAGGTAGCCGAACGGCCACAGCTGGCCGCCGTGCGTGTGGCCCGACATCTGGACGTCGATCCCGCGGCCCACCTCGACCTGCGCGGGCTCGTGCGCGACGTACAGGATCGCGTCGTCGGGGCTCGTGCCCGCCAGCGCCGCGTCGGGGTCCGGCGCGTCCTCGCCCTCGCCGACGGCGTCGTGCACCCCGGCCACGACGAGCCGGGCGCCGTCCCGCTCGACGACGACGTTCTCGTTGCGGAGGGCCGTGATGCCGAGGCCGTCGAGACGCGCCATCACCTCGTCGGCGTCGCCGTTGATGAACTCGTGGTTGCCCGTCACCGCCACGACCCCGTACGGCGCGTCCAGCTCCCCGAGGGGATCGAGGTAGGCGCCGACGTGGCGCTCGGGGCCGTCGCTGTAGTCGCCGCCGAGGACGACCAGGTCGGGGTCGGCCGCCTGGACGCCGTCGACCACGGACGCGACGAAGTCGGCGTCGCGCACGGGGCCGACGTGCAGGTCGGTGACCAGCGCGACCCGCAGGCCGTCGAGACCGGGGTCGAGGTCGTCGACCGTCACCTCGACCTCGCTCGTGCGCACGTCGGCGGCCTCCCCCAGGCCGTAGCCGGTCACGCCGAGCGCCGCGACGAGGGCTCCGACGGCTCCCACCCGCGCGACCGCGTCGCGCCACGTCGGCCGGCGGACCAGGCGCAGCACGCCGCAGACGAGGGCCACGAGCACGAGCCCGAGGGTCAGGTACCAGACCACCGACACCCAGGTCAGGCCCAGCCAGAGCAACGGACGCCACGGCGCCGGGTCGACCAGGCGCTGCAGCACCTCGGCGACGACGAGGAGCACCGTGCCCAGCACCACGAACGCAGCAGCCCCGCGCCGCACCCACCGTGCGGCGGACGCGGGCAGCACCTCCCCCCAGCGCGGAGCGACCGCGAGGCGTCGGACGAGCCAGACGACCCAGCCGACGAGGAGGGCGAGGAAGACGAGGAGGCCGAGCCAGATCACCCGGAGATCCTCGCGGACGTCACCAACCGCGCTCGGCGAGGCGGTGGGGCTGGGGGATCTCGTCGACGTTGATCCCGACCATCGCCTCACCCAGACCGCGCGACACCTTCGCGACCACGTCGGGGTCGTCGAAGAAGGTCGTCGCCTTGACGATCGCCTCGGCGCGCTGCGCCGGGTTGCCCGACTTGAAGATGCCCGAGCCGACGAACACGCCCTCGGCGCCGAGCTGCATCATCATCGCCGCGTCGGCCGGGGTCGCGATCCCGCCGGCGGTGAACAGCACCACCGGCAGCGTGCCGCTCGCCGCGACCTCCGCCACGAGCTCGTACGGCGCCTGGAGCTCCTTCGCCGCGACGTACAGCTCGTCCGGGCTCAGCGCACCCAGCCGACGGATCTCCCCGCCGATCGTGCGCATGTGCATCACGGCGTTCGACACGTCGCCCGTGCCGGCCTCGCCCTTGGAGCGGATCATCGCCGCGCCCTCGGTGATGCGCCGCAGCGCCTCGCCCAGGTTCGTCGCCCCGCAGACGAACGGCACCGTGAACTGCCACTTGTCGATGTGGTTCGCGTAGTCGGCGGGCGTCAGCACCTCCGACTCGTCGATGTAGTCGACCCCCAGGGACTGCAGCACCTGCGCCTCGGCGAAGTGGCCGATCCGGGCCTTGGCCATCACCGGGATCGAGACCGCGGCGATGATCCCCTCGACCATGTCCGGGTCGCTCATCCGCGAGACCCCGCCCTGGGCGCGGATGTCGGCGGGCACGCGCTCCAGGGCCATCACCGCGACCGCGCCGGCGTCCTCGGCGATCCTCGCCTGCTCGGGCGTGACCACGTCCATGATCACGCCGCCCTTGAGCATCTCCGCCATCCCGCGCTTCACCCGGGAGGTGCCGGTGGCCGAGGACCCGCTCGCGGGGGTGGTGCTGTTCTCCGTGCTCGTCATGGGCGGCACCCTAGGGCCGGGGCGGGACGGAGCCGGTCGGCGCCCGTCCCTCGGACCGACGCCACGGCACGGTGCGCGCATGCCGCACCCGCGCGAGCCCCTCGCGCTCCTGCCGCTCGGCCGCCACGCGCACCACCTCCGCGATGGCGTCGCGGTCGACCAGGCGACGCCGCGGACGGCCGTGCTCGGCCCCCCACGCCCGCTCGTAGGAGTCGACGGCGCGCCAGCCCGCGAGGTCGAGCGCGCCCGGTACCCGCCGGCGCACGAGCGCCGCGAACGAGGTCGGCGCCCCGGCCGGCGCGGGCAGCAGCCCCGTGTTGAAGTCGTCGACGAGGTGGGCGACCGTCTCCTCGGCGTCGCTCTTGTTGGTGCCGATGAAACCGGACGGGCCGCGCTTGATCCACCCCGCGACGTACGTCGCCGGGACCGGGGCACCCGCGGCGTCCACGACGCGGCCGGCGACGTTGGGGATCGTCGCCGACACCTCGTCGAAGGGGACTCCGGCGACGGGCCGGCCGCGGTAGCCGACCGAGCGGAGCACGAGACCGGCGTCGAGCACCGTCGTGCGGTCGGTGGCGACAGCGCGCACCGTGCCGTCGGCGTCGACGACGAGGTCGTTCTCGACGAGCTCGAGCCCCTCCACGACGCCCTCGCCGAGCACGCGGGCGGGCGACGCGCCGAACCGCAGCACGACCCGACGCCGGCCGCCGCCGCGCGGCGCGGGGAGCTTCTCGAGCACTCGCAGCTTCTGCTCGAGCAGGCGGTCCAGCGTGCCGTCGGCCCGGCGACGCTCCGTCTCCTCGTCGAGCCGCAGACCGCCCTCGACCACCAGGTCGATGTCGTCGCGCATGGCGAGACCGGTCAGCTCGGGCAGCGTGCACGCCGCCTGCGCGGCCCCGCGCCGCGCCACCAGCACGACCTCCCGCACGGCGCTCGTCCGCAGCGCGGCGAGGGCGTGGTCGGCGATGTCGGTGCCGGCCAGGCGCTCCGGGTCGGTGGCGAGGATGCGCGCCACGTCGAGCGCCACGTTGCCGTTGCCCACGACGACGACGCGCTCCGCGTCCAGCGGCACGTCGAGCGTGGTGTGGTCGGGGTGCCCGTTGTACCAGGCCACGAACGAGGTCGCCGTGCCGCTCCCGGCGAGGTCCTCCCCCGGGATCCCGAGGCGTCGGTCGAGGGACGCGCCCGTGGCGTAGAGCACCGCGTGGTGGTGGGCCGCGAGGTCCTCGTGGGTCAGGTCGGTGCCCACCTCGGCGCCGAGCACGTAGGCGAAGCCCTCCTGGCGCTCGATCTCCCGGAAGAGCCCGATCACCTCGCGCGTGTCCGGGTGGTCGGGGGCGACCCCGGCCCGCGCCAGCCCGTACGGCGTCGGGAGGCGGTCCACGACGGTGACCCGGGCGCCCTCCTGCTTGAGCACCTCGTCCGCGGCGTACAGCGCCGCCGGTCCGGAGCCGACGATCGCGACCCGCAGGCCGCCCCGTGCGGGGTCCGTGCGGGCGATCTTCCGCAGCGGAGCCTGGACCGGCCGCGGTGCCGGCGGCGTGTGGAACAGCTGGTTGATCTCGAGGAACGGCAGCTCGGCGTCGGTGAGCTTCGTGTGGGGCTTGATCGCCCCGACCGGGCAGGCGGAGACGCAGGCCCCGCAGTCGACGCAGGCGACCGGGTCGACGTAGAGCATCTCGGCCGTGGCGAAGTCCGGCTCGTCGGGGGTGGGGTGGATGCAGTTGACCGGGCACGCGAAGACGCAGGAGGCGTCGCCGCAGCAGGAACGGGTCACGACGTGGGGCATGGGGTTCTCCGGCCTCGGGAGCGGGACGCGGCGACGCCGACGACGGTCGGCGCCGCCGCGGACCGGGGCGTGTGGGGAGGTCGTGCGGGACGGCTCAGGCGAACTTCACGGCCGGCTCGCTGCGGTAGCGCGAGGGGCGGCCGTCGATGCCGAGCGCGCGCCAGACACGGCGCGAGAGGCGGGTCATGAGGCCGGACTCCTCGGCGAGCATCCGCACGTCGGAGAACAGCTCGCTGAGGAACTCCTTCGACTCCGCCGACTCCCAGAACAGCTCGTCGATGACCTCGTCGGGGATCGCGAACTCCTGCTGGAACTCCTTGACCGGCACCAGGATCGCGTCGCCGAGGACCCGCATGATGACCGGGAACGCCAGCGAGACGAGGAAGCGGTCCACGGGGCCGACGCGGGGGGCGTTGCGCTTGACGTACTCGTGCGCGAAGGAGATGTGGCGCGCCTCCTCGGCGACGTGGATCTGCATGATGCGCTTGATCATGGGGTGGACCTCGACGCCCTCGCGGAGGAGCGCCTTCTGCGTGTGGTCGATCGGCTCCTCGCCGGCGAGCACGCCGATGAAGAACGCGAGCGGCACCTTGCTCGCGGCCAGCGGGAGCGCCCACGCCACGGCGCGGAGCCACCGCGGCATGCCGGGGGCGTCGACGCCCATCCGGTTCACGCCCTCCTGGAACATCTGCGTGTGGTGGCACTCCTCGGTCGCCTCGTGCGTGAGGTACCGGTACTCCTTCGAGCCGTTCTCGGCGGTGAAGACGTACTGCATGATCCCGCGGATGAGGATGTTCTCGAACTGGAGGCCGACCTTGAAGATGTTGGCGTAGCGCCACTGGCCGACGCGGATCTGCTCCTCGAGCGGCAGCGCCTTGTACCACGGGTGGCGGCCGACCGGGTCGACGTCGGGGAGCACCCACCGCGGGTCGTCGGCGCGCACCTCGAAGTCGGGGTGGTCCCAGTCGATGTCCGCGAAGGCGTCGAAGTGGCGCTCGACCGAGGCGACCGAGAGCCGGTGCAGCACCTCGTCGTACTCCGCGTCGGTCAGGCCCTCGGGCACCTCCGGCTCGTTCCAGTCGATGAGCTCGAGCCGGGAACGCGGCTGGGTGGTGTCGGCGGCGCCGACACCGTCGACCTCGTGCAGCTCGTGGGCCTGGGCGGACATGGTGCCCTCCTCGTCGTCGCGGACCGCGTCGGGGACCGGCGCGGGGGTGGCGGAGAACCACCCGGTCGCACCAGCCTGCGTCGCGCTCAGGACGATGTCAAGGGTTATGTAACATTCAGAGTGTCACGTTCGGTCGGAGGTGGGTTCACGCACCTTCGGCGGCTGCGTCGTGCTCCGCCATCGCCTGCTGGCGCACCACCCAGATGCGCTGCACGACCGTGACCGTGCTCGCCGCCGCCAGGGCCCACAAGGTGACCTGCTGCAGGATCGGCAGGTCGAACAGCGCCCCGAGACCCGTCATGACGAGGATCGAGACGAGACGGTCGCTGCGCTCCGCGATGCCGACCTTCGCCTGGTAGCCGAGGCCCTCGGCGCGCGCCCGGGCGTAGGAGGTCACGCTGCCCATGACGAGGCAGACGAGGCTGAGCACGAGGTAGAGGTCGGAGTCGCCGGGCCCGGCCCAGTAGAGGGCGAGGCCGGCGAAGATCGCACCGTCCCCGATGCGGTCCAGCGTCGAGTCGAGGAACGCGCCGAACTTGCTGGTGCGGCCCGTCTCGCGGGCCATGAACCCGTCGATGAGGTCGGAGAACACGAAGGCCGTGATGAACAGGACGCCGGCCAGCAGGTGCCCCTGCGGGAAGAAGACCAGCGCACCGGCGCAGACCCCCAGGGTGCCGACGAGGGTGACGGCATCGGGGCTGACCCCGCAGCGGATGAGGAAACGGGCGACGGGCGAGAGGAGGCGGGTCCAGAACCCGCGGAAGCGCTCGAGCATGGTGGTGGCAGGTTAGGCCATCACCGCCGCCGGTCCGTTACCCGTCGGCCCCGCCCACCAGGGCCGCGCAGGCCTCGGCGACCGCCGTGGGCGCCCCCGCGGCGTACCACTCCAGGCCCTCGTGGCGGACCCGCTGCGTCGTGCCGCCGGCGCCCCGCACGAGGGCGGCGCCGGGGAGCTCGTCCCAGGGGGGCACGGAGTGCTGGAGCACCAGCCCGACCTGGCCCTGCGCGACCGCGGTGGCGTCCATGCTGCCGGAGCCGAGCATGCGGACCGCGGCGGCGCTGCCCGCGGCCCGGTAGAAGGCCGCGCCCGCGCGGGCCACCAGGTCGCCGGGAGCGAAGTAGGTGGCCATGCTGGTGCGCGCGAGCGGTACGTCGCGGAGCGGCCCGATCGGCACACCGTCGCGCGTGCTGGGCAGGCCCGGGCCACCGAGGTGGAGGGCGTCGTCGTGGGGGTGGTAGATCGCGCCGAGCACCAGCTCGTCCCCGTCCAGGAGAGCGACCGCCGAGCACCACCAGGTGAGGCCCGAGAGGAAGTTGTAGGTGCCGTCCACCGGGTCGACCACCCAGCGCCGGCCGCTGGTGCCGGGCTCGTCGACGCCCTCCTCCCCCAGGACGCCGTCGGCCGGGCGCTCCTCGGACAACCTGCGGGCCACGAGCTCCTCCGCCGCCCGGTCGGCCGCCGTCACGACGTCGGACACCGAGGTCTTCTGCTCGACGCCGAGCCCCTCGACGCCCTCGGCGCGCATGCGGGCCGCGAGCGTGCCGGCCTCCCGCACGAGGGCCCCGGCCAGCCGGACGTCGTCGGGGTCGGGCACGCCGCTCACGCCCGCCACGCCCCACGGATCAGGTCACGGGTGTCCCCCAGCAGCTGCGGCAGCGTCTTCGTGCCGGCCAGGACCGTCATGAAGTTCGCGTCGCCCGACCACCGCGGCACGACGTGCTGGTGGAGGTGGGCGGCCAGGGAGCCGCCCGCCGCGGAGCCCAGGTTGAGCCCCACGTTGAACGCGTCGGGGGTCGCCACCGCGCGGATCGCGCGGATCGCCGACTTCGTCATCGCGGCGACCTCCCTGGTCTCGTCGTCGGTGAGGTCCACGTAGTCGGCCACGTGGCGCCGCGGCAGCACCATGAGGTGGCCCGGATTGTAGGGGTAGAGGTTGAGCACCGCGAACGCGGTCTCCCCCTCGGCGACCACCAGGTCCGGGCCCGTCGCCGTGCCGGCCACCATGCGGCAGAACGGGCAGCCCGCGGGCTCGGTGGTCGGGGGCGCCTCCTCGGCCGATGCGTCGGGTGCGCCCGCGGCCGGTCCGCCGGCGGCGATGTAGGCCATCCGGTAGGGCGTGTAGAGCCGCATCAACCCGTCGGGGTCGGTCACGCGTCCTCCTGCGTCGGTCACGGTCGGTCTGCGGGTGTCGATCGGGTCAGTACTGGTGGAACCAGCGGTCGAGCTCGGCGGCCACGCCGGGGCAGGTGACGTTCTGGTCGCGGTCGGCCTCCACCCACTGGCCGAGCACCGCGGGCCCGCCCTGGACGGACCAGTCCGCTCCGCAGCGGTCGAGCGCCTCCTGCCGCGACGTGTGGCCTGCGGCGCGCCACTCCGGCACCCCGAGGGCGAGGTCGCCGACGACCTGCTCCCACAGGTACGGCGTCGAGTAGACCCCGATCGCGTAGCCGGCGTCCGTGTACGCCCGGGCCACGCCCTCGACGACGGCGGCGTTGGCGACGGGGTCGTCGCTCCACTCGAAGTCGGGCACCGGCTCGACGTCGATCCACACCACGGGGGTCGCGAACCCGGCGTCGCGCAGGGACGCCACGTTGAACCGGCCCTGCGCGTAACCGGTGTTGCGCAGCCGGTCGAGCTCCGCTCCCCCGGTCCACGGACCCGCGGCGCCGTGCGCGGCGAGCGTGGCGTCGTCGGGGAAGCTCGCGACCGCGTACGCCGCGCCGAGCAGGTGCCGGTCGGCCACCCAGGAGAGCTGGTCGGCGAGGCACGGGTTCGCGTGGAAGCCGGGGCCGTTCGTCAGCCCGACGACGACGTACTCCGCCGCGTCGAGCGGCATCGGCATCCCGAGGGTGCGCTTCTCGGGGATGCCCATCCCGCGCGGGCACTGCGGCCAGGAGATGTCACCGCCGAGCACGGCCTCGGCCGGGTCGCGTGCCGGGTCGCGTGCCGGGGTCGGGCTCGCCGTCGTAGACGGCACCTCGCCCGCGGCGCCCTCGGCCAGGCGGGCCAGGTCGCCCCGGGGATCGGCCGTGGCCGTGCCCGGACCCCCGGACGTCGCGGACGCGCCCTCCGTCGGGTCGTCCGCCCGCGACGTACCGCCGTCGGCGCAGCCGGCGAGGAGGCCGAGCAGCAGCACGGCACCCAGCCACGACCGGCCGAGCGTCCGTCGTGCCACTGCTGCCCTCCTCGCCGGCCCGTGCCTCAGACCTGGGTGCGGGCCGCGACCGCGTCCACGACCCGCTGGATCGCGTCGTCGAGCGGCACGCCGTTGTCCTGGTCGCCGTTGCGGTAGCGGAACGACACCGCGCCCGCCTCGACGTCCGCGTCGCCCACGATGACCATGAAGGGCACCTTCTGCAGCTGCGCGTTGCGGATCTTCTTCTGCATCCGGTCGTCGGAGTCGTCCACCTCGACGCGGATGCCGGCGGCCTTGAGGCGCTTGGCCACGTCGTACAGGTAGTCGACGTGACGCTCGGCGACCGGGATCGCCTGCACCTGGACCGGGGCGAGCCAGGGCGGGAAGGCGCCGGCGTAGTGCTCCACCAGCACGCCGAGGAACCGCTCGATCGAGCCGAACTTCGCGGCGTGGATCATCACCGGCTGCTGCTTCGACCCGTCGGACGAGGTGTAGGTCAGGTCGAAGCCCTGGGGCTGGTTGAAGTCGTACTGCACCGTGCCCATCTGCCAGGTGCGGCCGATGGCGTCCTGCGCCTGGATGGAGATCTTCGGGCCGTAGAACGCGGCGCCACCGGGGTCGGGGACGAGCTGCAGACCCGACTCGGTCGCGACGCGCTCGAGCACCGACGTCGCGGTCTCCCACTGCTCCGGGGTGCCGACGAACTTCTCCGGCTTCGACTCGTCACGCGTCGAGAGCTCGAGGTAGAAGTCCTCCAGCCCGAAGTCGCGCAGCACGCCCAGCATGAAGTCGAGGAGGTGCTTGACCTCCGCCGGCGCCTGCTCGGGGGTGCAGTAGGAGTGCGAGTCGTCCTGCGCGAAGCCGCGCACGCGGGTGAGGCCGTGGATGACGCCCGACTTCTCGTAGCGGTAGACGTGCCCGAACTCGAACAGCCGCAGCGGCAGCTCGCGGTAGGACCGTCCGCGCGAGCGGAAGATCAGGTTGTGCATCGGGCAGTTCATGGCCTTGAGGTAGTAGTTCTCGCCCTCGAACTCCATGGGCGGGAACATGCCGTCGGCGTAGTAGGGCAGGTGGCCCGACAGGTGGAACGTGCCCTCCTTCGAGATGTGGGGGGTGCCCACGTACTCGAAGCCCTCCTCGACGTGGCGCTGGCGGACGTAGTCCTCCATCGCGCGCTTGATGACGCCGCCCTTGGGGTGGAAGACGGGCAGGCCCGAGCCGATCTCGTCGGGGAAGCTGAAGAGGTCGAGCTCGCGGCCCAGCTTGCGGTGGTCGCGGCGCTCCGCCTCCTCGAGGCGGTGCAGGTGGGCCTCGAGGGCCTCCTTGCTCTCCCACGCGGTGCCGTAGACGCGCTGCAGCTGCTTGTTCTTCTCGTTGCCCCGCCAGTACGCCGCGGCCGAGCGCATCAGCTTGAACGCCGGGATGCGCTTGGTGGTCGGCAGGTGGGGGCCGCGGCAGAGGTCCTTCCAGACCACGTCGCCGCTGCGACCGATGTTGTCGTAGATCGTCAGCTCGGCGCCGCCGACCTCGACGCTCGCTCCCTCGGCGGCGTCCTCGGCCGCTCCCCCGCCCTTGAGCGCGATGAGCTCCAGCTTGTAGGGCTCGTCCTGCAGCTCGGTGAGGGCGTCGGCGTCGGTGGTGACGCGACGGGAGAACCGCTGGTTCTCCTTGACGATCTTCCGCATCCGCGACTCGATCTTCTCGAGGTCCGCCGGGGTGAACGGGGTCTCGACGTCGAAGTCGTAGTAGAACCCGTCGCGGATCGGCGGACCGATGCCGAGCTTGGCCTCGGGGAACAGCTGCTGGACCGCCTGGGCGAGCACGTGGGCGGTCGAGTGCCGCAGGATGTCGAGACCGTCCTGGCTGGAGATCTCGACGGCCTCGACCTCGTCGCCGTCCGCGAGCTCGTGGGCGAGGTCCTTCAGCTGGCCGGCCACCCGGGCCGCGATGACGTCGGGCTGCTCGGCGAAGAGCTCCCACGCCTTGGTGCCCGTCGTGACCCTCCGCTCCTCACGCTCGTCGGCGTGGATGCGGGTGATCAGGATGTCGGGCACCGGGGGGCTCCTCGGGGGTTGGCTGCACATGTGGGTGGGACGGTTCTACCGACCGAGCGCGATGCTATCGGTCGGACGCTCCCGGCCTCGCGTCGGTTTCCAGGGTCACCCGGCCGGGCCGTAGGTTCGCGGCCGTGGACGCACCCGAGCAGCAGCCTGCCGACGTGGTCTGCGCGCACTGCGGCCGGCCTCTCGACCTCGGTTCGCCCGACACGACGCGGCTCGCGCTCCTGCGCGACTGGGTCGGCTACGGCGGACCGGAGTGGGACGAGGCCGGCGAGCACGTGCCCCGTGAGGGCGAATGGAGGATCCGGTGCGTGCGCCCGTTCTGCGACGCGGACCACGCGCGCACCTGGATGGCGGAGGGCCATCCGCTGCCTGAGGAGTGGGATCGGCTCGAGCCGCCGCCCGAGTCCTCGGACCTGGGTTGCATGCTCGGCTGCGCCGCCGTGCTCCTCGTGGTGGCGTGCCTGCTGGTCCTCGGCGCCGCCGAGGCGTGGCGGATCTTCTTCTGACACGACAACGTGGTGGTTCGGTGAGCAGACGGGTGCTCAGCGAACCACCGCACCATCACCAGCGCGTCGCCGAGAGCGGCTGAGGCGGGTACGTCGCGCCCCCGGGGTCGACCGGGGTCGACCGGGGTCGACCTAGGTCGCTCGGGGACGCCTGGGGACGCCTGGGGACGCCCGGGGACGCCCGGGGTCGTTCGGGAAAGGAAAACGCGGACGCGGAGAAGAAGAATGCGCGCGGCCTCTCGCGTGGGGGATGAAAGTGCGCGGCGGCTCGCGGCCGGAGAAGGAAAACGCGGACCTTCAGGGCGTTCCATCGGCGTGTCGCGGGGGCCGATCCCGCACTCTTCTCGTGCGCTCCCGAGCCGATCCCGAGCCTGTCCGCGTTTTCTTTCCCCGAGGACCAGCGCCACCCGGGCCGATCCGCGTTTTCGGGCTCTTGTGACTGATCCGTGGGTTATCGGCGGCCGGGGAGGGTGGGGCGGTGTCCTGCGAGGTTGAGCATGGCGAGGGCGATGAGTGCGTGGGGTGAGCGGAAGCCGAAGGCGGTTCTGGT
>NZ_JAAGXA010000004.1:234426-327109 GCF_010686755.1 Nocardioides zeae | reverse complement strand
TCGGCGGGGACGTGACGACCTCGAACGGCTCCTCGAACGTGACGACCACCGGGGCCTTGCCCGGCTTGTCGGCGCGGACCGACACGAAGACGTAGTCGCCACCGAGGTGGTGCGGCAGCGAGAAGCGGAGCGCGGGGGTGCCGGTCGTCGTCTGGGCCAGGACATCGACGAACGGGTCTTCGTCGACCTCCCAGTCGTTGTCGACCACCTCGCGGGGGAGCCTGCTCACGCGCGTGGTCACGGTGGCCCCTTCCTCCCAGGCGCCCTCGACGGTCAGGTCGATGGGTCGCGCCGTCGGCAGGTCGTCGATCAAACGCTCGCCGCCGCTCGACAGCCAGATGTCCGCCGGGGCGTCGACCTCGTCGTACGCGACCGTGGCCGTGCCCTCGCCGACCACGGCCCCGCGCGCGGAGAGCTCCACGACCGTCACGACGTAGGTCTCGCCGTCGAGGAGGTGGTCCTCGTCCCGGTAGCCGCAGTCGAACGACGCCTCCCCGGTCCCCTGCTCGTCCCAGACGACCGACTGGTCGACCTCGACCGCGACGTCCGGTGCGCTGGCGAGGGCGATCGAGGCGTCGTACCGCGCGCTTGGCGTCGCGTCGGCGAAGGCCACGGTCAGGCCGCAGTCCATCGACACGAAGGGGGACCCGGCGGTGTCCGCACCAGGGCCCGGGTAGGTCGGGCCGCTGATGGTGATGTCGCCCGGCGCCGCCTGGGCCGGCGGGAGCGTCAACCCGCCCACAGCAAGGCCGGCGGCTGCGACGACCGCGGTCGTCATGGTGGTACGCATGGGTGTCCTCTCGTCGACCAGGTCCCTCGCCGGGTCGGAGAGGGTGCGCCCAGCCGCCGAGAAATGGGTGGACTTGTGCTCAGTAGAACCCCTCCGCGTTCTGGAGCCAAGTTTCCGCGCACGTTCAGTGGCTGGTGCCGATCACCCGGTGGAAGCAGGTGGAGCTGATGCGCGCCGGTCAGGCGGTGCAACGCTCCGCCTATCCGGACGCGTAAGCGCGCTGGGAGACGACGACGCGTTCGCTCGCGCCGCGGCACTGGCCGGGTGCTCTCGGGGACGATCCCAGCGCAGGTGGTGAGGCGGTCTGCGAGCCGGGAGAGCGAGCAGCCAACGCGTCGTCGACGACCGGACCTGGAGCGTCACGCGCGCCGATAAGGGTTGGTGTCGATACTGCCATCCCCACTATCAACAGAATTGCGGGGGCGGCGACACGCTGCGGCACCGCGAATCACGTCCATGTCTCGCCGGGCGCTGAGTAGGGCCCGAGCCAACCTACGACCGGACCACTGGCGGGGGGATCTGCACGACGAGGTCGAAGCATCGGACGGTCGACCCGGTGGGTCGCCGAGGTCCGGTGGCCGCGTCGGAGGCCCAAGCCCGCACGCAACTGACGTCACTAGTCTCTGACCTCAATGACAACCACCCCGGGCCGTCTCGCTTCACCCACGACGACATCGATCCCCAGGGTGCCACCCGACCGTCCCGCGTCGTGCTGCCGAGCGGGCTGCGCGCTCGACGACCGACTCGGTTGAGATGCGCTATTCATGCCGGCCACCGGACGCCCCAGAGCACGGAAGCAATCACAAGATTCGACCCCGCATGAGGGGTGCTGAGCGGGACGCTTTGCGGACGGGCCTTGCGGGACGGCCCAACGCCTGCGGTGGCGCGGCCATTCAGCCGGACCGCTGGCGCCCCGGTCAGGGATCCTCATCCGGGCCGGGGCCTGGCGCGCGGTGCCGTCGACGACGCTGGACAGTCGGTTGCTGAGGATCAGGTTGATCCATCGGGCGTCGCGAGGGCCGCCTGCGCCGGTTGCAAAGGCTCCAATACCTTGGCTGCGTCCCAAAGCGATTCGTGAGCTTCTCGCAGGGCACTGGAGCCCACCCCGCCGATGCTCGTGATGGTACTTACCTCCTTCCCGATACCGCCTAGTGACATCCCGAGCATCAGGACGGTTTCCATTAAGGGCGGGTTCGTTTCCGCAGCGAGAGAGCCGCCCATGCGAGCAAGCCGGCATGCGCCAGAGAAACAACTGCGAACGTCAGAGTCCGTCGTTCGTCATCTTGCGAGATGGCTCCTGCCAATACAACCAATTGTATAGCAAGTGCTACCGAGAAAACGACAATAACGAATTTAAGAAAACGCTGACTCGGAACCCTATTTGGGCGAAACTGGTCAGACATTGGGGGTTTTTCTCCTCATTCTGATTGCCGCTTGACGTCGCCTAGACGTACTCGCGGGGTGCGCTTCACAATCCAGCGTGGGGGCCCATTCGAAATCTCTGCAGCGCCGTCCAATTGCTTTCAAGCCCGCCGTGCTAAATGGATTTGGGCGACTCCTTCTCAACTTCGTCAAAGATCCGCTCAATCAATCCAGCCTCCGTGACCCCAGCTACGACGCTTCCTCGGCGCATGATCTCTCCGACCGCGACGGATCCTCTTTCGCTCCGCGATGCTTGTAATCGCCACACCGATCCCCATGACCAGGCGCTCCGAGGAGTCTTCACAAGAATCGATCCCGAGGTGGGTCGGTCTTCTATTTTCTCGGCGCCAACGATTGTGACGGCTCGGGAGAGGGAATCGAGAAGAACCTCTGCACGGGTATCAAAGTTGCGCACAATGGGTCGAGTCTTTTTGCGGGCCCATCCCAGCAATCCTAAGATCGGTACAAGCAAGACTGACATTGCGATTGCTACCCGCGCCCCGAGCGGAATCGTAGGGACGGCGATTGCGTACGCCGCGGCGCCACCCACGGCAGAACAGACTAGAACGGCCAGCATGAATTGCTTCAACGTTTTCAATTACTCCACCTCTTCGTTTCGAAGTCGAATAGATTGCCGAGCGCACTCGCACTAGCGGCCGTCGACCGTCAACCGAAAGGTCATCGTCCCACCACGGCAACCGAGGGCCGCGCCTACTCCGGCTCAACTTGAGGTGACCACGTCGAGCGAACCGGGCGCCTCGCGGTTTGCCCAAATTCCGATACCACAGGCGGCGATACCTCCGCCGATGGCGCCCGCTGTCCCACCTGCCGGGCCCCCGGCGATTCCACCGAGAGCCAGGCCGCCTGCGGCCAGAGGCGCTCCAAAGAGAGTGACGCCGTTGAAGCAGCCCTGCGCATCGTTGTAGAGGTCATCGAACCCGTAACCCGTCGCAAGGCCAAGTGCGCCGGTCGCGACGTCACCCACGTCTCCCCAGCTCAAGCGTCCGGTGGGGTCGGTGTTGTTGATGGGGTCGCCGCCGGCGTAGGCGTAGCGGTTGGCGTTGTTGGGGTCGAGTGGTGCGTCGAGGGTGTCTTGTTGGGTGAAGGTGCCGGTGCGGGTGGAGTAGTAGCGCTCGCCGTAGTGGACCCAGTTGGTGGTGCGGTCGCGGACGCCGTTGCCGGAGAAGGTGTAGGGGTTCTCGGCGGCGACGTTGGGGTGGGCGCCGGCGGCGGTGGTGGCGGCGCCGTAGGGGTCGTAGGTGTAGGCGGCGGTGCGGGCGGCTTGTCCGGCCTGGTCGGAGATGAGGGCGATGGGTGCGCCGGGGGTGCCGTCGTAGACGTAGATCGAGGCGATGCCGTCGTCGGTCTTGAGCATGACGGGGGTGCCGGTGACGGGGTCGGAGATGACCGCGGCCGCGTTGGTCACCACCGATCCGTTCGAGTCGAAGGTGCGGTGGACCTGCTCGACGACGGGGACCCCGGTGCCGGCGTTGCGGCCGTAGGTGTAGCGGTAGGTCCCGTCGGGGCTGGACTGCTCGAGGAGCTCGTTGTTGTCGTCGCCGGCGTGGGAGTAGAAGTACGTGGTGCCGTCCTTCACGACGCTGTTGAGCTGATCAGCCGGCGTGTAGGTGATGTTGGTCGAGCCGGAGGCGGGGTCAGCGGTGAGGTTGCCGGCGCCGTCGTAGGTGTAGCCGCTGGTGGAGATCTGGTGGGCGGCGTTGAACGTCAACGTCTGCGTGGTCGACCCGGACGTCGCGGACGTGCGGGCGCCGGCTTCGTTGTAGTCGTAGGAATAGGTGGTACCGCCGGCGGTGGGCTGGGCATCGGTCAGGCGCCCGGACTGGCTGTAGGTGTAGCGGACGCCGTCGCCGGTGAGGTTGTCCTTCTTCCAGGCGAGCTTGGCGCGGTCGTTGTCGGTGTCGTTCTCCGGGCAGGCGTTGGCGGGGGTGGTGCCGGCGACGTAGCAGTAGCTGACGTCGATGATGTCGGGGGTGCCGTTGCCGCGGTCGGCGCGGACGCGGGAGACGCGCCCGGACTTGTCGTAGGTGTTGGTGGTCCGCGCGGTCCAGGTCGTGAAGTCGGCGTTGGGGGCGACGTAGGTGCCGGTGCGGCGTCCCTTGTCGTCGGTGGTGAACCGGACGGTGATGCGGGTGGAGCTGCCCGGGGCGACGGGGTAGTTGTAGCCCGTGGGGGTGCCGGCGTTGTCGTAGGCGTAGTTGGTGGTGCCGCCCTCGGTGGAGGTCGAGGTGGCCAGGCGTGAGGCCTTGTCGTAGGTGTAGGTGATGGTGCCGCCGCCGGCGGTGTTGACGCGGGTCAGCAGCCGACCGAGCTGGTCGTAGGTGGTGGTCGTGGTGCCGTGGGTGTCGACGCGGGAGTTCTGCCGACCGGCGGCGTCGTAGCCGTAGGTGACGGTCTGGGTGCCGCTGCCGCCGGTTCCGCCGCCGTCGTGGGTGACGGCCACGACCTGGTCGTTCTCGTTGTAGCTGTAAGTGGTGGTGATCCCGCGGCCGTTGGTGGAGGTGGCGAGGCGCCCGACGGTGTCGTAGGTGTAGGCCCGCGCAGTGAGCGAGGACCCGGTGACCGGGGTCATCGAGGTGACCTGGCGGTTGGTGTAGCCGTAGTTGGTGTCGTTCGAGCCGTTGCCGGGGCTCGTCGCGGTCGCCACCGTGCCGTCGGAGTTGCGGGTGACCTCAGCGGTCGCCTCGGAGGCGTCGGAGGAGGTGAGCTGGTTGCCGGCGCCGTTGTAGGTGTAGAGGCTGGTGTTGTCGGCGTCGTCGGTGCTGGAGCTCGGGCTGTAGGCCGAGTTCCCGGAGCCGTTGTACTCCCAGGAGTTGCTGGCGCCGGTGGGCGACTGGGTCTTGGTCATCGAGTCCCCGCCGTTGCCCTCCCACGTGTTCGTGGTGGTCGAGCCGCCCGCGCCACCGCCGCTCCCGCCGCCGGAGGAGGCGCCGAGGGTGCTGGTCGCGGTGTCGGAGTTGGGCGTGTAGGTGCGCGAGCGCTCGCGGCCCTCGGGGTCGATGGTCTTCTTGACGCGCTTGTAGTCGTCGATCTCGTAGACCGTGTTGGGCGCCTGGTCGACCGACTGGCTCTGGTTGGTGTCGGGTGCAGCGACCCGGGTGAGGTGGCGGTTCGGGTAGGAGAACCGGGTGATGGAGCTCCCGGGGCCGCCGGAGGCGTTCTCGACCTGGGTGACCGCGGTGACGCGGCGGCGGTCGTCGTAGCTGAACTGGGTGGTCACGTTGCCCGGTGCGGCGATCTGCGAGAGCAGCCCGTTGCTGTTGTAGCTGAAGGTGGTGGTCCGGCCCCGCGCGTCGGTGAACGAGGTGGCCTGGTTGTTGGACCGGGCAAACGAGATCGTGCGCAGGGCACTGGAGGTGCCCTGGGTGATCGTGGTGGTGCCACCTGAGGTGGTGGTGATGTTGCCCGTACGGGCAGCGACCGAGCCGGCCGGAGTCTCGATGGTCAGGTTCTTGAACGCCGAGCCGGACGGGGTGGCGCCCTCGGAGACCCCGGTCGTGTTGCCGTTGCGGTCCTCCATGCGCAGCAGACCACCGTCGGGCGAGAAGACGTACTTCAGCTTCGACTCGCGCATGACGAGGGTGTAGCCGTTGCTGGAGCGGTACAGATCGCCCTTGACGCCGTCGGGGGTGGTGTAGCTCGTCACCCCCGCACTGCTGGTGGTCGTGGTGGTGAACTCCTCGGTGCGTCCGCCGGGGCCGGTGAACACGACATCGGCCTCAGACTGGCTGCCGGTGCGGGCGGTCATGCGGATCTCGGTGGTGTTCTCCAGGATCCAGCCGCGACCGAGGCGACGGTCGGTGCTGCCACCGACGGCGTTGTAGGTCGCGCTCAGCGGGAGCTGGCCGTCCATGCTGGGCAGGCTGAGGCCGTTGACGGTGACCATGAGGTTGCCGGTGCCGACGTCGACGGTGGTGTTGATGCGGTCGCTGGCGGTGAAGCTGAGGTGGCTGGCGCCGGGTCGCTCACCGGCGATCGCCAAGGAGTACGACACCCGCAGGTAGGGCTTGTGGTCACAGCCCGGGAACGCGGCGCTGTAGTCCATCGAGCAGTACGACCGCGCCGACGTGGTGTCGCTGCCGTTCGGGGCCGCGAGGATGACGCCGCGGTTGGGGCGGGCGCCGTGGGCCCAGTCCCGCACGATCGGGGTGATCTTCATGTCCACGTAGCCCGCACCGCGCGAGCAGCCCGGTGCCCGGTTCTCGGTCGCGGTCGCGAAGTTGGTGTCGTAGAACGCCGGCTGGTTCGACCAGGTCGTCTGCGACTGCGCCCACTAGTAGATGTTCATCGTCCGAGCCGCGCAGGTGCCCGCGCCGTACTGGTAGAGCCCGAGGTAGGCCTGGTCGATCTGGCGGCCGTCGAAGACGGTCGACTGGAACTGCAGGAGCGAGGCGGCCAGGTTCGCCGCCGCGCCGCTGGTGCCGTGCTTGCCGACCAGCAGCTTGGAGTCCGAGCCGTTCAACGCGGTGGTGCCGTTGCGGATCCAGGTGTCCTGGCTCTGGGTGAGGTTCTCGAATTGCGGGTCGATGATCACGGGTACTCCACCCCGGCACCCGCGCCGTCGGTGCCGCTGAGCAGCTCGGCCGGCGGAGTCACCGTCAACTCGTGCTCAGTCGCGTCAGAGGGGGCCGCCTCGTCCAGCTCGGCGAGGTCGCTGCCCAGCAGGGTGTACTCGGTCGGCATGCCGACCTCATCGAGCGCGGAGGAGTCCCAGGCCACCAGCGGCGGCGTCGCGCCGACCGCCTCACCGTCGTCGTCGGTGAGGACCAGGGCCCCCGGCGAGACGTCGGCAGCGAGGGCCGGGGTGTCGAACGACGAGGTCGACGGGCAGCCAAAGTGTCTCCTTTCGGGTGAGCGCCCCACCGCGGCGCCGAACGGCCCCCGGTAGATCGTCCCGGTCCCTCACACCCTCAGACGACGACCGCCACCAGGACGACCAGCGCGATCACGAACGCGATGACTGCGAGGACGACCCACGTCCCCCGCTTGCCCCGCCCGAGCCGCGGCGGCGGCTCGTCCGGACCGAGCGGCGTCTGGTCGGGCTCGCGCGGCACCTCGTAGTGCGGCCCCATGGCAGGGTGCATCGGCGATCAGTCCCCCAGGTCGGCGACCGACGCCAGCGCCTCGTCGAAGTCGTCCTCCGACGCCGGCGTCACGATCCCCACCGACACGTTCGCGATGGGCGCCGAGAACGCGTCGATGCTCCACTCGTCGTCGTACCGCAGGACGCCGACCGCGCCCAGGTAGGTCTCGCCCTCCCACTCGTAGAGCACGAGGTACTCCCGCCGCTCGTCCGCACCGACGAGCTCCGCCGCGCGCTCGTAGGTCTCCGTGAGCCGCTCCGGGCCCTCGAGCCGCTCGATGCGCTGTGCGCTGAGTCCCGCGAGACGCCCGGAGTCGAGGTCGTCCCGCAGCTCCTGGGCCGAGGGCGCGTCGTCGTCCGACAGCGGCGTCACCTGGTCCTGGCTGAGGTCGGGCACGAGCAGGCTGTAGGTGAGCCGGCGGATCTGGTCCGCCGCCCCGCCCTCCCGGGCCACCCCGCCGAGACCGGCGAAGAAGTCGTCGTCCCCCGGCAGGATGTTGGGGTTGTAGGGCGCGTAGGCCTCCAGGTACTCCAGGCTCCCCACGAAGTCCGACCCCCGCGCCTGCTCGCCCGCGCTCCAGGCGCTGAGCGCCGCCTCCGCGTCACCGTCGGCGAGGCTCTCGGTGGAGAACTCGATCGCCTCCTCGGGGCTGGCGAAACCGCGACCGTCCCCGGCGTCGTCGCCGCCGACCGCCTGCAGCACGAGCAGCACGCCGAGCACGAGGGCGACGACCGTCAGCACGGCGACGAGGATCCACGGCAGCGTCCCGCCCCGGCGGCGACCGGACGGCACCGGGCCGGGCGGGGGCGTCGGGGGCGTTCCGTACGGCGCTGGCGGCTGCATCGTCATGCCACGGCATGCTGCACAGCCGGCAACCTTGCGAAACCCCCGGTCGTGGTGCCAGGCCGCCACTTTCCGCAGGGCTCACACCACGACCCGCCCCCCCGGGGGCAACCGGCGAATCCGCAGTCGGAGCAGGTCGGAGGCATACTGCTGGCAGACGCCCGACCGCCTGCCCGTCCGGAGGCCCCGATGCCCGCCGCACCGATGCGCGCCCCCCGCGCGCTCTGCGCGGGTGCCGTCGCGGGCGCGGGCGCCGCGGTCGCCCACGTCGGCGCCGGTGCGTCGTTGCCCCCGGTCTGGCTCCTCGCGACGGTCATCGCGCTCGGCACGCTCGTCAGCGCCCCGCTCACCCGCCGCCGGATGGACCTCGCCGGTCTGGCCGGGGTCGCGCTCGTCGCACAGGCGGTGTTCCACGGCGGCTTCATGCTCCACGCGCCCGGCGAGACCCACGCCGTCGGCGCGATGGCCCTCAGCCACACCCTCGCCGCCGCGGCCACCGTCACCGTCGCGCTCGGCGCCGAGCGTGCGTGGTGGCGCGTCGTCGACGCCGCGCTCACCCACCTCCTCCCCCGTACGTCGCACCCCACCGCCCCGCCCTCCCTCGGTCGCCTGCCCTCCCCGGCCGCGCCGGAGGGACCGGTGCTGCGCCTGGTGGCCGCGCCGCGGCGTACCCGGGGTCCCCCGGCGCTCCGCGCCCTCGCCCTCCCGGCCTGAGCGTCCCTGGCAGACAGGTGACGCCGCGGCCGTCACCTGCGCGCTCCGCGCGCCCATCACCAGGAGAACCCTCCGTGAAGCTGAACCAGACCCCCACCCTGCGTGCCCGCACCGCCCTCGTCGGCGGAGCGGCTGCCGTCGCGCTGCTGCTGTCCGCCTGCGGGTCGGACTCCTCCGACGACGCCACCGGCTCGTCCGCCGACGCGTCCGACACGTCCGACGCGACCGACGGGACGGACGCCGAGGCCGCCGCCCTGAGCGTCACCGACCCCTGGATCAAGGCGACCGACGACGACATGACCGCCATGTTCGGCACGATCGTCAACGACACCGACGCCGACATCACCGTGGTCGGCGCCTCCTCCGACGCCGCCGGCACCGTCGAGCTGCACGAGGTCGTCACGGGCGACGGCGGCGCCATGGTCATGCAGCCCAAGGAGGGCGGGTTCACCGTGCCCGCCGGAGGCACGCACGAGCTCGAGGCCGGCGGCGACCACGTCATGCTCATGGACCTCACCGGCCCGCTCGAGGCCGGCCAGGACGTCACCGTCACCCTCGAGCTCGCCGACGGCTCCACCCAGGACGTCACCGCGGTGGTGAAGCCGTTCACCGGTGCGGACGAGGAGTACGCGGGCGGCATGGACATGGGCGACGAGGACATGGAGCACGGCGACACGGACCACGGCGACCACGGCGACCACGACGACATGGACCACGGCGACCACTCCGAGGACCAGTGACGGGACTCAACCGGCGCAACCTGCTCGCCTCCGGCGCCGCCGCCCTCGGCGGCGCCGGGGTCGGGTGGGGCACGCGCGGCCTGCGCGGCGACCACGACGGGAACGGCACGAACAGCGCGAGCGGCACCGAGCCCGCCTCGACCGAGCCGGCAGCGGACGTCGTCACCGGGGGCGACACGATCGACTTCCACGGCGTGCACCAGGCCGGGATCGACACCGCCGCGCAGGCGCACCTCAGCCTCGTCGGGCTCGACCTGCTCGAGGGCGGCGGCGGCGAGGAGCTCGGTCGCATGATGCGGCTGCTCAGCGACGACGCCTCGCGGTTCACGTCGGGGCGCGGCGCCCTCGCCGACACCGAGCCGGAGCTCGCGGAGAGCCCTGCCCGGCTGACGGTGACCTTCGGCTTCGGCCCGCGGGTGCTGCGGATGCTGCGTCCGGCCTACGACCCGGGCCTGCAGGAGCTGCCGGCGTTCCCCCTCGACCGGCTCGACCCGGCGTGGGGACAGACCGACGTGGTGCTGCAGGTCTGCACCGACGACCCGATGACGTTGAGCCACGTGCGGCGCATGCTCCTGAAGGACGCCGCGCCGTTCGCCACCGTCCGGTGGGTGCAGGACGGCTTCCGCCGCGCCCGCGGCACCGAGGCGGCCGGCACGACGATGCGCAACCTGATGGGCCAGGTCGACGGCACGGTGAACCTGCCGGCCGACGACCACGCCGATCTGCTGTGGAGCACGGGCCGGGCGTCGGGGTTCGACGGCGGCACGTTCATGGTGGTGCGTCGGATCGAGATGGACCTCGTCGACTGGGACCGCACCGACCGCGTCGCGCGCGAGTTCTCGGTCGGCCGGAAGCTCGCCGACGGGGCGCCCCTGACGGGTTCCGCGGAGCACGACGAGCCCGACTTCGAGGCCGTCGACGCCGTCGGGTTCCCCGTCATCGACCCGGCCAGCCACGTGGCCCGGATGCGCAGCGCCGACCCGGCGGAGCGCTTCCTGCGGCGGGGCTACAACTACACGACGCCCGACGGCGGCGCGGGGCTCGTCTTCCTCGCGTTCGCGGCCGACGTGGACCGGCAGTTCGTGCCCGTCCAGCAGCGGATGGACGAGCTCGACCTGCTCAACGAGTGGGTGACGACGATCGGCTCGGCGGTGTACGCCGTGCCCCCGGCCTGCGTGGAGGGCGACTTCGTCGGCCGCGAGATGCTGGGTCTGCCGTCGCCGACGACCTCTGGAGGAGACGCATGACCCGCCGTACCCCCGCCCTGCTCGGCGCGCTCGCCGCCGCCGTGCTGGGCCCCCTCGTGCTGGCGCTCGCCCTGGCGGCGCCCGCGCAGGCGCACGCGTCGCTCGTGTCGTCCTCCCCGGAGGACGGCGCGAGCCTCGCGACGCTCCCCGACGCGGTGTCGCTGACGTTCAGCCAGGAGGTGCGCGCGCCGGCGTACGTCGTGGTGACCGGCCCCGGGGGCGACCTCGCCACGGGCGATCCCGCGATCGACGGCGACACCGTCACGCAAGCCGTGTCCGCGGGGCCGGCGGGCGACTACAGCCTCACCTTCCGCGTCGTGTCCTCCGACGGGCACCCGATCACGGGCGAGGTGACCTTCACGGTGACCGAGGGCGACGGGTCGACCCCCGACGGCTCGGCCGCCGTCGACGACCCGGAGGTCGCCGGGGCCGGCACCACCGACCCTGCCGCGACCGACGCCGACGAGGCGACCGCAGCCACGCCCGAGGAGAGTTGGTGGTCGCGCCACGCCGACCACGTGCTCGTGCTCGGCGGCCTCGTGGTGATGTCCGCGGGGCTCCTCTACCTCGCGATGCGGAGGTCCGTGGAATGACGACGACGAGCACGGACGAGCGCCCCGCTCCCCTCACCGATGCGGAGCGGCGGCAGCTCGGCGAGCAGCGGCGGCGCCTCGGGGTCGGGTTGCTCGGGCTCGCGGTCGCCGGCCTGGCCGCGATGTGGCTGCTGCTGGAGCTCGCGGGCGGAGCACCGCAGGCGCCGCCGGCGGGCATCCCCGACCCGGGCGCGCTCACCGGGTGGGCCATCCCGGTGCTCGAGCTCGTGAGCCACGCCGCGGCGATCCTGGTGGTGGCGTGCCTGGTCGTGCCCGTGCTCGTCGTCCGCCGGCTCGCCGACGAGCTCGGCCGCGCCAGCCACCGGGCGGTGCGCACCGCCACCTGGGCCGCCGTCGTCTGGTTCGTCGCCGCGCTCGCCCAGGGGGTCTTCACCGTCTCCGACCTGTTCGCGCAGCCCGTCGGGGAGCTCGAGTGGCGGGCGGTGCAGACCTACTTCACCGACGTCAGCCAGGGCCAAGCGGCGGTGACGCAGCTCGTGCTCGTCGCCGTGGTGGCCGGCATGACGCGGTGGGTGGCGACCGCCCGTGAGAGCACGGGGCTCCTGCTCGTCTCCCTGGTCGCCCTCGTCCCGCCGGTGCTGACCGGCCACTCCGCCAGCTCCGGCTCCCACGACCTCGCGATCGTCAGCATGGTCGTCCACGTGCTCGCGGCCGTCGTGTGGATCGGCGGCGTCGTCGCGCTCTGGTGGCACCTCGCCGACGCGCCGGTCGCGCGCGCCCGCGCCGCCCGGCGGTTCGCGGGCGTCGCCGCCTGGGCGTTCGCCGCGACGGCAGTCTCCGGCATCCTCAACGCCGCCGTCCGCGTCGGCGGCCCGGGCGGGTTCCTCGACAGCGCCTACGGCCGCGGCGCCCTCGCCAAGATCGGCGTCATCGTCGTCATCGGCGTCGTCGCCTGGCTGGTCCGTCGCCGCGCCCTGGCCGGGCTGGCGGACGGGGCCGCCGCGCGCCGTACCTTCCTCCTCCTCACCGCCACCGAGATCGGCTGGATGGCCGTCGCGGTTGGGCTCGGCGTGGCGCTCTCCCGCACGCCCCCGCCGGTCGAGGACACCTACACCTCCGGCGCCGAGGCCCTCCTCGGGGCACCCATGCCTCCCGCACCGACCTTCGAGCGCCTGCTCGTCGGGTTCAACCCCTCGGGCGTCGGGCTGCTCGTCGTCGTGGGCGGGCTCGCGGCGTACGTCGCCGGGGTCGTCGCCCTCCGCCGCCGCGGCGACCGGTGGCCGGTGCTCCGCACGGTCTCGTACGTCGCGGGGCTCGCCATCGTCGGGTACGCGACGCTCGGCGGGCTCGGCGTCTACAGCCACGTCATGTTCAGCGCCCACATGGTCAGCCACATGCTGCTCTCGATGGTCGCGCCGATCCTGCTCGTCGCCGGCGCCCCCATCACGCTCGCCCTCAACGCCCTGCCGGGCAGCGACGTGCGCGGCGGTCAGGGGCCGCGGCAGATCCTCGCGGCGGCACTGCAGTCGAAGCCCGCCGCGATCCTGTCGCACCCGCTGGTGACGGCGGCGTTGTTCATCGGCAGCCTCTACGGCGTCTACTTCACCGGCGCGTTCGAGTGGCTCATGCAGAACCACCTCGGGCACGCCTGGATGGAGCTGCACTTCCTCATCACGGGCTACCTGTTCTACGAGTCGCTCGTCGGGATCGCGCCGGTGCCGCACCGGCTGCCCTACCTCGCGCGGCTCGGGATGCTCGTCGTCGTGGCGCCGTTCCACGCGTTCTTCTCGATCGCGCTCATGTCGAGCACGACGCCGGTGGGCGAGGGCTTCTACCGGGCGATCGACCGGCCCTTCGCGCGGGACCTCGTCGCCGACCAGAACCTCGGCGGATCGCTGTCGTGGGCCGTCGGGGAGATCCCCATTCTCATGGTCGTGCTCATCCTGCTCGCGCAGTGGTTCCGCCACGACCGCGCCGAGTCGAGCCGGCACGACCGGCGCGAGGCGGCCAGCGACGACGCCGCGCTCAAGGCCTACAACGAGCGGCTCGCCGCCATCGGGCGCGAGGACGTCGAACGCCGCTGAGGGCGGTGGGGCCTGGACGCAACTTTCCCCGGTCGACCGGGGAACGTGTCACTTGGACCATCAACATTGATGGTCGAAGCGGCGTGTTCCCCGGTCGACCGGGGAAAGTGACGAAGCAGCGTAACCGACCCTCAGAGGGTCCGGGCGACGTTGGTGATGTTCTCGACGACCTCGCCGGCGACCTTGGTGAACAGCAGCTTCGCGGCCGGGTCGGCCAGCTTCGCGACGCCGTTGAACGTGATCGTCGCCTGGTAGGTCACCTGCGTCCGGCCGGCGCCGGCCTCGGCGAACGTCAGGTGGTCCTCCGCGGTGGCGGTGTCGTTCTCACCGCGGAGCACCACCGACGTCGGCGTGAGCTCCACCAGCTCGTACACGAGCTCGGTGGAGATGCCCGCCAGCTTCGACGTGTTGTCCCACGTCGAGCCCACCCGCACGTCGCCCGCGTCGCGTCGCTCGCAGCGCTCCGTGCCGGGGTCCCACTCGGTGGCGTGGGAGAAGTCGGCGAGGTAGTCGCGGATCGCGGGGAGCTCGGCCTCGACGACGAACGTGCGGGTGATCTGCATCCGGGATCAGCCCTCGACGCGCGCTGCGTCGGTGGCGGCGGACTCGGAGCCGGCGCCGGAGGTGGAGAGACGGCCGCCGATGTCCTCGAGGTGCGCGCGCACGAACCACTGGAACTTCTCGAGCTCGGCGGTCTCGCCGATGAGCATGTCCTCGGTGATCGGGTCGAGGTCGCCGGTCAGCTCGATGGCCTTGCGGTTGTCCTCGATGACGCCGTTGTAGACGAGGTCGAGGGCGCCGAGGTGGGCGATCGCCGTGTCGCGGCCGACCGAGTAGTCGTCCCACGTGCGGTCGTTGATGACGGCGCCGGGCGTGCCCTGCGGCGAGCCGCCGAGGGTGGCGATCCGCTCGGCGACCTCGTCGGCGTACCCGCGGACGAGCTCCACCTGCGGGTCGATCATCTCGTGGACGGCGATGAAGTGCGGGCCGACGACGTTCCAGTGCACGTGCTTGAGCGTGAGGTGGAGGTCGTTGTAGGCCGACAGACGCTTCTGCAGCGACGTGATGATCTCGGTGACCTGGTCGGTCGAGAGGCCGGGCACGGTGTACTTCACGGACATGGGGTCCTCCTGGTCGGTGGGGATGACGCGTTGGTCCCCACCGTGCCACGCATCGCCAAAATCTCAACAAGCGCGAGGTGATCGCTGTTCAGGTCTGCGGTCTGGCCATCCGTGGCCCGGTCCGCACCGAACCCCCGGCGTGCGTCCCTCCGACCGCCTCCGCCTCCGCGCCGGGCAGCTCCTCGCGCCCCTGACGGTGCGCTACGGCACCCGCCTGCGCTTCGCCGGCTCCGAGCTGCCCCGGCCGCGGCGCCTGCGGGTGCCCACCCGTCACGGCCCCGTCCCGGTGCTGGTCCACACCCCGCGCGGCTCCGCGGCGGGCCCGGCGGGCGCCCTCGTCCACCTCCACGGCGGCGCGTTCCTCATGCGCCACGTGCGCATGGACGACTGGTGGTGCCGGTACGTCGCGGCCACCGCCGGCGTCGTCGTGGTGGCCGTCGACTTCGACGTGGCCCCACGCGCGACGTACCCGGTCGCCCAGGAGCAGTGCCACGACGTCACCGCCTGGGTGGCGGGGGCGGGCGCCGAGCAGCTCGGAGTCGACCCGGCCCGCGTGGCGGTCGGCGGGTTCAGCTCCGGCGGCGGCCTGGCCGCGTCGGTCTGCCTGCAGGCGCGCGACGCCGGCTCGTTCACCCCCGTGCTGCAGGTGCTGGGCGTGCCCGCCCTCGACATCGCGGCCGACCCGCCCCGCGGCGGCATGATCTCGCCGGAGCTGCGGGCCTTCGTGCGCCGCGCCTACTTCCCCGACGCGGAGCGCCGCACCGAGCCGTACGCCTCGCCGCTGCGCGCCGCCGACCTCGCCGGCGTGCCGCCGGCGGTCGTGCTCACCGCCGAGCGGGACACGCTGCGCGCCGAGGGCGACCGGTACGCCGCGCGCCTGGCCGAGCTCGGGCTCCTCGCGTGGCACGACGTGACGCCCGGCGTCGACCACTACTTCCTGACGGAGGACCCGGTGCGGGCCGAGGCGACGATGGCGCGCACCGCAGGGCTGATCCGCGAGGCAACTGCCTGAGCGTCACCAGATCCGGACGCGCTGCTCCTCGTCGAGCCACAGCCCGTCGCCGGGCTGCGTGCCGAACGCGGCGTGGAACTCGCTGAGGTTGCGCACGATGTTGGCGCGGAACTCCGGCGGCGAGTGCGGGTCGATGGTCAGGTACTGCCGCTCCTGCTCGATCCGCCGCTTGGTGCGCCACACGTGGCTCCACGACAGGAAGAGCCGCTGCGAGCCCGTCAGCCCGTCCGGGCCGACCTCCGTCGTCGGACCGCCCTCGGGGTCGAGACCCAGCGAGATCAGGTAGGCCTTGTGGCCGATCGTCAGTCCGCCGAGGTCGCCGATGTTCTCGCCGACGGTCAGGGACCCGTTGACGTGCTCGTCGGGCAGGTTGCGGGGGCTGAACGCGTCGTACTGCGCCACCAGCGCCTGGCTCTTCGCGTCGAAGGCCTCCCGGTCCGCCTGGGTCCACCAGTCGCGGAGGTTGCCGCGGCCGTCGTACTGCGAGCCCTGGTCGTCGAAGCCGTGACCGATCTCGTGGCCGATGACGGCGCCGATCCCGCCGTAGTTCTCCGCCGGGTCGGCGTCGGGCGAGAAGAACGGCGGCTGCAGGATCGCGGCCGGGAAGCAGATCTCGTTGGTGCCCGGGTTGTAGTAGGCGTTGACCGTCTGCGGCAGCATCAGCCACTCGTCGCGGTCGACCGGCGCACCGATCTTCGCGAGCTGCCGGTCGGTCTCGAACGCGGCGACGGCGGCCACGTTGTCGACGAGGTCGTCGGGCACCACGACGAGCGCGGAGTAGTCGCGCCACGTCTGCGGGTAGCCGATCTTCGGCACGAACTGGCCGAGCTTCTCGAGCGCGCGCTCCTTGGTCTCGTCCGTCATCCAGTCGAGCGTGCGGATGGAGCGGCGGTAGGCCTCGACCAGGTTCGCGACCAGGTCGTCCATCATCTCCTTCGCGACGGGCGGGAAGTGGCGCGCGACGTACTCCCGGCCCACCGCCTCCCCGACGGCACCCTCGACGAACGAGATGCCCCGCTTCCAGCGCGCCCGCAGCTCGGGCGTGCCCGACAGGGTGCGGCCGTAGAAGTCGAAGTTGGTCTCGGCGAGGTCGTCGGTGAGGTACGCCGCGAACGCCCGCAGCACCCGCGCCGTCAGCCACAGCCGCCAGCTCTCGATCGGTACGGCGCGGAGCACGCCCGCGAGGTGCTCGAGGTAGGACGGCTGCTTGACGACGACCTCGGCGAGCAGGTCCTCGGCGCCCGACGCGGCCCCCGACAGGTTGCGCGCGTAGACCTCCCAGTCGAACTCGGGGCACAGCTCGACGAGGTCGGCGAGGGTGAGCAGGTTGTAGGTCTTCTGGATGTCGCGGGTGGCCGCCCGCTCCCAGTGGCCGTGGGCCAGGCGCCGGTCGAGGGCGAGGACCGTCTCGGCCGCCTCCGCCGGGTTCTCCTGACCGGCCAGCGTGAACAACCGGGTCAGGTATGCGACGTACTTCTCCACCGTCTCGGCGAAGCGCTCCTCGCGGTAGTACGACTCGTCGGGCAGGCCGAGGCCGCCCTGGTAGACGTGGAAGAGGTAGCGCTCCGAGTCGCCCGCGTCGGTGTTGACGTAGGACCCGAAGAAGCCCGTGCCGCCGACGCGCTCGAGCTCGCCCACCAGCGCGGCCAGCTCGCGGAGGTCCCGCAGGCCCGCGACGGCGTGGAGGTAGGGCTCCACGGGGGCGAGCCCCTTCGCCGCGATGGCCTCGGTGTCCATGAAGGAGCGGTAGAGCGCGCTGATCCGCGACGCGTCACCCTCCAGGTCCGCCGGGTCGGAGGCGGCGTGGGCCTCGACGATGGCGCGCACCTGCTCCTCCGCCGCGTCGGCCAGCGCCACGAACGGACCCCAGCTGGAGCGGTCGTCGGGGATCGCGGCCGTCGCCAGCCACCGGCCGTTGACGTGACCGAAGAGGTCGTCGGTCGGGCGCACGGACAGGTCCATGCCCTCGCGGGCTGCATCGAGCATCGTCACGGGGATCACCCTAGGACGGTGCTGGGCGCGAGCGCCCCCACGACCCGGGCAGGTCGTGGCGCGGGTCGTCGGGGAGGTCGTCTCAGCGGACGTGCACCACGAGCTTGCCGGTCGCACGGCGCTCGTCGAGGTCGCGGAGCGCCTGGGCGGTCTCCTCGAGCGGATACGTCGCGCCGATCGGCGGGTCGATGACGCCGCTGCGCAGGTGGGGCAGCAGCTCGGCCCACTGCTCGGCGAGGTAGCCCGGGTTGCGGCGGATGTGCTCGCCCCAGCCGACGCCGCGCACGTCGGTGTTGGTGAGCAGCAGGCGGTTGACCTTGATCTCGGGGATGCCCTGGCCGGCCGCGAAGCCGATGACGAGCAGGCGCCCCTCGGGCGCCAGCGAGCGCACCGAGTCGAGGAAGACGTCACCACCGACGACGTCGACGACGAGGTCGACCCCGCGACCGCCCGTCAGCTCCTTCACGGCGTCCTTGAAGCCGTCGAGCAGGACGACGTCCTCGGCGCCGGCCGCACGCGCGACCTCCGCCTTCTCCTCCGTCGAGACGACGGCGATCGGCCGGGCGCCCCAGGCCTTCGCGACCTGGATGCTCGCCGTGCCGACGCCGCCCGACGCGCCGTGCACCAGCACCGTGTCCCCGGCCCGCATGCCACCGCGACGCAGCAGGGCGAAGTGGGCGGTCAGGTAGTTCATGACGAGGGCGGCTCCCGCGTCGTACCCCACCTCGTCGGGCAGGGGCAGCACCATCGCCGCGGGGGCGACGAACAGCTCGGCCGCGGAGCCCGAGCCGGCGGCCGCCACGACGCGCTGGCCCGGCTGGAGGCCGGAGCCCTCCGGCGCGCTGACGACGGTGCCGGCGACGTCGGTGCCGACGGCGAACGGCAGCTCGGGGCGCAGCTGGTACTGCCCCCGGCTCAGCAGCAGGTCGGGGAAGGAGATGCCCGCGGCGTGCACCGCGATGAGCACGTCGCCCGGACCGGGCTCCGGGTCGGGGAGGTCACCGACCCGTACGTCGTCGGGTCCGGTCAACGAGGTCACGGTGGCTGCGCGCATGGGGGCACGCTACCGAGCGAACGCTCGGGGTGGGGAGAGGGGCGGTCAGCGCGCCTCGACGAGCTGGGACATCTCGAAGTGCATGGGGTCGGTCCAGCCCCAGTCGCCGCCCCACGCGAAGCCCCACTTCTTGAAGATCTGCACCACCGACCGGTCGATCTCGCCGACGGTGCCGCGGCCGTTGCCGGGCACGTTGAGGTCGAGCGCGATGCCGAACGAGTGCAACGAGGGCTGCGTCGTGTTGGCGATGAAGCGGGGGTAGTAGCACCCGCCGTACTCGTCCGGGTTGATCTTGTCCGCCAGCCCGCGCTCCACGATCTCGCGCAGCGCGGCCTCCAGCTGCGGGAGCATCACCTTGTGGCACGTGACCGTGCCGAGGATCGGCACCTGCTGGGTGCGGATGTTCTCCTCGACCCAGGCCGGGTCGGGCGCGATGCGACCGCCGGACAGCACCTGGTAGTTGAACGTGCCGACCTCCGCGGCCACCGAGCCGCCGGTCAGCACGGCCGTCTGCTGCACGGAGATGTCGAGGTCGGGGCCGAGCACCTGCACCGAGGCGCCGTCGCCGGCCAGCTCCTGCAGGGCCGGGCGGACCTCCTGCGGCGACGCCGACCCGGTCGCGATGAGCAGCGCGTTGTCGCCCGGGATGCCGAGGGACTCGCCCCAGCTCTTGTTGACGACGCCCTGCACCCGGGTGACCTGCGGGGCCAGCGCACCGACGTGCAGGTCGGGCGCCCCGTCCTCGTTGCCGAGGCGGAGGTAGCCCTCGTCGTCACGCAGCGTCTCTCCGACGTCGCTGGGCACGGCGATCTCGCCGGCCGCGACCCGGGTCCAGACGTCGAGCAGCTGGGCGCTCTCGGCGGGGGTGAAGCGCCGGTACGTCGCGGGGTCGACCGCCGCGACCGTCAGCACCTGGTCCTGGACCGGGATCTGGGCGAGCCCGATCGGCTCCGCGGCCTCGACGCCCGGGAGGTCCCGGATGGCCGCGATCGTCTCGTCGTCGAGCTCGTCGGTGGAGGAGATCAGCATGTCGGCGCCCAGGAGCGGCTCCGTCAGCTCCCCGGGCGCGTCGGTGGCGTGCTCGGCCATCTGCTCGATCCGGGGGTCGTCGGCGGCGATGCCCCCCTGCGCCGGGGCGGCGGGCTCGGTCGTCGTGTCCGCCGCGGCACCCTCGACCTCGTCCTCGACGGGCTCGGCCGTGCACCCGGCGAGCACGACGGTGACCGCCAGCGCGGCTGCCGCCGCGGCGCGTCGCGTCCTCTGCATCGGCCCTCCCTCCGACCGCGAAGCGTACCGCCCGGTAGCGCACGTCACACCTGGTCTCCCCGGCGACTGCACCGGGGCGTGGTGTGGCGCCTGGGGGTCCGCCGAGTTGTCACGTACGCCGCGGCGCCCCCTCCGCGATCGCGGCGTACGTGACAACTCGGCGCTGGGTCAGGCCGGCTCGTCGTCCCCACGCGTTCGGGGCGCGGCGCCGAGGTGCTCGGCGTGGAAGATCGCCTGGTCGATCAGCTCCGACAGGTGGTTGTCGAAGAGCGTGTAGATCACGTGGCGTCCGCGGCGCTCGGACTCCACGAGCCCCATCGTGCGCAGCAGGCGCAGCTGGTGGGAGACCGCGGGCTGCTCCATCCCGACGGCGGCGACGAGGTCGCCGACGGTCATCGGCCCCTCCTGCAGGTTGGCGAGGATGAGCAGCCGGCTCGGCGTGGCGAGGGCCTGCAGGGTCGCGGCCACCGACTTCGCCGTCGCGGGGTCGAGCCGCGCGCGCGACGGGCGGTCGTCGATTCCATGGCCCACCCGCGGAGCATAGCCCGTCACACATGCAGACATATTCATGTAATAGTTCGGGCATGCACAGCACGACCCTCCCACCCGCCGGCCCGACGACGTCGGCGCGCACCCTCCCGGGCCCGACACCCCTCCACCGGACGGCCTGGCAGGTCGCCGAGGCACGCTGGGCGACGGCCGCCACCGTGCTCTTCGCCCTCGGCGGCGTCGTCGACCTCGCCGGGGGGCCGACCTGGCTCGCCTGGTCGCTCTACCTGGGCTGCTACGTCACCGGCGGCTGGGAGCCGACGCTCGCCGGGCTGCAGGCGCTGCGGGAGCGCACCCTCGACGTCGACGTCCTCATGGTCGTCGCCGCCCTCGCCGCCGCGTCCATCGGCCAGGTCTTCGACGGCGCGCTGCTCATCGTCATCTTCGCGACCTCAGGAGCCCTCGAGGCGATCGCCACGCGCCGTACCCAGGACTCCGTCCGCGCCCTCCTCGACCTCGCCCCCGAGCGCGCGACGCGGCTTCGCGCCGACGGCACGGAGGAGGTCGTCGACACCGCCGACCTCGCGCCCGGGGATCTCGTGCGCGTGCGACCGGGCGACCGCATCGGCGCCGACGGGACGGTCGTCGACGGAGCGTCCGACGTCGACCAGGCCTCCATCACCGGGGAGCCGCTCCCCGTGGCTGCGGCACCGGGCACCCCGGTCTTCGCCGGCACGGTCAACGGCGCCGGGGTGCTGACCGTCCAGGTCGGGAAGGCCGCCGCGGAGTCCGTGGTCGCCCGCATCGTGGCGATGGTCGAGGAGGCCTCGGCGACCAAGGCCCGCACCCAGCTGTTCATCGAGCGGGTCGAGCAGCGCTACGCCGTCGTGGTCGTCGTCGCGACCCTCCTGCTCCTCGGGGTGCCCCTCGCCCTCGGCGCCGCCTTCGAGCCCACCCTCCTGCGCGCGATGACGTTCATGATCGTCGCCTCGCCCTGCGCCATCGTCCTGGCGACCATGCCGCCCCTGCTCGCCGTCATGGCGAACGCCGGGCGTCACGGCGTGCTGCTCAAGTCGGCCGTCGCCCTCGAGCGGCTCGCGCAGGTCGACCGGGTCGCCTTCGACAAGACCGGCACGCTCACCCTCGGCGCTCCCGAGGTCGTGGCCGTCACCCGCCTCGACGGGGCGGCCGGTGAGGACGACCTCCTCGCGCTCGCCGCGGCCGCCGAGCGGGGCAGCGAGCACCCGGTGGGCTGGGCGGTGGTGCGGTACGCCGCGGAGCGAGCCATCGCCGTACCCCTCGCCACCGACTTCGTCGCCAGCCCCGGGCGCGGCGTGCGGGCGACCGTCGACGGTCGCGTCGTCGAGGTCGTCGCACCCCGCGGGCTGGAGGTCGCCGCCACCGAGGCCGTTGCCGCCCACGAGGAGGCGGGCCGCACGGCCGTCGTCGTGGTGGTCGACGGGCGACCGCAGGGCGTGCTCGCGCTGGCCGACCGCCTGCGACCCGAGGCCCCCGCGGCCGTCGCCGCGCTCGGCGCGCTCACCGGCCGCGAACCGGTGCTGCTGACGGGCGACAACCCGGCGGCGGCATCCGCGCTCGCCCGCCGCACGGGCATCACCGAGGTGCGGGCGGGCCTCCTGCCCGCGGAGAAGGCGGGGGCCGTCCGGGACCTCCAGGACGCTGGCCGCCGGGTCGCGCTCGTCGGCGACGGCATCAACGACGCACCAGCGATGGCGACGGCCCACGTCGGTGTCGCGATGGGACGCAGCGGCTCGGACCTCGCCACCCGGACCTCGGACGTCGTCCTCGTGCGCGACGACCTGACGGCGCTCCCCCGGGCGGTCGCGCTCGGACGCCGCGCCGAACGGGTCGTGCGGGCCAACCTGGCCTTCGCGGCCACCGTCATCGTCGTGCTCGTGACGTGGGACCTCGTCGCCACCCTGCCGCTCCCGCTCGGCGTCGCGGGCCACGAGGGGTCGACGATCGTCGTCGCCCTCAACGGCCTCCGGCTGCTGCGCGAGAAGGCGTGGCGGGACGCGGTGTGAGGCGCCTGGGGGCCCGCCGCTTTGTCACGACCGCCGGGGGGCCGCGGCCCCCGCCGCGGCGTACGTGACAACTCGGCGCAGGTCAGTCGACGATCCCGCCGACGGCGGGCAGGTCGGGGCCGTCGTGGTCGAGCACCGCCCGGAGCATCGCGACCAGCCCACGGGCCAGGTCGGGCAGCGCGACCTCGGCGGTCGACGGCACGTGCACGAAGCCCGACCGCACCCCGCTCCCGGCGAGCAGGTGCTGCAGCCGGAAGAAGACGTGGTTGCAGATGAAGCTGCCCGCCGTGTGGGACAGGTCGGCGGGCACGCCCGCCCCGCGCAGGGCCGCGGTGGCGGCCTTGACCGGCAGGGTGGAGAAGTACGCCGCGGGCGCACCCGCCACGACGGGGAGGTCGCACGGGCGGGCGCCGGCGTTGTCCGGGATGCGCGCGTCGTCGAGGTTGACCGCGATCCGCTCGGGGGTCACGCCGGGCCGCCCCCCGGCGAGGCCGAGCGCGACGACGAGCAACGGCTCGTGCGCGGCGACGAGCGCGGCGAGCCGGTCACCCGCGGCCCCGAACACGACGGGCAGCACCGCGGTGACGAGCGGCTGCGGCCCGGTCCAGACCTCGGCCAGGAGCGGCAGCACGTCGCCCGACGGGTTGGCGGGGTCACCGGCGAACGGCTCGAACCCGGTGACGAGGACCGTCACGCCCGCCCCAGCACGCGCCCGGCGATCCACACGAGCGTCTCGGCGGTCTCCTCCGGGGAACCACCGGGCTGCATGACGTGGCTGAGCACGGTGCGCACGATGACGTCGACGCTCGCGGCGAGCTGGGCCGGGGGCAGGTCGACGTCGTACGCCGCGACCCGGCCGAGCAGCACCGTGCTCGCCGTGGCGAGCAGCGACTCCGCGTGGGTGGTCAGCAGCGGCAGCAGCTCCGTCTCGGCACCGTGGGTCGCGGAGACGATCGCGTGGAGCAGCTCGTTGTCCTGCGCCACCTCGAGGATGCCGCGGCAGGCGACCCGGAGGGCGTCGAGGATGTCGTCGGGGTGCGCGTCGAACGCCCGGTCGACCTCGGCGAGGAAGCGGGCGAGCTCGTTGAGCACCATCGCCTCGGCCAGGTCGGGCTTGCCGCCCACCTCGTTGTAGACGGTCTGGCGACTGACGCCCACCTCGGCCGCGAGCCGCGCCATCGTGACCTTGCCCCAGCCGTCCCGGCCGGTCAGGACCGTGGCGGCGTCGAGGATCCGGTCGCGCAGGGTGAGGGGCTCCCCCGGCGCGGCGGGCTCCCCGATCTGCTCCGCGGCCATGAGTCGATCCTAGTGATAGCCCGGACGCCGGGACTCCCGGCCTGGTAGCACTACCCCGTGCCAGCAGGACGGAACGACATCCAGGGCCTCCGCGCCCTCGCGGTGCTCGTCGTCGTCGGCCACCACCTGGCGGGGCGGCCGGCGGGCGGGTTCGTCGGCGTCGACGTCTTCTTCGTCGTCTCCGGGTTCCTCATCACCGGCCTGCTGCTGCGTGAGCACGAGCGCACCGGGACGATCTCGTTCCGGTCCTTCTACGCCCGCCGCGCCCGGCGCCTCCTCCCAGCCGCTGTCCTCGTGCTCGCGGTGACCGTCGCGGCCAGTGCTCTCGTCCTCGGCGCGACGCGAGCCCGCGACACGGCCGTCGACGCCGCCTGGGCGCTGGTCTTCGCCGGCAACTGGCACGTCGCCGCCGAGGCCGTCGACTACTTCAGCGCCGACGGCCCGGCCTCCCCGCTGCAGCACTTCTGGTCGCTCGCGGTCGAGGAGCAGTTCTACGTCGTGTGGCCGGCGCTCCTCGCCGTGGTGCTGGGGCTCGCGGCGCGTCGTACGACGCCGGCCGGGGCACGCCAGGCCCGCCGGGTGCTGGGCGCCACCGTGGCGGCCCTGGCCGCCGGCTCCCTCGCCTGGGCCCTGCACGTGACGGCGACGGCGCCCGCCGCGGCGTACTTCTCCACCGCCGCCCGCGCCTGGGAGCTCGCCGCAGGCGCACTGCTGGCCGTCGCCGCCGGTGCGTGCACCCGTCTCCCCGACCGGCTGCGGCCGCTCCTGTCCTGGGCCGGCCTGGCCGGCATCGTGGCGGCGGTCGGCTGGGTCGCGCCGACCACCGCGTTCCCCGCCCCCGGCGCGCTCCTGCCCGTCGTCGGCACCCTGCTCGTGCTCGCCGCCGGCACCCGCGCCGACGCCGACCGTCAGCAGCGGTGGCTGTGGCCGCTGACGAACCCCGTGAGCCGGTACGTCGGCGACCTGTCCTACGCGCTCTACCTCTGGCACCTCCCGGTGATCGTGCTGGGCGTGCCGCTCCTGGGTGACGCCGCCCCGGCCCTCGCCGGTGTGGCGCTCCTGACGCTCGGGCTCGCCGCCGCGTCGTACCACCTCGTCGAGGACCCGCTCCGCCACGCACGCTGGTCCGGGCGTCTGCGCACGCGCAACCGCTACGGCCTCGCCGGTGCTGTCGCGACGGTGCTCGTCGCCGCCACGACCACCGTGGTCGCGCTGCAGCCGAGCAGCAGCGGCACGACGCCGGACCCCGCCGAGGTCGCCGAGATCCGGGCGCTGACGGCCGCGGCGTACTCCCCCGCCGTCGCCGACCTCCAGACCGCCGTCCGGGTCGCGCTGGCGACCGAGGACTGGCCGGCCGACCTCTCGCCCGGCGTCGACGAGGCGATCGCGCAGGAGGACGTGCCGGCGGACGTCGACCGCTGCGGCCAGATCGGGTACGTCGACGTCGACGGCTGCACCTGGGGCGACCCGGACGCCACCCGGCGGGCGGTCGTCGTCGGCGACTCGATCTCGCTGTCCTACGTCGTGACCCTGCGCGACACGCTGCCGGACGGCTGGAGCCTCACGGCGCTCGGCGCGTTCGGCTGCGCGTTCACCGACAAGGTGCGCGCCCACCCCGATGCCGACGTCGTGGCCGGCTGCGAGCACCGCAAGGAGCTGGCCACGGACGCGATCCGCGACCTCGAGCCCGACCTGCTGGTGGTGGCGAACATGTACGTCCCGCGGCCCGTCATCGGCAAGCGCGTGCCGATGACGCCCGAGGAGTGGCGCACGAGCACCGCGACCCAGGTGGAGCCGCTGCTCGACGCGGTCGGCCACGTGGTGCTCCTGGCGCCGCCGCCGTCCGACGTGAACGTCGCCGACTGCTGGAGCCGCGTCTCCTCCCCCGCCGACTGCGAGGGGCGGGTCACGGCGTCGTGGGAGGCGATGGCCGCGGCGGAGGTCGCGCTCGCCGCCGACCTCGACGCGACCTACGTCGACAGCCGCGACTGGTTCTGCGCCGAGGACCGCTGCCCCGCGTTCGTGGGCACGACGCCGGTGAAGAACGATCTCGTGCACATGACGCAGGCCTACCAGCGCGTGATCGAGCCCGCCGTGGCGGAGCGCCTGGGCGAGCTGGGGATCTACGGGCCTAGCGGGGCGTGGGGACCTCCGACCCCGTCGCGAACGCCACCGCCTCCTTCCACGGACCGCGGTCGAGCACACGCCGTCTGAGCTTCATGACGACCCGCGGCAGGTCCACGACGAACGCGCCGACGACGCGGTCCGCGCGCCGGTAGAGCACCACGAGCCCGCCGCCCGTGGCGAGGTCGTCGACCACGACGCGCGCCTCGTCGGCCCGCGGGGTGCCGACGAACTGGAGCCGGTGGCCGTACCAGTCCGACCAGAAGTACGGCACCGTCACGACCGGCTCCGCCGCCGCCGGGTCGAGCGCGTGGCGGGCCGCCGCCGCGCCGTGGTCGGCGGCGTTGGTCCAGTGCTCGAGGCGGTGCTGCTCGCCGTCGAAGAGCGGGTTCTCGACGTGGGCCATGTCGCCGGCGGCCCACACGCCCGGCACGTTCGTGGCCAGCGTCGCGTCGACGAGCACGCCGCGGTCGCCGTCGTGGAGCGCGACGCCGCTGCCCTCGAGCCAGTCCGTCGCGGGGCGCACGCCGATGCCCAGCACGACGAGGTCGGCGGGCAGCGTCGTGCCGTCGGTGAGCCGTACGGCGCGCACCCGCCGCCGCCCGTCCGGTCCGTCCGGCGTCTCCTCGTCGAGCCCGGCCACGCCCACGCCGAGGCGGAGGTCGGTGCCCGCGGCGCGGTGGAGCTCGACGCAGGCGACGCCGACCTCGGGCCCGACGGAGCGGGTCAGCGGCACGTCGAGCGCCTCGACGACGGTGACCGGGAGGCCCCGCTTGCGGGCCGCGGAGGCGACCTCGGAGCCGATGAACCCGGCGCCCACGACGACGATCCTCGCCCCGGCCTCCAACGCCTCCCGCACCCGGCGGGCGTCCTCGACCGTACGGAGCTGGGTGACGCCCTCCAGCGGGCCGTCGGGGCCGGCCGGGTCGGTGCCGGGCAACCACCGCGGCACCGACCCGGTCGCGATCACGAGCGCGTCGTAGGGCAGCCGCTCGTCGCCGAGCAGCACCTCCCGCGCCGTCGTGTCGAGGCCGGTCGCCCGCGTGCCGAGGCGCAGGTCGACCCGCAGCTCGTCGCGCAGCACCTCCTCGCTGCGGAACTGCGCCACCGCGCCCGCACCCCGCTCGCCGTCGGGGTCGAGGAAGGCCTTGGACAGCGGCGGGCGGTCGTACGGCGCGTGGACCTCGTCGCCGACGAGCACGAGCTCCCCGTCGTACCCGGCACGGCGCGCCGCCTCCACGGCCCGCAGGCCCGCGAGCGACGCCCCCACCACGACCATCCGCTCCACGCTCATGCGGCCATCCTCACCCCTGCAGCGTGAGCGCGAGCACGGGGCACGCATCGACCGCGGCGGTCAGGTCGGTGCGGTGCTCCTCGCCGGGCTCGGCGTCGAGCACGTCGACCACCCCGTCCTCGTCGACCTCGAAGAAGTCGGGTGCCATGGCCTCGCACATGCCGAGGCCCTCGCACTTGCCCAGGTCCGCCACGATCCTCATGCCACGCTCCTGTTCCCGGTGGTCGCCGAGCCGACCGTGTCCGGGTCCACCGGCACGAAGTCGACCTTGTCCCGCACCCCGCAGTCGGGGCAGGTCCAGTCGTCGGGCACGTCGGCCCAGGCGGTGCCGGCGGCGAAGCCCTCGCGCTCCTCGCCCGCGGCGACCGTGTAGACGTAGGCGCACCCGGGGCACTGCGCGGCGAGCACCTCGTCGAGGCCCTCGATCTCCACGCGGGCGGTGTCCTCGAGCGCGGCCGCGGCGGCGATCCGGTCGCGCGCCTCGGCCCGGAGGGCGGCGGCGCGCGCGCCGTACTTCTTCTCAACCCAGGCGCGCTTGCCGGGCTGGACGTTGATGCGGTCGAGGTCGCCGTCGACGTGGCGCAGCACCCGCTCGTCCATCACCCGGCGCCACAGGGGCGGCACGGCGGCGAGCACGATCATGCCGGCGTACCCCGTCGGGAGCACCGGGGACTCCTCGAAGTCCCGCAGGGTCTGGTAGCGCCGGGTCGGGTTCGCGTGGTGGTCGCTGTGGCGCTGCAGGTGGTAGAGCAGCACGTTGGTCGCGATGTTGTTGGAGTTCCAGGAGTGCTGCGGCAGCACGCGCTCGTAGCGCTCCTTGCCCGCGCGGCCGACCTTCTGGCGCAGCATCCCGTAGTGCTCCAGGTAGTTGACGACCTCGAGCAGCGAGAAGCCGACGACGGCCTGGACGACGAGGTACGGCAGGATCCCGACCCCCAGCCACGCCACGAGGCCGCCCCACAGCACGGCCGACATGACCCACGCGTTGAGCACGTCGTTGCCGGGGTGGAACGGGTGCGTGCCCTTGCGGCGGTAGCGCTTCGCCTCGAGCTCCCAGGCGCTGCGCAGCGAGCCCAGGACGGTGCGCGGCCAGAAGCGGTAGAAGGTCTCGCCGAGCCGCGAGCTGGCCGGGTCCTCCGGCGTCGCGACGCGCACGTGGTGGCCGCGGTTGTGCTCGATGTAGAAGTGGCCGTAGAAGCTCTGCGCGAGCGCGACCTTCGAGAGCCAGCGCTCGTTGGCCTCCTTCTTGTGGCCCAGCTCGTGCGCGGTGTTGATGCCGATCCCGCCGATGCAGCCGATCGAGATCGCGATGCCGACCTTCTCCCAGGTCGCGAGGGTCTGGCCGAACACCTCGCCGCCCGCGACCATCCACATCGCGGCGACGAACCCGGCGTACTGGATGGGGAGGAACAGGTAGGTGATCCAGCGGTAGTAGCGGTCCTGCTCCAGCTGCTCGATGACGTCGTCGGGCGGGTTGGAGCGGTCGAGACCGGTCATCAGGTCGATCGCCGGGACGATCCCGAGGATGACGACGGGGCCGAGCCAGAGCCACACGCCCCAGCCGGTCAGGCCCCACATCCCGATGGCGACGAACGCCAGGGACGGCACGACCAGGCCGATCAGCCAGAGGTAGCGCTTGCGGTCCTTCCACTGCTCCGTCGAGCCGGCGGGCACCGTGCCCGCCACCCTCTCCACGTCTGCCATCCGCCGGCTCCCTTGCTGTCGTGTGGCCCCGCTCACGTCGGGCGTTTGACAAACCATAGGGAGATGTAAAGCGTTTGACAAGAGGGAGCGGAATGTAAAGCAGCGTGCCCCCCTCCACGGATCGCCGCGGGCCTTGATTGCCATCACCATCTATGAATGGTAGAACGTCCTCGAGACGGACTCGATCCAGACAGGGGGCGACGGATGGCGGCCAGGTGCAAGCAGTGCGACAGTGCGCTGACGAGGTGCAGCGGGTGCGACGGCAGCGGCAAGGGGGCCATCTTCCGGGAGTGCTCCTACTGCGACGGGACCGGCCAGGTCTGCAAGGTCCACGGAGACAAATGGAGATGACCGCGGTGGCATGACGCCCCGGCGCCGTCGTGCCACCGGCTCCGCGCGGGATAGGCTGCTGCACCTGCGCGGCGAGGGGGAGGTGCGATGACCGAGGGATGGCTCGACCGCCCCGTCGCGATCAACCGCAAGAACGCCGCCGAGGCCGTCTTCGACGACCTGCGCGCCGCGATCGAGTCGGGCTCGCTGCCGGTCGGCACCCGCCTCCCGGCCGAGGCCGGGCTCGCGACGCGCTACGGCGTGAGCCGCCCGGTGGTCCGCGAGGCGCTCCGGTCCACGCAAGCCCTGGGCCTGACCCGCACACGCACCGGCAGCGGCACGTACGTCGTGGCCACCTCCCCCGCCCCCGAGCTCACCTACGGCTCCTACTCGGCGCGCGACCTGATGGAGGCGCGCCCCTTCATCGAGGTCCCGTCGGCGGGGTGGGCGGCGGAGCGGCGTACGCCGGAGCAGCTGGAAGCGCTCGTCGCCATCGCCGCGGAGATGGACGTCGAGGAGGACCCCCACGCGTGGACCGAGCTCGACTCGCGCTTCCACTCGGCCATCGCCGAGGCGTCGGGCAACCTGCTGTTCCGCAAGGTCGTGGCCGACGCCCGCGAGGCGCTGAGCCAGCAGTCGGAGGTCGTCAACCTCGTCGCCCACCGACGGGAGGCCTCCAACGCGGAGCACCGCCGCATCCTCGAGGCGATCGAGGACGGCGACGGTGCGGGCGCACGGGAGCGGATGGCCGAGCACCTGCGCGAGGTCGCGCAGGTGCTCAGCACCCTCATGGACGGGTCGACGCCTCCGGGCTGACCGGGTGCTGCGGGATCGCCGCGAGCCGCTCGGGGCGCAGCGCCTCGGCGAGCGCGTCGGCGTCGAGGAGGCCGCGCTCGAGCACGATGTCGGGCACGGTGCGTCCGGTCATCAGGGCCTGCTGGGCGACCTCGGTGGCCGCGTAGTAGCCGATGATCGGGTTGAGCGCCGTCGCCAGGCCGATGGAGTCGCGCACCCGCGCGGCCATCACGTCGACGTTGGCGCCGATGCCGTCGACGCACCGGTCGGCCAGCGTGCGGCAGGCCGCCGCGAGCTGGGTGATGCTCTGCAGCAGCGCGTGCACGATGACGGGCTCGAAGGCGTTGAGCTGCAGCTGCCCCGCCTCGGCCGCCATCGTCACGGTCACGTCGTGGCCGATGACCGCGTAGGCCACCTGGCTCACCATCTCGGGGATCACGGGGTTGACCTTGCCGGGCATGATGCTCGACCCGGCCTGCATCGGGGGCAGCGTGATCTCGCCGAAGCCCGCCCGCGGGCCGGACGACAGCAGCCGCAGGTCGTTGCAGGTCTTCGACAGCTTGACCGCGACGCGCTTGAGCACGCCGGAGAGGTGCACGAACGCGCCCGGGTCCTGCGTCGCCTCGACGAGGTTGGCCGCCGTGACGAACGGACGGCCCGTGAGCCGGCCGAGGTGCGCGCAGGCCAGGGCGGCGTACCCCTGCGGCGCGTTGAGGCCGGTGCCGATCGCCGTGGCGCCCAGGTTGATCTCGAGCAGCAGGGTGGCCGCCTCGGCGAGCCGCGCGCGGTCCTCCCCGATCATCACCTCGAAGGCCGAGAACTCCTGGCCGAGCGTCATCGGCACCGCGTCCTGCAGCTGGGTGCGCCCCACCTTGACGACGGTCGCGAACTCGGCCGCCTTCCGCGCGAACGACGCCTCGAGACGCACCATCGCCGCCAGCAGCTCGTCGAGCGCCGTCACCAGGGCGACGTTGACCGCCGTGGGGTACGCGTCGTTCGTCGACTGGCTGAGGTTGACGTGGTCGTTGGGGTGCAGCCGCGAGTACGCGCCCTTGGGGTGCCCCAGCAGCTCGAGCGCCCGGTTGGCGATGACCTCGTTGGCGTTCATGTTGGTCGAGGTGCCGGCGCCGCCCTGGATCATGTCGACGACGAACTCACCGTGGAGGGCTCCCCCGCGGATCTCCCGGCAGGTCGAGACGATCGCCTCGTACCGCTCGTCGTCGAGCAGGCCCAGCTCGTGGTTGGCGGCCGCCGACGCCTGCTTGACCACCGCGAGGGCCGAGACGAGCGCCGCGTGGTGACCGATCGGCGTACCCGTGACCTGGAAGTTCGCCACCGCCCGCGCCGTGTGCACGCCCCAGTAGGCGTCGGCCGGCACCTCGAGCTCACCGAGCAGGTCACGCTCGGTGCGGGTCGCGGGCACGACGGGGAGGTCAGTGGCGGTGTCGGTCAGGTCGGCGGCGGGCTCGGCCACGGGATGCTTCCTTCTGTCAGGCTGTCTTACAGATCAGGGTGACACGTGCCCACGGCGGGGTCAACCGTCCCCTAGCGCCGGATCGGGGTCTTGACGCGCACCGCCACGCCGTGCGACCGTTCCCGCCGATGTGATCTGTCATACAGGTTGACAGCCTGGCAGATCGGCCCCTCACACGACCGCGAGGTTGAACATGACCACCGACCAGACCGGCACGACCCCCGTCGTGCACCCGGAGGAGGAGGCGGGCTTCCGCCAGGGCCTCCGCCCGCGCCAGATCCAGATGATCGCCATCGGTGGCGCCATCGGCACCGGCCTCTTCATGGGAGCCGGCGGGCGCCTCGCCGATGCCGGCCCGGCGCTCGTGCTCGTCTACGCGCTCTGCGGCTTCTTCGCCTTCCTCGTGCTCCGCGCCCTGGGCGAGCTCATCGTCCACCGGCCCTCGTCGGGCTCGTTCGTCTCCTACGCCCGGGAGTTCTACGGCGAGAAGATGGCGTTCGCCGCCGGCTGGCTCTACTGGCTCAACTGGGCGATGACCTCCGTCGCGGACGTCACCGCGGTCGGGCTCTACATGAACTTCTTCAAGCAGTACGTCGACTGGCTCGCCCCGGTCGACCAGTGGGTCTTCGCCATGATCGCGCTCGTGCTGGTGCTCGGCATGAACCTGCTGAGCGTCACCGTGTTCGGCGAGCTCGAGTTCTGGTTCGCGCTCGTCAAGGTCGTCGCCCTCGTGACCTTCCTCGTCGTCGGCATCGGCTTCGTCGTGCTCGGCACGCCGGTCGACGGCCACCAGCCCGGGCTCTCGCTCATCACCGACAACGGCGGGCTGTTCCCCAACGGCGTGCTCCCCGCCTTCGTGGTCATGCAGGGCGTCGTGTTCGCCTACGCCTCGATCGAGCTCGTCGGCACCGCCGCCGGCGAGACCCAGAACGCCCGCGAGGTCATGCCGCGCGCGATCCGCACCGTCATCATCCGGCTCGCCGTGTTCTACGTCGGCTCGGTGCTGCTGCTGGCCCTGCTGCTGCCGTCCTCGTCGTACAGCGCCGGCGAGAGCCCGTTCGTGACGTTCTTCGGCTCGATCGGCGTCGAGGGTGCGGACATCATCATGAACCTCGTCGTGCTGACGGCCGTGCTCTCCTCGCTCAACGCCGGCCTCTACTCCACGGGCCGCATCCTGCACTCGATGGCCGTCTCCGGCTCCGCCCCCGCGGCGCTCGCCAAGATGAACGGCAACGGGGTGCCCTACGGCGGCATCGCGGTCACCGCCGTCGTCACCGCGTTCGGCGTCGTGCTCAACGCGATCGTGCCGTCCCAGGCCTTCGAGATCGCGCTCAACCTCTCGGCGCTCGGCATCATCAGCGCCTGGGCCGTCATCATCCTGTGCCAGCTGAAGCTGTGGCAGCGCGCCCGCCAGGGCCTGCTCGAGCGCCCGTCGTTCCGCATGTTCGGTGCGCCGTACACGGGGCTGCTGACCCTCGTCTTCCTCCTCGCCGTGGTCGTGCTCATGGCGTTCGACGACCCCATCGGGACGTGGACGGTCGCCTCCATCGGCCTCATCGGGCCCGCGCTCGTGGTGGGATGGTTCCGCTGCCGCGGACGGATCGCGGCCCTCGCCGCCGAGCGCGGCGGCACCCTGGAGAGGAGCCCCGAGTGACGGTCGCCCTGGTCACGACCGGCGGCACGATCGCCAGCGTCCGCGGCACGGACGGCGCCAGCACCCCCGTGCTGGCCGCCTCCGACCTGCTCGCGGGCGCGGTGGCGCCCGGGGGTCCGGCCGTGCGCGTCGTCGACCTCCTCGCCAAGGACTCTGCCGTCCTGACCCTCGCGGACATGCAGCGGATCAGCGACGCGGTCGGCGAGCAGCTGGCCGACCCGTCCTGCCAGGGCGTCGTCGTGGTGCACGGCACCGACGCGATGGAGGAGACCGCCCTCCTGCTCGACCTGCAGCACCGCGACCCCCGCCCGATCGTCGTCACCGGCGCCCAGCGCACGGCCGACGCCCCCGACGCCGACGGCCCGGCCAACCTCCGCGCGGCGCTCGCGGTGGCGTCGGGCGCCGGCGCCCCCGACCGCGGGGTCCTCGTCGCGATGGGCGGGCGCGTGCTCCGCGCCGCCGGTCTCGCCAAGCGCAGCACCGACGCGATCGACGGGTTCGTCGACACCCCGGGCCTCGGCCGCCTGCCGCACCTGCCCGCGCGCGTCGACGGCGTCCGGGTCGACCTCGTGGCCGTCCACCCCGGCGGGGACGCCACCCACCTCGACGCCAGCCTCGCGGCCGGCGCGCACGGCCTCGTGCTCGTCGGGCTCGGCGCCGGCAACGCGACGCCCGCCGTGGTCGACGGGGTACGGCGAGCCGTCGCCCGCGGCGTACCGGTCGTGGTGTCCACGCGCGTCCCCGAGGGCGAGCTGTCCGCGGGGTACGGCGGGGGTGGCGGCGGCCACGACCTCGCCGCCGCCGGAGCGGTGCTGGCCCGCCTGCTCCGCCCCGGCCAGGCCCGCGTGCTGCTCGCGTCGCTCGTGGCCGCCGGCGCGGACGACGCCGCCCTGCGCGCCGCCTTCGCCGCCTGAGGCGTGGTGACACTTTCCCCGGTCGACCGGGGAACGTGTCACCTAGACCATCAACGTTGATGGTCTAAGTGGCGTGTTCCCCGGTCGACCGGGGAAAGTGCCGGCCTCTCAGGAGTTCTCCTTCCGGAACACGGCGGTCCCCCACCAGACGCCGAGCGCCAGCAGGGCGACGGCCCAGGTCACGCCCCACATGACGCCGCTCGACCCGAAGTCGCCGAGGAAGGTCGAGCGCACCGCGTCCGTGACCCACCGGAACGGCATGAAGTCGCTGACCGACTCGAGCCAGGCGGGCCCGAGGGTCATCGGCAGCATGATCCCGCTGAGCAGCAGCACCGGCATCATCACCATGTTGATGATCGGCGCCATCACGTCCTCGCTCTTCGTCGTCAGCGCGAGCGCGTTGGACGCCGCTGCGCAGGCGCCGCCGACGGCCAGCGTGATGACGATGCCCGCGACGATGCCGAGCGCGTCGCCGCGCATGCCCATCCAGTAGCCGAGCCCCACGAGGATCAGCGCCTGCACCAGCAGCAGCGACAGGTCGCGGGCCAGGCGCCCGACGAGCAGCGCGGCCCGGCTGGCCGGCGTGACGCGCTCCGCCTCGACGACGCCCTCGCGCCACTCGGCGATGAGGCCGAAGCCGGCGAAGAACGCCCCGAACATGCCGAGCTGCACGAGCAGGCCGGGCACGAGGAAGGTGTACGGGTTGTCCGTCGGCAGGTCGAACGAGCCGACGAGCGGCTTGAGCAGCGGCCCGAACAGCACGAGGTAGAGCACCGGCTGCATGATCCCGATGAGCACCCACGCGGGGTTGCGGAGGTTCATCCGGATCTGGCGCCGGTAGACGATGAGGGCGTCCCGCACGAGCCCGTTGGGCTCGAGGCCGTCGACCTGGGTGCGGCCGGTGGGGGCGGACACGGACGGCGCGGCGGTCATCGGCCGGCCCCTTCCAGCTCGGAGGAATCGGGAGAGCCCGGCGCGTCGCCCTCCGCGTCGCGCAGGGAGCGTCCGGTGAGGGTGAGGAACACGTCGTCGAGGGTCGGGCGGAGCACCTCGATCGAGTCGAGCGCGACGCCGGAGGCGTCGAGGTCGCGCAGCAGACCGGGGACGGCGCGCCCCGCCCGCGGCACCCGCGCCCGGACGTGCCGCTCGACCACCTCGAGCTGCTCGCCGATGGCGCCGAGCCGCTCGGCCGCGACGGTCACCTGGTCGAGCGTGGCCACCTCGAGATCGACGAGGTCGCCGGCCACCTGCGACTTCAGGTTGTCGGCCGTGTCGGAGGCGACGATGCGGCCCTTGTCGATGATGACGATGCGGTCGGCGAGCGCGTCGGCCTCGTCGAGGTAGTGCGTCGTCAGGAACACCGTCGCTCCGCGCCGGTCGCGCAGCCCGCGGATGTGCTCCCACAGGTTGGCGCGGGCCTGCGGGTCGAGGCCGGTCGTGGGCTCGTCGAGGAAGACGAGGCCGGGCTCGTGGACGAGCCCCATCACGATGTCGAGGCGCCGCTTCTGCCCGCCCGACATGTTCTTCGGCATCCGCCGCCACAGGCCCTCGAGGTCGAGCTGCGCGAACAGCTCCTGACCCTTCGCGTGCGCCGCCCGCCGCGTCATCCCGTAGAGCATCGCGTGGTCGACGACCTCGTCCCCGGCGTACGCGCCCGAGAACGTCGAGCCCACCTGGGAGACGTAGCCGATCGCGCGGCGTACCTGCACCGCCTGCGTGGCCACGTCGTAGCCCGCCACCCGCGCCGTACCGGCCGTCGGCTTCAACAACGTCGTCAGCATGCGGAGGGTCGTCGTCTTGCCGGCGCCGTTGGGTCCGAGGAAGCCGACGACCTCGCCCTCGGCGACGTCGAGGTCCACGCCGGCGACGGCGTGCACCTCGGTCTTCTTGCGGCCCTGACCCGTGAGGAAGGTCTGCACGAGCCCCCGTGCCTCGATCATCCGGTCTCCCTGTTCGTCGGTGGTGCTGTGGAGAGTGAAGCGGTACGACGGGGCTCCGGTCGAGCCCTTTGTCGTCGCCGCACGCTCCGACCCGGCCCGCGACGCAGACTCATCGGCGCCGCGCCACTAGCCTGAACGGATGCAGCTCCCCCTCGGCATCGACTTCGGCGGCAGCGGGATCAAGGCCGCGCCCGTGGACCTCACGACCGGCGAGTTCGCCGCCGACCGCGTGCGGATCCCCACGCCCGAGGCGTCCACCCCCGAGAACGTCGCGGCCGTGCTGGAGCAGCTCTCCGAGGCCTTCCCCGGCGACTCCCCGGTCGGGCTCACCGTGCCCGGCATCGTGCGCCACGGCGTGATCGGCTCGGCGGCCAACATCGACGCGAGCTGGATCGGCACCGACGCGGCGGCGCTCGTCTCCGGCGCGCTCGGGCGCCCGGTCCACGTGCTCAACGACGCGGACGCGGCGGGCCTCGCCGAGGCGACGTACGGCGCGGCCCGCGGCACCGCCGGCCTCGTCGTCGTCACCACCCTCGGCACGGGCATCGGCGGGGCGCTCGTGCACGACGGCACGCTCGTGCCCAACGCCGAGCTCGGCCACCTGTGGCTGGAGCTCGACGACGAGGTGCGCGGCAAGCACGACCCCGTCGCCGTGCACGCCGAGTCGTGGGCGGCCAACAGCGCCCGCGAGCGCGAGGACCTCTCGTGGGAGGAGTGGGCCCGGCGCCTGACGGTGTTCTACCGCGCGCTCGAGGGGCTGTTCTCGCCCGACCTGCTCGTCGTCGGCGGCGGGGTCAGCAAGAAGGCCGACAAGTTCCTGTCGATGATCGACATCCGCACGCCGATCGTGCCCGCCCGGCTCCGCAACGCCGCGGGCATCGTCGGCGCGGCGTTGGCGGCGAGCCGGGCCTGACCCACTCCTCATCAGGAGATGTTCGTTTCTGGAAACTTTTCACTTAAAGTGAACAGCCCTGGAAAGTGAACGGAGGCGCCATGGACGGCACCACGACAGCTGCGGTCGTTGGCGGCGTACGGGATCAGCTCGACCAGCTTGGCTTGCGGACGCGCGTCGCCAGGAGTCGAACCGGGCAACCCGGCGCATCCATCGAGCTGATCGCCGGCGGCTCCAGCAAGCAGTTCGAGATGCTAGTCGCCCAGCCGATGAACCTCACCGCCGTCGCCGCCATGGGACTCGAGGACCGGACTGCCCGCTCGCGACCGATCCTGGTCGTCGGCGCACGCATCCAAGAGCGCAGTGCGCGGGCATTTCGGGACCTCGGAATCGCCTACGCAGACACACTGGGAAACGCGAGCATCCGATTCGACGCCGTCCTCATCGAGGTACGGGGACGACGGCCCGACGGCGAGGGCGGCGCAGTTTTCGACCACCCTCGACACAACGTCAATGATCTCCGCCACGAGATAGGCGTGGGCGAACGGACGGTCCGCAACATGTTCAGCACGAGCCGCTCGATGGTCATCGCGACCGCCCTGGCCTGGCCCGACCTCATGCACGAGCCGACCAGGGTGCTGGCGGACGCGGCAGGCGTATCCATCGGACTGGCTCACGAGACGGTCAAGGCGCTCGACGCGAACGGTTACCTCATCGGGCGTCGCCTCCGACCGGATCGCGTCACCGAACTCCTCGATCTATGGAGTGCTGCTTACCCGAACGGGTTGGGGTCGAAGCTGGCCATTGCGTCATACGTAAGCGACAAGCTGCGGCGAGTCGAGCTTTCTCTCGACGACATCACCTGGCCCAGCGACCAGCCCATCGTCGTCAGTGGCGAGGCCGTCCCCGACCTCAGCCTTCGGAAGCGACAGAGCCACACCTACTACACCCCCGAGTGGGATCCCGCCACAGCCGCGAAGAACAGGTGGCGCCCGGTGCGCGATCCCCGCGAGGCCAACATCCGGATCCGCCGCCAGTTCTGGACCGTGCCAGGTCCGTCGGTGAACGAACGTTGGAGCACGGCGCCATGGCCCATCGTGTATGCGGACCTCTTGGCGGAGAACGACGCCCGCCTGAGGGAGGTCGCCGCTGAGTGGAAGGCGCGCCATGCTCGACTTTTCTAAGGTCCCGGCCGAAGAACTTGCACTGGTCGATCGCGTGTGCTCTGCGCTCGTCGGCAACGACGGGCTTCACGCAGAACGGCTGATGATCGTCGGCGCGCAGTGCCGCGACATCATTCAGGCGGCCCTCGGACACGACTTCGCGCTTCGCACGACCACCGACGTGGACTGCGCCATCACCGTCGACGACTGGAAGGTTTACGACGAGCTCACTGCCTCGATGTCGCGACTGGGCGGCACCGGCATCTGCTTTGACGTTGTAGGAATTCCCACCGACATCATGCCTTTCGGAGCAGTCGAGCGGCCCACCGGGACCGTGACGCCGCCCACGCGAGGCGAGGACATGAGCGTCTGGGGATTCCGCGAGGTGTTCGCGGCGTCGCACGCTCTCCACCTTCCGGGCGCCGGTAGCGTCCGAATTCCGTCGATCCCCGGATACTGCGCGCTCAAGCTAGCCGCCTGGCTGGACCGGAGCGCGTACGGTGCCTACAAGGACGCCTCGGACATCGCCATCGCGATCCACTGGTACATCGAGTCGCCAACTGTCGAAGATCATCTGTACGACGACACGACCCTGCTCGCACTGTCGGGCTACGACCCGCGTCTTGGCGCCTCTCGCCTCCTCGGAGCCGACATCGCGAGCCTCATCGGGCCGCAGCGGGTGACCGAGCTTCGGGAGCGGTGGCCAGGCGAGCATCCATACGCCCTGGTTCCCGAGATGAAGATCGCCGGTCCAGCGCCTTGGCCTGACGACCACACCACCCGCCTCGAGATCCTCAACGCCTTCGAGGCTGGCCTCGGCGTCTCGCTGACCATCATGTAGATCGCCCCCCTCAGGACACCGCCGCCGCGAGGCGCGGCACGAGGTTCTCGACCGCGTACGGCACCGACAGCGGCGAGTTGTAGGTGATCGCGCCGCGCTCCTCGGTGGTGGCGACCACGACCCCGTCGTCCTGCACGACGCCGAGACCGGCGAACAGCGGGTTCTCCGCCGCGAGGTCGATGTCCTCGTCGTCGCTGAGCACGAGCAGCACGTCGCCGTCGAGGGCGCCGACGTTCTCGCGCGACAGCTCGACGAAGAAGCTGTCGCCGGTGTCCCGCTCGCTGACCGCCTCCGGGAGGGTCACGCCCAGGTCGGCGAGGAACTGCCCGCGGGCGTCGCCGGGCAGGAACGCGCCGTACTTGCCGTCGTACGGCAGCACCGCCGCCCCCGTGCTCCCCGCCAGCTCCGGGTGGTCGGCGCGGGCCGACGCGAGGGCGGCGTCGGTCTCCTCGACGAGGCGCTCCCCCGCGCTCGGCTGCCCGAGCGCCGAGGCGATGAGCTCGACGGCGTCCTCGCGGGAGGCGGTGTACGCCGGCACCCCGGCCGGTCGGCCCACCACCGGCGCGATCTCCGCGAGCGCGTCGTAGGTGGCCTCGTCGAACCCGGCCGACACCCCGATGATGAGGTCGGGGTCGAGACCGGCGACCTGCTCGAGGCTGGGCGCGGAGTCGGACTCGAGGAACGTCAGGTCGTGGCCCTCGACGAGGTCGTCGGTCCACGGACCGAGGCCGTCGTCGAAGAAGGCGTAGCCGGTGTTGCCGACCGGCACCTTGCCGAGGGCGAGCACGACGTCGGCGTCCGTCACACCGAGCGTGACGATGCGCTGCGGCTCCTCGTCGATGGTCGTGGTGCCGAACTCGTGCGTGACCGCGACGGGGAACGCCCCCGCCTCCGCCAGCGCGGTCCCCTCCGACGTGGTCGTGTCGTCCGATGCGCCGCACGCGGCGAGCAGCGGCAGGAGCACGAGCCCCACGGCGAGAGGACGGACGGTGCGGGACGGCGACATGGAGCGGCTCCTCAGGTCGGGACTTAGGTTGCCCTAACCTAACCTGGGACGCCGCAACGGGTACGCCGCGGGTCAGGTGCCCCGCGGGTCGGTGCCCCGCCCCGCGACCTCGTCCAACGCCGCGATGGCACCCCGCAGGTACCGCGCGACGACGGCCCGCTCGGCCTCGTCGAACTGGTCGTCGAGCGCGACGACGGCCCGGAACATCGGCATGAGGTGTCCGCGCACCTCGGCGCGACCCGTCTCGGTCAGGTGCACCTCCGTGCGGCGTCGGTCGACGGCGTGGGGCCGGCGCTCGGCGTACCCCCGCGCCACGAGCCGGTCCACGATCCCCGTCGCCGCGGCCGAGGTGACCTCGAGCCGCCGGGCGATCTCCGCGGGGCCGACGGGTCCGGGGACGAGGTGCTGGAGCACGGCCATCTCGTGGTCCCCGAGGCCGGCGCCCCGCGCCACGACGCGGTGCACGGCGGTGCCGCGGTCGAGCAGCACGCGCAGCGCCTCGAGCGTCTCGGACGTGTGCCATCCCGGCCTGAGCTCCCCGGCCATTGTCATTCACCGCCTTAGTGGTTAACTTCGTGAAGCATATCGACCCGTTCCCCCGAGGAGTCTGCCGTGTCCCTTGTCCTGAGCCGCGTGCGAGGTGTCGTCGTCGCGCGACGCACCTCCTGGCTCGTCGCCCTCCTCCCGCTCCTGCTGGCGGGCGCGCTCATCGGTCTCGGCGAGGGCGAGCGCGACCGCACGCCGCTCGACAACGTGCCCGCCGGGGCCGACAGCACCGCCGCGCTCGAGCTCGCCGAGGACCTGCCCGAGCAGGACGGCACCGTCGCGGTCGTGCTGTTCACCGCCGACGACGACGGGCAGCTGGGCGACCGCATCCCCGAGCTCGAGGGCCTCGTCGCCGAGCTCACCGGGGGTGCGCCGACGCTCCAGCCCGCGGAGGACGGCACCGCGGCGATCGCCGTCGTGCCGCTCGAGGCGTCCACGGCCACGGAGGTCTCCGACGCCGTCACCGACCTGCGGGACCGGCTCGACGCCGACGTGCCCGACGGACTGACCGCCCAGGTCACCGGGCCGGCCGGCATCCAGGCCGACCTGGCGGCCGTCTTCGAGGGCGCCGACCTGCGCCTGCTGGCGATCACCGCGCTGGTCGTCGCGGTGCTGCTCGTCGTCACCTACCGCAGCCCGATCCTCTGGGTCGTCCCGCTGCTGGTCGTCGGCGCCGCCGACCGCCTCGCCGCCGTGCTCGCCACCCACGTGCTCGCGCTGCTCGACGTCGCCTGGGACGAGTCGACGGTCGGCATCCTGTCGGTCCTCGTGTTCGGCGCGGGCAGCAACTACGCGTTGCTGCTCATCAGTCGCTACCGCGACGAGCTCCGCTCCCGCGAGGACCGCTTCGCCGCCATGGACGTCGCGCTGCGCCACACCGCCGAGGCCGTGCTCACCAGCGCCTCCACCGTCGTCGTGGGCGTGCTCACCCTCGTGCTGTCCCTGACCCCCACCACCCGCGGCCTCGGCATCGCCTGCGCCGTCGGCATCACCGTCGCCGCCCTCTTCGTGCTGCTGGTGCTCCCCGCCGCGCTCGTCTGCTTCGGCCGCTGGATTTTCTGGCCGACCGCCCCGAAGCACGGGGACGTGGTGCTCGCGGAGAGCCGCTCCACCTGGCGGCGCATCGGCGACGTGGTGGCGCGCCGTCCCGCGGCGTACGTCGCCGGCTCGGCCGTGCTGCTCGTCGCCCTGGCCGCGGGCACGACCCAGATCTCGACCGGTCTGGGCACCTCCGAGCAGTTCCTCGACACGCCCGAGGCGATCACCGCCAGTGAGCGGATCGCGGAGTCGTTCCCGGCCGGCACGGCGGAGCCCACCCAGGTCGTCACCCGCGCCGACGCCGACGAGGTGAGCGCCGCGGTCGAGGGCGTCGACGGCGTCGACGCGGTGCGCGTGACCAACGAGGGCGCGGGCGTGACGCAGCTCGACGTGACCCTGGCGAGCACGCCGGGCAGCGACGCCGCCGAGACGACGGTGGAGGACCTGCGCTCCGCGCTGGCGGACTTCTCCGACACCCACGTCGGTGGTGCCTCGGCCGACTCGCTCGACGAGGCCGACGGCAACGCCCGCGACCGGCTCGTCATCCTGCCGCTCATCCTGCTGCTGGTGCTCGGCGTGCTGGGCCTGCTGCTGCGCTCGATCCTGGCGCCGGTCATCCTCGTCGGCACCGTGGTCGCGACCTTCGCCGCCGCGCTCGGTGCCTCGTGGTGGATCTTCACCGGGCTGCTCGGCTTCGAGAACCTGGCCGGGAACGTGCCGCTCTTCGCGTTCCTGTTCCTCGTGGCGCTGGGCATCGACTACAACATCTTCCTCGTCACCCGCACCCGCGAGGAGGCGCGGGCGCACGGCACCCGCGAGGGCGTGCTGCGGGCGCTGGGCGCGACCGGTGGCGTCATCACCAGCGCCGGCATCCTGCTGGCGGCGGTCTTCGCCGTGCTCGGCGTGCTGCCCCTCGTGGTGCTGGCCCAGCTGGGCGTCGTGATCTGCATCGGCGTGCTGCTCGACACGCTGCTGGTCCGGACCGTCGTCGTACCGGCGATCGTGCGCCTGCTGGGCGAGCGGTTCTGGTGGCCCCGGAAGCACGCCTGAACCGGATCCGCCCCCGGACGTGTAACGCGGTGTTCGTGCTACTTGTGCGGTGGTCGACCACCACTGCAGTAGCCCGGACACCGCGTTACACGCGGGGGCGCCACGACGCTCGCGGCACCACCACGACCGGCACGGGCGAGTGCCGCAGGATCTTGGCGGCGCTGGAGCCGAGGAACACCCGGGACAGCAGCCCCGCCGACGACGAGCCGACGACCAGCAGGTCCTCGGGCGTCCAGGGCAGGCCGCCGACCGCCTCGGCCCAGTCACGCCCCCGGCTGACGACGCGCTCGACCTCGGCCGGCACGGCGTCCGCCGGCAGCAGGGCGAGGGCGGCGGCCTGGGCGGCGGTCGCCTGCTCGAGGTAGGCCTCGAGCACGTCGTCCTCGCCGCGCACCTCGGGCGGGTACATCGTGCGGCCGAGCACCCCGAACGTCGCCACCCGCAGCGTCGCCCCCAGCTCCGTGCACAGCCCGGCGGCCCGGGCCAGGGCCGCCGCCGACGCCTGGTCGCCCCGGAAGCCCACGGTCACCCGTCCGACCCGCGTGCCGGGCGCCGCCCGGAAGCCGCGCGTCGCGACGGCGACCGGCACCGGCGAGGAGTGCAGGAGCCGGTCCGCGGCCGACCCCACGACGACGTGCCCCCATGCGCCGTTCGCGCCCGCGCCGAGCACGACGAGCGTCGCGTCGGCCGCCGCGACCTGCTCGAGCAGCGTCCCGGGCACCGAGCGCCCGACCGCGCGCACGACCTCGGCGGTCACGCCGGCCGCCTCCAGGTCCGGCGCCAGCTCCGCCAGCAGCGACCGCACCGCGGGCACCTCCTCGCTCGCGGCGTCGGCGAGGTACGCGGCGTACTCGCGGTCCACGCCCCCCGACAGCGGCGTCGGCCACGGGCCCGGCACGACGCACACGACCCGCAGGCGCGTGCGGAGCGAGCGGGCGAGGAGCGCGGCGTACGACAGCCCGTCGACGTCCGGCTTCCCCGGCGCGATGCCGGCGACGATGGTCATCTCAGACCCCCTCGCCCCGAGCGGTGGCGGGGTCGTTGAGGCGCGCGTGCCGCCGGCCCCACAGCAGGTAGAAGGCGAGCACGATCGCCAGCCACGTGCCGAAGATGGCCCAGGTGACGGCGGGCAGGCCCGACAGGATGTAGACGCAGACCACGACGGTCAGCACCGGCGTCACCGGGTAGCCCGGCACCCGGAACGGCCGCTCCAGGTCGGGCTGCGTGCGCCGCAGCACGAGCACCCCCAGCGCGACCACGATGAACGCGCCGAGCGTGCCGATGGAGACCGTGTCCCACAGGTAGTCGCTCGGCACGAACCCCGCGACCAGCGCGACGACGATCGCGACGACGACGGTGTTGTACGTCGGGGTGAGGGTCCGCGGGTTCACCCGCGCGAAGCGGGACGGGAGCATGCCGTCGCGGCCCATCGCGAAGAGGATCCGGGTCTGGCCGTAGAGGGTCACGAGGGTGACCGAGAAGATCGAGATGACCGCGCCCGCGGCGAGCACTGTGCCCGGGATGCTGGAGCCGGTGATGTTCTGGAGGATGACCGAGAGCCCGGCCTCCTGCTGCTCGGGGCTCTCGAACTCCGACGCCGGCTGCGCGCCGACGCCCGCGATGGCGACGAGCACGTAGACCGTGATGACGACGGCGAGCGCGCCCATGATCGCGCGGGGCAGGGCCCGCTGGGGGTCCCGCACCTCCTCCCCCGCCGTCGACACGGCGTCGAGGCCGATGAACGAGAAGAAGATGGTCGCCGCCGCGGCGGAGACGCCCGCGGCGCCGGCCGCCCAGAAGGCGTCGAAGCGGTCGACCTCGAACGCCGAGAAGCCGACGACCACGAACAGCCCGAGCACGGCCAGCTTGATGAGCACCATGACGGTGTTGACCCGCGCCGACTCGCTGGCCCCGCGCACGAGCAGGAGCATGCAGAGCAGCACGAGCACGACGGCCGGGAGGTTGATCCACCCGGTGGGCCCGTCCTCGTAGGGCACCGGCGACACCGAGAGCTCCTGCGGCAGGCGCACGCCGAGCACCGAGCCGGTCAGCTCGTTGAAGTAGCCGCTCCAGCCGACGGCGACGGCGGCCGAGCTCACGCCGTACTCCAGCAGCACGCACGCCGCGATCACCATCGCGACGAGCTCGCCGAGGGCGTGGTAGGCGTAGGAGTAGGTCGAGCCGCTGACCGGGATCGCGCTCGCCAGCTCGGCATAGCAGATCGCGGACAGCCCGGCCGCGAGGCCGGCGACGAGGAACGAGACGACGACGGCGGGGCCGGCGTCGGGCACGGCCTCCTGCAGCACGAAGAAGATGCCCGTGCCGACCGTGGCGCCGACGCCGAACATCATGAGCGAGAACGTGCCGATGCTGCGGCCCAGCTCGGGGCCGCCAGGGCCGCCAGGGCCGCCGCGGGCGGCGAGCGGCTTGCGGCGCAGCAGCTGGGTGCGGAACGGGACCGGTGCCATCGGGCCTCCTGCATCGACTGCGTCGACCACGCGGGGGTCGCGTGGTGCGGCGACGCTACTCCTGCGCTGTTACGGGGACCCGCCCCCGAACGCAGTCGTGGGGGGCGGGCCCCCGACCACCAAGCCCGGGGGCGCCCAACCCGGGCGGGGCGCAATAAAAGAGCCCCCCGCCCCCCCGGGGCGGGCCCCCCCCCCCCCCCCCCCCCGCGCGGCCCCCCCCCCCCCCCCCCCCCCGCCGCCCCCCCCCCCACGACCCGGGGGGATCAGATCTTCACGTGCTCCTCGCCCGCGATGGCCGCGGCGACGGCCTTCGGCACGGCGGGGTCGAAGACGCTGGGGATGATGAAGCTCGGGTTGAGCTCCTCGTCGGTGACGACGAGCGCGATCGCCTCGGCGGCGCGCAGCAGCGCCTCCTGGGTGACCTCGGAGGCGCGGGCGTCGAGCAGGCCGCGGAACACGCCGGGGAAGGCGAGCACGTTGTTGATCTGGTTCGGGTAGTCCGAGCGGCCCGAGGCGACGACCTTGGCGTACTGGCTCGCCACGTTGGGGTCGATCTCCGGGTCGGGGTTCGCCAGCGCGAACACGATCGGGTCGCGGCCCATCGTGGGGATCCACTCGCCCTGGAGGATGCCGGGAGCGGAGACGCCGATGAAGACGTCCGCCTCGACGAGCGCGTCCTGCAGGCTGCCGGTCACCTGGCGCGGGTTGGTGCGGCTCGCCAGCTCGCGGTGCGCCGGGGGCAGCGTCTCGTCGGTGCTGACGAGGCAGCCGATCTTGTCGACCACGACGGCGTCGGTGACGCCGGCGGCGAGCAGGAGGTTCACGATCGCCGTACCGGCCGCGCCGGCCCCCGAGACCACGACGCGCACGGTCTCGAGCTGCTTGTCGACGACGCGCAGCGCGTTGGTGAGCGCGGCGAGCACGACGATCGCCGTGCCGTGCTGGTCGTCGTGGAAGACGGGGATGTCGAGCTTCTCGCGCAGGCGGGCCTCGATCTCGAAGCAGCGCGGGGCGGAGATGTCCTCGAGGTTGATGCCGCCGAAGCCGGGGGCGATCATCTCGACGGCCTTGACGATCTCGTCGGTGTCCTGCGTGGCGAGGCAGATCGGCCACGCGTCGATGTCGGCGAAGCGCTTGAACAGCGCCGCCTTGCCCTCCATCACGGGCAGCGCCGCGCCGGGGCCGATGTTGCCGAGGCCGAGCACGGCGGAGCCGTCGGTGACGACCGCGACCGAGTTGCCCTTGATGGTGAGGCGCGGGACGTCCTCGGGGTTCTCCGCGAGCGCACGCGAGACCCGGCCGACACCCGGCGTGTAGGCCATCGACAGGTCGTCGCGCGTCTTCAGCGAGACCTTCGAGGAGACCTCGATCTTGCCGCCGAGGTGCAGCAGGAACGTGCGGTCGGAGACCTTGTGGACCGTCACGCCGTCGAGGGCGCTGACCGCGTCGACGAGCGCCTGCGAGTGGTCGGCGTTGGAGGCCGAGCAGGTCACGTCCAGCACGAGGCGGTCGTGACGCGACTCCGCGACGTCGATGGCGGTGACGACGCCACCCGCACCGGAGATCGCCGTGGCGACGGTGCCGATGTGGCTGTTGTCGGGCGTCGTGTGCAGACGCATGGTGATCGAGTACGACGACGTGGTCGCGGGAGTGGACGTGACGGGGGCCATGGAGCCCACCATCGGGCCGGTCTCGGGTTACGGGCAAGTCACGTGCGACCACAGTGTCCAAAAGCGAGCGACCGCTCTGTCGGCCCAGGTCAGACGCAGGACGGGGGTAGCGTCGTCCCCATGACCGACGTCTCCGTCACCGACAACACCGACGCGGCCCGCTACGAGGTGCGCGTCGACGGCGCCCTCGCCGGGTTCGCCGACTACCGGCTGCGCGAGGGCGGCACCGTCGTCGCCGTCATGCACACCGAGATCGACGACGCCTTCGCCGGCCAGGGCCTCGCGAAGCAGCTCGCCGTCGCGGTGCTCGACGGGCTCCGCGCCGACGGCCGCTCGCTCCTGCCGTTCTGCCCCTTCTTCCGCGGGTACGTCGCGAAGCACCCCGACTACGCCGACCTGGTGCCCGAGGGGCGCCGCGCCGAGTTCGGCCTCTGACGCCGTGCCCCAGGTCAGCGCCGCCCAGTGGGTGCCGGTCAGCCCGGCCACCGCGTTCGCGGTCTCCCAGACGACGGGCGAGGTGCGGCTCGCGTGGGACCCGTTCGTCCGCCACCAGCACCTCGTCGACGCCGACCGCCCCCAGAAGGGCGTCCGCACCGTCACGCGGGCGCGCGTCGGGCTCCGCATGGTGAGCGAGTACGCGTCGTACCGGCCCCCGACGTCCGTCGGGATGACCATGGTGAGCGGTCCCTGGTTCTTCGCGACGTTCGGCGGCGGGTGGCGGTTCGCGCCCGAGGAGCGGGTGCTCGACGGCACGCCGATCGCGGGGACGCTGGCGACGTGGAAGTACAGCTATGCCGTGCGGCCCGCCTGGCTGCGGCCCGTCGCGGAGCCGATCGGGCAGTGGCTGCTGGGACGGGAGATCCGCGCCCGCATCGCCGCCTTCGCCCTCGCGTGCACCGACGCCGACGTGCTCGCGGCGGCGGAGCAGGACCGGCGCGCCGACGGCGCCTGAGCGGGCCGCCGGGTCAGTCCTCGACCCGCAGCCCCAGCTCGGCGGCGATGGCCGGGGCGAGCAGCGCCAGCTGCGCCGGTGAGACGGTGGCGCCCCGGAGGTCCCGCACGCCGGTCACGTCGTCGAGGCGGGCGCCGCGCAGGTCGACGTCCGCCAGCTGCGCCTGCTGCACGTCGAGACGACCGACCGTCGTGTCCGCCAGCCGCACGCGGCTGAGCGCGGCACCACCGAGGTCGAGCTCCTCCACCACGCACCCCTCGAGGAGCACGTCGAGCAGCTCGGCGCCGCGCAGGTTGACGAAGCTGAGCTTGCAGCCGACGAGGTGCACCGACCGCCACGACGACTCGTAGGCCTCCAGCGACCCGATCCGACCGGTGACCCGCACGTCCCGCCACTGGGTGCCGATCGCGCGGACGACCGGCAGGCTCACCCCGTCGAGGGCCACGTCGGAGAGGCGCGCGCCCGACAGGTCGGCCTCGTCGGCGTGCACGTCCTCCAGCTGCGACTCGATGAGACGCGCACCGGCGAGCTCGAGCGCCCCGAGCCGGAGCCCGCCGAACCGCAGGCCGTCGACCTCGCCGCCCGGCCGCAGCGCCGTCGGGTCGCCGTCGACCAGGGGCCCCAGGGCGGGAGCGGCGATGCGGGGAGCGGACGTGCTGCGACGGCGGGCCATGCCGGGACCGTAGCGGTCGCGGGAGAGGGCTGTGGAGGACGCCCGGGACGGAGAACGCACCGGTTGGAACGCTCACATGGCCCGATCCGGAGCCGTTCTCCGCCTGGGGCGTCCTCCACAGGCGCGGTTTGGACCTCGGCCGTCCGGCGCACACTCGGGCGCATGGTCCGCGCCCCTGCTCCGCACGGCACGGCCGTCGCGTGGCGGCGGCCGGTGGCGGACCTGCTCGCGTCGTACGCCGCCGCCGGCGACCTCTCCTTCACCGAGGTCGTCGCGGAGAACGTCGACCCCGCGCGGCTGCCCGACGAGCTCGTGGCGCTGCGGGACGCGGGCGTCACGGTGGTCCCGCACGGCGTGACGCTGGGCCTGGCCGGGGCGGACGTGCCCGACCCCCGTCGGTTGGCCCACCTCGCCGCGCTCGCCGAGGCCCTGGGGGCGCCGCTGGTCAGCGAGCACGTGGCCTTCGTGCGCGCGGCCGCCACCCCCGACCCGCTGCACGGCGACGTGCTCGAGGCCGGACACCTGCTGCCGCCGCCCCGCACCGCCGAGAGCCTCGAGGTGCTCGTCGAGAACGTGCGGACGGCGCAGGCCGCGCTGCCCGTGCCGCTCGCCGTCGAGAACATCGCTGCCCTCTTCGCCTGGCCCGAGGACACGCTGGACGAGCCCGACTTCCTCACCGCCCTCGTGGAGCGCACGGACTGCCGTCTCGTGCTCGACGTCGCCAACCTCCACGCGAGCGCGGTCGCCCGGGGCAGCGACCCGGTCGCCGACCTGCTGCGCTTCCCGCTGGAGGCCGTCGCCTACGTGCACGTCGCCGGCGGCCAGGAACGGCCCGACGGGCTCTACCTCGACACCCACGCCCACGCGATGGTCCCGGCGGTGCTCGGGCTCGTGACGACGCTGGCCGCGGCGTACCGGCAGCGCGGGCTGCCCGTCCCCGGCATCCTGCTGGAGCGGGACGAGGACGTGACGCCGGAGGCCGTGGCCGGCGAGTACGACGCGTTGCGGGCCGCCGTCGCCCGGCGCCTCCCGGCGGGAGCGGACCGGTGAGCGCCCGCGCGCGGCTGGCCGGCCGTCAGGAGGAGGTGCTGGCCGCGCTGCTGCGCGGGGACGTCCCGCCCGGGTTCGCCCCGGCGAGCGCGGCGGGAACGGCGCTGACGACCCGCGTGCTGCACCGCAAGCGCAGCGACGCCGTGCTCCGCATCGCGCCCGAGCTCGACCTGTTGCCCGCCTGGCGCGACCGCTTCCACGGCTGGGCGGCCACGCACCCGGCTGCCGGGTGCGCGCACGACGACCTCGCGGCCTTCGCCGCGTGGCTCCCGCAGGCCCATCCCGACGCCGCCGACTGGCTGCGTCTCCACGCCGTCCACGACGGACGCCGCCGCGCGGCCGTCGTGACGATCGCCGGTCGGCGGGCCCTGGTCCTCGGACTGGGTAGCCGCACCTGGCACCTCACCCGCCGGCCCCGCGCCGGCCTCTCGGAAGGAGCTGCACCATGACGATCGTCATCGTGTGCGTCGTGCTGGCGGTGGTGGCCGGAGCGATCGCCCTCGCCGTCAGCACCAACGCGACCTCGAGCCAGCGGCGCCGGTCCCGCGGGCGCCGCGGGGCGTACGGCGCGGGCGGCGGGTACGTCGGGGGCTGCGGCAGCAGCGACTCCGGCAACGACTCGTCCTGCGGGTCCAGCTCCTGCAGCTCGAGCTCGTGCAGCTCCGGGTCGTCGTGCGGTGGCGGCGGCTGCGGGTCGAGCAGCTGATGGCACAGCTCGGGTCGATGGTGGTGCTGGGCCTCGTGGTGCTCGGCGTCGTGCTGGTGGTGCTGGTGGTGTTCGCCGTCCTGGCCCGGCGTGGCGGACGCCGCACCGGGCCGGCCACGGGCGAACCGGGGTCGGACTCCGACGGCAGCTCCGGCGGCTCCGGCTCCGACTCCGGCGAAAGAAAACGCGGACCCGGCGAATGAAAACGCGGACCGGCCGGTCGATTGGAACGTGCCAACCGGGCTTCTCCGACCGTCCCGTCCGCGTTTTCTTTCCTCCGAGGGGAGCCCCCCTCCCCCCGAGGGGCGCCGCCCTGCGACCCGCGCCCCCCGCGCGACCGGCTGGTCAGCCCGGGAAGGGCGTGCCCCAGACGCCGTCGTACCCCACCTCGGAGGCGCCCCGGCGCGTGCGGTCCTTGGTGTGGCGCGCGACGTCGCCCTCGGTGGCGCGTGCGACGTGCTCGTCGCCGCCCAGGCGGCCGACGGCGATGCCGACCATGGGCCGGTAGGCCTCGGGGATGCCGAGCGCGGCCGCGGCCGCCTCGTGGTCGAAGCCGGCGAACTGGTGCGTGTGCAGCCCGACGGCCTGTGCCTGCAGGGTGAGGTGCGCGACGGACTGGCCGAGGTCGTAGAGCGCGTAGTCGCCCATCCCCTTCCGGCCCTCCCACTCCCCGACGAGCGCGGCGGCGACGATCACGACGGGCGCGGTGGGCACCCACCCCGAGTTGCCGTTGCTCAGGCTGGCGATGACGGCGTCGTACGCCGCGGTGCCGGCCCGGGTGACGACGTACGCCCACGGCTGCGTGTTCCCGGTCGACGGCGCCCAGGCGGCGGCGGTCAGCATCCCGGCGAGCTCGTCGTCGCCGACGGGGACGTCGGTGGCGAACACCGCGGGGCTCCAGCGCGAGCGCATGGGCTCGGCGAGCACCTCGGCGCCGGGGCGCGGCGCGCGGACGGGGGTCTCCTGCGTGACGGACATGCCTCGATTGTGGGCTACGGACCCACGTCCACCCCCGCCCGGCCCCCGACTGCGGCACACGTCACAGCGCGAGTCTTTTGCACTTTCGGATACGCAGTGCAAACTTGCACTTCGTGAGCACGAGTGCAGAAAGCGGCGGGGCAGACCACCGCACCAGCAAGCGCGAGGAGACGGCGCGCCGCATCACGCTGTCCGCGCAGCGCCTGGCGACGGAGCACGGCCTCGACGGCTTCACGATGGACGAGCTCGCCGAGGCGGCGGGGGTCGCACGCCGCACCCTCTTCAACTACTACCCGTCGAAGGTGGACGCCTGCCTGGGTCCCCGGGTCGACGTGCCGGCCGACGCCATGGAGGCCTTCGCCCGGGGCGGACCGACGGGCAACCTCGGGGCGGACCTCGAGCACCTCGCCCGCGAGGTGCTGGGGGTCGAGGAGCCCACGCGGGAGGAGATGGTGCTGCACCGCCAGCTCTTCCAGATCCCCCGGCTGGTCGAGGCGGTCCACGACCGCTTCGCCGAGCTCGCCGTCGACCTCCAGGAAGCCGTCCGCGCCCGCGGCGGTGAGCAGCTCGACCAGGAGGGCGCCCTGCTCCTCATCCGCGTGCTGCTCGTCGTGTTCGACACCGCCATCGACGCCAGCATCGCCGGCGACGACACCCCGCTGCCCGACCTCTTCTCGCGCCACTTCGGCACCATCCGCCGGCTGCTCGCCTGAGCCGGCACCCCGACGCACCAGCCCGACGCCCGCACCCCACGCCCGCACCCGACAGGAGCACCAGCGATGGCCACCCTTCTCTACCGGCTCGGAAAGACCGCCTTCCGGCGATGGCCGGCCTTCATCGGCGTCTGGGTCGTCGCGCTCGTCGCCGTGGGCTTCACCGCCCTGGCGATCCAGCAGCCGACGAGCAGCACGTTCTCGATCCCCGGCATCCCCTCGGAGCGGGCGAGCGAGCTCCAGGAGGAGCTGTTCCCCGGCTCCGAGGACGCCCTCAACGACACCTCGGTCACCGTCGTCGTCGCGGTGCCGGAGGGTGAGCAGCTGAGCGACCCGGCGTACGCCGACCGCATCTCCCAGCTCGTCACCGACATCTCCGACAGCCCGCAGGTGCTGTCCAGCGAGCAGGCGCCGATCCTCGACCCGGTGGCCGCGGCCGCCGCCCAGGAGGAGGCGTTGTCGGCCGGTGGCGCCAGCCCGGAGGACGTCGCCAACCTCGCGCCCGTCGACGCGGACGGCCGGGTCGGTCTCATCACCTTCGACTTCGACGTCGACGAGCCCACCGACATCGAGCCCGAGAGCCAGGACGCGATCCTGGAGCTCCTCGACGACGCGCGCGGCGACGGGCTCGAGGTCGAGGCCAACGGTCCCGGCCTGCAGGTCATGGAGATCAGCGGTGCCTCCGAGCTCATCGGCATCGCGGTCGCCCTCGTCGTGCTCGTGCTGACGTTCGGCTCGCTCGTGGCGGCCGGCCTGCCCATCGTCACCGCCATCGTGGGCGTCGCCCTGACCTCGCTCGGCGTCACCGGCATGACGGCGTTCACCGACGTCTCCGACATGACCCCGATCCTGGCGGTGATGATCGGCCTGGCGGTCGGCATCGACTACGCGTTGTTCATCCTGGCCCGCTACCGCAGCGAGCTGGAGCACACCGACGACCGCGAGGAGGCGGCAGGCATCGCGGTCGGCACGGCGGGGTCCGCCGTCGTCTTCGCCGGCCTGACCGTCCTCATCGCCCTCGCGGCGTTGGCCGTCGTGCGCATCCCGTTCCTCACCGCGATGGGTCTCGCCGCGGCGAGCGGCGTGTTCCTCGCCGTGCTCGTCGCCCTGACGCTGCTGCCGGCCGTGCTCGGCATGCTCAAGTCGAAGGCCTTCGGCGGCACCGTGCGGCGCTACGCCCCGCAGCGCGACGAGAAGGGCCGCATCGTCAACAACGGCGTGCGCTGGGCCAAGCTCGTCGGGCGCTCGCCGCTCGCCGCCGTGGTGCTCGTGGTCATCGCGCTCGGCGCTCTCGCCGTACCCGTGCAGAACCTGCAGCTCGCCCTGCCCAGCGACTCGACGAGCCCGAGCGACACGACGCAGCGCAAGGCGTCCGACCTCATCGCCGAGGCGTTCGGTGACGGTCGGCAGGCGCCGCTGCTCGCGGTCGTCGACGGTCGGGACATCGCGGACGACGCCGAGCGCCAGGCCGCCTTCGGCGAGGTCGTCGCCTGGGCCTCGGAGCAGGACGACGTCGCGCACGCGCAGATCACGCAGACGAACGCCGACCCGGAGGGCGACCCCGCGGCAGCGACCGGCGCCCTGGTGCTCATCACCCCCGAGTCGAGCGCCGAGGACGCCGCCACCACGGACCTCCTCGCCGACCTGCGCGACACCCAGGGCGACATCGAGTCGTCGACCGGCGCCGAGCTGGGCGTCACCGGCATGACCGCCGTCGCCGTGGACGTCTCGGACCGGCTCAACGACGCGCTGCCGATCTACCTGACCGTCGTGATCGGTCTGGCGTTCCTGCTGCTCGTGCTGGTGTTCCGCTCGATCCTGGTGCCGCTCACCGCCACCCTCGGCTTCCTGCTGACGGTGCTCGCCACGCTCGGCATCACCGTGCTGGTCTTCCAGGACGGTGCGCTCGGGCTCGTCGAGGGCCAGCCCCTCGTGAGCTTCATGCCGATCTTCCTGGTGGGCGTGGTGTTCGGCCTGGCGATGGACTACCAGGTGTTCCTCGTGACCCGGATCCGCGAGGCCCACGTCCACGGCGCCGACTCGGTCGCGGCCGTCATCGACGGCTTCCGCAACTCGGCGCGCGTCGTGGCTGCGGCCGCGGTCATCATGATGTCGGTCTTCGCCGCGTTCATGCTGATGGACATGTCGTTCATCAAGGCGATGGGCTTCGCCCTGGCGACGGCCGTCTTCATCGACGCCTTCGTCGTGCGGATGACGCTGATCCCGGCGCTGATGTACCTCATGGGCGAGAAGGCCTGGTGGCTCCCCCGCTGGCTCGACCGCATCCTGCCCCGCGTCGACGTCGAGGGCGAGAGCCTCGAGCGCGCGCACGCGCGGCACGACTGAGCGGTACGCCGGGGCGTGGCCCCAGCGCGACGGTTTCCGTCGCGCTGGGGCCACGTTGCGTTTCGGGGGTGGGGTGGTCCCGTCGGCCCCGTGTAACGCGGTGTCCGGGCTACTGCACACGTGGTCGACCACCGCACAAGTAGCAGTAACACCGCGTTACACGCGTGCGCCAAGATCCAGGTCCCCGCCCCAACCCCCACCGCCCGAGCCGGACCGACGGCCGACCGCTCCCGGGGCCGTGCTCGTCCGGCTGATATCTAGCGCGGTGTTAGTGCTACCTCCGCGGTGGTCGTCCACGTGTGGAGTAGCCCGGACACCGCGTTACACGACGACACAACAGAGCGCCGCACGGCAAGGTCTCGGGTCCTCGGCCGTGCGGCGCCCTGGGTCAGCGGGAGCCTGGGGTAAGGCTCAGTTCAGCGGCGACTCCGTGAGGGTCGCGTCGCCGGTCATCTCGCGGCCGTCGCGCTCCCAGGTGATGGTGACGGTGTCGCCGGGCTCGTGGGACGCGACGGCGGCGGCGAGCTCGTCGAAGGTGGACACCTGGGTGTCGCCGATGGCGGTGATGACGTCGCCCTCCTCGAGGCCGGCCTGGCCGGCGGGGGTGTCGGCCTCGGCGGCGGCGACGAGCGGCTCGCCGCCGGACGGGTCGATGCTGACGCCGAGGTAGGCGGGCGTGCCGATGACGATGCCGTCGCCCTCGTCGCCGTCGATGACGGCCTGCACGACGTCGAGCGCCTCGTCGATCGGGCGGGCGTAGCTGATGCCGCCGCCCTTCTGGACCTGGCCCTGCCCCTGGGCCTGCGCCTGCGCCCCGGGCAGGCCGGAGGACGTCGGTCCGTCCTGGCCGTTGGTGGAGGCGGCGGCGGTGCTGATGCCGATGACCTCGCCCTCGGCGTCGAACATGGGGCCGCCGGAGTAGCCGGGCACCACGTCGGCGTCGGTCTCGATGAGGCCCGAGATCTCGGTCTCGTTGCCGTTGTACTGGTCCGTCGTCGTGATGCTCTCGTCGAGGGACGTGACCTCGCCGCGCACCTCGGAGAGGAAGCCCTGGCCGCCGGCGTTGCCGAGCGCGGCGACGGCGTCGCCGACGTCCACCCCGCCGTCGTCGTCGAGGGTGACGGTGTCGAGGTCGCTGACGCCGTCGATCTGGAGCACGGCGACGTCGGCGGACGCGTCGTACCCGAGCACGGTCGCCTCGTGCGTCTCCCCGGTGGCGGCGACCTCGACCTCGACGGTGGTCGAGTTGTCGACCACGTGGTAGTTGGTGACCGCGAGCCCGTCGGAGGTGAGCACCATCGCCGTACCGGCGCCCTCGCCGCCCTGGAGCGCCGTGTTGACGAGGAGCACGCCCGCGTCGGACAGCTCGCCGGGGTCGGAGGCCTCGTCGGTGTCGCCGCCGCCGCGGTTGACGAGGTCGTCGATGTCGGCGCCGCCCGACGTCGAGCTGCTCGGCCGGGTGTCGTCGTTGCCGCCGAAGTCCACGAACGGGATCGTGATCGCACACGTGAGCGCGGCCCCGACGACACCACCGGCGACGGCGGCGAGCACCCCGGCGCGACGCCTGCGGCGCGGCGGCGGAGCGGGCGGCCACGCGCCGTACGCGCCGTACGGTCCCTGGGGTCCCGGCGGGACCTGACCCCAGCCGGGCGGCGGGGGGAGCTGCTGCTGGGGCTGCTGGGGGTACGCCGCGGGCTGGCCCCAGGCGTCATGAGGCGCGGAGGCGTGAGCCCCGGCGGGGCCCTGTCCGTACTGCTCCCCCGGCGGCGGGAACGCGCCGGGCGCGCCGTACGAGGGGAGCGGCTGGGTCGCGGGACGCTCCGGCTCGTGGGGCGGCGGAGCGGAGGGACGGGAGTCGTTCATGGCACCAAGTTCACACCCGCCGACCCAATGTCCGGTGAGGGGACTCTGTGAATCCGGTGTGAGCACCCGTCACAATGAGTGAGCGGCGTCACACCCCGAGGCCGCGCCCCGCCGCGCCACCGCGCGTCCACGAGTCCGAGGAGTCCCCATGCGCATCGGTGTCCCCACCGAGGTCAAGAACCACGAGTACCGCGTCGCCCTCACCCCCGCCGGCGTCACCGAGCTGGTGGCCCACGGCCACGAGGTGCTCGTGCAGAGCGGCGCCGGTCTCGGCTCCGCGCTGACGGACGAGCAGTACGCCGCGGCGGGCGCCCGCATCGTCACCGGGGCCTCGGCGGACGAGGCCGCCGACGCCACCTGGGCGGAGGCGCAGCTGGTGCTCAAGGTGAAGGAGCCGGTGGCGGAGGAGTACCACCGGCTGCGCCCAGGTCTCGTGCTCTTCACCTACCTGCACCTGGCAGCGGACAAGGCGCTCACCGAGGAGCTGCTGGCGCGGGAGGTGACGGCGCTGGCGTACGAGACCGTGCAGGGGCCGGACGGGGGGCTGCCGCTGCTGGCCCCGATGTCGGAGGTCGCGGGACGGCTGGCGCCGCAGGCGGGCGCCTACCACCTGATGCGCGCCGGGGCCGGTGTGCTCGGCGGTCGCGGTGTGCTCATGGGCGGTGTGCCGGGCACCTACGCGGCCAACGTCGTGGTCGTCGGCGCCGGGGTCGCGGGTCTCAACGCGACCACGGTGGCGCTGGGGATGGGCGCCCGTGTGCTGCTCTTCGACCGCAGCCCCGCGGCGCTGCGGCGGGCCGACCAGCTGTTCGGCCACCGGGTGCAGACGGTCGCGTCGAACGCGCTGACCCTGGAGGAGGCAATGCTCGAGGCGGACCTCGTCGTCGGCGCCGTGCTCGTCCCGGGCGCGAAGGCCCCGACGCTCGTCACCAACGACACGGTCGCGCGGATGCGCAGCGGCGCCGTGCTCGTCGACATCTCGATCGACCAGGGCGGCTGCTTCGAGGACTCCCGCGCCACGACCCACGCCGACCCGACCTACCGCGTGCACGACGCGACCTTCTACTGCGTCGCGAACATGCCCGGCGCCGTCCCGCACACGTCGACCTACGCGCTGACGAACGTGACGCTCCCGTACGTCGCGGAGGTCGCCGCCCGGGGCTGGCGTGACGCCTGCGTGGCCGACCCGGCGCTCGCGCAGGGTCTCGCGACGCACGCCGGGGCGCTCACGAGCGAGCCGGTGGGGCGCGCGCACTCGATCGACGCCGTCCGCCTCAGCGCCGTCCTCGACGGGTGAGACGCCTCACGACGCTTCACGCGGAGGAATGATCTTGAACGCGGTGGCACTGTCACTCCCATGGCTTCCGCACAGATCCCGACCGTCAGCCTCAACAACGGCACGTCCATCCCCCAGCTCGGCTTCGGCGTCTACCAGGTGCCGCCGGACGAGACGGAGCGCGCGGTGCTGACCGCGTTCGAGGCGGGCTACCGCCACATCGACACGGCGCAGATGTACCAGAACGAGGCCGGCGTCGGCCGTGCGCTGCGCAACTCGGGCCTGGCCCGCGAGGACGTCTACATCACGACGAAGCTCAACAACGACTCCCACGAGCCCGCCGTCGCCCGCGCGGCCCTCGAGCAGTCGCTCCGTGAGCTCGACGTCGACCACGTCGACCTCTTCCTCATCCACTGGCCGCTCCCGACGCGCTACGGCGGCGACTACGTCTCGACGTGGCGCACGCTCACCGAGCTGGCCGCCGAGGGCAAGGCCACGTCCGTCGGTGTCTCCAACTTCCACCCGGAGCACCTCAAGCGCATCGTCGACGAGACGGGGATCGTGCCCGCGATCAACCAGATCGAGGTGCACCCCTACCTGACGAACGAGGACGCGCGTCTCGCCTCCGGTCGCCTCAACGTGGCGGTCGAGGCGTGGTCGCCGATCGCGCAGGGCGCGGTGCTCGACGACCCGGTGCTGGTGGAGCTGGCCGAGAAGTACGGCAAGACCCCCGCCCAGGTGACGCTCCGCTGGCACATCGAGCGCGGCGACATCATCTTCCCGAAGTCGGTCACGCCGGAGCGGGTGAAGGAGAACGCGGACATCTTCGACTTCTCCCTGCCCGCCGACGAGGTCAACCGCATCACCGCGCTCGACAAGGGCGAGGAGGGACGCACCGGCCCCAACCCGGACACGTTCGACTGGATCCCCGGTCTCTGATCCGACACCCCATCTCGGTCGTGGTGTGAGCCCTCCACTTCTCGGTGGCCTCACACCACGACCAGGGTGCTCCGGGGTCAGATCCCCAGGTGCCGGTCGAGGTTCTCCGCGAAGCCGTTGCCCATCGAGGCCACGACGCGCTTCATGGCGGTCTTGACCGCCGGCGCCGACAGCCGCGGGAGCGGCAGGTCGACGGTGATGGTGAGGCTGATCGCCAGGTGGGAGGCCACCTCCGCGGCGCCCCGCTCGGCGTCGGTGGCGTCACGCAGCTCGTACCACCCCTCGGCCCCCGCGTCCTCGTCCCGTCCCGCGGGCGGGTCGTGGCGGAAGTCGATGCGCTCCAGCTCCGTGAACGTCATGCGCTCCGTGAACTCCGGGGCGACGGCGAGGCTGAGCCCGGGCACCTTCGTCATGCGCCACACCCAGTGCTCGCCCTGCTCCTCGATCGAGGTCAGCATGGGCGTCAGCTGGGCGAGCGTCCCCGGGTCGGTCAGCACGTCCCACACGGCCTGCCGCTCGACGGGCAGCACGGCCGTCGCCTCGTGGGTCACCGAGAACGCAGTCATCGAGAAGCTCCTGTCGGATCGGTACGGCGCGGTGTCAGCATCGCCGCCGCGAGCCCTCCGCCGACGGCGCCGAAGAGGTGGCCCTGCCACGAGATGCCCGGCTGGCCCGGGAGCACGCCCCACAGGGCGCCGCCGTAGAGCACCAGCACCACGACACCGACGGCGATCTGGCCGATGCGCCGGGTGAAGAAGCCGCGGAGCACCAGGTAGACGATGAAGCCGAAGACGAGCACCGACGCGCCGATGTGGTTGGTGCCCGACGGGGCGAAGAGCCACGTGCCGAAGCCGCCGATGACCCAGATCGCGCCCGTGACCGCGAGCGCCTGGCCGATCCCCGACAGGGCGATGACGAAGCCCAGCACCAGCAGCGGGATCGTGTTGGAGACGAGGTGCTCGAAGCCGAGGTGCAGCAGCGGCGCCGTCGCGATGCCGACGAGGCCCTCGTCGGTGCGCGGCTGCACGCCGAACTGGTCGAGGCGGTGGCCGACGATCGTGTCGACGACCTCGAGGACCCACAGGACCGCGACGAACCCGCCGACCAGCGTCGCGGCGTCGCGGACCGGACCGCGCTCGGGGGCCGTCTGCACCGGTGTGCTCATGCCGATCAGGCTAGCGACGGGCGCCCAGCCAGGAGTCGGGACGACGCGGGGTGGGTAGGGACTGCCGACGTGGCACCACCGAAGCGCGCGAGGGACACCGACCGGAACGCCGTCGTCGCGGCACTCACCGAGGCGTACGTCGATGGTCAGCTCGACGCCGTCGAGCGCGAGGAGCGCACCGCGACCGCCCTCGCGGCGACCCACGTGGACCAGCTGGCCACCCTGCTCACCGACCTCCGGGGTGACGCCGTCGACGCGGCGGCGGCCCAGCTCGCGACGAGGCCGGCCCCGCGCCGTACGCCGCCGTCGTCCGGCACGAGCACGAGCAGCACCCGCCGTCTCCTGACCCTCGCCGTCACCGTGGCGCTGCTCGTCGGCGCAGGCGTCGGGGTGCGACAGCTGTTCGGCACCGACGAGCACGACGAGGCGGTCGCCGAGCAGCGGGCCCAGCTCGTCTCCATCGACGACGTCCGCCTCACGCCGGAGGAGCCGGACCCGGGCGACGTGTTCGCCGACCGGCCCACGGTCGCGCTCGAGGGTCTGGACGACTGGGCGCCCGACGAGGCCCACGTGACGACGCTGCTCGAGCAGTGGCGGGCGGTGAAGCGCCCCTACGTGACGGAGCTGCGCTTCGACGAGAACGGCGCGTCCATCACCATCCCGGTGGCGGCGACCACGCCGCGCACCGAGACCTGGACCGTGAACGACGAGGACCCGGGCGCGCCGTACCTGTGGATCCGCGACGACACCCTCGGGCGCGGCGCCTCCGTGATCGACCTGACCGACCTCGACGTGCCCCGCCTCTTCGACAACATCGGCCGCGGGATCGCCGACCTCAACGTGGAGGACGCCGTGCTCAACTGGGTCCAGGTCGGGCTCGACCCGATCGACAAGCTGCCCCAGGTCGACATCTGGATCACGAACGCCTACGCGGAGGGCGCCCGGATGAGCACGACGCTGTCGGGCCACGTGCTGGACGAGTACGGCTTCGACCCCGACCGCTGACGTCAGTCACCACCCAGGACCACGTGGCTGTTGCCCTCCTCGTCGAGCCACGACTCGCCGACCTCACCGCGACGGCGGGGACCGAGCGCCTCGTCCTCGTGCGTCGCCGGCCCCGAGGCCAGCAGGCTGCGGGTGAACGACTCGCGGTCACCGAGGAGCTCGTCGAGGGCTTCCTCCAGGTGCCGGTCGGCGACGGGCACGCCCTCCACGGCGGCGGCCAGCACGGTGCGGCGCACCAGCTCCTTGGCGAACGAGGCGGTGACACCCTCCGCCCGGTCGGCCGCCGCGTCCACGGCCGCATCGCTCAGGTCGAGGCTCCGGGCGTAGAGCGCGAAGAGCCGGCGCCGCGCGGCCGCGTCAGGTCGCGGCACCTCGATGGCGAGGTCGATGCGCCCCGGCCGCTGCGCCAGCGCCTGCTCCAGCAGGTCGGGCCGGTTGGTCGTGAGCAGGAAGGCGACGTCCGCGTCCCCGTCGAGGCCGTCGAGCGCCTCCAACAGCTCGAACAGCAGCGAGTCGGGCGACCCCATCATGTCGCGGTCCTCGGCGATGAGGTCGCAGTCCTCCAGCACGACGATCGCGGGTTCGAGCACGCGGGCGATGCTCGCGGCCTCCCGCACCGCACCGAGGGAGTTGCCGCTGAGCATCAGCACGGTCGTGCCCGCGGCCGCTCCGACGAGGTGGCGCACCGTGTGGGTCTTGCCCGTGCCCGGCGGGCCGTAGAGCAGGACGCCGCGCTTCAGGTGCTGCCCGGCGGCGAGCAGCGCCTCCCGGTGGACGCCGAGCGCGAGCACGTGCTGCTCGAGTCGTTCGAAAGCACCGTCCGGGAGCACGACGTCGTCCCGCGCCACGGAGGGCCGCTCGACGAAGGCGACGCCCCCGAGCATCGACTCGAACCCGTGCGGACGGAACGTCATCACCTGCCCGCGCAGCACGCTGTCGGCGGTCATCCGGCGTCGGACCTCCGCCAGGAAGGCGTCCACCGTCGCGGGGCGGGCGCCGACCACCTCCAAGGTCGCCTCCTGACGGTTCCACTCCGGGTCGGCGGCCGACTGCAGCACGGCCACCGGCTCGCCGGCCCAGGTCAGGAGACGCAGGCCGCGGGAGACGACGCGGCGCTCCTCCCCCGGCCCGATCGGCATCGTGACGTGGTCCACCGGAGCGATGCCCGCCGCACCGTGCCGGCCAGCCACGATCGAGCGGAAGCTGACATCGTGCTGCCGCCGGTCGACGGACAGACCCAGCACGCGACCGGCCGCATCCGCCATCGACTCCATCACCACGTCGGCGTCGACGAGGCGCCAGGGCGGCAGCTTCTCCGTCACGATCGAGCAGTCGGCGGCCGGCGTGCCGAGATGGGCGTCGAGGATCCGCACCAGCTCGCCCGGGTCGGACGAGGTCCTGCGCTCGTGGTCGTGCACCACCCTGTCGAGGAAGCGGGCGAAGGCGTCGATGAAGGCGTCCTGGTCGGGCATGGGTGCAGCCTGGCAGGAGCGGCTGACAGTCCTCGACCTGTTTTCCCCACCGGCCCGCGCCGACCGCCCCGACCCCGTTCCCGACCCACCTCTAACCTGTCGAGGTGAACGCGCCGCGCCCTGACGACGCCACGTCCGCGTGGTCGGCCCGTCGCACCCACCACTGGCAGGACTGGTCGCTCGACGCCCTCCTCGCCGCGCGCGAGGCGTCCGGCGCGACCGTCAGCCTCGTCGTACCGGCCCGCAACGAGGCCGCCACCGTCGGCGACGTCGTGACCCGCGTGCGCGAGCGGCTCGTCGAGACCGCGCGCCTCCTCGACGAGATCGTCGTCATCGACTCCGACTCCACCGACGGCACGGCGCAGGCAGCGGCCGACGCGGGCGCCGTGGTGCACGCCGCCGCCGACATCCGCCCCGACCTCGGCTGGGCGCCCGGGAAGGGCGAGGCGATGTGGAAGTCGCTCTTCGTGACCCGCGGCGACGTGCTCGTCTTCATGGACGCCGACCTGCGTGAGTGGGACACCCACTTCGTGCCCGGCCTCCTCGGCCCCCTCCTCACCGATCCGACCGTCGGTCTGGTCAAGGGCTTCTACGAGCGGCCGCTCGACGTCGAGGGCGGGGGTCCGTACGACGGGGGGCGGGTCACCGAGCTCGTCGCCCGCCCGCTGATCGCGCTCGCGTTCCCGGAGCTCGCCGGGCTCGTGCAGCCGCTGGCGGGCGAGTGGGCGGTGCGGCGCGACCTGTTCGGCTCGCTGAGCGTCCCGACCGGGTACGCCGTCGAGCTGGCCGCGCTCGTCGACACCCTGCGCGCGCGGGGCGCGGACGCGATCGCCCAGGTCGACCTCGGACGCCGCTCGCACCGCCACCAAGGGCTGGCCGACCTGGGCGCGATGGCGACGCAGATCCTCGCCGCGGTCGCGCGCCGCACGGGCGAGGTCGCCGGCGTCGACACGGTCGGGCTGCGGCAGTTCGTGCGCACCGAGGCCGGCGCCGTACCGCACCTGCGGGCCGTGACCGTGGGCGAGCGCCCACCCCAACGCACGGTCCTGGCACCGGAGGAGACCGCATGACGCTGCGCCTGGGGCGGCACTCGTTCCCCGACGACGCCACGCTGATGATGGCGATCGTCAACCGCACGCCCGACTCGTTCTACGACAAGGGCGCCACCTGGGCGGAGGACAAGGCCTTCGACCGCGTGGCGCAGGTCGTCGACGAGGGCGCGGAGATCGTCGACATCGGCGGCATCAAGGCCGCGCCGGGCGTCGAGATCGACGAGGCGGAGGAGCGGCGCCGCGTGGTGTCGTTCGTGGCGCGGGTGCGCGCGGCGTACCCCGACCTCGTCATCTCCGTCGACACCTGGCGCGCCTCCGTCGGCCGCGCCGTCTGCGCCGAGGGCGCCGACGTGCTCAACGACGCGTGGGGCGGTGCCGACCCCGAGCTCGTCGACGCCGCCGCCGAGCACGACGCCGCGATCATCTGCACCCACACCGGCGGGGTCACGCCGCGCACGCGACCGCACCGGCTGGCGTACGACGACGTGGTCGCCTCCGCGATCGCCGACACCACGGCGTACGCCGAGCGCGCGCTCGCCGCCGGCGTGGCGCGGGAGTCGATCGTGATCGACCCCGCCCACGACTTCGGGAAGAACACGTTCCAGTCGCTGGAGGTGACCCGCCGGCTCGGCGAGATGGTCGCGACGGGCTGGCCGGTGCTCGTCAGCCTCTCCAACAAGGACTTCGTGGGCGAGACCCTCGACCGCGGGGTCGGCGACCGGCTGCTCGGCACGCTGGCCGCCACCGCGATCTGCGCCCAGGCGGGCGCGCGGATCTACCGCGTCCACCAGGTGCCCGAGACCCGTCAGGTGGTCGACATGGCGTGGACCATCGCGGGACGGCGGCCGCCTGCGCGCGCGATCCGCGGACTGGCCTGACGCGCCGCTGCCCCACACCGTCGGCGGGTCTGGATAGATTCCTGACCATGACGTCACGCACGCCGCTGAGCACCCTCCTCCCCCGACGGGGACGTCCCGTCGTCGCCCTGGTCGCCCTCGTCGGGCTCGTGGGGCTGCCGCTGCTCGCGGCGGTGGTGGTCGACCTCGACGGGGCCTGGCTCATCGGGCTGGGTCTCGGCGTGGTGCTGACGGTGCAGGCCGTCCTCCTCGGCGCGCTGCACGGGGTGGTCGGCCGGCTCGCCGTCAACGACCGCCACGTCGGCGCCGGCACCGACACGGTCGTGACGCTGCTCAAGGCCCGCACCGACGGCCTCCGGGAGTCCGTCGAGAAGAACGCGATCCGCACCACCGACCTCGTCCGCGGCGCGGTGTCCGACTCCGCGAAGGCCGAGCGGGCCGAGCTCCACCGCGTCCGGGCGTCGACGCTGGACGAGGTGCAGAAGATGCTGACGGCGGAGAACGTCGGCACCACGCGCCAGACCCAGGCGCTGCTGCAGCTCTTCGACGCGGTGCGCATCGAGCGTCCGCTGCCCGGCCTCAGCGGCTTCGCGGCGTCGCCCGACCTGCTGCTCCACCTGGTGGACCTGCTCCGCACCCGGCGCCCGGCGACGGTGCTCGAGTTCGGCTCCGGCTCGTCGACGCTCCTCATGGGGCTCGTCGCGAAGCAGTACGGGCTGCCGACCCGCATCATCTCCGTCGACCACGACGCCTACTACGGCGGCCAGACGCAGCGCACCCTCGAGGAGGCGGGCGTCGCCGACGTCGCCGAGGTGCGGATCGCGCCGCTCGTCGACTCGCCCGTGCCGGGCCACGAACCGCAGTGGTACGACGCGGCTGCGATCGGCGACCTGCCCCCGATCGACCTCATGATCGTCGACGGCCCGCCGGGATCGGGCGGCCCCGAGGCGCGGTACCCCGCATTCCCGGTCATGCGCGACCGCCTCGCGCCGGGCGCCCTGGTGCTCATGGACGACTACGACCGCTCCGACGAGCGCATCACCGGCGAGCGCTGGGCCGAGTCGGAGCCCGGCGCGACCATCGAGCGCGTCGACCTCTACAAGGGGCTCGGCGTCCTGCGGATGCCCTGAGTCCCATCCCTTCCCCGCCCCCGGGTCGTGGTGCGAGGCCACCACTTTCCGGGGGCCTCACACCACGACCGGTGAGGGCGCGAACGGCCTAGCGCCCCATCTCCAGCAGCACGGCCAGGTCGAGCAGGTCGGCCGGGTCGAGCAGGTCGGCCGGGTCGAGCTCCTCGCCCGCGGCCGCCCGCAGGGCCCCGGCCCAGCGCAGCAGGCCCAGCCTCTCGGCTCGGGCCGCGTGATCGGCCAGGTCGCGGCGCAAGCCCGCCGCACCGCGACGCGCCCCCAGCACCAGCAGGCGTCCCAGCGTCTCGGTGACGTCTCCCGTGAGCCGCTGCCACGGGTCGGTCGACGGCTCGGCCTCCCCCGCCGGAGATCCGCCGGCCCCCTCGGCCCCCTCGGCCCCCTCGGCGAGCGGCACGACGAGCGGCCCGCCCGCCCCGTCGAGCAAGGTGGGCCGGACGACGAGACCCTCGGCGCGACGTACCCACCGGCCCGCCACGGCGGTCGTCGTCCCCGACGCCAACCGCTCCGCCGTCGCCTCGATGCCCGGCCGTGCACGGGCCGACACGGGCAGCTCGATCCGGGCCGTCGCTCCCCGCTCGTCGACGATGGTCGCCGTCAGCCGGGCCTCGAGCAGGTCGTGCACGACGTCCCGCACGGAGGCGACCCGCACGGCGCCGACGCCGGCCGCGGAGCCGCGGGGCGCGAGGGGGCCGGGGACGTCGACCCCCACGGCGACCATGTCGAGGCGGTCGGCGAGCAGCGGCGAGTCGTCGGGCACCGGCCAGGTCCCGCCGCGGCGGACTGCCGGTGAGGCCCGTGGCAGCACGAGCTCCGCGCCCCGGCGTCGGCTGCGCGGGAGGACCGCAGCGGCGGCGGCCCAGTCGGCGTACGTGCTGCCCGACCGCGACCGCGCCCCCAGCCGCCGCGCGGTCACCGGCGTCTCCTCGGTGTCGGTCCCCTCCACCGTCAGCGTGCGCACGGCCCCCGAGCGCACGTCGCCCAGGTAGACCCGCAGCCGACCCCAGCCCCCGACGTGCAGGTGCTCGGCCCCGAGGCCGACGAGACGTTGGGCGCCGACGGTCTGCTCGGCGTCGGGCACGCCGGCGACCAGCGCGGGCGGGACGCCCCCGGGTCGCGCGAGCGCCCGCAGCCGCGACTCCAGCTCGCCCGCGAGACCCACGAGCCGGGCCGGCGACACCTCCGCGTCCCGCGCGGCCTGGTGGGCGAGCTGGGCGACGAGGTCGCGCACGACCGCACCCGGGTGGACGAGGCCGGCGTCCTCCATCCGCGTGGCGAGCCCCACCCCGGCGGCGACGAGCTCCTCCGCCGCACCGAGACCGAGGGTGACGAGCTGCGCCCACCAGTCGCGCCAGGCGTCGGTGAGGGCGCCGGGCGCTGCGGCGGCTCCGCCCCCCTCCGGGTCCACGGCGACGAGACCGTCCCCCGGGCCGTCCGCGGCCCGACCTGCCAGCGCGGCGAGCGCGTGGTCGAGGTGGACGCAACCGGGCTGGCCGCAGTCGCAGCGCGCGAACCGCGGGTCGGCGTCCGCACCGAACCGCACCGTCGCCTCGGCGGGCACGTGGAGCACGACCGTCGTGCGCGCGCCGCGCTGCACCGTGGCGACGAGCCCGTACGCCGCCCGCGCGCGTGCCGCTGCCGCCGCCGTCCGGGCGTCGACCGCTCCCCCGCCGTCCCCCTCCCCGGGTCGTGGTGCCGGGCCGCCACTTTCCGGAGGGCTCACACCACGACCTGCGGCGGTGGAGCGCCACGCCAGCACCGCGCGTACGACGTGGCGACAGCCCCCGCCCGCCGCGCAGTCGCAGCGCCACGAGTCGAAGGGCCCGGCGCCCAGCAGGCACGAGGCGTCGGGCGCGGTCGCCTCGAGCCCCGCGTCGGTCTCCGCGAAGGTCACCTCGACGGTGCCCTGGTCGACCTCCCGCTCCGCGCGACGCACCGTGCCGACGTTGGTGAGGTCGCGCAGCACGTCGGGCGTCAGCCCGCTGAGGTCGGGGATCACCGGCTCACCCCCCGCGCCGGGCCGGCCCCCGGTGACGGAGCGGGCGGCGCCGCCGGCGGCCCCGCCTCGCGCCGACCGTCGACGACCTCCGCGACCCACTGCGCGAGCACGTCGGGCGTCATCGCGCCGACGTGCGCGCCGAGCCGGGCGAGCTCGCGGGCCTCGTCCTCGTGCACGGTGACGGTGCCGTCCTCCTCCAGCGCGGCGAGCGCCAGCACGGTCACGCCGCTCTCGGCGAGCTCCCGCACCGCCGCGCGGAGCACCGCCACGTCGCCGCCCTCGAAGAAGTCGCTGATGACGACCACGATCGCCCGCCGCGGCTCGGTCACGAGCGACGCGCAGTAGCGCACCGCCTTCCCGATGTCCGTCCCCCCGCCGAGCTGCACCCCGAGCAGCACCTCGACCGGGTCGGCCAGCTGGTCGGAGAGGTCGACGACCTCGGTGTCGAACGCGACGAGGTGGGTGCGGATCGACCCCACGCCGTGGAAGATCGCCGCCGTCACGGCCGAGTGGATGACCGAGCCGGCCATCGACCCGGACTGGTCGACCGCGACGATCACCTGCCACCGGTCGACCTGGCGGCGCACGCGGCTGGCGAACAGCGGCCGCTTGATGACGAGCTGCCCGCTGACCGGGTCGACGTTGCGCAGGTTGGCCCGGATGGTGGCCCGGGCGTCGAAGTTGGCGGCCACGCGCTGGCGGCTGGGGCGCCGGGGGTCGCGGACGCCGGTGAACGGGTTGCGCACCGGCGTCGCCAGCCGCTCCACGAGCTCGGCCACGACCTGCGCGACGACCGTGCGGGCCGCGGCGAGCACGTGGGGCGCCATGAGGCTGCGGTTGCGGAGGATCGCCGTCAGCAACGCCTGGCTCGGGGTGACGGCGGCCAACGCCTCGGCGTCGAGCACGAGGTCGTCGACGCCCCGCGTCTCCACCGCCCGCTCGACCAGCCGGTCGGCCACCGAGCGCGGGAACAGCTCCTGCACCTCGTTGATCCAGTCCGTGCTGGTCAGGAAGCCGGAGCCGGTCGAGCCCGCCGTGCGTGACGTGCCCTCCTCCAGGAAGCCGAGCGCGTCGTCGAGGCGGGCGTCCTCGCCGACGGGCCGGCCCAGCGCGTCGTCGGCCGACGGCCCCAGCACCAGCCGCCACCGCCGGGCGACCAGCTCCTCCTCGTCGGGGCTCGGGGCCCCGGGCGGGGCGGTCACCGCGCCGTACCCGCTCGCAGCGGCCCCGTGTGCTCCTCCACGAGCGCCCACAGCGCGTCCTCCCGGGCGAGGAGGGCGGCCAGCTCGTGCTCCGGTACGACGAGGTCACCGCCCACCGGGGAGGAAGCCCCGACGAGCCCGCCCCCCAGGTGCGCCAGCAGCGCGCGACGCTCGCGCGGGAGCAGGCTGGTCGCGGCCCGGCGCAGGTCGGGGAGCGCGCGGCGGAAGTCGTCGGGCGACCAGTGCCGCAGGGCGGCGTCGAGCGGGTCGAAGATCTCCGGCGCCGCGAGGGCGAGGTGGCCGGCGACGGCGAGGAGCCCGGCGTACCACTCCCCCGTCCCCGCCGGGTCCGGCGCGCCCTCGGGACCGACCGCCGCGAGGTCCCGCGGCGCGACCGACGCGAGGAGCCAGCGGGCGCCGGTGAGAGCGCCCAGCGCCTCCGGGGCGTGGCCCGAGCGGGTGCTGCCCCGCGCGAGCTGCTCGGCCACGGCTGCCGCGAGCCGCGGCTCGAGGTCCTGCAGCGCGGGCGACGCGACGACGGCGTCGACGAGTCGGCGCAGGGCGACCGCGAGCTGCTCCGACGGCGCGCCCGGGCCCTGCGGTCCGAGCCGCTCGACCAGCTCGACGCACCGCAGGCCGACGAGGCGCAGCAGTGCCCCGAGGTCGGCGCGGTCGGTCGTGCCGTACCACCGGTCGAACCGGTGCAGCCGCAGCAGCACCCCGAGCGGCTCGACGAGCTCCGGGAGCCGGTCGAGGGCCAGCGTGCCCACCTCGACCTGCTCGCTGAGCCGTCCCGTCAGGTCGGGGAGACCGCACAGCACCGCGTCGAGGAGCGCGCTGGTGAGGGATGCGACGTCGCCCTCCGCGGCCCGGCGCCCGAGCACCGCGAGCACGGCCTGCTCGATGCTCGCGCCCCACCGGCTCGCCAGCACCGCCCGGGCGGTCACCGTCGTGCCGCCCCGCACCCGCCACTCCTGGGTGGAGTCCACCCGCGCACCCACCTGCGTGCCGATCGGCCCCTGCGGGTCGGGACCGCGCACGTCCCGCACGAGCCGTCCCGCCGGGATCTCCAGCACCCGGAGCCGCTGGAGCAGCTGCGCCCGCTCGCGGTCGGCGTCGTCCTCCAGGTCGAGCGTGTGCGTCGTCGGCTGCGGGGTCAGCGGCATCCCCAGCGCCGCGCAGCGCGCCTCCACCTCGACCACGAGCGGCGGCACGTCGGTGCCCGGCGCCAACCGCCCGACCGCGTCGCCGCGCATCAGCTCGCGCACCCGGTTGAGGAGCGGGTGGCCACCGTCGGCACTGGTCGCGGCGTCGGGCGCCACCGTGTCCTTCACCAGCGTCGAGGTGAGCGCGTCGACGAGGTCGTCGCGCCAGGGCCGGGCGTGGCCGCGGAGCGTCGCCAGTCCCAGCATCGCCGCCCGCGCCGCGATCAGGTCGGCCGCCGACAGGGTCGCCCCTGCGTCGCGCAGCGCGGCGACCGCCTCGGTGAGCACGGTGTCCGTCAGCGCCGCGGCCTCCGCGCCGGCCGCCCGGTGCACGCGGTCGTAGTAGCCCGGGCTCGGCTGCCCCGCCAGGTAGCCGCGCTGCTCGTCGAGCGCCGGGTACGACGTCGGCACCAGCGCCTGCCCCGTCTCCAGGTCGGCGGGGGTCGGCGGCGGACCGGCGAGCTCGTCGGCCCGGGGCGCCTCGGCCAGGCGTTCCTGCAGGGCCGCCGTGTGGGCGGCGCCGGTGACGACGAGCAGCACCCCGTCCGGGTGGTCGGCCCGCGCCCGGCGGATCTCCGCGGCCATGTGGGCCTCGCGGGCCTCGTCGAGCGCCCGGTCCGCGAGCGCGCGGGCATCACGGCGGGCGTCGCCGTCCGCGCGGATCCCGGCGCCCAGCAGCGCCGCCCTCCGCAGGTAGGTCGCGGTCCCCAGTTCCGGGTCGATCTCCGCCAGCTCGTCCCAGACCGCCGACATCTCCCGCCGCCCCGTGTACGCCGCGAGCCCGTCGAAGAACGACGCGCTGACCTCGTCGGTGCGGTGCAGGGCCGCGCCCTCGGTGGGGGCCGGGCCCGCGTCGTACCCGCCCTCCTCGACGACCACCTGCGCGTGCCACGGCAGGTCGACGAACCGCACGTCGGCGCCGGAGGCCGCGCCGTCGCGCACCGCGTGCCACTCGGGGCTGAAGACCGCGAACGGGTAGAGCGCGTAGGCCACCTGCGTGCGCTCCGGCGTCTCGCGGCGGAACCAGGTCATGAGCGAGACGGGCGGCGTGTGCGCGAGCAGCAGCTGGTCGATGCGCGTGTAGTCGGCCGGGCCCTCCACGAGCACGGCCACCGGGCGCAGGCGGGCGACGAGGTCGCGGACCGCGCGGGTGGCGGCCGGCGAGTGGTGGCGCACGGGCACCCAGCAGACGCCCTGCGCGTCGACCTCGGCGACCTCCGCGGTCGCCCGGACCTCAGCCATCGAGCAGGCCGCGGGCGGCGTGCAGCTCCTGCCACCGCCCGCCGCGCTCCTTCGCGACCCGCGTCAGGTAGCCCCGCAGACGGGACCGGTCCTCGTCGGAGTCCTTGAGCGCCGTGCCGAGCAGGGCGCCGACGACGTCCTCGCCGCGCGGCGGCGCGGCGGTGAACCACGCCGACGAGAGCCCCGTCGCGACCGCGACGGACACCGCCTCCGCCGTCGACATCGCGGTCGAGAGCTGCTCGACCGGACGGCCGTCCGCGGTGCGCCCGCGCCGCAGCTCCGCGAACATCGTCACCAGCACCTCGGTGAGGTCGCCGGGCAGCGCGGCGGTGATGCCGGCGTCGGCGAGGATCGCGTCGCTCTGGCGCTGCACGAGCTCGGCCTCCCGACGCAGGTCGGCGATGGGGTGGATGGTCTCGAAGCTGAAGCGCCGCTTGAGCGCCGCGCTCATGTCGTTGACGCCCCGGTCGCGCACGTTGGCGGTGGCGATCACCGAGAAGCCGCGGCGGGCGTGGAGCACCCGGTGCTCGTCCTCGAGCTCGGGCACGACGAGCACCCGGTCGGACAGCACGGAGAGCAACGAGTCCTGCGTCTCGATCGGGCAGCGGGTGATCTCCTCGAACCGCACCACCGCGCCGGTGCTCATGCCGCGGTGCACGGGCGCCGGCACGAGCGCGTCGAGGCTGGGCCCGCGCGCCAGCAGGAGGGCGTAGTTCCACGAGTAGGTGATCGCGTCCTCCGTGGTCGACGCCGTGCCCTGCACGGTGAGCGTCGAGTCGCCGGAGACCGCGGCGGCGAGCAGCTCGGAGAGGAACGACTTCGCCGTGCCCGGCTCGCCGACGAGCATGAGGCCGCGGTCGGTGGCGAGCGCGACCACGCACCGCTCGACGAGCGCCCGGTCGCCGACGAACTTGGTCTCCAGCCCGAGCCCGTCGCGCTGGCCCGCGTCGCCGAGCACGAAGTCGACGACGCTGCGCGGGGACAGGCGCCACCCCTCGGGCACACGGGCGCCCGTGCGGCGATCGCGGTCGGCGAGGCGGTCGAGCTCGTCCGCCCAGCGCGTCTCGGCCGACGGGCGCTGGACGCGGGGGGCGGGAATGCTCACGCCTCCATCCTCGCCTCGACCGCGGCGAGCGTGCGGCGCACCTCGGAGACCACCACCGGGTCGGCGGTCGCCCAGTCGAGCCGCGGGTCCTCGCGCTGCCACCAGACGTAGCCCACGCCGCCCTCGACGTACGACAGCGGCACGAGGCTCACGGCGTCCAGCTTCTGCGGACCCGACTCGTGGAGCATCCCGGCCCACAGCCCGTCGGAGATCTCGAGCACTACACCGACCCCGTGGGTCGGCAGTGCCAGGGTGAACACGTGGATGACGCCGGCGTCCTGCGGCTCGCCGCGGCGCCAGCCCGCGCGCTCCAGCGTCGTCGACAGCGCGCCGGGACCGATCCGCCCCGTCGGCAGACCGGCGAGCGAGGGCCCGCTCTGCCCCTCCGGCAGCCCGAACACGGCACGGTCGAGCTGCTCGACGGGCGAGGTCAGCTCGTAGTCGAGCAGGTGCGCACGCCACGCGTCCTTGTCGACCTCGTCGATGGTGAGCGGGTGCGCGAGCGCGATCGTGGCGCCCGCGCCGGGCTCCACGGGGTCCTCCTCGGCCGTCACGTACTCCCGGTCCTCCGTCACCCGCACCAGCCGCTCCGCGCCGTCGGCCTCGACCAGGCGCCACACCAGCGGCCGCACGAGCGCGTTGAGCACCGGGTGCCGCAGCACGTACGCCGCGTGGTCGCCCGCCGACCACACCCGCCCGGTCACCATCGCGCGCTCGAGCCGGGTCGTCTGGATGGAGGCCACGTCGGTGAGCTGCTTGCGCAGCACCGTGAACTCCTTCTTCGTCTCCGCAGCCTTCTCGGCGTCGTCCTTGCTGTTGGGCGCGGGCAACGAGGTGCGGGGCTTCCCGGTCGGCCGACCGTCGTCGCCGAGCGCGTGCACCACCGGCTTGCCGTCGGTGCCGAGCCCGACCCGGAACTGTCGCGGGCCGTAGTCGAGCACCCGCACGCCGCGCTCGTCGAGGCCGGCGTCGGGCACGACCCGGTCCTCGAACTCGTCGACCGTGAGGCCCTGCAGGTCGGCGAGGCGCTGCAACGACTCGTTCGCGGCCTTCTGCACGCCCTTGAACTTCGACTTGCCCGCGATGCCGGAGATGGACTGCATCGCGGCGTTGGTGCCGGTCGCGGCGAGCGCGTCGAGGCCGAGCACGGCCCGCTGGTGCTGGCTCTCGCCGGGCCAGGCCCGCACGAGCGGGGTCAGCTCCGCGACGTACCCCTCCGCCCCCAGGAACCCCGACGCCAGGAACAGCGCCCGCTCGCCCGAGGCCGCGCCGTTGCCGAGGAAGCCCCGCAGCAGGCCGCTGCCCACCGCGTCCCGGGCCGAGGCGCTCATGCGCTCCCGCACCGCTGCGACCAGGGGTCGCGGGGCGAGCGTCGGGTCGCACGCGCTGCGCATGGCCGAGCCCAGCACGGCCGCGGTCGCGGCGGGGTCGAGGCGGGCCTCCCCCTCTGCGTCGGTCACGCGCAGCGGCGGCAGCGCGCCCGTCCACGCCGGGAGCTTCTTCAGCACCTTGATCTTGCTGGGAACGACCTCGGCGGCCTCCTCGGCCGCGACCGCCTCCGTCCACCACGTCGGCATCGCGCCGTCGGCGCCCAGCACCGGCAGCGCAGCGAGCCGCTGCACCTCCTCGGTGACCGCGACCATCGCCGGGTGCCGGGGCGCGAACGAGGGGTCGACGACGAGGATCTCCCGCACGAGCCCGCCGAGCGCCTCCCGCTCGGTGCGGTCCAGCGGACCCTCGTACGCCGCGAGCAACCCCCGGTGCGCCACGAGCCAGTCGCGGGCGACGGTGCCGGCCTTCGACCGCGCGAGGAGCCGCAGCATCCCCGGCACCGCGCCGGGCCCGTCGACGCGCGACGCGAGGCGCTGGGCGAGCGCGACGGCCTCGCCGCCGCGACCCTTGGCGCAGACGACCGCGACCGCGCGCTCGAACATCGGCACGCCGAACAGGCCGATCGCGAGGGCGGACGGTAGCGGGGCGGTGTCCGAGACCTGGAGGCCGTCGCTCTCGGACGCGTCCACCACCCGCTCCCAGAGCGCCCGACGGGCGTCGGCGTCGGGCAGCCGCACGGCGGCGGCGACGAGACGGCCGAGGTGCGCGAGGGAGAGGTAGCCGTCGGACCCGACGGTCGTCCCCGCGACCAGGTCGGTGTGCTCCTCGGGGCTCGCCAGGAGCACGCTGCGCAGCAGCGCGGGCTGCAGGTCCGGGTCGATGAACCGCGGCGTGCCCTCCGCGGCCCAGCGCGCCCGCGTGCGGTCGAGGGCGGCGTCCACCTCGGCCGCGGTCAGGTCGGGGACGAGCGCGCGGAACGCGGGCGCCCACTCGAGGGCGATCCGCGACGTGATCCGCTCGAGCACCGCGGCGCGGCCGTCGGTGACGAGGTCGACCGCGATCTCGGAGACGTCGTCGAGGTTGCAGAACTGGACCCCGCCGGTGAGGTCGGTCAGTCCGGGCGGCAGCGCGGCCGCCGCGTCCAGCACGACCTCGGAGGCCCGCGCCCGGCGCTGCCGCTGGTCGAGGTGGCCGCCGTACTCCTTCAGCTTCCGCCCCTCCACCCGCGCCTGCTGCCACTCGGCGGAGGTCACGGGGCGCCACCGGCCGTCCTCGTGGACCTCGGGCACGTGCTCCCGCATGTAGGTCCGCCACCACCGGGCCGTCAGCTCGCCGGGCACGCCCGCGAACGGCGGGCTCGCGGCCCACTCGTGGCGGCGGTAGTCCGAGGTGTCCGCGACCAGGTGCGCCTCGACCGCGGCCTCGCAGGCGGCGACGACCTCCTGCGGGGAGCCCTCCGGGTCGGCGGCGGGCGCCGCCGGTCCCTCGGGGAGCGCAGCCAGCTCGAGCGGGTGCCACCGGAAGCCGAGGTCCCCGGGCTCGAACGCCTCTGGCTCCGGTACGTCGCGGTGCGTCCCCGGCTGCTCCGCCGGAGTGGAAGCGGGTGCGGGCGTGGGTGCGGGGGCGGGCGGCGGGGCCGGCGCGGGCACCGGCGCGGGCACCGGTGCGGACGCCGGCGCGGGTGCGCTCACGGTCGCGGGTGCGCTCACGGTCGCGGGTGCGGCGCCGGAGCCCGCCTCGACGTACCCCTTCTTGACCTTCGCGGCGACCAGCTTCTCGGCGTCCGTGGCCGCGTCGTCCGGGCTGCCGTGGACCTTCTCCTTGACCTGCCCGTTGGTGCCGTTGCGCCCGTAGTGCACGACGACCCGCGCACCGTCGACACCGACGGACCAGAACTTGTCTGCCGAGCCGTCGACCAGCTCGAACCTGCGCATCTCCATGATGACCCCCACCTCCGGAGCGCTGGCTACCCCCCGCCCGGACGGTTCAATCCCCGCCGAGCCCCCGACACCGGTCGTTCACGCGTCGTCGCGCGTCGTGCGCTCCCGCCACTTCCGCTCGAACGGCAGCCGCCAGGCGCGCGGCGCGATGAGCTGGTGGATCTGGTTCGGACCCCACGTGCCGGGCTCGTAGGGCCGCACCGGCGGCGGGTCCTCCAGCAACGGCGTCGAGATCTCCCAGAGGCGCTCGACGCCCTCGGCCGTCGTGAACAGCGTGTGGTTGCCCTTGGTCGCCTCGAGGATGAGCCGCTCGTAGGCCTCGAGCACGGAGCCGGCCCAGGTCGTGTCCTCCACCGAGAACTGCATCGACACCTTGTCGAGCCGGAAGCCGGGACCGGGCCGCTTGCCGTAGAAGGACAGCGACACCCGGGCCTGGTCCGCCAGGTCGAAGGTCAGGTGGTCGGGACCGTGCTGGCCGATGCCCGAGCCCTCGGGGAACATCGACTTGGGCGGCTCCTTGAACGCGACGGAGATGATCCGCTGGCCCTCGGCGAGCTTCTTGCCGGTGCGCAGGTAGAACGGGACGCCCGCCCAGCGCCAGTTGTCGACGAAGCAGCGCAGCGCGATGAAGGTCTCCGTCTCCGACTCCGGGTCGACGCCGGGCTCCTCGCGGTAGCCCAGGTACTGCCCCCGGACGACGTCCTCCGGGTGGATCGGCAGCATCGACCGGAAGACCTTGAACTTCTCCTCGGTGATCGACTGCGGGTCGAGCGCGGTCGGGGCCTCCATGGCCGTGAACGCGAGCACCTGGAAGAGGTGGGTGACCACCATGTCGCGGTAGGCGCCCGTCGACTCGTAGAACGACGCACGCTGCTCGAGGCCCAGCTTCTCCGGAACGTCGATCTGCACGTGGTCGATCATGTTGCGGTTCCACACGGGCTCGAACAGGCCGTTGGCGAAGCGGAACGCCAGGATGTTGAGCGCCGCCTCCTTGCCGAGGAAGTGGTCGATGCGGAAGACCTGGGACTCGTCGAAGACGGCGTGCACGGCCGCGTTGAGCTGCTTCGCGCTCTCGAGGTCGGTGCCGAACGGCTTTTCCATGATGACGCGCGAGCCCTCGACCAGGTCCGCGTCCCGCAGGGTGTGGATCACGGCCAGCGCGGCCCGCGGCGGCACCGAGAGGTAGTGCAACCGCCGCTGCGGGCCCTCGCACTCGCCCTCGGCCTCCTCGACGGCGGCGCGCAGCGACTCCGCCGTGCCCCCGGGCGCCCAGAAGAGGCGCTGGGCGAAGTCCTTCCACTCGGCCTCGGTGGTGTCGGGGGAGAACTCCCGGATGGCCCGGTGGGCGAACTCGACGAAGGAGTCGCGCGTGTGCTCCTCCAGCGACGTCCCGACGATCTGCACCCGGGGCAGCAGGCCGGAGCGCAGCAGGTGCAGCATCCCGGGCAGCAGCTTGCGCCGCGCGAGGTCGCCGGTCGCGCCGAACAGCACGATCGTGGTCGGGGGTCCGGGCGTGCCCTGGGGATGTGCGCTCGACATGACGTCCAGACTGCCACGCCCGGGCGACAGTTCCGGGTGCTCTTCCCCACCCTGGGGACGCGGCCCGACGCCGGCGGCGGAGGTGTGCGAGGGTGGAGGCGGGGGTAGGACCAGGTGCACCGCCCCCTTGCCCCGAGGAGACGTGCTGCCCGTGACCCCCTTCGTGATCATCGGACTCTGCGGCGTCGGCGTGCTCCTGCTCTCCCTCGTCCTCGACGGCATCCTCGACTTCGACGGCCTCGCGGGCGACTGGTTCTCCACGGCCGCGCTCGGCGGTTTCGTCTCCGCCCTCGGCTTCGGCGGCGCGATCGCGCAGGGCGCCGGTGCTCCCCAGCTCGTGGCCACGGGCATCGGTGCGGGCGCCGGTCTGCTCGTCGGCTGGTTCAGCGCCTGGCTGACCCGGCTCGTCCGCTCGGGCGCCACCGACGAGACCCCCACGACCCGCGACGTGGTCGGCTGGGACGCCCAGGTGGTGTCCGCGATCCCCGACGGCGGGTACGGCGCGATCACCGTCCGGCGCGGCGGCCACACCTTCCGCTTCAACGCCCAGGCCGAGCGCGCGCTCCCCGCAGGCACCGAGGTGCACGTCACCGGCGTGCTCTCACCGACCGCGGTGACGGTCGCCGCGACGTACGACGTCCTCCCCTGACCCCCGCACGACCTGCACATCCACGACCGAAAGGCCCATGTACATGGACCCGGTACTGACATCGATCATCGGATTCGTCGTCCTCTTCGTGCTGCTGGTGCTGCTCATCACCAGCCGCTACAAGGTCGCCGGCCCCAACGAGGCGTTCATCGTCACGGGCCGCAAGGGCAAGGCGGTGGTCAACCCGGAGACGGGTGAGCTCACCACCGACCTCTCGGGCCAGAAGGTCGTCATGGGTGGCGGCACGTTCGTCATCCCGTTCGTCCAGAAGCTCGGCAACCTCGACCTGTCGTCGCGCCGCATCTCGGTGCAGATCCGCGGCGCGGTCTCCGGCCAGGGCATCAAGCTCAACGTCGAGGGCGTCGCCATCGTCAAGGTGGGTGGCAACGCCGACCAGATCCGTCTCGCCGCGCAGCGGTTCCTCTCCCAGCAGGGCGACATCGAGCCGTTCACGCAGGAGGTGCTCGCCGGTGCGCTGCGCTCCATCGTCGGCGGCCTGACGGTCGAGCAGATCATCCGCGACCGTGCGGCGTTCGCGCAGCGTGTGGCCGACGAGTCGGAGAACTCGCTGACCGGCCAGGGCCTCATCCTCGACACGTTCCAGATCCAGGACGTCACCGACGACGGGTCCTACCTGGCCGACCTCGGCCGGCCCGAGGCGGCGCGCATCCAGCAGGAGGCGTCGATCGCGGAGGCCAACGCGCGGCAGGCCGCCGAGCAGGCCCGCATCGCCGCCGAGGAGGAGATCGCGATCTCGCAGCGCGCCCTCGCGCTGAAGCAGGCCGAGATCCGGGTCGAGACCGACGCCGCCCAGGCTCGTGCCGCTGCGGCCGGCCCGCTCGCGCAGGCCGACCAGGACCAGGCGATCCTGCTCGAGCAGGAGAAGGTCGCCGTGCGCCAGGCGGCGCTGACCGAGCGCGAGCTCGAGACGAAGGTGCGCAAGCCGGCCGACGCCGAGCGCTACCGCGTGGAGCAGGACGCCGAGGCCAAGCGCTCCGCCGAGATCGCCGCCGCCGAGGCCCGCAAGGCCTCGACGATCGCGGCCGCGGAGGCCAAGGCCCAGGAGGCCCGCCTCAACGGTGAGGCCGAGAAGGCCCGTCGTTCCGCGCTGGCCGAGGCCGAGGCCATCGAGGGTGAGCGCCGTGGTGCCGCCGAGCGCGCCCGCCGTGTCGCCGAGGCCGACGCCGTCCGTGCCGAGGGCGAGGCCCAGGCTGCCGCCGTGCTCGCCGTCGGTCAGGCGGAGGCGGAGGCGATGGACAAGCGCGCCGAGGCGTTCGCGCACTACAACGACGCCGCGGTGCTGCAGATGCTCATCGAGGTCCTGCCCCAGATCGCCAAGGAGGTCGCGGCCCCGATCTCCGCGATCGACAAGCTCACCGTCGTCTCCACCGACGGCGCGGGCGCGATCCCGAAGCAGGTCACGAACAACCTCGTGCAGACGCTCGACATGCTGAAGACGTCGACCGGCCTCGACCTCGACGCCCTCATCAAGCGGTCGGTCGGCTCCGCGACCGAGAAGATCGGCCTCGGTTCCGGCGCGGATGCCTCCGACAGCACCGCGGAGCAGCCCACCGCCTGATCCCCCAGGGCCCTCCCGCCCGACCCCACCCCGGGACGTCATGCGAACCGGTCGCCCCCGCGACCACCTCGCATGACGTCCCGCGGTGGTTCTCAGTCGACGGCGGCTCGCGCGCGCCGTACCGCTCCCTCCCAGCTCGCCTCCGCCGGGAGCGGCGGCCGCGGGCGCGACTCGTCGAGGAGGTCGGCGAGGAATCCCTTGTAACGGGGGCAGTTGGTGACGTCGTGCGCCCGGCAGGCCAGCGCGTGCTCGGTCATCTCGCGCCACAGCTCCATCGACCGCACCCGCTCGGCGATGTCGTCGAGGTGGGCCTGCAGCACCTCGCGCCGCCCCTCGGCCTCGCTGTCGAGCAGGATCCGGATCTGCTCCAGCGTCATCCCGGCGGCCTTGTTGCGCACGATGGCCGCGATCCGCACGATGTCGCGCTCGACGTAGCGCCGCCGTCCGGCACCGTCGCGCCCCGGCTCGAGGAGACCTTCGTCCTCCCAGTGCCGCAGCACGTGCGTCTCGAGCCCGAACCGGCTCGCCGCAGCCCCGATGCTCCACTCGCTTGACTTCATCCCAACATGAAGTCACACGCTGGTGACCAGCGCAAGCATCCATCACCCGCGAAGGAGCACCCCATGTCCGAGATCCGTGACGCCCTCGTCGTCGGCGGCGGTCCCGCCGGCCTCCAGGCGGCCCTCACCCTGGGCCGCATCCACCGGTCGGTGACGCTCGTCGACTCCGGCCGCTACCGCAACGCCACCGTCGAGCACATGCACAACGTCCTCACGCACGACGGCCGCCCGCCGGTCGAGTTCCGGGCGCAGGCCCGGGAGCAGCTGGCCGACTACGACGTCGAGCTGCGCGAGACCGGCGTCGAGTCGATCGCCGGCGACGTGGCGACCGGGTTCACCGCCACCCTCGGCGACGGGACGACCGTGCGGGCCCGCCGGGTCGTGCTGGCCACCGGCCTCCGCGACGAGCTGCCCGCGAAGGAGGGGCTCGACGAGCTCTGGGGCACCGTCGCCGCGCAGTGCCCGTTCTGCCACGGACACGAGTTCCGCGACGGCCACCTCGTGGTCCTGGGCGCCGGCGCACCCCAGGTGCACGGCACCGCCCTCATGCGCCGCATCGCGGGTCGCATCTCGGTGCTGGCCGACGGCCAGCCGGTCGAGCCCGAGGTGCGGGCCCAGCTCGAGGCACTCGGCGCGACGGTCGTGGAGGCGAAGGTCGAGCGCTTCGAGCGGTACGGCGAGGGCGCGCGCGTCCTGCTCTCCGACGGCGAGGCGATCGACGCCATCGGCGTGCTGGTGACGCCGACGTTCCACCAGGCCGCGCCCTTCGCGGAGCAGCTGGGGCTCACCCTGCTGCCGTCCGGATGCGTCGAGATCGACGACATGGGGCGCACGAGCCTGCCGGGCGTGTTCGCCGGCGGCGACCTGGCCCACCGTCCGTCGTTCCCGATGCCGATGCCGTCGGTGATCGCGGCGATGGCGGCGGGCCAGATGGCCGGCGCCGCCACCGCCGCCGACCTGCTCGCCGACGACATGGCCGCCCTCGGGGCTGGCTGAGGGACCGACCTCAGCCCCCCACGGCGATCCCGACGTACGTGGTCTCGAGGTACTCCTCGATGCCCTCGAACCCACCCTCGCGCCCGAAGCCGGACTGCTTCACGCCACCGAACGGCGCGGCGGGGTTGGACAGCAGCCCGGTGTTGATCCCGACCATCCCGTAGTCGAGCCGCTCGGCCATCCGGATCGTCCGCTCGATGTCGCGGGTGAACACGTAGGAGGCGAGGCCGTACTCCGTCGCGTTCGCCCGCTCGACGGCCTCGTCCTCGGTGGTGAAGGTGGAGATGGGCGCGACGGGCCCGAAGATCTCGGTGGTCGCGATCGCGGCCTCGTGGGGGACGTCGGTCAGCACGGTGGGCGGGTAGAAGTAGCCGGGCCCGTCGGGCACGGTGCCGCCGGTGAGCACGCGGGCGCCGTCGTGGACGGCGTCGGTGACGAGCTGGTCGATCTCCTCGACGGCCTTGGCCTGCACGAGCGGACCGACCTCGACGCCGTCGTCCTGCCCGCGGCCCACCCGCATCGCCCCCATCCGCTCCGCGAGTGCCGTGGAGAACGCGTCCGCCACCGACTCGTGCACGAGGAACCGGTTGGCCGCCGTGCACGCCTCGCCCATGTTGCGCATCTTCGCGAGCACGGCCCCCTCGACGGCGGCGTCGACGTCGGCGTCCTCGAAGACGATGAAGGGCGCGTTGCCGCCCAGCTCCATGGACAGCCGCTGCAGCTGCTCGCTCGACTGCTCGACCAGCTTCTTCCCGACGGGCGTCGAGCCCGTGAACGACACCTTCCGCAGCCGCTCGTCGGCCATGAGGATCGACGAGACCTCGCCCGACCGCGTCGACGTCACGACGTTGAGCACCCCGGCGGGCAGGCCGACCTCCTCGAACACCTGCGCCACGGCGAGCGTGGTCAGCGGCGTGAGGGCGGCCGGCTTGACGACCATCGTGCAGCCCGCGGCGATGGCGGGGCCGATCTTGCGGGTCGCCATGGCGATGGGGAAGTTCCACGGCGTGATGAGCAGGCAGGGGCCGACCGGCTTCTTCACGGTCAGCAGCCGGGACCCGCCGGCGGGCGCGTCCATCCACCGGCCGTGGATCCGCACGGCCTCCTCGGCGAACCAGCGCAGGAACTCTGCGCCGTACGCCACCTCGCCCGCCGCCTCCTTGAGCGGCTTGCCCATCTCGAGGCTGATCAGCCGGGCGAAGTCGTCGGTGCGCTCGACGATCCGCTCGTACGCCGCGCGCAGGATCTCGCTGCGCTCCCGCGGCGGGGTCCGCGCCCAGTCCCGCTGGGCCGCGACCGCGGCGTCGAGGGCGGCGACGGCGTCGTCGGCGGTGCCGTCGGCGACGGTCGCCAGCACCGACTCGTCGGCCGGGTCGAGCACGTCGAAGGTCTCGCCCTCGTCGGCGTCGCGCCAGGTGCCGCCGACGTAGAGCTGCGGGGTCAGGATGCCGTCCGGGAGTGCGCTCATGGAGCCAGCGTGCCACCGCGCACCAGCACTCGCATGACAGGTGTCACGGGAGGGTCGTGACAGGCGGGCACGGCGCGGGACCGGTCCGTCGCGGCAGGCTCGGGCCATGACCACGACCCACCCCAGCGGGCCCACCGCGGCCCGGCCGAGCGACGGCCCCGCGGTCGCGCTGCGGTCGCTCACCAAGACGTTCCGCACCCGCGCCGGCGAGGTGACGGCCGTCCGCGGCATCGACCTGACGATCCAGCCCGGCGAGGTGGTGGCCGTCCTCGGGCCCAACGGCGCGGGCAAGACGACGACGCTCGACATGCTCCTCGGCCTCACCGACCCGACGAGCGGCAGCGTCGAGGTCTTCGGCCTCGCCCCCCGGCGGGCGATCGCGACGGCCCGCGTCTCCGCGGTGCTGCAGACCGGCGGCCTGCTCCACGACCTCACGGTCGCGGAGACGGTGCGGCTGATCGCGTCGACGTACCGGCACCCCGCGCCCGTCGACGACGTGCTCGCGCGCGCCGGCCTCACCGACCTGGCGTCCCGCCTCGTCTCGAAGTGCTCGGGCGGCGAGCAGCAGCGCCTGCGGTTCGCGCTGGCCCTGCTGCCCGAGCCCGACCTGCTCGTGCTCGACGAGCCGACCGCCGGCATGGACGTCACCGCCCGCCGCGACTTCTGGGCGACGATGCACGCCGAGGCCGCGCGCGGCCGCACGGTCGTGTTCGCGACGCACTACCTGGAGGAGGCGGACCAGTTCGCCGACCGCATCGTGGTCGTGGCCGACGGCCTGGTCATCGCCGACGGCACGACCGCCGAGATCCGCTCGCGGGCGTCGGGCCGCACGGTGCGTGCCACCCTCCCGGAGACGCTCTCCTTCGAGGAGCGGCACCAGACGCTCGTCGCCCTGCGTCGTCACCCCGGTGCCGCCAGCGTCACGGCCGACGACTCGGGCCGCGTCGCCGTGGTCGCCACCGACTCCGACGCGGTGGCCCGCGTGCTCCTCGTCGACGTCGGCGCCCACGACCTCGAGGTCGTGACCGGCTCCCTCGACGACGCCTTCGTCGCGCTCACCAGCGCCCCCACCAGCGCCCCCACCGACGCGTCCGCCCCGCAGGAGGAGTCCCGATGAACACCACCTACCTCGGCCTCGAGGTCCGACGCTTCGTCCGCGACCGCGCGAGCCTCTTCTTCATCGTCGCGCTGCCGGCGTTCCTCTACATCGTCTTCGGCGCCACCCAGGACGGCTCGCAGGCGTCGGTCGGCAACGGCAACGTGGCGCTCTACATCATGTTGTCGATGGCGGCGTACGGCGCGGTGACCGCCACCGTCGGCGTCGGCGGCACCGCCGCCGTCGAGCGCATGCAGGGGTGGGGCCGCCAGCTGGGCCTCACGCCGCTGCCCGACCTCGGCTTCGTCGTCGTGAAGGCCACCCTCGCGGTGCTCGTCGCCCTGCTCCCGGTGGCCCTCATCTCCGTCCTCGGTGCGCTCACCGGCGCCTCGGGCACCGCGGCCGCCTGGGCGCTGAGCCTGCTCGCGATCGCCATCGGCTCGGTGGTCTTCGCCCTGTTCGGTCTCTGCGCCGGTCTGGCCTTCCGCAGCGAGGCCGCCGTGAGCGCGGCGAGCGGTATGGTCGTGATCCTCGCGTTCCTGGGCAACGTCTTCGTCCCCCTGAGCGGCACGCTGCTGACGATCGCGAAGTTCACGCCGCTCTACGGGTACGCCACGCTCGCCCGCTACCCCGTCACGGAGGGCCGCCTCATCTCGAACGACGGTTCCGACCTCGGCACCGACCCGCTGTGGGTCCCCCTGCTCAACCTGGGCGTCTGGTGCGCGGTGCTCGGCGTCGTCGCGGTGCTCCTGGTGCGCCGGGGGCGTGCGCGCCAGTGAGCTCGACGACCGACCACCCCGCCGGTACGGCGCGGAGCACCGCCCCGGCGGACCCCGGTGTCCGCTGGGGCTGGGCGATGGCCTGCATCTGGCTGGTCTTCATGCTCTTCCCGGCGCTGGACCTGCTCCAGACGCCGCGGCCCCTGGCCCAGCAGGTCGTCGGGTGGACGGTGCTCGTGCTGTTCGTCGCCGTCTACGTCCACGGGTTCGTCATCGCCGACCTGGGCTGGATGCAGGCCCGCCTGCCGTCCTGGTGGCCCGTCGCGGGGCTCGTCGCGCTCGTCGCGTTGAGCGCCGCCTCGGTCGCCCTCCAGGGCATCTCGTCGATGGGGTTCTTCATCTACACGTCGGCGTACGCCCTGTTCCTCGCCCCGCTGCGCATCGCCTCCGTGGTGGTCGGCGTGCTGGTCGTCGCGACGGCCGTGCTCGCCGGTCTCGTCGAGGCGTTCTCCGGCGGCGCCTTCTTCCTGCCGGTGCTCGTCGCGACCATCGTCACGATGGTGGTCGCCCGGGTGCTGGAGGACCGCCGGGACATGCTGCGCGAGGTGGGCGAGGAGATCGCCCTCGTCGCCGAGCGGGAGCGGGTGGCCCGCGACGTCCACGACGTGCTGGGCCACAGCCTCACCGTCGTCGTCGCCAAGGCGGAGCTCGCGGAGCGGCTCGTCGACCTCGACCCCGAGCGGGCGAAGGCCGAGATCGCGTCGATCCGGTCGCTCAGCCGGGAGGCGCTCGGCGAGGTGCGGGCCACCGTGTCCGGCCTCCGGGTCGCCCGGCTCGGCGACGAGCTGGCCTCCGCCCGGGAGGCGCTGACCGCCGCGGACATCGTGGCGGACGTGCCGAGCGACCCCGACGTCGTCGACCCGCGCCGCCGCATCGTCGTCGCCTGGGTGCTCCGCGAGGCCGTGACCAACGTGGTGCGGCACAGCGGCGCCTCCCGCTGCACGGTCGAGCTCGGCGACGCCCGCCTCGCCGTCAGCGACGACGGCCGGGGTGGGGTCCACCAGCCCGGCAACGGGCTGCGCGGCATCGGCGAGCGCGTCCGCGCCGCCGGAGGCACCCTCACGGTCACCAGCGGGCCCGAGGGCGGGACACGACTGGAGGTCACCTGGTGAGCACCATCCGCATCCTCCTCGCCGACGACCAGGCGCTCGTGCGGGGCGCGCTGGCCGCGCTCCTCGACCTGGAGCCCGACCTCGAGGTCGTCGCCCAGGTCGGGCGGGCCGACGACGTGGTCGCCGCCGCGGAGCGCAGCGCGGCCCACGTCTGCCTGCTCGACATCGAGATGCCGGGCAGCACGGCCGTCCCGGACGGCATCGCGGCCGCGGCGGAGCTCGCCCGCGCCGTACCCTCCGCCCGCTCCCTCATGGTCACCACCTTCGGGCGCCCCGGGTACCTGCGGCGTGCGCTCGAGTCGGGGGCTGCCGGCTTCGTCGTCAAGGACACCCCGGCGGGCGAGCTCGCGGAGGCCGTACGGCGCGTGCACGCCGGCCTGCGCGTCGTCGACCCCCTCCTGGCGGGGGAGTCGCTGGCCGGCGGCGCCAACCCGCTGACGGAGCGCGAGGCGGAGGTGCTGCGTGTGGCCCTCGACGGCGTGCCCGTCGCGCGGATCGCCGAGCGCGTGCACCTCTCGGCGGGCACCGTGCGCAACTACCTGTCGTCGGCGATCGGCAAGACCGGCACGTCCACGCGCGTCGAGGCCGCCCGCGTCGCCCGCGACCGCGGCTGGATCTGACCCCCCACCCCACCCGGGACGTCATGCGGGGCGGCGGCCCGGGCGACCGCGGCGCATGACGTCCCGCAGAGGAGCCGCCAACGGAACGGGGCCGGAGCGACCTGGTGGTCGCTCCGGCCCCGCCGGTGCTGGGTGACGGACCTCAGAGGGTCTTGCCGCCCGGGGAGACGTCGCCGTGCGCCTCGTGCACCCGGGCGAAGAGCGCGTCGAGCTCGGCCCGCTCCTTCGCGTCGGGCTGGAACTTCTCCGGCAGGTCGGCGATCTGCTGCTCCTTGGCGGCCACCACGGCGTAGAGCCGGTCGTGCTCGGCCGGGTCGTGCGTGTAGGAGCCGTCGAGGTAGTGCTCGGCGTTGGCCTTCGCCGCCTTGATCGTCGACTCCGCCTTGCCCTTCGGCGAGAGCAGCGAGGCGATGACCGTGATGGCGAGGACGCCGACGATGACGCTCAGCGAGACCGCGATCGAGACCTCGGGGATGACGGTGACGTGCTCGCCGCCGTTGATGAACGGGATCTCGTTCTTGTGCAGGGCGTGGATGAAGAGCTTCACACCGATGAAGCCGAGGATGACCGCCAGGCCGTAGGACAGGAACACGAGGCGGTCGAGCAGGCCGTCGATGAGGAAGAACAGCTGCCGCAGGCCCATGAGCGAGAAGGCCGTCGCCGTGAAGACGATGTAGGACTCCTGCGTGAGCCCGAAGATGGCCGGGATCGAGTCGAGCGCGAAGAGCAGGTCGGTGCCGCCGATCGCGATCATCACGAGCAGCATCGGCGTCAGCATGCGCTTGCCGTTGACGACGGTGAACATCTTGTCGCCGTCGTACTCGTCCGAGGTGTGGAACCACTTCTTGGCGAGGCGGATGACGAAGTTGTCGATCTCGCCCTCTTCCTCGTCCTCCTCCTTCAACAGCGACAACGCCGTGTAGATGAGGATCGCGCCGAAGAGGTAGAAGACCCAGGAGAAGTTGTTGATGGCCGCGGCGCCCACGAAGATGAACGCGCTGCGGGCGAACAGGGCGAACACGATGCCGAAGAGCAGCACCTTCTGCTGGTCCTCGCGCGGCACCTTGAAGCTCGCCATGATGATGAGGAAGACGAAGAGGTTGTCGACGCTGAGCGCCTTCTCCGTGATGTAGCCGGCGTAGTACTCACCGCCGTACCTCCCACCCCACTCCCACAGCACGAAGAAGCCGAACGCGACCGCGAGCCCGACGTAGATCGCCGACCAGATCGCCGCTTCCTTCAGCGTGGGGATGTGTGCCTTCCGCACGTGGAAGAAGAAGTCGAAGGCCAGCAGGCCTGCGATGACGACGATGGTGAGACCCCAGATCAGTGGGGAGACATCCATGGACGGGCTCCGATCAGTTCATTCAGCCAGAGGGAGAGGACGGGGTACGCCGCGGCTGTCCCGCGACGTACCCCTCTCAGGCTCCTCCAACGAGCCGGTGCCCTCCGTGGTTCCCGGGGTGCGTCACTCGGCGGGCGCGGCACCCCTCGCGACGGCGTCGTGGGCCCGGTCGAGCTGCGCCACGTCGACCTGGGCCGGGCTCACACCGCGGTCGAGGGGCGCGCGCTCGGCCTGCAGCGCGGCCTGCTCGCCGGAGCGGGAGGCGGCCTCCGCGACCACGGCGTCGGTGACCGTCACCGTGGTGCCCACGGCGGCGCCGACGAGCGGCGTGTAGCCCTGGGCGTGCCCCGCGACGTTGGGGTGGTAGCTCTCGACGACCGGGTTGGAGAGGCCGTTGAGCCACTCGGGGTCGTCGCACACGGCGTGGCCGGTGAAGGCGCCCGTCGGGTTCACGAAGGTGAAGCCCGCCGCCGACGCCGCAGCGGCGGTGCGGCTGTTGAGCTGGTCGGCCGTCGCGTTGAGGCGCGTCTGCTCCTCGGGCGAGAAGAAGGTGAGGGCGTCGCAGTCCTCACCCATGAACAGCCGCGGGTAACCCGCGACGACGACCTCCGCGGCCGGCGCCGCAGCCCGGATCTCGGCGTAGAGACCCGAGAGCCGCGACGGCAGCGTCGCGGCCACGAACGCCTGCGCCTGGTCGATCGCGGCGTCGCAGTCGCTCGCCCAGGCCGGCAGCGCGCACTCCGTGATGACGCCGGTGAAGTCGGCGTCGTTGCCGCCGATCGTGAGCGTGACCAGGTCGGTGTCGGGCCCGAGCGCTCCGAGCTGGTTGGCCCGGACGTCCGCGACGACGGAGCCCGAGCACGCCCGGAAGTCGAGCGCGTAGCCGTTCGCTGCGGCCAGGAGCGAGGGGAAGGCGCTCGCGGAGCGCAGGCACTCCGTGCCGTCGTCGAGATAGCTGCGCGTGCCGGTGCCGGACGAGTAGGAGTCGCCGAGAGCGACGTACGTCGACCCGGCGGGCACCGCTGCCCCCACGGAGGTGGAGCCGGAGACGCCGGGCGTGGCGGAGGCGGTGTCGGGGCCGGCGCCGGTCGAGCCGGACACCGGGTCGGCGACGGCGGCGCCGCTGCCGAGGGCGGTGGCGGCGAGGGCCAGACCGGCCCCCGCGGCGAGCAGGCGGCCTGCGGGCCTGGCCCACGATCGGCCGGCGGACAGGAAGGGGTGGATCGCCATGTGTTCCTCCCGAGAATGATGGCGAGACGGGTGGCGCCCGAGCGGCACCACCAGCACCGTAGGCGCGGCCACCGACAGTCCGCCACCCTCGCGACCCGACCCACGGCCCGGACCCTTCCGGTTGCGCCGAAGGCTCGTTCACCTTTCGTTCATCTCCGGACGCCCGCCGTTCACCTCGCCCGACCGGCTCGAGTGGAGCGACATCGCCCCCTCGGGGGCCGAAATCGGGGTCCGAGTGGGGCGGACGTGCCCGATCCGGCGCGTTTCGGGTCACGTCGACTACCGAAGTGCCGACCGGTGGGCTATCTTTTGGTGAACGGAACATGAACAGGAGGTGTCACCATGCACAACGCCGCACAGGACCGCCGCTCCGCGCCCGCCATGACCTGGGTCAAGGTCACGGACATCAAGGGCCGCACGCGCATGGAGGCTCGCTGGACCTCGGCCTCGTCGGCCGTCGCCCGACCGGCCGCCGCCTGACGCTCCCCGCACCCACCACTCCACGTCGGAGCCGCCACCCCACCCGGGGTGGCGGCTCCGTCTGCATTTCACCCACGCGCCACCGGCGGAGGCTTGACGCTTCAACCGGACCGGAGTACCGTTTCTGTTGAATGTTCAACTAGAACACCAGCGACCACCCCGGAGGACAGCACCATGGGCATCTTCAACCGCAAGGCCACCACCGACACCGCGTCCGACTTCGACGCCCCCACCACCCTGCTCGACGACATCGCCGGCGACTACGCCCTCGACATCACCCACACGCGCTTCGGCTTCTCCGTGCGCCACGCGATGGTGACGACGGTGCGCGGCTCCTTCAAGGAGTTCGAGGGCACGGCGCACGTCGACACGGCCACGCCGGCCAACTCGAAGGTCGACATCACCCTCAAGGCCGCCAGCATCGACACCGGCAACGCCGACCGCGACGGCCACCTGCAGACCGGTGACTTCTTCCAGGCCGACGTGTTCCCGAACATCACCTTCGTCTCGACCAAGGTCGAGCGCGAGGACGCCGACACCTGGCTGATCACGGGCGACCTCACCATCAAGGACGTCACCAAGCCCGTCACCGTCGAGCTCGAGCAGACCGGCTCGGCCCGCGACCCGTTCGGCAACGTGCGCATCGGCTTCGAGGGCGGCGTCACCATCAACCGCAAGGACTGGGGCCTCACCTACAACGCGGCCCTCGAGACCGGCGGCGTGCTCATCTCGGAGAAGGTCAAGCTCGAGTTCGACATCTCCGCGGTCCAGTCCGCCTGAGCGACCCCCCGCACGGTCCCGTCACACCCTGACGGGCACCCACCGACGCCCCCGCCCTCCCCTCACCCGGGGAGAGCGGGGGCGTCGTCGTCACGACATCCGGCGGGCGAACAGGAACGCGAACACCACCGCCAGGGGCAGGAGCACCAGCACGGCGCCGACCTCGCCGACGGCGGTCAGGCCGAAGACGGTGAGGAGCACGACCCCGAGGCCGACCGTCCACGTCCGTCGCGCCACCTGCCCCGGGGGACGGCGGCGGACGACGTCGTGCCGCGGCGCGTTCCAGTCGACGCCGTCGCCGGCCCTCCGCTCGAGCGAGCCCCCGATCGCGACCGGGTGCGGGGCGGGCAGGTCGTCGAACACCGGTCGGAGGTCCGCGGCGTACCGCGCCGCCCACACCCGCGCGAGCCGCTCCTCGTGCTCCTCGACGTCCAGCCGCCCGGCGACGTGGTGGTCGGCGAGCACCTGCGCCGCCTCGGCGCGCTCCGCGTCGGACAGGCGCAGGTCGGTCACTTGTCGCCCTCGGCCAGGATCCCGTAGAGACGGCGTCGCGCGTCGGCCAGCACCTCCAGCGCCTGCTTGCGCTGCGCGTCGGTGCCCGTCGCGACGATCTGCCACAGGGCGCTCATGACCTGGCCGATCTCGGGCAGCGCACCCTGCGGGTCCGGCTCCGGCGGGGCGAACGGCCGCCACACGGCGGCGAGCTCGTCGGCGTGGGCCGCGACGTACGCGCGTCCCTCCGCCGTCAGCGTGAGCGTGCGGCGACCCAGGGGCTCGTCGGCGACGACGAGGCCCTCGTCCTCCAGCTGCTGGATGGTCGGGTAGACCGAGCCCGGCGACGGCTTCCACTCCCCGTGGGAGCGCTCCGCGATCTCGTTGATGACCTGGTAGCCGTTGCGCGGCTCCTCGGAGAGCACGTCGAGGATCGCCGCACGCACGTCGCCGCGCCTGACGCGCGGCCCGCTCGGGCGCGGGCGCTCCGTCGGCGCGTCGAAGCCGAGCAGCGCCGCCATCCACGGGGGCACCGGCTGGCCGTGGCGGCCACCGGGACGACCGGCGCCGCGACCCGGGCCACGGCCCGGACGCGGTCCGCGGCGACCCGGCTGCGGCGGCCCGAACGAGGACAGCGCCTCACCCCACGCGGCCCACTCGCCGCCGCCGAAGCGGTCGGACCCGCTCCCCCGGCGGCGCTCACCCTTCTGCTCGTCGCGCTCCGCGTCGTCGTCCGCGTCGTCCCACATGGCTGCTCCTCATCGACAGTCGGCGATATATCGCGAGCGTACGCCGACCGGCCGGATCGGCCAAGCAGGCCTCGGGGAGGCGGTCCGCGCCGTACGCTCCGCCCATGACCCTGCGCCGCGCGCCCTGGTCGGTCGCGGGCGTCGCGGTCGCCACCCTGCTCCTCAGCCTGCTGGCCCCCGGCGGCACGCCCGTCGCCGCCGCGACCCCGGTGACCGCGTCGGTCGCGGCGGCCCCGGCTCCGGCGGCGCTCGACCCGCGGCTCACGCGTGGCTTCCTCATCGACCCCTCGAGCCTCGCGATGAAGGCGGCGGCGAAGGACCCGTCGTTCAAGCGCATCGCGGGCGTCGCCCAGGCGCGGTGGTTCACCTCGGCGCTGCCCGTCAGCAAGGCCCGGTCCGCGGCGAAGTCGTGGGGCGACTACGGCGTACGGAGCCAGAAGACCCCGCTCGTGGCCATCTACGCGCTGCCTGGCCGGGACTGCGGGAACCACTCGGCGGGCGGGTTCGACCCGACGACGTACCGCTCGTGGATCCGGGAGGTCGCCGCCGGGCTGAAGGGGTCGCGGGCCGTCGCCGTGCTCGAGCCCGACGCGCTCGCGCTGCTCGGCTCGTGCACCGGGCAGGAGCAGTGGCTGCCGCTGATCCGGTACGCCGCGCAGCAGCTCCAGGCGGCCGGGGTGTGGGTCTACCTGGACGCCGGGCACTCGGCGTGGCAGCCGGCCAGCGTGATGGCCGACCGGGTGACCCAGGCCGGCATCGCCTACGCCCGCGGCGTGTCGGTGAACGTCAGCAACTACCAGGGCACCAACACGGTGGGGGCCTACGGTCAGCAGGTGGTCGCCGAGCTCGCACGCCGCGGCGCCCACGGCAAGACGGTGCTCGTCGACACCTCGCGGAACGGCGGCGGTGCTCCGGCCGACGGCCAATGGTGCAACGCGCCCTCGGCCCGGCTCGGCATGAACCCGCGGGTCGTCAACGCGAAGAGCATCGACTTCGTCGCCTGGGTCAAGCGGCCGGGCGAGTCCGACGGCACCTGCAACGGAGGCCCGCCGGCCGGCCAGTGGTGGCCGACCGGGGCCAAGCGCCTCATGGCCAAGCCCTGAGGCGTCAGCCCGCGAGCGCCTTCTCGATGTCGCCGGCGATCTTCGCGGGCTTCGTCGTCGGCGCGTAGCGGTCGATGACGCGTCCGTCGCGGCCGACGAGGAACTTGGTGAAGTTCCACTTGATCTTGCCGCCGAGCAGGCCGGACTTCTCGTGTCGCAGCCAGTCGTAGACCGGGTGGGCGCCCGGGCCGTTCACCTCGACCTTGGCGAACATCGGGAACGTCACGCCGTAGTTGCGCTGGCAGAAGGAGCCGATCTCGTCGGCGTCGCCGGGCTCCTGGCCGTTGAACTGGTTGCACGGGAAGCCGAGGACGACCAGTCCCTGGTCGCCGTACGTCCGGTACAGCTCCTCGAGGCCCTCCAGCTGCGGCGTGAACCCGCACTGGCTGGCGGTGTTGACGACGAGGACGACCTTGCCGGCGTACGTCGCCAGCGGCTCGTCGTGGCCGTCGAGACGGGTCGCGGTGAAGTCGGACAGGGTGCTCTTCGTGCTCACGGGGTTCCTCGGGCTTCCTCGGGTCGCTGCGGACGTGCATCGGGGCGGGACACCGGTGGTTCGGCGCCGTCCGTCGTGCGGATGGCTCCGTCCCACCGGTGTCCCGCCCCGGGGAGCACGGTGTCAGGAGCGGAAGACGTCCTTGACGTTCTCGCCGGCCTGCTTGGCGGACGCCTTGGTCTGGTCCGCCTTGCCCTCCGCCTTCAGCTCGTCGTCGTTCTTCGCGTCGCCGAGGGCCTCCTTGGCCTTGCCAGCGAGGTCCTGCGCGGTGTTCTTGGCCTTGTCGGCGATACCCATGGTGCAACCTCCGTGCGTCGTCGGATGGAGCGGACGCCCTCCACGGTAGGCACGTGGTGGTGGAAACCCCAGGAAGTGTCGAAGCACCCCCGCGGCCGGACGCCCGCGGCGAGGATGACGCCATGCAGGTCTCGACACCCGACGGGCGCACCGTCGACGTACGCCGCCGGTTGCTCCCCTGGCAACCCCGCCGACGGCTGGGTTACGAGCCCGGCGACGCCAGCGACGGCGACCTCGGGGGCGACAGCCTCGTGGGCATCGTGGTCGGGATCCTGTTCGTCGTCGTGATCCCCCTGCTCGTGGTCGTCGGGGCACTCCTCGTCGAGCTGCCCCTCACGACCGGACCTGCCTGAAACGGGTCGTGGGCCCCCCCCGCCGGCAACAGGCGCGCGGGGGGCACCCACCCGGGGGGCCGGGGGGGT
>NZ_JAAGXA010000004.1:193635-234416 GCF_010686755.1 Nocardioides zeae | reverse complement strand
CCCCGGACCTCCCTCACCGGGGGCGGCCCCCCACCGCCCCGCACCCCGCCGCGCGGGGCCCACAACCGGGTGGAGCCGGGGTGGAGCAGGTCAGGCCGGGAAGGACTCCCCGTTGGCGACCAGCTTGCGCAGGTACTCCGTCGGGCGGAACCGCTCGCCGTACGCCTCGGCCAGCTCGTCGGCCCGCGCCACGAAGGCACCGAGGCCGAGCGCGCCGTCACGACCCTCGAAGCCGGTCATGTACTGCGCGGCGCCACCCGTGTACGGCGGGAAGCCGATGCCCATGATCGAGCCGATGTTGGCCGCCGCGGCGGACGTCACGACGCCCTCCTCGATGGTCTTCGCCGTCTCGAGCGCCTCCAGCACGAGCACGCGGTCCTGCACGTCCTCGAACGGGATCTGCTGCTCGGCCACGGGGAAGGCCTCGGCCAGCCCGGACCACAGGCCCTGCCGCTTGCCGGACTCGTCGTACTCGTAGAAGCCCGCGCCCTTGAGACGCGACGGGCGACCGAGCTCGATCATCTTGTCGACCACCGCGAGGCCCGGGTGGGGCTCGTAGTCGAGGCCGTCGCGCTCGGCGGCGTCGGCCGTCGCCTTGGCGATCTTCTTCATGAGCTCCATGTTGAGCTCGTCGGTGAGCTGCAGCGTGCCGACGGGGTAGCCCGCCTGCGTGACCGCGCGCTCGAGGGTCTGCGGGTGCACGCCCTCGGCGAGCAGCTGCAGGCCCTCGTTGACCATGAAGCCGATGACGCGCGAGGTGTAGAAGCCGCGGCTGTCGTTGACGACGATCGGGGTCTTCTTGATCTGCTGGACCAGGTCGTAGGCCTTCGCCAGCGCGGCGTCGGTCGTCTCCTTGCCGCGGATGATCTCGACGAGCGGCATCTTGTCGACCGGCGAGAAGAAGTGCAGGCCGATGAAGTCCGCCGGGCGGTCCACGCCCTCGGCGAGCTCGGTGATGGGCAGCGTCGAGGTGTTGGAGCAGAGCAGCGCGTCGGGGTTGACGTGCTCCGCGATCTCCGCGAACACCTTGGCCTTGAGGGCCGGGTCCTCGAAGACGGCCTCGACGACGACGTCGACACCGGCGAAGTCAGCCGGGTCGGCGGTGGCGTGGATGCGCTCGAGGAACGCCGCCTTGCCCTCCTCGGTCTCACGACCGCGGGAGACCGCCTTGTCGAGCAGCTTCTCCGAGTAGGCCTTGCCGCGCTCCGCCGCCTCGACGGAGACGTCCTTCAGCACGACCTGCGCACCGGACTTCGCGAAGACGTAGGCGATGCCCGCGCCCATCATGCCGGCGCCGAGGACGCCGACCTTCTGGCCCGCGAACTTGTCGTGGCCGTCGGGTCGCAGCGAGCCCGCGTTGATCGCCTGCAGGTCGAAGAAGAACGCCTGGATCATGTTCTTGCTCTGCTGGCCGACGATGAGGCCGGTCAGGTAGCGCGACTCGATGCGCGAGGCGGTGTCGAAGTCCACCTGCGCACCCTCGACCGCGGCCGACAGGATCGCACGCGGCGCCTCGTAGGGCGCGCCCTTGATCTGCTGGCGGAGCAGCGCCGGGAAGGCCGGCAGGAACTGCGCCAGCTTCGGGGTGGACGGAGTGCCGCCGGGCATCTTGTAGCCCGGGCGGTCCCACGGCTGCTGCGCCGCCGACGCGTCGTCGGCGACGGAGGCGATCCACGCGCGGGCCGCGGGGAGGAGCTGGTCCAGGTCGTCGACCAGCTCGTCGACCAGGCCCTTCTCCTTCGCCTGCGCCGGCTTCATCCGCGGGCCCTGCAGCAGGATGTCCATGAGCGCGGCCTGCAGGCCGAACATCCGCACGGTGCGGGTGACGCCGCCGCCGCCGGGGAGCAGGCCGAGGGAGACCTCGGGCAGGCCGATCTGCACCTTCGGGCTGTTCCACGCGACGCGGTGGTTGGCCGCGAGCGCGATCTCGAGGCCGCCGCCGAGGGCCGCGCCGTTGACCGCGGCGACGACGGGCGCCGGGTAGAGCTCCAGCTTGCGGAGCGGGGCCTTGACGTCCTCGACCATCGCGAAGATCTCGGCCGAGTCCTCCGGGCGGGCCTGGACCATGCCCTTGAGGTCGCCACCGGCGAAGAAGGTCTTCTTGCCGCTGGCGAGGATGACGCCCTTCACGGAGCCCTCGGGCTCGGCGTACAGCTGCTCCACCGCGGCCGTCATCGACGTGCGGTAGAGGTCGTTCATCGTGTTGGCGCTCTGGTTCGGGTCGTCGAGGGTAAGGGTGACGATCCCGTCGGCGTCCTTCTCGTAACGGACGGCGCTCTGCTCGGTCATCTGCTGTTCTCTCCTGGTCGTTCCGGCGCTCAGACGAGCTCGACGATGGTGGCGATGCCCATGCCGCCGCCGACGCAGAGCGTGGCGAGGCCGCGCTTCAGCTCGCGGCGCTCGAGCTCGTCGATGAGCGTGCCGAGGATCATGGCGCCGGTGGCGCCGAGCGGGTGGCCCATGGCGATGGCGCCGCCGTTGACGTTGGTGATGTCGTGGCTGATGCCCATGTCGCGCATGAAGCGCATCGCGACGGCGGCGAACGCCTCGTTGATCTCGAACAGGTCGATGTCGTCGACCGTCAGGTTCGCCTTGGCCAGCGCCTTGCGGGCGGCCGGGGCGGGGCCGGTGAGCATGATGACCGGGTCGGCGCCGGACACGGCCGCCGAGACGATGCGGGCGCGCGGCGTGAGGCCGGCGCGCTTGCCCGCCTCCTCCGAGCCGATCGCGACGAGCGCGGCACCGTCGACGATGCCCGAGCTGTTGCCGGCGTGGTGGACGTGGTCGATCTTCTCGAGCCAGTGGTACTTCTCGAGCGCCACGTCGTCGAAGCCCGCGCCCTTGCCGATGTCGGCGAAGGAGGGCTTGAGGGTCGACAGGCTCTCGACCGTCGTGCCGGGGCGGATGAACTCGTCGTGGTCGAGCACGACGAGGCCGTTGGCGTCGACCACCGGGATGACGGAGCCCTTGAAGTAGCCCGCCTCGCGCGCCTTGGCGGCGCGGGCGTTCGACTCCGCGGCGTACGCGTCGACGTCCTCGCGGCTCCAGCCCTCGATCGTGGCGATGAGGTCGGCACCGATGCCCTGCGGCACGAAGCTGGTCTGCAGCGCCGTGGCCGGGTCCATCGCCCAGGCACCGCCGTCGGAGGCCATGGGCACGCGGCTCATCGACTCCACGCCGCCGGCGAGGATCAGGTCCTCGAACCCGCCGCGGATCCGCGACGCGGCCTGGTTGACGGCCTCGAGCCCGGAGGCGCAGAAGCGGTTGAGCTGCACGCCGGCGACCGTGTCGGGCAGGCCCGCCTTGAGGGCGGCGGTCTTCGCGATGTCGGCGCCCTGGTCGCCGACCGGGCTCACGACGCCGAGCACGACGTCGTCGACGACCGCGGGGTCGAGGTCGGGGTTGCGCTTGCGGGTCTCGTCGATCAGGCCGACGACGAGGTCGATGGGCTTCACCTCGTGGAGGGAGCCGGTCTTCTTGCCCTTGCCACGCGGCGTACGAACGTGGTCGTACACGAATGCTTCTGCCATGTCGGTCCTTGCCTGCCTCGATGGTTGCAGTGGATCGGCGTCCGGGCAGACCCGTGCCGATCGGTGTCCGTCGCCGATTGTGACACCATTACTGTCAACGTGGAAGGACCGGGTCGCCTTTGGTGACCCGTGAGTAACAACACGGCCGTACGGCGCACCCCCGCGCCCCTCAGCACCGACGCCCTAGGGTTGGCGTGTGACGACGTCCTCCGCCAGCGAGAACCCGGACCAGCGAACCCGACCCCAGCCCGACCGGGCGGACGTGATCGACCGCGGTCTCGGCAAGCTCAACGTGTGGGGCATCCGGCTGATCGTCGGGGCGGTGTCGCTCTACATCCTGGGCTGGATCGTCGGGCACACCTGGGTCGTCTGGTTCCCCGTCGCGCTCGCCCTCGTGCTCGCGACGCTCCTCGCTCCCCCGACCACGTGGCTGCGGCGGCACGGCGTGCCGTCGACCCTCGCCGCGGCCGGCGTCATGATCGGCTTCCTCGGCAGCCTGTTCCTCGTCGGCTACATCCTGGCGCCGCAGGTCGCGGGCCAGTCCAACGACATCGCCGACAGCGCCGTGCGCGGCGTCGGCGAGGTGCGCGACTGGCTGCAGGACGGCCCGCTGCAGATCAGCGACGGCCAGATCACCCAGGCCTTCGAGACCGTGCAGGACTGGCTGACGGACCAGTCGTCCAACATCAGCGCCGGCGTGCTCACCGGCATCTCGGCGATCACGAACGTGCTCATCAACCTCGTGCTGATGCTCATCCTGACGTTCCTCTTCATCAAGGACGGCCACCGCTTCCTGCCGTGGGTCTCCGCGATCGGCGGCCGCCGCGTCGGGGGCCACTTCGTCGAGGTCATCAGCCGGGCGTGGAACACCCTGGGCGGCTTCATCCGCACCCAGGCGCTCGTGTCGTTCATCGACGCGCTCTTCATCGGGCTCGGCCTCGTGATCATCGGCGTCCCGCTCGCCATCCCCCTGGCGATCCTGACGTTCTTCGCCGGCTTCATCCCGATCGTCGGTGCCGTCACCGCCGGCGCGCTCGCCTGCCTCGTCACCCTCGTGACCAACGGACCCGGCGATGCACTCGTCGTGCTCATCATCATCATCGCCGTGCAGCAGCTCGAGGGGAACGTGCTCTCCCCCTGGCTGCAGGGCAAGACGATGAAGCTCCACGCCGGCATCGTGCTCATGTCCGTCACCGCCGGCTCGACCATCTTCGGCATCACGGGCGCGTTCCTCGCGGTGCCCGTCGCGGCGACGGTGGTCGAGGTGCTGCGCTACCTCAACGAGAGCATCGACGAGGCGGTGGCGGCGGACGCGCCGTACCAGGACGCCCACGGTGCCCGCGGGCCCGACGGCCCGGCCGGCGCCCACCCGTCGCTGCCCGAGGACGTGCCGCACACCGAGGACGGCCGCACCCCGGCCGAGCTGCGCGGCGAGCCCGATCCGAACGCGTGAGACGGGGCGCGGCGGGGAAGGGTGCCCCGCCGTGACCCTGGATGCCCCGCTCGTCCCCGCGACCGCGCCCTCCGGTGACGAGATGTGCTCCTACGCGCTCGACGTCTGGACCGACCACCCGACGGTGCTGACGGATGCCGCGACCATGGCGACCGTGCTCCGCGAGGCGGCCGCGGCCGGCGGGGCCGTCGTGCTCGGCGAGGCCGCGCACGTCTTCCCCAACGGCGCGGTGACGATGTCGCTCGTGCTCTCGCAGTCGCACCTCGCCGTGCACACGTGGCCCGAGCACGACCTGGCGAACGTCGACCTGCTCACCTGCGGCGTGCTCGAGGGCGAGGCCATCGTGGCCGCCGTGGCGCGGGGGCTCCACGCGCGGCGTACGCGGGTGACGCGGACGATGCGCCCCGTCACCCCGGGGCGACCGGACTGACCGACCGCTCCCGCCGGAGCGTCAGACGACGTCGACGAGCCGCGAGTGCACGGCGCGGCGGGCGGGCTCGAAGGCCTGCGCGACCTCGCCGAGCCCGACGACGACGCAGTCGCGGTCGTCGGGCCCGAGGAAGACCGACTCCCCGCGGCCCAGCCGCACCTGCTCGCCGGCGCCGTTGCGCACCTCGACCTCGCCGCCGGTGCAGATGAGCAGCGACTGCTTGGCGTTGACGACGGCGACGCCCTCGGGGTCGGCGTGCGACACCTGGGTGACGGCCAGCGCGAACTCGACGTCGGCCGGGCTGAAGACCTCCGTCTCGGCGAGCGCGAACTCCGGGTTCACGCGCGCGATCCGAGCCATGCCGGTGGTGCCGAGGCAGGTCACGAGGCCGGTCGGGTCGACGTGCTTCCTGGTCAGCCCGGCGCGCAGCACGTTGTCGGACGAGGCCATGACCTCGAGGCAGAGACCCTTGAGGTGGGCGTGGATGATGCCGGCGCCCAGGTAGGCCGCCTCGCCCGGCTGGAGCGTCATCCGGTTGAGCATGAGGGAGATGACGACGCCGACGTCGTCGGGGTAGTACTCGGCGATCTCGACCGCCGTCGAGTAGGCGCGCTTGATGTCCATGCCCATCTTGCCGAGCGCACGGCAGGCGCCGACCACCTCGCCGATCTGGGCGGGGCTGACCTCCGAGCTCAGGAGCCACTCGACCCGGCGCACGATGCCCGCGAAGCCGGGGTCGGCGCGCAGGTCCTCCGCCAGCTTCTGGGTCAGCGGCGTCTCCAGCGGGGCGAGCACCCGCAGGATCTCCACCGTCGGGCGGAAACCGATGAGGCTGTCGAAGGTGGTCAACGCGTAGACCATCTCCGGCTTGTGGTTGTCGTCCTTGTAGACCCGGTTCGGTGCGTCGAGCGGGATGCCCGCGCGCTCCTCCTCGGCGTACCCGTCCTCGGCCTGCGACTTGCTGGGGTGCACCTGCAGCGACAGCGGCTGGTCGGCGGCGAGCACCTTGAGCATGAACGGCAGGTCGCCGGTCAGGTCGGACAGCGGCTTGGCGTTGCCGCTCGCGTCGACCGCGGTCGACGGCTGGAGGGCGTGGGTGCCGATCCACACCTCGGCGACCGGCGTGCCGTCGGGGCGCTCGCCCAGGAAGCGTGGGATGGCCTCGGGCGACCCCCACGAGTAGTTCTGCACGCCGTTGCGGAGTCGGTACATGCGGGCCAGCCTAAGCAGCCGGGCGCGTCTGCGCGGCGTACCGGTGGGTCGCGGGGAGCCGCGTGGGTCACACGAAGGCGGACACCCCGGTCTCCGCGCGGCCGATGAGCAGCTTCTGGATCTGGCTGGTGCCCTCGTAGAGGGTCATCACGCGGGCGTCGCGCAGGTACTTCGCGACCGGGTAGTCGTCGACGTAGCCGTAGCCCCCGAACGCCTGGACCGCGTTGTTCGCGGCGCGCACCGCCGCCTCCGAGGCGAACAGCTTCGCCTTCGACGCGGCGAGCGAGAACGGCTCGCCCCGCATCGCGAGGTCGGCGGCCCGCCAGACCAGCAGCCGCGCGGCATCGGCGTCGACCGACATGTCGGCGATGAGGTCCTGCACGAGCTGGTGGGCCGCGATCGGCTTGCCGAACTGGTCGCGCTGGGTCGTGTACTCGACCGTCGCCGCCAGGCAGCCCGCGATGATCCCCGTGCAGCTCGCCGCGATGCCCACGCGGCCGGTGTCGAGCGTCGACATCGCGATCCGGAAGCCCTGGCCCTCCTCGCCGAGGAGCGCGTCCGCGGGCACCCGCACGCCGCTGAACGACAGGGCCGCGGTGGCCTGGCCGCGGAGCCCGAGCTTGCCCGTGACCTCCCGACGCTCGAAGCCGGGCGTGTCCGTCGGGACGATGAAGGCCGAGACCCCCTTCGGGCCCGGCCCGCCGGTGCGTGCGAAGACGAGGCAGGCGTCGGCCCACGTGCCGTTGGTGATGAAGATCTTCTCGCCGTCGATCACCCAGTCCTCGCCGTCGCGCACCGCCTTCGTGCGGAGGTTCGCGGCGTCGGAGCCGTGGCCGGGCTCGGTGAGGCCGAAGCACCCGAGCAGCTCGCCGGCGACGATCCCGGGGAGCCAGCGCTGCTTCTGCGCGTCGGTGCCGTGGGCCAGGATCGGCCCGGCGAAGAGGCCCGCGGACACGGACACGATCCCGCGGATGGCCGAGTCGGCGCGGCCGAGCTCCTCCATCGCCAGGCAGTAGGTGAGGAGGTCGAGGCCGAGGCCGCCGTACTCCTCCGGGATCTTCACGCCGAAGAACCCCTGCTCGCCGAGCTTGGGCACGATGGCGAGGTCGACGGACTCGGCGTGGTCCCACGCCGTGCGGTGCGGCACGACCTCCCGGTCACAGAACTCGCGGGCGGCGGCCCGGAAGGCCTCCTGGTCGGGCGTCAGGGTGAGGTCCACGTCACAGGTGTACCAGGGCGGCGGCCGTCCCGGGGGACCGACGCCACGCACGCGAGCGCCGCGACCGCGCCCGCCAGCACGAACGCCGCGCCCGAACCGACGCGCGCGGTGACATCCCCCGCCGTCGCGGACCCCAGGGCCTGACCGAGCACGAGGAGCACGAAGAAGCCGGCCGTCACCGCGGCGGGCGCCTGCGGGCGCAGCTCCGCCGCCCAGGCGATGAGCGCCGAGGTCGCCGCGACGAACCCCCAGCCGAAGAGCACGCACGCGAGCACGGCGAGCGCCGGGACGCGGCCCGCCCCGCCCACCAGCACGAGGGCGACGGCGACGGTCGCCACCGTCAGCGCCCAACCGACCCGTGGGGAGCGGGTGGCGAGGCGACGGGCGGTCAGGACCGTCGCCGAGGGCAGGGACCAGGAGCTGGTACGTCGCGGCGCGACCCGCGGCGTACCCGTGCGCCTCCCGGGTCGCCGGCCCGGAGGAGCCGCCCCGCGCGAGGAGCAGGACGAGGACGCCGCAGAGCAGGGTCGCGACGGCGCCGGCGGCGAACCCCGCGCGCCAGTCGGGCAGGAGCACGACGCACGCCGATCCCACGCCCCCGCTGGCCGCCGCGCTGGAGCGTGACACCGACGAGCTGCGCACCCGGCTGCGGGCACTGGCCGTGCCCGTCGTCGGCGAGGGCGGTCGTGGCCTCAGCGCGGCGGAAGACAGGGCGCTGAGGCCACGCCTCAGTGCGGGGCGCCCTCACCACCCACCGTGCGTGCCCTTGACAGAAAGACGTAGAAAAAGACTGTTTTCTACGTCTTTCTGCAGGAGGATGAGCGCATGGACAGCAACGTCTACCGACCCGGCGCGGGCAAGATCCCGCCGTTGCTCGTCGGTCGTGACCGGCTCGTGCGGGACTGGACCCTGCAGCTGCACGCGGTCGCGGGAGGCGGGGGTCGTGCAGCTGCCGAGGACCTGCTCCTCACCGGCCCACGTGGGGTCGGCAAGACCTGCACGCTCACCGTGCTGGCAGACCAGGCTCGCAGCCTCGGCTACGAGGTCGTCAATCTCCAAGCAGTACGCGACGAGCCGACGATGGTCGCGTCGCTGATCCGGCAGGCCGACGCCGCCATCGCGGCGGACAAGGGACCGTGGAAGCGCGCGAAGCAGGCGCTCGAGCGATTCGCTGGCCTGCAGCTGGGAGCCGGGGGCTTCTCGGCCGGCGTGAGCCTCCACCCGCCGGCGGGCGGGTCGACCGGAGCCGCGCGCGATCCCGAGTCCCTCGCGGGCGCCCTGGCGGCCCTCTCCGGGGCCGTGCGGGACGAGACGGGCGGTCGCCAGACGGCCGGGACCAGGGGTGGGGTCATGCTGACCATCGACGAGATCCAGGTCGGCGACGCCCGCGAGGTCGCCCTCATCGCCGCCGTCCTCCAGCGCCTCAACGTCGACCACCCCGACGCGGCCGTCGTCTTCGCAGGCACGGGACTGCCCCACACCATGGCCCGGCTGACCGAGGCCGGCGTCACTCACCCCGATCGTCTCTTCGTGGAGACCCGGATCCCGCTGCAGCTCGAGGAGCCCGACGCCCGCCTCGCGCTCCTCGAGCCTGCCCGTGTTGCTGGGGGCGGGTGGGAGCCTGCCGCCGTCGACGCCGTGCTCGAGGCCTCCAACCGCTATCCGGCACACCTGCAGTACTTCGCGCAGGCCGTGTGGCGCCACGCGCCCGGCCCCGTCGTCGACGTCGCCTCCGCCGCAGCCGCGATCCCTCCGGCCGCTGAGACCCTGACCATGCGCTCCCTCGAGCCGCGCTGGGACGCGCTCTCCGAGCGGGAGGCAGAGCTCGTCACAGCGATCGCCGCGAACGGTGGCCGCGCCACGGCCCAAGAGCTCGCCGTCATCCTCGGCCGGGATCAGCGCTCCTGGTCACGCGTTCGACAGAACCTCATCGAGAGCGGAGACATCTATGCCCCCCGCCGGGGGGTCCTCGAGATCACGATGCCGGCACTCGCTCGCTACGCACTGCACGAGTACCCCGACCTCCAGAGCCGGTCCGGTGAGCGCCTCGCCTCCCTGGACGACATGCACCAGCGCAGCTCGGGAACCCTCCCGCCACCGATGGCAGGCGGCTGACGCTCTGGTCCACCGCCCGCGACATCGCCACGACGCGGACCGGGGGCCGGGCTCAGGTCCCGACGAGCGCCGCCGTACCGGCCATCACGGCGGTCGCGACCACCACGAGCACCGGCGTGACGAGCAGGCCGACCGCGTGGAAGCGCCGGCCCACGTCCGCCGGGTGCTCGAGCGCGGGGTTGCGGAGCCAGAGGAGGTTGGCCAGGGAGCCGGCGTACGTCGCGCTCGCCCCTACCCCGACCCCGATCAGCACCGCGAGCACGGCCTCGGGCCCGACGGGTGCCGCCAGCGGCACGAGCAGGAGCGTGGCCGGGAGGTTGTTGAGCAGGTTGGCGGCCAGCATCGCCACGAGCGCCACCACCACGAGACTGCCGACCCCGGTGCCGCCGGGGAGCAGCCGCTCGAGGAGGTCGGCACCCCCGCGGTCGGCCAGCGCCGTCACGGCGACCGCCCAGCAGAGCACGAAGACGGCGAACGGCACCTGCCCGGCGGCCAGGAGCCGCGTCGGCGCGAGCCGCAGCCCGGGGCGGCGGGTGAGCGCCGCGCGCACCCCAAGCACCACGGCCGCGACCAGCGCCGGCCACACGGGCTCCAGGTGGAGCTGGCCGCCGACCACGATGACCACCAGCGTCACGCCGAGCACGACGAGGGTCGGCCGGTCGGGCCGCGGGACCGTCACCGGGGCCTCCGTCGCTACGGGCGTGACGTCGGCGGGGCGCTGCGCGCGGCGTACGACGACGTGCTCGGCCGCGACGACCACGAGCCACGCCGGCGCCATGAGCAGCGTGAAGTGGAGGAACGTCAGCCCCGACGCGTCGAACGCGACGAGGTTGGTGAGGTTGGAGACCGGCAGCAGGATCGACGCCGTGTTGGCCAGCCGCACGGACGCGAGGTCGAGCGGCCACGGATCGCGACCGAGACCCCGGGCCGCGAGCACGAGCACGGGCGCCAGCAGCACGACCGTCGCGTCGAGGGTGAGCAACGCCGTGACCACCGCCGCCGCGAGCACGGCGAGGAGCACGAGCCGCCGCCCGGGGTCGGCCGCGCGGCGCGCTCCGGCCGCGACGACGCCGCCGAGCCACGCGAAGACGCCGCCCCGCTCGACGAGGGTGGCGAGCACGAGGATCGCCACGAGGTAGCCCACCACGGGCAGCAGGTCGAGCACCGCCCGCTCGGCGTGGCCGGGGCTCACCGCCCCGACCCCCAGCACCAGGCCGGCCGCGAGCACGCCGACGCCGAGCTGACGGACGCCGTCGAGCACGAGCGCCGCCACCAGGCAGGCCGCGGCGGCGACCACGGCGGCGGCGAGGAGCATCACCGGGCAAGCGTGCCAGGGCTGAGCCGACGCCGCGGTCCGGGCCCGGTCCCAGGCCCGGTCCCAGGCCCGGTCCCAGGCCCGGTCCCAGGCCCGGTCCCAGGCCCGGTCTCAGGCCTGGACGAACGCCCCCGACGCGATCAGTCCGTCGACGTCCGCCACGCCCCAGGCCTCGAGCGCCTCGCGGGTGTAGCTGCCCGCCCGGTGCGGGCTCAGCGTCAGCGTCGGCTCCGTGCGCGAGAAGCGGGGCGCCGGCGCCGGCTGCACGACGCCGTCGCGCTCGACGAAGATCTCGCGGGCGGCGACGTGCGGGTGCTCCGGCGCCTCGCTCATGCGGAGGATCGGGGCGACGCACGCGTCGGTGCCGTCGAACACCTCGGTCCACTCGGCGCGGGTGCGCGACCGGATGGTGTCGGCGATGAGGGTGCGGAGCTCGTCGTACCGCCCGAGCTCGGCCTGCCCGGGCGCCTGCTCCTTGATGCCGAGGCGGGTCACGAGCTCGTCGAAGAACTGCGGCTCGAGGGCCCCGACCGCGAGGTGCTCGCCGTCGGCGGTCTCGTAGATGTCGTAGTAGGGGATCCCACCGTCGAGCAGGTTGGCCGCGCGCTCCTCCGTGAAGCCGCCGCCGGCCAGCATGGCCGAGGCCATGGCGTTGAGGTGGGCGGTGCCGTCCACGATCGCCGCGTCGACCACCTGCCCCTTGCCGCTGATGCCGCGCTCGACGAGGGCCGCGAGGATGCCGATGACGAGGTAGGTCGAGCCGCCGCCGAAGTCGCCGACGAGGTTGCTGGGGAAGTGCGGGCGCGCCTTGTCCTGGCCGAGCCCGTGGAGGGCGCCCGTGATGGCGATGTAGTCCATGTCGTGCCCGGCCGTGTGGGCGAGCGGGCCCGTCTGGCCCCAGCCCGTCATGCGGCCGTAGACCAGCCGCGGGTTGCGCGCGAGGCAGTCGTCGGGGCCGAGCCCGAGCCGCTCGGTCACGCCGGGACGCAGGCCCTCGACGAGCACGTCCGCCTCCGCGACGAGGTCGAGCACCGTGTCGCGGGCGACGGGGTCCTTGAGGTTGGCGGCCACGCTCGGGCGGCCGCGGGTGAGCAGGTCGTGGCGCGGGTCGGCGACCACCGACAGCGCGCCCCCGCCCGGACGGTCGATGCGGATCACGTCCGCGCCGAGGTCCGCGAGGATCATGCACGCGTGCGGGCCCGGCCCGATCCCCGCGAGCTCGACGACCTTCAGGCCGGCGAGCGGCCCCGTTCCCTGTCCCAGCGTGAGCGCCATGCACGGATCATGACAGATCCACTGTCACAGTGGCGAGGGCATCCTCGGGGGACGCGCCGCGGGGCTCAGTGGGCGAGCTTGAGGCCGATGACGCAGGCGACGATGCCGAGCAGCAGGAGCGCCCGCACGGCGGAGAAGGCCTCGGCGCCGGTGGCCATGGCGTACGACGCGGTGAGCGCCGCGCCGATCCCGACCCACACCGCGTAGGACGTGCCGACGGGCAGCGTCCGCATCGCCCAGGCGAGCCCGATCATGCTGGCGACCACGGAGACGCCGAACACGGCGGTGGGCACCAGACGGGTCAGGCCCTCCGAGCGCGAGAGGGCGGTCGCCCACACCGCTTCGAGGCACCCCGACAGGACGAGCACGATCCAAGCCATGGCGTCATCGTGGCGGACCCGTGTTGCGCGGAGGTGACGCCCGCGCGCGACCGGTCAGCGGGGCACGGTGCCTCCGGCGGTCGTGGTGCCAGACCGCCGGAAAGTGACGGGCTCGCACCACGACCCGGGGGAGGAGGGTCGTGCAACTAGTTGCAGTGCAACGAGTTGCATGGCACCCTCTCCGCCATGGCCCTCGAACACGTGCTCCTCGTGGCGCTGCGCGAGCGCGGCGGCTCCGGCCTCGAGCTCACCCAGCGCTTCGAGCGCACCCTCGGCAACTTCTGGCAGGCCAGCCACCAGCAGATCTACCGGACGCTCGGCCGCATGGCCGACGACGGCTGGGTCGACGTCGAGACGGTCGCCCAGACCGGCCGGCCCGACAAGAAGGTGTACGCCGTGTCCCCCGTCGGCGAGAAGGTGCTCGCCGACTGGCTGGCGACGCCGTCCGACCCCGAGCCGTTGCGCACCGAGGTGGCGGTGAAGATGCGGGGCGCGTCGTACGGCGACCGCGCAGCGGTGCTCGCCCACCTCGCCGTGCGGCGGGAGGAGCACCGGGCGCGGCTCCGGGCCTACGAGGAGATGGCGGCCACGCAGTTCCCCGACCCCGGCGCCCTCGCCGGGTCGACCCTCGACCGCTGGCTCGTGCTGCGCGGCGGGCTGCTCATGGAGCAGTTCTGGATCGCCTGGCTCGACGAGTACCTGACGGCGCACGGAGCGCCGAGCACCCACCCCGCGACCGACCACCCCACCGACCCCGAGGAGTCCCGATGACCGCGCCCACGGCGTACCCCACCTTCCTCAGCCCGCTCACCATCCCCACGGCGCACGGGCGGGGCAGCGTCACCCTGCGCAACCGCAGCGTCATGGGCTCCATGCACACCGGCCTCGAGGACGGGTTCTGGAACATCGGCAAGCTGGCGGCCTACTTCGCCGAGCGCGCCGCCGGTGGCGTGGGGCTGATCGTGACGGGCGGCTACGCGCCCAACAAGCGGGGCTGGCTCAAGCCGCTGGGCTCGGAGATGACGAACCGGCTGCAGGCCGCGCGCCACGTGCAGGTGACCGACGCGGTGCACGAGCACGACGCGAAGATCGTGCTGCAGCTGGTGCACGCGGGGCGCTACGGCTACCACCCGCTCAACGTCGGCGCGTCGCGCCGGAAGAGCCCCATCACGCCGTTCCGACCGACCGCGCTCAGCACGGGGGCCGTCGACCGCACGGCGACCGACTTCGCGCGGGCGGCCCGGCTGGCGCAGCGGGCGGGCTACGACGGGGTCGAGATCATGGGCTCGGAGGGCTACCTCATCAACCAGTTCCTCGCCGCGCGCACCAACGACCGCACGGACCGCTGGGGCGGGTCGGCGACCAAGCGGATGCGGTTCGCGATCGAGGTCGTGCGCCGCACGCGGGAGCTCGTCGGCGACGACTTCCTCCTCGACTACCGCATCTCGCTGCTCGACCTCGTCGAGGACGGACAGACGTGGGAGGAGACCGTCGAGCTCGCGCAGGCGCTCGTCGAGGCCGGCGTCGACGTCTTCAACACGGGCATCGGCTGGCACGAGGCCCGCGTGCCGACGATCATCACGCAGGTGCCGCGCGCCGCGTGGCGCGACTCGACGGCCCGCCTGCGGGCGGCGCTGCGCGAGGCCGGGATCGCGACGCCGGTGTGCGCGTCCAACCGCATCAACTCCCCCGGCGTGGCCGAGGACATCCTCGCCGCCGGCGAGGCCGACCTCGTGTCGCTGGCCCGGCCGTTCCTCGCCGACGCCGAGCTCGTCGCCAAGGCCGCCGCGGGACGGGCCGACGAGATCAACACCTGCATCGCCTGCAACCAGGCGTGCCTCGACCACATCTTCAGCAACCAGAAGTCGTCGTGCCTGGTGAACCCGCGGGCGTGCCGGGAGACGACGCTGGTGCTGAGCCCGACGCGGACGCGCCGCACCGTCGCCGTCGTGGGCGCCGGCCCCGCCGGCCTTTCGGCGGCCGTCTCGGCCGCGGAGCGCGGCTTCGCCGTCACCCTCTTCGAGCGCAACCCCCACCTCGGCGGGCAGTTCCAGCTCGCCATGCAGATCCCCGGCAAGGAGGAGTTCGCGGAGACGCTGCGCTACTACACGCGCCGGCTCGAGGTGCTCGGCGTCGACGTCCGCCTCGGCACCACCGCGACCCCCGACGACCTGGCGGGCTTCGACGAGGTCGTCGTCGCCAGCGGCGTCGAGCCCCGGGTGCCGGCCATCCCGGGCATGGACCACCCCAAGGCCGTCTCGTACGCCGACGTGCTCGCCCGCCGCGTCACCTGCGGCCAGCGGGTGGCCGTCGTCGGCGCCGGCGGCATCGGTGTCGACGTCGCCCACTTCCTCACCCACGACCCCGCCGAGACCATCGACGACGTCGAGGCGTGGAAGTCGCACTGGGGCGTCGGCGACCCCGCCCTCGACCGCGGCGGGCTGACCGAGCCCAAGCCGCGCGCCGTGGTGCGGGAGGTCTACCTGCTGCAGCGCAAGACCACGCCGATCGGCGTCGGCCTCGGCAAGACGTCGGGCTGGGCCCACCGGGCCGTGCTCAAGCAGTCGGGCGTCGTGCAGGTCTCGGGCGTCACCTACGACCGCATCGACGACGACGGCCTGTGGGTGACGGTCGACGGGGAGCAGCGGCTCTACGCCGTGGACCACGTCGTCGTGTGCGCCGGGCAGGAGTCCGTGCGGGACGTGTACGACGCGTTGGACGGCTCCGCGGCGTACCCGGCCGGCAGCGGCGCGGTGCACCTCGTCGGCGGCGCGGACGTCGCGGCGGAGCTCGACGCGAAGCGCGCCATCGAGCAGGCCACCCGCGTCGTGGCGGGGCTCGCCGGCTGAGCCCCCCTCCGGGACGTCATGCGGTGCGGTGGCTCCGGCCGCCGGCGCGCATGACGTCCCGGGAGGGGACGGTGGAGCCGAGCCTCAGCGGCGCAGCGTGGCGAGGAAGTCGGCGATGCGCTCGATGGCCTCGGTGAGCATGTCGACGTCGGGCAGCGTCACGAGGCGGAAGTGGTCGGGCTCGAACCAGTTGAAGCCCGTGCCGTGGGTGACGAGCAGCTTCTTCGCCCGGAGCAGGTCGATGACGAACTCCTGGTCGTCGGTGATCCCGAACATCTCCGTGTCGAGCTTCGGGAAGCAGTAGAGCGCGCCCATCGGCTCCACGCAGCTGACGCCCTCGATCTCGTTGAGCAGCCGCCACGCGGTCTTCGACTGCTCGTAGAAGCGGCCGCCGGGCCCGATGTACTCGCTGATCGACTGGTAGCCGCCCAGCGCCGTCTGGATCGCGTGCTGCGCCGGCACGTTCGCGCACATCCGCATGTTGGAGAGCAGGGTCAGGCCCTCGAGGAAGTCCTCCGCCAGGTGCTTCGGCCCGGAGATCATCACCCAGCCGGCGCGGTAGCCGCAGACCCGGTAGGCCTTCGAGAGGCCGGAGAAGGTGAGGCAGAGGACGTCGTCGCCGGCGTACGTCGCCGTGTGGTGGTGCACCGCGTCGTCGAACAGGATCTTCTCGTAGATCTCGTCGCTCATCAGCACGAGGTCGTGCCGCCGCGCGATGTCGACGAGGCCCTTGACGGTCTCCTCGCTGTAGACCGCGCCCGTCGGGTTGTTCGGGTTGATGATCACCAGGGCCTGGGTGTTCGGGGTGATCTTGGCCTCGATGTCGGCGAGGTCGGGGTTCCACCCGTTCTCCTCGTCGCAGCGGTAGTGCACCGGGGTGCCGCCGCAGAGCGTGACCGCGCCCGTCCAGAGCGGGTAGTCCGGCGCCGGCACGAGTACCTCGTTGCCGTCGTCGAGGAACGCCTGCAGCACCAGCGAGATCATCTCGGAGACGCCGTTGCCGATGAAGACGTCGTCGACGGACGTCTCCGTGAGGCCGCGGGACTGGTAGTACTGCGCCACCGCCGTGCGCGCCGAGTAGATCCCGCGCGAGTCGGAGTAGCCCTGCGCGTCCGGCAGGTGCGTCACCATGTCCGCGACGATCGACTGCGGCGCCTCGAAGCCGAACGGCGCCGGGTTGCCGATGTTGAGCTTGAGGATGCGGTGCCCCTCCGCCTCGAGCCGCTGCGCCTCCACGAGGATCGGACCTCGCACGTCGTAGCGCACGTTCTGAAGCTTCTTGCTCTGCACGATGGGCCGCATGGACGTCAGTGTCCCAGCCGGCTCCGGCGCCGTGCACCCGGGTTTTCCCCGGGGCTCAGACCTGCTGGGCCGCCTGCACCGCCAGCCGGTCGACGAGGTCGTTCATCCGGTTCCCCGAGTGGCCCTTCACCCACCGGAAGGCCACGTCACCGCGGGCGTTGACCTCCTCGACGAACGGCTCCCACAGGTCGCGGTTGGCGACCGGCTGCCGTGCGCTGTTGGTCCACCCGCGCTGCAGCCAGCCCGCCCACCAGCGGTCGCGGAAGCAGTTGACGACGTACGTCGAGTCGCTCACCACCACCAGCGGACCGGGGTTCGCCAGGACCGCCTCGTAGGCCGCCCGCACCTCCATGCGCTGGTTGGTCGACGCGGCCTCGCCGCCCGCGGCGTACCGCTCCTCGTCGATCGCCCACGCCCACCCGCCGGGTCCGGGGTTGCCGGAGCAGGCCCCGTCGGTGAACACCTCGATCGCTCCGGGCGGCGCGACCATGTCGGCGGGCCGGGGTCGGGTGCGGGTGGCGGTACGGCGCGGGCGGGGCGGCATCGGGCTCCTCGTGCTGGGCTGGGTCGTGCCTGGGGTCGGCTGGGGCGAGGGGGAGACGCTAGCCGGAGCGGGGAACACCCGTCCGCCCGGCCTCGTTGGAGGTGGGGACAGGCCCGACGACGAAGGAGCGGCCATGAGCACGGTCAACATCGGATCCACCGACTTCGAGAGCACGGTCACCGACAACGAGCTGGTGATCGTCGACTTCTGGGCGGAGTGGTGCGGCCCGTGCAAGGCCTTCGCGCCCGTCTTCGAGCGGGCGTCGGAGTCGCACGGCGACGTCGTGTTCGCGAAGGTCGACACGGAGGCCGAGCAGCAGCTCGCCGGCGCGGCCCAGATCACGTCGATCCCGACCCTGATGGCGTTCAAGAAGGGCACGCTCGTCTACCGCGAGGCCGGCGCCCTGCCGCCCGCGGCCCTCGAGCAGCTCATCTCCGGCCTGCGCGACCTCGACGTCGACGCGGCGCTGGCCGAGCACGCGAAGGAGCAGGCCGAGGGTGGGGCGTCGCCCAACGGGCAGGAGCCCCCGGCCTGAGCCTCCCCCTCCCGTCCGTCCGGGCCTGCTGAAAGGGTCACGGACGACAGCCGATCCGGCGTCCCGGGTGCCGTTCGTGCCCCTTTCCGGACGGCCCGCTGATCGTCCCCAGGCCCGCGGTGGGCTGCGTCCCTCCCCAGGCGGGGCGATGGCGCCCTGAGCGTCGTCGCGGCGGGGGCATCGTGAGCGCGTGACCTCCGCTGACGGATCCGGGGCTCCCGACCACGTCGACCTGGTCGAGCTCGGCCGGGTGCGGCGCGCCGGGTGGTCCCGCGTGGTGCACGGAGCCCACCGGCAGACCGCGCAACCGCCCGATGGACCCGACCTCGACCTGCTCGCGGTGCAGCAGGTGCTGCCACCGTCGGCGGTGCTGACCGGGTTGACAGCCGCCCGGGCGCGCGGATGGTGGCTGCCGCTGCTCCCGGACGACGTGCCCGTGTTCGCGGGCGTGCCGCGGGGCAGTGGCCGGGTGCGGCGCCCCGAGGTGCGGCTCACCAGGACGGCCGGCCCGGCACCGAGCGAGACGATGTCGGGCCTCCGCCTCGCATCGCCGCCACGGACGCTGCTCGATTGCGGGCGTCTGCTCGGCACGCTCGACCTGGCGATCGTGGTCGCCGGGGCACTCCACTGCGGGGTGACCCGGGCGTCCGTCGAGGAGGCCGCCCACACTCCCGGTGCGCGCGGCGGGCCGCGGTTGCGGGCTGCGCTGGACCTGGTGCTCGACGGCGCGGAGTCGGCGATGGAGACAGTGCTCGGCGGACTCTGCCTCGTGCTCGGCCTGGACGTCCGCGCCCAGCACGAGGTGCGCGACCTCGACGGCCGGCTCGTGGCCCGCGGCGACCTGTGGTTGGTGGGCACCCGGACCCTGGTCGAGTACGACGGAGCCACCCACCGGGAGCCCGCGGCGCAGCGCGACGACCTCCGCCGCGACCGGCGCCTGGGTGCCGTCGACTGGGGTCGCATCGCGGTGACGCGCCCCGACCTCCTCGGTCAGGTCGGCACCCTGGCCCGCGATCTCGATCGTGCAGCGGGACGGGAGCACGACCCGGCACGCCTGCGACCGTGGCGGGCACTGCTGCGGGAGAGCACGCAGACCCCTGCCGGCATGACCTGGCTGTGCCGACGCTGGGCCCCGCGTCGCCTGCCACCGCGAGCGGCGTGATCCGCGCCGTACGAATGGGGGCACGAACGCCACCCCGATCGCCGCCAGGGCTGTCGTCCGTGACCCTTTTCCGGTCCGGAGTCGGGGCCCGGGAGTCAGTCCGCCAGCAGCTCCCGCACGCGGGGCGCGACCTGGGTGCCGTACAGCTCGATGCACCGCAGGAGCTCGGCGTGCGGCTGCGGGCCGTTGGAGTACTTGAGGTCGAACCGGTCGATCCCCAGCGTGCGCACCGTGGCGGCGATCTTCTGCGCGACGGTCTCGGGCGACCCGACGTAGAGCGAGCCCGCGTCGGCCTCCGCGTCGAACTGCGCCCGCGTCGCCGGACCCCAGCCGCGCTCGCGACCGATGCGGTCGCGGTTGGCCTTGAAGTGGGGGAACAGCAGCTCGCGCGCCTCATCGTCGGTGTCGGCGACGAAGCCCGGCGAGTGCACGCCCACCGGCAGCCGCTCGTCGGCCCGCTCGGGGTGCAGCTCGCGGAGGGCGCGGTGGTAGAGGTCGACGTACGGCGCGAAGCGACCCGGCTCGCCGCCGATGATCGCCAGCATCATCGGGAACCGGTAGCTGGCGGCGCGCACCACCGACTCCGGCGAGCCGCCGACGCCGATCCACGTCGGGATCCGGCCGGCGGCGGTCGTCGGGAAGACCCGCGCACCCTGGAGCGGCCCCCGCACGGAGCCCTCCCACGAGACCTCGCCCTCGCCCTGCAGCGCCGCCCAGAGGTCGAGCTTCTCCTCGAAGAGCCGCTCGTAGTCGCCCAGGTCGAGCCCGAACAGCGGGAACGACTCGGTGAACGACCCCCGACCCATCGTGACCTCCGCCCGCCCGGGGGCGAGCGCGTCGAGCGTGGCGAAGCGCTCGTAGACCCGCACGGGGTCGTCGCTGCTCAGCACCGTGACGGCCGTGCCGAGGAGGATCCGCTCCGTGCGGGACGCGATCGCCGCGAGCACGATGTCGGGCGCCGAGACCGCGTAGTCGTCGCGGTGGTGCTCGCCGATGCCGATGGCGTCGACGCCGATCCCGTCGGCCAGCACCGCCTGCTCGACGAGGTCGCGGATCACCTGGGCGTGGGGCACCGGAGCACCGGTGGCGTCGGAGCTGACGTCGCCGAACGTGTCGAGGCCGAGCTGGACGGTCATGGGTCCTCCGTGGGGTCGTTGATCGCTCAACCAGCGTACGTCGGCGCGGCGCCGGCGACCGCAACCGCGCTCGCCGGGGCCACCGCCCTCACCCCTGCGTCACCTGCCGTTCACGTCGCCGCCGGAGGGCGATCCCCAGCCTGCGGCGACGACCCTGAATTCGTCGCGGAACTGTGGCACCATCGTCGCGTCGGAGCGCGTGGGCGCTCCGGTTTTTCTTTCTTCTGGAGCAGAGAGCGAGGGGAGCAGATGCACACCGCCGAGGAGCGCACGCAGGACGGGACCGACGCCGTGCGGGAGTACGTCGCGCTCGACCGCGCCCTGCGCCGGCTGGAGGCCAAGGACCCGGGCCAGTCGGCCGTGCTGCGGCTCCAGCTCAACCGTGCCCGCGCGACCTACCTCAAGGCCGGACCGCAGGGCGAGCAGACCTACACGGAGCTCCTCGTCGTGCTCCACGCCGCCTGCGCCTCCGCGCTCGTCGAGGTGGAGGGTGGGTCCGGCCCGACGGCCACCGACGCCCGCCCCGTCAACCGCTGAGCCCGCGGGGCGAGGCGTCAGGGCGACGCGATCGTCACCGTCACCGTGACGACGTCGCCGAGCTCGACCTCCTCGGCCCGCCGCAGCGCCACCTTGAGCGGCACCATGTAGCCCCCGTCCCGCGGGAAGACGGCGGTCGTCATGCTCGTGCCGCCGACGGTCACGGTCGCCGGGATCATCCCCCAGCCGTAGGTCACCGCCCCCGCCACGGCGTGGATGTCCTCGGCCTCGTCGGGCGGCACCTCGACGAAGTGGAACGGCGCGGGGCCGCGCCAGTGGACGACCTCGCCGGAGAAGGTCAGCTCGAGCACCCGGTCACCGTACGACGCGGGCGACGCCCCCGGCAGCCCCCGATGACTTCCGGCGCCGCGGGGGGTCGGACTCGCCGTACCCACCGACCCGCCGCCGGCGGGCGAGCCCAGGAGGAAGCCATGCGCCCCATCGTCGTCACCGAGTTCGTCAGCCTCGACGGCGTCGTCGACTCCCCCGGCGGCGGTGACCACCCCCACGCGGGCTGGACCTTCGAGGACGTCCCGTTCGTCGAGGAGGCCTACGCGATCAAGGGGCGTGAGATGGAGACGGCGACGGCGCTGCTGCTGGGCCGGCGCAGCTACGACGAGTTCGCACCGGTGTGGCCCTCCATGGAGGAGTTCGCGACCTACAACGCGATGCCGAAGTACGTCGTGTCCTCCACCCTGCGCGACCCGGAGTGGACGAACACCCAGGTGCTGCGGGGCCTCGACGAGGTGGCCGCGCTCAAGGAGACCGAGGGCGGCGAGATCCACGTGCACGGCAGTGCCACCCTCGCGCAGGGCCTGCTGGCCGCCGGTCTCGTCGACCGGCTCCACCTGCTGACGTTCCCGCTGGTGCTCGGCAGCGGCAAGCGGCTGTTCGCCGACGACGCGGACAAGGTCGCCCTGACGCTGGTCGAGCACGCGGCCTACGCCAACGGCATCCAGCTCTCCGTCTTCGACGTGGCGCGCCCGACCACCTGAGGCGCCTGACCGGGTCGTGGTGTCAGACCCCCGCTTTCCGCAGGGCTGGCACCACGACCGAGAGCCGGGCGACGGCGCGGCCGCTCAGCGACCGAGGTCGGCGACGACCTCGGCGCCGGGGACCGCGACGAGCGAGGAGCCGGGCAGCAGCAGCTTCGAGCGGCGCAGCCCCGAACCGATGACGGCGACGGGAGCCGTGCGGGCCCGCTCGTCGACGAGCACCCGCCAGGCGCCGGGCAGGCCGACGGGGGTGATGCCGCCGTGCTCCATGCCGGACTCCGCGGTCGCCCGCTCCCTGGGCAGGAACGAGCACTTCCGCACGTCGAGGGACCGCTTGACCAGGCCGTTCACGTCGGCGCGGGTGTCGGCGCGCACGACGCACGCGGCCACCCGCTCCTCGCCGTCACGACGCCCGGCGACGAGCACGCAGTTGAAGGACATCTCCGGCAGCAGGTCCGGGTAGGCCTCCATGAGCGTCGCCGTGTCGGCCAGCGCGGGGTCGATCTCGACGACGCCGACGGCGCCGGCGGTGACCGGGTCGGCCGCTGCCCATGCCTGGAGCGCCGCCGCGACGGGGGCCGCGACGAGGTCGAGGTGCTCGAGCGCCGGTCGGCTCCGCAGTTCTCCGATGCTGGGGGGCGTCATGGGTCCATCATGCGTGCATGACGCGCCCTGGCTCGGCCCCGGTGGTGGCCGCGGCGTTCGCCGCACAGGGGTTCGGCTACGCCGCGGTCGTCACCGCACTGCCCGCCGTGAAGGAGCGGTTCTCGTTCGGGGACGCGTTCGTCTCGGGACTGCTGCTCGGCGTGTGCGTCGCCGCCGCGGTCGGGTCGGTGCTCGCCGACCTCGTCGCCGTCCGCTGGGGCAGCCGGCAGGCGCTCGCCGGGGGCCTCCTCGTGCAGGCCGTCGCGCTCACCGTCGCGGCGACCGCCGGATCGCTGGGGCTCTTCGTCGCGGCGACGGCGGCGTACGGCGCGGGCCTGGGCGCCGTCGACGCCGCCAGCAACATGCAGGGCGTGCTGGCCGAGCGGCGGCGGGGCCGACCGCTGCTGGGGCGCTGCTACGCGGCGTACACGGCCGCGGCGGCGCTCGGCGCCCTCACGACGGCCGGGCTCGCGACGACGGAGCTGTCCGGCACGACCGGCATGGTGGTGGCGGCGGTCCTGCTCGCCGGCGTCGCCCTCGTCGGCGTGCGGCTGTTCGACCGCAGCCGCGCCGCCCGGGAGCCCGGGGGCGAGGGCCGGGGACCGCTGCCCGGGCGGGGCATCCGGGTCGTCGGCGCCCTCGTGCTCGTCGCGTTCGCCGTGGACGCGGCGGTCTCGACGTGGAGCACGGTCTACCTCGACGGGCTCGTCGCGGACGCGGCGCTGGCACCGCTGGGGTACGCCGCCTACCAGGCCACCGTGCTCACCACGCGCCTCGTGACCGACGCGCTCGTGCGCCGGTCGGGCCGGGCGCCCGTAGCGCTCGCGGGCATCATGGTCGGCGCCGTCGGCTGCGGGCTCGTCGCGATCGTCCCCGGGGTGCCGGGCGCGGTGGCCGGCTTCGCCCTGGCCGGCGTCGCGACGGGCACGCTGGTGCCGCTCGCCTTCGGCGCGGCGGGCGAGCTCGCGCCGGGGCGCAGCGACGAGGTCGTGGCCCGGGTGAACCTCTTCAACTACGCCGGGGTCGTGCTCGGCGCCGCCTCGCTCGGCGTCGTCGGCGAGGGGCGGGGCCTCGGGATCGCGTTCGCGCTGCCGGCCGTGCTGCTGCTCGTGGCGCTGCCGCTGGTGCGGCGCGCGTTCGGCGGCGCCGCGGTCGCGCGCCCCGCCTGAGCCGGACGCCGACGCCGCGTCAGTCCTGCGGCGTCCACCGCACGCAGAGGCAGACGTGGGGCCAGGCGATCATCCCGTCGCCGCGGTCCTGCTCCTCGACCGCACGCTCGACGATGCCGCGGGCGCGGTCGAGCAGCGCCTCCCGCTCGTCGTCGGGCAGGGTCGCGATCCCCGAGTGGGTGGCGAGGTTGCCGACGACCTGGTCGACGGAGACCCACCAGGTCCACCGGATCGCGGCGAGCTGCGACTCCCCCTCGGGCAGGCCGACGTCGTCGGGGCTCCAGTCCGCCGTGCGCGGCGGCGCCGGGTCGAGCGACTCGATCTCGGCGACCCAGCCGCCCGCCTCGTCCTCGACGGTGTTCCAGAGCAGCGCGAGGCTGCCGCCGGGGCGGAGCACGCGGCGTACCTCCGCCACGGCGGGCTCCAGCTCCACCCAGTGCCAGGCCTGGCCCAGGACCACCATGTCGACGGAGGCGTCGGCGAGCGGCAGCTCCTCGGCCCGCCCGACGTGCCGCTCGGCGTCCGGGACCCGCTCGGCGAGCTGCGCGAGCATGGCCTCGTCCGGGTCGATCGCGACCACGTCGAGACGGCGCGCGACGAGCGCCGCGGTGAGCTTCCCCGTGCCGGCGCCGACGTCGGCGACCCGACGGGGCTCCTGGTGGGAGCCCGCGTCGACCCCCTCGCCCAGCACCCAGTCGAGGGCCTCGGCCGGGTAGTCGGGCCGGTAGCGGTCGTAGTCCTCGGCGAAGGAGCCGAAGACGCGGGCGCGGGTGGGATCCGGGGTCACCCTCTCGACCTTAGGCCGTCCGGCCCGCGCGTGGCAGGCTCGAACGGGTGACCGACCCCGCTCCCGATCCTCCCCGGGCCACCGCCGGGGACGCCGGCGCGCTCCGCGCCGAGCGCACGGCCGTGCTCGCGCGCCTCGCCCGCCTGCGGGAGGAGCACGCCGCGTTCGTCGCCGCCAGCCGCGACAGCAACGCCGACGACGAGCACGACCCCGAGGGGGCGACCATCGCGTTCGAGCGGGCGCAGGTCGAGACGCTGCTCCGCGAGGGCGAGGAGCGGCTGCGCGACATCGACGCCGCGCTGGCCCGGGTGACCCGGGGCGAGTACGGCGCGTGCGCGGTCTGCGGGCGCCCCATCGACCCCGCGCGGCTCGCGGTCCGCCCCTCGGCCACCACCTGCGTGCCGTGCGCGAGCCCGTCCCGTCGCCGCTGACGTGAGGGTCCGCACGGTTCACACCGGCCGCCGGAGCACGTAGCGTGCGGGTCCTCACACCGGCTCGGCGCGCATCGGGGTGCGCCGCGCGGACGAACGAGGGCACTCGGGGTGCTCGATCGGGAGGTACACGTGAGGACGAGCTCGATGCTGTCCGGACGCACCAGGCGTCCGGTGATGGGGACCGTGACGGCCGTCGTCACCGGTCTCGCGGTGGCCGCGGCCACCGGCCCGGCTGCCGCCGGACCCGGGGACGACGACCGGGGCCCCGGCCCCGGCCACGGACACGGGCCTGGGCACGGGCCTGGGCACGGGAACGGCCCTGGCCACGGACACGGTCCTGGCCACGGGCACGACGCGCCCGACCTGTCCGAGACGGTCACGGGCGCCGCGGTCCACGACCACCTGGAGCAGCTGCAGGCGATCGCCGAGGCGAACGGCGGCAACCGCGCCGTGGGCACGCCGGGCTACGAGGCCGGCGCGGCCTACGTCGAGGAGGTGCTGACGGAGGCCGGCTACGCGCCGGAGCGCCAGTACTTCGACGTGGAGACCTACGAGGTCGAGACCCTCGTGCTCGAGGTGCCGGGCACCGCGCTCGAGCCGGTCGCCATGTCGTACTCCTCCTCGACGCCCGCCGGTGGCGTCACCGCGCCGCTGACGACGCCGGCGACGGACCCGCTGGGCTGCGACGCGGCGGCGTACGCGGGTGGGGACGTCACGGGCGACGTCGTCCTCGTCGACCGCGGCACCTGCTCCTTCGGCCAGAAGGCGACGGCGGCCGGCGAGGCGGGAGCGGCCGGCGTGGTCGTCGCGAACAACACCGACGGTGTCCTCAACGGCACGCTCGGCGAGACCCTCGACGGATCGGCCCCCGCGGTCGGCGTCACCCAGGCCGAGGGCGCGGCGCTGCGGGAGGCGCTCACCGCCGGCCCGCTCACGGCCACGTTCGACCTGCAGGCGTCGGTCGAGTCGGTCGAGACCTTCAACGTGCTCGCCGAGACGCCGACCGGCCGCGACTCCAACGTCGTCATGGTCGGGGCGCACCTCGACGGCGTGCCGGACGGCCCGGGGATCAACGACAACGGCTCCGGCTCGGCGGCGATCCTCGAGACGGCCGTGCAGCTGGCCGAGGCCGGTCCGCTCAACAACAAGGTCCGCTTCGCCTGGTGGGGCGCCGAGGAGATCGGCCTGCTCGGCTCCGCGCACTACGTCGACGACCTGGCGACGAACGACCCGGCCGGGCTGGAGTCGATCGCGACCTACCTCAACTTCGACATGGTGGGCTCGCCGAACTACACGATCGGGGTGTACGACGCGGACGAGTCGACCTACGAGGCCCCGGTCGAGGTGCCCGAGGGCTCCATCGCGACCGAGAGCGTGTTCACCGACTACTTCGACTCCGTCGACCAGCCCTGGGTCGACTCGGAGTTCTCGGGCCGCAGCGACTACCAGGCCTTCATCACCAACGGCATCCCCGCCTCGGGCCTGTTCACCGGCGCCGACGGCGTGAAGACCGAGGAGGAGGCGGCGACCTTCGGCGGGACGGCGGGCGAGCTGCTCGACCCGAACTACCACACCCCCGCGGACGACATCACGAACGTGTCGCAGGAGGCGCTCGACATCATGGCGCCGGCCATCGGCCACGCCACGCAGGCCCTGGCGGAGAGCACCGAGACCGTCAACGGCGTGCCCGGGGCGCCCGACTGGAGCAGCGAGCAGCGCTACCGCAAGGGCGACCGGGTGGTGCACGACGACCAGCTCTGGGAGGCCACGCGCCCCTCGCGCGACAAGGAGCCGAGCACCCGCCGCAGCTCCCCGTGGCGGGTGGCGGACGCCGGCTGACCCTGCGCGCCGGCGCGCAGGACCCTGATCCGTGCCGCGGGTCGACGTCGGGGGGCGTCGGCCCGCGGCACGTCCGTCTCCCCCCGGCACCTGCGCGGCCCGGGCCGGAGGAGGTCTCCCGCGATGGCCTCCAGGTTCGACGCACCTCTGAGGGCTTGGACACAACCGGCACCCGGGCCGCCCTCACCACCGGCCCCTGCCCCGCCCGAACGGCGCTTTGATCTCGAGGATCGAGACCCAGCAGCCCCTACGACCCCGTGAGGGAGCGCATCAGGCGGATCGAGCTGCTGACGGATGCGGCGCGGGTGCCGGTTGTGTCCAAGCCCTCCGAGCACCTCCGGGAGGGGACGCGTGCCCGCGACTTGACCTCAACCGCGGTCGAGGTTGTCCCATCGTCGCCATGCCCCGCCGCGCTCCGACCGACGCCGAGCTCCGCGTCCTGTCCCGCCCCACCGGCCTGGCCCGGATGGCCACCGTGGACGCCGACGGCCTGCCCCACGTCGTACCCACCGTCTGGAAGCACGACCCCGCCACCGGCGACCTGCTGCTGACGGGGCGGTCCCTGGCCGGTACCGCGCGGGCGCGCAACGTCGCCGCCCACCCGTGGGCGGCCGCCGTCATCGACGGGGTGGGCGACGGCCCGGGCTGGCACCCGTGGGGGGTGACGCTGCGCGGCCCGGCACGGTACGACGCGGACGCCGCCGCCATCCGCCTGACGCCGACCCACGTCTCCTCCTGGGGGCTCGACTAAGCCCGTGGCCGTCCGCCGTGGCATCCTCACCCGGTCACGACACGGCTGGGAGGACTGCGATGAGCGACGTCGCCGACGAGCTCGCGCGCATGCGCGAGGCGTTCGAGCAGCCGACGCTCCGCCTCCTGCACCAGCAGCACGCGCCGCTGGTGCTGACGATCTTCCGGCTGGCGTTCGGCCGCGACAACCAGCCCGTGCCGACGAGCCGCCTGCACCACCAGGTGGAGACCTACCTGGGCGAGCTGCGCATGGCCGGTGTCGAGGGCCTGCCCACCGGCACCGGACGCGAGCTGTGCCTCACCTGGATGCGCCGCAAGTGGCTGATCCGGGCCAACGCGGCGGACGGGGACGGGGAGGTCTACGTGCTGACCTCGTCCGCGCAGGAGTCGCTCGAGCAGGCGCGCTCCCTCGCCCGCGAGCGCGCGACCCTGTCGGAGCACCGGGTGGCGACGATCGTGTCGGCGTTCCGGCGCTTCAACTCCGAGGCGAACCCCGACCGCACCACCCGCGTCACCCTGCTCAACGACGAGATCAACCGGCTCCGCGTCGAGCGCGACCGGCTGATCGACGGCGGGGAGATGCCGCCCGCGAGCGAGGACTACATGGCGGAGGGCTTCGGCGAGCTCCGCTCCCTCGTCAGCGCGCTCCCCAGCGACTTCGCGCGGGTCGAGGAGGCGTTCGCGCGGATCCGCAACGACATCCACGACGCCTTCCGGGCCGACGAGCGGCCTGCGGGCGAGCTCGTCGACGACTACCTGGCGCGCATCGACCAGCTCACCACGGCGACCCCCGAGGGGCGGGCGTTCGAGGGCGCTTTCCCCCTCCTGCGCGACGAGGACCTGCTCGGCCAGCTGCGCGCCGACATCGCGGCCCTGCTGGAGCACCCGAGCACCGACGCGATCCTGTCCGAGGCCGACCGCCGCGAGCTGCGCGACACCGTCAAGCTCATCCGCGCGGGCCTCGACCGGGTGCTCGTGCAGCGCAACCGCGCGACCGCGACGCTCCGCAGCAACATCGAGTCCCGCGACGTCAACCGCGACCGCGAGCTCGAGCGCGTGCTGCGGCACCTCGAGGGGCGCCTCGGCACCTGGTACGCCGCGACCGGCCCCCGCGCGACCGCCGGCGTACCGCTGCTCGCGGAGCGGGCGGGCGTCGACCACCTCCGCGAGCGCTTCTTCGACCCCAGCGAGGAGCGGGTGCCGCCGCCGCTGGAGCCGGTCGACGACACCGACGGCGGCGACGTCTCCTGGGACGAGCTGCGCGCGGCCGGCGGTCCGTCCCTCACCGACCTCGGCGACGCCCTCGACACGGTCCTCGACCCGATGCTGCTGCCGGGTCCGGCGACGATCGCCGAGCTCTTCGACTCCCTGCCGGTGCACCTGCGGCGGCCCGTCGAGGTCATCGGCCTCCTGCACCTCGCGGAGCGACGCGGGCTGGTGGACGGCGACGGGTCGACCGACGTGGTCACAGTGCGCCCCGACGGCTCGACCCGCACGCTGCGCCTGCCGACGGTGCTGACCCGCACGACGCACCCCGACGACCCCGACCTCCCGGAGGACGCCCGATGACCGACACCGACACCGGGGTCGACCTCAACCCCGAGCTGGAGTCGACGAGCTCGCTGTCGCTGTTCGACGGCGACGAGGGCGGGCTCCTGCTCGAGCAGCGCCGCGCCCTCCTCGCGCTGGTGAAGCTCCGGTTCATCACGGCCCGCACCCACCCCCGCGAGTGGGCGGCCCTCATGGAGAACCCGCGCGCGATCGTGTCGCGCCTCAACGACCTCTTCCTCGAACTCGTCGTGGACACCGAGCGCGAGGTGGCCTTCAAGCGTCAGGCCGTCCCCGAGGCCGGCGGCCGCTTCCCCACGCTGCTGCACGACACGGCCTGGAACCGCGAGGAGACGATCACGCTGGTCTTCCTCCGCAACCGTCACTTCACCGACACCGCGCGGGGCGAGGAGCGCTCCTGGGTGGACGTCGCCGAGATCGTCGAGCACCTGCTGTCGATGCGCCCGGCCGACGCCACCGACGACGCCGGCGACGAGGCCCGGGCGCGCAACGCGGTGGCCTCGGTCTACAAGGCCGGCCTGCTCCTGGGCCCGGCGACGGCCGAGCGCTTCGAGATCAGCCCGGCCGTCGAGACCCTGCTCCCCCTGGAGCGGCTCGTCGACCTGCTGTCCTGGCTGGAGGAGCAGGCCACCGACCAGGCCACCGACCAGGCCACCGGCGGCGGGGCCCCCGCGACCGACGAGACCCCCGAGGACGAGGCGTGACCGAGGAGACGACGGAGACCACCGGGCCGGCCACCGAGCCCGAGCTCGAGGCGGACCCGACGCTCGACGCGGCCGATCTCGCGGCGTACACGGCCCCCGAGGTGCCCGACGAGGGCCTCATGGAGGCCGCCGACGAGGCGCTCTTCGGCATGCACGGCGCCACCGAGGGCAGCACGCAGTGGCGGATCACCTCGCTGCAGCTCGTCAACTGGGGCGGTTTCAACGGTCACCACGTCGTGCCGCTGCACAGCGAGACCACGCTGCTGACCGGCGCGTCCGGCGTCGGCAAGTCCTCGCTGCTCGACGCGTGGACGACGCTGATGATGCCGTCCGACACCCGCCTCAACGGCGCCTCCAACGACGTCGCCCCCGGGCGGGCGCGCTCGGCGGGGCAGCGCAGCCCGTTGTCCTACCTGCGCGGTGTCGTCGACCAGGCCGAGGACCGCGCCGGTGGCGGGTCGCGGCAGGTCACCCTCCGCGGCTCCGACGAGGACACCTGGGGCGCGGTCGCCGCGACGTTCGTCGACGACCGGCAGCGGCGGTTCACGGTGCTGCGCATCTTCTACGTCCCGCGCCGCGCCACCCGCACGAGCGACGTGCTCACCCGCCTCGCGACGGTGGAGGGCGAGCTCGACCTCTCCGAGCTGCAGCAGGCCGTCGGCTCCCGCTTCGCGCCGCGCGAGCTGCGGGCACTGTTCCCGCGGTTGCAGTGCCACGAGACCTATGCCGTCTTCGCGGCCCGCCTCCACGCGCGGCTCGGCATCGGCGCGAACGGCGACGGCGACAAGGCGCTGCGGCTGCTCGCGCGCATCCAGGCCTCGCAGCCGGTGCGCTCGGTCGACGAGCTCTACAAGGAGATGGTGCTCGAGCGACCCGCGACGTACGCCGCCGCCGACCGCGCCGTCGAGCACTTCGACGACCTCGAGGCGTCCTACGAGACGATGGTGACCGAGCAGCAGAAGTCCGACCTGCTGGCCCCGATCGAGGACCACCACCGCGTGCTCGTCGCGGCGCAGGACCGGATCGGCGAGCTCGACGCCTACGGCGCCACCTCCCCCGGGCCCTCGCCCCTGCGGCTCTGGGAGCTGCGCCGCCACGCCGGCCTGCTGGCCGAGGCCGTGCGCGCCAACCAGGCGGCCCGCGAGACCAACCGCGACCGGCGGGCGAGCAACGCCCGCACGCTCGCCGACCTCCAGGTCGAGCTGTCGACCGCCCGCGAGGCCCACCGCGGCGCGGGCGGCGAGACGCTCGAGCTGCTCGGCGCGGAGCTGAAGAAGGAGCAGGCCCGGGCCGAGGAGCTCGCCGAGCGCCGCGACCGGCTCGCCCCGCGGGCGGCCGTGCTCGGCGTCGACCTCACCTCGGCGGAGTCCTACGCCGCGGCCCAGGCCGAGGGGCGCGTCTTCCTGGCGGGGTACGACGCGGAGCTCGCCCGCCTCGAGGACGGCGTCGTCGACGTGGCCCGGCGCCAGGGCCCCCTGCTCGAGCGCCGCGCGGAGCTGCGCAAGGACCGGGCGTCGCTGGCCGGTCGCCGCGGTCGCGTGCCGCGCGAGCTCGACGAGATCCGCCGGCTGCTCACGGAGGCCGCGGGCCTGACCACCGCCGAGCTGCCGTTCCTGGCCGAGCTCATCGAGGTGCGGCCCGACGAGGAGCGGTGGCGCACCGCGATCGAGACGGTGCTGGGCGGCGCGGCCCGCCAGCTGCTGGTGCCGGCCGAGAGGCTGCGCGACTTCTCCGCCGCGATCGACCACCTCGACCTGCCGCGGCGGATCACGTTCGTCGGCGCCGACCTCGACGTCGACCCGCCGGCCCCGGGCTCCTCCGACCGCATCTCGGGGAAGCTCGACCACCAGGACGGGCCGTTCGCGGGCTGGGTGCGCTGGTACCTCGCCGACCCCTCCCGCGACGCCCTCTGCGTCGAGTCCGCCGCGGACCTCGACGGCGGGGGCTTCCGGGTCACCCTGGCGGGCCAGACGCGCTCGGGCCGCCGCGGCTCCCACGGCCGCAGCGGCGGCGCGGACATCATCGGCTTCTCCAACACCGAGGCCCTCGCGGCCGTCGACGCGGCCCTGGGCCGGATCGAGGACCAGCTCGACGGGCTCGACCGCGAGCGCACGGAGGTCGCCGGCCGGAAGCGGGCCACCGAGGCGCGGGTCGCGGCGTACCAGGCCATCGCTGACATCCCGTTCGCCGACCTCGACGTGGCGAGCAGCCAGGAGCGCTGCGACGAGCTGAGCGCGCAGCGGGAGCGGGTGCTGGGCTCCGACGCCCACCTGCGCACGCTGGCCGGGCAGGTCGACGAGATCGAGGCCGCCATGCGTGCGGCCGAGGTCGAACGGACGCTGGCCGCCGACGAGCGCGCCGAGCTCGAGCAGGAGCACGCCCGCCTGGTCGACGCCGAGGACGCCTGCCACGACGAGCTCGACCGCGTCGAGCAGGCAGCGGAGCTCACCGACGACCAGGCGGCCCGTCTCGACGCCGAGTTCGCCGCCGCCGTCGGGCCGGGCGTCGAGGGCTCGCTGGAGCGCTTCGCCGAGAACTGCTCGCGCCTGCGCGACCGCCTCGGCGAGGCCGCGCGCACCGCGTCGGAGCAGATCGCGGCCGCGTCGCGGGAGCTGGTGCGCATCTTCACGCTGTACGCCGAGCGCTGGCCCGACCCGAACCGCGGCACGGCGCTGACGAGCTATCGCGACTACGCCGACATCCTCGCCGAGATCCGCCGCACGGGGCTCGCCGACCGTCGCGAGGAGTGGCGTCGCCGGCTGGCCGACTGGTCGGGGCAGGACCTCGTGCCGCTCGCCGGCGCCATGGCCGCGGCGATCGAGGACATCGAGGACCGGCTCGCGCCCATCAACGACATCCTGCGGCGCCTGCCGTTCGGTGCGGGCTCCGACCGGCTGCGCATCCGGATCCGGCGCCTGACCCCGACCGAGGTGACGCTGTTCCTCGGCGACCTGCGCGAGCTGTCGCAGGGCACGGGCGAGCGCCTCGCCGGGGACGCGCTCGAGGCGCGGTTCGTGCGGCTCCAGAGGTTCATGGCGCAGCTGCGCACCGCCGACGACCCGCGCGCCGGGGCGGCCGAGGCGCGCCTGCGGGACGCGCTCCTCGACGTGCGGCGGCACGTGGAGGTCTCCGCCGAGCGCTACGACCCGCGCACGGGGGCGCACCAGGCCTGGTACCGCACGCTCGGGGAGAAGTCGGGCGGCGAGTCGCAGGAGCTCATCGCGTTCGTCATCGGCGCGGCGCTGCGCTTCCGGCTCGGCGACGAGCTGCGGTCGCGGCCGCGGTTCGCGCCGGTCTTCCTCGACGAGGGGTTCGTGAAGGCGGACGCCGAGTTCGCCGGGCGTGCCGTCGCCGCCTGGAAGGGCCTCGGGTTCCAGCTCGTCGTGGGCGCCCCCTTCGACAAGTTCACGGGCCTCGAGCGGCACATGGACGAGTTCCTCGAGGTCGTGAAGAACCCCGTGACCAACGCGGCCCGCGTGCGGCGTGTGGTGGACGCCACGTCCGTCTGAGCCAGGTCGTCGCGTCATCCGCGTGACGATCGTGCGTCTTCCGACAACCACCCTGGGTTGGAACGAGTTCGGGAGGAACCTCATGACGACGCCGGAGAAGGTGCGCCGCGGACCGCGGGCCGCGCGCGTGGTCGAGCCGCGGTCGGCCGGGCGGAGGCGTCGCGCTGCTGCGGCCCGCCGTCCCGTCGCGCTGGCGGAGCAGGTCGCGGAGGCCGTGCTCGGCGTTCCCGGCGTCGTCGGCCTGCACCCCGGGCACGACGGCCTGGCCGTCACCTACTTCCCGGACCGCCTCGTCACCGGCGTGCGACTGCACCTGAGCGGGTGCGACGTGCACGTGGTCACGGCGTGGGAGGCCTCGGTCGGCACGACCACGGCAGCGGTACGCCGCGCCGTCGCCCCGCTCGTCGGTGGACGCATCGACGTGACGGTCGACGAGATCGCGCCCCCGGCCCCTCAGTCCACCTCGTCGGAGCGCTCCACTGCCGCCGCCGACCGCGGGGGATCCTCCGCGAGGGCCTCGATCGCCGCCGGGAGCACGCAACCCTCGACGGCGTAGTCCATCCGGAACGTCACGGTGTAGCCGTCGTCGGTGGCCGGCATGCGGAACACGGCCGTCGCCGGGTCCTCGTCGAGGGCCCGCCGGTAGCCGGACACGGCGTCGATGACGCGGCCCCAGTCCTCGGCCCACGACCGGGCCGGCTGGTCGCCGTCGAGCACGTCGTCGTCGAGGTCCAGCACCGCCGCCGGGATCGGCCGGGCGGCCGCCAGCACCGCGTCGAGCTGCACCTTCCGCCGGTCGAGGTCCCCCGCCGGCCGCTCGATCTGCTCGCCGAGGCGCCGGATGTCGGCGCAGGCCGGTCGGACCGTCGCGAGGACGGTGTCGTCCTCGATGAACTCCAGACGGTCGTGGTTCGCGTACGCGTAGAAGGCGACCCCGAGGAACCCGATGCCGCCCGCGACGAGCACGGCGACGGCCACCATCGCCCCCACGGCCACCCTCGACGCCCGCGGCGGCGGGGACGGAGCCGTCGGCGGGTACGGGGTCCCGTGGACCCACAGGCCGGAGGGCTCGCGTCGCGTCACCCGACCGAGTCTCGGTCAGGAGGGGGCGCCGTGTCCGCCGTACTCCTCGTGTAACGCGGTGTTCGTGCTACTCGTGCGGTGGTCGACCGCGTGTGGAGTAGCCCGGACACCGCGTTACACCGGCGTGGGGAGGCTTCCGTCGGAGCACGCCCACCCGGGAGACTGCCCGCATGAGCCCCCACGCCGCCGACACCCACGACCTCATCCGCGTCGTGGGCGCGCGGGAGAACAACCTGAAGGACGTGAGCGTCGAGCTGCCCAAGCGGCGCCTGACGGTCTTCACCGGCGTCTCCGGATCCGGCAAGAGCTCGCTGGTGTTCGCGACCATCGCCGCCGAGTCGCAGCGGATGATCAACGAGACCTACAGCTCGTTCGTCCAGGGCTTCATGCCCTCCCAGGCCCGGCCGGACGTCGACGTGCTCGAGGGTCTGACGACCGCGATCATCGTCGACCAGGAGCGCATGGGCTCCGACCCGCGCTCGACGGTGGGCACGGCGACCGACGCCAACGCGATGCTCCGCATCCTCTTCAGCCGGCTCGGCGATCCCCACGTCGGCCCGCCGCAGGCCTTCTCCTTCAACGTCGCCTCGATCAGCGGCGCCGGCGCGGTGACCACGACCAAGGGCGGCCGCGAGGTCAAGGAGCGCCGCTCCTTCTCCGTGCTCGGTGGCATGTGCCCCCGGTGCGAGGGCCGCGGCGCCGTCAACGACATCGACCTGACGGCGCTGTACGACGCGTCCAAGTCCCTCAACGAGGGCGCCCTGACCATCCCGGGCTACAGCATGGAGGGGTGGTACGGGCGGATCTACCGCGGCTGCGGCTGGTTCGACCCCGACAAGCCGATCGCCGACTACTCGAAGCGCGAGCTCGACGCCCTCCTCCACCAGGAGGCGACGAAGATCAAGGTCGACGGCGTCAACCTGACCTACCTCGGCCTCATCCCGCAGATCCAGAAGTCGTTCCTCTCGAAGGACCGCGAGGCGATGCAGCCCCACGTGCGGGCGTTCGTCGACCGGGCGGTCACGTTCACCACCTGTCCCGAGTGCGCGGGCACGCGCCTCACCGAGGCGGCACGGTCGTCGAAGGTCGGCGGCATCTCCATCGCCGACGCCTGCGCGATGCAGATCAGCGACCTCGCCGCCTGGGCGCACGGTCTCGACGAGCCCTCGGTGGCGCCGCTGCTGCGCAACCTGCGCGACCTGCTCGACTCCTTCGTGGGCATCGGGCTGGGCTACCTCTCGCTCGACCGCCCCTCCGGCACCCTCTCGGGCGGCGAGGCGCAACGCACGAAGATGATCCGGCACCTCGGATCGTCGCTGACCGACGTGACCTACGTCTTCGACGAGCCCACGATCGGGCTGCACCCCCACGACATCCAGCGCATGAACGAGCTGCTGCTGCGGCTGCGCGACAAGGGCAACACGGTGCTCGTGGTCGAGCACAAGCCCGAGGCCATCGCGATCGCCGACCACGTCGTCGACCTCGGCCCCCGGGCCGGTTCCGCGGGCGGCGAGATCGTCTTCGAGGGCACCGTCGAGGGGCTGCGCGCCAGCGACACCCTCACCGGTCGCCACCTCGACGACCGCGTCGCGCTCAAGCCGCAGGTGCGCACGGCCACCGAGCACCTGGAGATCCGCGGCGCCGACACCCACAACCTGCAGGACGTCGACGTCGACGTGCCGCTCGGCGTGCTGACGGTCGTCACCGGCGTCGCCGGATCCGGCAAGAGCTCCCTCATCCACGGGGCCATGGCGAAGCGCGAGGGCGTCGTCGTGGTCGACCAGGGGGCGATCAAGGGCTCGCGGCGGAGCAACCCGGCGACGTACACGGGTCTGCTCGAGCCCATCCGCAAGGCCTTCGCGAAGGCCAACGGCGTGAAGCCGGCGCTGTTCAGCGCCAACTCCGAGGGCGCGTGCCCGCACTGCAACGGCGCGGGCACCATCGTCACCGACCTGGGGCCGATGGCGACGGTGACCTCGACGTGCGAGGTCTGCGAGGGGCGGCGGTTCTCGGCCGACGTGCTCGACTACACGTTCGGCGGGCGGAGCATCGCCGACGTGCTCGACCTGCCCGTCTCCGAGGCCGTCGCGTTCTTCTCCGACGGCGACGCGAGGCTCCCCGCGGCCCACAAGATCCTCACGCACCTGGCGGACGTGAGGCTGGGGTACGTCACGCTCGGCCAGCCGCTCAGCACCCTCTCGGGCGGCGAGCGGCAGCGCATCAAGCTGGCGACGCGCATGGGCGAGAAGGGCGGCACCTACGTGCTCGACGAGCCCACCACCGGCCTCCACCTCGCCGACGTCGAGCAGCTCCTGGCCCTGCTCGACCGGCTCGTCGACGCCGGCAAGTCCGTCGTCGTCATCGAGCACCACCAGGCGGTCATGGCGCACGCCGACTGGATCATCGACCTCGGTCCCGGCGCCGGCCACGACGGCGGTCGCGTCGTCTTCGAGGGCACGCCCGCCGACCTCGTCGCCGACCGCTCGACGCTCACCGGGCAGCACCTCGCGGCGTACGTCGCCGGGGCGTAGGCCCCGCGCTCAGCTCGGCCGGTCGCGGGTGACGACCTCGCCGGGCAGGCCCCACTCGGTGCCGCCGAGGCGGGCCAGCGGGGCCAGGAGGTCGAAGCGGGGGTGCGTCCCGTCGAGCACCGCGGGGTCGATGGTGACGGCGACGACGTCGGCGAGCAGCAGCGTGGCGCCCCCGACGGGGACGGTGGTGCGGAGCCGGCACTCGAGCGACGCCGGCGAGTCCGCGACGCGCGGCGGCGCCACCACCTGGCTCGGCGCCATCGCGAGCCCCACGCGGTCGGCCTCGTCGACCTCCGGGTCGACGCCGGCGCTCGTGGCGTTGACGGCGTCGATCAGCGGCTCGCTGGCGAGGCTGATGGTGAGCTCGCCGGTCGCGCGGGCGTTGCGCAGGGTGTCCTTCTCGCCGACGGACGTCACCTGCACGACCGGGGGGTCGGCGCTGGCGACGGTGAAGAACGAGTACGGCGCGAGGTTGCCCACCCCGTCCGCCGAGATCGTCGAGACCCAGGCGATGGGCCGGGGCACGACGAGTGCGGTCAGCAGCCGGTAGGCGTCGACGTCCTCGTCGTCGGGACGGAGCACCACGTGGTCGGAGGCCATGCCCCGATGATGCCGGGCGCCCCCACCCCCGCCCGGGCTCCGGACGTCATGCGGTGCGGTCGCCGGCGCCACCGGGGCGCATGACGTCGTCCGACGAGGTCGGGGACCGGCGGCGGGCGCGGGGGACCAGCACGAACAGGACCAGCGCGCCGACGAGCGTGATGCAGTCGATGGCGGCCGCCAGGACGAAGGGGTCGGGCGAGAGGTCGAGGCCGCTCGCTCCGGGGGTGTATCCCCACACGCCGGGCACCTCCGGCGCCCACGGCCCCGAGGACGAGACGGCGCCCACCGGGACGAGGAGCGCTGCGGTCGCGACGACGTACCGGGCCCGGACGGTCCACGCGGCAACCACCACCGCGGTGGCCGCGAGGCCCAGCGCCCCGCTCGCGAGGCCCGAGGCCACGGGAGCCCACTGCTGGTGCACACCGTCGGCGGCGGACGTGATCCAGCGCAGGAACTGCCACCGCCACACGAGCGTCAGCCCGCCGTGCGCCAGGGCCGCCACCGCGACGAGGACGTACAACACGCGCAGCAACCGCACGCGTTCGTCGGGCTCCATCTCCCCCATGGGTTTCCGCCTGCTGCAACGCCCGAACTTCCGGTCCATCGTCCTGCCACCCCTCAGCGCGGTGGCCGCGCGTAACGATGCACGACGACGTCCTGCCACTCGACCCTGCCGGGGTGGACCGAGACGTCCCCGTCGAGGCCGAGCACGGTGGCGAGGGCGGCGTTGGAGAGATCGAGCCACCGGTCGACGGAGGCCGGGGCACTGCCCTCGAAGCCCTCCGGCGCCCCGCGGTCGCGGTAGACGTGCAACGCGTTGACCGACAGGCACCGCACCTGCTCCCCCCGCAGCCAGTGCCCGTACGCGACCATGTCGCGCGTCGAGTCCGAGGTGAGGAGCCGCAGATCGGGCCAGTCCTCGAGCTCGAGGTAGCGGCGGTGGAGGATCCCCGGGTCGTAGAGGTGCGCGTCCCGCGTCGCCATCAGCACCCCGTCGACGAACACCCCGACCGACGGCTCCTCCCGCGGCGGGATCCGCGCGTCGAGGAGGGGGTGCGTCGCCACCCGTGCGTACGGCGTGCGCGGGAAGAGGCGCCGCACGACCGCGTCGGCCTGCTCCGGGGCGACGGGCCGGGAGAGGTCGACCGTGCCGGTGCGCGACCAGACCAGGAAGGCGTAGCTGAGACCCATGCGGGCAGCCCTTCCCCCGCGCGTCCGGGGACAATCGCCGCATGCAGACGTGGCGTACCGGCACCCGCCTCCCGCTCGCGGTCGACGCGCTGGCCAGGGACGCCTCCGATCCCGCGGTGGAGCGCCTCCGGACCGCGTTCGGGGGCGACCCCGTCGCGGTCGAGGAGCGGCTCGTGGGGGAGCCGCCGCGGCGGGCACGGCGGCTCCGGTTCGCCTCCGGCGGCGAGCTCCTCCTCCAGGACGGCGTGGTCGCCGCGGTGACCTTCCACGTCGTGCCCGCCCCGGGCGTGTCCCGGGGGCTCGACGTCACCGCGTGGCTGGGCGCGACCGACGACACCCTCGACGCCCTGCACGCGGCCGTCGGCACCCGCCGTGGCTTCGGGGGCCTCGGCACGCCGTACTTCGTGCTCGACGAGGCCTACGCCCGCTGCGACTACCAGGACCGCCGCGGCTGGAAGGAGCCGGGCAACCTGCGTGCGATCGTCGTCAGCCTCGAGCAGCCCGGCCGGGACAGCCAGCCCGACGCCGACTTCTGCACCGTGTGCGTCGACCTGCTCGTGCGTGGACCGGGTGACGTCATGGACGTCGACGCCACGGTCGCCGCCCTCGCGACGGCGGTCGCCGACGGACGCCTGCGCGCGGACCCGTCCCGGGTGCCGCTGGCCGACCTGCTCCCCCTCGCCGCGTCGGGGCTCGTGGATCGGGTCGAGGCGCAGCAGACCTGCGCGACCTGCGGCACCGTGCTCTGCCTGACGCTGCCCCGCGGCGCCGACCCGACCCTCGTCCGCACCTCGCTCGACGGGGCCCGGCGCCGACCGATGGAGCCGCTGCCGCCGGTCGAGGCGTGGGGCGACGCGGACCGGATCGCCGCGGCGCGCGACGCGATGCGCTACGTCGACCACGAGCCCGGCGCGTGGTTCCTGGTCGAGGAGCGGGGCGCCCTGTTCCTCGACGCGCGCTACGTCGTCAGCACCATGGCTGACGACTCGGCGCTCGTGCGGCTCGACGAGGACGAGCTCGCGGCGTACCGGGACGAGGGGCACGACTACCTCTCCACCCTCGCGCGGCGCATCCACGACCGCGGGCCCCACCGGGAGGGCTCGGAGTTCCGCGACCGGGACCTCTACCGGGGTCCGGAGGCGCGGCGCCTGCGGGACGAGGTGAGCGCAGCGATCCGCGACCACACGTGGATCGCGTCGCAGCGACGGCGGTGACGCCGTCGGATCACCCCAGGAGCTGGCGCGCGAGGAGGCCGAGCCCGATGGCGATCATGGCGACCGCCGAGGCGCGGGTGACGACGCGGGCGAGACCCGGTCGGTCGGCCAGCAGCGTGCGGGCGCCCAGGCCGACGCTCGTGTAGACGAGCGCGCAGCTCACGACGTGCACCAGCCCAAGCAGCGTGATCTGGACCGCGACGGGCCATCCCGTGCTCGCGTCGGTGAACTGCGGCAGCAGCGCCAGGAACAGCAGGAGCGCCTTCGGGTTCAGCCCGCTCGTGCCGGCGCCCGTCGCGGCCTGGCGCCACCAGCCGCTCCGCGGCGTCGGTACGGCGAGGGCGACGGCGACATCGGCAGCGGGGAGCCCCACGGGCTCGGAGGTCGAGGCGGAGCGCCACGCACTCACCCCGAGCCCGACGAGGTAGGTGGCCCCCACGAGCGTCAGCGCCGTCAGCACCTGGGGTGAGCGCGCCACCAGCGCGGCGACGCCGGCGGCGACGAGGACGGTCAGCGCGACGTACCCGACGAGGAGACCGCCCACGGCCGCGGCGACCGAGCGACGGCGGAGGCCGGCGTTGATCATGTAGGCCCAGTCGGCGCCCGGGGTGAGCACGAGCAGGAACGACGTGCCCCAGAACGCCAGCACCGCCGCGACGTGGGTCGGGTGGATGACGGTCTTGCCGAGCAGGCCGTTCGCGTGGTCGAGGGCGATCTCGCGGATGAGGCCGTCGAGACCGCGGCGGATCAGCCTGCGGCGGAGC
>NZ_JAAGXA010000004.1:0-193625 GCF_010686755.1 Nocardioides zeae | reverse complement strand
CCCCCGTTAATGGTTGGTGCTTCGGCCCCCCCCGGGGGGGGGGGGGTCCCCGGCCGCGCGACGAGACTAGGGCGGAACTGCCCGAAGGTGCTTCCAACTTCTTCGTCCGTCACGCTCGGGCGTGGAAGGATCTTCCCCGTGGACGACGTCGACCGGAAGATCCTTGCCGAGCTGCAGCAGGACGGGCGGCTGACGATCACCGAGCTGGCGGAGCGGGTGCAGCTGAGCGTGTCGCCCTGCCACCGTCGGCTGCGGGCGCTCGAGCGGTCGGGGGTGATCGCCGGCTACCGCGCCCACCTCGACGCCGCGGCCCTCGGCCTCGGCTTCGCGTCGCTCGTGTTCGTGACGATGCGCGAGTCCGACGCCGTCACGGTCGCACGCTTCGAGGCCGCCGTCGTGGAGGTCCGTGAGGTCGTCCAAGCGCAACGGCTCTTCGGTGACCCCGACTACCTGCTGCGCGTCGTGACACCCGACCTCGCCGCGTTCCAGCGGCTCTACGACGCCCGGCTCGCGACCCTGCCCGGGGTGCAGCGGTTGAGCTCGACGCTGATCATGAAGGACGTCGTCGGCGACCGGCCGCTCCCCACGTGAGGGAGCGGGGTGGGGTCGGGGGCCCGACACTTTCCCCGGTCAGCCGGGGAACTGACCGCTTTGACCATCAAAGTTGATGGTCAAAGCGGCGTGTTCCCCGGTCAGCCGGGGAAAGTGTCGGCCCCGCTCAGTACAGGTAGTCCTCTCCCGCGGCGCGCACGGTGATGTCGCTGATGCTGATGCCCCAGGGCTGGTCGATGACGTGCACGACGGCGTCGGCGAGGTCGTCGGGCTTGATGAGCCAGTACTGCACCGAGTCGACGTCGGTCAGCTCGGCGGGGAGCGTGCCGTCGATGAGCTGCTGCACGTGCTGGCCGTAGCTCTCCGCTCGCTGCCCGACGAGCCCGAAGATCGCGGTGTCGTTGACGATCCAGCTGGCGAGGTTGGTGCCGGTGATGCCGGTGGGCTTGACGGTCGTGACCTTGATCTTGCCCTTGGCCTCGATCCGCAGGGAGTCCGAGATCGTGGTGACGGCGGCCTTGGTGGCGCTGTAGACGCCCGAGCCCTCGATGCCCGCGTTGCCGTAGATCGAGGCGATGTTGACGACCTGGCCCCGACCCTGGGCGATCATCTGGTCGTAGACGGCGGAGATGCCGTTGACGACACCCTTGACGTTGATGTCGATCGCCGCGTGCCAGCGCTCCCACGCCCGCTCGTGGTCGGAGAAGTAGGCGAGCGGCATGACGCCCGCGTTGTTGACGAGCACGTCGATCGCGCCGTACGCCGCGACCCCGGCCGCCGCGGCGGCCTTCATGGCGGGCATCGAGGTGACGTCGGCGACCTGGGCGATCGCCGTACCGCCGGCGGCGGTGATCTCCTCGACGACGGCCGTCACTTTGGCCTCGTCGACGTCGAGGGCGACGACCTTCGCGCCCGCGGCGGCGGTCTTGAGCGAGATGAGGCGCCCGAAGCCGCTGCCGGCTCCGGTGACGACGATGACCTTGTCCTGCAGGTGCTGCGACATGGGGGTGCTCCTTCGGGAGGTGGTGGGGATCAGACGACGTCGACGCGGTCGAGCACCGCGGCGACGTGGGCGTGGTCGCCGGCGACGGTGACCGCGGAACGCCAGGCGGTGCGGGTCGTGCCCCACCGCAGGAAGTCGGTGGCCGCGGAGGTCGCGACGTCCGCGGGCAGGTCGTCGGTCTCGTGCACGACGACTGCGTCGCCCTCGACGACGAGCACGAAGCTGCGCTCGGTGGCCCCGGTCAGCCGGAGGCCGACCGGCCGCGTGAGGGCCGGACGCAGCGCCGTACCGCACATCTGCGGCAGGCCGGCGACCATCCAGTCGACGGCCGGGTCGATGGCGGCGGCGACGGGGAGCTCGATCGCGGGGACCGGGCCGTACGGCGCGAGCACGTCGCTCGACAGGTGGACGAGGTGGTCGAACGCGACCGCGTCGGCGAGCTGGGCCATGCGGTAGGTGCCGAGGTCGAGCATGGGGAGCGTCTGGTCGCGCAGGTCGTCGCCCTGGAGCGCCTCGAGGGCGGCGAGCCCGGCGGCGGACTGCTCGCGGTAGTACGCCGCAGCCTGCTCGGGCGCCCACGCCGCGCGCTCGCGCACACCGGCGTCGTTCAGCCGCTCCGAGGTGCCCGACGGGTTGTCGGGCAGCACGAGGCCGGGGTCGGCGATGAAGTTGAAGAAGAAGCCGAGGTGGGTGACGACGTCCTGCACCCGCCAGCCGTGGCAGGCGGCGTCGGCCGCCCACTGCTCGGGGGTGAGGTCGTCGACGAGGGTGAGGGTGGTCGCGACCAGCGCACGGGCGCCGGTCACTCCTGCGTGGGACATGGGGTCTCCTGGGGTTCTCTGGTGCGCTTCGGGGGTACGCCGCGGCTCAGGCCGGCAGGAAGATCGACTTGAGCTGCTCGTAGGCCGCGAGGCCCTCCGGGCCGAGCTCGCGCCCGACGCCGCTGGCCTTGACGCCGCCGAACGGCGAGCCCCAGTCGAGGCCGAAGTAGTTGACGCCGAACGAGCCGGACTCGACGCGGCGGGCGACGTCGATGCCGCGCTCCTCGTCGGCGGTCCAGACGGTGCCGCCGAGCCCGTACGCCGAGTCATTGGCCAGCCGCACCGCGTCGTCCGCGTCGTCGTAGGTGAGCACGGTGAGCACGGGTCCGAAGACCTCCTCGCGGGCGAGGTAGCTGTCGTTGTCGACACCCGTCACGACGGTCGGGGCGACGAAGAACCCGCGGTCGTGGCCGGGAGCACGGCCGCCGCCGGTGGTCGTGGTGGCGCCCTCGGCGGCGCCGCGCTCGAGCATCGCGAGCACACGGTCGCGGTGGCGCTCGCTCGCGAGCGGACCGACGGCGGTGCCCGGGTCCATCGGGTCGCCGATGGGGAGCCCCTCGACCATCGCGGTGATCGCGTCGACCCACGTGCTCCGACGCGCGGCCGGCACGAGGATGCGGGTCGACATGTAGCAGGTCTGGCCGGTGTTGAGCAGCGAGGCGCCCGCGAGGCCGGCGACGGTCTGCTCGACGTCGGCGTCGTCGAGCACGATCGCGGCGGACTTGCCGCCCAGCTCGAGCGTCACGGGGCGGACCAGCTCGCCGCAGGTGCGGCCGATGTCGCGACCAGCGGCCGTGGACCCGGTGAAGGCGACCTTGTCGACCCCCGGGTGGGCGACGAGGTGGCGACCGATGTCGGCACCGCCGTTGACGACGTTGAGCACGCCCGCGGGCAGGCCGGCGGCGAGGGCCGCCTCGGCGAGCACGTAGGAGTCGAGGCTCGTCTCCGGCGAGGGCTTCACCACGACGGTGCAGCCCGCGGCCAGGGCGGGCGCGATCTTGAACATCGACAGCACGGCCGGGAAGTTCCAGGGCGCGATCGCGGCGACCACGCCGACCGGCTCGCGGCGCACGACGGTCGTGCCGCCCAGCGGCTGGGCCGCACGGCGCTCCTCCTGGGGCGTGCTCGCGACGAGGTCCGCGTAGTAGCGCAGCAGCTGTACCGGAGCAGCGCCCTCGGCGAAGCGGGCGAGCTCGATCGGCATGCCGTTCTCGGCGGTCACGGTCGTGGCCCGCTCCTCGCCCCGCTTCTCGAGCTCGTCGGCGAAGCGGTGCAGCAGCGCGGCCCGCTCGGGGCGGTCGAGGCCGGCCCAGTCGGGGCGGCGCAGGGCGGAGCGGGCGGCGGACACGGCGGCGTCGACGTCGGCGGTCGCCGCGGCCGGCACCTGCCCGATCTGCTGCTCGGTGAACGGCGAGATCACGGGGATCACCGCGTCGGAGGACGGTGGGGCCCACCTTCCGTCGATGAAGAAGGCGGTGCGCTCGGTCAGGGTGGTCATCGGCTGCTCCTCGTTGAGTCATCCGGCGCCCTCGGGTGGCGCCGTGACGATGGTCACGCGGAGGGACGGTCGAATGCTTGACACCTCGTACCGATCATTTGACACTTCAGACCATGGCCGACCTGATCGCGGCGTCGTCGCTGAGCCACGTCGCGGGGCTCGTCTCCGAGCTCGGCGGCGACGCGGGCGAGCTGCTCCGACGGTTCCGGATCGACCCCGCGGTCGTCGGCTCGCCCGACGACTTCGTGCCGTTCACGACCCTCGCGGCCCTGCTGGCCGCCGCCGCGGACCAGCTGCGCGCGCCCGACTTCGCGCTCCGCCTCGCAGCCCGCCAGGATCCCGACATCCTCGGGCCGCTCGCGATCGCCGCCCGCAACGCCGACACCATCGGGGGTGCCCTGGCGAAGGTGACGGAGTACGCCCACGTCTACTCCCCCGCCATCGCCTCCCGCCTCGAGGAGCACGGCGGTGTCGTCAGCTACGAGTTCGACACCGTGCTCGCCCGGATCCCGCACCGTCCCCACGTCGTGGAGCTGGCGCTGGGGGTGACGCTCTCGACGTTCCGGATGCTCGGCGGGGCCGAGTTCCGTCCCACCACGGTCACGTTCCGTCATCCGGCGATCTCGCCCCCCGCGACGTACCGCGCCTACTTCGGCTGCCCCGTCGTGCACGAGGCTCCCGGGGACGCACTGCACTTCCCCCGGAGCCTGATGACGCAGCGGCTGCGCCAGGTCGACCCGCTGGCCCACGACCTCGCGGTGCGCTACCTCGCCGGGCACGAGCGACACGACGCCTTCGCCGACGTCGTCGGTGCCCTCGTCTCCCGGTCGCTGCCGACGGGCTCCGCGAACCTGCCGAGCGTGGCGCGCCTGCTCGTCATGCACCCCCGCGCCGTCCAGCGCGCGCTCGCCGCGGAGGGCACGACCTTCGACCGCCTCGTCGACGGCACGCGGCGCGACCTCGCGCTGCGCCTGCTGGGCAGCCCGCACGTGCCGATGGCGACCGTGGCGCGACAGCTCGGGTACGCCGAGCAGTCCGTGCTCACCCGCAGCTGCCGGCGGTGGTTCAGTGTCGCTCCCCTGGCGAAGCGGCGCGCGTTGCTGGCCGGCGGGTGACGGCGGGCTCGCGGCCCGCGCTCCCCTCCCTGCTCTCAGCCTCCGGGCCGCTCCCCGGCGAGCAGCTCCGCCACGTGGGCGAGGGCCACGGCGACCTCCGTGAAGCTCGTGCTCAGGGGCGACATGCCGGCCCGCAGACCCATCGGCGGCCGGAAGTCGGGGACGACGCCCCGGCGCCAGAGCTCCGCGACCACGGAGGCCATCGCGGGGTGCTCGAGCGTGACGTGGCCGCCGCGCTGGTCGGGGTCGCGGGGCGACGCGACGCTCACCCCGAGCGGGGCGAGGGCCTCGTCGGCGACCTCGATCGCGAACGCCGTGAGGTCCATCGACTTCGCCCGTACGGCGCGGATCCCGACCCGCTCGACCAGCCGGGCCATGTCCTCGAGCGGCAGCATGCCGAGGATCGGGGGCGTACCGCTGATGAACCGACGGATGCCCTGCGCGGGCTCGTAGCCCTCGCCCATCGCGAACGGGTCGGCGTGGCCCATCCACCCCGCGATCGGCTGCGTCACCTCGTCCTGGAGGGCGGCGTTGACGTAGGCGAACGCCGGCGCTCCCGGGCCGCCGTTGAGGTACTTGTAGGTGCACCCGGCGGCGAGGTCCACGCCCGCTGCGTCGAGGTCGACCTCGACCGAGCCCACCGAGTGCGACAGGTCCCAGAGCACGAGGGCACCCGCCCGGTGGACCGCTGCCGTGATCCCCGGGAGGTCGGCGACGTGGGCCGACTTGTAGGCGACGTGGCTGAGCGCGACCAGGGCCGTCTGCTCCCCGATCACCGCCTCGACCTCCTCGAGCGTCACCCCGGTGGCGGGATCGGGCCGGATCCACCGCATCGTCAGCCCACGCTCGGCGGCGATGCCCTCGAGCACGAAGCGGTCGGTCGGGAAGTTCTCGGAGTCGGCGACGATCTCCGTGCGCCCCGGTCGGGCCGCGACGCCGGCACGCGCCAGCTTGTAGAGCAGCACGGTGGTGGAGTCCGCGACCACGGTCTGTCCCGGCGCAGCACCGAGGGCGGCCCGCCCGATGAGGTCGCCGAGCTCGGTCGGCCGCGTCATCCAACGCTCGTCCCACGACCGGATCAGCCGCTCGCCCCACTCCGTGTCGACGAACCCGCGGAGCCGCTCCGCGGTGCTCGCCAGCGGACGACCCAGCGAGTTGCCGTCGAGGTAGGCGACCACGCCCTCGGGCAGCACGAACGCGCTGCGGTGCTCCGCCAGCGGGTCCGCGGCGTCGAGGGCCGCGGCCCGCGCGACCAGGTGGGCCGGGAGGAGGTCGAGGATGTCAGTCACCGATGCCGGTCCTCACGCTGTAGAGCTCGGGGAAGAAGGTCAGGTCGAGGGCGCGACGGAGGAACCCGACACCGGAGCTGCCCCCGGTGCCGGTCTTGAAGCCGATCGTGCGCTGCACCGTGCGGAGATGACGGAAGCGCCAGAACTGGAACGCGTCCTCGAGGTCGACGAGGTCCTCGCAGGTCGCGTACTCCTCCCAGTACGCCGTCGTGTCGCCGTAGATCCGCTGGAAGGTCGGATTCAGCGCGGGGACCTCGACCCACGCCTCGCGCACGTCGCGCTCGAGCACGGCGGCCGGCACGTCGTGCCCCCGCCGGGCCAGGAGGCGCAGGAACGCGTCGTACACGGTCGGGGTGTCGAGGAGGTCCTGCAGCTCGGCGCGGGCCGCCGGCTTGGCCTCGAAGACCTCGAGCATGCGGGCGTTCTTGTTGCCCAGGATGAACTCGACCGCGCGGTACTGGTGGGACTGGAACCCCGAGGACGCCCCGAGGAAGCCGCGGAACTCCGCGTACTCGCTGGGGGTGAGCGTGGCCAGCACCGACCACTGCTCGGCGAGCGTCTTGAAGATGTGCTTGACCCGCGCCAGGGCCTTGCGAGCCCGGCTGACGTCGTCGGCGTCGAGGTAGCGCCGCACGGAGCGCAGCTCGTGCAGCACGAGCTTGAACCAGAGCTCGGTCGTCTGGTGCTGGACGATGAAGAGCAGCTCGTCCGGGTGGACCGGCTCGCTCACCGGGTGCTGGGCGTCCAGCAACCGGTCGAGGTCGAGGTAGGCCCCGTAGTCCATCGTCGCGCGGAAGTCCGTGCGGACCCCGGGCTCGAGGGGGCGCTCGCCGCTCACTGGGCCATGTCCACGAACCGCGAGTAGTGGCCCTGGAAGGCCACGACGATGTCGCGCGTCGCGCCGTTGCGGTGCTTCGCCACGATCAGGTCGGCCTCCCCGGGGCGGGTCGACTCCTTCTCGTAGACGTCGTCGCGGTGCAGCAGGATCACCATGTCGGCATCCTGCTCGATGGAGCCCGACTCACGGAGGTCGCTGACCATCGGTCGCTTGTCGGCGCGCTGCTCGGAGCCACGGTTGAGCTGCGACAGCGCGATGACCGGCACCTCGAGCTCCTTGGCCAGCAGCTTGATCTGGCGGGAGAACTCGGAGACCTCGAGCTGGCGGCTCTCGACCTTCTTGCCGGAGCTCATGAGCTGCAGGTAGTCGATGACGACGAGGCGCAGGTCGTGCTTCTGCTTCAGCCGTCGCGCCTTCGCGCGGATCTCCATCATCGTCATGTTGGGGCTGTCGTCGATGAACATCGGCGCGCTGGAGACCTCGCCCATCTTCGTGGCGAGCTTCGTCCAGTCGTCGTCGGTCATCTGGCCGTTGCGGATGTGGTTGAGCGGCACCCGCGCCTCGGCCGAGAGGAGACGCATCGTGATCTCGGCGCGGTTCATCTCCAGGCTGAAGAAGACGCTCGTCATGTTGTTGTGGATCGACGCCGCGCGGCAGAAGTCGAGGGCGAGCGTCGAGTTGTGCGTCGGCACCATCGACCGACCGGCCAGGTAGAGGTGCTCGTCGTTGTCCACCTGCACGCACCGCACCGGGACGGACGGCACCGCACGGACCTCGGTGATGTAACGACGCCCGATCCGGGCCGTGCTCGTCGGACGCTCCTCCTTGTGGAGCAGGTGCTTGCGCTCGAGGCGGAAGACGTCGTCGGTCGTCGAGAAGTTGAGGATGTGGCACACCGAGCGCGCCGCGTCGCGGCCCTTCACCACCCGCGTCGTGCGCCCGCACCGGTAGCCGAGCGAGACGACCAGCTCGTGCACGTCGTCCGCCAGGCGCTCGTCCGTCACCGCGAACTGGCAGGAGCCGACGCCCTTCACGACTGTGCCGTCCGTGTCGAGGAGGCCGGCGAGCAGTGCTCGGCGGTCGGCCTCGGGGGCACGCAGGTAGGCCGCCGGGATGTGCTTGCGTCCGAGCACGCCCGCCTTTCGCAGCAGAGCGGTGAAGGTGCCGTGGTCCGCCCAGCAGGTGGAGCACCGCGGCCGCGTGCCCGGCAGCGGTGCGCCGCACGAGAGGCAGCGCCCGTCCGGCGACTCCTCGGGCGCGAGGCGGATCGAGTAGAGCATCCCGCCCCGCGGCTCGACCGCGTACCCCTCCGCCTCGACGTGCATCGGGATCTCCGGCGTCTCGGACGTCAGGCGGTTCCCGGCCGTGTGGCCGTCACCGAGCCAGGCACCCAGCGTGTAGGGCGCGACCGGGAGCGTCACCTCGCGGCCGGCCAGCGGCGCGGCGTTGAGGACCGCGTGGTTCGCCCGCTGCTCGGCGCCGACCCGCACCGTTGCGGCGATCTCCTCGGTGGTCACGACGGCCTGCCGGATGGTGTGGTTGCGGGTCCGGTTGTCGTTGTTCGCCGCAGCCCAGGCCGACTTCCGCGCCGCACGGGTCTCGGTGAGCCACTGGTGCTCCGCGTCGGCGACGATCTTCGTGCCGTCGGAGAAGACGACCTCGTAGCAGGGCCGGTCCACCATCACCTCGGTGGCGGCGACGACCCGCGTCGCGCGACCGTGCGCGTCGACGAGCTCGTCGCCGACGGCGACGTCGCCCATCGTGGTCCAACCCGTCGGAGTGGGCAGCGGGGTGTTCAGCGCGAGCGCCTTCCCCATGGCAGGCCGCGCCGCGATGATGATCATCTGCCCGGAGTGCAGGCCGTTGGTCAGCTCGTCGAAGTCGGCGAAGCCGGTGGGCACGCCGTAGACCCCGCCGTCGCGGTTGCCGATGGCCTCGATCTCGTCGAGGACGCCCTCCATGATGTCCGCGAGCGGCGCGTAGTCCTCGCCCGACCGCTTCTCGGCGAGCTTGAAGACCTCCGCCTGGGCGACGTCGACGATGTCGTCGACCTCGCCCTCCCCGGCGTACCCCATGTGGACGATCCGCGTGCCCGCCTCCACGAGGCGCCGCAGCACGGACTTCTCGCGCACGATCTCCGCGTAGTACCCCGCGTTGGCGGCGATGGGCACGTTCGCCGACAGCGTGTGCAGGTAGGGCGCACCCCCCACCCGCTGCAGCTCGCCCTTGCGCTGGAGCTCGGCGGCGACCGTCACCGGGTCGGCGGGCTCGCCGCGGCCGTAGAGGTCGATGATGGCGTCGAAGACCGCCTCGTGGGCCGGGCGGTAGAAGTCGGTGCCGCGGATGGTCTCCACGACGTCGGCGATCGCGTCCTTGCTCAGCAGCATGGACCCCAGGACCGACTGCTCCGCCGCGTTGTCCTGCGGGGGCGTGCGGTCGCCGCCGGAACGCTGCGGAGCCTCGCCCGGCGCGTACGACGCCGGTCCGTCGCCCCACTCCTCCGGGGGAGGTTCGGCGAACGACTGGTCCGTGTGCGCGACGCTCACGCTGCCTCCGATCTCGGGCCGTCGACGGGCCGGTCCAGGCCCTCGGGACGAGGGTGCCGGGGACCACCGACAGTTCTCGCGCGACCTCCCTGAGTCGGCCCGCGACGGCTGAACGTACGTGTCGAAGAGCCCCTCCGACAGCACCTTGTCCACAGGGCCTGTGGACAACCGGTGGATAACGGTGGAGGACACGCCGTAGGACGGCCTCGTGCTGGGGAGAGACCTGTGGGAACTCCGCCGCAATCGGGAACGGAAAGCCTCTGACCTGCGGGGATACGTTCTCCACCCTGTGGAGGAAAACCCCCGGCCTGTGGATTTCGTGCGTTCGCACGACACGCCGACGGCCGTTTCGGCCGGCCCGCCGCACGGCGGCTATGCACAGGCGGACCCCCTTTACACACAGGGCGTCGCTTTGTCCACCGAAGCCGGCGAGTCGGGACCATCGGGCCCCGGCCCTAGGATCGGCTGGTGCTCGGACCACGTGATCGCGAGATCCTCCGTCTCGCCGTACCCGCATTCCTCGCCCTGGTCGCCGAGCCGCTCTACCTCCTGGCCGACGCGGCCATCGTGGGCCACCTCGGCACGGCCGAGCTGGCGGGTATCGGCATCGCCGCCGTCGTGCTGCAGACCTTCGTGGGACTGTGCGTCTTCCTCGCCTACGGAACGACCGCGGCGGTCGCGCGGCTCCTCGGTGCGGGCGACCTCCGCCGGGCGCTCGACCAGGGCATCGACGGCATCTGGCTCGCCGTCGTGCTGGGGCTCCTCGTCATGGCCGTCGGCATCCCCCTGGCCCGTCCGCTCGTCGCCGTGTTCGGCGCCGGGGAGGCCGTGACGGACCTGGGCGCGACGTACCTCCGCGTGTCCCTGTTCGGCGCCGTCCCCCTCCTCGTGATGCTGGCCGCCACCGGCGTGCTCCGCGGTCTGCAGGACGTGACCACCCCGCTCGTGGTCGCGATCGCCGGCAACGTCCTCAACGTCGTGCTCAACCTGGTGCTCGTCTTCGGCGCCGGACCCGTGCCGGCGCTCGGCATCGCCGGTTCGGCCCTCGGCTCGGTCATCGCGCAGACCCTCAGCGCGCTCGCCCTCGTCGTCGTGGTCGCCCGCGGCGCCCGCCGCCACGGGGCGTCCCTGCGGCCCCGGCTCCCCGGCATCCGCGCCGCCGGCCGCGCCGGCGTGCCCCTCGTCGTGCGCACCCTGACCCTGCGCGCGGCACTGATCGTCACGACGTACGCCGCGACCCTCACCGCCGTCCGGGGCACCGGCGCGGACGAGGCGGTGACCCTCGCGGCGCACCAGCTGGCCGCCACGCTGTGGGGCTTCCTCGCCTTCGTGCTCGACGCCATCGCGATCGCCGCGCAGGCGCTCACGGGCCGGTCGCTCGGCGCCGGGGACCGGGAGGGCACCCGCGACACCACCCGACGGATGGTGCAGTGGGGCATCGGGAGCGGCGTCGTCACCGGGGTGCTCCTCGCCGCCTCGAGCCCGTGGCTGCCGCGGCTGTTCACGCCGGACGAGTCCGTCCACGGCCTGCTGACCGCGGCACTCCTCGTCATCGCGCTGGGCCAGCCCCTGGCCGGTGTCGTCTTCGTGCTCGACGGCGTGCTGATCGGGGCAGGCGACGGCGTCTACCTCGCCTGGGGCGGCCTCGCGGTGCTCGTCGTCTACGCGCCGGTGGTGCTCGGGCTCGCCCTGCTCGCGCCGCACCTGGTCGCGGTGTGGATCGCGCTCACGTTCGTCTTCATGGGCGCCCGCGCCGTCGTGCTGCTGCGCCGCGCCCGCACCGACGCCTGGATGGTGACGGGGGCGGCGTGAGGCACCGCAACTTTCCCCGGTCGACCGGGGAACACGCCGCTTTGACCATCAACATTGATGCGCCAAGTGACACGTTCCCCGGTCGACCGGGGAAAGTGCCGGAGCCACCGCAACACAGAACGGGCCGCCCTCCGAGGAGGGCGGCCCGTCGTGGTGGAGCTGGGGTCAGGCAGCCTGCACGTTGATCGACACGGCGGCCGACACCTCGTCGTGCAGCTTGACCGACACGTTGTGCGCGCCGAGCGACTTGATCGGGTTGGTGACCACGATCGTGCGCTTGTCGACGGACTCGCCCGTCGCACCCGTGATCGCCTCGGCGATCTCGGCGACCGTGACGGCGCCGAAGAGGCGACCGCCCTGGCCGGCACGGACCTTGACGTCGACCGTGGCGCCCTGGAGCTTGGACTTGATCTCCTCGGCGTGCGCCTGGTCGCGCACGGCGCGCGCCGACCGCGCGGCCTTGATCGACTCGACGGTCTTCTCCGCACCGCGCGTCCACGCGATGGCGACACCGCGGGGCACGAGGTAGTTGCGGCCGTAGCCCGGCTTCACGTCGACGACGTCGCCGGCGGCACCGAGGCCGTCGACTTCCTGGGTCAGGATGAGCTTCATGGTTCTCTGACTCCCCTTCTCAGCGACCGGCGGACGAGTAGGGCAGCAGAGCGACCTCGCGGGCGTTCTTGATCGCCATGGCGATCTTGCGCTGCTCCTGGACGGTCACGCCGGTGACGCGGCGCGCGCGGATCTTGCCGCGGTCCGAGATGAACTTGCGGAGCAGGTTGACGTCCTTGTAGTCGATGACCTTGACGTCGGCCGCCTTGAGCGGGTTCTGCTTCTTCTTGGGCTTGCGGATGACTGGCTTCGCCATTGTGGTGCTCTCCTCACGAGAAAGCCCGGCTCACGAGCCGGAATGGGTCGATGGATGGTTCGGACGGCCCGAGGGACGTCATGGGTGTCGCGGACGACGACCCGAGGATCAGGACGCGGAGATCAGAACGGGGGCTCGTCGGTGCTGCCGCCGACGCCCGGGGCACCCCAGGGGTCTGCGCCGCCACCGGACTGGCCACCGCGCGACCCGCCGCCGCCCGACGGCGCGGGCGAGGCCCACGGGTCGTCGGCCGCGGGGCCCGAGGAGCGGGAGGGGCCACGGTCGTCGCCGCCGAAGCCGCCACCACCGCCCTGGCCCCCGCCGTAGCCACCGCCGCCACCGCGCTGCCCACCCCCGCCGCCTCCGGCGCGGGTGACCTTCGCGGTCGCGAACTTGAGCGACGGACCGATCTCCTCGACCTCGACCTCGAAGACGGTGCGCTTCTCGCCCTCGCGGGTCTCGTAGCTGCGGGCCTTCAGCCGGCCCTGCACGACGACACGCATGCCGCGCTGCAGGGACTCCGCCACGTTCTCGGCCGCCTGCCGCCAGATCGAGCAGCGGAGGAACATGGCTTCGCCGTCCTCCCACTCGTTCGTCTGCCGGTTGAAGTTGCGCGGCGTCGACGCGACGGTGAAGTTGGCGACCGCGGCCCCCGAGGGGGTGAAGCGGAGCTCGGGGTCGTCGGTCAAGTTGCCGACGATGGTGATGACGGTCTCGCCTGCCATGTCAGGTCTCCTCGTTCGGGACGTCGGTGCCCTGGCCGGGCTGCGCGACGGGTCTGCCGGTCATCGTCGCCGAAGCGACGCTGCCTGGCGACCCGTGATCCACAGCTCGATCAGGGCGACTCGGATCGAGTCAGCCGCGGATGTCGGGCCGGATGACCTTCGTGCGGAGGATCGACTCGTTCAGCGTGAGCTGGCGGTCGAGCTCCTTGACCGTGGCAGGCTCGGCCTGCAGGGTCACGACGGCGTAGATGGCCTCGGCGTTCTTCTTGATCTCGTACGCGAGGCGGCGCTTGCCCCACACGTCGACGTTCTCGACCGTGCCGCCGTCGTTGCGGACGACGTTCAGGTACTTGTCGAGGGACGCGCCGACGGTGCGCTCCTCGATGCTCGGGTCGAGGATGACCATCAGTTCATAGGTACGCACAGCGGTCTCCACCTCCTCTGGACTAGGCGACCACGGTCTCTCCGTGGCAGGAGGGCTCTGCGACACCCGCCTCCCGGGTGGGCGGCGGGTGATGTGCTGCTCCGCCACCCGTCGGTGGGCGCAGAGCAGACGCGTGAGACTAGCAGCGCCGTACGACGCCGGAGAAATCCTCCACAGCCCTCGGGCGGGCCGGGGATCGGCCGGCCAGGACCGTCCGTGCCGCTGCCTACGATGGCCGGCATGAGCGAGCTCGTCATCGGTGCGCACGTCGACCAGACCGACCCGATCGCCGAGGCGCAGGCCCGGCGGGCCCCCGTCGTCCAGATGTTCCTCGGCGACCCGCAGGGCTACCAGGGTCCCGAGGTGGCGTACGCCGGGGGTGCGGCCGCGCTCCGGGAGGCCGCAGCCGCCGCCGGGGTGGGGATCTACGTGCACGCGCCGTACATCGTCAACGTCGCGACGACGAACAACCGCATCCGCATCCCGAGCCGCAAGCTCCTGCAGCAGCACATGGACGCGGCGGCGGAGATCGGCGCGCTCGGCCTCGTCGTCCACGGCGGCCACGTCAACAAGGCCGACGATCCCGCGAAGGGCTTCGACAACTGGCGCAAGGCGGTCGAGGCCACCGACATCAAGGTCCCGCTGCTCATCGAGAACACGGCGGGCGGCGACAACGCCATGACGCGGTACCTCGACCGCATCGCGGGCGTGTGGGCCGCCATCGACGCCGCGGAGGGCGCCGACCAGGTCGGGTTCTGCCTCGACACCTGCCACGCCCACGCCGGCGGCAACGCGCTCGAGACGGTGGTGGAGGACGTCCGCGCCATCACCGGGCGCATCGACCTGGTCCACGCCAACGACAGCCGCGACGACTTCGACTCGGGCGCCGACCGCCACGCCAACTTCGGCGCCGGCCACATCGACCCCGACCTGCTGGCCGCCGTCGTCCGCGACGCCGGCGCCCCGGTGATCTGCGAGACGCCCGGCGGCGCCGACGAGCACGTCGCCGACTTCGCCTGGCTGCGCGAGCGGCTCTGACGGGCCGCCGGTGACGACCCCGACCACGAACCCGGCCACCGGTAGCCTCGCTCCCGTGACGACGACGACCCCCTCCGCCCCGGTGACCGCCCGCGGCCCGCTCGCCGTGCGCACGATCACGGGAGAGGAGCACCTCGCGTTCGTCCGCAGCCGCCGCTCCGCCAGCTTCCTGCAGACCCCGGCGTGGGGTGCGGTCAAGGCGGAGTGGCGCCGCGAGTCGGTCGGCTGGTTCGCCGGCTCCGAGCTCGTGGGCGCGGCGCTCGTGCTCTACCGCCAGGTCCCGAAGGTCAAGCGCTACCTGGCCTACCTGCCCGAGGGTCCGGTCGTCGACTACGCCGACGGCGACCTCGAGGGGTGGCTCCGCCCGCTGACGACCCACCTCAAGGGCCAGGGCGCCTTCGGCATCCGCATCGGCCCCCCCGTCGTCGTCGCCCGCTGGGACGCCGCGACGGTCAAGGAGGGCGTGGCCGACCCCGAGGTCCGTCGCCTGGGCCAGCTGCCCCCCACCGAGCGCTCGGCCGCCGGCGCGACCGTGGTGTCGCAGCTCCAGGAGCTCGGCTGGCGCAAGCTCGAGGCCGAGGGCGGCTTCGCGGCGGGCCAGCCCGCCTTCAACTTCCAGGTCCCGCTGCGCACGCCCGAGGGCGAGCCGCGCACGGAGGCCGAGGTGCTCAAGGGCATGAACCAGCTCTGGCGCCGCAACATCAAGAAGGCCGACAAGGCGGGCGTCGAGGTGACGACGTCGGTCGACGACGCCGCGCTCGAGGCCTTCCACGCGCTCTACGTGCACACCGCGGAGCGCGACCACTTCACCCCCCGGCCGCTGTCCTACTTCCGCACGATGCGCGACGCGCTCAACGCGGAGGAGCCCGACCGGTTCACCTTCTTCCTCGCGCACCACGAGGGCGACCTCGTGGCGGCGACGATCGCGATACGGGTCGGCGCCCACTACTGGTACTCCTACGGCGCCTCGTCCACCGCCAAGCGCGAGGTGCGCGGCTCCAACGCCGTGCAGTGGGCGATGGTGCGGGCCGCGCTGGCGGCGGGCTGCGACGTCTACGACCTGCGCGGCATCACCGAGACGCTCGACGCCGACGACGCCCACGTGGGCCTCATCCAGTTCAAGGTCGGCACGGGCGGCGAGGCGGTGGAGCACGTCGGCGAGTGGGACCTGCCGGTCAACCGGTTGCTCTACAAGGCGTTCGACCTCTACATGAGCCGGCGCTGAGGGAGGTACGACGATGAGCCTGGTCCTGAACGTCGACGGCCCCGTCTGGCGGGAGCACCTGCGGTCCTTCGCCGCCGCCCATCCCGGTCTCGTGCCCGTGCTCAAGGGCAACGGCTACGGCTTCGGCCTGGGCCGGCTGGCCCGCAAGTCGACGTGGCTGGGCGTCGACACCATCGCGGTCGGCATCCACGAGGAGCTCGGCGAGGTGGCCAACCGCTTCGACGGCTCGCTGCTCGTGCTCACCCCGTGGCGACCGTTCGGTGCCGCGCTCGAGCTCGCCCCCGGCAGCCCGCTGACGCGCCGCGTCATCCACACCGTCAGCCGGCTCGAGGACGTCGAGGCGCTGCTCGCGCACGACCCGTCGGCCCGGTTCGTGCTCGAGCGCACGACGTCGATGCTGCGCCACGGCCTCTCCGCGCGCGAGCTCCGCGAGGCCGGCGCGCTCCTCGAGGCCCGCGGTGGGCTGGCCTCCCAGCTGCAGGGCGTGGCGCTCCACCTCCCGCTCGCCCAGGGCTCCCACGTGGGGGAGGTGCGACGCCTCATGACCGACGTGATCGCCGCGGGCCTTCGCACCACGACGATCTGGGTCAGCCACCTCTCCGACGCCGAGCTCGCGACGCTCGCCGCGGCGTACCCGGACTACACCTTCCGCCCGCGCGCCGGGACGGCACTGTGGCTGGGGGCGCGCGGGGCGACCCGCGTGACCGCCACGGTGCTCGACACGCACCCGGTGGAGCGGGGCGACGTGTTCGGCTACCGCGGGCGCTCCGTCCCCAAGGCCGGCACGATCCTCGTCGTCTCCGGCGGCACCGCCCACGGCATCGGCCTCGAGGCGCCCGCCGGCGACCTGTCCCTCAAGGCCCGCGCCGCCACGCTGGCCCGCGGCGGCCTCGACGCCGTCGGCTTCGTGCGCTCCCCGTTCTCCATCGACGGCAAGCAGCGGCTCTTCGCCGAGCCGCCCCACATGCAGGCCTCGATGCTCTTCCTGCCGGCCGGCTCCCGGGTCCCGGCCGTCGGGGACGTGGTCGACGTGCGGGTGCGCTACACGGCGACGTCGTTCGACCGCACCGAGGTGAGCTGACGCTCCTCGCCGACGGGGTCGCGTGACGGCATCGCGACGTCGCGCACGACCCACCCGGCGAGCACGAGCAGCGCCACCACCCGCAGCAGCGTGAGCGCGGCGAGCGGGGCGTCGTTGGTCGCGCTGCCCGATGCCAGCGCCCCGGTGGTCGTCCACCAGAGCACGGCGGCGTGGGCGAGCTCGACGGCCTGCCAGCCGAGCAGCGGCTCCAGCCGCGGCCGCGCCAGCACGGCGAAGGGCAGCACCACGAGCGCGTCGGCCGGCCCGGCGGCGAACAGCACCGCGCCCGCCGCCACCACGAGCAGCACCACCTGCTCGGGCCGCGGGGGCCGCGGCGCCCGGAACGCCAGCACCGCGACCGCCGCGATCCACAGGGCGAGCACGACGAGGGCGACGAGCGGGTACGCCGGGAGCCCGCCCCCGCCGGCGGCCGTGCCGACCCAGCGGACGGACCCGGTGCCGGCGGCGTCGTCGAGGGCGGCGCGCCAGCCGGCCCGCCAGACCCCGGCACCGGTGACGATCGCGGGCAGGGAGACGGCCAGCCAGGTGAGCGCGGTGACCAGGACGAGGGTCAGCGGGTCAGCGCCCGGCAAGCGCGCGGCGGCGTCCCGGGCGAGCGCCCGCGCGGCCAGGGCGACGAGGAGCCCGGCGAGCACGAGCCACGCCGCCCAGGTCAGGGTGACCGCGGCGCCGAGCATCAACCCGGCGGCGAGGGCCTTCCCGCGGCGCACCGCCAGCACGGCTCCCGCCGCGAACGCCACCCCGACGAGCCCGACGTCCACGAGCGCGGCGACCGCGAGCAGGGGCGAGCCGGCGACGAGCGAGCCGTCCCAGGCCCGCAGCGGCCGGACCCGCGCGACGACGAGCACGAGGAGCATCGCCGCGAGACCGACGAGCACGGCGGCCCCGAGGATCGTCGCGGCGGCCTCCGCCCGCACGTCGGGGTCGCGGTAGAGGTCCGCCACCGGCAGCCCCGCGCGCTCCTCGCGCACGTCGGGCCCGGGGGCCACGAGGGAGGCGAGCGCCGCGTGCAGGTACGTCGCGCCCGCCAGCGCCTGCGTGCCCTCGACCGCGTAGCGCGCGGGGGCCTCGCCCGCCGGGGGCGTCGCCGACGGGTCGCCGACGCGCTCGCCGTACGGCCACACGCCCTCGGCGCCGCCGCCCGCGACGTACGCGTGCGGCAGCGCCGAGAAGCAGCCGGGGGCGAAGTCCGGGGAATTGGCCGTCCACCCGTCGGTCGAGCAGCCGGCCCGCAGCCCCGCGCCCAGCACGACGAGCAGCCCGGCGAGGAGGCAGCCGACGAGCAGCGGCGTCCACCAGCGGCCCCGGGCGTGGAGCCCGCCCGGACCGCCGAGCACCTCGCTCAGCCGCGCGACCGCCGGGTCCTCCAGCGTCGGCGACGCGGGTGAGGGGCGCACCGGCTAGTCCCGACGGCCCTGGTTCGCGCCGGGGAAGATGCCACCGCCGTCGGTCGGGCTCTCGCTCGGCTCGCCGCTCGGCGGACCCGTCGGCAGCGTCGGCTCCGGCTCGACCGTCTCGGTGGGCGGCGGCTCCTCGGTGGTCGGCGGCGCCGTCGGCTCGGTCGTCGGGGGGGCCGTCGTGGTCGGCGGGGCTGTCGTCGACGGCGCCTGCGACGGCTCGTCGTCGGACCCGCTGCTTCCGCTACCGCCTCCCTGGGGAACCTGCGAGCGACCGCTGTCGCCGTCGAGGAACACCGGGTCCGGGAAGTCCATCTCCTCGGTGCCCTCGAGGGCGCGCTCCATGACGTTCGTCCAGGTGCGCGCGGGGAACCGGCCGCCGAAGTACTCGGGCAGCCAGCCCTGCAGCTGCATCCGGCCCGTGCCGCGCACGTAGGTGACCGCCGTGGCGAGCTGTGGGGTGTAGCCCACGAACCACGACGAGGAGACCTCGCCGTCGTCGTTGGTCGCGGTGCCGGTCTTGCCGGCCGCAGGTCGGCCCAGGTTCTGGGCGGCGGTGCCACTCGCCCCTGACGCCTCCACGACTTGCTGCAGCGCGTACGACGTGTCGGCGGCGACGTCGGAGGAGACGGCCCGCTCGGGCGCCTTCTCGTGCTCGTACTTGACGGCGCCGAAGCGGTCGGTCACCCGCTGCACGACGTGCACGGGGTTGTAGACGCCGTCGTTGGCGATCGCGCCGTAGGCCGCCGCCATGTTGATGGGGCTGACGTCGCCCGAGCCGAGCGAGACGCCGAGGTTGGTGTCGAGGCCGCGGGACTCGGTCGGGATGCCGAAGTCCCCGCCGTCGTTGGCCGGGATGCCGAGGCGGTTGGCCGTCTCCAGGATCTGCTGCGGGCCGTCCTCCATGTCCTCGGTGAGGTCGATGAAGGCAGTGTTGATCGACTTCTCGGTAGCGGTCAGCAGACTGACCCGCCCGTACGGCCTGTTGCCCTGGTTCTCGATCTCGCTGCCGTCGGCGGTCCGATACGGCGAGTTGCCGTCGAACCCGTCCCGCAGCGAGTAGCCGTCGGTCAGCGCCGCCGCGACGGCGAACGCCTTGAACGTCGAGCCCGGCTGCACGAGCTGCGCCGCCCAGTTCAGCTGGGAGTCGAGGTAGTCCTGGCCGCCGTAGAAGCCCTTGAGCGCACCCGTGTTGGGCTCGACCATCGCGACGCCGACGTGCAGCGCCTCCGCCTGGTTCTGCTCCGGGTCCTCGTAGTAGTTCGCGAAGCCCTCGGGGAACTCCTCGGCGACGCCGTCGGCCGCCGCCTGCATGGCCTGCTCGGTGAACGTGGTCTCCACGCGGAGGCCGCCACCGTCGATCTCGGAGGCGCTGAAGCCGAGGTCGGAGAGCTCCTCGCGCACCAGGGTGAGCATGTGGCCGTTCTGCCCGCCGTACGTGTCGTTCTGCTCGATCACCGGGAACTCGGGCAGGGCGTCGCGCACCGCGTCCGCGTCGGTGGCGGAGACGTCGCCCGCCTCGACCATGCCGTCGAGCACGTACTGGTAGCGGCCCAGGAGCCGCTGCTCGGCGTCGGGCCCGTTGGCGGGGTCGAAGCGTGTCGGGTTGTTGATCACCGAGGCCAGCACGGCGGACTGCCCGAGCGTGAGGTCCTTGGCGGGCACGCCGAAGTACGCCTGGGCGGCGGCCTGGAGGCCGTAGGCGCCGCGACCGAAGTAGATGGTGTTGAGGTAGCCCTCCAGCACCTGCTCCTTGCTGAGCTGGCGCTGGATCTTCAGCGAGAGGATCGCCTCCTTCGCCTTGCGCGTCAGCGTGCGCTCCTGCGTGAGGTAGAGGATCTTCACGTACTGCTGCGTGATCGTCGAGGCGCCCTGCGTGTTGCCGCCCGAGGCGTTGGAGAACGCCGCGCGCAAGATGCCCTTGGGGTCGATGCCGCGGTTGGTCCAGAAGCTGCGGTCCTCGGCCGCCACGACGGCGTCGCGGGCCGTCTCCGGCATCTCGTCGAAGGTGATCGACTCGCGGTTCTGGGTGGCGAAGGACCCGATCTCCGCGTCGCCACCGCTGTAGAAGATCTTCGTCGTCTGCGTCTGGAAGTCCGAGTTGGGGTCGGGGATGTCGATGCTCTGGTAGAGCACGATGAAGCTGCCGACCGCCACGAGCGACAGCGACAGGAAGAGGACGGTGAACCACAGGAGCAGGCGCTTCCACAGCGCCCGCTTCGGGCCCTTCGCGCCCTTCGCGCCCCTCGCTGGCTTGCGCCCCTTCTCCGAGGGACCGTCGGCGCGTCGCTTTCCAGACATGGGTCGGGGGTTCCTCCTGCTGTGCGGGTACCGCGGGGGCGGCCAAACCCGGACAGAGTACGCACCCCCGCTGTGGGGGCGTCCCGGACACGTGACGGACGACGCGCGCTCACCGAGGGTTCACCATCGCGGATATATCGCTACGATAGGTCGCGTGGCACGTCGTGGAGAGACCATCGAGCTAGCAGTCCTCGGACTGCTGCACGAGGCACCCATGCACGGCTACGAGCTGCGCAAGCGGCTGAACCTGATGCTCGGGTGGGGGCGGCTGCTGTCCTACGGCTCGCTCTACCCGGCGCTGAAGCGGATGCTGCGCACCGGGCTCATCACGGAGACCACGGTCTCCACCACCCCCGTGACGCGGCGGCCGCGCATCGTCTACGAGGTGACCGAGGAAGGCAAGCTCGAGTTCAAGCGCCTCATGTCGGAGGTCGGTCCTGCCGCCTGGGAGGACGACACCTTCGACATCCGCTTCGCCTTCTTCAGCCGCACCGACATGGAGATCCGCCTGCGGGTCCTCGAGGGGCGGCGCACGCGACTGCAGGAGCGGCTCGACCGCGTGCAGTCCGACCTCCGGCGCACCCAGCAGGAGGTCGACCAGTACGCCGCGGAGCTGCAGCGCCACGGCGTCGAGTCCGTCGAGCGTGAGGTCCGGTGGCTCTCGGACCTCATCGACGCCGAGCGCGGTCGTCCTCTCGACCGAGTCGACCGAGTCGACCGAGCGCCCGGCGACGGTCATCCCCCCGACCCCCCGCCCGCCGCCGCCTCGGCCGCGGGCACCTGAGCCGGGCACCGCAGCACGCACCGCCAGCAGCGACACATCCAGACCTGTCCAACCAGGAAGAGCAAGTGAGGAGAGCCCCATGGGTTCGGTTCGAGTAGCGATCGTGGGAGTCGGCAACTGCGCCACCTCCCTGATCCAGGGCGTCGAGTACTACAAGGACGCCGATCCCGCAGGCACCGTCCCGGGGCTCATGCACGTCGTCTTCGGTGACTACCACGTCTCGGACGTCGAGTTCGTCGCCGCCTTCGACGTCGACGCCAAGAAGGTCGGCTTCGACCTGGCCGAGGCGACGCAGGCCAGCGAGAACAACACGATCAAGATCTGCGACGTGCCGCCGACCGGCATCACGGTGCAGCGCGGCCCGACGCTCGACGGCATCGGCAAGTACTACGGCGAGACCATCGAGGTGTCCGACGCCGAGCCGGTCGACGTCGTCCAGGTGCTCAAGGACACGAAGGCCGACGTCATGGTGTCCTACCTCCCGGTGGGCTCCGAGGAGGCCGACAAGTTCTACGCGCAGGCGGCCATCGACGCCGGCGTCGCGTTCGTCAACGCGCTCCCCGTCTTCATCGCCTCCGACCCGGAGTGGGCCGAGAAGTTCCGCGCCGCGGGCGTCCCGATCGTCGGCGACGACATCAAGAGCCAGGTCGGCGCCACCATCACGCACCGCGTGATGGCGAAGCTGTTCGAGGACCGCGGCGTCACGCTGGACCGCACCTACCAGCTCAACGTCGGCGGCAACATGGACTTCAAGAACATGCTCGAGCGCGAGCGCCTGGAGTCCAAGAAGGTCTCGAAGACGCAGGCCGTCACGTCGAACCTCACCGGCTCCCTGGCCGGCAAGGTCCACGACAAGAACGTCCACATCGGTCCCTCGGACTACGTGGCGTGGCTCGACGACCGCAAGTGGGCCTACGTGCGCCTCGAGGGTCGCGCCTTCGGCGACGCCCCCATCAACCTGGAGTACAAGCTCGAGGTGTGGGACTCCCCGAACTCGGCCGGCATCATCATCGACGCCATCCGCGCCGCGAAGATCGCCAAGGACCGCGGCATCGGCGGCCCGATCATCTCCGCGTCGTCCTACCTGATGAAGTCCCCGCCGGTGCAGCTGCCGGACGACGAGGGTCGTCGTCGCGTGGAGGCGTTCATCCGCGGCGAGGAGTGACCTTCCGGGTCCCCTGAACGACCGACACGAACGCCCCGTGACCTCACCGAGGTCACGGGGCGTTCGTCGTACCGGATCAGGAGCGGGTCACGAGGTCGGCACCGGCGCCCACTCGTAGGCCTGGACGACGACGAACCCGGGGCCGTTGAAGACGTACTGCAGCGCCTCGCCGGTGCCGCCGCGCAGCAGCGACTTGGCGTTCATCGAGTTGTGGACGCCCGGGGCCAGGTTGGCCGACCAGCAGACGGCGGCGTCGGAGTCGACGTACACCGGCCCCTGCGAGGCGTCGAGCACGGTGACGAGGCCGACGGCGACGATGGCGACCGTGCCGGTGCCGCCGATGGTGGTGTTGAACAGGCCCGCGCCCATCATGCCCGCGCCCTTGGTGCGGTTGATGTCCCACTGCAGGTCGGCGTCGAAGGCCAGCAGGTTGCGGGAGTTGATCGAGATGCCCTCGTTCTCGAGGTGCAGCAGGTTGACGTACCCCGCCGACTCCGCGAAGTAGACCTCGCCCTGGCCGCGCACGCGCATGAGCGCGAGGTTCTCGCTCGTGAAGACCTTCTTGGCGAGCTTGCCGATGCTGCCGGCGCCCTCGTGGTCGAAGGTGACGTTGCCGCGGTAGGCGATCATCGACCCCTTCGCTGCGAGCACGTCGGGGCCGAGGCCCACGCGCAGCGTCTGGGGGTTCTGGAGCAGGTAGCGGTCACCGCTCTGCTGGGGCAGGTTCTCACGCGCGAACAGTTCGCTTCTCATGGAGGAGATTCCTACCCCAGCAGGACGACGATCAGGCCTCCGCGGTCCGCTTGATCCGCGCGAGCGTCTGCTGCATGCCCTCCTGCAGCTCGCGCGTGAAGCCGGGGACGCCGCCCAGCACGTACTTGGTGAGGTTGAGCGACAGGCCCGAGATGCCGTCGGGGGTCTCGCGGCGGTGCACCAGCGTCGTGCCCCCGTCGGAGGGGACGAGGCGGTAGGACCACACCGTGCGGTTCTCCCGCACGCGGAACGCGATCTCGCGCTGCGGGTCGAAGCGCACGACCTTCGCCGTGGTCGGCCAGAACTTCCAGCCCTGCCGGTTGACGTTGACCATGGTCGCGCCGAGCCGCACCCCGCCGGGCACGAACGTGCGCACGACCTGGTCGCTGAACTCCGCCTGCCGGGGCAGGTCGGAGACGAGCGCCCACACCTGGGCGGGGGACGCGTCGATGTCGATGGTGGCCTCGAGCTCGGTCGAGGTGGGTGCTGCGGTCACGTCGGGCTCCGTCGCGGTCGGGGGGAGGACGACCCGACGCTAATGAACGCGCGTCAACAAGGCAAGGGCTCAGCCCTGGCGCTCCGCCCACCACGCCCGCAGCGCGGCCTCGGCGGTGGCCGCGTCCTGCGGTCCGTGGTCCATCCGCTGCTCGAGGAGGAACGTGTAGGCCTCGCCCACCTCGCGACCGGGGCCGATCCCGAGGACCTCCATGATCTGGTTGCCGTCGAGGTCGGGACGCATCGAGTCGAGCTCCTCCTGCTCGGCCAGCTCGGCGATCCGCCGCTCGAGGTCGTCGTAGGTGCGCCGCAGGCGCTCGGCCTTCCGGCGGTTCCGCGTCGTGCAGTCGGCACGCGTGAGGATGTGGAGGCGCTGGAGCTCGTCGCCCGCGTCCCGCACGTAGCGGCGGACGGCGCTGTCGGTCCAGCCACCGTCGCCGTACCCGTGGAAGCGCAGGTGGAGCTCCACCAGCTTGCTGACCGCCTCGATCTGCTCGCCGGAGAAACGCAGCGCCTTCATGCGCTTGCGCACCATCTTCGCGCCGACCACGTCGTGGTGGTGGAACGTCACCGACCCGTCCTCGAGGAAGCGTCGTGTGCGCGGCTTGCCGATGTCGTGCACGAGCGCCGCGAACCGCACGATGAAGTCGGGCGTGCCCGGGCCGTCGGGACCGGCGAGCCGCTCCTCGAGGTCCATCGCCTGCTCGAGCACCGTCAGCGAGTGCTCGTAGACGTCCTTGTGGCGGTGGTGCTCGTCGCGCTCGAGCTGCAGCGCGGGCAGCTCGGGGAGCACGCGGGCGGCCAGGCCCGTGTCGACGAGGAGCGCCAGGCCGCGGCGCGGGTACGGCGCGCAGACGAGCTTCACGAGCTCGTCGCGCACCCGCTCGGCGGAGATGACGTCGATGCGCTCGGCCATCGCCGTCATCGCGGCCACGACCTCGGGGGCCACGTCGAAGCCGAGCTGGGCCGCGAAGCGGGCGGCCCGCATCATCCGCAGGGGGTCGTCGGAGAACGAGTCCTCGGGCCGGCCGGGCGTGCGCAGCACGCGGTGGGCGAGGTCGCCGATGCCGCCGAAGGGGTCCTCGAAGACCCGGCCGGGCACGGAGACGGCCATCGCGTTGACGGTGAAGTCGCGCCGACCGAGGTCGCCGGCGAGGTCGGTGCCGTAGGCGACCTCGGGCTTGCGCGAGTCGGCGCTGTAGGCCTCGGAGCGGAACGTGGTGATCTCGATCGTCCAGTCGCCCTTGCGGCACCCGATGGTGCCGAACGCTCGCCCGATGTCCCACACGGCGTCCGCCCAGCCCTTGAGCAGGCGCTCGACGGCGTCGGGGTGGGCCGACGTCGTGAAGTCGAGGTCGTCCTGGAGCCGTCCGAGCATCGCGTCGCGCACGGGGCCGCCGACGAGGTGGAGGGAGTGGCCGGCGGCCTCGAAGCGTTCGCCGAGCTCGTCGACGACGACCCCGATCCGGGCCAGCTCGCTGCTCACGCGCTGCTGCACCTCGACCATCGAGAGGGGCGGCGTGGGGGCGTCCGGCGGCGTCGCGGGGACGGCCGGGGAGGACTCGAGACCATCGGGCGACACGACCGGTCACCCTATGCCATCGGCGTGGTCGGGAGCCGCCGCGCGGGCGCGACGGAATCCCGGCCCGGAGCGCCGCTGCCCTAGCATCGGTCCATGCTCGATCGGGACGCGTCGCCGCTCCGCGCGGCGACGCCCCCGAGGCTCGCCGCGCTGCTGCTCGTGCTCGCCGTGCTCGTCGGACCCCTGCTGGTGCTGGGCCCGACCCCTGCGAGCGCCGCCCCCGCGAGCGCTCCCGCCCTCGACGACGAGGAGACCGGCACCCCGCTCACGGTGACCATCGACGGCGTCACCCCCGACGTGGGCGTCCTCGCGCCCGGCACCGTCATCACCGTCACGGGCACCGTCACCAACGCCTCCGACGAGACGTGGACGGACCTGCAGATCTTCCCGGTCACCTCCAGCGCGCCGCTGACCTCGGAGTCCGAGCTGGAGGCCGCGGCCGACTCCGACCCGCTGTCCTTCATCGGCGAGCGGCTCCTGGTGGACGGTCTCTTCGACGAGTCCGTCACGCGGCTCCCGCCCGGCGAGACGCGTCCCTACCGCCTCGACCTCCCGATCGAGCAGCTCCGCATCAGCGGCGCCCCCGGCGTCTACTGGCTGGGCGTGCACGCCCTCGGCGCCGACGGCGACGGCACCCGCAGCGGCAACGCCGTGGGGCGGGCCCGCACCTTCCTGCCCCTCCTCGACCGGGGCCGGACCGCCGACACCGCCGGCCGTGCCAGCGTCGTGGTGCCGCTCCGCGCCCCGATCCGGTACGCCGCGGACGGCAGCATCGCCGACCCCGAGGCCTGGGCGGTCCAGCTCGGCGACGGTGGCCGCCTGCGACGGATCGCCGACCTGGTCGACCCCGACGCCGGCGCGGGCCCGACCTCGATCCTGCTCGACCCCGCGCTCCTCGACGTCGCGCGGCGTCTCGCGGAGGGCAACCCGGCGCGCTCCCTGGCGCCGACGGCGGACCCCGAGGAGGAGCCCGCCGACCCGGGCTCGACCGGCACCGACGCCACGGAGGAACCGAGCGACGACGCCACCGACCCCGGCTCGGTGGGGGGCGACACGGGCGACCTGCAGGTGGCCGACGGTCCCCTGGCCGCGGCCGCGGCCGCGTGGCTGGAGGACGTGCTGGCCGCCGCGACGGCCGGCGACCTCCTCGTGCTGCCCTACGGCGACGTCGACCTCGGCGCCGCCGCCCTCCACGACCCGGTGGCCTACGGGCGCGCCCGGCTGCTCGCGGACGACGCCCTCGACCGCTACGGCCTCGAGGGCACCCCGGCGGTCGCGCCGCGGGGCGAGGGCCTGCCCGCGGGGCTCGTCGACGAGATCGAGGACGACGTCGTCGTGCTCGTGGGCGACGACGAGCTCGGCGCGGACGCGCCCGAGGACCTGACGGCGGCCGCGCCCCTCGCCGACGCCGACGGGCGCCGGGTGGTCGTGGTCGACGACGACGTCGCCGCTGGCGGGCCCGCCCCCGGGGACCGGACCTCCGGCGTGCTGCTGCGCCAGCAGCTCGCCGCCACGATGGTGGTGGGGGCGCTCGACGACCGGCCGGGGGCGACGCAGGAACGCGCCGTGCTCCTCCCGGCCCTGTGGAACCCCGGCGACGCGGGCTCCCCGACCCGCGGCCTCACCACGGGCTGGTTGCGCTCGGTGCCGCTGACGGAGCTCGGGACCGCGGCCGACGCCGAGCCCGTGACGACCGACCTCGCCGCCCTCGCCACGGACGTCGACGCCGCCGAGGCCCTGCCCGACGACCTCTTCGTGCTGTCGCGGTCGCTGGTGACGCGCGGCTCCCGGCTCGACTCGATCCTCCCCGAGACCGACGCGGTGCGGAGCCAGACCGAGCGGGCCGCGGCGGCGGTGCTGTCCTACGAGCACCGCGGCGACCTGGCACGCGTGCGGTCCGGGGTGCGGGACCAGATCGAGCAGGTGCAGGGGCTCCTCGCCAGCGTCACGGTCGAGGCGCCCCCCACCATCACGCTGTCGGGCGACGACGGCGACTTCAACGTCCGCGTCGTCAACGGCCTCGACCAGCCCGTCGTCGTCGAGCTCCGCGGCGACGAGAGCCGACGGGTCACCGTCGCGCCGTCCGGTCCGGTGGAGGTCCCCGCCAGCGGCAGCGCCAGCGTGCGGATGACGGTGACGATGCACCGCCTCGGCGTCTACGACGTCGACGTGCGGGTGGTCGACGAGACCGGTACGGCGCTGGGCGGCACCGTCGTCGTGCCCGTGCGCTCGGCGGCCGTCAGCGACATCATCTGGGCGATCATCATCGGTGCCGCCGTGCTGTTCGTGGGGGCGACCCTGTGGTGGTACCGCGGCCGGCCCCGCCGCCGCATCTCGACGCCGGCCTCGGTCGCCGCCGTGTCCCGGCCGGACGACGCGGACGACGCGGCACGCCCGACCGGCGACGCACCGAGCGGCAGCGGGGAGCGCGCGTGACCCACCACGACCCCCTGGGCTCCGGCGCCCGCCACCGCGCCCCCGGCCCGGCGGACGCGACGCCCGACCCGCTGCCGCAGCCGGTGCTCAACCCGCTCTACGACACGATCCCGACCGGCGGCCAGGGCACGACGTTCGACACGGCCCCCGACGGCACGACCACGTTCCCGGTGCTCGCGCCCGACGGCACGGCACGGCACCCGAAGCACGCGGACGCGGTGGCGGCGGCTGCCGGCTCGACGCGGGGGGACGCCGAGACGGACGCGCCGGAGCGGACGGAGGAGAGCCACGCCGGCACGAGCTCGGCCGTGCTCGGCTCCAGCGCGATCATGGCGGCAGGCACGATCGTGTCGCGGCTCAGCGGCTACGTCCGGGGCATCCTGCTCGTCGCCGCCCTCGGCACGAAGCTGCACGCCGACATCTTCGCGATCGCCAACACGATCCCGAACATGGTCTACATCCTGCTGGCGGGCGGCATCTTCAACGCCGTGCTCGTGCCCCAGCTCGTGCGGGCCCTCAAGAACGACGAGGACGGGGGCGCGGCGTACGTCAACCGCATCGTCACCCTCGCCGTCCTCTTCCTCGGCACGGTGACGGTCCTCCTGGTGGTCGCCGCCCCGTGGGTGATGTCGATCTACCTCGACGACAGGTTCAACGGGCCCGAGCTCGCGGCGCAGCGGGACTCGGCGGTGGCGTTCGCGCGCTACTGCCTGCCGCAGGTCTTCTTCTACGGCATGTTCGTGCTGGTCGGGCAGATCCTGAACTCGCGGGGCCGGTTCGGCCCGATGATGTGGGCGCCCATCGCCAACAACGTCATCTCGGTCGCGGTGCTGGCGGTCTACCTCCTCGTCTTCGGTCCGGTGGCGCCGGACGCGCTCTCCTCGGCCTTCTCGCCCCACCAGGAGCTGCTGCTCGGCCTCGGCTCCACGCTCGGCATCGTCGCCCAGTTCGCGATCCTCGTGCCCTACCTGCGCAAGGCGGGCGTCAGCATCCGTCCCCGCTTCGACTTCGTCGGCACCGGCCTCGGCCACACGTTCAAGCTGGCGTCGTGGACGATCGCCTTCGTCGTCGTCAACCAGGCCGCCTACACGGTCGTCGTGCGGCTCGCGTCGAGCGGCACGGTCGCCGGCGACGACGGCACGGGCTACACGGTCTACTCCAACGCGCTGCTCATCATGATGGTCCCGCACTCGGTGGTGACCGTGTCGCTGACGACCGCGATCCTGCCCCGGCTCTCCGCCGCGGCCGCCGACAGCGAGCTCGGCTCGCTGGCCAGCACGCTGTCGGCGACGCTGCGCACGACGCTGTCGTTCATCGTCCCCGCCGCGGCGATCGTGGTGGTCGCCGCGCCCAGCCTCGCGAACGTGATCTGGGCGTACGGCGCGGCCCGGGACGACTACGAGTCCTTCATCCCCACGCTCGTCCTGTTCGCGCCGGCGATCGTGCTGTTCACGGTGCACTACATGATGCTGCGCGGGTTCTACGCCCTCGAGCAGACCCGGCGGGTCTTCTGGATCCAGTGCGTCATCGCCGTGGTCAACGTCAGCGTCGCGCTCCTGCTCGTCCACGCGGCCACCGCCGAGAACACCGCGCCCGCGCTGGTCGTCGCCTACGGCGTGGCGTACGGCGCGGGTGCGCTCGTGTCGTACTCCGTGCTCTCCCGCACCGTCGGAGGCCTCGGCACGGCGCGCACGCTCGCCTTCGGCGTGCGCCTCCTCGTCGCCGTCGGGATCGCGTCGGGGATCGCGTGGGGACTGCGCCTCCTGCTCGAGGAGCACCTCGCCCTCGGGTCGGCCAAGCTGGAGGCGATCGTCACCCTCCCGCTGCTCGCGGCCGTGCTCGGCGGCCTCGTCGTGCTCCTCGCCCGCCTCCTGCGGATCACCGAGGTGAACGAGGTCGTGGACGCCGTCGTGAGCCGCGTGCGACCCGCCCGACGCCGCTGACCCACGATTCCCGGCGGCGGCCTACGATGTGCCCACGAGCGGACGCGTGGCCCGACCCGGGCCGAGCACAGGCCCAGCACCGGAGGGGGTGGCATGCCGACGACGATCCGGCCGGGTGACGTGCTGGCCAACCGTTACCTGCTGATCGACCTGCTCAGCGAGACCGGTGACGGTCGCTTCTGGCGGGCCCACGACCGCGTGCTCGGCCGCCACGTCTCCGTCCACGTGATGCCGTCGGGCACCCCGCGGGCCGAGGTCCTGCTCGACGCCGCCCGTGGCTGCGCCCGCCTCACCGACCGCCGCTTCCTCCGCGTCCTCGACGCCGAGGTCAAGAACGGCGTGACCTACGTGGTGACGGAGTGGGGCACGGGCACGAGCCTCCAGCTCATGCTCCAGCACGCGCCGCTCGCGCCGCGGCGGGCGGCCTGGCTCGTCGGCGAGGTCGCCGGCGCGATGGCGACGGCCCACGCGGCGGGGGTCTGCCACGGCCGTCTCGTGCCCGAGAACATCATCGTCGACCTCTCCGGCACGGTCCGGATCGTCGGCGCGCAGGTCGACGCGGCCCTCAAGGGCCTCCCGACGGCCGACGAGCGCGGCGACGTGCACGAGCTGGTCAGCCTGCTCTACGCGGGCCTGACCGGACGCTGGCCCGGACGCTCCCCCTCGGAGATGCCGGCCGCGCCGCTCGAGAACGGGTCCGTGCTGCGGCCCCGGCAGGTGCGCGCGGGCATCCCCCGGGTGCTCGACGAGCTCTGCGACGACGTCCTCAACGCCGACGCGCCGCCGCGCGCGCCGTACGACCTCACGACGGCGCGCGGGATCGCGGACTACCTGCGGGAGTACGTCGGGGACCCGGCCAGCATGGCCGCCGCGGAGGCCGAGCGTGGCTCGACCGCGACGAGCGGGCTGCCGACCCTGCCGCCCGAGCTGCTCGACCCCCTCCCGCCCGTGCTGCCGCACGACGCGCGTCCGGCCGCGGCCCCCGCGGTGGCGCCCGTCGCCGCGATGGCGGTCGAGGGCGCGACCACCACGCCGCCGGCGGAGGACCCGCTCGACGGCGGCACCGCGGTGCGGCCGGTCCTCCCCGCCCAGCCGGCCGCGGCCGCCCCGGACGCGACCGCCGGTGCGCCCGCGCCGTCCGCCCCGTCCGCCCCGTCCGGGGAGGACCCGGACGCGGCGCCCGCTCCTGCCCGGGCGCGGGCGGCGTCGACGGGCGACGTGCCGACGCAGGCCGGTGTGCCGATCTTCGACGAGGAGGCCGACGAGGTCTCCTGGCTGGCGAAGCGCGCCGAGCCGCCGCCGCCCCCGCCCGACTTCGAGCCGCCGCCCGAGCGTCCGCTGTTCGCACCGGAGACGCCCGAGGAGATCGAGGCGCGTCGACGTCGTGCTGCCACGGAGGCGGCCGCGACGTCGCCGACCGCGTCGGCGTCCGCCGCCGGTGGCGACGGTGAGTACTGGCCCTGGGCGACGGGCCACACGACCGGTGCCGTCATCCCGCACCCGGTGCGCGAGCCCGGTGCCCGCCGCGACGAGAAGCCGGGGCGCACCTGGCTCCAGCTCGCCGGGTTCCTCGGCGCCCTCGTGGCCCTGCTGATCGTCGTCGCGCTGGCCTACCAGATCCTCGGGTCCTCCGACGACGACACCGGCTCGGGCGGGGCGGCGTCCTCCGACTCGCCCTCCTCGCCCCTGCCCTCGTCGGCGCCCACCCCGATCGAGGGGGTCACGGCCACGCCGTTCGACCCGCCGCCCGACGGCAACGGCGAGGAGAACGACGACGCCGTGCCGAACGCGCTCGACGGCGACCCCTCGACCTCGTGGACCACGCTGACCTACCGCCAGCAGCTGGGGCCGAGCGGCCTCAAGAGCGGCGTGGGCCTGCAGCTCGACCTCGGCACCGCGCAGAACCTCCGCCAGGTCCGGCTCGACCTGGGCGGCTCGCCGACGTCGGTCGAGATCTTCGTGACGGCCGACCCCGTCGCCTCCGTCGCGGATCTCCAGGCCGCCGGCAGCGCCGAGATCACCGGCGAGGAGGGCACCGTCGACCTCGCCGAGGGCACGACCGGGCAGTACGTGACGGTCTGGCTCACCTCGCTGCCCAGCGTCTCCGGCGGCTTCCGGGGCGAGATCGCCGAGGTGCAGGTCCTCGGGTGAGCGCACCGGTCCCGGGGGAGCCGGTGGGGCACGACGCGGACGACCGCGCCCTGCTGGCCGCCCACGTGGCGGGTGACCCGGATGCCTTCGGCGTGCTGTTCTCGCGGCACCGCGACCGGTTGTGGGCCGTGGCGCTGCGCACGACGGGCAACCCGGAGGACGCGGCCGACGGCCTGCAGGACGGGATGGTCGCGGCGTACCGGCGCGCCGGCTCCTTCCGCGGCGACAGCGCCGTCACGACCTGGCTGCACCGGGTCGTCGTCAACGCCTGCCTCGACCGGATCCGCGCCGCGAAGGTGCGCGCAGCCGATCCGCTGCCCGACGACCTCGACGACTCCGCCCGCCGCGGAGCGGTCGTGCGGTCCGACGCCGCCCCGGCGATCGTGCCCCGCGCGCCCGACGACCCGGCGGACCTCGCGCTCGTGGCCGACCGGCGCGCGCGGGTGCTGGACGCGCTGAGCCGGCTCGGCGCCGACCAGCGGGCCGCGCTGGTGCTGGTCGACATGGAGGGCTACGCGGTGGCGGAGGCCGCCGCGATCCTCGACTGCGCGGTCGGCACGGTGAAGTCCCGCTGCGCGCGGGGCCGCGCCCGCCTCGCCGAGCTGCTCGCCGACCTCGTCGCGACGGCCGACCCGCCGATCGCCCCGCCGGCCGGGAACCGGCGGGCGCCGGGCGACGTCCCATCTCCGGGCGACCCGCGCGGTCCACCGACCGTGGCGCCCTGACCCTGCAGCCCGACCCCACGAACCGACGAGGAGGTGACATGCCCCCCGAGACGCCTGACGAGAGCGGTCCCGACCCTGTCCTCGACCCGGCGACCGCGGCTGCCGTGCGTCGCCTCCTCGCCGAGGCACGCCACGACGAGCCGGCGCCGCCCGCCGTGGCGGCCCGGCTCGACGCGACGCTCGCCGGCCTGCGGGCGGAACGCCTCGCCGCGCACCCGTCGGCACCCGCCACCGAGCACGGGCTGCCCCCACGGCCCGGCGCCGACGCCCCGATCGACCTCGCGGCTCGCCGGCGCCGGCGCCGCGGTGGCGTGCTCCTGGCCGCCGCGGCCGCCGTCGTCGTGGTCGGCGTCGGCGGCGTCCTCGTCCCCCGGCTCGGCGGGTCCGGCGACGCGACCTCGTCCGACTCCGGAGGGCAGTCCGAGAGCGGCCCAAATGTGGGCCAGGCGCCTCCGCCGGACGGCAACGCCGAGGAGCAGCCACCGTCCAGCGCCCCGGTGCAACCGAACCAGACCCCCGACGACCGCGTCGTCGACGCGGCGGCCGACCTCGCGACGTACGAGGGCCTCCTGCTCGACGCCGACGGCCGCGGGCTGAGCAGCTCCTCGTTCGACGCCGACCTCGCCGCGGTGCTCGCCGCCGTCGCGGCCGATCCCCGGCCCGCGACGTCGACCGGGTGCGGGGCCGAGCCGGCGGACGGCACCGTCGGCGTCCTCACCGAGCTCGACGGCGCGACCGTCGTCGTCGAGGTCACCCCCTCCGCGGGGAGCGCGGACGTGCGGGTGCTCGACTGCGAGGGGGAGCCGTTGCTGGAGGCGCAGTACGGCGCCGACTGACCCTCGCGACACCGGGCCGCGCTGGGACGTGGCCCGGGAATCTCCCTGCCCTACCATCGGTTGAGCACCGTGGAGGGCACGCCCCCGCAACCGCATCCATCCCAGGAGTCGCATTTCCATGACCGACCAGTCCACCTCGACCGCCAGCACCGCGTCCGAGCCGCGCAACGTCATCGTGATCGGCTCCGGTCCCTCGGGATACACCGCGGCGGTGTACGCCGCGCGGGCCAACCTCAGCCCGCTCGTCTTCGAGGGCTCGGTGACCGCGGGCGGTGCGCTCATGAACACGACCGAGGTGGAGAACTTCCCCGGTTTCCGCGACGGCATCATGGGCCCGGCCCTCATGGACGAGATGCGCGCGCAGGCCGAGCGCTTCGGCGCCGAGCTGATCCCGGACGACGTCGTCGAGGTCGACCTGACCGGCGACATCAAGGTCGTGCGCACGGAGACCGCGACGTACACGGCCCGCTCGGTCGTGCTCGCGATGGGCTCCGGCTACCGCAAGCTGGGCCTCGACAAGGAGGACCTGTTCTCCGGCAAGGGCGTGTCGTGGTGCGCGACGTGCGACGGGTTCTTCTTCCGCAACCAGGAGATCGCGGTCGTCGGTGGCGGTGACTCCGCCGTCGAGGAGGCCACGTTCCTCACGCGCTTCGCGTCGAAGGTCTACCTGATCCACCGTCGTGACGAGCTCCGCGCCTCCGCGATCATGGCGGAGCGTGCCATCGCCGACCCCAAGCTCGAGATCGTCTGGAACTCCGAGGTCGCCGAGATCAACGGCAGCGACAAGCTGGAGAGCGTGACGCTGCGCGACACGGTCACCGGCGAGACCCGCCCGCTGGCGGTCACGGGCCTCTTCGTGGCGATCGGCCACGACCCGCGCTCCGAGCTCCTCGGCGGTCAGGTCGACCTGGACGACGAGGGCTACGTGCTCGTGCAGCACCCGTCGACCGCGACCAACGTGCCCGGCGTGTTCGCCGCCGGCGACCTGGTGGACCACCACTACCGCCAGGCGATCACGGCCGCCGGCACCGGCTGTGCGGCCGCGCTCGACGCCGAGCGCTACATCGCCGACCTCGACCACACGGCCGCCACCGCGCAGCAGGCGCAGGACGCCGTCGCCGCCGAGGCGGCAGTCTCCGAGGTCGTGCAGACCGCCGGTCTGTGAGCCCCACCGGGCGGGGAAGTTTCCGACCCCGCCCGGCGTTCCACCCCCAGACGTCCCATCCACCGAAGAGAGGTACCACCGTGGCTGACATCGCCGCCGTGACCGACGCACAGTTCGAGGCGCAGGTCCTGAAGTCCGAGAAGCCCGTCCTGGTCGACTTCTGGGCCGAGTGGTGCGGACCGTGCCGCCAGGTCTCGCCGATCCTCGACGAGATCGCCAAGGAGCACGGCGACAAGATCACGTTCGTGAAGATGAACGTGGACGAGAACCCGGTGACCCCCTCGACCTACCGCGTCACGGGCATCCCGACGCTCAACGTCTACCAGGGCGGCGAGGTCGTGAAGACCATCGTCGGCGCCAAGCCGAAGGCCGCGCTGCTCCGCGAGCTGGGCGACTTCATCGCCTGATCCGCACTGCCCCCGACGGGGCCGGTTCCCCTCCGTGGGGACCGGCCCCGTCCGCATTTCCGCGCGCTAGGGTGTGGCGTCGTCCGTCCAAGCCCCCGGGAGTCCGCCGTGATCGACCTGACCTACCCCGTCGTCATCGCCACCGCGAAGACCGCGTTCCGCGCGTTGGGGCAGAACTTCCAGATGACCGGCACCGAGCGCGTCCCGCGCAAGGGCGGCGTGATGCTCGCGGTCAACCACGTGGGCTACGTCGACTACGTCTACGGGGGGCTCGCCGCGAACCCGTCGGGGCGGTACGTGCGGTTCATGGCGAAGAAGGAGATCTTCGACAACCCGATCGGTGGACCCGTCATGCGGTCGTTCCACCACATCGAGGTCGACCGCGGCGACGGAGCCGGCTCCGCGGAGATCGCCATCGACTACCTGCGCCGCGGCGAGGCGGTCGGCATCTTCCCCGAGGCGACGATCTCGCGGTCGTTCGAGATCAAGGAGATCAAGACCGGTGCCGTGCGCATCGCGGCCGCCGCCGGCGTGCCCCTCCTCCCGGTCGTCGTGTTCGGGACGCAGCGCATCTGGACGAAGGACCACCCGCGCGACTTCTCCCGCGGCACGACCATCGGCATCCACGTCGGCGAAGCCCTGCACCCCAGCGGCGACGACCCCGTCGGCGAGACCGCCGAGCTGCACGCCGCGCTCTGCGGGCTCCTGGACAAGGCCGTCGACCTCTATCCCGCCGACGAGAAGAAGCCCGGCTCCTGGTGGATCCCCGCACGCTTCGGCGGCTCGGCCCCGACGCCGGAGGCAGCGGCGAAGCTCGACGCCGAGGAGAAGCGGGCGCGCGCGGCGAAGCGAGCCAAGAAGCGGGCGTCCAAGAAGTAGGTATGTCGACAAAGCGCTTTGTTGCTTTGTAGCTCTAGGGTCGCTGGTTCATCGGAGGCGCGCGAACTGTGCGGCTGCGGCACGTAGATCGAGCTGGGACCGGCACCAGCTGCACACGTGCTGTCGTACGTCGCGGTCCAGGCGCTCGCGGGTCTGGGCTGGATTGTGCGCCGGGGCTGACTCGTGCGCCGAGTCTGGGGCGGGGCGGGGCCGGTGCTGGGTCCGGGCCGGGTGCGGGCCCGATGGGGGCTCGAAATGTGCGGCTACGACGAGCCCACGGCGGTCGGGCGTGCACCAGGTGCACATTCCTCAGGGGCGCGCGCTGGCAGGGCGCGACGGGGCAGCAGCACGGCTCGTACGCCGCTGTGCCGACCGCGCCGTCGGCCCGGCACTCCTCGGCTCCGCCAGGTCGGTCCAGGTCGGTCCAGGTCGCCGGATCATCAGCTCCACCGTCTGAGCTCATCAGAGAGACCTGGCCCGGTACATGCGGTGCATCCCGTCCTCGCCACGCATGTGCGTCGCTTGGTGGGACGGAGCCCGTTGCGAGGTCGCGCAGCGCCCGCCGCCGCCCGGGAGAGCGAGGCACTCGCCACCGCGGCCTGAGTCGGGCACGATGCGAGACAGCACCGCCGTCCGCGGTGATGGGATGCGCGTGCCGCACGGGTTCCACGTGGTGACCTCGTCGCTCGGGTGGCGCGTCACGACGACGCCCACCCGTCATGCGTGGGCCAGCGTGGATGGGTTCGGCTGCGTGGTCGTGTCCAGCGGGAGGCGACGCGGGTGGGGCGAGCTCGGTGTCCCTGCACTCGGATGCACAGCAGGGGATCCCTCGGCGACGCAACGGCGGGCGGGATCTGGGAGATCCGAGGGGTGGCGTCATCGTCGCGGGGCCGAGCTGCCCCTCGTGGCGTGCCGCACGAGAGCTCGATGGGTCGCGTGCTCGCGATCGCAGTACCTCACGCGGACGTCCCGATCTCGGTCGGGCGGGTTCGGCGCAGGTCGGGGCGGCAACGCCCCGCGGTGCGCCTTCCTCGCGTCGCCGCATGCCGGGCCGGTGCCAGTCGCGCACGGAGGCGGCCTCCTGGCCCTCCTGGGAGGCTCAGTGGCACCCTGGGTGCTTAGTGGCGCTCTGGGGCCTCCAGGGAGCCCTCTCAGGCCCAGCGTGGGCCGCCGTCGCGTGCTGCGCCAGTTCCACGTGAAACAGAGTCGCCGTGCCGCGCGTTGTCCGGCAGGGCACGCCGCACGATTACGAACACCGACGCCGCGAGAGCGCGACGGCGAGGTCCCTCAGATGACGCGGTCGGTGCGGTTGCGCGGGTCCATGATGTCGACGATGCGCTGCAAGTCCTCGAGCGTCGCGAACTCGACCGTGATCCGGCCCTTGGACTTGCCGACGTCCACCTTGACGCGCGTCTCGAAGCGGTCCGAGAGACGGGCGGCGTACTCCGTGGTCGCGGGATCGCTTCTCTTCAGCGGACGCCGGCGTGGGAGTGCCTCTTCGCTCGCATCGCCGAGCGCCACGATCTCCTCGAGCGCGCGCACGCTGATGCCCTCGGCGACGACGCGGGCCGCCAGGCGGTCCTGAGCCTCCCCGTCCGGTACGGCGAGCAACGACCGGGCATGACCTGCCGACAGCACTCCTGCGGCCACCCTGCGCTGCACAGCGGGGCTCAGGCGGAGCAGCCGAAGGGTGTTGCTGATCTGCGGGCGCGAACGTCCGATTCTCTGCGCCAGCTCCTCGTGGGTGCAGGCGAAGTCCTCGAGGAGCTGCTGGTACGCCGCTGCCTCCTCGAGCGGGTTCAGCTGTGAGCGGTGGAGGTTCTCCAGCAGCGCGTCGCGCAGCATGTCCGTGTCGTCCGTCTCGCGGACGATCGCGGGGATGACCTCGAGGCCGGCTTCCTGCGTGGCGCGCCACCGGCGCTCGCCCATGATCAGCTCGTAGCCGTCGGCAGCAACCTTGCGCACTACCACCGGCTGCAGCAACCCGACCTCACGGATCGAGTGCACGAGCTCGGCCATCGCATCTTCGTCGAAGACCTGACGAGGCTGCCGAGCATTGGGTGCGATGGCGCCGACCGGCAGCTCCGCGAAGTAGGCGCCCGCTACCGGGGCCAGGTCGACACCGCTCGGCGTACCGCCCTCCACCGTGCTCGTTTCACGTGAAACAGCGGCCGCGCCGACACCCGCGCCGCCGTCAGCTCCCGATCCCTCGTCCGGAGCCTCCGACGCCGCCGGCGGCGGAGCGGTAGGGATCAGCGACCCCAGTCCACGACCAAGACCCGGCTTGGGCTTGCGCTGCGGCTTGCTCATGACCGCACCGCCCGCTGCGTGATCTCACGGGCCGCCTCGAGGTAGGCCATGGCACCGGGGGAGCCTGGGTCGTAGGTCATGACGGTCTGGGCGTACGACGGCGCCTCACTGACACGCACCGAGCGCGGGATCATCGTCTTCAGGACCTGGTCCCCGAAGTGCGACCGCACCTCGTCAGCAACACCCGCGGCGAGGCGGGTGCGCCCGTCGTACATGGTCACCAGGATCGTCGAGATCCTCAGCTCAGGGTTGAGGTGCTTCTTCACCATCTCCACGGTCTCCAGCAGCTGACCGAGACCCTCCAGCGCGTAGTACTCCGCCTGGATCGGGATGAGCATCTCGTGAGCCGCAACGAGGGCGTTCAGCGTCAGCAGTCCGAGGGACGGCGGGCAGTCGACCAGCACGTAGTCGTAGCGCTCGTCACCTGCTTCCTTGCCCCCGACGCCGGGGTGCGCACTGATGGCCTTGTTCAACCGGTTCTCGCGGGCCACCACGCTGACGAGCTCGATCTCGGCACCCGCGAGGTCGATGGTGGCCGGGACGACATCCAGGCCCTCGACCTCCGGGCAGGGCTGGAGGACGTCACCCAGGGCCGCGCCCTCGACGAGGAGGTCGTACGTCGAGGGCGTACCCCGGTGGTGCTCGATGTTGAGCGCGGTCGACGCGTTGCCCTGGGGGTCGAGGTCGATGATGAGGACCCGCTGTCCGAGCTGCGCGAGGGCGGCACCCAGGTTGACGGTCGAGGTCGTCTTGCCGACCCCGCCCTTCTGGTTCGCCACCACCATCACCCGCGTCCGCGACGGCCGCGGCATCGCCATCCGGCGCGCACCGTCACGAACAAGCAGAGATGCCTCGACAGCACGAGCCAACGGCGTGGTTGCGTCGTCACTCGGGGGCGTCGCCTCCGCCAGGTCGGCCGCCGTGCGGGGGCGGTACGGCGCCGCAGCGCCCTCCGCCGTTTCACGTGAAACCACGTTGTCGACCTTTCGTCACTGCCTGTGGAAGAACTACGTCAATCTGTGGAGAACTAGCGAGGACGCCGCTCAACCACGCGGATCTGACCTGTGCACAACGCCGCCGCCGTGAGCTCGTTGTCAAGCCCGCGACAGCGCACGACAACAGCGCGATCAGCGGCCCAACCTATCCGGGTCACTTCGTCCGCACCACTCGGACCAACGTCGTCGGTGGATAAAGGACCGTGTCCCCGACCACGACCACCTCAGCATCGCCGGCCGACCACTGACGCAACACCTTGCGCGCCGCCACGATCTCGTCCGGAGCGCGCTCGCCCTTCATCGCCAGCATCTCGCCCCCCACTGCTACCAGCGGCATGCACCACCGCGCCAGCTTGTCGAGCGCCGCGACAGCACGGGACGTGACCACGTCGAAGCCGCCTGCGGCCACAGCGTCCTCGGCCCGGGAGCGGAGGACCGTCACGTTGTCGAGGCCCAGCTCGCCCGCCACCTCCTCCAAGTAGGTCGCGCGGCGCAGCAGCGGCTCGATGAGCGTGACGCGAAGGTCCGGCCGCCGGATGGCCATCACCACGCCGGGAAGACCAGCGCCAGAGCCCACATCGGCGACCGACGCGCCCTCGGGCACGGCGTCCGTCACGACGGCGCAGTTGAGCAGGTGACGCTCCCACAAGCGGGGCACCTCGCGCGGCCCGATCAGCCCGCGCTCGACGCCGGCCGTCGCCAGGGAGTGCGCGTACGCCTCCGCGACGGGGAAGCGCTCAGGCGAGAACACCCCCCGCGCCGAGGCCGGCGCGAGGGGTGTTTCACGTGAAACGTCGTCCATCAGGACCTCACGCGGGGAGCACGACCACGTGACGACGCGACTCGGCGCCCTCGGACTCGGAGGTCAGCCCGGCGGCCGCCACGGCGTCGTGGACCACCTTGCGCTCGAAGGGCGACATCGGCTTGAGCGAGACTCGCTCACCCGTCGCCTTCACCTCCTCGATGGCGTCCGCCGCCACCTTCTCCAGCTCGGCACGACGGTCGGCGCGGTAGCCCGCGACGTCGAGCATCAGCCGGGAGCGCTCGCCGGTCTCGCGGTAGACCGCGAGCCGCGTCAGCTCCTGAAGCGCCTCGAGCACCTCGCCGCGGCTGCCGACGAGCTGGTCGAGGTCGCCGCCCACGATCGACACCGCCGCACGGTCACCCTCGACGTCCATGTCGATGTCGCCATCCAGGTCGGCGATGTCGAGGAGCTCCTCGAGGTAGTCAGCCGCGATGTCGCCCTCTCGCTCGAGCCGAGTGACCCGGTCCGCTCCGGTCTCCGCGGGCGCACCACCCTCGGTCGTCGACACCTCGTCGGTCGTCTCCGCCACGTCAGACATCTCGTCCACCGATCTCTTCCGAGCGCTCTCAGCGCTTCTTCTTGGACTTGGTGGGGACGCTCTTCGCGCCGCCCGTCGGCCGGGGGCCGCCACCCTGCTGCTTCGACCGCTGCGCCTTCGTCTGACGCTGGGGCTGCACCCGCGGGCGGGGCGCCTCGGCCTCGTCGTCGACCACCGCAGTGCCGCCCGCGGACTTCTCGAGGGAGACGTCGCCGGTCGAGACACCCTTGCGCTTCGCCTTCTCCGCGTCGCGCTCGGCCTTGGCCTTCGCCGCCGGCGTGCCCGGAGCGGGGTTCCGGCGGATCACGTAGAACTGCTGGCTCATGGTCCAGAGGTTCGACGTCGTCCAGTACATGAGGACGCCGATCGGGAACGCCACGCCACCGACCGCGAAGACGACGGGGAGCACGTAGAGGAGCATCTTCTGCTGCTGGGCGTAGGGGCCGGTGAGGGCCTCCGGCGGCATGTTCTTCGCCATGAGCTGACGCTGCGTGAGGAAGGTCGTCGCGGTCATCGCCACCACGAGGACGGCCGCCAGGATCATCACCGCGGTGCCGTCGCCGCTGAGGAACGTGCCCGAGATCGGGATGCCCTCGTTCGTGCCGGCGTCACCGAAGAGGCGCGACTGACCGAACTGGTCGGCCAGGTCCTCGGTGAGGAAGCCGTGCGCCGTGCCCTTCTTGGCCGCCTGGTCGATCATCCGGAACAGCGCGAAGAAGATCGGCATCTGCAGCAGGATCGGCAGGCAGGAGGCGAACGGGTTGGTCCCCGCCTCCTTGTAGAGCTTCATCGTCTCCTGCGCGAGACGCTCCCGGTCGTGCTTGTACTTCTTCTGCAGCTCCCGCACCTGGGGCTGCAGAAGCGCCATGTTGCGGCTCGACTTGATCTGCTTGACGAACAGCGGGATCAGGGCCGCACGGATGACGAGGGTGAGACCCACGATGGACAGCAGCCACGAGAGGCCGCCGTTCGGGTCGAGGAAGAGCGAGAACACCTTGTGCCACGCCAGCATGACCGCGGACACCACGTAGTAGAGCGGCGTCATGATCAGACCGCCGATGGTGCCGAAGAATTCGAACACGGGGAATGCTCCTCGTTATCAGTGACGTGACGCCGGCCGGCGCTCGGGAACCGGGTCGTAACCCCCGGCAGCCCATGGATGACAGCGTGACAGGCGCCGGACCGCGAGCCACGACCCCCGGACGCTGCCGTGCTGGGTCACCGCCTCGAGTGCGTACGCCGAGCACGACGGGTGGTAGCGGCACACCTGGCCGTACAGCGGGCTGATGAGCAGCCGGTACAGCTTGAGGAAACCGATCAGCACGTACTTCATGCGCGTTCCCGCGGGCGGACGACGCGCTGCAGTCCCCGCTCCAGGTCCACCATCAGGTCCGCGGAGGTCGCGTCCGCGGACGCCGGGAGCGCCCGCACGACGAGGAGGCCGCTGCTGGGGGTGACCCCGCGCCGTACGAGGGCGTCGACGTCGTGCCGCAGCCGGCGCTTCACGCGGTTGCGCACCACGGAGTTGCCGACTGCCTTGCTCACGACGAAGCCGACGCGGAGGGAATCCTCCGCGTCGGCCCAGTGACACACCAACGTGCGGGAGCCCGCACGGCGCCCAGAACGCACCGCCGTGGCGAACTCGTGCCCACGACGCATGCGCTGGTCGCGCGCGAGCACGATCGCCGTCTCCGCGGGGGAGACTCAGACGGTCAGGCTCTTGCGGCCCTTGCGGCGGCGCGCGGTGATGATCGCGCGGCCGGCGCGGGTGCGCATCCGCAGGCGGAAGCCGTGCACCTTGTGACGACGGCGGTTGTTCGGCTGGAACGTGCGCTTGCTCACGAGACTCTCCGGGGGTCAGCTGGATTCGACGATGTCCATCACCGGGACGGGGGTCTCAGCCATCGGCTGGCACCGCCCGCCCACGGCCGGGTCACGTCGACCCCTCCGTGGACATGCGGCACCGGTCGAGACAGCCCCGGCGACCTAGGAACGGTACGCGCAGGGGAGGAACAGGGTCAAACCCTCGATGCCTGTGGACAAACTACACCGTTGTTCTTCTCTCCACAGGTCTGTCCACCGCTGTGGAAAGCCGTAGGGTGACGGAGGTCGCCGCAGCACCCCGCCCGCATCGCGGAGCACGGCCCGGCGGCACCGTCCGCTGACCAGCGGCGACGGCCGGAACGACGGCTGCGGACCTCCGCGGCGCGCCGCGCGTCCGTCCTCCCCACGGTTCTGCACAGCCTGTGGAGAAGACTGTGGAAATTGCTCCCTCATGCGGCAGGATCGACCCCGACCCCGAGCCCGACCGGCGCTCGGCAGCGATCGGGAGGAGCCCTGATGGAGAACGGAGCGGCCGAGCTCGCGAAGGCGTGGCGATCGGTCCTCGCGGACCTCCAGGTGCACCAGCGAGCGTGGTTGCGCGCCAGCCAGCCCGTCACCCTCCACGAGACCACCGCGATCATCGCGGTCCCCAACGAGTTCACCCGGGCCCAGCTCGAGGGCCGGCTGCGCTCGCAGCTCGAGGGCGGGCTGAGCGACGCGTTCGGCCACGACGTGCGCATCGCCGTCACGATCGATCCGAGCCTGCCGGTCGACCTGGCTCCCGAGGACGAGGACGCGTCGGCCGCCACCACCCCCGGTGCCGAGGCCTTCGCCGGACCGTCGACGACCGAGCCCGAGCCCCCCGCGGTCGACGCGCCGCGCGCCGCTGCCGGCGCGGCCGGCACGGAGACGCGGCTCAACCCCAAGTACACGTTCGAGACGTTCGTCATCGGCTCGTCCAACCGGTTCCCGCACGCAGCGGCCGTCGCCGTCGCCGAGGCGCCCGGCAAGGCCTACAACCCGCTGATGGTCTACGGGGACTCCGGGCTCGGCAAGACCCACCTCCTGCACGCGATCGGTCACTACGTGCGCAGCCTGTACGCCGGGGCGAAGGTCCGCTACGTGTCCTCGGAGGAGTTCACCAACGAGTTCATCAACGCGGTCCGCGACGACCGGCTCGACCGGTTCAAGCGGAAGTACCGCGACGTCGACGTGCTCCTCATCGACGACATCCAGTTCCTGGAGGGGAAGACCCAGACCCAGGAGGAGTTCTTCCACACCTTCAACACGCTCCACAACGCCAACAAGCAGATCGTGCTGACCTCCGATCGCGCGCCCAAGCGGCTCGAGGCGCTGGAGGACCGGCTCCGCAGCCGGTTCGAGTGGGGCCTCATCACCGACGTGCAGGCGCCCGACCTCGAGACCCGCATCGCGATCCTCCGCAAGAAGGCGGCGATGGACCGGCTCACGGCCCCGCCGGACGTCCTCGAGTTCATCGCCTCGAAGATCCAGACCAACATCCGCGAGCTCGAGGGCGCCCTCATCCGGGTGACGGCGTTCGCCAACCTCAACCGCCAGGGCGTCGACCTCTCCCTCGCGGAGATCGTGCTCAAGGACCTCATCCCCGAGGGCGGCGAGCCCGAGATCACCCCGGCGGCGATCATCGCGCAGACCGCGGCGTACTTCGGTGTGCCGATCGACGAGCTCACCGGCCCGAGCCGCGGCCGTCACCTCGTGCAGGGCCGGCAGATCGCGATGTACCTGTGCCGCGAGCTCACCGACCTCTCGCTCCCCAAGATCGGCCAGCAGTTCGGCAACCGCGACCACACGACGGTCATGTACGCCAACAACAAGATCAACCAGCTGCTCGCCGAGCGTCGCTCCGTCTACAACCAGGTCAGCGAGCTCACCAACCGCATCAAGATGCACGCGCGTCAGGGCGGCTGAGCAGTCGTCCCCACGGGGTGCTGTGGCGGCCGAATCACATCGATGTCAGATGTGGAGCGGCCTGTCCACGAACCCCCCTTGTCATTCACACCCCCTGTGGACACCTGGGGATCGGGCGTCGACGACGCGATCGCCTCCACAGCGGGCGTGTGGTTCACCCCGACCGCCGTCCACTGCTCCTCCACACCCCCGCACGCGGGCGGACCTGGGCGAACGACGTCTGTCCACAGAGTCCACACCCCCTATTACTTCTCCTGGTAACCCCACGAGGACCGATGACCGCGAACGTCCTCCACGGCCCCGACCTGGGGATGAATGACACGATCCGCCCCACCCGGTGCGGTCCGTTGCCCGCGCATGGCAGGATGCGATTCCCACCCGTGTGCCGCCCGTGGCGGCTGATCGGACACCGCATCCAGGAGGACCTCCAGTGAAGTTCCGCGTCGAACGCGACGTCCTCGCCGACGCCGTCGCCTGGGCTGCGCGCAGCCTGCCGGTGCGGCCGAGCGTCCCCGTCCTCTCCGGTCTCCTCATCAGGGCGGCCGAGGACGGCCTCGTGCTGTCGACGTTCGACTACGAGACCTCCGCACGGGCCACCTTGTCGGCCGACGTGATCGACGAGGGCACCGTGCTCGTCAGCGGTCGTCTGCTGGCCGACATCACCCGCAGCCTGCCGAGCAAGCCCGTCGAGATGACCCTCGACGGCGCCCGGGTCTCGCTGGTCTGCGGCTCGGCCCGGTTCACGCTCCAGACGCTCCCCGTCGAGGAGTACCCCGCGCTCCCGGAGATGCCCACCGCGACCGGCACCGTCCGCAGCGACGTCTTCGCCCACGCCGTCGCCCAGGCGGTCACGGCCGCCGGCCGCGACGACATGCTGCCGGTGCTCACCGGCGTGCGGCTCGAGATCGAGGGCTCCACGATCTCGCTGCTCGCCACCGACCGCTTCCGCCTCTCGCAGCGCGAGCTCGAGTGGGATCCCCGCAGCCCGGACGAGTCGTTCGCGGCGCTCGTGCCCGCCAAGGTGCTCGCCGAGACGGCCAAGTCGCTGACCGCCGGCACCGAGGTCACGATCGCCCTCGCCGCCAGCGGCTCGGGCGAGGGCATCATCGGTTTCGAGGGCGCGGCCAACGGCGGCGTGCGGCGCACCACCACCCGCCTCCTCGACGGCGAGTTCCCCAAGGTCCGCAGCCTCTTCCCGACCGAGCACCAGACCGTGGCGACGCTGAGCAAGGCGGCGCTCGTCGAGTCGGTCAAGCGCGTCTCGCTCGTCGCGGAGCGCAACACCGCGGTGCAGCTCGCGTTCGCCGACGGGGTGCTGACCCTCGACGCCGGGTCCGGCGACGAGGCGCAGGCCTCCGAGTCCGTCGAGGCTGACGTCACCGGCGGCGACATCGTGACGGGCTTCAACCCCCAGTTCCTGCTCGACGGCCTCGGCGCGATCGACCAGCCGACGGTGCAGCTGGCGTTCACGCAGGCGACGAAGCCCGTGGTCATGAGCGGGGTCGTCGACGACGGCACCGACCCCGGCTTCCGCTACCTGCTGATGCCGCGTCGCCTGCTCTCCTGAACCGGCGCCCGCTCTCGCCGTACGGCGCTGGAGCGGGTGCGTAACGTCGACATCGCGAGCCGGTCGGAACGACCGGCCTCATCGGACCAGCGTGTGAGATCGAGGGAGTGCGTCATGGAGATCGGCCTGATCGGACTCGGCAAGATGGGCGGCAACATGCGCGAGCGCATCCGCCGCGCGGGCCACACGGTGGTGGGGTACGACCGCAACCCGGACCTCGCCGACGTCGACAGCCTGGAGGCGCTCGTCGAGGCGCTGCCGTCGCCGCGCGTCGTGTGGGTGATGGTGCCGGCCGGTGGGCCGACCCACGACACCATCACCGCGCTCGGCGAGCTGCTGGGCGAGGGCGACCTCGTCGTCGACGGCGGCAACTCCCGCTGGACCGACGACCAGGCCCACGCCGAGCAGCTCGGCGCGAAGGGCATCGGGTTCGTCGACTGCGGCGTCTCGGGCGGTGTGTGGGGCCTCGAGAACGGCTACGCGCTGATGTACGGCGGCTCGGCCGACGACGTCGCCAAGGTGCAGCCGGTCTTCGACGCGCTCAAGCCGGAGGGCGAGTTCGGCTCCGTCCACGCGGGCAAGGTGGGCGCCGGCCACTTCTCGAAGATGGTCCACAACGGCATCGAGTACGCGATCATGCAGTCGTACGCCGAGGGCTGGGAGCTGCTCGAGAAGGTCGACATGGTCGACAACGTGACCGAGGTCTTCCGCTCGTGGCGCGAGGGCACCGTCATCCGGTCCTGGCTGCTCGACCTGCTCGTCGCGGCGCTCGACGAGGACGAGAACCTCAGCAGCATCCGCGGCTACGCCGACGACTCCGGCGAGGGCCGCTGGACCGTCGAGGCCGGCATCGAGAACGCCGTGGCCACGCCGGCGATCACCGCGGCGCTCTACGCGCGCTTCGTCTCCCGCCAGGACGACTCCCCCGCGATGAAGGCGATCGCGGCCATGCGCAACCAGTTCGGCGGCCACGCCGTGCACACCGCGGCCCCCGCCGGCGGCGACGCGCCCGAGTCGGGCGAGTCGTCGGGCGAGGCGCACCCGGCGCAGCGCTGACCCGGCCGGCTGGCGCTCGCGGCGTCTCTCGGGCGTTCCCCAGGGCGTTCAGAGAGCGTTCAGAGCGCGAGCGCCAGCCGCACGGCGGAGAAGACCAGCCAGGCGCCGATCACGATCTTCGTGACGGGGTGCCCGACGATCCGGTCGATCGACGGGGGCGGGTCGCGGCGTACGCGGCGGGTCACCGCCACGACGGCGAGCACGAGCACGGCGACGAGCAGCGGCAGGCCGAACGGGTGCGACGCGAACGAGTCGCCCCACTGGCCGTGCACCCCGTAGACCCAGGATCGGGTCAGGCCGCAGCCCGGGCAGGGCAGGCCGGTGAGCAGGCGGAACGGGCAGATGATCGGCCCGTCCTCGATGCCCGCCGGGTCCATGGCGACGGCCACCCCCAACGCGACGACCCCGCCGGCCGCGATCCACTCGGTGGACGCGACCCGCGGGGTCGTGGTGGTCGGTGCGGTGCTCACGCACCCATCATGACGGGTCAGGAGAGCGGGCGACCCTGCGCGTCGTTGAGCTTGCGCATCGCGACGAGGACGATGTCGATGATCTGCCAGATGCCGCAGCCACCGCAGGTGATGAGCTTGATGATGCCGAGGCCCGTCTGGCCGAGGTAGAAGCGGTCGACGCCCAGCGAGCCCAGGAAGATGCCCAGGAGCAGCGTGATCATCCATTCCTTGTCGGAGAACAGCCCAGGGATCTGCTTGGCCGGGAAGATGTTGGGGTTGTCCGTCGACCGCACCGGGGTGTCCGACTTCAGCTGGCCGGCCGTCGCCATCTGGCGGAGCTGGTTGACGTCGAGGGGGCCCTGCTCCTGGCCCATGATGGAGATGAAGTAGAGGCCGCCGCCGGAGGGGGCGCCGTACGCGGGGGGCTGCTGGTAGCTCATGGCGAGCAGCCTAGGCCCCGGAGGGCTCGCTCAAACCCGTTCGGGCGCACGCGTCGCGGGCGGCTGCGACACACGGGGTCGCGGGCCGACCGCCTAGGCTCGACCTCCACCGACCACCATCGTCCACCCCCGTCCAAGCGAGGCCGTCCCGCTCGTGCACGTCTCCCACCTGTCGCTCCACGACTTCCGGTCCTACGCGACCCTCGAGCTGCCGCTCGAGCCCGGTGTCACCGCGTTCGTGGGCCGCAACGGCCAGGGCAAGACGAACCTCGTCGAGGCGATCGACTACCTGTCGCGGCTCTCGTCGCACCGGGTCGCCTCCGACGCCCCGCTGGTGCGGCACGGCGCGGAGCGCGCGGTCGTGCGCGCCGCGGTCGTGCGGGACGGGCGCACGGCGACGCTCGAGGTGGAGATCAACCCGGGCAAGGCCAACCGTGCGCGGGTCAACCGGTCGGCGCTCCCCCGGGCTCGCGAGCTCGTCGGGCTGGTGCGCACCGTCGTGTTCGCCCCCGACGACCTGGCGCTCGTCAAGGGCGACCCGACCGACCGGCGGCGGATGCTCGACGACCTCCTCGTGCTGCGCGCCCCGCGTCTCGCGGGCGTGAAGGCCGACTACGAGCGGATCCTGCGCCAGCGCAACACCCTGCTGAAGACCGCGGGGTCCGCGCGGCGGAGCGCCGCCGAGGGCGCGCTCGCGACCCTCGACGCCTGGGACGCCCACCTCGTCAGCGTCGGGGCCGAGCTCCTCGCCGCGCGGCTCGCGCTCGTGCACGACCTGCGGCCCTACCTCGCGAAGGCCTACGCCGCGGTCGCGCGCGGCGTGGGCCGGGACGCGGCGGACGCCGAGTACCGCAGCTCCGTCGAGCTGCCCACCCCCGCCGCGGGCGCGACGCCGGTGGCCGCCGAGCTCGCCGAGCCGTTCCGCGTCGGCCTCGAGGCCCGCCGCAAGGACGAGCTCGACCGCGGCCACACCCTCGTCGGCCCGCACCGTGACGACCTCGACTGCTCGCTCGCCTCCGCGGAGACCCGGCTCCCGGTCAAGGGCTACGCCTCGCACGGGGAGTCCTGGTCGTTCTCGCTGGCGCTGCGGCTCGCGTCGTACGACCTCCTCCGCGACGACGGCGACGACCCCATCCTCGTGCTCGACGACGTCTTCGCCGAGCTCGACGCCGGCCGCCGCGACCAGCTGGCCGGCCTCGTCGCGGGCGCCGAGCAGGTGCTCGTCACCGCGGCGGTCGCCGACGACGTGCCGGCGGCGCTCGCCGGCGCCCGGTTCCTCGTGAAGGACGGCGAGGTGCACCGTGACGCCTGATTCCTCCGAGGGTGCCGCGTCCCCCGAGCAGCCGTACGACGCGGAGCAGCCCGCCGCGGAGCAGCCCGCCTCGGACGAGCCCGACGAGCCGCACGACGCGTCGGGCCTCGACCTGGCCCGTGCCGCGGCGCGGGCGGCGGCGGCCGCGGGCGGTCCGGTCGCGACGCCGCGCAGGGCCAAGCGGAAGCCCGGCGACCCCGGCGGCTTCGCCGACGCCGCGCGGCGGGGCGGCCGCCGCGGGGAGACGACGCTGTCCGGGCCCGGTCCGGACCGGCGGGACCCGCGGACGGTGGAGGCCGACGTACGCCGCCTGGTCGCCCAGCGCGGCTGGGACGCGGACCTGCGGGTGCACGCCGTGTTCGCCCGGTGGGCGGAGATCGTCGGGGACGAGATCGGCGAGCACTGCCGCCCGGAGTCGTACGTCGACGGGCGCCTCGTCGTGCGCACCGACGCCACGGCGTGGGCGACCCAGCTGCGGCTGCTCGCGCCGTCCCTCGTGAAGCGGCTCAACGACGAGCTGGGGCACGGGAGCGTGGCGGCGATCGAGGTCATGGGTCCGCAGGCGCCGTCCTGGACGAAGGGCCGCCGCAGCGTCCGCGGGCGGGGTCCTCGCGACACCTACGGCTGACGATCCGGATTCGCCAGGAGACGTTCTGAGCCCCTCGTGGACGTAGGGGGACCCAGCCACCACCCTGCTCGCCCGTCTCGGAGGCCCTCCCCGGACTCCTATCGGCATTTCTCAGGCGAGATTCATCCCCAACCTGACCGCCCGGTGCGTGTCTGAGCCGCTCAGCGGCGCTAGAATCGATCCTGGAGTGGCCGCCGCGACCGGCGGCCACGCGCGCGTCCGTGGGAAGTGACCGGAGGCGCCCGGGTCGAGAGAAGAGGAGTCGCCTTGAGCGACGAGCAGGTCGAGCAGCCGCAGGAGCCCCAGGAGCCGCAGTCGCAGGACGAGGCACTGGAGGAAGCCGCGGAGCAGCAGCCACCGGCCGAGAAGGTCTCCTCCTCCCTGGTGGAGGACGGCAACTACGACGCGTCGGCCATCCAGGTGCTCGAGGGCCTCGAGGCCGTCCGCAAGCGCCCGGGCATGTACATCGGGTCCACCGGTGAGCGGGGCCTGCACCACCTCATCTGGGAGATCGTGGACAACGCGGTCGATGAGGCGCTGGCGGGCCACTGCGACACCATCAAGGTGACGGTCAACGCCGACGGCTCGGTCAGCGTCTCCGACAACGGTCGTGGCATCCCGACCGACACCGCCCCCGGCCAGGAGCTCCCGGCCGCCACGCTCGCCCTCACGGTGCTCCACGCGGGCGGCAAGTTCGGCGGTGGCGGCTACAAGGTCTCCGGTGGTCTCCACGGTGTCGGCTCCTCGGTCGTCAACGCGCTGTCGTCGTCGCTCCGGCTCGAGATCAAGAACCGCGGGCACGTCTGGGAGCAGGAGTTCTCCTCCGGCGTTCCCGACTACGCGCTGCGCCAGGTGCGGCCCCTGGAGGACGGCGAGGCCACGGGCACGACCGTCACGTGGACGGCGTCGCCGGACGTCTTCGAGACGACGACCTACAAGCTCGAGACGATCACGACCCGCTTCCGCGAGACCGCGTTCCTCAACAAGGGCCTCCGCATCGAGCTGCGCGACGCGCGGCCGCAGGCCGAAGGTCTCGCCGAGGCCGTCGAGGGGGGAACGGGCGTCGAGGACGATGCGGCGGAGGCGTCCTCCTCCGACATCCACGTCGCCGAGGTCGACGGGGTCAGGACGCTGGAGCAGGTCTTCCAGTACGACCGCGGTCTGGCCGACTACGTCGACTTCCTCAACAAGAAGAAGACCGCGGTCAGCCCGATCATCGCCGCCGAGGCGGAGACCGGTGACAGCGCGCCCAACCCGATGAGCCTCGAGCTGGCGATGCAGTGGCAGACGACGTCCTACAACGAGTCGGTCCACACCTTCGCGAACACCATCAACACCCCCGAGGGCGGCACGCACGAGGAGGGTTTCCGGGCGGCGCTGACGACGTTGATGAACCGGTGGGGCGAGGAGTGGGGCCTCATCAAGAAGAAGGAGGAGCGCCTCACGGGTGACGACATCCGCGAGGGGCTCACCGCGATCATCAGCCTCAAGATCTCGAACCCGCAGTTCGAGGGCCAGACGAAGGCGAAGCTGGGCAACACCGAGGCGAAGGGCTTCGTGCAGTCGGTGGTCAACGATCAGCTCGGCGCGTGGCTCGAGCAGAACCCGTCGGACGGCAAGAACATCATCCGCAAGGCCATGGCCGCGGCCTCCGCGCGCCTCGCGGCTCGCAACGCCCGTGACATGGCGCGCAAGCGCAAGGGCCTGCTGGGTGGCGGCGGCCTGCCGGGCAAGCTGCGCGACTGCAGCTCGCGCAGCCCCGAGGAGTGCGAGGTCTTCATCGTCGAGGGTGACTCGGCCGGCGGCTCCGCCGTCATGGGCCGGGAGAACCGCATCCAGGCGATCCTCCCGATCCGCGGAAAGATCCTCAACGTCGAGAAGGCGCGCATCGACAAGGTCCTGGCCAACCAGGAGGTGCAGGCGATCATCTCGGCGCTCGGCACGGGCGTGCACGACGAGTTCGACGTCGCCAAGCTGCGCTACCACAAGATCGTGCTGATGGCCGACGCCGACGTCGACGGCCACCACATCAACACGCTGCTGCTGACGCTGCTGTTCCGCTTCATGCGGCCGCTCATCGAGGGCGGTTACGTCTACCTCGCGCAGCCGCCGCTGTACCGGATCAAGTGGAACAAGCCCCACGAGCACGAGTACGTCTACTCCGACGCCGAGCGCGACGCCGTGCTCCGCGACGGCCAGGCGAACGGCAAGAAGCTGCCCAAGGAATCGGCCATCCAGCGCTACAAGGGTCTGGGCGAGATGAACGCCGACGAGCTGTGGGAGACCACGCTCGACCCGGACAACCGGGTGCTGCTGCAGGTGACGCTGGAGGACGCGGCCCAGGCGGACGAGATCTTCTCGATCCTCATGGGTGAGGACGTGGACCAGCGCCGCTCCTTCATCCAGCGCAACGCCAAGGACGTCCGCTTCCTCGACATCTAGGCACGGTGCGGCCCCACGGGGCCGCGCCGCGTGAGTCCTGGACATCGCTAGCAACACGGAGAGAGAGCAATCGTGACCGAGATCCCCACGGACCTGACCGGTGGCCCGGAGGGCCCCGACGGGTCCGACCCGCGGGTGCGGCCCATCGACCTGCAGGAGTCGATGAAGCGGTCCTACATCGACTACGCGATGGCGGTCATCGTCGGGCGCGCGCTGCCCGACGTGCGCGACGGCCTGAAGCCGGTGCACCGACGCGTGCTCTACGCGATGTACGACGGGGGCTACCGTCCCGACCGCAGCTTCAACAAGTGCGCCCGCGTCGTCGGTGACGTCATGGGTAACTACCACCCCCACGGCGACTCGGCAATCTACGACACCCTCGTGCGCCTGGCGCAGCCCTGGGTGATGCGCAACCCGCTGGTCAACGGCCAGGGCAACTTCGGCTCGCCGGGCAACGACCCTGCGGCCGCGATGCGGTACACGGAGTGCCGGATGGCGCCGCTCGCCATGGAGATGGTGCGCGGCATCGACGAGGACACCGTCGACATGGTGCCGAACTACGACGGCAAGACGATGGAGCCCTCCATCCTGCCGGCGCGGTTCCCCAACCTGCTCGTCAACGGATCGGCCGGCATCGCGGTCGGCATGGCGACCAACATCCCGCCCCACAACCTCCGGGAGATCGCGGAGGGTGCCAAGTGGGCGCTCGACCACCCCGACGCGACGCGGGAGGAGCTGCTCGAAGCGCTCCTCGAGCGGATCAAGGGCCCCGACTTCCCCAACGGTGCGCTCATCGTCGGCAAGGAGGGCATCGAGCAGGCCTACCGCACCGGCCGCGGGTCCATCACCCAGCGCGCGATCATCGAGGTCGACGAGGACAAGTCGGGCCGCACCGTGCTGGTCATCACGGACCTGCCCTACATGGTGAACCCCGACAACCTCCTCATGAAGATCGCCGAGCTGGCCGACGCCGGCAAGGTCCAGGGCATCGCGGACGTGCGCAACGAGACGTCCTCCCGCGTGGGCCAGCGCATCGTCGTCGTCCTCAAGCGCGACGCCGTGGCGCGGGTGGTGCTCAACAACCTGCTCAAGCACACGGAGCTGCAGACCAACTTCAGCGCCAACATGCTGGCGCTCGTCGACGGGGTGCCCCGCACGCTGAGCCTCGACGCCTTCATCTCGAACTGGGTGGCGCACCAGATCGAGGTCATCCAGCGCCGTACGCGGTATCGCCTGCGGAAGGCCGAGGAGGAGGCCCACGTGCAGCGGGGCCTCGTCAAGGCGCTGGACGCGCTCGACGAGGTCATCGCCCTCATCCGGCGCTCGCCCGACGTGGCCGAGGCGAAGCAGGGCCTCATCGAGCTGCTGGACGTCGACGACGTCCAGGCCGACCACATCCTCGCGATGCAGCTGCGCCAGCTCGCCGCGCTGCAGCGCCAGAAGATCATCGACAAGCTCGCCGAGCTCGAGCAGCTGATCGCCGAGCTCGAGGCGATCCTCGCGAGCGAGCTGCGGCAGCGCGAGATCGTGGCCGAGGAGCTCGCGGTCATCGTCGACAAGTACGGCGACGACCGCCGCACGCAGATCATCGCGGCCGCCGGCGACATGTCGATGGAGGACCTGATCCCCGACGAGGACCAGGTCGTCACGATCACGCGCGGCGGGTACGCCAAGCGCACGCGGGCGGACCAGTACCGGCTGCAGAAGCGCGGCGGCAAGGGCGTGCGGGGCGCGTCCCTGCGCGGCGACGACGTCGTCGAGCACTTCATCGCGACGACGAGCCACCACTGGCTGCTGTTCTTCACGACGGCCGGTCGGGTCTACCGCACGAAGGTCTACAACCTGCCCGAGGCGGGCCGTGACGCGAAGGGCGGCCACGTGGCCGGTCTCCTCAGCTTCCAGCCCGACGAGGAGATCGCCCAGGTGCTGGCGATCCGCGACTACGACCAGGCGCCGTACCTCGTGCTGGCCACGCGGAACGGTCTCGTGAAGAAGACGCGGCTGGGCGACTACAACTCGCCGCGGCAGGCGGGCGTCATCGCGATCAACTTCCGCGAGGACGACGACGAGCTCATCGGCGCCGAGCTGGTGGACGACCGCGACGAGATCCTGCTCGTGTCCCGCAAGGGCCAGGCGATCCGCTTCCCGGCCGACGACAGCCAGCTGCGGCCGATGGGTCGCGCGACGTCGGGCGTGACGGGCATGAAGTTCCGCGAGGGCGACCAGACGCTGTCGATGTCGGTCATCCGCTCCTCGCAGGTCGAGGCCGAGGAGGCCGCGGCGGCTGCCGCGGAGGCCGCCGGCGAGTCGACCGCGCCGGGCGCGCTGCCGGGGGTGAAGGAGCAGTACGTCTTCACCATCACCGACGGCGGCTTCGCGAAGCGCACGCGCATCAGCGAGTACCGCACCCAGTCGCGCGGCGGCCTCGGCATCAAGGCGATGGCCCTCGCCAACGAGGACCGCGGCGGCCTCGTCGGCGCGTTCATCGTGGAGGAGGGCGACGAGGTCCTGTCGATCACCCAGACCGGCCAGGTCGTGCGCAGTCCCATCAACGACGACTTCCGTGTGACGGGTCGTTCGACGATGGGCGTGAAGTTCGTGACGCCGAAGTCGGGCGACGCCGTGGCCGTGGTCGCGCGGTCGGTCGAGGCCCGCGCCGAGGAGGTCCTCGACGAGAACGGCATGGAGGCCCCGGAGGGCGGCGAGCCCGTCACCGACGACCCGGTGGAGAGCGCCGTCACGGCGGAGCCGGTGGCCGACGGCGCGGCGGATGCAACAATCGCTACCAGCGAGGGCACCGACGAGCCCGACGTGGACGCAACTGAAGGCGAGGCGTGATGACCGACGACTCCCGCACCGGGACGGCCGTGCGGCCGAACCCGGTCGGCCCGGGTGCTGGCTCTGCCGGCTCCGGCCAAGGCGCTGGACCGGCTGGCTCGACCGGCGGCCAGGCCGCTGCGGCGGCGCGCCAGAAGCGGCGCGTGCGCCGGGCACGGCTGCGGCTGACCCACATCGACCCGTGGTCGGTGATGAAGACGGCGTTCCTGCTGTCGATCGCGTTCGCGATCGTCACGGTCGTCTCCGTCTTCATCGTCTGGACCGTCCTCGACGCCGCCGGCGTGTGGGACTCCATCAACTCGACGATCGCCGACGTGGTGGGCTCCGACGCCGACAGCTTCGACATCGAGGGCTACGTGGGCATGTCCCGGGTCATGGGCCTGACGCTGCTCATCGCGGCCGTCGACGTCGTGCTCATCACCGCGATGGCGACGCTCGGCGCCTTCCTCTACAACCTCGCGGCGGCGCTGCTCGGCGGCATCGACGTGACCCTCGCCGAGGAGCGCTGAGCAGCGAGTTCACCCGGTTTTGGCGGTGCCGTGGGGCTCTAGTAGTGTTCCCCCGGCACCAGCCACGGGCCTATAGCTCAGACGGTTAGAGCGCTTCCCTGATAAGGAAGAGGTCACAGGTTCAAGTCCTGTTAGGCCCACCCACCACGAACGCCCCGCGGATCTCCGCGGGGCGTTCTGGGTTTTCTCGTGCTTCTCCGGGTCGTGGTGTGAGGCCGCTGGTTTCCGCAGGGCTGACACCACGACCCGGGGTACGGCGCGGGGGTGCCCGTGGCGCGGGGCCGGTGTCGCGCGGCGCGGCGCGGCGCGGGGGGGCGCGGGGGTGCCGAAATGTGCACCTGGAGCAGGTGAGATCGCCAGCGGGGTGTCCCAGGCGCACAGTTCCCGGGGCGGTGGCGGGCCCTGGCTCTCCCTGGCCCGGGTCGTGGTGCCAGGCCTTCACTTTCCGCAGGGCTCACACCACGCCGGGGGTACGGCGCGGGTGGTCCGTGGCGCCGGGCTGGCGGCTGCACGCGCCGGGCGGGGCGGGGCGGAACTGTGCAATTGGATCAGCCCGAATCACGCGCAGGGTGTCCCAGGCGCGCAGTTCTCAGTCCACCATGGGCGCGATCAGTGATCAGCGTCCTTCAGCCCCGCCAGGGCGGTGGACCAGGGGATGCGCTCTTGCTCGAGTCGAACGTCCCCCTCGGCGCGTAGGCGGGTCAGGGCGCGACGCTCCAGTGCTGTCAGGGTGGGCAGCTCGGCGCGGGTGGGCGTCGGTTCCGCCACCCAGAGGTCGCGGTGCGCGAGCAGGGTGTCCTCGTCCATGAGTGCCGTCACAGCATGCGGCACGTGGGTGCGGAGACGGTGCAGGATGGCGAAGCCGTGGGAATCGAGGTCGCCCCAGTAGACGACGCGGCTCTCGGTGACCCAGGGCAGACCGGCGACCGCGTCGACGGCGTACCCGGATCCGTGCACCGCGACTGCTCCGGGCCAGTCGGGCAGGGCGAGCACGGTTTCAAGGTTCTCGATCACGAACACGAGGCGAGGGCGCATCGAAGCTGCGGTCAGCTGCACCGCCGGTACGGCCAGGTCACGGAGGCCGCCGATCGCCAGTGCGGGATCGAGGATGCGTAGGCGCATCAATCGGTCGGCCTCCACCAGACCGAGGTCGCGAGACCCCGTGGCGGCGGCATGCAGGTCGGTCACGACCGCACGGTGCGCGGCGAACCACTTGGTATCGACGCCACGGACGGGGATCTGCCGCGGTCGGAGCCCGCGCACGGAGGTCGACGCCAACCAGCTCGACACCGCGACGACCTGCGCGAACCGCATGTCGTCCCACCCGACGAGGCCCGCACGGTGGCGGCGGATCACCGCGTCGAGCTCGGGAGATGCCCCCAGGGCATCCCGAAGGCGTGCCACCCGTGCAACGAGGAGCCTCCACTCCTGCCGGGGCACGCCGCCGCCGAAGGCCGCGACGGCGCCCGCGTCGTCGAGTCGGAGGCGGACCGGGACGTCCTGGCGTCCGATGCGTCGCCACGAGCGGGTCTCCCAGTCGACCCTCGCCCCGGCGGGGAGGACGAGCGACCTCCAGCTGCGCACCCACGCCTCGGTGAGCCCTTGATCAGCGAGAGCAGCTCGCTCCGACGGCGGCTTGAGCGGCACGGACAGCGCCGGGGCCTCGGGCTCCTGGGTCGCCCAGTCACCCAGCCGGGCGGCGAGGCGGTCCCGGGCGGAGCGCCGGGCGGTATCGATGTCGATCACGTCTCCTCCTCGCGGCGCTCGCTCCAGGGGATGTCGGCGAAGGTCGAGAGCCGTCGGGTGGGGTTCTCGATCGAGGTGGCGCCCCCGACATACGGCTCGATGGTCTGCAGGAGCTTCTGCGGTGTCGCGAGCACCATCTGAAAGCCGAACTCGACGAAGACGTCGAGCGCCATGCGCGTGTAGCGCGTGTCCGCCTTGTCAAACGCCTCGTCGAGCACGATCGTGCCGTAGCGGGGCACGGCGTCATCGGTGTCGGCCAGCTGGTAGCGCAGCGCTGCCGCCAGGCAGAAGATCACGAGCTTCTGCTGCTGGCCACCGGACATCGCGGCGCCCGAGTCGTACGTCGCCTGGACGCGCCCCAGATCGTCGATCTCCTCGGCGAGGAAGGTCACGTGCAGGCGGGTGTCGAGGCACTGGAGGCGCCAGGTGCGGTCGACGTGGTCGCTCGAGGCGAGCCTGCGCATGAGGTCGGCGAGGACTGCGAACCGCCGCTCCGCGGAAGCAACGTCGTCGTCGGTCCAGCTCCCGTCCACGACGGAGCGCAGATCGGCGAGGAAGCGGTGGACCGTTTCCGTACGTCTTGTCTTGATCCGGAGCTTCAGGAACCTGCCCTCGTCGAACGGCGAGCGACGGAGGGAGGCGTTGACGGGGCGGATCCGTTCTTCGATCTCGCGTGGCGCGTCGTGGATGTCGCTGACGAGCTCGCCGATGAGGTCGCGGGAGCGGTCGCGGAGCAGACGCAGGAAGTTCGCCTCGTGGTCGGGGAGCCCCTGGGCAACGATCGAGTCCAAGAGGTCGAGGTAGGCGCCACGGTCGCCCACGGTCGCCACGAGCTCGGCGGTCGCTGCCGCAGCGGGCCAGTGGTCGTTGAAGTGGGTGGCCGCCCCGACCACGTCGTTTCCCGCAGTGGCGACCGCGCTGAGCGCCGCGGTGTTCTCCTGGCCCAGCTGCTGCGTCACGTCGTGGGAGATGTCGCCGATCCGCTCGCGCGTGATCCGGCGCCCACCGTGGCGACGGAACCGCTCGTCGAGGGCAGCGGTCGTCCCGGCGTCGATCTCGGCGACGGCACCGGAGGCGACGTCGCCCTCGATCTCGGCCACGACGGCGGTCACCGTCGCGCGCGCACCGTTCGCGCTGCGCAGCTGGAAGCGCAGCTCGTCCCGTTGCACTGTTGCTGCATCCAGCTGCTGCTGTGCCTGGTGCTGAGCAGTCAGCGCAGCATGGAGGTCGCCACGGTTCGCGGAGACCTCGAGGAGCTGCTGCTCGAGCGACGCCACCGCGGCCGCGGCTCCGCGTCGGTCGATGTCGCCCCAGCTCTGACGCCGCAAGGTGCGGAGGACGGCCTGACGGCTGACCGCCGCCGTGCGGTCCCGGTCGGATCGGTTGGCGGCGTCCTCGAGCTCGCCCCGCCGGATCGTGGCCTCTCGATGCTGCACGCTGAGAGCCTCCAGCTTCCCGTCCCGGTCGCCGAGCACCCACCGCCCGCGGTCGTCGATGCGCCGGCGGTCGTCCTTCTCGTAGCGCGTGCGAGACGTCTTGAGCTGGCCGTTGACGGTCACGGCCCGCACGTGGTCGCCCAAGGCGTCGGGCGAGGCGACGCAGGCATAGTCGTACCGCTCCGAGAGCTGGCCTGCGATCCACGCAGAGAAGGGGCCGGGCGCGACGGTCACCCGGTGGACGAGCGAGAGGTCGGACCGGGCGGGACGCACGGGCGGGGCGGAGGCACCCGCCTCCTCGAACACGACTCGTGCGCGCAGCGAGCGGGCGTCGATCCAGCGCCGTACGGCGGCCAGGTGCTCCGGACGCACCAGCAGCGTGAGCGCGAAGGGCCGCAGCACGCGTTCGATCGCCCCGGTCCAGTCGGCGTGGTCGGCGCGGACCTCGAGCTGCTCGGCTGCGAAGGGGAGGGCTGCGACCGGTACGCCGAGGTCGAGCGCCAGCGCGCCGCGGATCGTCAGGAGGTCGTCGGGCACCGTGCTGCCGGTGGTGCGGATCGAGGTGATCTCCCGGTCGAGGCGCTGCACCTCGGCGCGGGCCTCCGCCAGCGCTCGCATCTGCTCGTGGCCCATCCCGGGGGGTGGTTCCTGGGCGAGGATCTCGTCGATGGCGCGGACGAGCTCCGCGAAGCCGTCCGCATCCTCCGGGGCACCGTCGACACCGACGGAGCGCAGCGACGTGTCGAACTCCCGCCAGCGGTCACGAACAGCGTCGACCGTCTCGCGGGCGACGCGGATCCGCTCCTGCAGGCGGTCCACCTCCGCACCGCCGAGGGACTGCACGCGCCTCTCCGCGTCCGCGCAGGTCGTCCGGGCGGCCGCGTGCGCCGTGTCCGCCTGCTCGACCTCGATCGTCAGCATGCGGAGACGTTCCTCGAGCGCGGCGAGCTCAGTGCGTGCGAGACCGAGCGTGCGTCGTAGGCGGTAGGGACGCACGGCGTCGATGAGCGTGCGGGTGCGGTCGGCAGCGTCCTGCGCCGCGTCGTACCGCTCCGCGTGCTCCTTCAGCGCCAGCAGGTCGTCGCGCTGTCGACGCAGCTGGACCACGCGTTCGTGGGCGTCGCGCAGCTCGCCGAACTGCTCGACCGCAGTGTCGGCGAGGGCGAACGTGCCGGGGGTCGGCAGCATGTAGTCGCGGAACAGCTGGTCGAGGCTGTCGAGGCTCTTGGCGGCCTGCGTCTTGTGCAGCAGCTGGAGCGCGGTCTCCTCCGCGATGCCGAAGACCGACCGCATCCGCGCGTAGAACTTGCTGTGGCTGTGGTTGCTCGTGACGACGGCCGTCGGCCACCGTTGCGCGATCTTGCGAGTCTCGATGCCGGCGGTGACGAAGCCCTGGAGCTCTTCGAGGTCCACGGCGGAGCGCTCCAGGAGGCAGAGGTCGTTGACCTCGGCCGAGGTCGAGGCGGTGGCGCGGAGGAAGAACATCCTCGCGAGGGAGACGGTGCTGCCGCGACCGTCCTCGAACTGGAGCACGATGCCGCTCCAGGTGGCACGGTCGCGGAGGTAGGCGCTCACCACCTTGTCCTCGGTGGCGTCGACGGTGCGGGACCACGCGCCGCGGACATAGCTGTAGACGCTCCGCTGGTCGTCGCGGCGCCGGCCACCTTGGGCCGCCTGGTTGAGGCGCAACCACTTGTCGGGCGTCAGCACGGCGGCGATCGCGTCGAGGAGGGAGGACTTGCCCGACCCCGACGGACCCGTGACGAGGTGGCCCTTGCGGGCGATGGGGATGCGGTAGATCGCGTCGTGGAACGTGCCCCAGTTGGCCACCTGCACCTCCGCGAGCCGCCACTGCGGCTCGGCCAGGCTCTCTCCGGCGGGCGGCTCGAACAGAGCCTCGCTCACGACTCCTCCTCGTCGGCCGGGTCTGTCACGGCTGGCTCGGCACCAGCGATTCGCCGGTACTCCGCGGTGAGTGCGACGACGTGGTCGTGATCGAGCAGGAACTTGACCACCGGCGAGATCTCCGCGCGGCCCTCGCCGGCGGCGTGGATGACCCGCAGCTTGTTCATCATGCGACCCCAGGCTCCGTTGAGGTTGCGCAGGTAGGTCGACGCGTCGCCCGTGCGGTAGACGTCCAGCCGCTCGTAGACCTCGTCCTGCCCGACGATCACGCGTGCCTCGCCCGGGGCGGCCAGCACCTGCTGCCGGAGCACGAGCAGCATCGCGGTGTCGAGGAACGTGAGCGTCTCGGTGCGGAGCGGACTCGGGACGTCCAGCTCGGTGGTGCGCACCTTGCGGGTGAACGCGAACTCGTCGACGGGGTCGAGGACGAGCTCGAGGAACACGTCGTGGAGACGCGAGCGGATCGCCGCCTCGTCGGCGATCAGTGCGACCCAGAGCTGCGGTCGCTGCCGACCGGACAGGTAGGGACCCTTGAGGAGCTCGAGCAGAGCACGACGAGACTGCTCGTGAAGGCGCCCTCGATCGCCGGTCCACAAGCCACCGGGCTCCGACTCCGCCGTTCGCTCGGTCATGCGATCCTCCTGGTGAACACGTGGGTGATGACCTCGGCGGCACGGGGGACGCCGTCAGCGCCGGTCCACGCCAGCAGCTCGGTCACGTCGCTCCTCACCTGCCCGTGCGCCATCGCGAGCGAGAGAAGTCCCACGACGCTCGCCAGCCCCTGGGTGGCGGGCGCGACGGCGAGGACCCCGGCGACGGTGACCTCGCCCTGGCTGTCGACGACCGCGTTGACGTTGTCGATGAGCTCCACGAAGTCGATCTCGCTCTCCCGTGCGATCGCAGCGAGGGCTGCCAGGTCGACCTCGGCGGGCTCGGCGGCAGCGAGCGTCGCGCCGGTGTCGAACTCCGTGGGGTCGTGGACCGCGATCTCGCCGACGCTCGCCATGCGGAGGGTCGAGAGCTCCAGCTCGCGGTCGAGCGCGGCGTACGGCTTGAGGTGCCTGCTCGCGGGAACCGCAGCGGCAAGCGCCTCCTGCACGGCGTCGCGCAGCGCCCGGTCGCGTTGGAACTCCTGCGAGAAGACGTAACGGCGCAGACCGCGGGCGAACTCCGTCAGCACGCCATGCACCTCGCGGCTGCCGCGCTTCAGGTCGCGCACGAGCGAGCGCAGCGCACGGCGCGACGCCGGCTCGAGCATGTCGACCACGGCGCGGTCGAGCACCGCGGCGAGATCGGACTCGAGCTCGGAGGACCGCTCGGCGTCGCGGAGGAGCGCGGAGAACGCGCTGAAGGTCTGACCCTCGTCGGAGGACTCGATGAGGTCGACGCCGCGGAAGACGTCGTCGAGGACCGAACCCGGGTCGTCGGAGTCGAGGATGCTGGCGCGCAGCTGGTGGTTCAGCTCCTCGAAGCGAGCGCGGACACCGGCGAAGTCGCCGGGGAGGTCGCGCGCCTGCAGGAGCACCTCCTGCAGGCGCTCCCGCGTCTGACGTTCGTTGAGCACATCGACCTCGCCTGCGGCGACCCGGGCGATCTGCTCGTCGATCTGTTGCCGCTCGGCGCGGAGTGCGTCGAGCCGCCGGGACACGTCCGGATCGGTGTCGATCGCCAGCTGCCGCACCGCCTGGGCGAGGTTGACCAGGCGGGACTGCGTGATCGCGGAGCGGGGTGCCTCCAGCTGGGCGAGCATGCGCAGGGCCACGACGGCGTCAGGCGAGAGCTCGAGGGTCTCACCGCGCGCTTCCGCAGCCGGCCGACGCACGAGGAATCCGGCCGAGCGCCAGTCGTCGCAGTAGCCGCGGGCGTTCTGCGGCAGGTCGACGTGGTCGCGCAGCACCTCGAGGTCGGCGTCGACGAGCTCGTAGAGATCATCGGCCGCCATGCGGGCACCCGGCGCGCCGAGGTGCTCCGCGAGAACTGCAGCGATCACCGGGGCGTGGTCGGCCCGGAGGAGCCGGAGCGCGGCACTCTGCTCGACGAGGCGCCGGTAGGCGAGCGCCGTGGCGAGAGCTGACATGCCCGGCATCCTGCCAGTGGGGTGTGACGGTCCGGGGCTGGTCGAGTCTCTCCCCTCCCCGATCGTGGTGTGAGGCCGCCGGTTTCCGCAGGGCTCGCACCACGACCCGGGGGGTACGGCGCGGGGGTCAGTAGCCGGCGTAGTAGTTGTCGTCGTCCTGCTGCTGCCACGCGACGCCCTGCGGGCTCATGACCTCGGCGGTGACGCTCTTCGCGGACAGGCTGAGCCCGATGCGGGCCCCGTTCGCCAGGGTCCAGTGCCGGGTGCGGCTCACGGGGTCGTCCCGGCGGGCCTCGGCGTCCGTCGCGGGGCCCCAGCGCGTCGTACCGGCTGCGGCGGTCGCCGCGAACCTGTCCCCGAGGAAGGCGGCGGACTCGCGGGAGACGGCGCGGATGGCGTCGGTGGTCCACAGCCGCAGGCGGCTGAGCTGGCCCCGGCGCCTCTCGAGGGACACGTCGGGGAGGGTGAGGCCGTCGGCCCGGTTGACGACGTACCGCTTGCCGTCCTCCACCTCGATCTCCCAGCCGAGCTGGGTGGCGACGTCGTACGCCGCGTCCTCCGCGAGCGGCCACGCCTGCGTCGCCCAGTGGTCGAGCACGCGGACGACGTCGGCGGGGTCCATGGCCTTCCAGGACGCGCGCTCCGCCTGGGTCGGGGCCGAGGGCACAGCGCGGTCGGGCTCGAGGTCGGGGAACCGCAGGGGGTCCTCGCCGGGATCGAGGTCGTCCCACCGCTTCTGCGGCCAGGTGACGCCCCGTGGGGCGGACTGCGGCTCGCGCCAGGCGCGGTAGGTGAGGTCGGCGGGGGACTTGGTGCCGTAGGCGACGCGGAGCGCGGCGACGCAACGCGCGGCGAGGGCGCGGAGGTCGGCTGTGGTCGCGGGGACGAGCAGCGGGGAGCGCCAGTTGGGCTCGCGGCGGTGGGGCGTCTGCCAGCCGTGGTCGGCGAGGAGTCCGGTCCGGGCTCCCGGGTGCCCGCCGGAGGCCTCCGCGGCGATGTCGTCGGGACCGCCGGCGAACTGGACGTAGGCCAGGTCGTCGCCGCGCGCCGAGACGATGAGGAAGACGCGGTCCCCGACGGTCCGGAGGGCGGCGAGGAGGTCGTCGGTGAAGGCGTCCCATTCGGTCATGCAGCCATCGTGCCGGAATCGCGTGACGCGACCTAGGCTACGGCGGGTGAGCGTGGTGCCGTCGCGGGAGTTCAACCTGCCGGAGCTGCCCGCGCCGTACTTCCTGCAGGTCTACGCGCACTCGCCCCCGGGGACGCCGGCGCAGGTGTTCCGCTACCGGATCGAGCTGCGGGAGCGGCGGCGCGTGCTCGGGGTGCCGTGGTGGCCGCGGCTGGTGACACGGGACGAGGTGCCGACGGTCGAGGTGCGGGACCCCAAGCGCCGGCGCTTCACGGTGGCCCGGTTCCTGCGGCGGCTGGTGGACGAGGGGTACGTCGCGGTGGAGGACCTGCCGGCGAAGGCGCTCAGGGAGCGCTGAGCGCCTTCGCCGACTGCGGTCTCAGCTCAGAGCGCCGGGCCGTAGCCGCGGCACTCGGGCTGGAAGCCCTCGGGGCCGCCGTTGAGGGCGTTGACGGTGAGCTGCAGGGTCGGCTCGTCGAGGAACAGCCCGACGTGGCCGACGCGGTTGTCGCCGCACAGGTCTTGGAGCACGACGTTCTCGGCGCCCGGGATGGACTGGGTGGCGTAGGGGGTGACGACCGCGTCGTACCGCGTCTGGATCGTCAGGTAGTCCGGGCCCGCGGGCACGGTCGGGTCGGCGAGGAACTGGTTCATGAAGCGGCTGCCGCGCGCCTGGTCGGTGACGCCGGGCGCCTGCAGGAGGCCGGCGAAGCCCTCCGCGAAGCCGAGGAGGCGGAGCGACTGGCCGAGGGTGGCGATGCCGTTGAGGGTGGTGCCGTTCTGGCTGCCGCCCCACGCGACGTAGTCGTCGATCTTCGAGGCGCCACCGGACTTGATGTAGGCGTAGGCGATCAGGCCGCCCTGGCTGTGCCCGACGACGTCGACCTTCGCGGAGCCCGTGCGGGTGCGCACCTGGTCGACGAAGGCGCCGAAGGAGGCGACCGACTTCTCGACCGCGCCGAGGCCGCCAACGCGGCCAAAGGAGGAGAGGGTCATGCCGTAGTTCTGCGCGTAGACGCAGTACCCCTCGTTGAGCAGCCGCGGCGCGAGCTTCACGAAGTTGGAGCCGAAGTTGACGAAGGTCGCGTGCTGGAGGATGACGGGCTCCGGGTGCTCCGGGCTCGGCGTGCAGCTCCAGTTGTTCACGCCGGGCAGGTAGGCCGGGCTCGCGAAGAAGTTGGCTACGGCGGTGGCGAGGTTGCCCTCGCGGTACGTCGGGGCCGCGGCCTGCGCGGTCGTTCCGGAGCCGGCCGCGACGGTCGCGAGGCCGAGCGTGAGCGCGCATGCTGCGGCGCGGAGGAGCTTCTTCATGTCGTTCTACCCCCGAGGGTCGGTCTGGACGGTGCTCTCTGCCAGTGGCATGTGACCTGGCCCACGCATCGTAGGCCCGAACGGGTGGTGCGTCACCGGTCAGTCGGGTGGGGTAGCCTCGGACGTCGTTCGACCTGCTCAGGAGGCCCGGAGTCCATGAAGAAGATCATCGTCACGCTGCTCGCCGTCGGCGGGGTGCTCCTGGCCAAGAAGAAGATGGACGAGAGCAAGGCCGAGCAGACGCTCTGGGCTGAGGCGACGGACCCGGTGTCCAAGTAGTTTGTGTTCGCGCCGCGGATGCGGCGCACCGCGTCGGTACGACGCGTGAGGGGCCTTGGCGCAATTGGTAGCGCACCTGCTTTGCAAGCAGGGGGTTAGGGGTTCGAGTCCCCTAGGCTCCACCAAGTTCGCGCTCCCTTCGATTCGTCGCCGACCTAACGTCGGCCAGGGGGCCGAGCCGATCTGACCCTGACGTGGCTACAGGTTTCGAGGAGCCTTCGCGGTGCGATCTCCACCGGTGCGTTCTGGCATCGTGCTGGGTTCGCTCCGCTACGAAGACCTCGGCGAGGCACACGCGAGGCTCGCCTGTTGTGCGAAAGTACCGCGTCTATGGGATCTGCAAAAACCCATTCCGCCGCTCTCGCAAACGTTACACTGCCGGCATGGGGGAAGCGTATGAGTTTTTGTCGTCACACCTGCGGAAGATGGCGTCGCCATACCTCTTCGTAGGTTCGGGACTTTCTCGAAGATACGCCGACCTGCCGACGTGGGAGGGACTTCTGCGACACTTCTCGGCGTTCACGAGCCACCCCTTTGAGTACTATCGCGGGCTTGCCTCCGGCGATCTCACCGCAGCCGCGTCTCTGATTGCCGCCGACTTCTACCCGGTTTGGTGGAGCGACTCCAGATTCGAGGCGTCGCGCTCGGCGCATGCCGACGACGTGTCGACACCTGCTTCCGCGCTCAAAATCGAAATTGCTAAATTCTTCACAGATTCACTGGTCGGATTTGTCATTCCGCCTGCGTATGCCGCGGAGTTCGAGACATTGCGCTCCGCAAATGTCGAAGGCATCGTGACGACAAACTACGATAAACTTTTGTCTGTTGCTTTCCCTGATTACACCGTGTTCGCCGGACAGGACAAGCTCCTTTTTTCGGATCCGCAGGGAATTGCCGAGATCTACATGATTCACGGCTCGTGCGATTCGCCCGAATCTATCGTGGTGACGCACGAAGACTACGAGGACTTCAGGGCTCGCGATGCTTACTTGGCCGCTAAGTTGATGACCTTTTTCGTAGAGCATCCAGTTATTTTCATCGGATATAGCCTCGGTGATTCAAATGTGCAGGAGATTCTGAGGTCGCTTGTCATCGCACTGCGGGGGAAAAACGCGGAGAAGTTGAAGGACCGACTTATCTTCGTACGGTGGAGTTCTTCTGGTGAAGAGGGCGTGAGGTCGCGGACTCTTCAGGTCGAGGGCGAGACGCTCGAGGCCCACGAGGTCGTGGTTCCGGACTTCATTGATGTTTTCAGGGCGCTCGGAGTACGCGAACGTGCGCTCCCCGCAAGGGTCCTCCGGCAGTTGAAGAATCAGGTTTACGAGCTAGTGAAAAGCAACGACCCCGATGGCCGTCTGGTTCAGATCTCCGATATCGACTCGCCCGATGACCCGTTGGACGTCGTTTTCGGCGTCGGCGCCAAGATGACTGTTAAGGGCGTTATCGGTTTGTCTCGGTGGGATCTTGTCGACGATGTTATTGGCGCCCCCGATCGCGGCCTTCCGAGCAAGCAAGTTGTCGAGGAGGCCTTCGGAAAGTCGTTCGCTAGTAATTGGTTTGTGCCATATTGGAAGCACCTTCGCCTCGGCGGCTTTCTAGATGACACCGGAGCACTCGTAGATGGGGTCACCGTACCTGCGAAGATCCTGGCTTACATGCGCCGAGATCGAACCAATTTGTCCCACCGGGGGACGTCGTCCGCCACCACTTTCTCGCAACTCCTAGCAAAAGTAGGCGAGGAGGGCGTGCTAAGTGCCCCGTGGGCTGTGCTCGATGCCACTACGGATGCTGCGGGCCTCCGCGACTTTCTCGAAGTCCGCCGTAACCTTCGTCTCGAGAGTTCGACCCAGTATGCCAAGTTGGTTGTGGTGTACGACTGGCTTCAGTACGGACCCCCGGCTGGCGGCGCATGAACGGCTACTCTTCCGCCAACGCAGTAGCCATTGCGATGCTCTCGGCGCGAGTCATCCGGTCCGCAATGAGCCGGGATCAGAAGACTCTGCTTGTCGCCCGCCGCGCGGTTGAGGACCTCGTAGAAGCTGGTTTTCTCAAGGATGATCGGACTGTGCGATCCGGCATCTGGGCATGCGACCGGTGGCTGCGTCGAAATTATCGCGGCGACGTTGTTTACCGTCGTGCCGTACTGGCCAAGTTTCGTCAACCCGACTTGAAGCTGCTCATCCCCGAGTTCCGAGTGGGGCAGTCAGTAGTGGATTACCTATTCGTGGGCAAGGACGCACACGCGGTAGAGATAAAGAGCGACCTTGATGGGTACGGCCGCCTACCCGCGCAATTGCGAAGCTATGGCAAAGTGGCGCCCCTAATCAGTTTGGTAGCAACTCCACGGGTAATGAACCGGGTGATGTCCGAACCGGCGTTCAATCATGTCGGTCTGCTCACCCTCGATGACGATCTGTCGTTGGTCGAGGTGCGCGAAGCCACCTACGCCGCCGAGTCGCTGGACGTTTCCACCATGATGCGATCGCTCCGTCGAGCGGAGTACACGCAGATTCTCAAGGATTCTGGTCGGGAGTTGCCGGATCTGCCGAACACGCGGATATTCGCGGCCGCTCTGGATTCTTCTGTGGAACTGGTTCGTGAGGACTACTATCGAGCCTTCGCGGGCCAGCTTTCGCGGAGGCGAACGAACATGTCGCGAACCGAGCTCCGACGATTCCCGGCGCCGCTACGACCGGCGTTGGTGAGTCTGGATCCAGAGCGTACTGAAATGGCGCGCTTGCGAATTTGGTTAGACACGGAGGTAAAGCATGTACTTTCCTAGGATGCGAGCGCGGCAACATGAACTTATAGGCGTCCGCGCGTCCGCCGCGAGCCTCGTCGGCGGCAGCGTGGTGCCGATCTTTGAGATCGTGCAGCAGCCGGATGCAAAGCTCGACTCCAGGTTGAACCTGATAGCTGACTCGGGGCTGACTTGCTCATTGATCCTGAATCCATCGGTCGGGCACTTCTCTGGACCCGGTGAATGGCGGCAACTTGCTGATTTTCTCCAGACGAGCGGTTTGATACGGAGGCATGGTCTTACAGTTCTGTCGAACGCGTCTGCCGACCATGAAGCGATGTCTGCTTGGATTGAGGGCCGTCGGGCTGCGGGAGATGATTTTCCTGTCGATATCTTCCATGAACCAGATTTGTCAGTTCGGTTAAGCGGCCGCACTTACCGGAGCATTCGATACAATATTGCCACCGACCGGACCATTCCGGCGGCCTATGGTTTGCCGCTCAGTGGTCTTCCTGTGGTTCTTTCTGTTGACCCATTTCCTGCATTGCCGCGAAATAAAGATTACCTGAACCTTGGGGAGAGTATCTTCAATTCTCAGGTTGCAGGATTTCGTTCTGCGGGTTATGCAGGCTTGAGCGACTTCCTGACCTTAGGGAGAAGTTTTCAGGTTGGGGGCGGGCCAGCGTACGCCGTCGCTATCCACCTGACCTATCAGGTGGGGTCTATGGTGCGGATACGCCACTTCTGCTCTGATAGCAACGAGACCCAGGACGACCCCGGGGGGAAGTTTCTAGAGGCGCTCGAAAAGTTGGTCAGGTTTGCGTCGGATTCAAGTATTCGGACGAATCGTGGCCTGGCGGCATTCGTTGATCTTCACGCGCGGCAGCATTTCCCCGGCCTCGGCAAGGTCAAAGAATTTTCGATCATGAACCACTTGGAGGTGATGGCGCGCGCCATCTCGGTCTGAACAGATTGGTTCAGTGCGCGCACTACCAGGAATCAGCGCGGCGCCGAACACACCCGCGCCTTATCGGGCCAAGTGAGCGCTCGCATCAGGCGGCAGTTCACGCAAATGCGGTCAGCCGCTGACGCACAGGCGGTACACGTGGGGGCCCGGTGCGCCGGTTGGCCGCGACATCTCAGCAATTCCGGCCGCTAGCCGCTGCTCGCAGGGCCGGTCGACGGGTCGATCTGCCGGCGAGTACAAGACCGTATCGGTTGCGTGACCCTAGGCTGAGCTCCGTGGATGACAAGCGGGTCGAGAGCAGTTGGTACGACCGCGCGCGTCTAGGCAACACCCCCCGGCACGTGTTCGTCCACGACGAGCTCCGTTACGCCCAACGCGCCAACCAGCGAGACGTCGAACTCAACGGCTTCATCAACTATCACTGGCTAACGAGTCCCGACGCCAACGGTCGGCCGAAGGTCATGCTGGAGGCCGGTATCAACGCACCGTCGGAGGTGTTTGGGTCGGACGGGCAGCGCCGGCCGCTGGTCGCGATTCGTTCGAGCCCCTGGAAGGCTGGTCACGAGAGCAATCCGTGGCACGACGAGTTCGATCTGGACCACGGGCATGTCCGCTACTTCGGAGACCACAAGCCCTCGACCGTAGGGCTCCCCGGTGCGACGAAGGGCAATCGCCTACTCCTCGAAGCTGCACGCCTCCATGCCGGGACGACGCGGCAGGAGCGTCTGCTCGCCCCGCCCCTGCTCCTTTTCCGGTCGACGACCGTCTATCGGGGTGGCCGCGCGATCGTAAAGGGTCACGTCGAGTTCTGCGGCGCAGCGATCATTGAGCGCCTCGAACACGTCGTCCAGAGGGACCCGGAGACTGGAAAGAGCTTTCCGAACATCGCATTGGACCTCGCTGTCGTCGCCGGACGCGAGATCGACGGCATCGACATGAGATGGATCGATGACCGCCGCGACCCCGACCTCGATTCGGAGACCGCTCTGCGGTATGCGCCCGACTCGTGGGTCCGGTGGGTGAAGGAGGGTCGCGTCGCGATACCCGGCGTGCGTCGACGCGTTCTCGCGAGCAGCGTGAAGGCGGCGAAGGACCAGCAGCCGGTACCCGGAACCCCCGATGCCGACGTTCTCTCGACGCTCTACACGTTCTATGACGGCCGTAAGCACGCCTTCGAGTTGCTCGCCTCCCAGGTCGCTGCGGAGGTGCTCCGAGAGTCTGGAGCGCGCTACAAGGAGGGATGGCTCTCGCGTTCGTCTGGCGACGGCGGCGTCGACTTCATCGGGCGCATCGACATGGGGTCCCTGTCAGCAAGTACTCCGGTCGTCGTCCTCGGCCAGGCAAAGTGCATCCAACCGACATCGTCCGTCTCCCCCGAGCAGGTGGCACGAGTCGTCGCCCGCCTGCGCCGCGGGTGGATCGGGGTGTACGTGACCACGGGCTCGTTCTCTAAGCAGGCACAGATCGAGATCATCGACGACCAGTACCCCGTCGTGCTGATTGCCGGGAAGACGCTGGCGACGACGGTCAGGCGCATGGCACAGGCCAACTACGGCGGTGATCTGGACGCTCTTCTGTCAGCGACCATCGACGGCTACGCCGGCGCCATCACTCACAGGCGCCCGGAGGAAGTGATCTCTATGTGACAGTCGGGCATCGACTCAGACGGGCGTGAGGCTCGTTGCCTCTGGCGCTATCGCATCAACCGCTGCATCGCTCCGGCGAGTTCACCCGCGACCACGTTCCCCGTCCGCCCATCCGTGATCGCCACCAGGCACAACGCCCGCACACACCGCGCCAGCCACTCATCGCTCAAGTCAGACACCAGCTCCCCCGCCGCCCGCCGATCTGCGAGAAAAGAAGCAATCGGCTCATCCGGCACCACCAACCGCGCCAGGTCCTCGATCGAGTGCGGCTGGCTTACCAGCACGTGCCGGTACGCCTCGGCCACCGCCACGACCTCCTGCGCCAAGCGGTCGAGCGCGTCGTACAGGGGGAGGTCGGCGAGGCCGTCCAGCAGCTGCGGCAGCACGGTGTCGGCGATGGAGCGGGTCAGGGCGTCGAGGACGGCCTCGGTGCCGCTGAAGTGGCGGTAGAACGTCGCCCGCGTCAGGCCCGCCTCCCGGGCGAGGCCGCTGACGCTCAGTCCCTCGCCGGCCAGCAGCAGGCGTTCGGCCGCCTCCAGGATCGCCTCGCGGCTCCGTCGTCCGTCGGCGCGCTGGGCCTCCGGGCGACTCATGCGGCGAGCCTAGCCACCGCCAACCCTTGACGATAAGTGAGACACCTGTCAGGTTTCCGGTGCACAAGCGTGCTCTGAGCCCCTTCTCGGGAGGTCCTCCATGCCTGCTCTGTCCCGTCGCGCCCTCATCGGAGGCGCCACCGCTGCCGCTGCCGTCGCCGGTCTTGCCCGGCCCGCCTGGGCCACTGTCCCCGTCCGCCGCGACCGCCGCCGCGTCGTCATCATCGGCTCGGGCTTCGGTGGCGCGGTCGCCGCGCTCCGCCTGACGCAGGCCGGCGTACCCGTCACCCTCCTCGAGCAGGGCCGCCGCTGGCCGGTCGCCCCGGGCAGCGACACGTTCCCGACCGTCGCCACGCTCGACGAGCGGGCGCTCTTCTACGGCTCGGCCCCCGAGCTGTTCGGCCGGCCGCTCAGCCCCGCGCCGTACGCCGGCATCTTCAACGCCACCCCCAGCCCGACGATGACGGTGATGAGCGGGGTGGGGTACGGCGGCGGCTCGCTCACCTACCAGGGCATGAGCCTCGTGCCGGACCGTGCCGTGTTCGAGCACGAGTTCCCGGCGGGGCTGGACTACGACGAGCTCGCGACGGAGCACTACGCGGAGGTCGCCCGCATGCTCCGCCTGGCCACCGCTCCCGACGAGCTGATCGCCTCCGCGCCGTACCGCGCCGCCCGCACCTTCCGCGAGCGAGCCCTCGCCGCCGGGCAGAGCGTCGAGAAGATCCCCATGCCGATCGACTGGAGCTACGCGCTGCGGGAGCTGCGCGACGAGCTGCCGCCGTCGTTCACCAACGGCGACTGCGCGCTCGGCGCCAACAACGGCGGCAAGCACAGCCTCGACGTCACCTACCTCAAGGCCGCCGAGGAGACCGGCCTGCTCGAGGTACGCCTCCTCCACCGCGTCACCGACGTCGCGCGCACCGCTGCGGGGGAGTGGGAGGTGACCGCCGCGCGCACCGACCTGCGCGGCACCCGCCAGGAGACCGTCGTGCTCACCTCGCCCACGCTCGTCATGGGCGCCGGCAGCGTCGGCACGACGAAGATGCTCGTGCGCGCCGCCGCGACCGGCGCGATCCCCGACCTCCCGGACGCCGTGGGCCGCGGCTGGGGCACCAACGCCGACCGGATCTACGTGTGGTCGGACCCGCTCCGCGGGTTCGGTACGCCGCAGGGCGGCCCCGTCGTCTTCGGCAGCAAGGACTGGTCGGACCCGGCGCGCGCGACGACCATCATCCAGGCGTCGATCCCGCCCATCGGCATCGCCGGGCTCGACCTCGACCCGCGCAGCACGATGATGGTCGGCTACGGCGTGAGCGCGGCGCGCGGGCACTTCGCCTACGACGGCCTCACCGACTCCGCCAACCTCCGCTGGCTGCCCGAGGGCGACCACGCGGTGCAGTACGGCGCGATCGCGCCCCGCGCGCACCAGATCGCCGGGCTGGGCTCGGTGCTCGTGGACACCAACGCGCTCGTGCCCTCGACGTGGCACCCGCTCGGCGGGGTCAACATGGGCGAGGCCTGCGACCTGGAGGGGCGGGTGCTGGGGCAGAAGGGGCTGTACGTGCTCGACGGTGCGCTGCTGCCGGGCACCGCCGCGGCGTGCAATCCCTCGATGACGATCGCGGCGGTGGCCGAGCGGGCGATGAAGCGGATCGTGCGGGACGACGTGGGGGTGGTCGTCTGAATGCCGCTATCTCCACGCCCGGTCGGCCGGGAGCCAACCGACGTCAGTCGCTCGGTGTCGACCGCCGTACGTAGTGAGCGCCCCGTCGTTCCCCGCGGAGCTCGAGCTCGCCAGCCTCGGTCAGTCGCTTCAGGACGGTGCGGGCCTGTCCGGGACTTAAGTGGCACAGCTCCGCCGTTTTGCCCCGGGTGATGGAGCCGAATTGGTCGACGTACGCCAGGATCATGTGCTCTTGCTGGATCGGATCCGTGTCGCGGAGGCGGACGTATTCGCTCGACTGAGCAAGCCGGTAGAAGGCCGCGGTCAGGTGGTGCCGCCGGTGACGTCCCGTTCCCCTGGACTCCACGAGGCCCATCTCGGTAAGGCGGGCGACGTGTGTCCTCACGGAGGACTCGGCCTCCCTGAGCGCTTCGACGAGCTCGGCCGTGGTCTGCGGACCGGTCGCCTTGAGCTCGTGGAGGATCTGCAGCTGTGGCAGAAGGAGTGATCGGCCGTCGGCATCCTCGTACTCGAGGACGAAGCGGACCATCTCCAGGTCGGCATCACTCGTGCTGATCTGGACGATCACCGCGTTGTCGTTGGTCGCCGAGTAGTCCGGTCCTCCGCGGCCGGCCCGGAGCAGCTGGGTGTACATCTCGCGGACACCGCGGCCCGCGCGGTCGACTATGCCGGCGCGCTTGAATGCCTCAGCCAGGATCGGACTGCGCGGCTTGGAGTCGTCGAGGAGGTTCTGCAGGGTGATGCCGGGCGGAAATCCGCCCGGGCTTCGTACGCGAAACCGATCCTCACTGAGCTGCACCGAGACTGGCCCGATCTCGGAGTAGTCGCGGTGGACCAGAGCGTTCGCGATGGACTCGCGGATGGTCCCGTCGGGAACCCTGGGTATCCCGATCCGGTGGAGCCCGAGGACGAGCTCTTGCTCGGAGTTGCGGACGTTGATCAACTGGAACAGTCGTTCGGCCGCGCGGAGGAGGGGGAGCCTCAGCGTCTCGTTGGCCGCAACCGAACCGTTTCGCATCTCTTGAAAGACGACCTCCGCCGTAGGGACGTACTGTTCGAGAGCACCAGTTGAGCCGAAGAGGAGCACGGCTCCGAGCGTCAACTGGTTGTCGTGCTCCGGAAGCACGAGCCGGAGGCTCTTCAGAATCTCGACGTCGCTGAGGTCCGCGAGGCTCCGGTCGCCCTTGCCCGTGGCGCACATCCGGCGGAAGCGCTCGAACTCGTCCCGGTCGAGGTCGCGGAGTGACGCACCTCGTGCGGGCGTAGCAGCGTAGTCGCGCCCTTGGGCCGTGAGCCCGACCGACAACATCTCGTGCAGTGGGTAAGCGACGCACTCCGGCTTGCCGTCCGCGCGGAGCGACCGCCGCACGTACTTACCCGACTTGGAACCGACAGGGACGGCGACGTCGGGGACATCGATCACAGCGATCTCCTTGCCTTCGAGCTCCACCAGCTCGATGGACGTGGCCAGCGGCGACTCCGTCCGGTTCAAGATCATTGCTTGCAGCAAGTGTGGCTGCGTGACGGAGCCGTGACGTGGTTCCAGTCCGGTGACTCGGCCGTCGTCCTCTACGCCGATCAGCAGCAGGCCTCCGTCGCCGTTCGCCAGGCAGATGGCCGCATCGACGATGTCGTTGTCGCTCATCGCCGCACGCTGCCCACGTTTGAACTCGACGGTGTAGGTCTCGCCGGCAGCGATCAGGCGGTTGAGCTGTGTAGGTGTCACGTGCCCATACTTATGCATATTTATGGCTGTCGCAACGGCGGTGGCGAGCAGTAATCATAGATATGCATACTGTTGCGCAGGCAAGAACCCGGTCGTCTGCTGACGGTTCATCGCGGTGCACTGCGCGACCGCCACAGTCGCTGAGCAGGCCCAGCTCCGGTGAGTGCCACTTTCTCCACCGCGTCAGCCTCCTTCAGGAGGCTAGGGCAGACCACCGACAGCCGCGCGCGGGTTAGCAATTCTGGTGAATCAGCCCTCTCTCCGAAACACCGTCGACGATGATCACTCCGTCGCGACGGCGCCGGTCCGTCGGCAGACCAGGGGGACTCGTGCAGATCAGCAAGCTGGTGCCGGTGGACATCCGGCAGGTGTGGCCCACGGAGCCGCACCACTTCACGCCGTGGCTGCTGGAGAACTCAGCGGCGCTGTCCGACGTGCTGGGTGTGCAGGTCAAGCTCGACGAGCGCGAGCACCGGGTCGGCAACTTCGCGCTCGACCTCAAGGGCCGCGTCGTCGGGAGCGACCAGATCGTCATCGTCGAGAACCAGTTCGGCTCGACCGACCACACCCACCTCGGGCAGATCATGACCTACGCGGGCGGCACGAACCCGGCGGTCGTCGTCTGGATGGCGGAGATCTTCCGAGAGGAGCACCGCGCCGCGCTCGACTGGCTGAACACCAACACCAACACCGACATCAAGTTCTTCGGGATCTCGCTCGGCGCCGTACGGATGGAGGGAGCCGACCAGAACCTCGTCGCGCCTCGGCTCGAGCTCGTCTGCGCGCCGAACGACTGGGAGAAGCTCGCGCGTCAGGACGCCGTCGCCGGCGCGGCGGGAGCGACGCCCCGCAACGAGCTCTACAAGCGGTTCTGGACCAAGTTCGGGGAGGTCGCGCGCACGCGGGGGTGGACGACCGGCACGGCTCCGGCCGCGAACTGGTGGTCGCTGTCGACCACGACGCCGGGTCACACGTGGAGCGTCTCGTACATGATCGGCGGCTGTCGCAGCGAGCTCTACATCGACACCGGCGACAAGCGGCGCAACGAGTACCTGCTGGCCCTGCTGCAGGAGCGCGAGCCCGACCTGTCGGCACGGGTCGGCCCAGAGGAGCTGCGGTTCGAGTACCTGCCGGACAAGCGGGCGTGTCGCCTCGAGATGCGCCGGGTCGGCCCCGTCATCACCGACGAGGAGCAGTGGGACGACGTGCTCGACTGGCTGGTCGGAACGCAGGAGCGTCTGCGCGCGGCCGTGCAGGCCACCGGTGGGCTTCCGGCCGGCGAGCCGCCCGAGGGCTGGGTCAGCCCGGCCGCCGAGCCGGAGGCACCCGGAGTCCCCGAGCTCTGACCCACCCCACACCGTCGCCGAGCGCGCCCCGCAGCGAGCGCGCTCGGCGACGGTCGTCTGAGGTCAGCTGCCGAGGACGACGTCCTCGTAGCCGCCGGTGTGCACGTGCTCGACCGAGCCGTCGGTGCCGACGCGCACCGTCACCAGCGTGTCGGCGGCGTCGGTGAGCTGCGCGAGCACGTGGTCGTCGTCCTCCCACGCGGTGTCGGCGACCCACCAGCCCTCGGCGGGCTCGAACGCGGTGACCGGCTCGCCCGTGGCGCTGTCGAGGAAGGCGAGCGTGCCGGAGCCGGCGCCGTCCCGGTAGGAGTCGTCGCCGAGCACCAGGCTGCCGTCGGGCGAGAACGACAGCACCCCGTAGTCCTGCTGGCCCCAGACCTGGGCGTTGTCCTCGTCGGTGATGCCCCAGAAGAGCACCTCGGGGTCGACCTCCTGGTCGCGGTCGAGCAGGCCGAGCAGCTGGTCGTTGCCGGCCGTCTCGCGCGCGTCGACGAGGATCTGGGGCGTCCACATCCACCGCGGCGCCTGGCCGGGGGAGAGGCGGTGGCTCTCCTCGCCGTCCGAGACGTAGACCCGGCAGTCGCTCTCGGAGCAAGCGCCCCCGGTGAGCGCGCCGATGCGCTGGAGGCCGCCGAAGTCACTGGCGGGCACGGTGAGCCGGGTCCAGGTCGGCCGACCGGCCTCGATCACGGCGACCTGACCGCGCTGCAGCACGGCCACCTTCGCGTGGGCGTCGTCCGCCACCAGGTTGCCGTCGGAGGCACGGCCGAGACCGGTCCACCCGAGCTGGGTGCCGGCGCGGTCGAAGATCGAGAGGCGCGGGGCCCAGGCCACGACGGAGGAGTCGTGGCGGGTCACGGCGACGCGGTCGCCGAACGCCGCCACGTCGATGACCGTGTCGAAGCCGTCGTCCGGGAGCACGAACGACGTGCCGTCCTCGAGGTGGACCGTGGTGCCGTCGGCCCACACGACACCGGCGGCCGCACCCTGCGGGGCGTCGGGGTCGAGGGTGATGGGACCGGCGTCGTACGACGGCATGCTCGCGCCCGGCGCGGCTCCCGCGCTGGCTCCGAGGGTCGTGCCGCCGACGGCCAGGGCGCCGAGGGCGAGGGCGACGAGGGTGGGGACGAGGCGTGCGCGCATGACAGTTCTCCTGTGCAGAGGTGGGAGGTCGTCGGCCCGGTGGGGGCGCGGCGACGAGGCTGCGACGGGGAACCGTCGTGCCCGAGATCGTTCTGCTGAGAAGACGCAGCACGGGGTCGACGGGTTGCACGGGCGCTCGCATCCATCACGATGGGGTCATGACGAACCAGCCCTGGGCGACTGGCCGCTGGACCCACGCCCCCGTCACGGCCACCGCCGACGGCGACGACCTCGTCGTGACGGCAGCGGAGGGGTCGGACGCGTGGCGACGCACGGCGTACGGCTTCGTCCACGACTCCGCGCACGCGCTGGTGGCGCCCTTCGCGGTCGGTACGGCGCTGGAGGTGACCTTCACGGCCGACCTGCCCGAGCAGTTCGACCAGGCGGGCGTGTTCGTCGCTGTCGACGAGGAGACCTGGGTGAAGGCCGGCCTCGAGCGCTCCGACGGGCTGCTGCAGCTCGGCGCCGTCGTGACCCGCGGGTGGTCGGACTGGTCGGTGGCGCCGGTCGACGACTGGTCGGGACGGCGCGTGACCGTGCGGGTCAGCCGGTCCGACGACGCGCTCGTCGTGCGGGCGGGGCTCGAGGGCGAGGACCAGCAGTTCGTCAGGGTCACGCCGCTCGACGGGGCGCGCGCCGCGGAGGCCGGGCCCTACCTCTGCTCACCGACGCGGGCCGGGCTCGCCGTGCGGTTCCACGCGTGGCGCGTGACGGAGGCGGACGCGGGGCTGCACTGAGGCCCGCAGCGGGGTCGCCGGCGACGCCGGTGCGGATAGCCGCCCGAGGCCGGTCACCCATGGGCCACCATGGCCCGATGGTCCAGGAGAACCGCGTGGCCGCTCTGGTCGATGCCCTGTCGCGGGACGAGCAGCTGGTCGAGCCCGTGGTCCGACGCGTCCGATCGGAGATCACGTCCTACGCGCTCGTCCCCACCGAGCAACTGGTGGTCAGCCTCGGACGGAACAGGGAACGGGCGTTGCGCACCCTGCGCGAGGGAGCGGTGCCCGTCGAGGACGAGATCTGGGAGGCCGAGCGGACCACGCTCGAACGGCTCGCCGCCGGGTTGCCGATCGAGGACATCATGTCGGGGTTCCGCATCTCCATCGCCGCGATCCAGGACCGTCTCGCGGAGACGGCCGAGGAGCTCGGGGTGGAGCTCGCCGAGATCGTGCGACTCACCCGCCTGCTCTGGAGGCTGAGCGACGTCTTCGCGGCTCAGGCGGCGAAGGCCTACCGGGCGCATGCGGTCGCGAGCGCCGTCGCCGAGCAACGCGTCCGGGACACCTGGGTCTCGGCGGTCCTGACCGGGAGCGGGCTCGACGACGACGCCCTCGACCGCGCACGCGCAGGTCTCGGTCTCGCTCCGGACGCGTCGTACGTCGCGTTCAGCGCGAAGCCCGTCGACGAGCTCTCCGCAGCGGACGCTCAGGCGCGGATCGCGGAGCGGCTCTCGGGCCAGCTGTGCTTGGTCATCCCCGGCGAGGAGCGCCTGGCCGGCATCCTGGAGGCCGTCCCCGCCGACGTCGACGGGCTCGTGCTGGGAGTCGGGCCGGCCGTGACCCCCGATCGCCTGGCCGAGAGCTTCGAGCTGGCGCAACGGATCCTCGACACCGCGGGGGCGGAGGTGCCGGGCACCTATACCGTGGGACGGCTGGGGTGGCGGCTCTCCGTCCGCCACGACCCGTGGCTGGGCGAGCACCTGAGGAGCACGTACGTCGAGCCCCTGGAGACCGCGCGAGGCCACAGCGGACCCATCCTGGACGCCCTCCGCGCCTACCTGGAGAACGAGCGGAACCTGGCGTCGGCGGCCGCCGTGCTGCACGTGCACGTCAACACGGTGCGCTACCGCCTCGCCCGCTTCGAGCAGCTGACGGGCAGGTCCCTGGCGAGCACCGACACCCTCGTGGACCTGGCCCACACGTTGCACGCGCTCGAGCTGGGAGTTTTGTAGGAGGGCACAAGGTCGGCCAACGAAGACTGGGCGGTTCTCCATAGATGACGGTGTGATCTGCATCGCATGGTTGTCGGGTCCTACTTCCGGCTGCTGCGGCAGCCGTCGTGTCCCGCGCAACGGAGATGACCATGGCCGAACCCCGCGTCGCCGAACCGACCGCCCTCGCACGCCCCACGAGCAGATCCCGACAGCTGCTCGCGGTGTGCGTCGGGAACGCCGTCGAGTGGTTCGACTGGTACATCTACTCGATCCTGGCGATCTACTTCGCCGGCCAGTTCTTCCCCGCGACCACCGATGACAGCCTGGTCCCGCTCCTGTCGACGCTCGCCATCTTCGCCGTCGGCTTCTTCGCCCGGCCCGTCGGCGGTCTCGTCATCGGCGTGCTCGCCGACCGCTTCGGCCGCCGCCGCGCCCTGAGCGGGACGATCGTCGGCATGGGCGTCGGCAGCCTGATGATCGGTCTGTCGCCGACCTACGAGCAGATCGGCATCCTCGCGCCGGTCATCCTCCTCGTCGCCCGCATCATCCAGGGAGCCTCGGCGGGCGGCGAGTACGCCGCCGGGTCCGCCTTCCTCATCGAGTCCGCCCCGAGCGCGCGCCGCGGGCTGTTCTCCAGCGTCTTCTACATGAGCGCCACCGTCGCCAACCTCGCTGCCATCGGCATGGCCGCGCTGCTGGCCAACCTCCTCGCCGCCGACGCCATGACCTCGTGGGGATGGCGCGTCCCGTTCCTGCTCGGCTCGGTCGCCGCGTTCGTGGGCCTCTGGGTGCGTCGGCGGGCGGAGGAGACGCTCCACGAGGACGTCATCGAGAAGCCCAAGGGCGACCGCGTCGGTCTCTTCGACTTCTTCCGCGAGCACCCGAAGGAAGCCCTGCAGATCTTCGGCCTCACGGCCGCGCCCGCACTGGTCTTCTACGTGTGGACGGCCTTCCTGCCGACCTACGCCAGCATCACCGTCGGCTTCGACGTGTCGAAGGGCCTCGTCACCGGCGTCATCTCGCTGTCGGTCTTCCTCCTCGCGCTCCCGGTCTGCGGCGCCCTGTCCGACAAGCTGGGTCGCCGTCCGATGCTGATCGCGTTCGGCCTGTTCTTCGTCATCGCGACGGTTCCGCTCCTGTCGTCCCTCCGGCCGACGATGGCGAGCCTGCTCCTCGTCCAGGTGACCGGACTGCTCTTCATCGCCTGCTGGGCCAGCATCAGTGCGGCGACCGCCGCCGAGCTCTTTCCGGCGCGGCTGCGCGGCGCGGGCATCGGGTTCCCCTACGCGCTGGCCGTCGCCCTGTTCGGGGGCACGGGCCCGTACGTCGCGACCTGGCTGGTCGACATCGGCCACGCGGAGCGGTTCGGCTGGTACGTCGCGGCGATCGCCGCCGTGAGCACGGTCGTCTACTTCCTCCTGCCCGAGACGGCCAAGCGGCCCCTGCGATGACCCGACCGATCGACCGAGGAGCGTCCGCATGAGCAGCAGGACCTGGATCGCCGGGGTCGGGATGACCGCGTTCGGTGTCCACCCCGACCGCACCAACCACGACCTGGCGCGTCAGGCGGTGCACGACGCCGTCGCCGACGCCGGTGGAGGGGCGTCGCTGTCAGCAGTCGACGCCGCCTTCTACGCCACGGCGGCGCACGGGTTCCTGGAGGGCCAGGCCACGATCTCCGGCGAGATCGCCCTGCGCGGCCTCGGCCTGGAGGGCATCCCCGTGCACAACGTCGAGAACGCCTGCGCCACGGGCGCCTCGGCGTTCAACCTCGCCGCCGCCTACGTGCGCGCCGGCGAGGCGGACGTGGCCCTGGCGGTCGGCGCCGAGAAGATGCACGTCGGGGACCCGGCCCGCACCATGTCGCTGTTCGAGGCCGGCTTCGACGTGACCGACCGGGCCGCGCTCGAGCGGACGCTCGTGGAGCTCGGCGGGGAGCTGGACGAACCTGACCTCGGCCCGCGGTCCATCTTCATGGACATCTACGCCGCCATGGCCCGCCAGCACATGCGCCTCTACGGCTCCACCCCCGAGCAGATCGCGGCGGTCGCCGCGAAGAACCACGCCCACGCCGTCGACAACGAGCGGGCCCACTACCGGCGCTCGATGACGGTGGCGGAGGTGCTGGGCGCGCGGCGGCTCTCCCACCCGTTGACCGTGCCGATGTGTGCCCCGGTCACCGACGGAGCGGCAGCCGTCGTCCTCTGCAGCGACGCCGGTCTGGCTCGGCTCCGGGCGGAGCACCCGGTCGAGGTGCTGGCCACCGTGCTGGGCACCGGTCACGATCGCGACACCACCCGCTTCGAGGGTCACCTCACCCAGGGGGTCGCGCGGCGGGCCTACGAGCGCGCCGGGCTCGGTCCCGACGAGGTCGACGTGGCCGAGGTGCACGACGCCACCGCGTTCGCCGAGGTGCTGCAGTCGGAGATGCTCGGCCTCGTGCCGCCCGGCGAGGGTGGTCGTGCCGCCGAGGCCGGTGAGACCACCATCGGTGGGCGCATCCCCATCAACCCGTCCGGCGGTCTGGAGTCCAAGGGGCACCCCCTCGGCGCCACCGGTCTCGGCCAGGTCTTCGAGCTCACGGAGCAGCTGCGCGGCCGTGCCGGCACCCGTCAGGTGGAGGGCGCTCGCGTCGCCCTGGCCGAGAACGGCGGCGGGTTCCACCGCGGTGAGGAAGCCGTGACCTCCGTCATCATCCTGCGAGGAGCCTGAGCCATGCCCATCATCGACTTCTTCGACCGGGGCTGGGCGTCCTCCCCCGACGCCGTCGCCTACTGCACGGACGACGAGAGCTGGACCTACGACGAGGCGCGCGAGCTGTCCTGCCGCATCGGCCACGCCCTCCTCGACGAGGGCCTGCAGCGGGAGGGCAAGGTCGCCGTCCTGTCCCCGAACGCTCCACTGGCGTGGATCTGCGTGCTCGGGGTCTGGCGCGCCGGCGGCGCCTGGGTCCCGCTCAACCCCGGGAACCCGGCCCACGAGAACGCCGACCTCCTGCGGCGCTTCGACGTCGAGGTCCTCTTCTACGACCCCGCCCTCGCCGACCAGGTCGAGGAGTTCGTCCGGCAGGGACTCGACCTGCGCCTCGTCGCGCTCCGTCCCGCGGCGGACGTCACGGTCCTGGAGGACTGGCTCGGCGGGCGCCCGTCGTACCCGCCCGTCGTGGTGGGGCAGCAGATGGACGACGTCGTCGCGATCTCCCCGACCGGCGGGACCACCGGCGTCCCCAAGGGGGTCATGAACACCCACCGCAGCTTCTCCGTCATGGTCGTCCACCAGATGCTGGCCCTCGCCTACACCGAGGACGAGCACCCCGTGAACCTGGCCGCTGCCCCGATGACCCACACGGCGGGCCTGTTCAGCCTGCAGACCTCCGCCCGCGGCGGCACGGTCGTCGTGGTGCCGCGGGCGACGCCCGAGCACATCCTGCCGGCGATCGAGAAGCACGGGGTCACGGAGCTCTTCCTGCCGCCGACGGTGATCTACCGCCTCCTCGACGTGCTCGCGGACCGGGTCGTCGACACCTCGTCCCTCAAGTACGTCATGTACGCCGCCGCGCCGATGTCGAGCAGGAAGCTGCGCGCGGGCATCGAGCGGCTCGGGCCCGTCTTCATCGAGTGCTACGGACAGGTCGAGGCGCCGGCCGCCATCACCTTCATGCGTCCGGAGGAGCACCTGCGCGACGGTGTCGTCGCCGACGACGACCGGCTCTCGTCGTGCGGCCGTCCCTACCCGCTCGTGCGCGTCGCGATCAAGGACCCCGACGAGGGCACCGTCCTCGCGCCGGGAGAGACCGGGGAGATCTGCGTGCAGGGCGACCTGGTGATGAAGGGCTACTACCGCGACCCGGAACGTACGGCGGAGACCATCCGCGACGGCTGGCTGCACACCGGAGACCTGGGGCGCCTCGACGAGGACGGCTACCTCCACCTCACGGACCGGAAGAAGGACATGATCATCACGGGTGGCTTCAACGTGTATCCCGGCGAGGTCGAGCAGGTGATCTGGTCGCTGCCCGAGGTCGAGGACTGCGCGGTGGTGGGCGCCCCCGACGCCGACTGGGGCGAGCGCGTCACTGCCGTCGTCGAGCTCAAGCCCGGGCGCTCGCTCGACGAGGACGCGGTGGTCGCCCACTGTCGTTCGTCGCTGAGCGGCGTGAAGACCCCCAAGCAGATCGTGTTCGTCGACCAGCTCCCCCGCAGTGCCAACGGCAAGGTGCTGAAGCGCGACGTCCGCCAGCGGTTCTGGGCCGCCGCCGACCGCGCCATCTGACCCGTCGGGCACGACACACTCGAGAGGAACGACATGAACGAGCTCACCGGCAAGGTCGCCGTCGTCGTCGGTGCGGGCTGCATCGGCGAGGGCATGGGGAACGGTCGCGCCACGGCCCTCACCTTCGCCCGCGAGGGCGCCCACGTGGTGTGCATCGACCGCGACGCCGAGTCGAACGCCGCGACCGCGGCCATGATCGCGGCCGAGGGCCACGCGGCGTCGACCCTGGTGGTCGACGCGACCGACGAGGACCAAGTCGCCGAGGCCGTCCGCGCCGTCGTGCGCGACCACGGGCGCATCGACGTGCTCGACAACAACATCGGGACCGCGGCCCTCGGCGGGGTCGCGGACGTGACGCCGGAGGACTGGCGCCGCGTCTTCGCGATCAACGTCGACTCCGCCTTCCTGACCATGCGTCACGTCCTGCCCGTGATGGAGGCCCAGGGCGGCGGCAGCGTCGTCAACATCTCCTCCGTCGCCAGCATCCGCTGGAGCGGCGTCGCCTACGCCGCCTACTACGCGAGCAAGGCCGCGCTGAACCACCTGACGCGCACGACGGCCGCGGAGTACGCCGCCCGTCACGTCCGCGTCAACGCGGTGCTGCCGGGCCTCATCAAGACGCCCATGGTGCAGAGCGTCGCCGGCATCACCGACGCCTACAGCAGCGAGGACGTCGAGGAGATGTGGCGCACCCGCGACCGCCAGGTCCCCATGGGACACATGGGCGACGCCTGGGACGTGGCCAACGCGGCGCTCTTCCTCGCCAGCGACCGCGCGAAGTACGTCACCGGCGTGGAGCTCGTGGTCGACGGGGGCCTCACGCTCGGCTTCGGCAAGGGCGCGGGGTCCTGACGCTCACGCCGCCACGACCCTTCCGCGCGTGCCGACCTCCAGCACCCGGTCGGCGCGGGCCGCGCCGTACGCCCGCATGCCCACCGGGACCCCGACGCACCGCGCGATGACCTCGTCGACCGGGCCCTCCAGCGGCATGACCTGCGGCCGGGCCGCCGCCAGGGCGGCTGTCAACCGCGACTGGTGGTCGAGGTCGGTGAAGTCCCCCAGCGGCAGGGAGGCATAGCCCGTCGCCACCCCCACCGGGGCCGCATCGAGGTGGCTGACGGCCAGCAGGTCGAGGCCGCCCGACGCCCGGCACACCCGCGCCGCGTAGTCGAGCAGCACGAGGTCGAGGTGCCCGGTGCGCCAGTCGCCCTGGTAGGCGCCGTACCCGTTGTGCTCCTCCGGCAGCTCAAGCGTGCGGTCCTCCGTCGGGAAGGGGCCGGCCCCGTGGCGCGTGGCGTAGGACCGCACGGCGCCCCAGACCTCGCCCCGGCCGAGGCCCGCCTCCGCCAGCAGGGCCTGCGCCGGGGCCGGCGTCACCGTCGACCACGTCGTGTGCGGGTGGAACCCGCGCCACTCGTCGAGCAGCACGCCCTGCGAGCCCTCGAGGACGAGCGACCCGGCCGCGGCGGCCGCCGTCAGGTACGCGACGTCGGGGACGATCGCCACCGCCGCCCCGAACTCCAGCAGGTCCACCGCCATCTCCCGCAGGGTCGGCACCTCGTGGCACCCCTGCGCGAGCAGCGGCGCGTAGTGCTCCAGCAGCGCCGCCAGCTTCACGCGCAGCACGTCCGGCGCGAGGCAGTCCCGCACCCGGATCGCCGCCGCGCCTCCGTTCTCGGGCAGCGCGTAGAGCTGCGTCTCCCCGACCCCCAGGCCGCACGACCCGTGGCGCGCGTCGCCGCGCAGGTCCTCCCGCGTGCGGTTCGCGGCGCGGTGCACCGGCGTGACGACCAGGGCGTCGGGGCTGACGGCGATCATGGCGAGGGGATCCGGTACGCCGCGCGCGGCCAGCTCGTCCGCCTCGGCCCCCAGCGCCTCGGGGCTCACCAGCACGTACCGGCTCAGGTAGGACGCCACCCCCGCGAGCGTCCCGCTCCCGAACTGCCGGAACGTGTGGTGGACCCCGTCGACGACCACGTTGTGCGCCGCCTGCGGGCCGCCGGAGAAGCGGACGACCGCCGCCACACCGCCTTCCGCGCAGAGCCGGTCGACGGTCGCGCCCTTGGCCTCGTCGCCGAAGCCGAGGCCGACGACGATGCGGTGCGGCTGGGTGGTCATCGCGCTTCTCCTCTCGTTCGTGTGCTCGGGCCCGGCTCAGGCCAGGTCGTCCGGCTCCGCGCCCAGGTCGCGCGCGAGGTGAGCGGGGAGCGTGGCGGTGCCCCGCGCCGTACCGACCGTGGCGAGCGCCCGCGAGACCGCGCCGCCGCTCGTGCTGCCCACGTCGCGCAGGTCCTCGAGGCCCTCGTCGAGGTCGATGGCGTCCTCGAGCAGGCCGACCGTCAGGGCGATCAGGTCGCAGACCGCGCGCGGGTCGTCGAGGCGCAGCAGGCGCTCGCTGAGCATCGCGCGCCAGTAGTCGTTGACCTGCGGGTTGTCGTAGTGCGCCGTCTGGCGCGGCAGGATGAAGAACACCTCCCAGCGCTCCTCGACCTCGCGCCACAGGTCCTCCGACCGCACGTCCTCCCGCGCCTTCACGCCGAGGATGTCGCGCAGCTGCCGCGCCCGGATCTTCGGCTTGCCCATCTCGTCGCCGATGACGAACAGGTAGCCCTTCTTGCCGCGCTTCTCCCACGCGTCGGTCGCGGTGTGGCGGGCCATGACGTAGGCCGCCAGCTCGTAGGACTCGCTCATCTGGCCGCCGCCGTTGCCCTCGAGGAAGATCGACCGCAGCTGGGAGTCCATGCGGTTGTCCGACTCGAACTGGCCGACCTGCAACGGCACGTAGTCCGTGTCCGCGTCGCCGACCGCGCCGAACATGATCTGCGGGTCGTCGACGTAGCCCTTCCGCTGCAGCAGCCCGTGCAGCTTCGACAGCTCGCCCTGCATCTGCTGCGGGACCGTGCCCATCGAGCCCGTCACGTCGAAGAAGACGGCGATCGGGGTGCTGTTCGGGTGCTCGGCCGAGTCGCGCGACTCGCGGACGGTGAGGCCCTTCGGGTCGAGCGTCGGGTGCGCCTTCCACTGCGCGACCGGCTTGCGGCGTACGTCGTCGCTGTAGCCGAAGGCCGCCCGACCGCTGCGCTGGCGGGCGCCCGCCGATGCGGCGAAGGTCCGGTCGCTCCATGCTCCGTTGCCCATTGTCCTGTTCCTTTCGTGTCTGTCGCTTCGGTGTGGGTGTGCGGGGGCCGTTCAGACGGCCAGGTCGAGGGGGCGGAACCGCCGCGGCCCGTAGAGCCGGTCGAGCAGCTCGTCGTACTCCCCCTGCAGGTCAGCGGCCCGCGGCCGCATGCCCGGGGCGTCCTGCCGCAGGCCGGCGGAGAACCGCCGTTGCACCCGCTGGTCGGGCCGCAGCATCGCCAGCCCGAGCGCGCCGAGCATCGCGACGTCCGTCGCCGGGGTGACGACGCCACCGGTGACCTCGGGCGGGTACGCCGCGGCCTGCGACGCGACGACCCCCTCCGCCGGGCGGCCGGGCCGGGTCGCGAACGACCAGCCCGCGAGGACGACCCCGTGCTCCTCGGGATGGATGAGGACGTTCTCCGGCAGCAGCGCGCCGTGGACGATCCCGATCGCGTGGACCGCGGCGAGCGCGCGGATGATCCGCCGCTGCATCCAGGCCCAGTCCCGGCCGTCGAGCCCGTCGGGGGCCGCCGCCTGCACGGCGGTCAACGGCACGAACCCGTCGGCGCGGGTCAGCGAGCCGAGCACGTTGGCCTCGCGCTGCTCGTTCTTGCTCCCGTCGGGGCTGCGCAGGGTCGCGGTGTCGAGGAGGCGGGGGAGGTACGGCGCGAGCCAGCTCTCGCTCTGTTCCCTGAGCCGGGTCAGGGCCGTCCGCTCGTTGCGGAGGTAGCGCGACGACGAGCGCCGGCGGGCGATCTTGACGACCGCGTCGCCGCCGGGGACGGCGTAGAGGTTCGCCACGGTGCCCCGGCCGACCTGGGCGCCGATGGTCCAGGTGCCGTTCGTGCCGATGATCGTGCCCTCGTCCGTGGCCTCGACGCCGTTGCTCCACTGCTCGAAGAACGTCGTGGCCTTGGCGAACGCGGCGTCCCCGCGGGCGGCGTCGATCGTCGGGTCGCGCCGGTCGGGGTGGAGGGCGGTGGCGATGACGCGGTGGGTACGCCGCGCGCGACGCCGCGCCTGGTCCGAGCCGTCCTGCGGGCCGAAGAGGTCCGCCGGGGTGGTGGCTGCCTCGACCTGGTGGAGGAGGTCCGTGTCGGTGCTCATGACTAATAGTCTGTGCGACAATTAATCGGGAGGCAAGGGGTTTGAGTCAGATTGACAAAAAGTTTTCGGCGGTGGCGGCGGTGGCGGCGTCGCTGCGGCGTCGCTGCGGACGTCATGCGGTGCGGTGCCCGGGGCGGCCGGGGCGCATGACGTCCGCGAGCGGCGCCCTGGCCAGCTCCGGAAAAGGGTCACGTACGACGGCGGGTTGGCGCGGGCCGCTGTCGTTCGTGCCCCTTTGCGTGGTGCCCGCCTGAGCGTTTCGTGCAGCTCGACACCCCACCGGCGACGAGTCCTGCGGAACGGATGCGATTCCGACCGGGCCAGAACTGCACCTGTTCCGCAGGACTTCCGTCCGGTCAGGCCGGGCGGAGGGCGGCCGCGAGCTGCTGGTGGACCGCCGCGACGTCGAGCAGCGCTCCGCGGGGCTCGGTCACCATCGCCGCCAGCTTCTTCGGCCACAGCACCTCGACCCCGCGGGTCACGAAGGCTCCGCCGATCAACGGCCAGTCGGCCTCGACGAAGCAGAGCGCACCGCGCACCGGGGTCACGTCACCCAGCACCCCGGTCACCACCTCGACCTGCCGGAGCACCCCGTCGACGAGGTTCGTCCGGTCACGACCCGCGACGACCAGCTTCTCCACGCGCGGGCGCAGCAGCCCTCCCTCGACGCGGAGGGCGGGGCGGCCGGCGTACCGCTTCGCATCCACCACCCACACCCCTCCCGGGGTGACGACGAGGTGGTCGATGTTGGCGCGACTGCGGGGGATCCGGCGGTCGTGCAGCACGCGGACCGTCGCGGAGGCGATGCCGTCGAGCCGAGCCCCGAGGCGCTCCTCACCGGTGGCGCCGGTCGCCCACGCCCGCGTCGATGCCGGGTCGTCGGTCACCGCGAGCAGGAAGCCGCCGATGCGCGGGTGCTTCTCCCGCACGCGCTGCTCGCGCCGATCCCGCCGCCGCTCGTGCTCCCGTCGGGCGGACGCACCCGCCGTACCGGGGTCGACGACGGCGTCCTCCGCCGGGCAGGTGAGGCAGCGGACGGTGCGGCTGGCGCGTTCGTACGTCGCGGTGGCGCCGGCAGCGAGCGGAGCGGCGCACACCCGGCACGTGTCGTCGCGGCGGAGCCGCAGGACCTTCTCGGACTCGTCCCCCATGGAGACATGCTGCGCCGGGCCCGCGACCCGCCGCGCGCGTTTCTCGCAACTCGACGCACCTGCCGCGGCGTACGTGACAACTCGACGCGTCAGTCGCGGGAGTCGGCCGGCACGACCATCGGGGCGCCGGTGAGGGGGTCGGGGAGGACGGTGGCCTCGAGGTCGAACACCGACCGCAGCAGCGGCTCCGTGATCGTCGCGGACGGCGGGCCCTCGGCGACCACCGCCCCGGAGCGCATCGCGACCACGTGGTCGGCGTAGCGCGCCGCCAGGTTGAGGTCGTGGAGCACCGCGACGACGGTCCGGCCCCGCGCCACGAGCCGGTGCAGCACGTTGAGCACCTCGATCTGGTGGGGCAGGTCGAGGAAGGTCGTGGGCTCGTCGAGCAGCACGAGCGGGGTGTCCTGGGCGAGCGTCATCGCGATCCACACCCGCTGGCGCTGGCCGCCCGACAGCTCGTCGAGCCGACGCTCGGCCAGGTCGGCCACGTGGGTCTCCTCGAGCGCCGCGGCGACGGCGTCGCGGTCGGAGGCGGAGTGACGTCGCAGCACCCGCTGGTGGGCGAACCGGCCGCGGTGCACGAGCTCGCGCACGGTAATGCCCTCCGGTGCGCTCATCGTCTGGGGCAGCAGCGCCATCCGTCGGGCCCGCTCCTTCGCCGGCAACGACGACAGCGGCGCCCCGTCGAGCAGCACCCGACCCGCCGCCGGGGCCAGCAGCCCCGAGAGCGCCCGCAGGAGGGTCGACTTGCCGCAGGCGTTGGGGCCGAGGACGACGGTGAACCGGTCGTCGGGCACCACGACGCTCAGGTCGGTGGCGACGGTGCGCGCGTCGTACCGCAGCGTCAGGCCCTCCGCCACGAGGCGGGGAGGAGCAGGGGTCATCGGTCGGTCCGCATCTCTCGTCGCAGGAGCCAGGTCAGGTACGCCCCGCCGATCACCACGGTGACGACGCCGACGGGCACGGTGAGGGGGACGACGTGCTGGGCCACGAGGTCGGCCCCCAGGAGCAGCACGGCGCCGGTGCAGCAGCTCGCCGCCAGCGGGATGCCCGGCGAGCGCACGAGCCGCCGCGCGATCTGCGGCGCCGCGAGCGCGACGAACGCGATCGGTCCGGCCACCGTCGTCACCGCGCTCACCAGGGCCACGGCGAGCAGCAGCAGCGCCGCGCGGTGGCGGTCGAGCGCCAGGCCGGTCGACCGCGCGAGGTCGTCGCCGAGCTCCAGCTGGCGCAACGACGCCACGCCCCACGGCAGGAGGAGCAGGAGCACCACCAGCACAGACGCCGCCGGCCACACCGCTCCCGCCGTCGCGTTGTTGAGCGTGCCCGCTCCCCACGCCGAGGCGAACAGCGCGGTCTCGACGTCGATGCGCAGCAGGATCCACGAGTTCAGCGCGGCCAGGAACGCGGAGACGCCGATGCCGACGACGATGAACCGGAAGTCGCGGAGCCCGTCGCGCAGCGCCAGCACGTAGACGAGCCCCGCCGTCACGAGGCCGCCCACCAGCGCGCCCGCCATGATCCCGGCCCACGCCCCGCCGAGGAGCACGAGGCCGAGCAGCATCCCGGTGAACGAGCCGTTGGCCAGCCCCATCACGTCGGGGCTCGCCAGGGGGTTGCGCGTGATGGTCTGGAAGATCGCGCCCGACGCCGCCAGCGCCGCGCCGAACACGAGGGCAGCGACCACGCGCGGCAGGTGCCACTCGACGACGACGGTGTAGACGATCGGCTCCACCGCCGGGAACGGCGCCCCGAGGAGCGCACCGGCCACCTCGCCCGGCGTCACGGGGAAGTCGCCGGCCCACAGCCCGACGAACCCGAGCCCGAGCGCCGCGACGAGCAGCACCGCGCACACCGCGAGCTCCCGCCGGTCGACACCGACGTGGGCCCGCTGGCTCCCGAGGAGCAGGGGCCGGCTCACAGGCCCGTCGCCCTCGAACGGCGCGCCAGCAGCACGAGCACGGGCGCCCCGAGGAACGCGGTCACGATGCCGGCCGGCATCTCCCCGGGCAGCACCGCGACCCGGCCGACGACGTCGGCGACGAGCACCAGCACGATCCCGGCGACCGCCGACACCGCGAGGATCGTGCGCTGGTCGACGCCCACGCACCACCGCACCACGTGGGGCACGACGAGACCGACGAACGCGACCGGCCCCGCGACCGCTGCCGCCCCGGCCGCCAGGAAGGTCACCGCGACGAGGGTCAGGGCGTCCGCCCGCCGCAGGTCGACGCCCTGCGCCTGGGCCACGTCCCGCCCCAGCGCCACGGCGTTGAGCGCCGGCGAGGTGAGGGCCGCGGCGATCCCGCCGAGCACGAGGAGGGGGAGGACGGCGAGCGTGACGTCGTACCCCCGGTCGATCAGGCTCCCCGCGTGCCACGTCAGCATCCGCTCGAACGCGTCGGGGTCGCTCAGCGAGATGCCCGTGGTGAGGCCCGCGAGCACCGCGCCGACGGCGACGCCGGTGAGCACCAGCCGCGTGGGCGGCACCCGCGGGTCGGTCGGCCGCCCGAGCACCACCACGAGCAGGCTCGCGAGGAGGGCGCCGACGACGGCGAACCAGACGTACGCCGCGGGCTGCGTCACGCCGACGTACGCCACCGCGATCGCGACCGCGAACGACGCGCCCGCGCTGACGCCGAGCAGGCCCGGGTCGGCGAACGGGTTCCGCGTGTAGGCCTGCATGAGCGCGCCGGACACGCCGAGCGCGAGGCCGACGACGACGCCGGCGACGGTGCGCGGGAGGCGCTGGTGGTCGACGACGTACGCCGCGGTGGGGTCCCCGCCGCCCGTCAGCGCCGCCCAGACGTCGCCCGGAGGAACCGGGTTGGAACCGACGAACAGGGACAGCGCCACCGCCGCCGGGATCGCGGCGACGAGGAGCAGCAGCGGGAACCGCCGACGGGTCACGAGCCGGACAGGATCCGCTCGAGGTCGTCGAGCACGGCCTGGCCGCCGAGGGGGCCGACGCCGGTGATCCAGAACGACTGGTCGACGAGGTGGAGGTCGGGGAACGCGTCGGCGTTGGCCGTGAAGGCGGTGGGCAGCGTCGACGGGTCGTCGACGTCCGTCGTCGTGACGAGCACGAGGTCGGCCTGCGCCTCGAGCACGCGCTCGGGGGAGAGGTCGGACGAGATCTCGTCGGCCCACTCCGGCCGGTCGGGGGTCGTGAAGCCGGCGCACTCGAGCGTGCTGCCGGCGAACGACGTCGGGCCGTAGAGCGTCACGAGCCCGTCCCGCGGCCGCACGAGCTGCGCGGTCTGTCCCTCGGTCGAGAACTCCTCGGCGATCTCGTCGCAGCGCTCCTGGTAGCCCTCCAGCAGCTCGTCGGCGCCCTCGGGGTCGCCCAGCGCCTCGGCGACGAAGCGCACGTTGTCCTGCCACGGGTCGGACTGCGACGCCATGAAGACGGTCGGCGCCACGTCGCTGAGCTGGTCGTAGAGCGCCGAGTGGCGCGTCTCCGTGCCGATGATGAGGTCGGGGCGGAGCGCCGCGATCCGGTCGACGTCGGGCTCGGTCACCGTGCCGACGGTCTCGACGTCGGCGGCCCCGTCACCGAGGTAGGCCGGCACGCCCGCCGCCTCGTTGAGCACCGCGGCGCCGACGGGGGTCGCGCCGAGCGCGACCGCGGTGTCGAGCTGCACCGGCTCCAGCACGACGACGCGCTGCGGGTCGGCCGGCACCGCGGTCGCGCCGCGTGCATGGGTGACCTCGCGCTCGTCGTCCGCGGCGTCGTCGCCCGCGTCGGCGGGGTTGCCGCAGCCGGCGAGGGCCAGGCAGGTGAGGGCGGAGACGGTGAGCGCCGTCGCGCGGCGGTGCAGGTTCACGGGGACCCTTTCGGGTGGGACGAGCGGACGGCAGGGAAGGTTAGCAATACCTAAGTCAGGCCCGTGACGCGACCAGGTGACGACGGGTCGACGACGTCGTCCTCGCCGTTCGCGAGACGACGGGCGGAGAAGGTGAGAAGGTCGGGTCGTGCTTTCCTTACCTCAGCGCCGTACTGTAATTCGAGCTGCCGCATGGGCAGCTCCCGCCGTCGCGGTGGTGGCTGCTGCACCAGCGCACGCGGCATCCGGCACCCTGCCGGTCGGCGCGCGTCTCGACATCGTCACCCGGACCGGTGACGGGAACGTCGTGTTCCAGGCGACGAACCTGGAGGCGGACCCCCTGGTGCTGACCATCTCCCTGCCCTACGTCAACGCGACGACCTGGCTGACGTCCGCGACCCTGTGGCCCGGTTGGGCCATGGACCACAACAGCCCCGGAATCGTGGCGACGACCACGATCGCCGCCCAGAGCGCGAGTCCCCCCGTGCAGGTCGCGTGGGACCGCAGGTCGGGAGAGGGAGACATGTTCGTCACCATGACCGCCCCGGGTCGGAGCGCCGTCGTGACGGGGATCCCGTGGGCCGCTCCGACGCGGGCCGCCCGGCGCGCGCCGGTCGAGCCGCCGGCCGACGCGACCGTCCTCCGCTTCGGCTGAGGGGCGGCACTCCGGAGGCCGCGCGTCAGTCGCGCGCGCGACCCTCCCGGTCGATCCAGTAGCCCTGCGTGTGCACGCGGTCCGCACCGATCCCGACCGCCAGCAGCGAGCGGCGCAGCTCCGCCACCTGCACGCTCTCCGTGGCGAACCACCCGTAGAACGCCGGGCCCGCGGCGGCGGCGCCCGCGCCGTACCGCTCCGCCCAGGCGCGCCCCGCCTCCAGGAGCGGTACGCCGCCGGGCCGCCCCGCGCGGCGCACGTGGTGCACCTCGAGGCGGGGATCGTCGGTGGCCACGAACGGGAGGGTGTCCGCCGGGTCGGCGGCCTCGAGCAGGAGCGTCGCCGTGGTGTCCGAGTCGAGCGTGGCGAGGATGCCGGCGACGGCCGGGAACGCCGTCTCGTCGGCGCCGAGGACGACGCGGGTCGCGGTGCCGGGGTCCCACTGCACGCCGTACGACGGGTCACCGACCCCGGCGGCCGGGGCCGAGACGAGCAGCGGGTCGCCGACCGCAGCGGCGGCCGCCCACGCGCTCGCCGGACCGGCGGGCTCGTGGAGGTAGACGTCCAGGTCGAGCCAGCGCGCGTCGGGGTCGACGCGCGGTGCGGTGTAGCTGCGCATGACCGGCCGGTCCGCCGCGGCGAGCGTGCGCCAGGCGGCGCGCCACGCGGCCTCCGTGAGGCCGTCGACGAGCGTCGCGGGGTAGCCGTCCGACGTCGGCAGCAGGATCTTGACGCGCAGGTCGCGGCCGGCGGGGGCGAAGGCGGCGAGGCCCGGGCCGGTCAGGCCGAGCCGCACGAAGGAGGGCGAGAGCTGCTCCCGACGCGCGACCGTCACCGCGAAGAGACGGTTGGGCGAGTCGGCGAAGCGGGCGTCGGGCACGGGACGTTGCTACCAGTTCGGGTGACCCCGGCCGGGCCGGGGGTGTTCCGCCGAAGCGGAGAACGGGTGCTCGGAGGGCCCGATCGCGGGGGGTCGGGCGTGCGTTTTCCGCCCCAGCGGAACAGCCCTCAGCCGAGGCGCTCCGCCATCGCCGCGCCCAGCTCGTGCCCCGAGCGCCACGCGGTCGCGACGCGCGGGGTCGGGCCCCAGCCGTCGCCGCAGACGCCGATGCCGCGGTCGTCGAGGAGGTACGGCGCCGCGCGGTCCCCGGTCGGCCGCGCGAACGACCAGCGGTGGACGACGGTGTCCGCCGGCTCGGGCAGGTCGAGCAGACGACGCAGGGCGGCGGTCATCGCCGGGCCGGCCGCGTCGGGATCGTCGAGGTGCTGCCGCGCCAGCTCCGGGGTCGAGTGCGCGACGAGCACGGGGGCGTCGTCGCCGCGTCGCCGCCCGTCGTCGGCGACGAACGACAGCCCCGGACCGTCGGCGAAGACGCCGTCGACGCCCCAGGTGCGCTCCGCGAACGACGCCACGAGCGCCAGCACCGGTTCGAAGTCCCGGTCCAGCCGGGCGGCGGGTCCGCGAGCGGATCGGCCAGCAGGCGGTGGGCCTGCGGGTCGGGCATCGCCAGCACGACGGCGCGCACCGGCTCGCCGTCGACCACCGGACCCTCGGGACCGGCATCGACGGAGGTGACGGCCCCGCGCCGTACGTCGAGGGGAGCCGCCAGGTCCTCCACCAGCGAGCGCAACCCGCCGGGGGCACCCCACCGCACGGGCCCGGGCTTCGGCGTGAGGGCGCCGTCGGCGACGGCGTGGAAGGTGTCCGTCCACGCCCGCGCGAGCCCTGCCGTGCGCCACCGCTCGACCACCTCGGCGAAGGCGGGGTCGTCGTCGGGGACGGTGAAGTACGACGCGCCCAGGTCGACCGGCCGCTCCGCGATGCGCCGGGACGCCATCCGCCCGCCGACGCGGTGGCCGCGGTCGACGAGGCGCACCGGCACGCCGGCATCGGTGAGCGCGCGGCCGCAGGCGACGCCCGCGATGCCGGCACCGACGACGAGCACGGGGTTCACCGGGCCACCCCCAGCGCCGCGAGGACGGACGCCGCGGCCCGGTGACCGCTGACGAGCGCACCCTGGATGGAGGTGGTGTCGCGGTGGTCGCCGGCGACGAACACGCCGTCGCCGAGGTCCGTGCGGCGCCGGTGCGTCAGCGGCGGCAGCTGGGCCGGCAGCGCGTGGGGCACGTCGTCGCGGCGCAGGAGCCGCCACGCGCCGGCGTCCGCGCCGAGCAGCTCGGCGGCGTGGGCCCGCATGGCGGCGGACGACGGGACGGGGCGGTCGGGACCGAGCAGGGCCGAGGCCGCGACCAGGTGCTTGCCGGGCGGGGCGTAGCCGGGCGCCGCCGCCGACATCACCGCCGTGTTGACCAGCGGCCCGGTCGGGCGGTCGTGGCCGTCGACGTGGAGCAGGCGCGCCCGCTCGGGAGGCGCGGGCGGCTCGTCGGTGGTGTACCACTCCGTCACGACCCCGCGCTGCGGCGGCGCGGGCGTGCCCAGCAGGTCCTCCGCCGCCGGGGCGGCCGTGGCCACCACGACGGCGCGGGCCCGGTGATCGCCGTCGGAGGTGCGTACGACGGGGGTCCGGCCCCGCACGACCCCCTCGACCTCGACGCGGGTGCGCACGGGTGCGGCCAGGCGCGCCGCGAGCTGCCGGGGGAGCGCCTCCATGCCCTCGCGGGGCAGGGCCGGGGTGGCGGCGACGAACGAGCCGATGAGCAGTCGGGCGAACTGCGCCGACGTCGCACCGGTGTCGTCGAGCACGACCCCGGCGAGGAACCGGTCGAGCAGCGTGCGCGGGACGCCCCGCACCCCGGCGGCGTCGAGGCTGCCGGCCAGGTCGGCGTCGGGCTTCACGAGCAGGCGCGCGGTCAGCGTCCTGCGGGACGGGCGCAGGACCGGCGCGAGCCAGCGGGCGAGCCGCAGCCCGGAGGGCACGTCCCCCGCCACCGCGGCGGCCGACGCGCCCAGCAGGTGCGGCGCGTGCCAGGGGTGGCCGAGCCGCCGCGTCCCGGTCGCGTCCCGCAGGGCGACGCCCGCGTCGAACGCGTGGAGGTCGAGGGCGTCGGTGTCGACCCAGCGGCGTACGGCGGGGTATCCCGGGTTGAGCAGCTGGAAGCCGCGGTCGAGGAGGTGCCCGTCGACGGTCTCCGTGCGGATCCGGCCCCCGGGCGCGTCGGAGCGCTCGAGCACGACGACGTCGAGCCCGGCACGCTCCAGCTCGTGCGCACACCGCAGGCCGGCCAGGCCGGCACCCACCACGACGACGTCGGACTCGGTCACCATGACGCCAGCATGGGCGAGGCGGCCAAGCGGTCAGGCGATGGCGGCCTGGATCTGGTCGGCGAGGCGCTGCGCGGCCCTCTTGTTCCTGCGCCCGTCGAGGAGTGCCTTCTTCCGGCCCCGCATCGTGTCGAGGTCGATGGCCACGTGGGAGCCCTGCGGCGTCGGGGTGATGAGCACGGAGGTGTCGAGCTCCCAGGTGAAGGCCGTCTTCTTGACGTCGAACTCGTTGCGCGCACGGGAAGCCATGCGCAGCCCCGTGCCCGGCGTGCCGGGGGCCCCAACCGCCGGGCGACCTCACGTCTCGGGGCGCTGCGTCGTCGTACGGAGGAAGATGCCCGTCGACGAAGGGGGAACCGTGGCCGAGGAGACGCTCGCCGAGGTGGCGCAGGAGCGGCGGCGCCTGCTGGCGCTCGCCTACCGCATGACCGGCACGCTCGCCGACGCCGAGGACGTCGTGCAGGAGACCTACGTGCGCTGGTACCGCCTCGACGACCCCGAGCGCGCCGCCGTCGCGAACCCCGCCGGGTGGCTGACGCGGGTCGCGAGCCGGGTCGCGCTCGACCAGCTGACGTCGGCGCGGGCGCGCCGGGAGCGGTACGTCGGCGAGTGGCTCCCCGAGCCCGTCCCGGCCGACCTGTTCAGCGGCACGGCACCGGCTCCCCCTCCCGATCCGGCCGACCGGGTGACCCTCGACGACGCCGTCAGCACGGCGCTGCTCGTCGTGCTCGAGGCCATGACCCCGGCGGAGCGGGTCGCCTTCGTGCTCCACGACGTCTTCGCGGTCCCGTACGACGAGGTCGCCGCCGTCGTCGGGCGCTCGGTCGCCGCCACCCGTCAGCTCGCCACGTCGGCCCGCCGGCACGTGCGGGAGCAGCGGTCGACGGTCGTCGTGCCCCAGGACCACGACACGGTCGTGCGGGCGTTCGTCGCCGCAGCGGGACGCGGCGACCTCGACGGGCTACTGCGGGCGCTGGCGCCCGACGTCGTGCTCCGCAGCGACGGCGGCGGTCTGGTGAGCGCGGCGCGCAAGCCGGTCCACGGCGCCGACCGGGTGCTGCGGTTCCTGCTCGGGATCCGCACGAAGCAGCCGGCGATGGTGCTCGAGGAGGTCGCGACCGCCGACGGGCTGGGCTACCGGATGACCGTCGACGGGCGGATCCACGGTGTGGCGGCGTTCCGCGTCGAGGAGGGGCGGATCGTCGACGTGTGGCTGTGCGTCAACCCCGAGAAGCTGCGCGCCTGGGGCTGAGGGTCAGGGGCTGGGGGTCAGGGCCTCACATCTCGCGGGCGAGGATCGCGAGGAACTCGTCGGCCATCGCGAGCTGCCGCACGAGCTTGGCGCGGCGCTCGACGGCGTCGGCGTGGACGGCGGCCAGCTGCTCGCGGGCGGCGGCGACGGCCTCGGGGGTGGCGGCGGGGTCGCGGAGCACCTCGACGTCGGCGAGGGCGTCCCTCATCTCCTCGAGGCTGAAGCCGAGCGGCTTCATCCGCCGGATCACGAGGATCTTCTCGACGTCGTCCTCCGTGTAGAGCCGGAAGCCCCCGTCGGTGCGCCCCGACGGCTGGAGCAGCCCGACCTCCTCCCAGTGCCGGAGGGACCGCAGCGACAGCTCCGTCCGCGCGGCGACCTCGCCGATGTGCATGACGGCGGGAGGGGTGCTGCTGCCGAGCGGGTCGCTCATGGTGGTCGGGCTCACTTCCTCGCGGGTGCGGTCGCAACCCTCACGCGACGTTAGGGTCGCTGCGGACGCGGCGCCCGCCGTACGACCCTCACCCTGCCGAACGGAGCCTGCCCGTGTCGAACGCGCCCGTACCCACCGGCGGCACGCCCACCGTGCGCGCCGCGCTGTGCTCGCCCCGCCTGCTCCGCACCGAGGTGCTCGCCGGTCTCGTCGTGGCGCTGGCGCTCATCCCCGAGGCGATCGCGTTCTCGATCATCGCGGGCGTGGACCCGCGGGTCGGGCTGTTCGCGTCGTTCACCATGGCCGTCGCGATCTCGTTCCTCGGGGGCCGACCCGCGATGATCTCGGCCGCGACAGGCGCTGTCGCGCTGGTCATCGCGCCGGTGATGCGGGACCACGGCTACGACTACCTCATCGCGACCGTGCTGCTCGGCGGTGCGCTCCAGGTCGTGCTCGCGCTTCTGGGGGTGGCGCGGCTGATGCGCTTCATCCCCCGGTCGGTCATGGTCGGGTTCGTCAACGCGCTGGCGATCCTCATCTTCGTCGCGCAGCTGGAGCACCTCGTCGACGTGCCGTGGGCCGTCTACCCGATGACGGCCGTCGGCATCGCCGTCATCGTGGGGCTGCCGCGCGTGAGCTCGGTGGTGCCCGCGCCGCTCGTCGCGATCGTCGCGCTGACGGCCTTCGCCGTCGTCGGCTCGGTCGCGGTGCCCGACGTCGGCGACCAGGGCCGGCTGCCCGAGAGCCTGCCGTCGTGGTTCGTGCCCGACGTGCCGTGGACGCTGGCCACGCTCGAGATCATCGCGCCCTACGCGTTGGCCATGGCCCTCGTCGGCCTGCTGGAGTCGCTGCTCACCGCGAAGCTCGTCGACGACATCACCGACACCGGCTCCGACAAGACCCGCGAGGCGTGGGGCCAGGGTGCGGCGAACATCGTCACCGGCTTCTTCGGCGGCATGGGCGGCTGCGCGATGATCGGGCAGACGATGATCAACGTGAAGGTCTCGGGCGCTCGCACGCGGCTCTCGACCTTCCTCGCGGGCGTCTTCCTGCTCGTGCTGGTCGTCGGCTTCGGCGACGTCGTGGCGCTCATCCCGATGGCGGCGCTCGTGGCGGTGATGATCATGGTCTCGGTCGGCACCTTCGACTGGCACAGCATCCGGCCCGCGACGCTGCGCCGGATGCCGCGGTCGGAGACCGCCGTCATGGTGGCGACCGTGGTGGTCACGGTCTGGACCCACAACCTCGCGATCGGCGTGGGCGTCGGCGTGCTGGTGGCGATGGTGCTCTTCGCGCGCCGCGTCGCCCACCTGACGCAGACCGAGCGGGCCGTCGAGGGCGGTACGGCGTCGTACCGGGTCACCGGCGAGCTGTTCTTCGCCTCCAGCAACGACCTCACGACGCAGTTCGCCTACGCGGAGGACCCCGCGCGGGTCGTCATCGACCTCAGCGCCGCCCGCGTCTGGGACGCCTCGTCGGTGGCGGCGCTGGACGCGATCACGACGAAGTACGAGCGACGCGGGACCGTCGTGGAGATCGTCGGGCTCGACGGCGCGAGCGCCGACCGGCACGAGCGGCTGTCCGGGCGGCTGGGGGAGCACTGAGGCGACACGCGGGGTCGTCGAAAATTCAGATACCCCAGTCGGGTCTCGAATATGATCACCGCGTGCCGCTGAGGTACCCGGACCGTCGCTGACGGTCCGCGCTGACGAGAGCCAGGGGTCGAGCATGGGGTCGGACGTGGGGGAGCAGCAGGGCGGCCGGACGGCCGTGGTCACGGGTGGCACCAGCGGCATCGGCCGCGCACTCGCCGTGCGGTTGGGGCAGGAGGGTGTGCGGGTGGTCGTGGCCGGGCGCGACGAGCGGCGGGGGGCCGACGTCGTGCAGGAGGTCACGGCCCGCGGAGGCCGTGCCGAGTTCGTGGCCACGGACGTCGCCGTCGATGCCGAGGTCCGGCGGCTCGCCGAGCGGGCGAGCGCGGACGGGCCGCTCGACCTCTGGTTCTCGAACGCCGGCACCGAGGGTCCGATCGGGCCCCTGTCGACCTGGGGCGAGGCTGCACTGCGGGAGGTGCTCGACGTCAACCTCCTCGGCGTGCTCTCGGGCCTGCGCCACGCGGCGGACCACCTGCGCAGCGGCGGGGTGGTGGTGAACACGGCTTCCTTCGTGGGCACGGCGCTGGCCGTGCCCATCGCGGTGCCGTACGCCGCGGCGAAGGCGGGCGTCGTCGCCGCCGGGCGGAGCGCGGCGCCGTTGCTCGCCGAGGTCGGGATCGCGGTCTACACGATCTGTCCCTGGGTCATCGACACGCCGATGGTCGACCGGCTGACCGGTGGCGCCCCGGACGACAAGGCGGGGTTCGCTGCCGGCTTCGCACCGAGCGGTCGGCTGACGACCGCCGCGGAGGTCGCGTCGGCGACGTGGGACCTCGTCGAGGGGCGGATCGCGGCGAGCAGCGGCGACGCGTTCCTCGTGGACGCCGGACCGACGGTGACCCGCGTGCGGGCTTAGTGCAGTCGCGCCTGCCGGCTCAGCGCGGCGCGAGCTGCTCGAGGAGCATCCGACGCAGCCACGCGCGGTAGTCCTCGTCGGTGAGGCCGGCGTCGACCGTGAGGCGCGTGTAGGTCTCGCTGGCGGCGAGCACCCAGAGCGTGGCGGCGAGCTCCTCGACCGACACGTCCTGGCGGAGCCAGCCGCGCCCCGCGGCGTACTCGATGCCCGTGCGGAACCCCCCGTGCGCCGACGCCATCTCGCGCTCCCAGGCGGCGGCCACGACCGGGTCGCCGGCCGCAGCGGCGCGCCAGGCCTGCCAGAACGCCGCCGCGCGCTGGTTGGACGTGGCGTAGAAGTCGACGAGCACGTCGACCGCGCCGGCGAGGTCCTGCTGCGCGGCGACCTCGCGGAGGAAGGTGGTGTCGAGCATGTCGTCGACGCCGCTCTCGTCGAAGACGGCGACCTCGCGCGCGCCGCCGAGCAGACCGCTCTTGGGGCCCATCTTGCGCACCGTCTCGACGGACACGCCGGCGGCGGCGGCGATCTGGGGGAGGGAGGTGGCTGCGTACCCCTGCTCGCCGAAGAGCCGGAACGCCGCCCGGTAGACCTCGGTCCGTGTCAGCCTGGCCTGGGCGCTGCGACGGGAGTTGTCGTAGGACCGCTTCTTCCCCTCGGGCACAGGGGAAGGCTACGCTGTGTATCGAAAGCCCTATCGGGGTATCGAATTATCGCTCGTCATCGGGAGGCCCCGTGTCCACTGCCGTCATCTGCAGCATGCCGGCCGAGGGCCACGTGCGCCCTCTCCTCGTCGTCGCCGCCGAGCTCCAGGCGCGCGGGTGGCGGGTGCGGATGCTGACGGGTGCGCGCTACGCCTCGATGGTGCGCGCGGCGGGGGTCGACTTCGTGCCGCTCCCGCCCGAGGCCGACACCCTCGACGAGCTCGGCGCCGGCGATCGCAAGCGCGGCCGCGACGCCATCAACTCCGGGGTCGAGCAGGCGTTCTTCGCGCCGGCGCCGCTGGCCGGCCAGGCACTGCTCGCCCTGCTCGCGGAGGAACCGACCGACGTGGTGCTGCACGAGCCGACCTTCGTCGGGGTGCAGGCCCTGCACCGGCTGGCCCCCGCGGAGCGGCCCTTCGTCGCGATGTGCGGGATCATCCCGCTCGGGCTGTCGAGCCGGGACACGCCGCCGTACGGGCTCGGGATCACCCCGCTGCGGCGCACCGTGCCGAACCGGGTGCGCAACGCGGTGCTCACCGCCGTCGCGACCCGGCTCGTCCTGCGCCCCGTGCACCGGGCGGCCGACCGGATGCTCGCCGACATGGGGGCGCCGGGCCTGCGCGGCCGGTTCTTCATGGACGTCCTGCGGAGCGCGGACCTCCACGCGCAGTTCACCGTCCCGGCGTTCGAGTTCCCGCGCAGCGACGCGCCGGAGTCGCTGCGGTACTACGGCCCCATGACCCGCGTCGAGCGCAGCGGGCTCGAGGCGCCGCCGTGGTTCGCGGAGCTCGGCAAGCACCGGCCGGTCGTCCACGTCACGCAGGGGACGGTCGCGAACACCGACTTCACCGAGCTGGTGCGGCCGACGGTCGAGGCCCTCGCCGACCTCGACGTCGACGTCGTCGTCACCACCGGAGGTCGGCCCGTCGCCGCGCTGACGGACGACCTGGCCGGCCTCGCCCCGCGGCCCGAGCGTCTGCACGTCGGCGAGTTCCTGCCCTACGACAAGCTGCTGCCGCTCACCGACGTGCTGGTGACCAACGGCGGGTACGGCGGGCTGCACCACGCCCTCCAGCACGGCGTCCCGATCGTGGTCGCCGGTGACTCCGAGGACAAGGTGGAGACCTCGGCGCGGGTCGCGTGGTCGGGGGCCGGGATCCGGCTGGGCACGAGCACGCCGACGGTCGCGCAGGTGCGCGCCGCGGTGCAGCGGATCCTGGGCGACCCGTCGTACGCCCGCGCCAGCCGCGCCATCGGGGACGCCATCGCGACGTCGCCGGGACCGGTGGGGTTCGTCGACGACGTCGAGGAGCAGGTGCGCCGCCGTCAGGCCGCTGGGGTGGCCTGACGGGGGTGGGGCTCAGGCGCGGGCGCGGCGGGCCCGGCGAGCGGCGTCGGCTCGGGTGAGGTCGGCGGCGGCGCCCACCGCCGCGAGCGCCTCCACCGCCTGGTCGAAGAGCGCGTCGACGGCCCGCGCGTCGAGCGCGGAGGCGGGGTCGGCGTCCTCGAGGGCGGCCCGCAACCACAGCGCCTGCGCCCGCAGCAGCGGCGTGAGGCCGGGCTCGTCGAGCACCGGCGCGAGCAGGGCACGGAGGCGGTCGTGCTCACCCGCCTCGAGGAACCACGGGGCGACCATCGTGAGGTGGTGCGGGTAGTCGTCGACGAGACCGCAGTGGTGCAGGGCGAGGGCGCAGAGCTGCTCGGCCCGGTCGAGCGCCTCGGAGCGGCGCCCCTCGAGGTGGGCCTGCAGGGCGAGCGTCGCGTCGAGCCACAGCCGGTCGTAGCCGTCGAGGTCGTCCCGGACCGGGGCGTCGAGGTGCCCGAGCGCCTCCGCCGACCGCCCCCGGGTGTCCGCGGCGAGCGCCCGCTGCACCCGCGTCATCATGGCGGCGACGTGGTCCTCGAGGTCGGGATGTGCCTCGGCGAGGGCGTCGAGCTCTGTCCAGCGCCCCGCCAGACGGAGGGCCAGCACCTGGTTGGACACGATCTGCTCGAGCATCGGCCGGCCGCCCGCGCGGCCCGCCGTGGTGACGGCCTCCTCGCCGACGGCCACCGCCTGTGCGACGTCGTCGGCGATGCCGAACGCGAGCGCCACCAGCAGGCTGTGGGTCAGCTGCGCGGTCAGGTGGTGCGTGCGGGCGTAGTCCACGGCGAGGCGGCGCAGCTCCCGGGCCACGAGGTGCTGGCCCCGGAGGCTCACGGACTGGGCAGCGGTGCACAGCGCCACGGCCACGACGGGCGGCTGCCCGCTCCGCTCGGCGTGGGTCAGCATCAGGTCGCGCCACACGAGCGCGGCCGACCAGTCCGCGCGTCCCTCGTGCCACAGCACCGCCTGCACGCAGAGCGTGGCGGCGGCTCCGGGCCCCACGCGCTCGAGTCCATCGGGTCCCAGGAACGGCCGGAGCGCCGCGCCCTGGGCCTCCACGTCGCCGCGCAGGCCGTGGGCACGGCTCGCGAGCGCCGCCGAGCGGGCTCGGTCGTCGGGGGTGGCGGCGCCCGGGACGGGCGTGGCGAGCACCGGCGCGAGCACGTCCACGACGAGGTCGAGCCGCGCGAGGTCGGTGGCCGCCTCGGCCATCGCGATGCGCGCGCGCACGGCGGGGACCGTGAGACCGTCGGCGTGCGTCAGCAGCTGGTCACCGAGGTGCAGGACCTCCTGCGCCGCTCCCATCTCCGCGGCCTGGGCCATCGCGGTGGCCAGCCACGCCACCAGCCTCGTCCCGAGCCCGTCGCGACGCGGGTCGGCCGCGGGCAGCAGGGCGTGGGCGTCGAGGAGGTGCTGCACGATCACGGCCCCCAGCTCGCCGTGCGCTCCGGGCACCGCCTCGAGGTGCCGCACGGCAGCCAGGTGGAGATCGGCCCGATCGCGCCGGGCCTGGCCCTCGTAGGCCACGACCCGCACGGTCGGTTGCACGAACGCGATCCGGCCGTGGTCGGCGCTGAGACGGTCCGTCACGCGCACGAACAGCTCGCGCGCGCAGAGGTCGGCCACGTGGGCCTCCACCTCCGGTGCCTCCGCTCCCGTCAGCGCGCACAACCCGGCGAGGGTGAACGTCTGCCCCAGCACCGCGGCGGCGTCGACGATCCGTCGTGGCGCAGGGGCGAGGAGGTCGAGACGACTCGCGACGAGGAGCTGGAGGCTGGTGGGAGCGCGCATCGACTCCACCGCGGTGGAGTCGGCAGCGGCGCACCAGCGCAGCGGGGGCCGCTGGGCCTGCCCGCTCGGCTCGAGGAAGTCCTGGTCGTGCAGCGCGCGCACCATCTCGACCGTGAAGAGCGGGAGACCCTCCGAGCGGTGCACGAGCAGGTCGGCCACCGCCTCGGGCAGGGCGGCGACGAGCTCGTCGACGATCGTGCGCAGCTGCTCCGGGGACAGCCGTTCGAGGTTGAGCACCGCGGTGCGTCCGTGGGTCGCGAGGCGCGGGCGCGCCTCGAGCAGCTCGGGCCGGGCCAGCACGACGACGAACCCGGGGAAGCGCCCCCGGGCGACGAGGTGACCGACGAAGTCGAGGAACCCCGCGTCGGCGTGGTGGGCGTCCTCGACGATCCACACGACGGGCGCGCGGTGGCGCTCGGAGAGCCGCTCGAACCAGAGGACCCAGGCGGCGAACCGGTCGTCACGCCCGGTGTCGGCGAGCTCGTCGCCCTGCGCCGGCAGACCGAGCAGCCGCAGCAGGTGCGCCTCCATCCATCGTCGCTCGGTGACGTCCGGCACGAGGTCCGCGAGCACCGTGTGCAGTCGCTCGCGCGCCTCCTCGGGGCCGTCGTCGTCGCCGATCCCCGCGCGCACCCGCACGGCGGCGCTCAGGGCGGAGAAGGCGACGCCGTCGCCGTACGAGACGCAGCGTCCCCCGTGCCACAGCACCGGCTGGGGGAGGCCGTCGACGTAGGCCTCGAGCTCGCGGGCGATCCGTGACTTGCCGATGCCCGCGGCCCCCGTGACGACGGCCATCCGCGGACGCCCCTCCTCCACGGCCGCGTGGAGGAGCTGCTGGAGCAGGGCGAGGTCGCGGCCGCGCCCGACGAGCGGGACGTCCAGCCGGTCGAGCCCCGTCGCGGTGGGGGTCGCGCCGGCGACCGCGTGCAGGCGCACGGGCTCGGCCTTCCCCTTGAGGTCGTGGTCGCCCGCGTCGCGGACGTCGAAGGTGCTCGCCACGAGCCGCGCGGTGGCGTGGTCGCACCACACGGTTCCCGGGGTCGCCGCGGCCTGCACGCGGGCGGCGACGTTGACCGGGTCGCCGGCGACCATGCCCTGCCCGACGGCGCCCACGGTGACGGCGACCTCGTCGGTGACGATGCCGACCCGCAGGGCCAGGGCGGGGACGCCCAGGTCCTCGCCCAGCCGGGCCACGGCGTCCACGAGGTCCAGACCGGCGCGCACGGACCGCTCCGCGTCGTCCTCGTGCGCCGTCGGGACACCCCAGACCGCCATGACGGCGTCGCCGATGAACTTCTCGATCGTCCCGCCGTAGCGCGCGACGATCTCCTGGGCCCGGTCGAAGTACGCCGTCAGCAGCTCACGCACCTCCTCCGGGTCCCTCAGCGCGGCCAGGCCCGTGAACCCGACGAGGTCGCAGAAGAGCACCGAGACGACCCGCCGCTGCGCCACGGGCGCGGCGGGGGTGGCGGGCGGGCCGGGCGTGAGCGGCGTGAGCCGGTCGTCGACCTCCCGCCCGCACGCGGGGCAGAAGCGGGCGCCGGGGGGCAGCACACCGGTGCAGGAGGCGCAGGCCGGCGGCGCCGGCGTCCCGCACCCGGCGCAGAAGCGGGCGCCGGGGAGCAGGGGCGACGCGCACGACGAGCAGACCACCGGTGTCCTCCCCACGTCGGGCGGCCGGGCGGACCGCGCCGCGAGCATATGCGCGATTCGCCTTCGTTACCCCGGAGATGTCTCTAATGTGCACGACGAGGACCGTGCGGCCCTCGACCGAGGAGGGACGTCGCAGTGGTGGGTGGGGACGAGGTCCGCCGTCCCGACGACGGAGGACGTCGGCGGTCGCGACGCATGCCGGTCGGAGCGGTGCTGGTCGAGACGCGCACCTCGCTCGCAGCGGTCGTCCGCAACCCCGACCTGCGGCGGGTGCAGCTCGCCCTCGTCACCTCTCTCATCGGTGACTTCGCGTGCGCCACGGCCGTGACCGTCTGGGCCTACACGGTCGGTGGGGCGAGCGCGGTCGCGCTGCTCACCGCCGTCCGACTGGCGGCCGCCGCCGTGACGGCGCCGGTGGCGGCGGTCGTCAGCGACCGGGTCAGCCGACGCACGGCCCTCCTCGTCACCTCGGGGCTACGGGCCCTGTTGATCGGTGCTGCCGCGGCGTACCTGGTCACCGGGGCGGACGACCCGTGGCCCGTCTACGTGCTGGCCACGCTCGCGGGGATCTTCGCCGCGCCCTTCCGGTCCGCGCAGCGTGCCTGGATGCCGGCGCTCGCCGACGACCCCCGTGAGCTGTCGGCCGCGAACGCGGCCAGCGGCACCCTCGAGAGCCTCGCGGTCTTCATCGGTCCGGCGCTCGGAGGCATGCTCGTGCTCGTCGCCAGCGTCCCGGCGGTGCTGGCGCTCAACGTCGTCACCTTCGCCGTGTCGATGCTGCTCATCGTCCGCGTACGACGCGGCGGTCGGCGTCCCGACGCCCCGGGCGAGCCGGGAGACGACCCCGTGCCGGGGCCCGGCCTCCTGCGCGAGCTCACCGCCGGGTTCGCCACCGTCGGGCGGGACCCGGACCTCCGCAACGTCGCCGGTCAGGTGTGTGCCCAGACCTTCGTGGGGGGAGCGTCGAAGGTGTTCCTGGTCGTGCTCGCGGTCGAGGTGCTGGGCACCGACGCAGGGGGCGTCGGGCTCCTCGAGGCGGTGCTCGGCGTCGGCGCGGTCGTCGGGGGACTGCTGACGCTGGCCCGCGCGTCGCGCCAGCGGCTGGGCGGTGACCTGGCGGCCGGGGTGCTGCTGTGGTCGCTGCCCCTGCTGGCGGTCGCCGCCTGGCCCTCGCCGGTGGTGCTGGTGGTCGCCCTCGTGGTCGTGGGAGCCGCCAACCCGGTGGTCGACGTCAACCTCGACACGATCGTGCAGCGCATGACCCCCGAGGCGACCATGGCGCGGGTGTTCGGGGCCCTCGACACCTGCTACATCGCCACGCAGGCCCTCGGGTCGCTCGTCATGGCCCCCCTGCTCGTGCTCGTCGGGGTGCGGTGGTCGCTGGTCGTGGTGGCGGTCCCGGTCGCGGCCGTGGCTGCCCTCAGCGTGCCGCGGATGCGGCGCCTGGACGCCCGTCTCGAGGCCCCGGCAGGGTTGCCGCTGGTGCAGGAGGTGCCCTGGTTCCGCCTCCTCGCCCCTGCGGTGCAGGAGACGCTGGCCCGGTCCCTGCGGCGCGAGGAGGTGCCGTCCGGCGTCGCGGTGGTGCGGGAGGGCGACCCGGCCGACACGTTCTTCCTCATCGCCTCCGGGCGCGTGGAGGTGACCCAGGAGGGACGGGTGCTGCGCCAGCAGGGCGCGGGCGACTACTTCGGCGAGATCGCACTGGTCCACGACATCCCCCGCACGGCGACCGTCACGGCGCTCGAGCCGACGGTGGTGCTCGGACTCGGGCGCGAGGAGTTCCTGGCCGCGGTCGCCGGGCGGCCCCGGTCGCTGGTGGAGGAGGTCGCGGCCACCCGGCTGGCGTTCCGCGGCTGAGCGGAGACGTACCCACGCCTCTGTTCGCCTCGCCCCGCGGACGTCATGCGAACCGCGGGCCGGGGGCACCGCGATGCATGACGTTCCGGGGTCGGGCGGGGTCGGGCGGGGTCGGGCGCGGAAACTGTGCGGCTGGTGCGGCCCCGGCCGAGTCCGAGCCGCACCAGGGTCCCATTTCCGACGACGGCGCCCGCCGGACCCCATCGCCAGCCGTGGGCCCCCCGCGACGGGTATCGTCGCGCCGGGGCCCCCACGCAAGCGGGCCGCCGCGGGGAGTCCCCCCCCCCCCGCGCCGCCCGGCCCCCCGGCTCACGCTTTCCGCCGGCGGGCCCCCACGACTCAGGCGAGCCGCAGCGTGACGTCCCCGCCGTCGGGTCGCGCGGCGTCGAGGATCGCGCTCGGCACGCGGAAGACCCGACCGGGCGCCGCCGGCCAGGGCAGCCGTCGTGAGCCGACGACCTCCCCGTCCTGCACGGCCTCGACGCGAGGGCGCTCGACCCAGGCGTCGGTCCAGAGCAGGAGCCGCCCGCGGGCCGGGGCCGGACCCGTGGGATCGACGACCTGCGGGGCCACCCAGCGCAACGGCGCCTCCACCCGGAGGCGCACACCGGACAGCGAGGGTGGGGCTGTCTCCCGCCCCAGCCAGCCCAGCACCGCCGGCACGACCTGCCGCCCGTCGATCGCCGCGACGTCGGCGGTGTCGACGGGGTGGAGGAGGTTGCCGACGGCGAACACGCCCGGCGCGGTGGTGCGGAGCGCGGCGTCGACCAGCGGGCCCCGCGTGCCGCGATCGAGCTCCAGCCCGCCCGAGCGGGCGAGCTCGTGGTCGGGGATCCAGTCGCCGGTGGTGACGACGAGGTCGCAGGGGACCGTACGGCGCGACCCGTCCCGCTCCTCCACCACGACGCCGGTCACGCGACCGCGGCCCTCGATGGCGACGACGCGGCTGCGGGCGAGCACCGGGACGCGGAGGGCGAGGCGGCCGAGGAGGCGGAACGCGGCGTACGACTCCGAGCGCTCGTGCTCGGTGACCATCGCGACCGTGCGGCAGCCGGCCTCGCGGAGCGTCATGACGGCCGACCAGCTGACGAGCTCGCCGCCGATGACGACCGCGCGCTCGCCCACGGGGCGGTGGTGGAGGTGGACGAGGTTCTGCAGCTGCCCGGTCGTGAGCACGCCGTCGGGTCGGTCGCCGGGGATGTGGCGCGCCGGGCGGGCCCGCTCGCGGGCGCCCGTGGCGAGCACGACCGCGGCCGCCTCGACGACGCGGCGCCCCGTCGGCGCGGTGACCTCGAGCGCGCGCTCGCCCGCCCAGCCCGTCACCATCGCGCGGGTCTCGACGACGACACCGGCTTCGCGAGCACGGTCCACGAGCACCCGGGCGTAGGCCGGGCCGCGGAGGACGCGGTGGAGGTCGCGGATGCCGTAGCCCGTGTGGTCGCTGTGCCGCGGGATGCCCCCCGCCTCGCGCTCGCGGTCGAGCACGAGCACCGTCGCGTCGGGCCCGAGGGCCTCGGCCAGAGCGGCGGCCGCGGTGAGGCCGGAGGGGCCGCCCCCGACGACGACGACGTCGGCCCGGGTGAGCGGCGCGGTGGCGGGCGCGGCGGCGGGCGCGGTGGCAGGGACGGTCATCGGTCGGCTCCTGCGAGGAGGCTGGCGCCGCGCGTCTCGAGCGCGGCCTGGGCGTCGGCGCCGCAGAAGAAGCCCTGGCAGCGGCCGTTCATGAGGCGGGTACGACGACGGAGACCGTCCATGTCGCGGGGCGGGATCGCCGAGTCGAACGCGTCCCGCACCTCGCCCGCCGTGACGCGCTCGCAGAAGCAGACGACGTGGCCGTAGGCCGGGTCGGCGGCGATCCGCTCGGCGTCGGCGTAGGGGCGCGGGCCGGCCTCGCCGATGTTCGGGATCCGCGGCGGGGCGGGGAGGTCGTCGCGGAGCGCGACGTCGACACCGCCCTCGGCGAGCAGCCCGGCGACGTGCTCGGCGATCGCGATGCAGGCCGTCAGGCCCGTCGAGCGGATGCCGCCGACGAGCACGTAGTGCTGCTCGTCGTCCCGCTCCAGCAGGTAGTCGCCGCCGGGCACGGCGGCCCGGAGCCCGGCGTAGGTCGTCGTCACCTCCTCGTCGAAGAGGGCGGGCATGATCCGCTCGCCCTTCTCGCGCAGGAAGGCGAACCCCGCGGCGGAGGTGCCGGTCGCCGTCTTGTCGTCGAGGTCCTCGGCGGTGGGGCCGAGCATCACGTTCCCGTAGACCGTCGGGCTCACCAGCACGCCCTTGCCCAGCGACGACGGCACCGGCAGCACGATGAGCGGCGCCAGCGGCCGGGCGAGCTTGTCGAAGACGAGGAGCTCGCCCCGGCGCGGCGTCACGGTGAAGCGGTCGTGCCCGAACAGCCCGTCGATCGTGTCGGCGTGCAGCCCGGCGGCGTTGACGACCCACCGCGCGCGCACGTCGCCGCCCGTGGTGCGCAGCACGCTGCCGTCGGTCGTGGCGTCCACCGCCGTCACCCGGTGCTCCAGCAGCACCTCGGCTCCCCGCGCCACGGCGTCGGTCGCCAGCGCGATGGTCGTCGACCAGGTGCAGATGATCGACTCGCCCGGCACGGTGAGCCCGCCGAGCGCGCCGGGCCCGAGCGCCGGCACCGCCGCGCGGACCTCCTCGGCGGAGACGATCGCGCACGCGTCGTACCCGTTCCTCCGCGCCTTGTCCCGCAGGCCCGGCAGGGCGGCGAGCTCCTCCTCGCTCCAGGCGACGAGGAGCGCGCCGGTGCGCTCGACGGGGATGCCGGTGGCCGCGGCGAAGTCGCCGAGCAGGTGGTAGCCCTCGGCGACCAGCCGCGACTCCACGGTGCCCGGGCTCGCGTCGAAGCCGGTGTGGAGGATCGCGGTGTTGGCCTTGCTCGTGCCGTCGCCGACGTCGCTGCGCGCCTCGACGATCGCGACGCTCAGGTCGGCGCCCGCCAGGCGGCGGGCGATCGCCGTCCCCACGACGCCGCCGCCGATCACGGCGACGTCGACGCTGCGGGGCGCGCCTGCGGGGGAGGGGGTGCTCACGGGTGCTCCGTTCGTTCGGTGCGGGCCACGAGCGCGGCGGCGTCGTGCCAGCGGCGCTGCTCGGAGGCGGCCCGGTCGGGGGACCAGGTGGGATGGACGACGTGACGGGGTACGACGCGGGGCAGCGCCTCGGCGGGGGTGAGCGCGGCGTCGAGACCGAGCCGGGCCGCGACCGCCGCGCCCAGGGGAGTGGCGTGCGCGGAGGGATGGACCTCGACGGCGACCTGCGCCCGGTCGGCGAGCGCCTGGACGAGCACGCGGGAGCGGGTGAGGCCGCCGTCGACGCGGAGGCTCGCCACGGGCGCGCCGTCACCGCGGACGGCCTCGAGCAGGTGGGCGACCGAGGCGGCGACGCCCTCGACGACGGCGCGCACGACCTCGCCGCGGCCGGTGCCGAGCCGCAGGCCGGTGAGCGACGCCGTCGCGGCGGGCTGCCACCACGGGGCGGCGAGCCCGGTGAGCGCAGGCACGAACTGCACGCCGCCGGCGTCGTCGGCGGCCACGGCGTCGACCTCGCTGGCGCTCCCGAGCACCCCGAGACCAGCGAGCCAGTCGACGGCCGAGGCCGCCGTGTACACCTGCCCGTCGACGCAGAACCGCGTCTCGTCGCGCAGGCGCCAGGCGGGCGAGGTCGTCAGCCCGCTCGAGGACAGGACGGGGTCGGTGCCGGTCTGCGCCAGGAGGAAGGCGCCGGTGCCGAAGGTGCACTTCACCGTGCCGGCGTCCCAGCAGCCCTGCGCGAGGAGCGCCGCCTGCTGGTCGACGACGAGCCCGGTCACCAGAACGCGCGGACCGAAGACGTCGGTCGTGCCGACGACGTCGTCGCTGGCGACGATCGTGGGCAGCTCCTCGGCGCCGAGCCCGAGGAGGTCGAGCAGCGCGGGGTCCCAGGTCGTCGGGTCGTCCAGCGTGGTCAGCATCGAGCGGCCGGCGGTCGAGACGTCGGTGACGAACGCGCCGCACAGCCGGTGGACCAGCCACGTGTCGAGCGTGGTGACGACCCCGTCGCGCGTGACGTGGTCGCGCAGCCAGCGCAGCTTCGGCGCCGAGAAGTAGGGGTCGAGCACCAGACCTGTACGCCGCGCGACCTCGTCCGCCGCGCCGCGGGCCCGCAGGGCGTCGGTGACGGCGGCGGCCCGCCGGTCCTGCCAGACGACGGCGGGCGAGAGCGGGACGCCGGTCGCCCGGTCCCAGGCGAGCACGGTCTCGCCCTGGTTGGCGAGCGCCACCGCGGCGAGGGCGCCGTCGGGCAGGGCGGCCGCGGCGAGTGCCCGACGACCGGTGTCGACGACCGCCTGCCAGATCACCGCGGGGTCGTGCTCGACGCCGCCGTCCGCGAGGTGGCGGGGGGCGTGGGCGACCTCGGTCGCGGCGAGGGCGGTGCCGTCCGGGGCGACCACGACGGCCTTGGTGCCGGAGGTGCCCTGGTCGATCGCGAGCACGTGCATCGGCAGCTCCTCGGGTGGTCGGTAGTTGGTATATACCATGCGCCCTAGGCCAAGTCCGGCGCAAGTGCTACGTTGCGGCGGTGCCGCCGACCGCGTCCTCCCCGACCCCGCGCGGGAGCGTGCCGCGGTACGCCGAGATAGCCGCTGACCTGCGCCGACGCATCGTCGAGGAGGACCTCGCGCCCCACACGCTCGTGCCCTCGGAGCGCGAGCTGTCCGAGCTCCACGGGGTCTCGCGGATGACGGCCCGCCACGCCCTCACCGTCCTCGCGAACGAGGGCTACGTCTACCGGCGCACCCCCCGCGGCACCTTCGTCGCCGAGCAGCGGCACGTCTTCCGCATCGGCAGCTTCAGCCGCGAGGTCGAGCGGGGCGGCAAGACCCCCGCGGCCGTCGTGCTCTCCGCCCAGGTGGGGGAGGCCGATGCCGCGGCCGCCACCGCGCTCGGCCTCGTCCCGGGCGCCCCCGTCCACGTCGTGCGCCGCCGCCGCAGCGCCGACGCCGAGGCCATCGCGCTGGAGACCTCCGTCTTCCCCGTCGCGCTGACCCCCCACCTCCTCGAGGCGGACCTGACGGGCTCGCTGTGGGAGCTGCTCGCCGCGACGTACGGCGTGGTGGTCACCACCGCGCGCGCCACCCTGGCCTCCGTCGTCCTGGACGACGAGTCGTGCCGGCTGCTCGACGCGGTCGCGGCGACGCCGGGCACGCGGTTGGAGCGGTCGGCGTACGACGCGGACGGACGCTGCGTGGAGTTCGCCCGCGACGTCTACCGCTCGGACCGCGCCGTCTTCGAGGTGGAGGCGGACGTCACCAGGTGACGACCTCGACGTCGGGCCAGCGGAGGCGGGCGGCGGCGACGACCGCGGGCCGGGCGTTGACGAGCACCTTGCGTCGGGCCGGGGCGAGCAGCGGGAAGTCGGACGCGGCGTCGGTGTAGGCCACGTCCCAGCGGTGCAGCCCCGCCGCGGCGGCGCGCACGACCTTCGCCGCGCCGTACGTGTGGTCGGTCAGGTGCACCCCCCCGAGCCGGCCGTCGAGGCGGGAGGCGACCACGGCGACGTCGTGGAGGTCGAGCGCGTCGAGGTAGGCGCGGACCGTGATGTCGAGGCCCGCCGAGACGACGGTGACGGCGCCCGCGGCGAGGTGGGTGCGGACGGCCTCGACGGCGGCGTCGACGCGCCACCGGTCGTCGCCGGCGAGCTCGGCGCCCAGGGCGCGGCCCGACGCCTCGACGCGGGCGCGGGTCGTGCCGGCGAGCGCGGCGCGCACGACCACCCGGGACGCGGGCGCCTGGAGGGGCGGGGCGGCGACGGTCGCGGCGTACGCGGTCAGCGGCCCGAGGGCGAGCGGCAGGAGCCAGGGCCGGCGGTGGAACCGGCGGCGGAGCAGCTCGACCGTCGAGTCCCGCCGCACCAGCACCCCGTCGAAGTCGAACACGGCGTGGTGCGGGGGCTGCTCCTGGTGGGTCACGCGGGCGACCGTACCTTCGCCGAGTTGTCACGTACGCCGCGGCGGGGGCGTCGAGTCGTCGCGGCGTACGTGACAACTCGGCGCGCGACGCGGCGTACGTGACAACTCGGCGCGCGACGCGGCGTACGTGACAACTCGGCGCAGCCTCCATAAGCACCCCGCCTGATGGTGCATGGATCCGTGCATGAACCGGTTCGTGTAACACGCGGGTGACAGGACCGGCCTACCGTCGCACCGTGACCGTGTTCCGACAGACCCTCGGGCCGACGACCTACACCTTCGACCACCTCGTCGACCTCATGGCCAAGGCCTCGCCGCGCCGCTCGGGCGACGAGCTCGCCGGGTGCGCCGCGGAGACCGACGCCGAGCGGGCGGCCGCGCAGTGGGCGCTCGCCGACGTGCCGCTCGACCTCTTCCTCACCGAGCTGCTCGTGCCCGCGGAGACCGACGACGTCACGCGCCTCATCCTCGAGCAGCACGACGCGGCGGCGTACCGGCAGATCTCCCACCTCACCGTCGGCGGCCTCCGCGACTGGCTCCTCGACACGGTCACCCGCGACGACGCCGCCGACCGCCTGACGGGGATCCGCTGGGCGCTCACGCCCGAGATGGTGGCCGCGGTCAGCAAGCTGATGCGCAACCAGGACCTCGTCACCGTCGCCCGCGCCGTGCAGGTGACGACGGCGTTCCGCACGACGGTCGGCCTCCCGGGCCGGCTCTCGACCCGGCTGCAGCCCAACCACCCGACCGACGACCCCCGCGGCATCACCGCGGCCACGCTCGACGGGCTCCTCCTCGGCGCCGGTGACGCGGTCATCGGCATCAACCCGGCGACCGATTCCCCGCAGGCGGTGAGCGACCTGCTGCACCTCCTCGACGACGTGCGTCAGCGCTACGAGATCCCCACCCAGTCGTGCGTGCTCACCCACGTCACGACGTCCATCGGGCTCATCGAGGCCGGCGCCCCGGTCGACCTCGTCTTCCAGTCCATCGCCGGCACGCAGGGGGCCAACGAGGGCTTCGGTGTCACGCTCGACCTGCTCCGCGAGGCGAACGAGGCGGCGCGCTCGCTGCGCCGCGGCACCGTGGGCGACAACGTCATGTACCTCGAGACCGGCCAGGGCTCCGTGCTGTCCGCCGACGCCCACCGCGGCACCGAGGGGCGTCCCGTCGACCAGCAGACGCTGGAGGCCCGGGCGTACGCCGTGGCCCGCGACCTCGACCCCTTCCTCATCAACACGGTGGTGGGCTTCATCGGCCCGGAGTACCTCTACGACGGCAAGCAGGTCGTGCGCGCCGGGCTCGAGGACCACTTCTGCGCCAAGCTGCTGGGCCTGCAGATGGGCGCCGACGTCTGCTACACCAACCACACCGAGGCCGACCAGGACGACATGGACGTGCTGCTCACGCTGCTGGCCGCCGCCCGCGTCGGCTTCGTCATCTGCGTGCCGGGCGCCGACGACGTGATGCTGGGCTACCAGAGCCTCGGCTTCCACGACGCCCTCTACGCCCGCGACCTGTTCGGCACGCGCCCCGCGCCCGAGTTCGAGGAGTGGCTCACCCGCTGCGGCCTCATGTCGGAGAGCGGGCGGGTGCTGCCCGTCGACCCGAGCACCTCGGTGCTCCGCACGCTGGGAGCGGGCGCATGAGCGACGACGACTTCTGGGCCGCGCTGCGCCGCACCACCCAGTCGCGGATCGGCCTCGGCCGCGCCGGCGACACGATGGCGCTCGGCGATGTGCTCGCCTTCCGCGCCGCCCACGCGCAGGCCCGCGACGCCGTGCACGTGCCGGTCGACGTCGACGCCCTGGTGGCGGACCTCGAGTCCCGCGGACTCGGTACGCCGCTGCTCGTGGCCAGCCAGGTCGCCGACCGTGGTGAGTACCTGCGCCGGCCCGACCTCGGGCGTCAGCCACGCGACCTCGACCACCTCCCGCGCGACACCGGGGCCGACCTCGGGATCGTGCTCGCCGACGGGCTCTCGGGCCAGGCGCTCACCGACCACGCCCCGGCCCTGGTCGCGGCCCTCGTCGAGCGGCTGACCCCCCGCTACTCCCTCGCGCCCCTCGTCGTGGCCACCAACGCCCGGGTGGCGCTCGGTGACCACGTGGGGGCCCACCTGGGCGTCGAGACCGTCCTCGTGCTCGTGGGGGAGCGGCCCGGCCTGTCCGTGCCGAGCAGCCTCGGCATCTACCTCACCCACCACCCGCGCCCCGGCCGTCGCGACTCCGAGCGGAACTGCATCTCCAACGTGCACCCGCCCGACGGGCTCGACCACGCCCACGCCGCCCGCATCGTCGACGCCCTCGTGGCCGGCGCGCGCGACCTGGGGGAGTCCGGCGTGCGGCTCAAGGACACGTCGCGCTCGCTGGACGCCGCCGCGGACGGCCCGGTCACGCTCTCCTGACCCACGGCTCGTCCACCATGTGACCCGACCGGGCGCTCGGTGTGACGCCGGTCGCCACCCCTGTGACCGGCGCCACCGCGGCCGGTCGGGCGGCGTGCCCGAGACTCGCCTCACAGCGATGACCTGCGCGGTTAACCGCGGTGCAACCGGATCGCGCAGATCCGTTCGCCTCGTGTCTCCCGGGTTGCGCCCTCGTGACGGGCTCATTACATAAGCGGATCCTTATTCTGGTCCGCAGTAGATCTATTGGACGCATATGTTGCGGGCCGCGCATAGTCCTCTCGACCCCTCCGCCTGACGCTCGGTTCAAAGGCGGTCACGTCGGCACCCCCGAGCCGACCTGCACACCCCCGAGAGGACCCCATGCGCACCTCCCTCACGTCCCGGCTCCGCGCCGCGGCCCGTCCCCGCACGGCAGCGCTCACGGCGGCGGCCGTCGCCTCGATGACCCTCGCCGCCTGTGGTGGCGGCAGCGGCAGCTCCGGCGAGGCCGGCACGCTCCGCTTCGGTCTGTCCGCCGAGCCCGTCACCCTCACGACCGGCGTCTGGCAGGGCTCCGCCACGAACTTCGTCCTGACCCTCATCCACCGCGGGCTCATGACGCTCGACGAGGACGGCGAGCTCGTCCCCGGCCTGGCCGCGTCGGTCGACACGCCGGACCCCACGACGTACGTCTTCACGCTCCACGAGGGCCTGACCTTCTCGGACGGCTCGCCGCTCACGGCGACCAACGTGAAGAACTCGCTGGAGTACTACGCGAACCCCGACAACGGCTCCACCCTCATCGCCGGCCTGCAGGACATCGCGTCCATCACCGCCGACAGCGACACCCAGGTGACGGTCACCCTCGAGGCGCCCAACAACGCGTTCCTCGAGTTCCTGGCCGTGCCGACCGCCGCGATCGTGCCCGACGCGAGCCTCAACGCCGACACGCCCAACATCGTCGGTGCCGGGCCCTTCGAGATCGAGGAGCAGAACGAGGGCGTCGGCATGACGCTCGCGAAGTTCGACGGCTTCTACGACGCCGACGACGTCGCGCTCGACGAGATCGACGTGGCCTACTACCCCGACGGCGACGCCCGCGCGAACGCCCTCGTCAGCGGCGACGTCGACATGATCGACTACGTCACCTGGGAGAACTTCGACCGCGTCGGCGACACCGACGGCGTCGAGCTCGCCGCCCAGCCCGGCCCGTTCCAGTACGTGCAGTTCAACGTCACCGACGGCCCCTTCGCCGACCCGCTGGTGCGCGAGGCCGTGGCCTACGCGATCAACCGCGACAACGCGCTGACCGCCGCCTTCCAGAGCAACGGCCAGCCGCTCGAGGGCGTCGTCACCTCGAACGACCCGGCCCTCGAGGGCCTCGGCGACGAGCTGTGGACCTACGACCCCGACCGCGCGAAGGAGCTGCTGGCCGAGGCCGGCTACCCCGACGGCTTCTCGGCGACGCTGCTCGCGACGTCGCAGTACACCTTCCTCCAGGACACCGCGCTCTCGGTGCAGCAGGACCTCCAGGCGGTCGGCATCGACGTCACCCTCGACGCCCCCGACTGGTCGGGACGCCTCGAGAAGGGCGCCGCGGGCGACTACGACCTCGCCGTCTCGGGCGACGTCGGCATCGTCACCAACCCGATCTACCTGCTGTCCTTCGTGCAGGGCCCGGACAACTTCAACCGCAGCTTCGGCTACGCGAACGAGGAGATCGCCGCGTCCCTGACCGACGGCCTGCGGGCGACGGACGACGAGACCCGCGCCGCGGCGTACGAGGAGGCCTTCGACCTCTTCGCGACCGACGTGCCCTTCGCCTCGATCGACACCCGCGACCAGGCCTGGGCCTACAGCGACGACGTCGAGGGCTTCTCGAACCTGCCCGGCTTCCACACGTTCTTCAGCGGCTACACGCTGGCGAACACCTCCATCGAGCGCTGAGAGAGCGCCGGAGAGGAACCTGTCGTGACCACATACGTGCTGCGCAGGATCGGGGTGGGTGTCGGACTCGTCCTCCTGGTCCTGACGCTCATCTTCCTGGCCCTGCACCTGGTGCCCGGTGACCCGGCGATGCTCCTGCTCTCGCAGGGCGACGGCGGCTCCGCGACCCCCGACGCGGTCGCCCGCGTGCGGGAGCAGCTCGGGCTCGACCAGCCACTGCTGACGCAGTACTGGCAGTTCCTCTCCGGTGCCCTCACCGGCGACCTCGGAGAGTCGTTCCGCAACGGTCAGGCCGTCTCCGAGGCGATCGGCGAGCGTCTCCCTCGGACGCTCGAGCTCGTCGGCCTGGCCACCCTCATCGCGGTCGTCGTCGGCGTGCCGTGGGGCGCGCTGGCGGCCCGCAAGGGCGGCTGGTTCGACTCCGTCACGTCCGTGCTGACGTCGATCGGCGTCGCGCTGCCGGTGTTCGTCTTCGGCTCGCTGCTCGTGCTGCTGTTCTCGCTCGAGCTCGGGCTGCTGCCCGCCGGCGGGTTCACGGAGTGGGGCGACGACCCGGGGCGCCACGCCCAGCTGCTCATCATGCCGGCGATCGCGCTGGCGGTCGGCTTCGCCTCGACCATCGCCCGCATGACCCGCTCCGCGGTGCTCGAGATGCTCCACCAGGACTGGGTCCGCACGGCGCGGTCCCTCGGCCTGTCGCGGCGCACGGTCTTCCGCAAGTACGTGCTGCGCAACTCGCTCAACCCGGTCGTGACCACGGTCGGCATCGGGGTCGGCACCCTGCTCGGCTCGACGGTGCTGGTCGAGAAGGTCTTCAGCTACCCCGGCCTCTCGAGCCTGCTGGTCGACGCGGTGACGGCCCGCGACTACCCCGTCGTGCAGGGCGTCGTCATCACCATCGCCGTGCTCTTCGTGTCCATCAACATCATCGTCGACGTGCTCTACGGGGTGCTCGACCCGAGAGTGAGGCGCTGACATGCGACGCCGTCTGGCTCACGCGCTGACCCCGCTGCGGCTCGCCGCCCTGGTGTACGTCGGCCTCATGCTCCTCGTGCTCGTCGCCGCCCCGCTGCTGGCGCCGGCCGACCCGCTCTCGCAGGACGTGGCCGACCGCCTCGCCTCCCCCGGCGGAGCGCACGTCCTCGGCACCGACGAGCTGGGCCGCGACATCCTCAGCCGGATCATCTACGGCGCCCGGGTCGAGCTGCTCATCGCGCTCGGCGCGACGCTCGTGTCGATGCTCCTCGGCACCCTGCTCGGGCTCCTGGGCGGCTACTTCGGCGGCATCGTCGAGGTCATCACGATGCGGGTCGTCGTCGACGTGCTGCTCGCCTTCCCGCCGATCATCCTCGTGCTGCTCGCGGTGACCCTCCGGGGTCCCGGCACCGGCACCCTCATCGCGGCGATGGGCGTGCTCTTCGCGCCGACCTTCGCCCGCATCGCCTACGGCCAGGTGATCTCGGTGAAGCGGCTCGAGTTCGTCGAGGCGGCCACCGCGTTCGGCGCCCCGACCCGCACCCGGCTCTTCGGCGTGATCCTGCCCAACATCTCCGCCCCGCTCATCGTGCAGGTCTCGCTCACCATCGCCACCGCGATCCTGCTCGAGTCCGGCCTCAGCTACCTCGGGCTCGGCGTCGTGCCGCCCACCCCCTCGTGGGGCTCGATGGTGGCCCAGGGCCAGCGCTACCTGTCCAGCGACCCGCACGTCCTGCTCGTGCCCGGAGCCTTCGTGGTGCTGACGATCCTGGCCTTCGGCCTGGTCGGCGACGCCCTGCGCTCGGGGCTCGACCCGAAGTCGAGGAGCAACCGATGACCCAGCCCGTGCTCGAGAAGGCCCCGCCGCCGCCCGCCACGGCGCTGCTGGAGATCGACGACGTGTCCGTCGAGTTCGGCGGCGGCAAGAAGTGGAAGCCCGTCACCCACGGCATCAGCTTCTCCGTGGCGCCCGGGGAGACCGTCGCCCTCGTGGGCGAGTCCGGCTCGGGCAAGTCCGTCACCGCGATGGCGATCCTCGACCTGCTGCCGGCGAACGCGCGCCGTACCGGTTCCATCCGCCTCGACGGCGAGGAGCTCGTCGGGGCGAGCGAGAAGCGGCTGCGGCAGGTGCGCGGCTGCGACGTCGCCGTGATCTTCCAGGAGCCGATGACGGCGCTGAACCCGGTCTACACGATCGGGCACCACCTCTCCGAGGCGATCCGCAGCCACCGCGACGTCTCCAAGGCGGAGGCCGCGGAGAAGGCCGTCGACCTCCTCCGGCAGGTGCACATGCCGAGCCCGGAGGAGAAGGTGAAGCACTACCCCCACCAGCTCTCCGGCGGGCAGCGCCAGCGCGCCATGATCGCGATGGCGATGGCCTCCGAGCCGCGGCTCCTCATCGCGGACGAGCCGACGACGGCGCTCGACGTGACCGTCCAGGCCGAGATCCTCGACCTGGTGCGCGAGCTGCAGCAGCGCACCGGGATGGGCGTCCTCATCATCACGCACGACATGGGCGTCGTCGCCGACGTCTCCGACCGCGTGGTCGTCATGCGCGACGGTCGCGTCGTCGAGACCGCCCCGTCGCGCGAGCTCTTCGCCCGCCCGCAGCACGACTACACGACGGCGCTCCTCGAGGCCGTCCCCCGCCTCGGCTCCGGTACGACGAGCTCCGCCGTCGCCGACCGCTCGGCGCCCCCCGTGCTGGACCTCGAGGGCGTGGCCATCGAGTACCCGGGCTCCTGGCGCAAGTCCGGGTTCCGCGCCGGCCACGACCTCGACATCAGCGTCGCCCCCGGGGAGATCGTCGGCCTGGTCGGCGAGTCCGGCTCGGGCAAGTCGACCATCGGGCGGCTCGCGATGGGGCTGCTGCCCGTCGCCGCGGGCCGGATGGAGGTCGGCGGCCGCGACGTCTCCGCCGGGTCGCGGGCCGACCTCGTCCACATCCGCTCGCAGGTCTCGATGGTGTTCCAGGACCCGGCCTCCTCGCTCGACCCCCGCCGCACCATCGGCCAGTCGATCACCGACCCCCTGCGGTGGACGCGGAAGCTCACGAGCACGAAGGCCTGCCGGGCCCGGGCGCAGGAGCTGCTCGACGACGTGCGGCTGCCGAAGGAGTGGGTGGACCGCTACCCCCACGAGCTCTCCGGCGGACAGCGCCAGCGCGTCGGCATCGCCCGCGCGATGGCGACCAACCCGCGCCTGCTCGTCGCCGACGAGCCGACCTCGGCCCTCGACGTGTCGGTGCAGGCCGCGGTGCTCGACCTGTTCTCCGAGCTGCAGCGCGAGCACGGCTTCTCCTGCCTCTTCATCACCCACGACCTCTCGGTCGTCGAGCAGCTCGCGACCTCGGTCGTCGTGCTGCAGCACGGTCGGGTCGTCGAGCAGGGTCCGACCGCGCGGGTGCTCAACGACCCGCAGGAGGACTACACGCGCCGCCTCATCGCCGCCGCCCCGGTGCCCGACCCCGACCTGCAGGCGCAGCGCCGCGCCCAGCGTCTGGCCGGCTGACCCGTGGAGACCCGACGGCTCGAGATGTACGTGTCGCTCGTCGACGCCCAGAGCTTCCGCACGGCGGCGGAGCAGCTCTTCATCAGCCAGCCCGCGCTCAGCCAGCAGATCATCCGCCTGGAGTCGGACCTCGGCATCCAGCTGCTCGACCGCTCCACCCGCCCGTTCACGGTGACCGCGGCCGGGCGCGAGTTCTACCTGCGGTGCCGCTCGGTGCTCGAGCAGGTGCACGGCCTCGAGGGACTGCTCAACGAGCTCCAGGCCGGCGAGCTCGGCCGGGTGCGGGTCGCGCTGACCCGCGCGCTCGTCTACGGGCACCTGCCCGCGGTGATCAAGGAGTTCCGCGACGCCTCCCCGCGGGTCGACCTCCCCATCACCTACTCGACCACCGTGCAGATCCTCGAGGAGCTCGAGGGCGGGCGGCAGGACGTGGCGGTGCTCTACACCCGCCACACCGACAAGGGCTTCGCGTGCGTGGAGCTGTACGCCGAGCCCTACCTCCTCGCGCTGCCGGCGGACCACCCGCTGGCGGAGCGCACGGAGGTCGCCGTCGCCGACCTGCGCCACGAGCAGATCATCACCATCCCGCGGCACGCCGCGCCCGAGGTGCACGACGCTCTCGTGGTGGCGTGCATGAAGGCCGGGTTCTCCCCGCGCGGACCGGTCGCGGCCGGCTCCTACCTCGACCACATCGGCATGGTCGCCGCCGGTGCCGGCGTGTCGTTCCTGCCGCGGTCGCTGGCCGCCACGCGGCTGCCCAACGTCGTCTACCGCCCGATCGTGGAGCCCCGCCTCACGGCGACGGCCTACCTGGTCTGGCACCCCGACCGCGCCACCCCGGAGGTCCAGCGCTTCCTCGACGTCGTCGTGGCGGCCTACCAGCGCGAGGCCGACGCCGAGCGGCCCTGGATGCCCGCCTACCAGGACGCGCTCGCCGTCGAGGGGCGCCACAGCCACCGCGACGGCGACGACCCGTGGCTGCCCTCCCCCGACGCACCCGCGTCGACCACCGTCCCGTTCCGCTCCCGAGAGGAGAACAGCGCATGAGGATCGCGCTCTGCCAGATGCTGACCACCGAGGACAAGGAGGCCAACCTCGCGCAGATGGCCCGCCTCGCCGAGGTGGCGGTCGCCCGCGGGGCGGACCTGCTCGTCTTCCCGGAGTTCGCCATGTTCGAGCTGCCGGCGATGTCGCGGGACTTCGTCGCCGCCGCCGAGCCGCTCGACGGGCCCTTCGCCGGCCAGGTCGCCCAGCTCGCCAAGGAGCACGGCGTCGCGATCGTCTTCGGCCTCGTCGAGACCTCGCCCGACCCGGACCGGGCCTACAACTCGCTGCTCGTGCTCGACGCCGACGGGCAGCGGGTCGCGGCGTACCGCAAGCAGCACCTCTACGACGCGTTCGGCTACCAGGAGTCGGAGTTCATCTGCCCCGGCGACCTCGACGCCCCCGAGACGTTCGTGGTGGACGGCGTCACCGTCGGCCTCCTGACCTGCTACGACCTGCGCTTCCCCGAGGCGGCCCGTCGCGTCGTCGACGCGGGCGCCGACGTGGTGCTCTACCCCGCCTCGTGGGTGCCCGGGCCCCGCAAGGAGTACCACTGGAAGACCCTCCTGCTCGCCCGCGCCATCGAGAACACCGTCTTCGTCGCCGGCGTCTCCCAGGCACCGCCGATGGGCATCGGCTCCGCCGTCGCCGTCGACCCGATGGGCACGGTGCTCGCCGAGCTCGCCGAGGCGGTCGACGTGACCGTCTTCGACGTCGACACCGCCCGCACCGGCGTGGTGCGCGCGAGCAACCCCAGCCTGGCCAACCGCCGCTACCGCATCGCGTGAGCGGCCGGCGCTTCCCCGCGCCGTACCCGACCCCGCACGTTCCCCGAAAGGACCTCCCCATGACCACGACCCCGCAGCTGGGTGCCTGGCTCTCCGACTCCAACACCGCCGTGGCGGAGATCGTGGCGAAGCTCGGCTACGACTTCGTCATCCTCGACATCGAGCACGGCCCGTTCGACCTCGAGACCCTCGAGCGCTTCATGCCCGTGCTGAAGGGCCTCGGCCTGAAGGTGCTCGCCAAGGTGCTCGTGCCGGAGCGGGGCCCCATCCAGCAGGCCCTCGACTTCGGCGCCGACGGCGTGATCATCCCGCACATCGAGAACCTCGAGCACGCGAAGCTCATCACGAGCTACGCGAAGTTCCCCCCGCTCGGCGACCGCAGCGCGGCCGGCGGCCGCACCGTGGGCTACGGCGGGTTCTCCGAGGAGTGGTACCGCAACGCCGACGCCACCACCCTCGTCTTCCCGATGATCGAGGACGCGGGCGCCTTCGACGACGCCGAGGCGATCCTGGCGCTCGACACCGTCGACGGCGTCTTCATCGGGCCCACCGACCTGTCGCTCCGCCGCGGACGCGGCCACTACACGCGCAGCGAGGAGGACTTCGCCGACATCGCGCACATCGCGAAGCTCGCCGAGGCCGCCGACAAGCCGTGGGTGCTCCCCGCGTGGTCCGAGGCCGAGAAGCGCCTGGCCGTCGAGCACGGTGCCGCGTTCATCGCGCTGCAGATGGTGCACGAGGCGATCGTGCAGGGCTTCACCGCGCCGAAGCAGCTGATGGAGGGCATCCTCGCCGAGGCGTGACCCGCGGCGTACGCCGCACTCCGACGCCACCTCCGACGCCGACGGGCGGCGGGACCACGAGTCCTGCCGCCCGTCGGTCGTGTGCTGCCGGGGGTGCGTGGGTGGGTGCGGGGGGGTCGGAACTGTGCGCTTGGTGCTGCTCGGATCGCGCGGGGCGTGTCCCTGCTGCACATTGCCGGGCCGTACCGGGACGTCATGCGGTTCGGTGCCCCGGGCGACCGCTGCGCATGACGTCCGGCGGCTGGGGGGTGCCGGCCGGGGGAGGCGCGGGAACTGTGCGCTTGGTGCTGCTCGGATCGCGCGGGGCGTGTCCCTGCTGCACACTTCCGGGGATGCCCGGCGGGGGCGTCCGGCGCAGAGCCGGCGCGCGGGGTGCCCGGCGGGGAAGCTCAGGCAGCCGACATGCGGTAGCCGACGCCCCGCACGGTGTGGATGATCGACTTGTCGCCGGAGGCCTGCGTGAGCTTGCGGCGCAGGTTGCCGATGTGGACCTCGACGAGGTGCGAGTCGCCGACCCAGTCGTTGCCCCACACGGTCCGCAGCAGCGCCTCGCGGGTCCAGACCCGGGCGGGCGTGCGCATGAGGTGGGTCAGCAGGTCGAACTCGGTGCGCGTGAGGTCGACCTCGGCGTCGTCGACGAACGCGCGGCGACCGTCGACGTCGATCCCGACGACGCCGTGCCGCAGCACCTCGTGGCCGTCGGGCACGGCGATGCCGCCGAGCACGACCGGCTCGCCACCGGCCGCCGCGGGATCGGTGGCCTGGCCGGTCGGTGCGCTGCGCGGGCGGCGGAACATCGCGGTCACGCGGGCCTGGAGCTCACGCGGGCTGAAGGGCTTGACGAGGAAGTCGTCGGCGCCGGTCTGCAGGGCCATGAGCCGGTCGACCTCGTCCTGGCGGGCGGAGACGACCACCAGGTAGGCGTCGGAGAACTCGCGCACGCGCCGGCACACCTCGAGACCGTCGATGCCCGGGAGGCCGAGGTCGAGGGTGATGAGGTCGGGCTCCCACTCGCGGGCGAGCTGGAGACCGTCGCGTCCGGTCGCCGCCGTGCGGATCACGAACCCCTGCGCCGACAGCGTCAGGTCGATCAACGAACGGATGTCGGCATCGTCCTCCACGACGAGGGCACGACGATCAGGGCTGCCGTCCCCCGCGACTCCTGGCTCCACAATGCGCGATTCTGTCAGATGGGTCGGCGTCCGCGTCGCAGGCCCGGCCGAGCAGGTCCGTACTCTTGACCCGTGCCCCCGTCCCGCCTCCACCCGGTGCTGCGGCCACGGGTCTGGCCGCTCCACCTGATCGGCGTCGCCGCCGTGGTGGTGGCGCTGTCGCTGGGACTGTGGCAGTACGGCGCGTGGCAGGCCCACCGCGAGCGTGCGGCCGCCGAGGTGAGCACGCAGGACCCCGCGCCGCTGGCCGACCTCCTGGTGCCCGGCGAGGGGTTCCCGGGAACCGACGTCGGCGCTCCCGCCGAGGTCGAGGGCACGTGGCGCGACGACCTCACCTTCCTCGTCGACGACCGGCGTGTCGACGGTGTTGCGGGCAGCTGGGTGGTGACGCCCGTGGAGACGACGGACGGTGCCGGGGCCCTGCTGCCCGTCGTGCGCGGGTGGACCACCGACCCCGCCGCCGCCCCGGCGGCGGAGGGCACCGTCACCGGCGTGGGCTGGCTGCAGCCCGGTGAGGGCACGGGCGCGGTGGACGACGACCCGACCGACCGGGTGCTGCCCCAGCTGCGGCTCGCAGATGTCGTGCGGCTCGTCGACGCGGACATCTACCCGGGCTACCTGGTGCTCGACATCGACGGCGAGACCGGCGTCGCCGCGGACAACGCGGCCGCCGAGGGACTGCGCGCCGTGACGCCCGACCAGGTCCCCGAGGTCGCGCCCAACACGAGCCTGCGCAACCTGCTCTACGCCATCGAGTGGTGGGTCTTCGCCGCCTTCGCCGCCTTCGTGTGGTGGCGCTTCGCCCGCGACGAGGTCGAGAAGGCACGTGCGCTCGAGGAGGGGCCGGACGACGGCCCCGGGGGCGAGGAGGGCCACGCCGACCCGGCGGGGGACGCTCAGGAAGCGGCAGTAGCGTCCTCCCCGTGAGAGGAACCCTGCTCCGTTACCGCGTCATGGCCACGATCGTCGGCGTCCTGCTGGTCGTGCTGATCCTCGTCGGCGTCCCGCTGGCGAACTTCGACGGCTCGTCGATGTGGGGCTTCATCCCCAGCACCCCGGCGTGGGTCACCCCCGGCTCCGGGCCCCAGCAGCTCGGCGAGGACATCACGCACTACCTCGGCGTGGCGCACGGGTGGCTCTACATGATCTTCCTCGTCACCGCGTTCCTCCTGGCGCGCAAGGCGCTGTGGGAGCCGGGGTTCACCGTCGTCACGCTGCTCTGCGGCACCATCCCCCTGCTGTCCTTCTGGGCCGAGCACCGGGCGACGAAGCGGGTGCGCCGGGAGTACGCCGACGAGCTCGCCCCCCGCGCCACCGCAGGCCCGACGGCCTGACGCGCGCCGCGGCGTACGCGGTCGGTCGGGAAGGAAAACGCGGACGGGGCCGCGCGGCCGGGAAAGAAAACGCGGACCGGACGATCCCGCGCCTCGGCGTGTCGCGTCCCCGGGTCCGCGTTTTGTTTACCGAACGACCGCGGCCCGCCCCCCCCCGCGCCGCGGCGTGTCGCGCCCCGGGGCCCGCTTTTTCTTCCCCCCACGACCGCCGCCCGCGCACTTTCCTCCCCCGGGACGCTGAACGGCCGCCCCGATCGGATCGGGGCGGCCGTTCGTGCGGTGCGGGTCGGGCTCAGGCCTTGTCGTCGTTGATCTCGACGACCTCGGCCGGCTCGTCCGGCGTGGTCACGGGGTGCGGCTGCTCGGCCGAGTCGGCCAGCGCCTCGCCCGGGCCCGCGCCGCCGCTCTCGTCGGCCTGCGGGGCGTCGGGGTCGGCCGCAGCGGCCGGCTTCGTCGCCGGGTTGCTGGCCGGAGCCGGCGGTGGGGGCGGGGTGTAGGTCGACTGCCAGTTGTCGCCACCGCTGCTCGTCAGCTTCTTGACCGCGAACGCGGCACCGCCCGCGAGGAGCGTGAAGAGCACCAGCTTGCGCAGGCGTCCCTTCTTCTTCGGCGGGTCGCTCTGCAGGTCGGCGACCTTCGCCTCCGCCTTCTGCAGACCGGCGAGGGCCTTGGCCGCGGCCAGGTCCTTGCTGTCGATGACCTTGGCGCGGCCCTGCGCGACGTACGGCGCAGCCGCAGCCGCGGCGGCACCGGCGGTGGCCGCGGCCTTCGCCTTGCCGTCGGCGATGTGCGGGGCCGCCTTGTCGCGCGCCTCGGCGATCACCGGAGCCGACTTCTCCTTCGCGGCCTCGACCGCAGCCTCGATCTGGGGCCGCACGGAGTCAGCGAGGTCGCTCGCCTTCTCCTGTGCCTGCTCGAGGATCGTCTTCTTCTTCCGGAAGCCCATCACAGTCCTCTCTCGTCGCGTTCAACTCATTCGATCATGCCGTGCCAAGCGGGGTCGTACACCTGCGTCCCGCGTGGGGGCCGTTGCGTCTCCGTGGGAGCATGGCGTGGGCGGCGGAACGGCCGTCCGAGCAGACGAACGGAAAGGCTGACATGGCTGACCTCAAGGCCACCCTGAAGACGAACCGCGGCGACATCGTGGTGACCCTCTTCCCCAACCACGCGCCGAAGACGGTCGACAACTTCGTCGGGCTCGCCGAGGGCACGAAGGACTACAAGGACGACGCCGGTCGCAGCGGCGTGCCGTACTACGACGGCCTCGGCTTCCACCGCGTCATCGACGGCTTCATGATCCAGGGCGGCTGCCCCCTGGGCACGGGCACCGGCGGCCCGGGCTACACGTTCGACGACGAGATCCACCCCGAGCTCGTCTTCGACAAGCCCTACCTCCTCGCGATGGCCAACGCCGGCACCCGCATGGGCAAGGGCACCAACGGCTCGCAGTTCTTCATCACCACGACGCCGACCGCGTGGCTGAACCGCAAGCACACGATCTTCGGCGAGGTCGTCGACGAGGAGTCGAAGAAGGTCGTCGACGCCATCGGCACCACCAAGACCGCCGCCGGCGACCGCCCGGTCGAGCCGGTCGTCATCGAGTCGGTGGAGATCACCCGCTCGTGAACGACGTCCCGGCCGGGGTGCCGGTCTGCTACCGCCACCCCGGCCGGGAGTCGCACATCGCGTGCCAGCGCTGCGGGCGGCACATCTGCCCCGACTGCATGCGGGAGGCCTCCGTCGGCTTCCAGTGCCCCGACTGCGTCGCCGCCGGTCAGCGGAGCATCCGCCGACCGACGGCCCCCTTCGGGGGCGAACGTACGGCGCGGCCCGAGCTCACGTCGTACGTGCTGATCGCGCTCAACGCGGCCGTCTTCGTCGCCCTCCTCGCGGTGGGCGGCGCGAACAGCGCCCTCGGCCGCCTGCTCCTCCTGACGCCCCGCGGGGCGTGCGAGGCGGGCGGTGGGCAGGTGTACGTCGACATCTCCAACGCCACCACCTGCGGCTTCGCGCCCGGTGGCTCGTGGACCGAGGGCGTCACGACCGGCGCCTTCTGGCAGCTCGTGACGAGCGGGTTCTCGCACGTCGCGATCTGGCACATCGCGGGCAACATGCTCGCGCTCTACTTCCTCGGTCCGTTCGTCGAGCGGGTGACGGGTCGGTGGCGGTTCCTGGCGATCTACGCCGTGTCGCTGCTCGCCGGGTCGGCGGCCGTCATGTGGCTCTCCGAGCCCTACTCCTCGACGCTCGGTGCCTCCGGCGCGATCTTCGGGCTCATCGGCGCCGCGCTCGTCGTCGTGCTGCGCGTCGGCGGCGATCCCCGCCAGCTCGCGCTCTGGCTCGGCCTCAACGTGGTCATCACCGTGGCCGGCGGCAGCGGCATCTCCTGGCAGGGCCACCTCGGCGGCCTCCTGGGCGGCATCGCGGCAGCGAGCGTGATCGTGCTGGCTCCCCGCCGCAACCGGCTGTTGTGGCAGGCCAGCGGGCTGCTGGCCGTCGCCGCGGTCGTGATCGGACTGGTCGCGCTGCGCGTCGCCGAGCTCGTCTGAGGGCGAATGACACGCGTGTAAGTTCTCCACACTGTGGATAACTCCTGTGGATAACCGGGCGGCATGTTCCCCGGTCGACCGGGGAACACGCCGCTTCGCGCATCAACATTGATGGTCGAAGCGACACCTTCCCCGGTCGACCGGGGAAAGTGTCGGCCCGCCCACCCTCCACAAGGGGCGGAAATACGAACGACGCCGGCCCGCGGTGCGGGCCGGCGTCGTGGCGTGAGCGGGGTGGGCTACTCCCACTTGGTGGCGTAGGAGAACCCCACCGCCATGAACGCGATGCCGACGACGAGGTTCCACTGGCCGAGGGCGCCGAAGACCCAGATCGACGAGATGTCGTCGGCGAACAGGTAGAAGGTGCAGATCCACAGCAGGCCGATGCCGAAGCAGGCGAGCATGCCGACGACGACGCCGTTGCCGCGGCCGAGCGGGGTGGAGGGGTGCGCGCCGACGATGAGGCCGAGCAGGATCGCGCCGAAGCCGATCGCGTAGTTCCACAGCCCGAGCTCCCAGACCCAGCGCCGCGGCTGCTCGCCGTCGGGGATCAGGCTCCACTCGTCGAACGTGTCGAGGCCGAGGGACCGCCAGGTGAGCGCGATCCACGCGATGCCGGCGACGACGAGCAGCACCATGAGCACGAAGCGCACGCTGAGCAGCGGCGGACGTTCCCCGGCGAGCGGGTCGCGGCGGCTCTGCAGGCGACCGCGCAGCCCACCGGCAGCCGTCGCCTTCGCGGGCGTCCCGTCCTTGGCGGACGCCTTCGACTCCTTGGCGGACGCCTTCGACTCCTGGGCGGACGCCTTCGACGTGCCCGTGGTCTTCGACGTCTCCGAGGTGCTCTCGGGATCGGACTGGGACTTGCTCACGACATCTCCTCGCCGAACGACGCGGTCGTGCAGGTTCGCACGCCGCGGGCTAGCGTAGTCGCCGTGCCCCCCGGTCCTCACCCGAGCCCGCCGAGCGACGCGCCGCGCCCTCCGCGCGCGCGGTCCCGGTCGTGGCGCTGGGGCACGCCGGTGGTGCTGCTGCTCTCGGGCGGACTGTTCGTCACGAGCGCCCTCAGCAGCGACGGCACGGACCTCCGTCCGGGGCGCTACCAGGACCTGGCCGGCCTCGTCAGCAACGAGGCCGCGCAGGCGGAGGCGCTGACGGAGCGGGTCAACGACCTCGACCAGGAGGTCCAGGAGCTCTCCGAGGGGCTCGGCGACGCCCAGGTCGACGACCTGCAGAGCCAGGTGGACTCCCTGCGGGCCCCGGCGGGTCTCACCGAGGTGGCCGGCGCGGGCGTCACGATCACCCTGAGCGACGCGCCCCTGTCGGTGCGGGAGTCCTCCGACCTCAACCAGAACCTCCACGTCGTGCACCAGCAGGACATCCAGACGGTCGTCAACGCCCTCTGGGCGGGCGGTGCGGAGGCCATCACCATCCAGGGCCAGCGCATCGTCACCACGACGGGCATCAAGTGCCAGGGCAACGCGATCCTGCTCCAGGGCATCGCCTACCCGCAGCCGTACGTCATCTCCGCGATCGGCGACCCGAGCACCCTCGAGACCGCGATCGACGGCGACCCCACCATCGACACCTACCGCGAGCAGGCCGCCGACCCGCGCATCGCCGTCGGTTGGGAGATGGAGGAGGACGACGACCTCGTCGCGAGCGAGTACCGCGGCCTCCTCGACGTCCAGCTCGCCGAGCCGCTCGACTGACCTCCCACCCCGGTACGCCGCTGGGCCGCCCACGCACGAGCCCCCCGCCCGGATCGGGCGGGGGGCTCGCGTGCGCTACGGGATCAGTCCGCCGCCGGGATCGGGCTCCTCGGTGGTCGGGGGATCGGTCGCCGGCGGCTCGGTCGTCTCCGGGGGCGGCTCGGGTGCCCGGTAGGTGTTGTAGACGATCGTCACCGTGTCGCCCTGGCGGAGGGTGCGGCCCTCGGCCGGGGACTGGCGCACGACCTCGCCGAACGCCTTCGTCCGGTCCTCCGTGGGGATGGCGTCGGGCTCGAAGCCCTGGGCGCGGATGGCGGCCTCGGCCTCGGTGCGGGTGGACCCCACGACGTTCGGCACCTGCTTCGGGCCCAGCGAGACCTGCAGCGTGACGACGGTGCCGGGGGCGAACTCGCCGCCGTTGCCGCCCTCGGGGTCCATCGCGACGACGGTGCCCTTCTCCTCGTCGGAGGGGACGTCCTCGCACCGTGCGTCGAACTCGGCGAGCTGCGCCAGCGCCTCGTCGCACGTGTCGCCCGTGACGTCGGGCAGCATCACCGTCTCCGGGCCCGTGGAGACGATGAGGGTGATCGTCGTGCCGGGGTCCGCGAAGGTGTCGCCCGACGGGTCCGTGCCGATCACGAGCCCCTCCTCGACGGTGTCGCTGGTCTGCGACTCCACCTGGCCGGCGACGCGGAAGCCGGCGTCCGCCAGCTCCGTGCGGGCGACGTCCTGGGTCTCGCCCGCCACGTTCGGGATGGCCTTGTCGGTGGGCGGGTCCTCGAAGAGGTCGACCCGGTTGACGAACCACACCGCCACGAGGAGCAGCGCCACGAGGAGCGCGACGATGGCCGCGATCCACGGCCCGCGTCGTGGCCCGCGCTCCGGGGCGGCCGTCTCGGGCACGCGCCGCGTCGGCGGGGGTACGGCGGGGGTCGCGCCCGCGGTCGGCTGCTCGGCCTCGTCGGGGATGACCGGGGCCTGCACGGGCCGGCCCGCGAGGTAGCGCTCGATGTCGCTGCGCATCTGCGCGGCGCTCTGGTAGCGGTCCTCGACGCGCTTGGCGAGCGACTTCATGACGATCTGGTCGATCTCGGGCGCCAGCGTCGGGTCGAGCTCGGAGGGACGCTGCGCCTGCTCCCGCACGTGCTGGTAGGCCACCGCGACGGGGGAGTCGCCCACGAACGGCGGCCGACCCGTGAGCAGCTCGTAGAGCAGGCAGCCGGCCGAGTAGACGTCGGAGCGGGAGTCCACGACCTCGCCGCGGGCCTGCTCGGGCGAGAGGTACTGGGCCGTGCCGACGACCGCGGCCGTCTGCGTCATCGTCGACGAGGCCTCGGAGATGGCGCGGGCGATGCCGAAGTCCATCACCTTCACGTCGCCGCTCGGGGTGAGCATGACGTTCCCGGGCTTGATGTCGCGGTGGATGATGCCGGCGCGGTGGCTGTAGTCGAGCGCCGACAGCACGCCGCTCGTGATCTCCAGCGCGCGCTCCGGGAGGATCTTGCGCCCCTCGTGGAGCACGTCGCGCAGCGTGCGGCCCGCCACGAACTCCATGACGATGTACGGCTGCGCGACGCCGTCGTCGGAGATCTCCTCGCCCGTGTCGTAGGTCGACACGATCGAGGGGTGGTTGAGCGAGGCCGACGACTGTGCCTCGCGGCGGAAGCGCGCCTGGAAGGTCGCGTCGCTCGCCAGGTCGGTGCGCAGGCGCTTCACGGCCACGACGCGGCCGAGCCGCGTGTCGGTGCCCTTGCGCACCTCGGCCATGCCGCCACGGCCCAGCAGCCCACCGAGCTCGTAGCGCCCGCCCACCAGGGTCGGGCTGTCGGCGTCCGTCATCGCTCTCCCTCCGGGCCCGCCGCGGGGCGCGGGGGCGAGTACCTCGGGTCAGACACGGTCCGGCTTCCTCACGGTGCTTCGGTCGTGGCGGTGTCGGTCGGGACGGGCAGGGTCGGCTCGGTCTCGGTCGGCTGGGTCTCCGTGGGCTGGGTCTCCGTGGGCTCCGGGGACGGCTCGGGGCCCCAGAACTGGACGGTCACCGAGTCGCCCGCGGTCAGGCCCGTCGACGGGCTGATCTCGCTGACCGTGTTGGGCACCTGCGAGCCGTCGTTCTCGACCTCGTCCCGCGTGACCTCGAGGCCGAACTGGTCGCGCAGCTCGTCGCGCACCTCGTTGATGTTGCGACCCCGGTAGGAGTCCACGTCGAGGTCGAACGTCTCCGGCTCCGCCGAGGTGGTCTCGCTCGTGGGCTCCGAGGTGGTCGTCTCCGTGGTCGCCGAGCTGGTCGGCGGGGCGGACGAGGTCTCGCTGGGCGGCGCAGCCGGGTCGTCGTCGTCCCCGCCGCTCGTCGCGACGAAGATCCAGACGAGCGCGGCGACGAGCAGCAGCGCGAGGATGCCCGCCACCCACGGCAGCACCGGCGTCTTGCGGGGCTCGTCGGCACCGGCGGGCTCGGTCGTCTCCTCGGTGACGACGGCCGCGGCCCCGGTGGGCGGGAACGCGGTGGCGGCGGCCGCGGCGGCCGGGACCGCTGCACCCCCGAGCACCTGCGTGGCCTGGGTGGGGGCGGGCTCCGCCGCTGCGGCGGGCGCGGCAACTGACGAGGGGTCGCGCAGGGCGCGCGCGAGCTCCGCCCCGTCGGCGAACCGCTCCTCCGGCTTCTTGGCCATCGCGCGCCGTACGACGCTCGCGAGCCCCGGCGGCACGTTCCCCGGCAGGTCGGGCACGGGGTCGCGGAGGTGGGCCAGCGCGGTGGCCACGGCCGTCTCCGCGACGAAGGGACGGCGGCCGGCGAGGCACTCGAAGGCGACGACGCCGAGCGAGTAGACGTCGGCGGCCGGTCCGGCCGTCATGCCCTGCGCCTGCTCGGGCGAGATGTACTGCGGCGTGCCCATGACCATGCCGGTCTGGGTGAGCGCGAGCCCGTCGGCGGCGCGCGCGATGCCGAAGTCGGTGATCTTGACCGTGCGGTCCGGCGTGACCAGCAGGTTCGCGGGCTTCACGTCGCGGTGCACGATGCCGGCGCGGTGCGCGGCGCCGATGCCGTCGGCGGCCTGGGCCATGATGTCGACGACGATCGCCGGGTCCATCGGCTGGTCGGGACGCAGCAGCGCCGAGAGCGGCTGGCCGTCGACGAGCTCCATGACGAGGTACGGCCGCGTCGAGCCCGACCCGTCGGACGTCGCCGACTGGCCGAAGTCGAAGATGCCCGCGACGTTGGGGTGGAACAGCGCCGCGGCGTTGCGTGCCTCGGTCTCGAAGCGTCCGCGGAAGGTGGGGTCGTCGGCGTACTCGGCCTTGAGGATCTTGACCGCGACGACACGGCCGAGCACGGTGTCGGTCGCGCGCCACACCTCCCCCATGCCGCCGGTCGCGACGCGCGCGTCGAGGCGGTAGCGGCGCGCGTCGTCGGCGAAGCGCTCGGGGTTGTTCGGGTCCATCGTCACTCTCCCACTCCCAGTGCCTGCTCCATGACGGCCTTCGCGATGGGGCCGCCGAGGCCGCCACCGGAGATCGACACGTTCGGCGAGACGTTCTGCAGCATCACGGCGACGGCGACCTGTTGGCCGTCGCGCTCGCCGTACGACACGAACCAGGCGTACGGCCGGCAGCCGTCGCAGTTCTCCGCCGTACCGGTCTTGCCGCCCACCTCGACCCCGTCGATGCGGGCCTGGCGGGCGGTGCCCTGCTCGACGGTGTTGACCATCAGCTCCTGCAGGATCCCGGCGGTGCGCGAGGAGACGACCTCGGCCCGCTCCTCCGGCTCGTGGCGCGTGATGGTCTCGCCGTCGGGCGAGGTGACGCGGTCGATGAGGTACGGCTCCATCAGCACGCCGTCGTTGGCGATCGTGGCCGCGACCATCGCCATCTGCAGCGGCGTGGCGCGCACGTCCTGCTGACCGATGCCCGACTTCGCGAGGAGGTCGTCGGAGGCGTTGTCCGGGTACGCCGACGCGGCGGTGCCCGGGTAGTCCTCGGCCGGGTCCGCGTTGAACCCGAAGGCGTCGGCCACCTCGGTCATGCCCTCCTGGCCCTCCTCGACCGCCAGCTGCAGGAACGTCGTGTTGCACGACTGCTCCATCGCCTGGGTGAGGGAGACCGTGGTCTCGCCGCAGGAGCGCCCGCCGTTCGCGATCGACGTGCGGGTGCCCGGCAGCTGGTAGCTGCTGCCGCCCGGCACCTGCGTGTTCGCGTCGACGTCGGGGTGGTCCTCCAGGTACGCCGCGGCGGTGACCAGCTTGAACGTGGAGCCTGGCGGCAGGGTGGTCGCCACGGCCCGGTTGGTCAGCGGGTTCGCCTCGTCGTCGTAGAGCGCCTGGTAGTTCTCCTGGACCTGGTTGACGTCGCGCAGCGCCAGCTGGTTGGGGTCGAACGTCGGCAGCGAGACCGAGGCCAGGATCCGCCCCGTGCTCGGCTCGAGGGCCACGACGGCGCCCTGCACGTCGTCGCCCTGCGCCGCCAGCTGGTCGTAGGCGACCTGCTGCACGTCGGGGTCGATGGTGAGGCCGACGTTGCTGCCGGCCGGGTTGCGGTTGGCGAGCAGGTCGGAGAGCTGGTTGACGAAGAGGCTCGGGTCGTCGCCGGAGAGCACACGGTTCTGCGAGCGCTCGAGGCCCGAGGCGCCACCGAAGTAGAACCATCCGGTCATGTGCGCGTACGGGGCCGCCACCGGGTACTGCCGCTGGTAGAGGTAGCGGTCGTCCACGGGGACGCTGAGCGCGATCTCCGTGTCGCCCGCGAGGATCGAGCCGCGCTCGGCCGAGAAGCGGGCCTCCTGCACACGACGGTTCTCGGGCCGGTCGTTGAGCTCGCCGGAGCGGAAGAACTGCAGGTTCGTCGACTGCGCGAGCAGCGCGATGAAGAGGAGCATGCAGAACACGCCCACGGTGCGGATCGGCTTGTTCACGGCTTCACCACCTTGACCACCTGGGTGGCCTCGTCGGCGCCGGAGTCGTAGGTGCCGTAGGGCTCCTCGACGCCCGGCAGCGGACGACGGGCCTGGTCGGAGATGCGCAGCAGCAGCCCGACGAGCACCCAGTTGGCGACCAGGGAGGAGCCGCCGTAGGAGAGGAACGGGGTGGTCAGACCGGTCAGCGGGATGAGCGTGGTGACACCGCCGACGACGACGAAGACCTGCAGCGCGACGATCGTGGCGAGACCGGTCGCGACCAGCTTGCCGAAGCCGTCGCGGCAGACCAGGGCGGTCCGGAGGCCGCGCTCCACGATGATGGCGAACAGCAGGATGACGGCCATGACGCCCGTCAGCCCGAGCTCCTCGCCGATGGCGCCCATGATGAAGTCGGACTCGGCGAACGGGATGCGCCAGGGCTGCCCCTCGCCGAATCCGCGCCCGATCAGGCCGCCCCAGGCCATGCCGAACATCGACTCGACGAGCTGCCCGCTGCCGGGCGTGCGGTCGACGTAGTCGAAGGGGGAGAGCCAGATGTCGAAGCGGTTCCGCACGTGGCTGAAGGCCTGGTAGCCGAGGAAGGCACCGGCGACGAAGAGCGCGCCGCCCACGACGAGCCAGCCGGGGCGCTCGGTCGCGACGTACAGCAGCACCAGGAACATGCCGAAGAACATCAGCGACGAGCCGAGGTCGCGCTGGAAGACGAGGATCCCGAGGCTGACGAGCCACATGCCGAGGATCGGGCCGAGGTCGCGGCCGCGCGGCAGGTCCACGAACAGCAGCCGACGGCCCGCGAGCGCGAGCGCGTCGCGGTGCAGCACCAGGTAGCCCGCGAACGTGATGACGAGCAGCAGCTTGGCGATCTCGCCCGGCTGGAAGGAGAAGCCGGCGACGTTGATCCAGATGCGGGCGCCGCGCACCTCGTTGCCGATGATCGGCATCATCGGGAGCAGCAGCAGGCCGATCGCCAGCAGCCCCGACGTGTAGGTGTAGCGCTGCAGCACGCGGTGGTCGCGCAGCAGGGTGATCGTCACGATGAAGAGGACGACCCCGAGGGTCATCCAGATCAGCTGCTGGCGGGCGAAGTTGCTGTTGTTGGCCAGGTCGAGACGGTGGATCACCGCGAGGCCGAGCCCGTTGAGGGCGGCGACGACGGGGAGCAGGATCGGGTCGGCGTACTGCGCCGTCATGCGGATCGCCACGTGCGCGGCAATCATCAGCACGGCCAGCCAGCCCGTGTAGCCGATCATGTCGGGCGGGACCTCGCCCTGGATGCCGAGACCGACGGCCGCGTAGGCCCCGGCCCCGACGCCCAGCGCCAGGATCAGGAGGAAGAGCTCGGCGCCCCGGCGGGACCGGTGCACGAACTGGTCGGGGGAGGCGGAGGTGACCTGGGACATCAGTCGACCTCGCCCGACCCGCCGCGGGTGGACTGCAGCTCGGCGGTCGGCGCGGACGTGGGCCCGGAGGTGGGGGAGGACGGCATGTCCTCGGTCTCGTCGGGCGTCTGCCCCGGGCTCTCCTCGCCGGAGCCGTTGCCGCTCGTGCCCGCGGCCTCGGCGTCCTCCAGCGCCGTCGTCCAGCGGCGCTCGAACTCCTCCTTGGCGCTGTCGACGTCGTCGTGGACGGGCAGGCCCTCCTGGATGGCGTCGGCGAGGCGCGGGTTGACGGCCTCCACGTCCTCGATCGAGATGTCGGTGCCCTCGACGGCGTCCTGCAGCGAGAACCCGGCCAGGCTGTAGTCGAAGCCGCGGTAGACGACGACCTCGCCGTCCTGCACGCCGACGTAGTAGCGGCCCTGGAGGAAGCCGTAGCCCGCCCCGACCGCCGCGGCCAGGAGCCCGGCGACGACGACCAGCCAGAAGAAGCGCTTGACCCACACGAAGCGGCGCGGCGGCAGCGGTGCGTAGCGCGCGGCCTCGGGGTCGATGGGGTCGCTCGGTATGGCCCAGCCGACGTCCGGCGGGATCGTCGCCTGCACGGGCTCCATCTCGCCGGTGTCGCCGGAGCGGTGGCCCCGGAACAGGCCGGTGAGCCCGGTGGCGCGTCGCGGCAGGTCGGCCGCCGCGCCGACGAGGAGGGGCTCGGTCTCGACCGGCTGACGGGTGACGTCGGCGACGACGCAGGTCACGTTGTCGGTGCTGCCCGCCTCGAGGCTGGCCCGCACGAGCTCGATCGCCGCGAAGTCGGGGGTGCCGGAGCCGAGGATGTCGAGCAGGCGGTCGTCGTCGAGCACCCCGCACGCGCCGTCGCTGCACAGCAGCAGCCGGTCGCCCTCGGCGAGGTCGACCACGAACAGGTCGGGGTCGGTCTCGTGCACGCCGTCGAGGGCCTTGAGGATCAGGTTGCGGTGCGGGTGCGTGCGCGCCTCCGCCTCCGTGATCCGCCCCTCGTCGATGAGGCTCTGCACGAAGGTGTGGTCCTTCGTCAGCTGCGTGATCTCGCCGGACCGCACCAGGTAGGCGCGGCTGTCGCCCACGTGCGCGATCCCGAGCCGCGCGCCGTCGAAGACCGCGACCGTCGCCGTCGTGCTGGTGCCGTTGAGGCTCGGGTCGTCGTCGACGAGCTCGCCGATGCGGTTGTGGGCCCGCAGCAGGCCGCCCGCGACCTGGCCGAGCAGGTCGTCGGCCGGGCCGTCGTCCAGCTTGCGCAGCTGGCCGATGGCCGTGCTGGAGGCGACGTCGCCGCGGGCCGCGCCGCCGACACCGTCGCAGACGGCGAGGAGGTGGGGGCCGGCGTACCCGGAGTCCTGGTTGTCCTTGCGGACCCGCCCCACGTCGGAGACCGCGGAGAAGTCGAGGTGGAGGCCCACGCGGTCGCCGGGGACCGCCGGGACCTCGCCGGTGGTCTCGTTGGGCCCGATCTCCGTGTAGTCGATCGGCTCCTCGGCCTCCGGCTCGGCGGCGACGACGGGACGGGGCGCGGTGTCGTCGGGCGCCGGGGCGAAGGCCTGGTCCTCGGGCTGGTCCTCGGGGCGGATCGTCGGCACCTCGCGGGTGCTGTCGTCCTGCTCGTCGGGCCCGTCGGGAGTGCGCGTCACGGCTGCCTACTTCCTCAGCTCGAGAATGGTCTTGCCGATCCGCACCTGGGCGCCGAGCGTGAGGGTGGTCGGCTGCGAGATGCGGGCGGTGCCGACGTAGGTGCCGTTGGTGGACCCCAGGTCCTCGACGAACCACTGGTCGCCCGACTGCGCGATCCGGGCGTGGCGCGTCGAGACGTAGTCGTCGTCGAGCCGGATGGCCGCGTCGTTGCCGCGGCCGATGAGGATGGGGCGACCGTCGAGCTCGGCCCGCGCCCCCGCGTTCACGCCCTGCACGACGATGACGTGGGTGGGCGCCCCCCGTCGCCGCGGCGGCGGCTGCTTCGGCGCCTTGCCCTTCGGTCCGGACTTCGTCTTCGCCGTCGCCGGCACGCGGGTGCCGAACATGTCGGCGCGCACCACCGAGACCGCGGCCAGCACGAAGATCCAGAGGATCGCCAGGTAGCCGCACCGCAGCAGGAACAGGGTCAGCTCGCTCATCGGGCTCCCTCCGCCACCAGACGCACCGTCATCGTCGTGTTGCCGATCCGCACCACCGAGCCGTCGTCCAGCGGCGACTGCGCCACCTTCTGGCCGTCGACCAGCATGCCGTTGGTCGACCCGAGGTCCACCACCGACACCTGGAGGGGCCCGCCGTGCTGGCTGCTGCCCACCCGGAACTCGATGTGGCGACGGCTCACGCCCGGGTCGTTGATGCGCACGTCGGCGTCGGTGCCACGCCCCACCACCGCACCGGGCGGGGTGAGGGGGTGCCGGGTGCCGTTGATCTCGAGGTACGCCGTCGCGCGACCCACCTGCGTGTTCGTCGCGTTGCTCGTGACCTTCGCCTGGGCGCGGCTCCGCACGCGGAGGCGCCCGGTGGGCAGGTCCTCGGCGACCTCGAAGCTGATCTGCACCGGCCCCGGGAACACGTAGGACTGCGCGTCGGCGTGGTCGCGGAGGCTGTCGGCCATCTCCTGCGACAGCGTCGTCGCGTAGGGGCCCAGCCGGTCCAGGTCGGTGCGCGAGAGCTCGACGTGGAAGTCGTTGGGCACGAGACGCCGGTCGCGGCTCAGGATCTGGGCGTTGTTGTCGACCTCGCGCTGCAGCGCCGCCGAGATCTCGACGGGCTGGACGGCGCTGCGGAAGGCACGGGCGAACACGCCGGAGATCATGGACTCCAGACGGCTCTCGAAACGCTGGAAGCCTCCGCTCATCACCCACCTCCTCCACCACGCCCGTCGGGCGGGACCACTCGTCGTCCGTCGGTCTGCTCGCGGCGTGCGGGCACGCAGCCGCCCCCGCGCTCGGTGGCGGGTGGTGCCGATCGTAACCATGGCGGGGTGGCGACGACGTCTCCCACGGCGGTGGGGCCTGATCGGGCCGTGTGCTCGGTTTGGGGATCGGTGGGGGCCTGGGATACCTTTCACCGGCATCACGCGCGAGTGGCGGAATAGGCAGACGCGCACGGTTCAGGTCCGTGTGCCCGAAAGGGCGTGGGGGTTCAACTCCCCCCTCGCGCACGTGAGACGAAGGGCCCCGGTCGACGACCGGGGCCCTTCGTGCTTCCCGCTCCGGCGGGTCGTGGCCCCAGCGCCACGGAAAACGGCGCGCTGGGGCCACGAGCCTCAGACGGTGAGGGCGGCGACCTCGTCCGCGCTCAGCTCGAGCGTCATCGCCTCGACCAGGGCGGGCAGCTGCTCGACGCTGCGGGCGCTCGCGATCGGCGCGGAGACGACCGGCTGGGCCCGCAGCCAGGCCAGCGCGACGGCGGTCGGCGTGACGCCGTGGGCCGCGGCGATCTCCCGCTGGGCGGCGAGGACCCGGTCGGCGCCGGGCTTCTCGGCGTACCCGGCCGCGGTGCCGGCGCGCGGGGAGTCGACGGTGGCTCCGGGGGTGTACTTGCCGGTGAGGAAGCCGCTGGCCAGGGCGGAGTACGGCGACTCGCTGATCCCCAGGTCCGCGAGCGTCGGCACGAGCTCGGCCTCGATCTCGCGGGCGAGGAGGTTCCAGCGGTCCTGGCTCACGGTGAATGCGGTGACGCCCTGGTCGGCGGCGACGGCCACCGCGGACCGGAGCCGGGCGGGCGCGAAGTTCGAGGCGCCGAGGTGGAGCGCCTTGCCCTCGGCGACGAGGGCGCCGAAGGCCGCGACGTACTCCTCCTGCGGGACCGACTCGTCGTCCACGTGCGCGTAGTAGAGGTCCACACGGTCCGTGCGGAGCCGCTCGAGCGACTCCTCGAGCGCGCGGCGGACGTTGGCGGGGGCGAGCCCCTCGCGGCCGTCGCCCTGGCCGACCTTCGTGGCGATGACGACCTGGTCGCGCACGCCGCGGTCGGCCACCCAGTCGCCGATGATCCGCTCGGAGTCGCCGATGGAGCGGCCGTCGACCCACTGGGGGTACATGTCGGCCGTGTCGATCGAGCGCCCGCCGGCCTCCAGCCAGGCGTCGAGCACCGCGAACGAGGCGTCGCGGTCGGCGGTCCAGCCGAAGACGTTGCCGCCGAGGGTCAGCGGGCCGAGGTCGAGGGCGTCGTGCGAGGAGGACACAGGTTGCTCCTGGGGTCGTCGGGATCGTCCGTACCCAGTGCCCAACACGCAGCGGCCCAGCGTGTTCCCGACGACGCGGATCCGCCTCAGGACGTCGCCGGCCAGAGCCGCATCGGCAGCACGGCGGGGGTGCCCTCGCGCACCGGGCCGGTGCCCCCGCACGCTGCCGGGTCGACGGCGGGCAGGTCGGCCAGGCCCGCGACGTACGCCTCCCCGGCCTCCCACCCGTCCACCGGCAGCACGACGTCGGCGCGCACGTCGGGGGTCGCGCCGAGCGCGGTGAGGGTGAGGGTGGCCGTGCCGGCCGCCGAGGTACGGCGCAGCGACGCCGCCGCCGGAGCCGCGGGGTCGCTCGGGTCGCACGTCACGTAGGTCGGCTCCCAGCCGTCGCCGGCGGTCGCGACCTCGGCCAGCACGGAGCGGAGCCGCTCGGCGGCGGTGGCACCGGTGACCTCGGGGAGCACCGCGGTGACCTGGGGGGCGTCGCGCTCCCAGTCGCGGTCGCTCGACCGCGGCAGCTCCAGCGGCGCGTCGAGCCCGGCCACCCAGCCGTCGGCGGCGACGTCCGCGACGAGGGCGCGGGTCGCGTCGGAGGCCTCGGTGCGTGGCCACTCCGGGCGCTCGACATCGGGGTCGCCCTCCGCCTCGTCGCCGTCGAGGATGCCGCTGTCCTCGCCGGGCGGGTCCACGAAGGGGCCGGCGGGCGGGACGCCGGTGGCGGGCGCCGAGGACTCCGTCGCGCCCGTCGTGTCCCCGCCGAGGCACGTGTCCGCCGGCGCGACCGCCCGCGGGGGAGCGGGCCACGAGCCGTCGCGGTGGTGGGGCACGAGCACCTCGACGGTCACCGTCGTGCCGGCGCCGTCCTCCCGTGCCTGCACCAGCGCCGAGCGCACGGTGTCGAGCTCGGACGGCTCGCCGTCCACGAGACCGGCGACGAGGTAGGCGGTCCCGGCGGTGCAGTCCACCGCGTGGAGGGTCCACCCGGCGGCCAGGCCCCCGGCGACCTCCGCGGCGAGCGCGGTGGTGAGGTCCGGCGTACCCCACGACGTCAGTCGCGTGCCCACGAGGCGCTCGGCGGCGTCGGGGCCGGACGTGGGGGCCGCCGTGCCGACGATCGTCGGCGCCACCCACGGGTCCTGCCACACGGCGACGGCGCGGTCGAGGTCGGTGGCGTCGGGGTACGTCGCGCCCGAGCCCCACGAGCAGCCCGCCAGCGCGCCCGTGAGGAGCAGGAGCCCGCCGGCCGCGGCGGCGCCGGTGCGAGGCCTCATCCGGTCGGGACCACGCCGAACCAGGCCTGGTCCCAGCCCGCCACGTCGAGCTCGCCGTCGGCGAACCGCTGGCGGGTGACCGTGTAGGTGTCGCCCGAGGCGGGGTCGTAGAGCTCGAGGGCGTCGCCGTCGGTGCCGGTGACGAGCACGATGTGCCGGGCGATGTGGTCGTCGCCGACGTAGAACGGCACGGCGTGGCCGTCCTCGCTGGCGTGCTGGATCGCGTCGTAGGTGGAGTCGGGGCGGTCCGGGTCGACGATGTCCACGCCGTACTCCGCCCCCGGCACCCCCGAGCCGTCACCGGCGTTCATCTCGTTGGCGAGGTTCCACGGCCAGGTCCCGATCTGCTGCGGGTAGGGCAGCTGGGGGTTGCCGTCGCGGTCGAGGAGGCCGTTGGTGCGGTCGTGCATCGCCAGCGCCTCGTCGGCGAAGCGGTCGGCCGGGCTGCGTCCGTCGGTCTCCCCCGTGGCGGGGTCGTAGCCGGTCTGCATCCACAGGGCGTACGCCGGGTCGTTGAGCATCCGCGACATCACCAGCGTCGAGGAGCCGCACGTCGTGCTGTCGGGCTGCTGGTACGGCGACGTGTACTGGCCCGTCGTCGGGTCGTAGGTGCGCGTGGCGTTCGCGAGCGGGTCGAGCGCCTCGATCTCCTCGCGCGACATCGTCGCCAGCTGCTCGACGTAGTTCGCCAGGGTCGTGCCGCTCATCCCGCTCGCGACGGCCTGGAGGATGTGGGCGCGCTCGAGGTCGCTGTCGGCGGCGGCGAGCGCGGCGTCCACCGCTGCCCGCTCCTGCGGGGTGAGCGCGGCGTACGCGTCGTCGTACGCCTCCAGCGTGTAGCCCCCCAGCGGGCCGCGGTCGTCGTCCCAGGCGTTGACCACGTCGACCGGGCTGACCCCCGACGGCAGGTGCGCGGGGAGCTCGATGCCGTCGACCGCCGTGCGGATCACCTGGTCGGCGGTCGTGAGCGCTGCCGCGGCGTCCTCGTAGGCGCCGACGAGGTCCTCCACCGCCGCGACCACGTCGCCGACGATGCCGCGCAGCAGGTCGACCAGGCCCCAGGGCGTCAGGTTGCCCCAGCTGATCGACAGGTGCGGGGTCAGTCGCGCCCGGGCGTCCGCGTGCTTCGCCCGCGCCTCGCCCATCGCCTCGCCGAGGGTGACGAGGGCGGGGTCGATCGCGGCCGTCGCCTCCGCGATCGTCGCGATCCGCTGGCGCGCCTCGCGCACGGACGAGCGGAAGGCGCTCGCGGACTCGCCCTCCCACGCGGTGGCGGGTACGGCGCCGGGCACGGCCTCGAGGTCGTCGACGGCGCCGTCGGTGCGCTGGTCGACCTGGCGCCACGCGGCGCGGGCGTCCTCGACGGCGTCGGGCGACGGGTCGGGCGGGTTGACTGCCACGTTCACGGCGCTCGCGACGAGGTCGACGATCTCGCCGGCGAGGTCCCACGGCGGCCAGAAGTCGATGTCCTGCAGACGGGCGAGGATGCTGCGGAGTTCCGCGACGACGTCGCCGAAGAAGTCGCTCATCCCTCGGCCCCCAGCTCGTTGAACGTGCCGGCCGACGCGCCGTCCGTGGCCTGGAAGTCGGCGATGCAGCTCTCGACGTTGCGGTCGAACTCCGCCAGCACCGCCGATGCCGTCGCCAGCGCGCCGTCGACCTGGGCCGCCGCGAACTCCAGCGTGGGCGCGAACGGCCCGGTGCTCGCGCCCGCCGCCGCACCGGTGTGGGCGCGCGCCTGGTCGATCTCGTCCTTCGCGGCCGTGCCGTGCTGCCAGCCGGCGCGCACCGCGGCCGGATCCATCGTGGTCATGCCCTACCCCCGAGAGTGAGACGTGGCCACCGTGGTGCCCGGGGAGCGGGGCAGGTCAAACCTGGGTCGTCGGATCAGACCAGGACGGCGATCTCCGTGCCCAGGGTCGCGCCCTGCTGCAGGTCGAGGTGGTCGCCCGACCAGAACTTGCCGGGGTCGTAGTAGTTCGTCGGGCGCTCGCCGTCGAGGAGCCCCATGGCCTGGTACGTCGCGGCCACCACCTCGGCGCAGTAGGTCTCCTCCACCCGGGCCGCCCGCCGCAGTCGGCCGCGTGCCCAGCGGCCGGCCAGCGCCGCCGTGGCGGGGAACGGGGTGCCGTCGAGCCGCGCGATGGTGCGCAGCACCGCCGCCTCCATCTCGGGCGTCACGCCGCTCTCGCCCGCCCCCGGCACGTCGAGCTGGCGGAGCCAGGCGTGCTGCTCGTAGCGGCCGCACCACTGCTCGACCGCCTCCCGCAGGTCGTGGAGCTGGACCCCGCGGTGGTGGCTGCCCGTCCACACGTCGAGGAGGCCCTTGCCGAGCTCGGCGTGCCACATGAGGGGCGGCATGTCCTCGAGCACGACGGCCATGCCGACGTGGTTGACCGGGGCGTTGGTGACCGCCCGGATCGCGCGGTCCGCGCCCGAACGGCCCCGGAAGAGCCACAGGTCGCCCGTGCGCGTGAGGTCGACCGCGCCCCGGAGGGTGAGGCTGTAGGCGTCCACGGGTCGCATCCTTGCAGGCGGAGTCGTCCGGCCCCGGTGTAACGCGGTGTCCGGGCTACTGGAGCAGTGGTCGACCACCGCACCAGTAGCACGAACACCGCGTTACACGAGGAGGGGCGGCACGGGAGGGGCCGGTTTGCCCAACGGGGCCGGACTGCCTACCGGCGCCGCCGCACCCGCGCCTGGATCCCGTCCCCCACGTCGACGAGGGGATCGTCGGCGGCCGACTCGGCGCCGTCGGGGCGGCCGTCGCCGTCGGCGTCGCCCTCGCCCGGGCCGGAGTCCCCGTCGGGGAAGGCGGCGAGCATGCCGTCGGGGTCGACGAACTCGACGTGGTGGCCGTCGAGGCTCAACCGACGGGCGCCCTCGAGCAGCATCCGCCGCCCGACGTCGCGCACCTCGTGGACCCGCGTCAGGTCGAGCACGACGGCCGACTCGCTCGGGGCCTCGTCGGCGAGCTCGCGGAGCAAGCGCTCCATGCCGACGAAGTCGACCGACCCCTGCAGCTCGAACACCTCGCCGTGGCCCTCGCCCGTGGGGAGGGGAGCCCGCTCGCGCACCAGGGAGCGGGCGGGGGGCGGCACCTCCATGAGGTGCATCCCCATGTCGGCCGAGAGCCGCTCGAAGACCTGCACGCCGCGGACCGAGTTGCCGTGCTTGTCGAGCCGCGGGGAGAGCACGGCGAGCCCGGCCCGCCCCGGCAGCGAGCCGATGAGCCCGCCGGAGACCCCCGACTTCGCGGGGATGCCGACGGTGGTGAACCAGTCGCCGGCGGCGTCGTACATCCCGCAGGTCGCCATCACGCTCAGCACCTGGCGGGCCACCCACCGGGGCACGACCTCCTCGCCCGTCACCGGCTGGGTGCCGCCGTTGGCCAGCGTCGCGGCCATCGCGGCCAGGTCGGTGACGTCGACGAGCAGCGAGCACTGCTCCGTGTAGCCCGCGACGACCTGCTGCGGGTCGTCCTCGACGATGCCGTGGTTGCGCAGCATGTAGGCGATGGCGCGGTTGCGGTCGGCGGTGGCGAGCTCGGAGGAGCTCACCGCCTCGTCCACCTCGAGCTCGCGGCCGGCGAAGGCGGCGAACCCGCGCCGTACCCGGTCCATGCCCACCAGTGCGTGCACGGTGATCGCACCCGCGTTGATCATCGGGTTGAGCGGGCGGCCGGAGTCCTCCTCGAGGGACATCTCGTTGAAGGCCTCCCCCGAGGGCTCGACGCCGACCTTCTCCAGCACGGCGTCGAGGCCGAGGTCGGCGAGGGCCAGCGCGTAGGCGAAGGGCTTCGAGATGGACTGGATGGAGAACCGCACGGCACCGTCGCCCACGGTGTAGCCCGTGCCGTCGACGGTGCACAGACCCAGCGCGAGCCGATCGGGATCGGCGGAGGCGAGCTCCGGGATGTAGGCGGCCAGCTCGCCGCTGGAGTCGGTGCCGCAGACCTCCAGCACCTCGGTCAGGTAGTCCGGCAACGGGGTGCGCACACCCCCACTCCATCACGCGGGTGCGTCCCCCGTGTCACCATGTGCCCACGGGGCGGGACTGAGGGGCGGCCGGCTGTGGGCATTTCTCGTGGGCACGTGGCGGGTCTCGTCGCGCTGGGTGCCTTCGCCCTGACCGCCGTGGTCATGCTGAGCACCGGTGATCCCCACCCGAGCATCGCCACCGTCTTCCTGCTGGCCGCCGGCGTCGCCGCCGCGATCGGCTGTGCCCTCCGGGCGTCCAGGAGCACCGGTCCCCGGCGTCGAGCCTGGACGATGCTGGCCGTCGCCGCCACGACCGCTGCCGCCGGCAACGGCGTCGTGGCGTTGCTGGTCGGCGGCTCCCTCGGCGGGCCCGCGGTCGACGCCACCGTCGGCATCGCCCTCCTCATCGCCATCGCCGGCATCCTCCGCTTCCCCCAGGAGACGCTCTCCCGCGTCGAGGCGACGACGCGGATCCTCGACGGGGTGGTCGGCGGCTGCGCCGCCCTCATCATCGCCAGCGCGCTCGTCTACTCCCAGCTCCTCGCCTCCACCGAGGGCGGCGGGCTGGAGCGCGCCGTCGTGCTCGTGATCCCGGTGCTCGACGTCATCGTCGTGACCGCGGCGGCGAGCCAGCTGCTCCGCGCCGGCGAGGCGGACCGTCCGGCGCTCGCGCTGCTGATGGTCGGCTTCTTCGGCTACGCCACCGGCGACCTGCACTACGCGGTGCTCGACGCGGAGGGCGCCTACACCTTCGGGACCTGGACCGACCTGGGGTGGATCCTCGGCTACCTGATGATCGCGGTCGCCACCGCGGTCCCCGGCCGGGCCGGGCGCGGCGGGCGGCGCCAGCGGCCCGGCGGCATCGCCAGCACCGGAGCGGTCTTCGCCATCATCCTCTTCGCCGGCGTCATCCAGATCGTCGCCGGCGTCCCCCGCGACGTCCGCACCGGCACGGGCCTGCTCTGGCTCCTGCTCGTGGTGGCCGCGGCGGCGCGACAGATGCTCCTCATCAGCGAGAACCACTCGCTCCGCCGCGGGCTCGAGCGCACGGTCGACGCCCAGACCGCCGACCTCCGCCACCTCCTGCGCGAGCGCAGCGCCCTCATCGACAGCGTCGGCGACGGCATCTACGCGGTGGACCGGGAGGGTCGGATCACGCTGATGAACCGCTCGGCGCGCGACATGCTCCGGCTGGGGGGCGAGCTCGACCGCACCACCCACGCGCACACGCTGTTCCACACCGACCTCGAGGGCACCGCCGACCCCCTCGCGGCCTGCTACATCACCGAGGCCATCCAGCTCGGGAGGACGACGGCGTCGGAGGACGACGTCTACGTGCGGGGCGACGCCGCGCGTCTCGAGGTCGAGATCACCGCCAGTCCGATCCTCGAGGACGACGGGTCCGTGAGCGGCGCCGTCGTGGCCTTCCGCGACGCGACGCAGCGTCGTGAGGTGGAGCGGATGAAGCGCCAGTTCCTCTCGGTGGTGGGCCACGAGCTGCGCACCCCGCTCACCGCGATCCAGGGCAGCCTGCAGATGCTGGACGACGGGGTCGCCGGACCGCTCCCCGTGCCCGGACCGCGCCTGCTCCGCATGGCCAGCGAGAACTCCGAGCGTCTCGGCCGGCTCGTCAACGACATCCTCGACGTCGAGCGCCTGAGCTCCGGCCAGATGCCGATGCAGATCGTCCCGCACCGGGTCGACGCCCTGATCGCCGACGGGCTCGGCGCTGTCGACGCACTCGCCGACGCCCGCTGCATCAGGATCTCCTCGGCGTCGGACGACTCGGTCGTGGTCGCCGACGCGGGCCGCTTCGGCCAGGTGGTCACCAACCTCGTGGGCAACGCGTTGAAGTTCTCGGAGCCCGGCACCGAGGTCAGGATCACGGCCGACGGGACCGGCGACGAGGTCGTGGTGGGCGTCCACGACCAGGGTCGGGGCATCCCCGACGACCAGATCGAGGCGATCTTCGAGCGCTTCCGCCAGGTCGACTCCTCCGACATACGCCGCGAGGGCGGCATGGGGCTCGGGCTCGCCATCACCCGCGAGATCGTCCACCAGATGAACGGCCGGATCTGGGTCACCAGCGAGGTCGGGGTCGGCACCAGCTTCTGGTTTACCCTCCCTCGGGCCGCCGGCACCGGTGCCGACGGCAGCGACGCAGCGCCGGCTGCGTCGAGCACGAGCACCGAGGAGTGAAGTGAGTCCCCACGACGACGCCCCCCCAGCCCCGAGCCGAGAGGGAGCGCCCCTGGTCATCTCGGTCCGGTCGGCGACCGGCACCGGCCAGACCCCGCTGTCGGCCTTCGACGACGCGCTGCACGCCGCGGGCGTGGGCGACCTCAACCTGATCCCGCTCTCGTCGGTCGTGCCGCCGAGCGCGGAGATCCGCCGCGGTGACCACAGCCCGTTCGCGGCCACGCACGGCGACCGGCTCTACTGCGTGCTGTCCGTGGCCCACGCCGAGCTGCGCGGCGCGTCCGCGTGGGCCGGCATCGGGTGGACCCACGCGGGTGCGGAGGGCGGCTACTTCGTCGAGCACCACGGCGGGAGCAAGGAGTCCGTCGAGGAGCTCATCCGCCTGACGCTCACCGATATGGCGAAGCGTCGCGGGATCCCCCTGGAGGAGATCCACCAGGAGATCGTGGGCGTGCACTGCGACGACCTCCCCGTCTGCGCGGTCGTGGTCGCGGCGTACGAGGCGCGGGGCTGGGGCGCGGCGTGGTGAGCGGGGCGGGACGGGTCGCCGTGCGGGTCGAGCGCCGCTCGGCGCTGGGTGCCTCGCCGGAGGAGGTGGCGCGGCTCTACGGCCTCTACGAGGCGGCGTTCGGGCCGCTGCGCGTGCGGGCCGCGGCCCGCCACGTGCTCACCCACGAGGAGTTCGCCGAGGAGATGGCGGACGAGCGGGTCGACAAGTACGTCGCGCTCGACCCCGACGGCGCCATCGTGGGCATCTCCACCTTCACCAACCAGCTCGACGCGATCGTCTGGATCAGCCCCGAGTTCTACGCCGCCCGGTTCCCCGAGGAGTCCGCGCGCGACGCGGTCTACTACCTGGGCTTCACGCTGGTCGACCCGCGCTTCCACCGGCACCGCGCCTTCGAGTCCATGGTCGAGACGATCGTGGAGCGGCTGCGGGCCGAGAGGGCCGTCTGCGTCTGGGACATGTGCTCGTTCAACCGCGACGAGCTCCAGCTGGAGGCGGGTATCGTGGCGATACTCGACCGGTCCGGAGGCGCGACGATGAGCACGCTCGACACGCAGACGTACGTCGCGGCGGACTTCCAGGGTCGATGACCTCCCCCCTCGCGCTCGTCGTGGACGACGACGACGACATCCGCCTGCTCGTGGAGCTGGCGCTGACGTCGTTCGCCGGGTGGCGGGTCGTCACCGCGACCGACGGGCGCGAGGCCGTCGCGGCGGCCCGGGAGCACCGGCCGTCCGTCGTGCTGATGGACGTGATGATGCCGGAGATGGACGGCCTGGCCGCCGCGGCGACGCTCCTCGCCGACCCGACGACCGCCGACATCCCCATCGTGCTGGTGACGGCGAAGCTGAACGTGCCCGGCGAGCCGGCCCCCTGGGAGCACCTCGCCGTGGCGGGCGTCATCGCCAAGCCGTTCGACCCGATCGGGCTCGCCGACCAGGTGCGTGCGCTCGTCGGCTGGTAGCCGAGGACTGTCGGCGGCGAGGCCTAGGGCCGCCGGCCGAGGAACCCGACGAGCCGGGCGCCGTACGACGCGGTCGGCGCCTGCGGCAGCGGGGCGCCGAACCGGTGGGGGCGGTCGTGCGGCGCGACGACGGCGCCGGCGATCGGGAGCAGCGCCCGCGCGAGGTCCTCGGGCGGCAGGGGGCGCCGAGCGTCGACGGCAGCGTCGACGGCAGCGTCGACGGTGGCCGCGACGTCCCAGCCGTGCACGGTGATCTCGAGGGCCGCCGTGGCGACGAGCGTGCCCGCCGCCAGGTGCGCCGACCCCGTGCGCACGGCGGGGAGGGTCGGTCGTGACCACGAGCCCAGCAGGGCGCAGGCCTTCGCCTGCAGCACGGGCACGAGCGGCACCGGGTGCTCCGGCGACCGTGCCGGCGGCAGGGGCACGACGAAACCCGCGGCGGCCTCGCTGAACGCGTCGAGGCCGTCCTCCATGTGGGCGAGCAGCTGCTGGAGCGTCCACCCGGCGCACGGCGTCGGGAGCGCGAGGTGGTGCGGCTCGACGGTCGCGAGCCGGCCGCCGGTCCACGCCAGCGCACGCTCCAGCAGGGCGACCTCGACCGGGACGGCCAGGTCGCCGACGGTCACGGCGTGCCCGCGGTGCCTGCGGTGCCCGACGTGCTCGGGTCGTGGTCGGCCGGCAGCCGTGGCGGGAGCCCGAAGGTCGCGAACAGCCGGGTGTCGAAGAAGGCGCTGACGTGGCGCACGCGGTCCCCGTCGAGGTCGAGCACCTGCAGGTGGAAGGGCTCGAAGTGGCCGGCGGGGGTGCGCATGTACAGACCGAAGGCCGGCGCGCCGTTGGCGTCGGTGCGCACCATCGGCATGTCGTAACCGCCGCCCGGGCACTTCGTGCCGATGAGCTCGGCGATGACGTCCGCGCCGACGTACCAGCCGGTGAAGGGAGGCATCTCCCAGCTCGCCTCGGTGGTGAGGAGGTCGACGATCTCGGTGAGGTCCTTGCGCCAGAACGCGTCGACGTAGCGGTCGAGGAGCCGCTGCTGGGCGGGGTTGAGGTCCTCGGCCACCGTCTCGTCGGTGAGGCCCTGCTGGTGCATCTGGGCGTGCGCGCGCTGGAGGGCCGAGTTCACCGCGGCCACGGAGGTCTCGAGCGCGGCGGCGGTCTCCTTCGCGCTCCAGCGGAGCACGTCGCGGAGGATGAGCACGGCCCGCTGGCGGGCCGGGAGGTGCTGCAGCGCAGCGACGAACGCGAGACGGATCGAGTCCCGCTCGGCGACGACGACCGCCGCGTCCGGCACGGGCTCCAGCCACGGCACCTCGGGGTCGGCGTCGAGCTCGCCGACCGTGGCGTCGGGGGTGCCCAGCGCGCTGGGCAGCGGCCGCTTGGGCTTGTTCTCCAGGTTGGTGAGGCAGACGTTCGTCGCGATCCGGTAGAGCCAGGTGCGCACCGAGCTGCGGCCCTCGAAGCTGCGCGACGCCTTCCAGGCGCGGAGGAAGGTCTCCTGCACCAGGTCCTCCGCCTCGTGGGTCGACCCGCTCATCCGGTAGCAGTGCGCGAGCAGCTCACGGCGGTAGCGCGCGGTCAGGGCGTCGAAGTCGTCGAGCTCCGTGGTCAGGTCGGTGGTCACCGGGCACTCCTGGGGGTGGGGCAGGGAGGGGCGACCATCATGACCCCGCCGGGGCCCGGAACTCATCGGTCCGGGGTCGATGAGTTCGCGCCGGCCGCCCGGTCGGAGCACACGACCGGCCCACGAGGGGCCGCACCACGAGGGGACCCCCACCATGACCACCACGCCGCAGGCCACCGAGCGGATGCTCTTCGTCAACCTCCCGGTGTCCGACCCGGCCGCCACCCGTGCGTTCTGGAGCGACCTGGGCTTCACGATCAACGAGGCGTTCAGCGACGACCGGGCCGTGTCGGTGCAGCTCAACTCGCTGACGTCCGTGATGTTCCTCGAGCACACCTACTTCCACTCGTTCCACGGCACCACCGCGCCCGTTAGCGGCACCGGGGCGCTCTACTGCCTCTCCGCCGGCAGCGCCGACGACGTCCGCGCCCTCGTCGAGCAGGCGCTCGCGCTCGGGGGCTCGCCGGCGGGCGAGCCGCAGGAGAACGGCCCGATGGTCGGCTGGTCGTTCCGCGACCTCGACGGCCAGATCTGGGAGGTCATGTGGATGGACCCCGCGGCGCTGGGCTGACCTGCCCCTCCCGCCGGGCACACTGGGTCCGTGAAGCTCTGGAAGGTGCTCGGTCTCGCCGGTCTCGCCGGCGTCACCGCGACCGGCGTCGTCATTGCCCGCGACCAACGCGCCCGCGCGCAGCTCACGCCCGACGAGGTGCGGGCCCGGCTGCACGAGCGGCTGGAGTCCGCCGAGTCCTCCGGGGCGGACCAGTCCGGCTAGCGAGCGGCTCCGAAGGACCACACGGCGAGCTCCGTCCGGTCGTCCTGGGGTACGACGACGAGCTCGCCCGCGTCCCGCAGTCGCCAGGCATCTCCCTCCCCGAGACCTGGCGCTGCGGGCGTGTCGAGGGCCCCACGCGCGACGTACAGGTGCAGGAGGGGGGCGTCGGGCAGCCGGAGGGGTACGCCGCGGCGCGGCCGCGCGATCCACAGGGTGGCTCCCCGGGTGCCGACCGGCGGCGCGTCGGGCCCGCCCGCGACGGGCACGAGCCCGGCGGCGAGGTCGGCGGGGTCGACGGTGGCGCGGGAGGTGCGCGGTCGGGCGCCGCGCTCGTCGGGACGCACCCACACCTGGAGGAAGCGGGTCGGTCCGGCGGCGGGGTCGACGAGCTCGCTGTGCCGGATGCCGCTGCCTGCGCTGGTGACCTGGACGGTGCCGGGGCCGAGCGTCGCGCTGCTGCGGGCCGGGTCGCCCGTGTCGGTGTGCGTGAGGGCGCCGTCGAGGACCCAGGTGACGATCTCGACGTCGGTGTGCGGGTGGTCGGGGTAGCCACCACCGGGTGCCACGCGGTCGTCGTTGTGGACGACCAGCGGGCCGAACCCGAGGTTGGCCGGGTCGTAGTGCGCCCCGAACGAGAAGGCGTGGGCCGTCGTGCGGTCGTCGGTGACGGTGCGGAAGGCGTCGGCGCCGCGTCGTACCTCGGCAGGCATGGGGCCACCGTAGGGGTTGGTGCGGGAGCATCCACGGCTTAGCATATGCGCATGCGTGCAGATAGGGCGGTGGCGGCGGAGCCCGCCGACGACGAGGTCGACCTGGCCGTCGAGATCTTCCGGCTGCTGGCCGACGCCACCCGGGTGCGGCTGCTGTCGACGTTGCGCGACGGCGAGCTCAGCGTCAACGACCTGGCCGAGCGCGTCGCCAAGCCACAGGCGGCGGTCTCGCAGCACCTCGCGAAGCTGCGGATGGGGCGGATGGTGACGACGCGGCGGCAGGGCAACCAGGTGTTCTACCGCCTGGCGAACGACCACGTCCGCACCCTCGTCGTCGATGCGCTGCACCACGCCGAGCACGCCGCCGGCGGCGTCCCCGCGCACCACGCTGGGGGCGCGCGGTGAGCGCGGGCCACGGCCACGGGCACGGCCACGGCCACGGGCACGGGCGGGCCCGTCCCGGGTGGCGGGCCCGGGTCGCCCACGTGCTCCGACCGCACAGCCACGACCCCGCGGACTCCCTCGACGCGGCGCTCGAGGCCAGTGCCGTCGGGATCCGCACGCTCAAGATCAGCCTCGTCGTGCTGCTGGTGACGGCGCTGGCGCAGGCGGTGGTGGTCGCGTTCACGGGATCGGTGGCGCTGCTGGCCGACACGGTCCACAACTTCTCCGACGCGTTGACCGCGGTGCCGCTGTGGATTGCCTTCGTGCTCGGGCGGCGGGCACCGACGCGGCGGTTCACCTACGGGTTCGGCCGTGCGGAGGACCTCGCGGGGCTCTTCGTGGTCGCGATGATCGCGCTCTCGGCGGTGGTCGCCGGCTGGCAGAGCATCGACCGGTTGCTGCACCCCCGCGCCGTCGAGGCGCCGCTGGCCGTGGCGGCGGCGGGCCTCATCGGGTTCGTGGGGAACGAGGCGGTGGCGGTCTACCGGATCCGCACCGGCCGACGCATCGGCTCCGCCGCGCTCGTCGCCGACGGCCACCACGCGCGCACCGACGGGTTCACGTCGCTCGCCGTGCTCGTCGGTGCCGTCGGCGTCGTGCTCGGCGTGCCCGCCGCGGACCCCGTCGTCGGGCTCGTCATCACGGCGATGATCCTCGTCGTGCTCGTGGGCGCGGCCCGCGACGTGCTGGGCCGGCTCCTCGACGCCGTCGACCCGGAGCTGACCGACGCGGCGCTGCGGTCGCTGACCGCGGTGGAGGGGGTGCGGGGCGTGGAGGACCTCCGCCTGCGCTGGACCGGCCACCGGCTCCGGGCCGAGGTGGCGGTGCTCGCCGACCCCGGCCTCGACCTCGCGGCCGCGCACGACCTGGCCCACGAGGCGCAGCACGCGCTGCTCCACGGCGTGCCGAAGCTCGTCGCGGCGACGGTGCACGTGGGCCCGGTGGCGGGGGAGCGCGATCCGCACGCCGGCGTCGCGCACCACCCGACCCCCGCGGGGCTGCCGGGGCTTCCGGGGCGCGGCACATTTCCCGGTCGACCGGGGAACACGTCACTTTGACCATCAAATCTGATGGTCAAAGTGACACTTTCCCCGGTCGACCGGGGAAAGTGTCGGCCCCCTCAGGCCCCCCGCACGCGGCCCTGGGCCCAGAGGGCGAGGGGGGCGAGCAGGGCGGCGGCGTCGCGGCCGGCGTCGGTGAGCGAGTACTCCACGTGGGGCGGCACGACGGGCCGGGCCTCGCGCAGCACGAGCCCGTCGACCTCGAGCGTCTGCAGCGTCTGGATCAGCATCTTCTCGCTGACCCCGGGGATGGCGCGCTTGAGCTCGCTCCAGCGCAGCGTGCGACCGTCGAGCTGCAGCAGCACCAGCAGCCCCCACTTGCTCGTCACGTGCTCGACGAGCTGGCGCATCTCGGGGCAGCCGGTGTCGAGGGTGGAGAGCCGGACGCCGGTGGTGGTCATGCCCTCCATCTTACTCGCAGGTGGGTACCCCACTTCAAAGTCAGTACCACCCCGTGGGAAGGGTTTCTCCCACGGACCCGTTGAGCCCGTCGAACAGCGCCGCACGAGGCGGCGCACGACGAGGAGGAACGACATGGCGATCGTGGTGACGGCGGCGAGCGGACAGCTCGGACGCCTGGTGGTGGAGAAGCTCCTGGAGCGCGGCGTGCCGGCGGGCGACGTGCTGGCGACCGCCCGCGACACGGCGAAGCTGACGGACCTGGCGGACCGCGGCGTACGCACCGCCCGGCTCGACTACGACGACGTCGACGCGTCGGTGCTCTCCGCGGGAGACGTGCTGCTGCTCGTCTCCTCGAGCGCGGTCGGCCAGCGGGCGCGGCAGCACGGCAACGTCGTGGAGGCGGCGAAGGCCGCCGGCGTGGCGCGGGTCGTCTACACCTCGGTGACCAACGTGGACAGCGCGACGCTCGTCGTCGCCCCCGAGCACAAGACGACCGAGGAGCTCCTCGTCGCCAGCGGCCTGCCGTGGACCTTCCTCCGCAACGGCTGGTACACCGAGAACTACCTCTCCGCCTTCGGCCAGGCCGCCCAGAGCGGCCAGGTCGCCGCGGCGGCGGGCGACGGTCGGGTCTCCAGCGTCGAGCGGGCCGAGCTCGCCGAGGCGGCCGCGGTGGTGCTCTCCACCGAGGGCCACGACGGCGCGGCCTACGAGCTGGTCGGCCAGGAGGCGTGGACCCACGCCGAGCTCGCCGCCGTCTTCGCGGACGTGCTGGGTCGCGAGGTCGCGTACGCCGCGCTCCCCGCCGACACCTACCGCGAGATCCTCGTGGGTGCCGGGCTCGACGAGGGCACGATCGGGTTCGTGCTGGCCGCGGACCAGAACATCGCGGACGGCGAGCTGGGCCGCACCAGCGACGACCTCGCCACGCTGCTGGGCCGTGCTCCCCGCACCATCGCGCAGACGGTGCCGACCTGGGCCTGATCCACCGATGAATCAGGACTGTCACCGGGGTCTGTGATCCTGACGTCCACGTGTGGTGGGCGCCCAGGGGAAGGACCGCGATGGCAGAGATGATCCGAGCAGAGGGCCTGGAGAAGAGGTACGGCGAGGTCCGAGCCCTCGCGGGGCTCGACCTCGCCGTGCCCGAGGGCACGGTGCTGGGCCTCCTCGGCCCCAACGGGGCGGGGAAGACGACGGCGGTGCGCATCATCGCGACGCTGCTGAAGCCCGACGGCGGCCGTGCCGAGGTCGCGGGCGTCGACGTGGTCGGCGACCCCGACGGGGTGCGGCGCCGGATCGGTCTCTCGGGGCAGTACGCCGCGGTCGACGAGCACCTGACCGGGTTCGAGAACCTCGAGATGGTGGGCCGGCTCTACGGGCTGGGCCGCGCCAAGGCCCGCGAGCGCGCGCGGGAGCTGCTGGAGCGGTTCTCGCTGGCCGACGCCGGGGACCGGCCCTCGAAGACCTACTCCGGCGGCATGCGCCGTCGCCTCGACCTGGCCGGGGCGCTCGTCGCGTCCCCGCCGGTGCTCATCCTCGACGAGCCGACGACGGGCCTCGACCCGCGCAGCCGCCTCGAGATGTGGGACGTCATCCGCGAGCTGGTCGGAGCGGGTTCGACGCTGCTGCTGACGACGCAGTACCTCGAGGAGGCCGACCGGCTGGCCGACGACATCGTCGTCATCGACCACGGCCGGGCGATCGCCCGGGGCACCGCCGACGACCTCAAGGCCCAGGTGGGCGGCGAGCGCATCGAGGCGGTGCTGCGGGAGCGCGGCGACGCCGAGCGTGCCCGCGCCATCCTGGCCGAGGTCGCGATGGGCGGCGCCGAGGTGCAGACCGACGACACGGGCCGCACCCTCACGGCGGCCGTCGACGACGGGGTGCCCGCCCTGCGGCGCGTGCTCGACGCCTTCGAGGGCTCCTCGATCGCGCTGCTCGACGTCGGTCTCCGCCGACCCACCCTCGACGACGTGTTCCTGTCGCTCACCGGCGCGGTGACCGACGAGAAGGAGGCCGGCCGATGAGCTCCCTCGCCCGCACCGCCAGCGACGGCTGGGTGGTCACCAAGCGCAACCTGATCAAGATCAAGCGGGTGCCCGAGGTGCTCGTCTTCGTGCTGGTCAGCCCGATCATGTTCATCCTGCTGTTCGCGTTCGTCTTCGAGGGCGCGATCGGCGCGGAGGGCGGGGTGGGCTACCGCGAGTTCCTCATCGGCGGCATCTTCGCCCAGACGGTCGTCTTCGGCGCGACGTTCACCGGCGCGGGCCTGGCCGAGGACATGCAGAAGGGCATCATCGACCGCTTCCGCTCGCTCCCGATGTCGCCGTCGGCCGTGCTCATCGGACGCACCACGTCGGACGTCGTCTACAACGTGCTGTCGCTGATCATCATGGCGCTCACCGGACTGCTCATCGGGTGGCGCATCCGGGAGGGTGCGGTCGACGCGTTCCTCGGGTTCGCGCTGCTGCTGCTGTTCGCCTACGCGATCAGCTGGGTGATGGCCTACATCGGCCTGCTGGTGCCGAGCGTCGAGGTCATCAACAACGCGTCGTTCATCGTCATCATGCCGTTGACGTTCGTGTCGAACGCGTTCGTGCCGCTCGAGAGCTTCAGCGGGGTGCTCCGCACCCTCGTCGAGTGGAACCCCGTCTCGACGCTCACCCAGGCCTGCCGCGAGCTGTTCGGCAACTACGACCCCTCGGTCCCCGTCGGTGACGCCTGGTCGATGCAGCACCCGGCGCTCTACACGCTGATCTGGGTCGGCCTCATCCTCGTGGTGTTCGTGCCGCTGAGCGTGCGGCAGTACCGGTTGTCGGCGGCGCGCTGAGGCTCAGCCCTCGGCGTTCGCACCGCGTGCCCCGGGACGTCATGCGATCCGGTGGTCGGGGGCGCCGCCACGCAGACGTCCCGGGATCAGACGTCCTCGACCGGGCGGCGGCGGAGCTCGATGCTGATCTGGTCGGCGTCGAGCACCGCCATCACGTCGCGCACCGCCGACGAGGCGAAGGCACCCTCGCGGGCGAGGTCGAGCAGCACACCCCGCTGGGCGTCGATGACGTTGGCGCGGTCGACGGGGCCATCGCCGGCCGTCTCCGCGTCCCGCCGGATCCGCTCGGCGGTCGCCTGGAGCACCTCGACCAGCTGGGCGCGGTCGCGGTCCAGGGCGGCCTCGTCGACGGCGGCGGGTCGCACGCGCCGTACGACCCACCCGATCGTCGCGCCCTGTCCCACGAGCGAGCCCGCCGCGACGAGGAACCCGAGGAACACGAGCAGCGAGCGGTCCGGGGTCTCGGGCGGCAGGGTCTGCGCGGCGGCCAGCGTGACCGCGCCGCGCAGGCCCGCCCAGACGACGACGGCGCCCTCGCGGGGGCCGAGCGGCTCGGCGATCAGGTAGTCGATGTCGGCGAGCCGGCGCCGTACGCGCACCCCGAAGCGCTCGACGCGCTCCGGCTCGAGGCGGAGCCGCTCGACCCGGGACGCCCCGCGCAGCCCCCGGGCGTGCTTCGTCGCCCGAGCCGTGAGGGCCGCGGCGAACCGGTCGGGGTCCTCGGCCAGCTCCCGCATCCGGTCGACGCGATCCCGCACGGCCGCGCCCCGCCTCGCCCGTCGCGACAGCGCCAGCAGGAGCGGCGCCACGAAGGCGGCGCGCACCAGCAGCACGATCACGAGGGCGGCGGCCGCGACCGCCACGGTGCGGCCGAGGTGGTGGTCGTCCTCGTCGAGGTCGACGAGCAGCCCGAACAGCTCCAGCCCCATCACCAGGAAGATCGCCCCCTCGAGCAGCAGCTCGACGGTGCGCCACACCTCGGCGTCGGAGAGCCGGTGCTGCGGGCTGAGCACCCGCGGCGCCCCCCGTCCCGTGACGAGCCCGGCGACCACCGCGGCGACCAGGCCGGACGCTCCGAGGTGCTCGGCGGGCAGGGCGGCGAGGAACGGTACGGCGAGGGAGAGCGCCGTGTTGACCGACGCCTGGACGGTGCGGGACCGCAGCCACAGGTTGGCCCGTCCCACCACGATGCCGATGGCGACCGCCACCACGACGGCGACGGCGAAGTCGCGCACGAGGCCGCCGATGCTCCACCCGGTGGCGGCTGCGGCGACCGACGCGCGGAGCAGCACGAGCGCCGTGGCGTCGTTGAGCAGCCCCTCGCCCTCGAGGATCGCGACCACCCGCGGACTGATCCCGAACCGCTTGACGATGGACGTCGCGACCGCGTCGGTCGGGCTCATGATGGCGCCGAGGGCGACCCCCCACGCGAAGCTGAGCCCCGGCACGACCAGCGTGAAGAACCAGCCGAGCACGAGGGCGCTGGCCAGCACGAGCACGACGGACAGCCCGCTGATCGCGCGCAGCTCGCGCCGGAACTCGATGGCCGGCATGTTGACCGCCGCCGAGTAGAGCAGCGGCGGCAGCACCCCCGCGAGGATCCACTCCGGCTCGACCGCCACGGCGGGCACGAAGGGCATCAGCCCGACGACACCGCCGGCGGCCAGCAGCAGGAGGGGTGCCGCGACACCGAGCCGGTTGCTGACCATGGTGACGAGCGCGATCGCCACGACCGCGAGCACGACGAGCGTGAGGGCCTGGTCCATGGGCCTGATTGTGCGCCCCCCGTCTCGTGTAACGCGGTGTCCGGGTTACTGGTGCGGTGGTCGACCACCTCCATGGAAGCCCGGACACCGCGTTACACCGGGCGGGGCCGCCGTGGCACGATCGCCCGAGCCCTCCGGGGAGGCTCGACGGGACGGGTGGACGTGGACGCGCTGTGGGTGTTGCTCGCCGGCTTCGGCGCCGGCGTGCTGACGGCGACCGTCGGCGTCGCCTCGCTGCTGAGCTTCCCGGTGCTGGTCGCCCTCGGTCTGCCGCCGGTCACCGCGAACGTCAGCACCACGATCGGGCTGGTCCCGGCCGGGCTCGGCGCGGCGGCCGGGTTCCGCGACGAGCTCCGCGCCCACCCGCGGCTCACGGCCCAGCTCCTCGGCCTCACCGCCGTGGCCGGGATCGCGGGCGCCGCGCTGCTCGTCCTCCTGCCCGCGGGGGTGTTCGAGGCGATCGTGCCGTGGCTGATCCTCGGCACGTGCGCGCTCGTCGCCCTCCAGCCACGCATCGCTGCCTGGCTCCGCGCGCGCCGCGGCGAGGACCGGGAGGCCCGGCTCCGGCTCACCCCGCTGGTGGTCGGCTGCGTGCTGCTGGTGGGGGTGTACGGCGGGTACTTCGGCGCCGGCGCCGGCGTCATGATGCTCGCCGTGCTCGCGCTCTCGCTCGACATCGAGTTCCACGTCGCGGGCGCGCTCCGCACCCTGACCGTGATGGCCGCGAACATCACCGCCGGCGTCGTCTTCGCCCTCGTCGCCGACGTCGACTGGGGTGTCGTCGGACTGCTGGCGGTGGGCTCCGTCGTGGGCGGCTACACCGGGGCGCGGATCGCGAAGCGCCTCCCCGTGGCGTGGCTCCGCGCCGCGATCGTCGTGGCCGGCACCGCCTCTGCGCTCGCGATGCTGCGCTGACGCCGACCCCGGTCCCGACCGAAGAAGCCCCGGTGCCGACCATCGGCTGATCCGCGCCGTACCCGTGCCTCCCTAGCGTCAGCCGCGTGGACCCCGTCACCCTCGCCGCACTGGCCGGCCTCGCCCTGGTCGACAGCACGAGCCTCGGCACGCTCGTGCTGCCGCTGCTCCTCCTGCTGGCGCCGCGGGTCGACGTGCGTCGGTACGCCGCGTACCTCGCCGTCGTCGGCGGTCTCTACGCCGCCGTCGGCGTGGCGCTCGTGCTCGGCGCGGGCGTGCTGCGCGACGTCGTGCTCGACCTGGGGGACGTGACGTGGCTGCGCTGGGCCCAGCTCGTCGTGGGTGTGGCCCTGCTGGCGGCGGGCGCGGTGGGCGACAAGGTCCTGGCGTGGTGGCGGCGCCGCACCGGGCACGGCGAGCCCGGGCAGCCCGGGAACCGTGCCGGCACGTGGGCGGAGCGCCTGGTGGGCCCGGACGCGTCGTACCGCGCCGTCGTCGGCGTCGCGCTGGCCGCCGTGCTCGTCGAGGTGGCGAGCATGCTGCCCTTCCTCGCGGCGGTCGGGCTGATCACCGCGGCGGACCTCCCCGTGGTGGGCACCGTCGGCGTCGTGGCGGCGTACGCCCTGGTGATGGTGGCGCCGGCCCTCCTGCTGCTCGGGGTGCGGCTCGCCCTCCGGGACCGCGTCGAGGCGCCGCTCGCGCGTCTCGCCGCCTGGCTGCGTCGCGTCACCGACGGGGCGGTCTATTGGGTGCTCGCCATCGTGGGTCTCCTGCTGGCCGGGGACGCCGCCGGGGCGCTCAGGCTCACCTGAGCGAGGTTTCGGAGCGGCTCGGGGCCGGAACATTGCTTCGCCATGGGCCAGATCCAGATCGCGGCGGACCACATCGCGGCGTTCCACGAGTACCTGCTCACCGTCTCCAACCAGACGATGGAGATCAGCAGCTACGTGTGGGACAACGTCGTCCTCAACGAGGAGGCCTTCGGGGAGGGGCTGCTCGCCCCGATCCGGGAGGCGATCCGGGAGCACGTCTACCCGCCGTTCGCTGACGGCCTGTCCGACGAGCGCGTGAAGCTGAGCGCCGTGCGGGACAACCTCTGGGAGGTCGGCGCGGCGCTCGACGAGCTCGACGGCGAGGTCGCGGACTACTTCGCGAGCACCGCCTCTTTCCAGGACAACGAGCCGGCATGAGCGTCCAGTACCCGGTCCCGAACGAGATGTCGGCGGTGCTCACCGCGCCGACGCCGGGCGAGGTCGAGCTGGAGATCGACAAGGACGACGACCGGTTCGACACGCTCAACGAGGCGATCGAGAAGGCGACGGAGTTCTACAGCAAGGCCCAGGAGCTCGTCTCGAAGCTCGGTTTCTACGACGGGGAGCCGATCGAGCCGACGAACGCCGTCGACCTCTTCATCACGCCGTTCTCCGGCGACTGGAACCAGCTGATCGCCTGCGGCGACGCGATGAGCAAGGCGGGCGCGGCGCTCCAGGACGTGGGCCAGAACCTCCTCGCCGGCATGGGGCAGCTCTTCATGGCGAGCTCCGCCGGGGACGGGGCCTGGGAGGGGGCAGCGGCCGACGCCTTCTACGCCCACATGGGCATCCACGTCGCGCTCTTCGAGGGCGCCGGGCTCGTGGTCGCCCAGGGCAAGGTCGTCTTCGACGGCATCTCGGAGGTGGCGCAGCACGTCGCCGGGCTCGTGGTCGAGCTCATCGACACGGCGCTCGACCTCGCCGTCTGGCTCCTCGAGAAGCTGGTGCGCTACGCCCGGCCGTGGATCGGCTGGGTCCAGCTCGGCTGGGACGTCGCCACCGACGGCTGGGACGCCGTGCAGGACGTCATCGACGGCATCACCGACCTCGCGGCCACGGTGCAGGCCGTCTTCGACCTCCACGACGCGGTGAGGTCGTGGGTCGAGACGGTGCCCGGCCAGTTCGACGTGTTCGCCCAGATCTGGGACCTCCTGGCGCAGATCCCCAACCTGGGATCGACGCCGATCCTCACCGGCCTGGAGGCGGTCAACATCGCCCAGGGGGCGGCGGCGGACCAGACGGACCTGAACGAGAAGCGCCAGGAGGCCGAGCAGCAGGCGGCCGACGCGCAGCAGACGCTGGACGAGCTGGCCGACGACGTCGAGGCACCCGGCGTCAGCCCCGAGATCCAGGACGTGGACGTCCCCGAGGTGGAGGACCGATGACCGAGGACGTCGAGGCGCTGCTGGCGAGCCTGCGGGCCAGCCGCGAGGACCCCCGACTGGCGATGGACGGCGTGCGGGAACGGATGCGCGCCGTACGCTCCCGGCACGCCGAGCGGGTCCGCAACGACCCCGACGGCCTGCCCGCGGCGATCGTCGAGGCGCTCGTCGCGGCGTCGGGTCCCGAGGCCCCCGTCGAGCTCCAGCGTGTACGGCGCCTGGTCGACGACGGTCTCCTCACCTGGCAGGCGCAGTACGCCGATCCCGAGGGCACCGCGGGCGTCGAGGGCCGCGCGCTCGTGCGCCGGGCCCAGCAGCGCGGCACCTTCGGCGTGCCCGCGACCGAGGAGGAGCTGCAGGAGCAGCAGCCACGGGGCTACCGGCCCCCGGAGGACCGGCCCCGCGATCAGGGCAGCCAGAGGAGCGGCGCGCCGCGGTCGAACCCGTAGGCCGTGCCGCTGCGCGCCCACGCGGCGACCACGGTCGCGTCGGCGGGCGCGACGGCGGTGACGCACACGTCAACTGTGGTGCCGGGCTCCTCGACCGGGCCGAGGCCCGGGTCGTCACAACCGATCTCGGTGTCGACGCCGGCGTCGGCCTTGCCGACGGCCGTGCCGTCGACGGCGCCGCCCAGCCAGGGCCCGACGGTGAGCCGCTCCTCGCCGTCCCAGCTCTCCACGGTGAGCGTCGCGTCGATGCGGTGGACCACGTCGCCGTCGTCGGCCCAGCTCGGCACCGGTGCCTCGCTCGGCTCGATCGCGGTGACGGTCACGCGCACGACGGCGGAACCGTCCCCGTTCGACCGGTCGAGCGGCACGAGGGCCGTGTCGCCGAGCCCGAGCACGCTCCCGGGCGCCGTCGTGCCGTCCGCCGCGGTCGCGGACGTCGGCGCGGGCAGCGGCAGGGCGCTCGTGCTGCTGCCGGCGTCGCCCGCACCGGGGTCGGCGTCCGGGTCGGCGTCGGGGTCGGAGCTGCACGCCGCGAGCGGCGCGAGGAGGACCACGGCGGCCGCGGTGGCGACGGAGCGACGGAGCGAGGTGCGCATGGTCGGCGAGGTTAGCCGGGCCCGGAGCGCGGAACGCCCTCCCCGTTCCCGGGTGTCTGGCAGGCTGCACCCGTGCGCGGAGCAGGCAAGCGGATCGCCCTCGAGATCGTCGGATGGACCCTCGTGGTCGCCGGCATCGCAGCCCTCGTGCTGCCCGGACCCGGTCTCCTCATGCTGTTCGGCGGGCTCGCCGTGCTCTCGCAGCAGTACGAGTGGGCCGAGCGTCGCCTCGCCCCCATCGAGCGTGCGGCGATGCGCACGGCCGCCGAGGGGGTCGAGACGTGGTTCCGCGTCGCGATGTCGACGCTGGGAGCGCTCTGCCTCACCGCCCTGGGCGTGCTGTGGATCGTGCAGCCGCCGGCGCCGGGCTGGTGGCCGGTCCGTGACTCGTGGTGGCTGTTCGGCGGCGTCGGCACCGGCATCACCCTCATCGCCTCGTCGGCGATCGCCCTCGGGCTGATCGTCTACAGCCTCCGGCGCTTCGGTCGCCCCGGGCACAAGATCGACCCCGGCCCGACGCCCGCCCAGCCCTGAGCCGTGGCCCCTGCGGGCCGCTTTCCGTAGCGCTGGGGCCACGACCGCTCAGGCGCTGACGGACTCCTGCGCCCGCACGTTCTCGGTCGCGACGGCCGCGGCCTGCTCGAGCGCGGTCGCCGCGGTGCGGAGGGACGCGACGTACGCCCCGTCCCACTCCTGCACGAAGCGCTCCCGGTCGGGGCCCTGCCAGGCCGCCTGCTGCAGGCGGGAGGTGAGCGTCGCCTCGAGCGTCCGGATCCGTTCGGCGACGGCGGTCATCCGGGTGCCGAGCGCCGCCACCTGCTCGGTGTCCATGCCGTGGAAGCTGCTCATCGCGCGTCTCCGCTCTCGGGGCTCGTGGGTGCGGCGTCCGCCGCCAGGGCGCGTACGTCGCGGCGCACCTGCTCGACGTCGACGGGGGCGATCCGGACCTGCCCGCTGCCCGCCGCGGTGCGCGCCACCCAGCACCCGCGCGGCCCGGTGAAGAGGCCGAGGAGCTCGCGGCCGTCGGTCGCGCCGGACCGCAGCACGGTCACGTCGGCGCGCAGGTGGGCCGCGCCCAGCTGGGCCATGAGCGCCGGGGGCGTGACGGCCACCGCGGCCGGACCGGCGACGTCGCCCGCCGGGACCGAGAGCGTGACCGGGTCGCCCGCCGTACCGCTCGCCGCCTCGGGGTGCAGGACCGCACCGACGAGGAGCTCGCCGAGGTCCGCCGCGCGACCGAGGGAGAACCGGTGCTGGCCGTCGGTGCCGACCTGCTCGACGAGCACGAACTCGGCGACGACGTGGGCGTAGAGGAAGTCCTGCACCGCGGCGCCCGTGCGGGCCGCCGCGACGACCGTGCTCGCCGCCCGGCGCAGCGTCAGCACGGAGAGCACGTCCTGCCGGACGAGCAGGTCGAGCTCGACGCGGTCGCCCTGCAGCTCCGGCGCGCCGTCGCCGCCGGGGGACGAGACGATGCCGCGGGCCAGCAGCCCGCGCAGCGCCGTCGCGAGCGCCTGGTCGCGGACGGCGCCGGCGAGGTCCGCGAGGTAGGGCGTCACCGCCGGCCCGTCCGCGTGGCCGAGCACGGCCAGCTCCTCGTCGGTGAGGGTGACGACCGGCTTCGCGAGGTCGGCCGGCGCGTCCGTCCCCGGCTCCGCGGTCACGGCGGTGCTCACGTCGGTGCTCACGTCGGTGGTCACGTCGGTGGTCACGAGCCCACCGCCGCTGACCGGCCGAACCCGAGGAAGCCACGGGCCCAGTCGCGGGCCGCGTCGAGCGCCCGGCCCGCCTGGTCGGACGCCCAGGTGGAGACGCCCTCGGCGGCACGCGTGACGAACTGCCCGATCGCGGCCCGGTTGTCGTAGACGTAGTTGCCGGCGCTCCACACGCCGTAGGCCGCGACCCCGATCGCCGCCGCCGTCGCGATCGGCGCCGCGAGGGCCGTGCCGCCGACGAGGAGCGTCACGGCGCCGACCGCGCCGACGCCCCCGACGATGCGCCCCACGGTGTCGCGCCACCCCTCGTAGCCCGTGCCGGCCACCGCCTGCCACGCCCCCTGCAGTGCGGTGAGGGGCAGCGAGATGCGCGACAGCATCCCCATGATGCCGGTCTTGCGCGTCGCGAGGAGGGCCTCGATCGCGTCGCGCACCTTCTCGAAGCGGGTCAGCGCACCGAAGCCGGTCGCCGGGTGGCGCAGCGCGTCGAAGAACCCGCGCAGCTGCAGGAGGCCCTTGCCGGCGCCCCAGATCTTCTTGAGCGCGTTGGCCGTCGCGATCCCGCCGGGCACGAGGGAGAGCCAGCCGTAGCCCTGCGGGGCCGTCGAGTCCGCGCTGCTGACGCCCTCCTGCTCGTCCGCGTTGCGGCCGACGATGCGCCCGGCCGTGTCGAGCGCGGCCGCGACGTCGGTGATGCTGCTCTGGGCGAGGGTGCCCCACTCGTCCTTGCAGCGGCGGGCGTCCGGGCCCTGCCAGCTCTCGGCCGCCGCGATCGCGCCGGACAGCTCCGACGACAGGTCCCGCAGCTCCCCGGCCCCCGCCTCGAGGTCGACCGCGAGCGCGCGGAGCTCCTCGACGTCGGCCCCGACGAACGTCGACATCGCCCGCACCTCCTCCTCGGTCGGCGACGGACCCCACGGTCGCCGCGCGATCCCGAACCTAGGCGCGCCACACGGGCGGCGTCACCCGGAGGTTTCCGGCGCGACCGCGACGTACCGGACGCCCATGGCGACCACCTCGTCCAGCAGCTCCTCCCGGGTGAGGGGCGGATTGGGGTCGAGCACGAACCGCACCGTCAGGAACTCCATGGTCAGCACGGCGACCCAGGCCATGCGGGCGGCGCGCGGGCGGTCGGCGGCCGGGAGGCGGACGGCGAGGTACGCCGCGAGCACGTCCCGCACGCGACGCTCGAGCAGCTCCCGGCTCGCCAGGTTGCGGGCGCCGGGCAGGTCCTCCCACACGAGCCGCAGCAGCGCCACGTCGGCGGAGAGCGCGGTGAGGAGGGCGTCGGCGGCGGAGCGGACCATCGCCGGCCCGGTGGCGTCGAGGCGGTCGAGGAGCACGCGGGTGACGTCCTCGCTGACCTGCTCGATCCACCGCTGGGTGAGGACGTCGACGAGGACGGCCTTGTCGGGGAAGTACTGGTAGAGCGAGCCGGGGCTCACGTCGGCGCGGGCGGCGACCCGGTTGGTGGAGAACGCGTCGTACCCGTCCTCGGTGAGCACGACGCGAGCCGCCGCGACGATCCGCTCGACCATCGCGCGCGAGCGCTGCTGGCGCGGCTGTCTGCGCAGGCCAGCGATGGGGCGCTGGGTCGACGCGGTCCGCGGCACGGATTCCATGACGCGAATTGTAAGCGAGTGATGACTCGCGTCAGGCTGGTGCGCATGAGCGCATCCCTCCAGCCCGAGGTCACCGGGCCCGCCGCGCCCCCGTCCCGCTTCCGCGCCGCCGAGGCCCGCGGCCGCCGGCTCGGCCGCACGCTGCGGGCCGTCGCCCGCGTGCGGGAGGTCGACGAGGACCTCATGGCCCGGATCGGCACCGGCTTCCGCCAGCAGGACGAGGTCGGGGCCCGGCTCGCCGCGGCGCTGCGGCTCCCCGCGGGCGACCCGCGTCGGGTGACCCACCGCCAGCTCCGGGTCGCCCTCGCGGACGGCGTCGGCGCCGTACCGGACGCGCCGGAGGCGCTGCGCACCTTCCTCGCCCACGTCGAGGCGACCCCCGCCTGGGTCGACCCCGCGCTCGTCGAGGAGGGCGCGCGGGTCTACCGCCGGCTCGGGCAGAACGCCGCCGACGTGCTCCTGCAGCTGTCGCTGATCGGCGGCTACCGCTTCGGCGGGCCGCCCGACCTCCTCGTCGCCACCGGCGGTCTCGTCGGCGACTCCACCCGCCGCCGGCTCGCCGAGACGCAGACGTGGACGGCCGCGCTCTCGCGACCGGGCGCGCTGCAGCGGGACGCCGACGGACGCTGGGGCGAGGGCTGGCGCCTCACCGTGCACGTCCGCGCCATGCACGCGCTGGTCAACGCGGGTTTCACGGACTCCTGGGACGTCGAGCAGTGGGGCCTCCCCATCAACCAGGCCGACCAGGCGGGCACGCTCGGTCTCTTCGACGGCGTCGTGCTCCTCGGGGCCCGGGCGCTCGGCGTACCGGTGACGCCGGCGGAGTCGCGCGCGGTCATGCACCTGTGGAAGTACGTCGGGTGGCTGCTCGGCGTCGACGAGCAGTGGCTGGTCGACGACGAGCGGGAGCGGCACCGGATCAACTACCACGTGCTCCTCGCCCAGGGCGACGTCACGCCCGCCGGCGCGCGGCTGTCGCAGGACATCGTCGCGATGCTGCGCACGCTGCCGCACGGGCGGTGGAAGGCGGAGCGCACGCTGAGCATGCTGTCGTTGTTCCTCGGAGCCGAGTCGATGCGCGACCTCGGGCTGCCCTGGCGCCCGCCGTGGGCGCACGCCTACGTGCTGGGGCTGAACACGTGGCGGTACCGGATCGACCGACGGCTCCCCGGCGGTCGGGCGCGGCTCGACCGGTGGGGCGACGCGGTGGTGGAGCGGGTGATGGCGGACTACTTCGGCACCGACGCCCCCGCCGTCGGCGCGTTGCCCGGGTGAGGTCGGTGCGGGGGAGGTCCGCAACTTTCCCCGGTCGACCGGGGAAAGTGCCGCCGCCCCCTCAGGCCCCCGGCTCGTCGCCGGAGGCGATGTTGAACATCCAGGCGATGCCGAAGGGGTCGGTGACCTGGCCGAACCAGGCGCCCCACACCTGCTTCGCCAGCGGTACGTCGACGGTCCCGGCCGCGCTGAACGCGTCGTACCAGCCGCGCAGCCGCGCCTCGTCCTCCACGTCGCCGTTGAGGGCGATCGCGAAGTCGGTGCCGTGGACGACCTCGTTGTCGGGGCCGCCGTCGGACGCCATGAGGCGGATGCCGTCGTCGGTGTGGAGGAACGCGTGCATGACGCCGTCGGGCATCGGCCCCTCCATGCCCATGTCGCCGAACGTCATCACGTCGAGGGTGCCGCCGAGGATCGACCGGTAGAGCTCCATGGCCGCGCGGGTCTCGCCGTCGAAGATCAGGTAGGTGTTCATGTGGGTCGTCACGGTGCGCTCCGGGGTCGAGAGCGGCCGCTGGTCGGCCGCGTCGGGGGAGCAGACCACGTCGCTCGCCGGAAGTCATCGGTCCGGCGGAGGACCTGAGGCGAACTTGTCGGTACCCCGCTCTGTCGGTGCCCTGTGGCAGCGTGCCGCCATGGCCCGCCGCCCCGACGTCCCGCCCGCGCTGCTCGAGCTCCTGCGCCCGGTGCTCGCGAGGTTCCCGGAGTGCGTCGAGGAGGACGCGTGGACGGGCGTGCGCTGGCGCGTCGCGGGGCGCACGGTGGCGCACGTCTTCGGGGGCGAGGACCAGCTGTTCCGCATCACGTTCCGCGCCGAGCCCGACGAGGTGATGGCGTTCCGCCACCTGGGGGAGCCGTACTTCGTGGTCGGGGGCAACGCCGTGGGCCTCGTCGTCGACGACGCCACCGACCCCGACGAGCTCGCCGAGCTGCTGACCGACTCCTACTGCCTGCAGGCCCCCGAGCGGCTCGCTGCGCGTGTGACGCGCCCCTGACGTCGAGAGCCCCGCTTCCTCGCCGCAGGGCCTCCCGCCGGGTGGTCTGGACCGCCTCGACGTCGACGGAGCCGACCTCGTCCCCCAGCCGTCCGACATCGGACCGGGTCAGTTGACCCGGCGCCCCACGACCTGGAGGAACCGATGAAGTCCGTCCCGTCCCCCGTCCGTCTCGTCGTCGCCCTCGTGATGACGAGCCTCGCCGCGACCGGGCTCGGTGCCTGCGCCGACAGCGAGCCCCACCGCGACGACGCGAAGCTGCCCGCCGTGGACGGAGATGCATCAGCGGTGTGTCCCGGCGGGACGCGCACCGATGGCGGCCTCATCACGTGTGCGGACCTCTTCGAGGACGGCGCGCCTCTCCGCCTGCCGGCCGACCCGAGCGACGCCGCGCGCTTCGGGGCCGTGGTGCGCGGGGGCGGCGGGCTGTGGACGCGGGAAGGCGTGGTGCCGCTCTCCGAGGCGGTCGCGGCCAGTGTGGTCGCGGAGAACACGACCGCTTCCGAGATCACTGCTGACGGCATGCCCTACGCGTCGCAGATCTACGGTGCGCTGATCGAGGGCGGCGAGGTCGTCGCGCTCCGTCCCGTGGTGCGCGTGTCCGAGGACACCATCGTCGCGCACACGTTCGCCGGCGCCGTGCTGGAGGGCACGATCACCCGGTTCGTCGACGGGGGCTACGACCAGGCGGATCCGCTGCCGGTCCGCATCGAGGTCGCTGACCAGGCGAACGACGGCACCGTCGAGGCCACCATCGTCAACGCGGACCGTGCGATCCGGTCGAGCACGGGGACGTGCTTTCCGGCGCTGTCCGGCGACGCGGCCAGCAATCCGCTCCGCGCACCGTTCACGGCCGAGATCGGTCTCGAGCGCTACCCGTCCATGCACGCCGACTTCGACGACGAGATGCTCCTGACCTGGGACGAGAGCACGAGCAACATGGGTGCTGCCTTCTACCCGAGCATGGCCACGCTCATGGGCGCCGACCCGCTGGGCGACCAGTGGGAGGTCGACATCCACGGCACCCCGACGGCGGGCCCGTCGCTCCGCCTCGTCAGGGTCGAGGGGGGCGGTGGAGCCTGCAGCTGACGGCGTGGGCGCTCAGGCCACACCCTCCGGCACGACCCGCCGCGACGCGACGAGCGCGGGCGACAGGGCGGGGTTGACGCTGCTGGCCGTCTCCGTGGTGAGGGCGGCGGCGGCAGCCCCGGACCGCACGGCGTCCACGAGGGGCACGCCGCGCACCAGGTCGGCGAGGGTGGCGCCCACGAGGGCGTCGCCGACGCCGTTGGTGTCGACGACGGAGGCCGGCACCACAGGGGTGCGCACGCGCACGTCGGCGTGGCCGACGACCTGGCCGGCGGGCCCGAGCGTCAGCACGACGGCGCGCACACCGGTGGCGAGGAGGGCCTCCACCACCGCGTCCGGGTCGGTGTCCCCGGCGCCGGGCGGGAGGCCGCGACCGCGGTCCGCGAGCAGCGCCCGCGCCTCCTCGACGTTGGTGAACAGCACGTCGATCGCCCCCAGGTCGGCCGGCAGCCGCGGGGCCTTCGACGTGGCGACGGTGTCGACGGCGAGGCGGAAGCCGCGGGTGCGGCGCGCCGTCGCCAGGCGGGTCTGCGTGGCGCTGGGGAGCGTCGCGTCGGCGAAGACCCACGCGCCGGGGTCGACGCGCGACAGCGGCTCGGCGACCCGGTCGGGGGTGATCTCGTCGAAGGCCCGCAGGTCGTTCGCGCCGACGACGAGCTCGCCGTCGGGGCCGCGCACCGCGGCGGACGTCGCCGTGGTCTGCCCGGCCAGCGGACGCACCGCCCAGCGGTCCACGCCGAGGCGGTCGAGGTCGTCGAGGAGGGCCCGGCCGGGGACGTCGTCGCCGACGACGGACACGAGGGCCGCGCGGGTGCCGAGCCGGCTGAGGTTCTCCGCGACGTTGCGTGCGACCCCGCCGAACGAGGTGGCGCCCGTGGCCGCGTTCGACGTGCCGAGGACGACGGGTCCGCCGAGGCGGTACGACCGGTCGACCACGGCGCCACCGATGCACGTCACGTGGGGCGAGGGGGTCACGTCGAGGACGGTACGACGCGACGGGCCCCCATAGCACGCCGAGGGCGCCAGGAGTGCCATGCGTCACACGCGCGGGGCGCCGTGGGGCCGTCGTCACGCACCCGGGCTCACCCGCGCGTGTCACGATGGACGGCATGCTGCGTTTCGTCGGTACGGGGGCGAGCCACGTCGGGCTCGTGCGGGACCACAACGAGGACGCCGCCTTCTCCTCGCCGTACCTCGCGCTCGTCGCGGACGGCGTCGGCGGGGCGGCGGCCGGGGAGGTCGCGTCGGCGACCGCGGCCTACGTCGTGGCCGCGACGACCCGCGCCCACCCCGAGCAGGACCCCGTCGTCGTGCTGGGCGACGCGATCCGCCGGGCCGTCGTCGACCTGCACCGCGGTGTCGCGCTCGACCCCGAGCGGCGCGGGATGGCCACGACGCTCACCGCCCTCGCCACGGACGGGCACCGTGTCGTGCTCGCCCACATCGGCGACTCGCGGGCCTACCTGCTGCGCGACGGCCAGCTCTCCCGCGTCTCCCACGACCACACGCTCGTGCAGGCCCTCGTCGACTCGGGCGACATCACGGCCGAGTCGGTGCGCCACCACCCGATGCGCAACGTGGTGATGCGGTCCCTCCACGCCGGCGCCGGCGACGAGGCCGACCTGCAGCCCGACATCCACGTGCTCGACGCGCGTTCGGGCGACCGCTTCCTCGTGTGCAGCGACGGGCTCACCGACATGGTCGAGGACCGCGCCGTCGCCCACATCGTCAGCACCCGTGACGCGGAGACCGCCACGCGCGACCTCGTGCAGGCGGCGCTCGACGGCGGCGGTCGGGACAACGTCACCGTGCTCGTGGTCGACCTGCTCGACGACCCCCAGACCGTCCGCCTCTCCGGTGACGGCCAGCTCCTCGGTGCGTTGCGCGACCCGCGCAACGTCGTCGACCCGGGCACGCTGCAGCGCCCCTGAGGTCGGGCGGCGCTGCCGCCGACCAGATCGTGGACCCCCCTTGCGGGTGAGCTGCGTCGTGCGCCAAGGTGCGCTTGCTCAGGTAAGCCTTACCTAACTCACAGGCTGCGGTCATCGGGTCCGCACACCTGGGTCGCGGCAACCGCCGCCATCCCACGGAGGTCCACCATGCGTCCATCTCCCCGTGCCAGCGTCCGTCGCGGCGCCCTGCTCACCGGCGCCGCCGGCCTCGCCCTCGGCGCCAGCCTCATGGCCGCGCCGGCGCAGGCCGCCACCGTCGTCGCCACGACGCCGACGACGGGCCTGGCCACCTCGGACACGGTCACCGTCACGGTCACGTTCGACCCGGCCACCGAGGCGCGCTACTCCATCGCGCAGTGCGACAAGAACGACCTGCCGCTCGGGCGGTCGTGCAAGGCCGCCGGGGCGGTGAGCACGACCGTCCCCGCGTCGGGCACCGTGACCCGCACGCTCGCGGTCGAGCAGTTCTTCACGAACACGAGCTTCGTGCCGGGTCTCTCGCCGAGCTCGCCCGACACCGACTGCGGCTCCATCGGTCCCGACGACTGCGTCATCGTCGTGCAGACCTACACCGCGGCGTACCTGCCGGTCGGCACGACGTACGTCGACCTCGCGTTCTGATCCACCGCGACGGGTGCCCGACGCCGCCGGCGTCGGGCACCCGTCTCCCGAGGACCCACCCGCAGCACAGCAGACGAGGAGCACCACGGTGACCAGCACGACCGCGCGACGCACGAGCGCCCGCCGCACACTCCGGCGAGCAGGGAGCGCCGCGCTCGGCGCCCTCCTCGTCGCGCCCCTGGCCGCCGTCGCGGGAGCGGCCGGACCGGCGCAGGCCGAGCCGGCGCCTCCGGCCACCGCCGCGGCCGCCGCGATCACGACGGGCCAGCTGACGTGGGGCATGAAGGCCTCGTGGCGCACCTACACGGCGGCGGACTCCGTCTGGGACGACACCGTCTCGGTGAACGGCGCGGGGGAGTACCAGTGGCCCCTCAGCGCAGGTGAGTACGACGCGGCGACGGGCACCACGACGCTCGCGTTCGACGGAGCGGTGCACTGGCGAGGCCACTGGTACCCGAAGGAGGCGCACCTCTTCGACCCGCCGGCGGGGTGGCAGGGATCGACGGAGCTCTACGTCCTCGACGTGCTGCTCGAGGACCCCGAGGTGACCATCGGGCCCGACGGGTCGACGCTGACCGCCGAGGTCGTCGCGCGCCACGCCGGCACCTGGGAGGTCGTCGACCACGGCCGCATCGTCATGGCCGACCTCGACGTCAGCGGTCTGACGCCGACGCTCGCCGACGGCGCCGTCACCTGGAGCGGCATCCCGAGCGCGTTGCCCGACTACCCGGCGCGCGAGGTCTTCGGCAACCAGTACCGGGCGGGCCAGACGCTCGACCCGGTCAGCCTCACCTACGTCGGCGAGGGCGGCGCCCCCGACCTCTCGGAGTCGTGGGACGAGCCCGGTTCCGCGGCGGTCACCCGCGGCGGTTCCGCCGTCCTCGTCAAGGACGTCCAGAAGGTCTGGCAGAAGCCGCTGTGGGAGGACCCCGAGCGCGGCATCGTGCACTCCCGGTGGTCCGACGAGACCGACACGTCCTACGCCCAGGCGCTCGACCTGCGGTCGATGCAGCCGCTCGGCGAGCCCGTCGTGGTGCCGGGACGCGCGGGCAACGCGCCGTACGTCGTCGACCGCGAGCAGCAGCGGATCTGGTTCGCGTCGGCGTCCGGGGCGACCGCCCCGGTGGACTCCTACCTCGCGTGGGACCCCGCGGCGCAGACCTACCGCACGGGCACCCTCGCGGTGCCGGTCACCCGCCGTCCCAACCAGACCATCGCGGTCTGGGACGAGCAGCGACGCCGGCTGCTGACGGTGAACCGCGAGGTGCCCGGCGGGGTCGCGAGCAGCGCGTTCGAGCAGCACCTCTGGTTCCTCAACGTGCTCACGCCCCAGGACGACGGCAGTCTCGCGGAGCAGCGTTTCCCGTTGCCGGCCGCCGCCGAGTCCCGCGCCAACCGCTTCGCCTACGCCCCCACCAACGTCCCCTTCACGGACGGCGCCGCCGAGGTGGCCGCCGATGGCTCGCTGCTGTTCAAGCAGACCGCCTACACCCCCACCGGCTCCACCACCGCTGTCGCCACCCCCGTCCGCCGCATCACCCTCGTCGACGGTGCGGCCCAGGTCACCGACCTGCCCGGCAGCGCGAGCACACAGGCCGTCGGCGTGCTCACGAGCCCGCAGGGCCACATCGCCCTCGCGACGCAGGGCTCCCTCTACTTCGACGACATCCGGTCGACGGTGCGCAGCTACGGGCTCACCGACACCGGCGCCATCGAACCCCTCGGCGACTGGGTCGACCTCGCGCCCCGTCTCATCGACGACTACGAGATCGACCCGGCCGACGGATCGGTCTGGGGCCAGACGGCCAGCACGCAGCGGCTCGTGCTCGTCCGCGACGGCCGCGTCGTGCTCGACCGCCGCGACGACCTGCTGAGCGCACGCTCCGCCGGGCTCGTCGTCCCGGGTGACGGCACCGTGTGGGCGCAGGGCAGCGACGGGGAGGCCTACACCTGGGACACGCCGTACGGCCACGGGTACGTCGGCTTCACGCTCGACGGCATCGTGCCGACTCCCACCACGCAGCCGGCCCCTCGCACCGTGCGCATCGGCACCGCCGGCGGCACTGCCACGGCCACGTTCACCGCGGAGGCCATCGGAACCCCCGCGCCCACCACCCGCTGGCAGGTCAAGGCCCCCGGCAGCTCGCGCTTCGTCGACGTGCCCGGCGGCACCGGGGCGACCCTGGAGGTGGTGGCCGGTGCTGCGCACCAGGGCTCGGTCTACCGCGCGGTCCACACCAACGCCGCCGGATCGGTCGCGTCCACCGAGGCGGTCCTCACCGTCGAGAGCGCGCCCGTGGTGGCCGCGCCGCCCGCCTCCGTGGTGGCGACGGCGGGTTCGCCCGCCCGCTTCTCCGTGCTGACCACCGGCCACCCCGAGCCGACCGTGACGTGGCAGCGCCGCGTCGGCGGCTTCTGGACCGACGTGGCGCCCGACGACGACGTGCACGTCGAGTCCGCCGAGGGCAGCTCGACGCTGACGGTGCTGGCGACGGAGGTGGAGCAGTCGGGCGCGCAGTTCCGCGCGCGGGCGGTGAACAGCGCCGGCACGACCACCACCCGCACCGCGACGCTGACCGTCACCCCGGCGGTCGAGGTGCCCGAGGAGGGTCTCGACCTCGAGGGCGTCGTGCTCGACTGGTCGGGCTCCGCCGAGCTGCAGGCCCGGCCGCCGTTCGGCACGTCGAGCTACTTCAGCGCGGGGGTCTCGGACGGCAAGCCGGCGACGTACGCCGCGAGCTCGGGCGACGTCGAGATCCTGCACGTGGCGGCGGACGGCAGCGAGGCCGCGGCCACCTGGGAGACCCGCGCGGCGCAGACGTCGGGCGACGTCACGCAGGTCGCCCGTCTCGGGGGCGGCGTCGCCGAGCTCGAGGCCGACGGCGCCGCGGTCGTGCGGTGGGACGGCGCGTGGTCGGTGAACTTCTACGACGGACTGGTGCCCTTCACGCTGACCGACCCGGTGCTCACGGTCGCTGCCGACGGCACCGGTGCACTGACCGCCGACATCAGCGGCTACGCCTCCTCGGCGTCGGACCCCGGCACGCGCACGCCGCTGGAGCCGGTCGCCGACGTCACCGTCGCGACGTTCTCCGGCGTCGAGATCGACCCCGCCGGCACCGTCGAGGTCGTCCCCGACTACGCGGGCGTCGAGGTCGTCACCCCCGCCGACCACGCCGCCCAGGACCGCACCGTGGACGGCTGGGGCTCCTGGCCGCAGGGGTTCGTCGACGTCCACGGCCGCACCGGGCTGGCGTCCTACTGGTACTCGAGCGGCGGCGCCGCCGACCCCCGCAAGCCCGCCGCACCGTTCACGGTGGACCTCACCGACGCCGAGCCCGTGGACGGGCCGGGGGAGGCCGTCGCGCCCACCATCACCCGGCAGCCGGTCGACGTCGGCGTCCGCGCCGGCCAGGACGCCACCTTCGCGGTGGCGGCCGACGGCGTGCCCGCGCCGACGGTGCGGTGGCAGGTGCGCTCGAACGGCGGCGCGTGGCACGACGTGGCCGGGGCGGACAGCCCGACGCTGGTGCTCCGCGCGGTCTCGGTGGCGGACTCCGGCACGCGCTACCGGGCCGTGGCCACCAACGCCGCGGGCGCGGTGACGAGCGCCGAGGCGATCCTCACCGTCACCCCGGTGGCCCCCGCTCCGGGGTCGGTCGCGGTCGGCAGCACGGTGCGCTGGGACCCGCTGGCGGCGTACGGCACCGTCGGCCGCGCCAAGGGCTTCTCCCTGTGGCTGGCGGGCCACGACGGCAAGCGGGTGCACGGCACGGTGTTCGTCACCGCGCGCCTGGTCGGCACGAGCCGGGTGCTGGCGCGGGCGTGGACCTACGAGGGGCGCACGACCCGCATGGCCACCCCGGTCCTGCCGGCGCGCGGGAACTGGCAGGTCAGGATCGTGTTCGTGCCCAGCGACCCGGCCTACCGCACCGTCACGCGGTCACGCTCGCTGTGGGTGACGACGACGGGCCGCTGAGGAGGGCTCAGGCGATGTCGGCGGCGACGCCGTCGGCCGCGGCGAACGCGCGCTCGACGAAGCCACCGATGCTCTCGATGGCCTCGCCGGCCTCCTCGAGGAGGCCGGCGGCGGCCTGGAAGACGTGGACCTGCTTGTCCCAGACCTCGAGCTCGACCGCCGTGCCCGCGTCGGCGAGGGCCTCCGCGAGACGCACGCCGTCGGCGTACAGGCTCTCCGAGGAGCTGACCTGCACGAGCGTCGGCGGGAGGCCGCGGCGCACGGCGTGGGTCGGCGACTCGATCGGGGTGTCGCCGAGGCCCTTGCGCCGGTTGACCCGGGCCGCGAGCTGCTGGAAGCGTGCGATGGCGCCCCGGGGGAAGAGCGTGCAGCCCGGGTAGGGCAGCTCGGGGGCGAGGAAGTCGACGAGCGGGGACATGGCGACGATGCCGGCCGGCCGGGGGAGACCGGCGCGCTGCACGGCCACGGCGAGCATGACGGCCAGGAACCCGCCGGCGGAGTCGCCCATGAGCACCGTGCGGGCGGGATCGGCGCCGTGGGCGAGGGCGTGGCGGTAGGCGTCGAGCGCGTCCTCGAGCGCGTCGGTGACGGAGTGGCGGGGGAGCTTGCGGTACTCCGGCGCCAGCACCGTCGCGCCCGTGCGGTGGGCGACGCGGCTCAGCAGCTGGCGGTGGAGGTGGTTGCCGCCGACGAGGAACGCACCGCCGTGCAGGTAGACCACGGTCGTGCCGCTCTCCGCCGACGCGGCGGTCGTGATGCGCGTGGCGGAGCAGTGGGGGAGGCGGTAGCGCGCGAACGTCGTGCCCGGCAGCGGGCGGAGCAGGCGGCCGAGCTGGTCCACCGCGGCGTACGGCCACGGCAGGCCCGGCGCGAGGCTCCACGCCGAGATGAGCGGGCGCACCGTCGCCCGCAGCGTCAGGTCGAGCGCCGTGGAGCGCACTCCGCCGCCGCCGAGGTCGCGCCGCACGAGCAGGGATCCCGCCGGAGCGGCGGAACGGGTACGGCGCGCGGTGCCGCGTCGTCGCTGCGTCCCGGTCGTCGTCATGGCCACCTCCTGTGCGCCGGTCTGGTCGGACCGTTCGTCTCGCGTGGAGGCCAGTGTGCCCCACGTCACCCAGACGTAACACGGGATCGGCGGCAGCGGGTCCGACCTGAGGCCGGAGCGCGAGGTCTCAGAGCACGAACCCGAACAGCGGGCTGTCGGGGTCGACCTTCTCGACGCGGAGGTTCGACGTGCGCATGCGCTCCACGAGCCCGTCGAGCTCGGTCGGGTCGCCCAGCTCGACGCCGACGAGGGCGGGTCCGGTCTCGCGGTTGTTGCGCTTCGTGTACTCGAACAGCGTGATGTCGTCGTCCGGGCCGAGGACCTCGTCGAGGAAGCGACGCAGCGCGCCGGGCTCCTGGGGGAACTCGACGAGGAAGTAGTGCTTCACGCCCTCGTGCACGAGGGCCCGCTCGACCACGTCGGCGTAGCGCGACACGTCGTTGTTGCCGCCCGAGACCACGCAGACGACGGTGCTGCCGGGCGCCAGGCCGCCGGCGGGGTCGGCCACCACCTGGCGGAGGGCGGCGCTCGCCAGGGCCCCCGCCGGCTCGGCGATGATCCCGTCGGCCTGGTAGAGGTCGAGCATCTCGACGCAGATGAGCCCCTCGGGCACGGCCACCGTGGTGAGGTCGATCGGGCCGCCGCCCTCGCTGCGGGCGGCGTCGACCGCGGCGTACGTCACCGCGCCGACCCGGCGCACCGCGGCCCCGTCGACGAACGGGTCGACCTGCGCCAGGTCGGTCGGGCCGCCGGCATCGAGCGCCGCCGCCAGGGACGCCGCGCCCGCGGGCTCCGCCGCCACGACCCGCATCCCGGGCGCACGCTCCGCGAGCAGGGTCACCGCTCCGGCGAGGAGCCCGGCGCCGCCGACCGGTACGACGATGGCCGCGGGCGCGAGGCCCGCGTCCGCCGCCTGGTCGACGACCTCCGCGGTCACGGTGCCCTGGCCCGCGATGGTCTGGGGGTGGTCGAACGCCGGGACGACGGTGGCCCCGGACGCCTCGGCGAACTCGGCGCAGGCCGACGCCGCGTCGTCGTACGCCTCGCCGGCGATGACCACCTCGACGAACGAGCCGCCCAGCGTCGCCACGCGGTCGCGCTTCTGCCGCGGCGTCGTGCGCGGGAGGAAGATCGTGGCGCGCACGCCCGCCCGGGCGCACGCGTAGGCGACGCCCTGGGCGTGGTTGCCGGCGCTCGCGCAGGTGACGCCCCGCTCGCGGGCCGCGGCGTCGAGACCGGCGATGACCGTGTAGGCGCCGCGCACCTTGTAGGACCGCACCGTCGTGAGGTCCTCCCGCTTCAGCCACACGTCGAGCCCCGTCGCCGCCGACAGCCGCGCGCTCCGCTGCAGCGGCGTCGGGGAGATGACCGGCGCGAGCAGGGCCGCGGCGGTCTCGACGTCGTCGGCGGTGGGCAGCGCGGTCGGGGCCTGCGGGGCGGTCGGGGTGGTCGGGACGGTCACCGCCTCAGGGTAGGGCGCGCCCGCGGACCTCCTCGACGGGCTCCTACGATGGCCGCCATGTGGGACCCGCTCCAGATCGCCGTCGTCGCGGTCTCGTTGGCGGCGGCGGCGTGGTGTGCGTGGTACGTCGTGCGCGACCTCCGCCCCGACCCGAAGCTCGCCGCCCCCCTGTGGTTCGTCGAGCTGCTGCTCGTCGCGCAGCTCGTGGTCGGCGTCGTCGAGGTCGTGCGCGGGGCGCCCGAGGGCGTCAACGTCGTCACGTTCATCGGCTACCTCGTCGCGCTGCTCCTCGTCATCCCCGTCGGCATCTGGTGGGCCGGCGGCGAGCCCGGCCGCGCCGGCACCGGCGTGCTGCTCGTCGTGCTGCTCGTCATCCCCGTCCTCGTCGTGCGCCTCGAGCAGATCTGGAGCCCCGCCGGTGCCTGAGTCGACCCCGTCAGCCGCGCCGCGGCGTACCTCCTCGGGCTGGGGCCGCGTGCTCGTCGCCGTCTACGCGATCCTCGCGCTGTCCGCCACCGGGCGCTCGTCGGTGCAGCTCGCCACCCACGCCGACGAGGCCCTCGTGCCCTACCTGCTGTCGGCGTTCGCGGCGCTCGTGTACGTCGCGGCGACCCTCGGCCTCGCCCGCTCCGGCGCGGCGTGGCGCCGGGTCGCGTGGACCGCGGTCTGCGTCGAGCTCGTCGGCGTCATCGCCGTCGGCACGATCAGCGTCGTGCACGCCGACTGGTTCCCCGACGACACCGTGTGGTCGGTGTTCGGGCAGGGCTACGGCTACCTGCCCCTGCTGCTGCCGTTCCTCGGCGTGGCGTGGCTGCTGCGCACGCGGCCTCGTTCCCACTTCCCCTGACCCCGGTCGTGGCCTCTTGCCCCGGTCGTGGCCCCTTGCCCCGGTCGTGGTGTGAGACCTGCGGAAAGTGAGGGTCTGGCACCACGATCCGGTGCCCCGCTCGCGGTCGTGGTGTGAGACGTGCGGAAATTGGAGGTCTCACACCACGACCCAGGGTGGGGGAGAGCGTGGGTCAGGCTGCCGCAGCGGTACGGCGCGGCACACCCAGCGCGCGGAGGTCGGCCGCGATCCGGTCGGGGTGGTCGCGCAGCTCCTGGGCGGTGCAGCGGACGACCAGGTAGGTCGGCGAGGTGAGGGCGCGCTGCCGGGCGATGTCGTCCGCCCACTGCTGGGCGTCGCGGTGGAACGCCCCGTCGACCTCGAGCGCGACGGTGATGCCGGACGGCGTCACCCACGTCGCATCGATCCACCGCACGCGGCCGTCGCGGTCGCGCCGTCGCTCCTGGCGGACGGGATCGGCCAGGTCGTGCTCGCGGCACATCCGACCGACGTCGATCTCGGCCATGGACTGGGCTCCGCCGCCGATGTCCTGGAGCGTGCGTCGGAGGTGGGCCGACCGTGCGAGCGGACGCAACCGCTCCAGCCAGTCGAGGAGCACGTCGCTGTCGACGAGCTGTTGCTGGACGCACGCGGCGAGCACGCCGCCGGCGGCTCGTTCGGTCGGCAACCGCGCCGCCAGCAGCAGGGCGGCCGGTGCTAGCCCTAGCACCGGGAGGCCGTCGACCTCGGTGCACCATTCCTCGAAGGGTCTCCGCGTGCGGTGGAGCCGCACGCCCGGTTGGTCGAGCGGCTCGAGGTGCAGACCCGCACGGACGATCGCGGTGACGTCGCCGCCGTCCCAGCCGCGCAGCCCGTGCACGGCCAGCGCCGTGCGACCCGAGAGCGCCGCCGCTCCCGGGGGGTGCAGCACCGCCAGGCGTCGCCGCTGCCGATCGGTCAAGGTGCCCGTGGTCAGGGAGACGACCGTCGGGCTGACCACGGACCACCGGCCGGAGCCGACGCGGCGGCGCACCGCCGCATCGCCCACCCCCTCCGCGCGCAGCTGGGCACGCGAGACGAGGCCGTCCTGGGTGGCGGCCACCGCAGCCACGGCGGCCAGACGCTCACGGAGCTCGGGATTCGCGGTCACGCGCCCCAGCGTCGCGCTTCTGGCGCCCAGGTGCGCGTGGTCCTCCACAGGCGCCGTACCCCCGGCGCGGTCGTGGTGCGAGACCTGCGGAAAGCGGTGGTCTCACACCACGACCGACGGGGGGCGGGCTAGAGACGGAACCGCGTCCAGAGCGCGCCGGCGGCGAGGAGCAGGAGGCCGCCGAGGGCGAGGGGGAGCACCGGTACGTCGCGGCCCCCGTCCTCCTCGTCGCTCGCCTCGCTGCTCGCCGGGGCCGCGAGGCCCAGCTCGCCGTCGGGGTCGTCGTCGGTCGTGGTGCGCGTGGCGGGGTCGCCCGCGGGCGGCACCGGGCCGGTCGGCGCCTGGCCGGGGACCGTCACCGACGGGTCGGCGAGGCCGCCCGACAGGCCGGCGAACCCACCGGGGCCGCGGACGCCGCCGAGGCCGACGGTCTCGAGCAGGCCGCCCACGGCCGCCTGCCCGGCGGGGGCCGCGCCGACGAGGAGGTCGAGGTCCTGCACCCGGGCGCCGCCGTCCGCCGCCACGGCCAGGGCGCCACCGGCGCTGACGCGGTGGGCGCGGTCCGTGGGTGCGGCGTCGCAGCTGGTGCCGGCCGGCAGGAGCACGTCGCGCCCGCCGTCACGGGCGACGGCCGTCGCGCCGGGCGCCACCCGCACCTCGCCCGACCACGCCACCGCACCCTCGCGGCGGCAGGTCACGGCGACGCGGGCGTCGTCGTCGAGGTCGTCGCTCGCGGTCACGCGCACCCGCCCTGCCGAGTAGACGCCGTGGGTCGACAGCAGGCTCTCCCCGTCGGCGACGGCGGTCGCGACCACGGAGCCGCCCGGCACCTCGTCGGCGGGCGCCCCCGACGCCTCGGTCGACGTGCAGAGCGCGCCGACGGGCAGCTGCGCCGTGAGCCCGACCCGCTCGCCCCGGCCCATCTGCACCTGCAGCGGGAATCCCGGCAGGGTCTCGTCGCGCCAGCGGCACGTCACGGAGACGAGGGCCGTCGCCGGCGCCATCGCGGCCCCGACGCCGGACACCCGCCGGTCGACGACGACGCGCGCCAGGTCGAAGCGGGTGGTCACGACGAGCGCCCCCTGGGGCGTCTCCGGGGTGACCCGGGTGCCGGTCGCGGGCGAGACCGCCACGTCCGTCGCGCCCTGGTCCTGCGTGACGCCGCCCGAGCAGACCGCGCCGTACGGCACCGGCAGCGCCGCGCTGGTCTGGCCGTCGGCGAGCTGCAGCGTGCGCGGGAAGCCGTGCACGGGCACGCCGCCCCGCACGCAGTCGACGCGCACGGCGGTCGGGCCCGCGGCGTACACCGGCGCACCGTCACCCTCCGCCTGGTGCGTCACGGTGAGCTGGCCGGACGGCACGTTGACCTCGGCGCAGACGCCCTCGCCCTCGGGGCACGGGTTCGGCAGGATCGCGCCCTCGACGACGAAGCGGCTCAGCAGGCTGCCGGCGGAGTACGCGTCGGGCTGGGCGGTGAGCTGGATGTCGCGCGTCTCGTAGGGCGCCAGCTCGAGCTGCGGCCACGTCACCTCGCTGCCCGCGCTGCGCGGTTGCGTGGGGTCGAACCCGGGCTGCACCGGCGTGACGGGCAGTCCGGGCAGGGTCGGCACGGTCTCGTCCGCCGGCCCGACGAGCTCGCCGAGCAGTCCCCCGGTCAGGCCGTCGAGCACGTCGAGGAGGAGCCGTACGACGGCGCCGGCGGTGGCCGCGACGAAGTCGAGACCGACGGGCAGCGTGCCCACGGGGGCGGCGGTCGTGATCGGGTGCGGGCCGGGGTTGGCGAGCCGCACCGTGTAGGTCACCGGCTCGCCGGGCCCCGCGTAGGCCCGGTCGGTCTCCAGCGTCACCACCGGGGGCAGGTCCTCGGCGTACGGCGTCAGCCCGACCTTCGCGCTCTCCACCGGGGGCAGCGTCGAGCCGCTCCAGGCGTTGCGTGCCGTCGCGGCGGCCGTGTTCCAGGCGACGGAGCCGACGGCCACGTCGTCGGGGAGGCCGACGGTGAGGGTGACGTCGAAGCCCTCCCCGATGTCGTACGTCGCGCCCGACGTCACCCGCAGCGCGCGGGCCCCGTCGAGGTCATCGCCGTCGCGCCAGGCGGCGCAGCCCTCCGCCTGCGGCTCGGTGCCGAGGGAGTGGCAGATGTCGCTGTCGTCGGCGGTCGCGACGCGCACGCCGTCCGGCGCGTCGACGTCGAGCAGCTCGACCTCGAACCCGCTGCCGCGCGGGGAGCCCGACGCGGCACCGGCGAGGAGGGTGTCGTCGCGGGTGGGGAGCACGTCGTAGAGCGTCACGTCCTTGAGCGGCGTCGTCGCCGTGTTGCGCCACCGCAGCGTGTAGGTCGCCTCGCCGTCGTCGGCGAGGCCCAGCGACGGGGCCGCCTTGGGCTCCTCGTCGGCGTCGCCCTGCACCTGCACGTCGACGGAGAAGGACGCGGCGCCGTCGCCGGTCTCCACCTGCACGGTGCTCGTCGCGAGGCACCCGGGCGCGGTGTGCGCCAGGCCGGTCGCCGAGGTGGGGACCGAGCGCGACGTCGTGGCCGGACGCTGCGCGCAGACCTGGGAGATCGGCGTGCCGGGCGCCACCAGGCGCGCCTCGTGGGCCAAGAGCCCGGGTCGGGTCGCGACGACGGGGAGGGACACCTGCAGGCGCACGCGGGCGCCGGTCTCGCCCGTCACCTGCGCGGCGAGCTCGTCGGCGTCGAGCACGGCGCGCACCAGCGTGCGGCCGCTGCCGCCCGCGTTGCGGGCCACGAGCAGCGGCAGCTGCACCTCGCGCTCGGTGACGGTCTGGGCGCGGCCGCCGCCCCGGTGCGTGACCGCGAGCGTCGCGGGGAGCGTGGCCGGCACGGCGCCGTGCCAGTCGAGGCCCTCGGGGAGCCGCTCCGCCAGCACGAGGTCGGTGTCGGAGCCGGCGGGGAGCAGCGCGCCGCCCGTGACGTCGAGCGTCGTCGTGGCCCCGACCTCGGGGAGGCTCGGGGCGGCGTACGACGCGTCGACGCCCAGCTGCGGCCGTGCGACCACGGTGAGCACGGCGTCGCGGCTGCTGAGCTGCGTGGTGTCGTCGCCGTACGTCGCGGACGCGGCCGAGCGGGCCACCACGACCTCGCCGGGGTCGACCTCGGGGTCGACGTAGCCGAACACCGCCCAGCTCATGGTGTAGGACTCGATGCCCGTGCTCGCGGGGAACTCGATGGCCCGGACCCGGCCGACGGCGGAGTCGGGGACGGAGAAGCCCACCCACTGGCCGCGGTCGTCGAGGGCCGTCGTGCCGCCGGTGCGGTGGAGGGTGACGCGGCGACCGTCGGTGAGCACGGCCCGCGCGCGGTAGCCGCCCGGCACGGCCTCGCCGGTCGAGCCGTCGGCGTCGTTGTCCACCCACAGGGCCGCGGTCGTGGCGTGGAAGGCGGGGGCGCAGGAGCCGCTGGACGGCTCGTGCCGGGTGCCGCTGCCCAGGCACGGCATCTGCTGGGCGACCCCGACGGCGTAGCCCGACCCGTCCTCGATGTTGTTGTAGGAGGTCTTGAAGCCCGCCTGGGTCAGCCCCGTCGCCCCGTTGGGCTGGAACTGCTCGAGCGAGAACGCCGGCTGTTCCGGGAGGACCCCGAGCCAGTTGCCCGGGTACGTCGCCTGCGAGCGGTCCTCGGCGGTGCCGTCGTCGGACGTGCTCGTGCGGACCTGGCCGAACGCGCCGGCGAACAGCGAGCCCGGGCTCGCGCCCGGCGCGCCCATGACGGTGACCTGGGCGCTGTCGGTCGCCGGGTCGCCGGTCCAGCGGTGACCGCCGCCGGCCGTCGTCGGCGTCACGCGGAGCGACAGCGGCAGCTGCGCACGATCGGTCTGGCCCTCGTCGATGCGCGCCGTGACGGTGCCGGCGACGACGCCGTCGGCGCCCCGCTCGCGGCAGCTGGCGGGCAGGGCGTCACCGGTGGGCGTCCACGTGAGGGTGCGGCCGGAGCCCTGGGCGCCGGACGGGGTCGACCCGACCAGCGTGAGGCCGCGGGCGAGCTCGGCCTTGATCTCGAGCCGTCCGGGGAACCAGTTGCCCGCGTCGGGCTGCACGCAGGAGACGCGGATGTCGAACGTGACCTCGTCGCCGGGGCGGCGCAGCGCGGAGTCCGTGAGGCCCACGTGGGCGACCGCCGTCGTCGACGCGTCGACGTGGGCGGTGACCTCCTCGTCGTACCCCGGCGGCGCGTGCCGGCTCGTGTGCGCGTTCGAGCTCGTCGCCTCGGGCTGCAGCTCCCAGCTCGTGCCGTCGGGGGTGGTGTCGTTGGGCGGGGTCAGCGAGAACTTCGCGAGGGCGGTGCCGCCGGCCGGGAGCGCGCCCGCGAGCGTGACGACCAGGTCGTCGTCCTCGACGGCCTGGGTGACCGTCACCCCGGCGGGGGCGGCCGCCGGCTCCTCCGACCGCTGGTAGCCCGCGGCGTCGCCCAGGGGGATCCGCGCCACCACGTCGGCGCACGCGTCCGTGGAGCGCGTGCAGACCAGCGCGACCTCGTAGTGGAACGGCCTGCCGGACGCCAGCGTGTTGCCGGACGTCAGGCGGATGCCGACCTCGAGGCCGCTCGTCGCCTGCGCCGGACTGCCCGTCAGGACGAGGGCGACGAGCAGCAGCACGAGGGCGAGGCCGCCCCGGACGAGGGGACGGAGGCGCGCGGACCCGGACACGTGTGGACTCCCCGAGAGAGGGCCACGGCCCCGCGCCGACCGGCGTCAGACGACGTCGGCGGGCCCGAGACCGCGACGGAGCTGATGCGTGGACCAGTGAAGTTACTCCCCGGAAGCCGCGAGCGACACCCCTGAGAGGTGACGGCTGCGTGACGACCGGGTGCCGATCAGGCCGCGCCGGCGAGGAAGGAGCGCAGGATCGGCCCGGCCGTGCCGGAGCCCGAGGGACCCTCCTCGACGAAGACGGCGACCGCCAGGTCGCCCTGCGTGGCGATCATCCAGGCGTGGGTGGCCGGCGGCGTCGTGGTGCCGAACTCGGCGGTGCCGGTCTTGGCGCCGACCGGTGCCCCGGGCAGGTCGGCGAGGAGCCGACCGCTGCCGTCGGTGACGACGGCCCGCATCAGGTCCTGCAGCGCCGCGGCCTCGTCGGCGGTGAGCGGCGCCGCGGCGGGCACGGCGTCGGCGGTGTGCTCGGGCAGCAGCGTCGGCAGCACCGCGCGGCCCTCGGCGACGGACGCGGCGACGGTCGCCATCGCCATCGGGGAGGCGAGCACCCGGCCCTGCCCGATGGTCTCGGCCGCGGCCTCCGTCGCCCCCTCGGGCGCGGGCACCTGCCCGAAGTACGCCGGGAAGCCGAGGTCCTGGTCGACGCCCAGCCCGAGCGCGGCGGCCGCCTCCGCGAGGGCCCCGTCGGGCAGCGCGTCGGCACTGCCGATGAAGGCCGTGTTGCACGAGCTGGCGACGGCCTCCCGGAGCGTGATCTCACCGATGCCGGCCGCCGGGTAGTCGTCGTAGTTCTCGAACACGCGGCCGTCGACGGTGATCTGCGCCGGGCAGGCGACGGTGTCGTCGGGGCCGACCCCGGCGCGCAGGAGGGCGAGCGAGGTGACGACCTTGAAGGTCGAGCCCGGCGCGTACTGTCCGAACGTCGCGGCGTTCTGCCCGCCGGTGCCCGGACCGTTCGCCGCCGCGAGGAGTGCGCCGTCGGAGGGGCGCACCGCCACGATCGCGCTCGCCGGACCGACGTCGGCGAGCAGCCCCTCGGCGAGGCCCTGGAGGTCGATGTCGAGCGTCGTGGCGAGCGGGGAGCCCGCGACGGCCTCGGCCGTGTGGAGCTCGCGGGGCTCGGCGTCGGAGCCCTCGGCCGGCACGACGACGACCCGGATGCCGTCGGTGCCGCGCAGCTCCGCGTCGTACCGCCGCTGCAGGCCGCCGAGACCGACGACGTCGCCGGCGCGGACCGCGCCGGCGGACTCCTCGACGATCTCCGCGGTGGCCTCGCCGACCGACCCGAGGATCGGCGCCGCGAAGCCCCGCGACGGCGCCAGCGGCACCTGGTCGGGGATCGCGGCGACCCCCGGCGTCCCGCCCAGCAGGTTGAGGTCGGCCTCCTCGGCGCGGAGGACGATCGCCTCGACGTACGCCCTCTCCCCGGCCGCCGCCACCCGCTGCACGAACGCGTCGGCGTCGAGGTCGAGGGTCTCGGCCAGCGTGCGGGCGGACGCCTGCGCGGTGGCCGCGTCGATGCGGGACTTGTCGATGCCGAAGCGCACGACGTCGCGCAGCGTGACGATCGGCGTGCCGTCGCCCGCCAGCACGTCTCCACGGACGGCGGCGGTCGTGTCGGCCCGCAGCACCTCGCCCTCGGCGAGCGACGACTCGACGATCGTGGGCGCCCAGGTGACGCGCCACTCGTCGTCCTCGTCGCGCAGCGCCACGGTCGAGGTGTGGCTCCACGTCTGACCGCCGAGCACCCAGGCCCACTCCACCTCGGCGGTGCCGCGGTCGCCGTCGACCTCGACCGCGCCCACGGTGACCTGCGGCTCGACGTCGCCGAGACCGGCCACCACCGTCTCCAGCTCCGCGGTCGCCTCCTCCGGGGTCGCACCGGTGAGCGGCACGTCCGCGAGGTCGCCGGACGCCAGTCCCTGGCGCAGGCTCTCGACCGTCCGCGCCGCGTCCTCGCGATCGCCGTCGTCGGAGCACGCCACCAGCAGCGACCCGGCGACGAGCGTCGCCACCGTCCCCGCCAGCGCGCGCGCTGTGCGGCCCCGAGCGCCACCCGTCATCGTGCTCCCCCTGTGAGTTACCTGATTCCCGCCTGCGGGCCTGATTGTCTCCGACACAATGCTGAGGTCCACCCCCACTCCGGGCACGGCGAAGGAGAACGGCATCCACCACGACGACCTCGAGCGGGGCAACGCGTCGCGTCCGGTGCGTGACGAGGACGCGATCGACGTCGCCGCGCTCGACGCCTGGCTGCGTGCGCACGCGCCGGCGGAGGACCTCCCGCCCGGCCTGCCCGAGGTGCGCCAGTTCCCCGGCGGCGCGTCGAACCTCACCTACGCCCTCCGCTACGGCTCCGGCGCCGCGGCACGTGACCTGGTGCTGCGCCGCCCGCCGCACGGCGCCCGCGGCGGCAGCGCCCACGACATGGGTCGTGAGTTCGACATCCAGCGCTCCCTCCGCCCGGCGTTCGACCTCGTGCCGAGGATGGTGGCCCACGCCGGTGACAGCTCTGTGCTGGGCGCCGACTTCTACGTGATGGAGCGTGTCGCGGGCACCATCCTGCGCGGCGAGCTGGACCCGGACCTGGCAGCGGTGGTCGGTCCCGCGGACCTCGACGGCCTCTGCGCGCGCTTCGTCGAGGTGCTCGGCCGGCTCCACGACGTCGACGTCGTCGCGCACGACCTCGAGCGGTTCGGTCGCGGCGGGGAGTCGGTCGCCCGCCAGGTCGCCGGCTGGACCCGCCGGCTCGAGGCGGCCCGCACCCCCGACGTACCCGACTTCTCCGCCGTCACCGCGTGGCTGCACGCGGAGCAGCCGGCCGACGTGGGCTCGTGCCTCGTGCACAACGACGTCCGGTTCGACAACCTCGTGCTCGCCGGCGGCCCCGGCACGGGCGCGCCGTGGGAGGTCGTCGGGGTGCTCGACTGGGAGCTCGCCACCGTCGGCGACCCCCTCGCCGAGCTCGGCAGCGCCCTGGCCTACTGGGTGCAGGCCGACGACGAGCCCGTCTTCCGCTCCGCCCGCCGGCAGCCCACCCACCTCGAGGGGATGTGGACGCGGCAGCAGGTCGTCCAGGCGTACGCCGCGGCCCGCGGCCTCGACGTCGACGCGGACGCCTGGCGGTTCTACGAGGTCTTCGGCCTGTTCCGCCTGGCGGTGATCGCGCAGCAGATCTGGGCGCGGTACGTCGCGGGTGCCACCACCAACCCCGCCTTCGCGGGCCTCGGCGCCATGATCGGGATGCTGGCCCGGCGCTGCCGCACGGTGATCGACGACGGCCCGATCGGCTGGGTGGACTGATGGGCACGCTGCTGCTCGTGCGCCACGGCCAGTCGTCCTGGGGCGGGGCCGAGGACGGGACCGACGAGGAGGCGCTGACGCCGCTCGGCTGGGAGCAGAGCCGGTTGCTCGGCGCCGCCCTCGCCGCTCGGGGCGTCGCGCCGGACCTCGTCGTCCACGCCGGCCGCCGGATGCACCGCGAGACCGTCGAGGCCCTCACCGTGACGGGTGCCTGGGGCGCCCGCACCACCGTCGACGAACGTTGGGCCGACTACGACCACGGCGAGGTGCTCCGCGCCCATCTGCCCACGATGGTCGGCGGCGGCGACCCCGACCCGCAGCAGTTCCAGCAGTGGCTGCAGATGGCGATGATGCGCTGGACCAGCGGCGACCACGACGACTACGCCGAGTCGTTCGCGGCGTTCACGCGCCGTACGCAGGCCGCCCTGTCCGACGCCGCCGACCGCGTCGGGCGCACCGGCACGATCGTCGTCGTCACCTCGGGCGGTCCCGTCGCGTGGCTGACCGCCGCGATGGTCGGCCTGTGGGACCCCGCGTCCGACCCGGCCGAGCTCGCCGGCCCCTGGACGCGCCTCACGCCGGTGGTCGTCAACACGTCCCTCACCAAGGTGACGGTCGGGCTGCGCGGCGTGCGGCTCGTGTCGTTCAACGAGCACAGCCACCTCGAGACGGGCCCCGCGCCCGTCTGTTGAGGGGGCGGCACTTTCCCCGGTCGACCGGGGAACACGCCGCTTTGACCATCAACGTTGGTGGTCAAAGCGGTTGGTTCCCCGGCTGACCGGGGAACCGACCGCTTTACCCACCAACCTGCCGCCCGAGCGCTCGCTCGGGCTCAGACGAGCTTGCGGAACAGCGGCATCGGGGCGTGCTTCATCACGACGCTCAGGGGCGCCCAGGGCAGCGGGGGCACGCAGGCGGAGTCCTTCTCCTTCTCGATCGCGGCGACCATCGCGCGCACGCCCTTCTCCGTCGAGACCAGCATCGGCGGGTTGCCACCGGTGCCGTCGTTCATCTCCGAGGCGATGAAGCCCGGGTAGAGCACCGTCACCTTGATCGGCGTGCCGTGCACCTCGGCCCGGACGCCCTCGGCGAGGTGGGCGACGCCGGCCTTCGTCGCGGCGTACGTCGTCGTCGCCCCCGGCATCCCGCGCATCGCCGCCATCGAGGAGATCATCACGAGGTGCCCCGCGCCCTGGGCGCGGAAGACCTCGAGCGCCGCGTCGGTCTGGGCGAGCGCGCCGAGGAAGTTGGTGACCGCGGTCTGGCGGTTGGCGTGGTGCTTGCCGGTGCCCAGCGGCGCGCCCTTGCCGAGGCCCGCGTTGACGACCACGCGGTCGAGGTGGCCGAAGGTGCCGGCCAGGTCGGAGAAGACCGCGGCGACGGCGTCGTCGTCGGTGACGTCGAGCTCGCGGACCTCGACACGGCGGTCGGGACGGGCGGCCGTGATCTCCGCCCGCAGCTCCTCGAGGCGGTCGAGGCGGCGGGCGCAGAGCGCGAGGTCGTGGCCGAGCGCGGCGAACTGGCGCGCCATCTCAGCGCCCAGGCCCGAGCTGGCGCCCGTGATGAGGATCGTCTTCGTCATGCGGACCAGTGTGGACCCGCCGGGTCAGCGCGAGACGTCGACGACCTGGGTGTCGACGGTCGGGGCGTCCGGGGCGTGGTCGGCCGGCTCCTCCACGGAGGCGGGCCGGAGGACCCCCTGCCCCTCCGGGTGCGGCTGCGGCAGCAGCATCGTGGCGAGCACCAGCAGCAGGCCCAGCAGCAGGGCGACGGCGACCGACGGCCACAGGGGTGACGTGGCGCGGAGCGTGGTGCTCCCACGGCCGGGTGCTTTCTGCATGCGGTGGTTCCTCCTCGGGGGCGGTGCGGTGTGCTTCCTCCTCCAAGGACGCGTGAGACACCCCGACGGTTGCAGATGCCTCCAACCGACTGCGTCACACCGCGGGTCTTGGCAGGTCCTCCTACCGTGACGGCCATGAGTCGTCGTGCCCTGGTCTCCGGCGGGAGCGTCGCGGGCCTCACCGCGGCGTACTGGCTCGCCCGCACCGGCTGGACCGTCACCGTCGTCGAGCGCGCGTCGTCCTTCCGCGACGGCGGGCAGAACGTCGACGTCCGGGGCGAGGCGCGCGCCGTCGTCGACCGGATGGGCCTCACCGCGGCCGTCAAGGAGGCGACCACCACCGAGGAGGGCACCCGCTTCGTCGACGAGCAGGGGGCGACCGTCGCGGAGTTCCCGGCGCAGGAGGGCGAGGACGGGCCGACCGCCGAGCTGGAGGTGCTGCGCGGCGACCTCGCCCGCATCGTGCTGGAGGCGCTGCCGGCGGGCGTCGAGGTGCGGTACGGCGACACGATCGCCGCCGTCGACGACGGGCCCGGGGCGGGCCCGGTGCAGGTGAGGTTCGCGTCGGGCGCCGTCGCGGAGTGCGACCTGCTCGTCGTCGCCGAGGGCGTGCGGTCGTCGACGCGGGCGCTCGTGCTCCCCGCCGACGAGGAGCGCGACGCGCTGCGACCGCTCGACGTGACCGTCGTCTACGGCACGATCCCGCGTCGCGACACCGACGACCGGTGGTGGAGCTGGTGCACGGCCACGGGCGGCCGCCAGGTGATGCTGCGCCCCGACAACCGGGGCACGACGCGGGCGATGCTCGCCTACGCCAGCGACCGCCACGACCGCGACGACCTCAGCGGTGCCGACGCGGAGCGTCGGGACGGCGTGCTCCGAGAGCTCTTCGACGACGCGGGGTGGCAGGCGGAGCGGATCCTCGAGGGACTCGCGACGTCGGAGGACGTGTACGTCGACGCCCTCGCCCAGGTCGTCCTCCCGCGCTGGTCGGTCGGGCGCGTCGTGCTCGTCGGCGACGCCGCCTGGTGCGTGACGCCGCTCGGGGGAGGGGGCTCGTCGCTGGCGCTGCTCGGCGGGTACACGCTCGCCGCCGCCCTCTCCCGGCACGCGGAGGTGGCGGAGGCGCTCGATGAGTACGACGCGTGGATGCGCCCCGTGGTCGACCGCACCCAGGGCCTGCCCCCCGGCTTCCCGCGCCTGGCCTACCCGGAGACGCGCCTCGGCGTGGGCGCCCAGCGGCTCGCGGCCCGGATCGCCGGGAGCGGACCCGTCCGGGGCGCGGCCGGACGCCTCGCCGGGTCGGTCGCGACGTCGCAGCGGGACCTGCTCGAGATCGCCTAGGTGTGATGTCCAGGCACGTTGGTCAGCCGGGTGATCGGTGGCCGGCCTCCGATCGCGGAGTGGGCGCGGTGGTGATTGTAGAAGTGGAGCCAGCCCGGGAGGGCTGTGTTGCGCTGTTGGGTTGACTCGTACAGCCGGGCGTAGGCCCAGCCGTCGGCCAGGGTGCGGTGGAAGCGTTCGATCTTCCCGTTGGTCTGGGGCCGATACGGGCGAGTGTGCTTGGGTGTGATCGCAAGGTCTTTGCAGGCGTCGCGCC
>NZ_JAAGXA010000033.1 GCF_010686755.1 Nocardioides zeae | reverse complement strand
CGCTGGCTGCGACGCGGGATGCCGTTGGAGGGCTCGAGCTGCAACGGGATCGGGGGCAGCGGGGGGAGCTCCTGGCCGGCCTCGGCCGCGAGCTCGCCGGCGTCCTTCTCCTCCGACATCCCGATCGGGCCCACGCGCTGGGCGTTGAGGAACTGGCGCACCACCGGCTCCTCCGAGCTCAGCAGCATCTCGCGCGGCCCGAACATCGCCAGGTGCTTGTGGTAGAGCAACCCGATGTTGTCCGGCACCGTGCGGGCGGTGTTGATGTCGTGGGTGACGATCAGGAACGTCGCGTCGATCTGGGCGTTGAGGTCCACGATCAGCTGGTTGAGGAACGCCGTGCGCACCGGGTCCAGACCCGAGTCGGGCTCGTCGAACAACACGATCTCCGGGTCCAGCACCAGCGCCCGGGCCAGGCCGGCCCGCTTGCGCATCCCGCCGGAGATCTCACCGGGCAGCTTGTCCTCCGCGCCCACCAGACCGACGAGGTCCATCTTCTCCATGACGATGTCACGGATCTCCGACTCCGACTTCCGCGTGTGCTCGCGCAGCGGGAACGCCACGTTGTCGTAGAGGTTCATCGAGCCGAACATCGCGCCGTCCTGGAACAGCACCCCGAACAGCTTGCGGATCTCGTACAGGTCCTTCTCCGAGCACGACGCGATGTCGGTGCCCTCGATCACGATCGAACCCGTGTCGGGCTTCAACAGCCCGATCAACGCCTTCAGGAACACCGACTTGCCCGTGCCCGAGGGGCCCAGCATCACGCAGATCTCCCCGGCCGGCACCGTGAGCGACACGTCCCGCCAGATCACCTGCTTGCCGAACGACTTGGTCAGCCCGTCGACCT
>NZ_JAAGXA010000032.1 GCF_010686755.1 Nocardioides zeae | reverse complement strand
TGTGATGTCCAGGGAGGTTGTACCGACCAGCGTCGGTGAGCCTGTCTGAAAGGTGAAGGCCTCCGGATGTGAAGTGGAGCTGTCTAAGGAACCGCTTCACACACCAGGAGGCCTTCGTGTCCCACGCTAACGCTGCCCTGACCCCGCGCGCCCGTTTGCGGCTCGCCCGGCTCGTCGTCGACCGGCAATGGACCTACGCCGCGGCGGCCAAGATGTTCATGGTCGCTCCGCGCACTGCGAAGAAGTGGGCCGACCGCTACCGCGCCGAAGGCGTTGAGGGCATGACCGACCGCAGCTCGCGACCCCACTCGAGCCCGACCAGGACAAGCCCGGACCTGGTGCGCCGGATCGTGCGGTTGCGGTGGCGCCAGCGCCTCGGGCCGGTGCAGATCGCCGGCCGCCTCGGCATGCAGTCCTCGACCGTGCACGCGGTGCTCGTGCGGTGTCGGATCAACCGGCTCTGCCGCATCGACCGGGTCACCGGCGAGCCCCTGCGCCGCTACGAGCATCCCCACCCCGGGGCGATGATCCACGTCGACGTCACCAAGTTCGCCAACATCCCCGACGGCGGCGGACACCGTTACCTCGGCCGGATCCAGGGCAAGGCGAACGCACGCGCGACAGCACATCGCACCGGCCAGCGCGGCAACCACTACCGCCCAGCGATCGGCACCGCGTTCGTCCACACCGTGATCGATGACCACTCACGCCTGGCCTACGCCGAGATCTGCGCCGACGAGAAGGCCGCCACCGCGATCGGGGTCCTGCAACGCGCGGTGGCATGGTTCGCCGAGCACGGCATCACCGTCGAACGCGTGCTGTCCGACAACGGCAGCTGCTACCGGTCCTACGCCTGGCGCGACGCCTGCAAAGACCTTGCGATCACACCCAAGCACACTCGCCCGTATCGGCCCCAGACCAACGGGAAGATCGAACGCTTCCACCGCACCCTGGCCGACGGCTGGGCCTACGCCCGGCTGTA
>NZ_JAAGXA010000031.1 GCF_010686755.1 Nocardioides zeae | reverse complement strand
GGCGGTGTCCATCGGTCTAAGCAACGGTCATGCTGCTGCCGGGTTGGCGAGCAGCTCGGCCAGCGCTTGGGCTGGTGTCCGTAGGTCGAGGGTAGGTCGTGGGCGTTGGTTGAGGGTTGCGGCGATCCGGGCGAGGTCGTCGGCGGTGTGCACGGACAGATTGGTGCCCTTCTCCAGCCAGAACCGTAGGAGCCGGTTGGTGTTCTCGTTGGTGCCGCGTTGCCACGGCGAGCGGGGGTCGCAGAAGTAGACGGGCATCTCGAGTTGGGCTTCGATGTCGCGGTACTTGGCCAGCTCGGCGCCGCGGTCCCAGGTCAGCGAGCGGCGCAGGTGTTCGGGCAGCTTGCTCATCTCGCGGATCATGGCCTCAGCGACGGAGTCGGCGTCGTGGCGTCCGGGCAGGTGGAGCAGGATCACGAACCGGGTGGTGCGTTCGACCAGGGTGCCGACCGCTGAGGTGTTGCCGGCACCGAGGATCAGATCGCCCTCCCAGTGCCCGGGCACGGCGCGGTCGGCGACCTCGGCGGGGCGCTGGCTGATGGTGAATGCCTCGCGGTAGCGGCTGCTGCCGCGGCCATCGACGCTGCCGTGCGGTTTGCGTGCGCGGCGTTTGCTCAACAGCTTCGCGGCCAGGTCCTGGCGCAGGCCTTGGCGCAGGGTGCCGCGGGTCTGGACGTAAAGCGCGCGGTAGATGGTCTCGTGCGACACGCGGTCCATGATCGTGTGCGGGTGCTTGCGGCGCAGCATGGCCGCGATCAGACCTGGGGACCAGCCGTCGTCCATCCAGGTCTCAATCTGTCGACACAGGCTCGGGCTGGCGGCGAGCTTGAACGACTTGGGTCGGCGCCGGCGCTCGTGCGCGGCGCGGTGCGCTACGGGCGCCCAGTAGGACCCGTCCGGCCCGCGGTTACGAGCGACCTCGCGCCACACCACGGACTTGTCCCGACCGATCAGTCGCCCGATCTGAGCGTAGGTACATCCACACATCAACCCGACCGCGATCGCGGAGCGGTCCTCGCTGCTCAACGACCGCCGCTGCCGCTCACCGCCCTGGCCGCGCTCACCACCGCTAGCAGGACCCAACGGCCGGACCGGCCCCACCGGCCCATACGCACCGGGCACACGCGGCGGCGCCGTGCCGGGAAGTCCACCAACAGCACCCAACTGGATCACCGGAGTCACAAGACCCGAGGATCGCCACCAGTTCGTCGCTGCCTCGATCGACACCCCGACAACCCGCGCCGCTCTGTGCAACGAGAACCCACCACAGACCAACTCGAAGAACTCATCACGCGTCTCATACGAGAACACCTTCGGCAACGCCCACACCCCTCATCAAGCAGGCGTTGCTTAGACCGATGGACTCCGCC
>NZ_JAAGXA010000030.1 GCF_010686755.1 Nocardioides zeae | reverse complement strand
TTTCGGGCTCTTGTGACTGATCCGTGGGTTATCGGCGGCCGGGGAGGGTGGGGCGGTGTCCTGCGAGGTTGAGCATGGCGAGGGCGATGAGTGCGTGGGGTGAGCGGAAGCCGAAGGCGGTTCTGGTGATGAGCCGGATCTTGGTGTTGACCGACTCGATGAGTCCGTTGGACAGGTTGTGCTCGATAGCGGCCAGGATCGCTGTTCGGTGTTCGACCACGGTGCGTTGGAGTTTCACGAATCGTTCGATCCGGCAGCGTCGGGCCCATCCGATCCACCGGTCGAGCGCTTCGGCGGCTTCGTCGAGGGGGAGTTGGAACACCAGCCGTAGTCCCTCTTTGAGGAGGTAGGCGCGGTGCAGGCGGGGCTCGGTCTTCGCGATCCAGGCCAGTTTCACCTGCTGTCGGGTGGTGAGGTTCTCCGGGTTCTTCCACAGCGCGAATCGCGAGTCCTTCAACGCTTTCGCGTGACCGATCGAGTGGTTCTCCCTGCCTGCTGCTCGCCGGGCCCGCAGTGTGGCGGTATCGGCTCGGGCGGCGTTCCACACTTGGCGTCGGACCTCGTCGAGGGCCTCGCTTGCCCACTTCACGACATGGAACGGGTCGGCGCATCGGACCGCGTTGGGGCAGCGTTCGGCGACCACGGCAGCGATCCATCGTGCCCCGTCGGCTGAGACGTGGGTGATCCGGTTGCTGCGCTCGGTGCCCAGGGCATCGAAGAACCCACGCAGTGTCGCCTTGTCCTTGCCGACGCCTGCCCAGACCAGGCGGCCGGTGTCGTGGTCGACCACCACGGTCAGGTACTTGTGGTTGCGCTTGTAGGAGATCTCATCGATACCGATGCGCCGCAGGCCAGCGAGGAAGTCGACCCCGCTTGCGGTGTCGTCCCAGACCCGAGTGATGATCGCGCCGACGGTACGCCACGCGATCCTCATCAACTGCGTGATCGCGGTCTTGGAGCACTGGGTGGCCAACCAGGCGACCTGCTGGTCGAAGGCGTGGGTGTGGCCGGCGCCGTGACGAGCCCAGGGGACCTTGGCGACCACGACACCGTCCTCGCGGCAGCGGACGCGCGGGGCGTCGGCCTCGAGGAAGACCATCACCTCACCGAAGTCCAGCGCACGCCAGCGGCGTCGACCTTCGCCGCGGTCGTACCAGCTGCAGCGGCGCCCGCACTGACCGCATCGCCCCGCGATGGTGCTCATCGGCCGCACACGGACGATCAACCTGCCCGCGCCGTGAACCTCTTCCTCGAAGACGACGTCTTCGACAACCGTCTTCTCGACCCCGAGGAGCCGCCGCCATAGAGTCGCTGATTGCACGCCGTTCCTTGCTCTTCGGTCCTGTTCCTTCGCAAGTCCAGAACCTAGGCAGGAACGGCGTGTCCTCACTCCCAGACGCGCTCAACCACCCACGGATCAGTCACAAGAGCC
>NZ_JAAGXA010000003.1:152745-354742 GCF_010686755.1 Nocardioides zeae | reverse complement strand
AGGTCGGTGCGCTGCAGCCCGGCCAGGACGTCTGTGGGGAGCGCCGTGGCGCGTGAGGGCTCGAGGGGTTCGTCGTCGGTGACCGGCTCCGGCTCGGCTCCAGTCTCGGACTGGCTCGCGGTCGCTTCATGCTCGACGAGGAGCGCCACGAGCTCGGCGGGCCGGGCGAGGTAACCCAGGGCGATCGCGCGGACCTCATCGGCGGTCGCGTCCGGATGGCCCGGGGCGATGATCTCCGCGACCCGGGCCACGGTGGCCTGCACCCACGCGGCATCCCCCGCATCCAACCGGGCGATCAGCGTGCGCAGCCCGAACTCGTCGCTCCGGCCGAGCCCCACGTAGCGGCGGCGCCTCTCCTCCTCCACCCGCTGCTCGTGCAGGGCAGGGTCGGCCTCGATCACCTTGCCCTCGGCCACGGTCAGCACCCGCCCGGGTGCTTCGGTGGCGATCATCCGTGCCACCGCGACGTCGACGACCCCGACCACCGAAACCGGCAGGTGCCGCGACATCCGGGCGACCTTCCGCGCGACGTACACCTCCGCCGTCCCCTGCCGCACCACCCGCCACGTCAACGGGAGACGGTGCTGCAGGTCCAGCACGTCGGCCAGCGCGTTGATCGTGGCCGCCACGCCTGAGCTCCGCGCGAGGGCGATCTCACCCAAGGCGTGGTCCTGCACCCGCGGCGTACCCTCCCCACCCACACTGACCAGCGGGTTCATCCGGCGCACGAGACCGGTCGACTCGCCCGAGTGGACCGCCGCCCACGCAGCGATCACCTCCAGGTCACGCACCTCCGCCAACCGGCGGGCGCGCACCGCCTCCGCGGCTGCGTCCAACAGACCGCGAGACGAAAGGTGATCGAACATGTGTGCGATTCTACGCCCGCTTCGCGCGCGCCGCCACCGCGTTTCCCCAGGTTCGGCCGCGGGCCAGCCAGGGGGTGGGATATCTTCGTTCCACGGTTTTGAACGTGTTCAAAGGAGGGGTGATGGACGGGCCGATCCGCTGGCCGGTGGTCACGGTGATCATGGCGGCGATGCCGACCGTCGCGCTCCTCGCCTGGTGGCCGTTCGCGATCGTCGGGATCGCGGGGCCGTACCTCGTGCTCGTCGTGGCGGCGATCACGGCGAGCGTCCTGCTCTCCCGTCCGCGCCGGGGACCGCTCGCCCGCTCGGTGGGGGTCGGGCTGGCGGCGGGCCTGGGGGCGGTCGTCAGCGTCTTCGTCCTCGCTGCCCCGGCCCTCGCTCTCGGCACCGTCCTGGGCGGTGGCAGCGTATGAGCTGGTTCGGTCCCTCCAGCCTCGCCGGCGTGCTGCTGGGCGCGTACGGGATGGTCGTCATGGCGGCAGCGCTGTCGCTGCGCGGGGCAGGGTCGGGCACGCTCGTCGCGGGTCTCATCGCCGTCACGGTGGCCGCGCTGGTCGTCGCCCGCCTCAGCCGGGTCGGATGGATCCGGCACGTCGCCACGGGGGTGGTCTGCGGGATCGCGGGCGCCGTGCTGCTCAACGCGTTCCTGGGTGACTGGGTCGTCGCGCTCTGATCGGCAGCGCGCGACCGGGCCGCGTCGTACGGTGTCGGCGTGGAGGGCGAGCACCGCGGGTTGAGCCGGCGCGAGCGGCGGTACGGCGACCGCTGGTCCCAGCGTCGCGGCCTAGGGTGACCGCATGCCTCTCTTCGAGCTGGACGGCGTCGCCCCGACCATCCACCCCGACGCGTGGGTCGCGGAGACCGCCACGATCGTCGGCGACGTGCGCCTGGGTGCGGGCGCGAGCGTCTGGTACGGCGCGGTCGTCCGCGGCGACGTCGGCACCATCACGATCGGCGAGGGCTCGAACGTGCAGGACGGGTCGGTGCTCCACCTGGTCACGGCCAGCCACCTGCGGATCGGCTCGGGCAGCACCGTCGCCCACGGCTGCATCGTCCACTGCCTCGAGGTCGGCGACGGCAGCCTCATCGGCAACGGCTCGACCGTGCTCGACGGCGCCGTCATCGGCTCCGGCGTGCTCGTCGCGGCGGGCTCGCTCGTGACGCCCGGCACCCAGGTCCCCGACGGCAGCCTCGTGAAGGGCGCACCCGCGAAGGTCGTCGGCCCGATCGAGCCGGGGAGCACGGCGGCGGGGATCCTGGAGCGGAACGCGCGGCAGTACGTCGAGCTCGCCCGCCACCACCGCGCGACGGTGAAGCGGATCGACTAGGTTCGCCATCCGCCGACGGGGGTAGAGGGTGGCGATGGATCTGGGCGCGATGTGGCCCATAGCGGTGTACGCGTCGGTGCTCCCTGTCGCGCAGATGGTCAACGACCGCAAGTGGAGCGGCGACGAGGGACGCGAGCGTCTGCTCGCGCTCGACCCGATGGCGGCACGCAACGTCCTCGACGCCTACCAGTTCGGTGCGCCCACCCGTCGTTCCCGCCGACGCCGCGCAGTGCTGCGGGTGGCGGCTCTCGCGGGCCTGATCGGGTACGTCGCGTCCGTCATCCTCAGGTGGGGGTGGGCAGGACTCGCCGTGCTGTCGCCCCTTTTCCTGCTCGGCATCGCGGCCGGCGCGTCCCGCGCCAAGGTCCGCGGGCACGTCCTCGCCGTGCTCGATGAGCGCGAGGACATCGCGACCCGCGAGGTCAGCAGGCGCGGCCGCCGTCGGTCCGCCCAGATCCTGATCGCGTCAGGGGTTGCATTCGGTGGCGCTTTCCTCGCCGGCTGGGCGGCGGAGCGGTGGGACCACGCGGTGCTGTGGGCTGCCATGGGAGCGCTCCTGCTCCTCTCCTTCTGCCTGCTGCTCGGCGCAGCCTGGGCGGGCAGCTGGCGCTACGGCGACGAGGAGCCCGCGTGACGTCGCTCCTGCTCCAGGCCGTCCTCTGGATCGCGTTGCCACTCAGCTGGGCCCGCCAGGACCGTCGTTTCCAGGGCGAGGCCGGCCGCCACCGTCTTCTCGCCCAGGCCCCGGGCGACGCCTGGGCCGAGACCGTCGCCTACCGGCGGAGCTTCTTCTTCGTCATGCTTCTCGTGATGACGGTCTTCGCGACCCTCGGCACGGGTGCCGCCCTCGTCGCCGGCCAGGGGCGGGCGGCTCCGGTCGCCCTCGCTGTCGCCCTCACCTGTGCCTATGCCGCGCGCTCCAACCGCCGCACCGCGGCCCACGTCCTCGCCGTCCTGGCCGAGCGGGGCGCCGAGGTCCGCCCGACCCCCGAGGAGCGCAGTGCGCTGCGCCGTCGCCGTACGTCGCTCCTGCTCATCGTCGCAGCGGTCCTGTACGCCGCGGGCACCGTCACCCTCGTCGTCGCGGCCTCGTGGGGTTCGACGCCGTGGACCGCTGTCGGTTGGACCCTCGTCGGAGGCGGCACGCTCGCGCTCATCGGCGCGGGCTGGGCGCGTGCGTGGCGCTACGGCGACGAGGAGCCGGCGGCGGGCTGACGCACGCGAGGGCGGCCCGTGGGCCGCCCTCTGCTCCAAGGTGTAGCCCCACCCCGGGGCTTGCGGCAAGACCCTCCTCGCCCGGCAGAATCCCGGCTCGCTCGCCTCCGAGCCACCCTCTCCCCGCCGGAACGGAGCCCTGTGCCGACCCCTGTCTTCACCCTCCCCGCCGCCCTCGCCGCCAAGGCGACGCCTGCCCTCACCGCCGCCGACGAACGCCACTTCGCCATGGTCGCCACCAGCATCGCCGCGGCCGTCGCCGACCTCGAGACCCAGCTCGACACGGCCCGCCGCGCGGGGGTCGCGCAGGGACAGGAGGCGCTGGAGCGCGACCAGCTGGTGCGCCACCTGTCGACCCGGCTCCGCCTGCTGCGCCGGTTCAGCCTCGACCTCTGCCTCGGCCGGATGGTGCCGGCGGACGGCGACCCGGTGTACGTCGGGCGCCTCGGCCTCAGCGCCCCCGACGGCCGGCGCCTGCTCGTCGACTGGCGCTCGCCCGCCGCGGAGCCGTTCTTCGCCGCCACTCCCGCCGACCCGCGCGGCCTCCGCAGTCGCCGGCGCTACCGCTGGACCAACGGGTACGTCACGGACTTCTGGGACGAGAGGCTCGCCCCGGGCGACGAGACGCCGCTCGCCCTCGACGACGACTCCGCGTTCCTCGCGAGCCTGGCCGAGGGCCGCTCGGGCCGGATGCAGGACGTGCTCGGCACGATCCAGGCCGACCAGGACGCCATCGTGCGGGCCGGTTCCCGCGGCGCGCTCGTCGTCGACGGCGGTCCCGGCACCGGCAAGACGGTCGTCGCGCTCCATCGCGCGGCGTACCTCCTCCACGCCGACCCGCGCCTCGGCGAGGGCCGCGGCGGCGTGCTGTTCGTCGGGCCGCACCGGCCCTACCTGGCCTACGTCGCCGATGTGCTCCCCAGCCTCGGCGAGGAGAGCGTGCGCACGTGCACGCTCCGCGACCTCATGCCGGAGGGCGCGACCGCGGTCGAGGAGACGGATCTCGAGGTCGCCCGGCTCAAGGGCACCGCGACGATGGTGGGGGCCGTCGAGCCGGCGGTGGCGCTCTACGAGGAGCCGCCCACCGCGAGCCTGCTCGTCGAGACGTCGTGGGCCGACCTCTGGATCGGTGCGCGCGACTGGGCGGAGGCGTTCGGGGCCGCGGATGCCGGTACGCCGCACAACGAGGCCCGCGACGACGTGCGGGACGCGCTGGTCGAGATCCTCGTGGACCAGGTCGACGAGGTGCCCCGGGAGGTGCTGCGCCGCGAGCTCCGCCGCCACCCGGCGGCACCGCGCCGGCGACGGCAGCGGGAGGACGCCGAGGAGGTCGAGCGGGAGCGCATCTCCGGGGTGGTCGACCGGCTCCTCGAGGCGGGCGCCGACCCCGACGAGGGCGTCGGGCTCGTGACGATGCTGCGCCACGACGACCTGCGCGACCAGCTCGTCGACCTCGGCGGCCTGCCCGAGCCCGACCCCGACCACCGCGCCGGGCCGTTCGCGCACGTCGTCGTCGACGAGGCGCAGGAGCTCACGGACGCCGAGTGGCAGATGGTGCTCCAGCGCTGCCCGTCCCGCAGCGTCACCGTCGTCGGCGACCGCGCCCAGAGCCGCCGTGGCTTCCCCGAGCCGTGGGGCGAGCGGCTCCGGCGCGTGGGCGCCGACCAGGCCCGCGTCGCCACCCTCACCGTCGGCTACCGCGTCCCGGAGGAGGTCATGGCCGCGGCCGCCCCCGTGATCCGTACGGCGCTGCCCGACGCCAACGTGCCCCTCGCGGTCCGGCGCGGTGGACGCCCCGTGCGGCACGGTTCCACCGGTGAGCTCGCCGACGTGCTGACCGCCTGGCTGGCCGAGCACGACGAGGGCACGGCGTGCGTGGTGGGGCGGGCGGGTGCCGTACCGCCGCTGCCCGACGCCGTCGTCCGGTCCGGGCGCGTGCGGGTGCTCGACCCGGTGCTCGCTAAGGGCCTGGAGTTCGACCTCGTCGTGCTCGTCGCCCCGGACGCCTGGGGCGACGGGATCGCCGGCGCCGTCGACCGGTACGTCGCCATGACCCGCGCGACCCGGGAGCTCGTGGTGCTCACCGGCGGCGCCCGGCGATGACCTAGGTTCGACCGGTGCCTGCCGCCACGCCCGGTCGCGCCCGCCTGGGCGTCGCCCTCATGTTCTTCACCAACGGGGTGCTCTACAGCGCGCTGCTGCCGCGCTACCCCGAGATCAAGGCCGCCCTCGACCTGTCCAACACGGCGTTCGGTCTCGTCGTCGTCGCCTTCCCGGCCGGCGCGGTCGCCGCCGCCGCGGTGGCGGCCCCCGTGGTGCGTCGCTTCGGGGCTCCGATGGTGACGGCCGTCGGGTCGGGCGTGCTGGCGGCGGCGATGGCCGTGGCGGGCTTCCACCCGAGCGTGCTCGTGCTCGTCGCGGCGCTCGCGCTCGGCGGGATCCTCGACGCCGTGGTCGACGCGGCGCAGAACGTGCAGGGCGTCGCCGTCGAGCGGTGGGCGGGCCGCTCGATCATCAACTCGCTCCACGCGATCTGGAGCCTGGGCGCGGCTACGGGCGGCGTCATCGGCGCGTTCGCGGCGGCCCAGGACCTCGCGATCGGCACCCAGATGATCGTCAACGGCATCGTCTGGACCCTCGTCGCCGTGCTCGGCGCCTGGCTCGCCGTGCTGCCGCCCGCCGCCGCTCCCCTCGCCGACGAGCTCGCCGACACCCCCGCGCCCCCGGCCGGCCGGTGGACGGCCCTGCGGCTCGTCCTCCCGCTCGTCGTGCTCGCGATCTGCGGCACGCTCGTCGAGGACGTCTCCAACAACTGGGCCGTGCTCTACCTCGGCACCGAGGCCGGCGCCCCCGTCGGCATCGCCGCCCTCGCGCTCACCGTCGTGCTCGTCAGCCAGTTCGTGGGCCGGCTCGTCGGCGACCCGATGACCGACCGCTGGGGTCGCGAGGCCGTCGCCCGCAGCGGGGGGCTGCTCATCGCGGCCGGGATGGCGCTGGCGATGCTGCCCGCGCCGTACCCGGTCGCCTTCGTCGGCTTCGCCCTCATGGGCTTCGGCAGCGCGACCCTCGTGCCGGCCGCCTTCGCCGCCGCCGACCGCGTGCCGGGGCTGCCCGCCGGCACCGGCATCGCGCTGCTCGGCTGGCTGATGCGGATCGGGTTCCTCGTCACCTCACCGGCCGTCGGGGCGTTGTCGGACGTCGCGAGCCTCCGCGTCGCCCTGCTCATCCCGCTCGCTGCAGGCCTCCTCGCCGCGGTGCTGTCGCACCGGGCGGGGCGGGTCAGGCCGGCGGGTCAGAGCGGCGGGAACGTCGGCGTGAGCGACGAGTCGTAGACGACGGGGAGGGTCTCCAGCACCGTGGTGCCGTCGAGCAGCTGCAGCGTGCACGAGCCGTCGGCGCTGTCGTTGAGGCCGTCCTCGAACCAGAACGAGGTGCCGGTCAGGATGAACGAGGTCGGCTCGCTGTAGAAGTCGCCGGTCCCGTCGTGCACCAGGTTCGACGAGTAGTCGCCGAACGTCTGGCTCGTCGACGTGCGCGGCGTCCAGACGATGCGCGCGTTGGTGATCGGTGGCCCGGTGACGGTCACGTCCAGGCGGTACTCGGCCGGCACCGGCTCCCCCTGGATGAAGTACCGCGTCTGCTGCACCACGAACCGGCTCGTCCCTCCCGACGCGGCGAAGGCGGGGGCGGCGGCGACGACGCTGACCGCGGGCACGGCCCACGCGGCGGTGCGCACGACCGTACGGCGCGTGGCGCGCGCGGCGGGGACGGGGGAGGTGGTCATGGGCGGGAGCCTAGGGCGAACCACGTTCGGGTGAGGGCGATATCGCGAAACCGACGTTTCGTGATGCGGGGTCGCGCCGCCCGATGCCCGAGGATGGCCGCATGGACCACAGCGCCCACAGCACCCCCGGGGCGAGCGGCATCGAGGGCGACGAGCTGGTCGCGGAGCTCGCCGGCCAGGCACGGATGCACGGCCACGCCGTCATCGCGGTCGCCGGCGGCGAGGACGGGCCGTCGTTCGCCTACACCGTCGGGCTCGCGGGCCTGCGCCATCCGGGGCGCCCGGGCCACCCCGAGCTGCTCGCCGTCATGGAGAGCCAGGAGACGGCGTACGCGCTCCTCAACGACCTCGCCTTCCGCGTGCGCGACGGGCACGTCCGCCTCGACACGCCGGCGGTCTTCGCGGCCGACGCGACGGGTCGGTACGACGCGGTGGCCGCCCCCGTGCCGCCGGTGGTGGCCGCGGAGCACGTGACGATGGCCGACACGGTGGCGCGGGCCCAGGGCTGGCCGGCGCCTGTCGGGGTCACGCAGGTGCACCTCATGGACGGCGACCGGCACTGGCCGTGGGAGACGACGGAGCGCTACGGCCCGCCCGTGCCGGGCAGCGTGCTCAGCGCCGTGCCCGACGTCGCGCGCCTGCCGCGGCTCGAGCTCGCGCCGTACGAGCGGGAGGTGGCCCCCGGCCTGCCCTACGACACGGTCGCCCACGTCTGCCTCCACGTGCAGCGGGCCGAGCGGCCGGCGCGCTACGCCTTCCGGGAGGACGGCGGGTGGTCGTTCGTGTGCGGCGAGGGCGGCCACGACTGGGACACCGAGGTGCGGGCCGCCGTGCTGGGCCGGCTCGTCGAGCTCGACCCGACGATCGCCCCGCTCCTCGACCTGCCCGACGAGCACGAGGCGACCCGGGACGAGCCCGGCGACGCCTGGGTCAGGGCTGCGTCATCGCCCGGAACGCGGTGACGGCCTCGCCGTAGAGCGTCACGAGGTCCGGCTCGCCGTACGTCGCGGGGTCGTCCATCGCCTCGGACCACCGGTCGAGCGCGGCCCGCACGACGGCGGTCGTGACCTCCACGAGCACCCGGGGCGTCGGGTCGGAGGGCGCGGCGCCGGTGAGCTCCGCGAGGAGCGCGGTGAACCCGGCCCGCCGCTCGTCGTCGACCGCGACGGCGGCTGCCCGCAGGGTCGGCTCGGTGCGCAGCAGCCGGTAGAGCGAGCGGAGCTGGCGACCCGAGGCGCTCCGGCCGTTCTCGTGGCGGCGCAGCACCTCGGTCCACAGCGACTCGAGCTGGGGGAGGAGCGGTTCCGTGGGCCGCAGCGCCGCGACGCCGGCCTCGAACGCGTCCTCGATGTCCGCCTGCACGAGGAGGGCGGCGCGCTCCTTCGTCACGGCGTACCGGTAGAAGGTGCGCGACGAGACCCCGGCCGCGGCGGCGATGTCGTCGGAGGTGCACCCCGCGACGCCGTGCTGCTCGAAGAGCGCCAGCGCGGCCGCGCAGATGTCCTGCTCGGTCTGGCGGCGACGGCGGTCGCGCAGCGTCGTGGTCATCCGGCCTCCTCGGGTTCCCATGCTAGACGCTCGTCAGTTCGTGTCTAGTTGGCAGTCACTGCCACAATGCTCGGGTCGAGAAAGGACCCGTGTGACCACCGAACAGACCCGCCCCACCGAGACCGCCACCGAGACCGCCGCTCCCGCCCTGCCCCGCGGCGTCGTGCCGCTGCTCGTCGTCTCCGCCTTCGTCGTGATCCTCAACGAGACGATCATGGGCGTCGCCCTGCCGCAGCTGATGACGGACCTCGAGATCTCCGCCGCCCGCGCCCAGTGGCTGACCTCGGCCTTCCTGCTGACGATGGCCGTCGTCATCCCGCTCACGGGCTGGCTGCTGCAGCGCTTCCACGTGCGCACCGTGTTCCTCGTGGCGATGACGACGTTCTCGCTCGGCACGCTGCTCGCGGCGGTCTCACCCGGTTTCGGCCTGCTCGTGACGGGTCGCGTCGTGCAGGCGGTCGGTACGGCGATCATGATGCCGCTGCTGATGACCACCATCCTCACGACGGTGGCGCCCGAGCGCCGCGGTCGCATGATGGGCACGATCTCGATCGTCATCTCGGTGGCGCCCGCGATCGGCCCGACGGTCTCCGGCCTCATCCTGCAGGACCTCGGCTGGCGCTGGATGTTCTGGATCGTGCTGCCCATCGCGCTCACCTCGCTCGCGCTCGGCGCCGTGTGGGTGCGCAACGTGACGACGCCGGGCCGTCCGCCCCTCGACGTGCTCTCCGTCGTGCTGTCGGCGGTCGCGTTCGCGGGCCTCATCTACGGGCTGTCGAGCATCGGCGAGTCCGCCGCCGGCCACATCCCGGTGGCGCCGTGGATCCCCGTGACCGTCGGCGCGATCGGTCTCGTGGCGTTCGTCGCCCGCCAGCTGGCGCTGCGCGAGCGGGCGCTCATGGACCTGCGCGCGTTCGGCACGCCCGCCTTCAGCATCGCCGTCGGCCTCGTCGCCGTCAGCATGATGGCGCTCTTCGGCACGCTCATCCTGCTGCCGATCTACCTGCAGACCGTGCTGGGCCGCACGACGCTCGAGACGGGCCTCGTGCTCCTGCCGGGCGGCCTGACCATGGGCCTCCTGGCGCCGGTCGTGGGACGGCTCTTCGACCGCCACGGGCCGCGGCCCCTCGTCGTGCCCGGCGCCGTCGTCGCCAGCGCCGCCCTCTGGGCCATGTCGCTGCTCGACGTCGACACCGCCCTCGGGGTCGTCGTCGCCATCCACGTCGTGCTGAGCATCGGACTGGCGCTCATGTTCACGCCGCTGCTCACGTCGGCGCTCGGCTCGCTGCCGCAGCACCTCTACTCCCACGGCAGCGCCATCGTGGGCACGGCCCAGCAGGTCGCCGGCGCGGCCGGTACGGCGCTGTTCATCACCGTCATGACCCGACGCTCGGCGGCCGAGCTGGAGGCGGGGCTGGGCACGGCCGCCGCAACGGCCGAGGGCGTCCACGCCGCGCTGCTGTGGGGCGGGATCATCTCCGCCGTCGCGATCGTGGTGGCGTTGTTCGTGCGGCGGCCGCAGGCCCTGTCGGACTAGGTGCGTCCGGGTATACAGGGCCCACCTCGGGTGACGCAGACGACGCCGCGGCGTGCGACCAGGACGGGTGGTGCAGGTGGGGAAGACCGCGTTCAACGTGGGCGGGGCGATCGTCGTGGGACTGATCGTCTACCTCGTGACCGCCCACCAGGTCGTGCCGGCGTGGTCGGTGATCGCGTTGGTCGTGGCCGTCGCCGTCGGACTCGCGATCTGGGGAGCGACGCGACAGACCAAGCGCCTGGAGGACGGGGCGGAGTGACGTCGTGGTGACCGCGGCGGCACGTCACCCCGCGCGGTCGTGCAGCGTCACGTGGTAGCCGTCGGGGTCGGCGAACGTGAACGTCCGCCCGAACGGACCGTCGATCGGCGCGCTCACGATCCGGTGGCCGTCGGCCGCCAGCGCGTCGTGGATCTCCTGCACGCCGGTGGCGTGGAGCCAGATAGCCGCCCCGATCCCCCGCGGGCCGACACAGCCTCGCGCAAGCGACCGCGGCCGTCCGCGCCGTCGAGGTCAGGATGCTGAGCGGGCTGACCCCGGCCGAGCAGGTCGAGGCGTTCGGCAGCCTCCGGAGCATGGCCGCGGCGCTGCGCGAGCAGCCCTAGGGCAGGATCGCGTCGACGTACCCGCCGTCGGCCCGCACGGCGGCACCCGTCGTCGCGGACGCGAGGTCGGAGCAGAGGTAGACGACGGTGTTCGCGATCTCCTCGGGCTCGAGGAGGCGCTGCACGAGCGAGGCGGGCCGGTGCTCGCGCATGAACCGTCGCTGGCGCTCCTCCCAGGGGCCGTCGGTGCCGACCATCTCGGCGACGAAGTCCTCGACGCCCGGCGTGTGCGTGGGGCCGGCGATCACCGTGTTGACGGTGACGCCGGACCCCGCGACCGCCTTGGCGAAGCCGCGCGTGACGCCGAGCAGCGCCGTCTTCGTGACGCCGTAGTGGATCATCTCGGCGGGGATCGCGACGGCCGAGTCGCTGGCGATCGTGACGGCCCGGCCCCAGCCGCGCTCGGCCATGCCGGGCAGGTAGGCGCGCAGCATCCGCACGGCCGACATGACGTTGACCTGGAAGTACTGCTCCCACGTCGCGTCGTCGACCTCGAACGGGTCGATCGCGCCGAAGATCCCGAGGTTGTTGACGACGGCGTCCACGACGGGGAGCTGCTCCACCAGGCTCGCCGCGCCCTCCGTGGTGCCGAGGTCTGCCGCCACCTGCAGCACGTCGGCGCCCGGCACGGCCGTGGTGATCGCGGCCGCCGCCTCCGCGAGCGCCTCGGGCCGGCGGCCGTTGACGGCGACCCGCGCGCCGGCGCGGGCGAGCCCGGTGGCGATGGCCAGGCCGATGCCCTGGCTCGATCCGGTGACGAGGGCCGTCCGGCCCGAGAGGTCCAGCTGCACGGCGTGCTCCTTGGGGGTTCGTCGGTGGGGAGGGGATCCTCCTCACGAACAGGTGCTGCGGCCCGAGGATTCCGCGACCCACGGCTGCGCTCCCATGACGTCGGCAGCCCGGGCCCGGCCCAGGTTCCACTCGAGCCAGTCGTCGTCCGACGGCGACCAGCCCGGCGCCAGGCAGGCGCGCTCGGTCGCGGGCAGCTCGGCGAGCACCGGCACGGCGTCCTGGGACAGGCCGGAGAGGTAGTACCAGTCGATGCGGCCGGTCGCGTCGTACCGCTCCAGGTTCCGCTCCGCGATCCAGGCGTCGGGGTTGACGACGGCGAGCCCCAGCAGCGCGACCGCGCCGCTCAGCAGCGCGAACCGTGCCACCCAGGCCCCCCGCAGGGTGACGCCGCCGACGAGCACGGCCAGGACGACCACGCCGAGCCAGCCCTCGAAGACGTCGACGAGCAGGCGGAGGCGCGTGTAGCCGTAGGCCTCCTGGTAGAGGTCCATCCGGTGCAGCGCCGAGGCCACCACCACGAGGGTCTCGACGCAGAGCGCGCCGAGCGTGACCCGCAGCCACGCCCGGTCGGCGACCGTCTCCCGCGGCGCCTTCCGCGCGGCGACCCCGACGACGAGGAGCGTCAGCGCGGTGGCGACGGTGAGCTGCCCGAAGCCCTGGTGGACGTACTCGGCGTAGGTGAGCCCCGTCGTACGACGCAGGTAGTCGTGCCCGCCGAACACCACCGCCGCCTGCGCGACGAGGAAGGCCCCGAAGACGCCGACCACGACGAGCACGGGGGCCAGCCACTCGAAGCGGTGCGCGACGGGGCGGGCCGGCCGCGGGCCGCGGTCGACCTGCGGGGGGTCGAGGGCGAGGTACGCCGCGGCGAGCACCGCGCCGCCGATCGCCACCGTCAGGAAGGCCCGGAGCACGAGGGTGTCGACCGTGAGGTCGGGCAGGAGCGCGTCCACCCACTCCGCGAGGAGCGCGTCCGCCGAGGTCAGCAGGGCGCCGAACACGACGAGGCCCAGCACCGAGAGCACCACGGTCCGCAGCAGCGCGGCGCTCTGCCCGAGACCCGTCAGCCGGGCCGTCGTGCGGCCCAGCCACGGCAGGCCCCGGATGCCCGCGAGCGGCCACGACAGTCCGGCGAGCACGAACGCCGGGAGGGTGCGGCCCCGGGTGACCCCGACGACGCAGAGCGCCGCGCCCGCCAGCGCGCACAGGAACGCGATCCACTCCGCGTCGCGCACCGCGACCGTGGCAGCGAGCAGCGCGCAGAGCGCGGCGCAGGTCAGGGTGAAGGGATCGCGACGGTGCTTCGCCGCCCCGAGCACGACCCCGCCCGCGGCGAGGAGCACGAGCGCCGCGCCGATGCCGTGGTCGCGGAACGGCAGCACGACCGCGCCGAGCAGGCCCACGCCGAGCGAGGCGAGGAGCACCCCGAGCCGAGCGGGCACGCCGTCGTCGGGCCAGAAGTCACCGACCAGGTCGTCCACGACGCCGGGCACGCGCACCGGGACGTCGCGACCGGGCACGGGTCGGGGCGGCCTCGCGGGGAGGGGCGTGGCGCCGGTCGGGCCGGCGGGGGGCAGCGGTGCGGGCACGGGGGCCTCCGGGGTGGTCGGGGACGGGGACGGGGTCGGGACGGGATCGGCGGGGAGGTCGACCTGCACGTGGGCGCCGGCCGCACCGGCGGGATCGACGAACCGGATCGCGCCGCCGTGGAGGTCGGCGACCCAGCGGGCCACGGCGAGGCCGAGACCGGTGCCGCCGCCGGAGCCCGTGCCGAACGCCTCGAAGACGCGGGCGCGCTCGGCCGGCGGGACTCCCGGTCCGTCGTCGTGCACCTGCAGGCGCAGCCCGCCGTCGGGGCCGCGGCCCGCGTCGACGCGCACGGTGCCGCCCGCCGGGCTGTGCCGCGCGGCGTTGTCGAGGAGGTTGGCGACGAGCTGGTGCAGGCGCGCGGGATCGGCGCGCACGGTGAGGTCGACGGGGCTGACGTCGACGTCGTACGTCACCCCCCGGCCGCGGGAGCCCGCCGCGGTCACGGCCTCCGCGACGCAGGCGTCGAGGAGGTCGCCGACGTCGACGGACTCGGGGCGCAGCGGGGCGTGACCCGCGTCGACGCGGGCGAGGTCGAGGAGGTCCTCGACCAGGGCACTCATGCGCTCGGCCTGGCCCAGCGCGGTCGCGAGCGCGTCGTGGCGGGCCTCGGGGGTGGGGGCGCCGACGTCGTCGACGAGGTTCTCGAGCACGGCGCGGAGCCCGGCGAGCGGGGTCCGCAGCTCGTGGCTCACGGTGGCGACGAGCTCCCGCCGGCGCCGGTCGACGTCGCCGAGGTCGCCGGCCATCGTGTTGAACGCGCGGGCCAGCTCGCCGACCTCGTCGCGGGAGCCGTCCGCCACCCGGGCGGTGTAGTCGCCCCGCGCCATCCGCCGGGCGGCCGCCGTCATCTGCCGCAGCGGCGAGGTCATGCCGACCGCCAGCAGCTGGGTGACGGCGAGGGCGAGCAGCACCGTCACCGGCAGGCTGAGCCACAGCGGCACCGAGGCCGCACGCCCGAGGGAGGCGACGAGCGTCGCCACCGTCACGCTGGCGGCGACCAGCACGCCCAGCTTGACCTTGACCGAGCCGACACCGGCCAGGGGCTCCCGGCTCACGAGGTGCCCCCGGGCTCCAGGGCGTAGCCCACCCCGTGCGCGGTGCGCACCCGGTCGGCCCCCACCTTCGCGCGCAGGCCCTTCACGTGGCTGTCGACCGTGCGCGTGCCGGCGGCGTCCGCCCACCCCCACACCTCGGCGAGCAGCCGCTCGCGGGTCACGACCGTGCCGGGGTCGGCGGCGAGGCAGACGAGCAGGTCGAACTCCGTGGGCGTCAGGCGCACCTCGGTGCCGTCGCGCCACGTGCGTCGTGCGGCCACGTCGACCCGCAGGTCGCCGAGCTCCAGCACCGGGCGGGCCGCCGTCGGGACCGTCGCGAGCTCCGCCGCCCGCTCCACGCGGCGCAGCAGCACCCCGACGCGCGCCACCAGCTCGCGCATGCGGAACGGCTTCGTCAGGTAGTCGTCGGCGCCCACCCCCAGCCCCACGAGCACGTCCGCCTCGTCGTCGCGCGCGGTGAGCATCAGCACCGGGACGGGTCGCGTCGCCTGGACGCGACGGCACACCTCCAGCCCGTCGAACCCCGGCAGCATCACGTCGAGCACGAGCACGTCGGGCGCGTGCTCCCCGTGCGCCGCCACGGCGGCGGGTCCGTCCCAGGCCTGCGTGACGGCGTACCCCTCCGCCGTCAGGCGGTCCGTGACCGCCTGGTTGATGACGGGGTCGTCCTCCACGACGAGGACCGAGCGGGTGCGGTGGGCCATGCCGAGAAGGCTAGGAGCGCACGGGGCCGGGAGTGGGGGACGAACCGTGGAGGTTCCGTGCAGATCAGCGGGGGCGCAGCTCCTGCGTCCCGATCACGGACAGCAGCCGCAGCTTCTCGTGGCTCTCCGTGCCCGGGGTCGCCGTGAAGACGAGGAGGCCCTGGGACTGCTCCGCGTCGTACAACGTCTGGCAGTGCACCTCCAGCAGGCCCACCTCCGGGTGCCGGATCCGCTTGGTGCGCGGGTGCTTCACGCCGACCTCGTGCGCCGCCCACACCTCGCGGAACTCGGGACTCGTGGCCTCCAGGTCCGCGACCACGCGGCCGGGGAAGGAGTCCGGACCCTCGCGCGTGTACGCCGCGCGCAGGTCCGCGACGAACACCCGGGCGTGCTCCGGTCGGTCCTCGGCCGGGTAGCGGTCACGGCTCGTCGGGTCCGTGAACCAGCGGTGCACGACGTTGCGGGACAGGCCCTCGTGCGCCGTCTCGTCACCCAGCAGCGCCACCGCGGCCGGCGTCTGCACGAGGGTCTCCCCGGAGCCCGTGACCACCATCGCCGGCGTGTCGGCCAGGCGGTCGAGGATGCGCATGATGCCGACGTCGACGTGGTCGGAGCGGCGGGCGCGGCCGGGCGAGGCGTAGCCGCCGAGGCGGAACAGGTGGTCGCGCTCCTCCAACGTGAGCCGCAGGGCGCGGGCGAGGGACGTGAGCATCTGCTCCGACGGCTCCGGCCCGCGCTGCTGCTCGATGCGCCCGTAGTAGTCGGCCGACATCTGCGCCAGCGCCGCCACCTCCTCGCGCCGCAGCCCGCCGGTGCGGCGGCGGGCGCCGCGGGGCAGGCCGACGTCCTCCGGCTGCAGCGCCTCGCGCCGGGTGCGGAGGAAGTGGGCGAGCTGCGCGCGGTCCATGCCGCTCATCCTGCCCGGCCGTCGGGACGGCGCGTCACAGGTTCATCCCGCCCGAGGCCTCGATGCGCTGCCCGGTGACCCAGCCCATCGCGGGACCCGCCACCGCGGCGACCACCGCGCCGACGTCCTCGGGCTCGCCGACGCCGCCCATCGCGACGACCTGGGCGAGGTGGGCGCGCACCTCGTCGTCGTCGCGCAGCACGCCGCCCGCGAAGTCGGTGGCCGTGGGGCCCGGGGCCACGGAGTTCACGGCGATCCGGCGCGGGCCCAGCTCCTTCGCCAGGTACCGCGTGTAGACCTCGACGGCGCCCTTGACCGCGGCGTACACGGAGTAGCCGAAGGCGCCGACGAACCGGGCCAGGCCGGTGGACGTGGTGACGATGCGGCCGCCGTCCGCGACGAGGGGCACGAGCTCCTGCGTCAGCAGGACGACCGAGGTGAGGTGGACCGCCACGAGGCCCTGCACCTGGGCGGCGGTGGTGGCGCCGAGCGTCGTCCAGCCGGCCACGCCGGCGTTGTGGACGAGGGCGTCGAGGTGGGTGCGGTCGAGGGTGGCGAGTGCGCGCCGCACGTCGTCGGCGAAGGCCGCGAAGGAGTCCGGCTCGGTGACGTCGAGCCGGAGCGCGACGGCCCGTCGGCCGCGCGCCTCGACGGCGGCGACGACCTCGGCGGCCTCCGCCGCTGCGGAGCGGTAGGTGAGGAGGACGTCGCTGCCGCTCTCGGCGAGCGCCAGGGCGGCGGCGCGGCCGAGACCGCGGCTGCCGCCCGTGACGAGGGTGGTGCGGACGGGGCCGGCGGTGGGGCTGGAGGTGTGGCTGGGTGCGGGGTTCGTGGTCATGCCTCCACCGTGCGTCCGGTGCGGCCCGCGGAGAAGGTCGCGGTCATCCGGGGACAGGTGGTCCCTGGATGGTGCAACCACCCCTCTGAACTGGGTCGACACCGAACGGGTGAGGCTGGTTGCAGCAACAAGTGACGCGGCAGTCGAACACGCGTACCGTCGAGGGACACGTCCCCGGTCTCGGGTGCGTAATCGCAAGGAGGGCAGACATGCCCGACCAGATCATCCCTTCTCCCGACACGACCCCCACGGTCCCGCAGATCTCGCCCGTCGACATCCGGCTCGAGCCGGACGGCTCGACCGTCACGGTCCGCGGCACCATCGACCGGCGCAGCGGCCACGGCATGCGCACGTTCCTCGAGTCCACCGACCTGCGGACGGTGCCCGAGGTGACCATCGACCTCAGCGGCGTCGAGATGCTCCTCGCCGGCGGGCTGCGCGAGCTCGCGGAGGGCTTCCGCTACGTCCGTGACGGCGGCTCGACCGTCGTCGTGCACGCGCCCGACGGCACGCTGGCCGGACGCGTCATCGACGTGCTCCGCCGGATCGACGCCCGTGAGCACGCGGGTGTCCACGGCGGAAATGGAGTGGATCCCCTCCCGCCCGCTGCGTAGGCTCGCTCCCGTGGAGCTCTGAGGACACCCCCGACCGCGGCCCGAGGCACCTGTCTGCCCGCGTGGTCCCCGTCCTCCTCGGAAGAGCTCCCCGTGACCACCACTCCTGCTGCCGACTCCGCCCTCGCCCCCCTGACCGCCCGGGGGCTCGTGCGCTCCTACGGCGACCGCACCGTGCTCGACGGCCTCGACCTCACGGTGCCGCCCGGCACCCGGCTCGGGCTCATCGGTGAGAACGGCTCCGGCAAGTCGACCCTGCTGCGGCTCCTCGCCGGCGTGGAGCGCCCCGACGCTGGCACCGTCGTGCGTCCGCGCGACCTCGTCCACCTCGCGCAGGAACCGGCCGTGGGGCGGGACGGCCGCGCGACGCGCGGCACCGTCGGCGACCTCCTCGACGACGCGCTGCGGCCGCTGCACGACCTCGTGGCCGAGCTCGAGCGGCTCGCCGGACTGATGGCGGCGGGCGACGGTGCGCTCGACCCGCGGTTGGGCGAGGCGTACGACGCCGTGCTCGCCCGCGCGACCCACCACGACGCCTGGGACGCCGACCGCCGGGCCGAGGTCACGGCCGGGGTGCTGGGCGTGGCCGACCTCGACCGGGACCGTCCGGTCGCCGCGCTGTCGGGCGGTCAGCGCACGCGGCTCGCGCTGGCCGCGGCCCTGGTGCGGCGCCCCGACTGCCTGCTGCTCGACGAGCCCACCAACCACCTCGACGCCGAGGCGCTCGACCTGCTCGAGGGCGCGCTCGTGCAGCTGCCGGGGGTCGTCGTGGCGGCGAGCCACGACCGCACGTTCCTCGACCGGGTCTGCACCTCGCTGCTCGACGTGGACGCCGGTGCGCTCGGCACCGACGGCGCGGGCGGGCGGGTGTTCGGGGGGTCGTTCGGCGACTACCTCGCGCACCAGGAGGCCAGCCGGCGCCGCTGGGAGGAGACCTGGGCCGCGCAGCAGGACGAGATCGCGGACCTGCGGGCGGCGACCCGCATCGGGACCACCGCCGTGGCCCGCGGCCGTGGCCCGCGGGACAACGACAAGTTCGTCCACGCCTTCAAGGGCGCCCGCGTCGAGCGCACCCACGCGCGGCGTGTGCGCGACGCGGAGCGCCGGCTGGAGGTCGCGGAGCGGGGGGCCCTGCCGAAGCCGCGCCCGCCGCTGCGCTTCGCCGGCGCCCTCACGGCGAACGCGGGCGGCGACGGGCTCGTCGTGCAGGTACGCGACCTGGTCGTGCCCGGGCGCCTCACGCTGGAGCGCCTCGACCTCGCCGCGGGCCGGAAGCTCCTCGTGACCGGCCCCAACGGCTCGGGCAAGTCGACCCTGCTGGCGGCGCTGGCGGGGGAGCTGCCCGCCGGCCTCCCCGTCGGCGGCGTGCTCGAGGTGCGCGCCCGCACCGTGCGCCTGCTCCGGCAGGACCCCCTGGTGACCCACCCGCGGCGCACGGCGCGGGCCGCCTACCTCGCGGCCGTGGGGCCGGAGACGGCCGAGCGCGTCCCGCTGCGCTCGCTCGGCCTGCTGCCCCCGCGCGCCCACGCGACGCCCGTCGGGGCGCTCAGCGTCGGGCAGCGCCGCCGGCTCGACCTCGCGGTCGCCGTCGCCGCCGCGCCCGACCTGCTCCTGCTCGACGAGCCGACGAACCACCTGTCCCTGCGGCTCGCGGGCGAGCTCGAGGAGGCCGTCGGCGTCGCCCCGGGCACGGTCGTCGTGACCACCCACGACCGGTGGTTGCGGGCGCGGTGGACGGGGGACGAGCTGCGGTTGAGCGCGCCTCAGCCCCCGCCTCCGCCTCAGCCCCCGCCCGGCCGGAACGCGTAGACCGCCGCGAGTCGCACCCGGGCCACCGCCGCGTGGGCCTCGACGGCGAGGCGGGTGCGCTCGTCCGCGCCGTACCCCTCCAGCAGGGCGGCCGACCACCCCGCCACGAGCGCGGCGTCGAGCAGGCCCTGCCGGGCGCGGAGCTCGAGGTGGACGGCCATGTTGGCGAGGTCGAGCGCGGGGTCGCCGAGCGCCAGCAGGTCGAGGTCGAGCAGCGACCAGCTGCCCGTGGCCGGGTCCCGCAGCAGCTGCTTGTCGTGGAGGTCGCGGTGCAGCAGCACGGGCCGGTCCGGAGCGGGGACGGCGGCGAGGCGCGCGACCACGTCGTCGAGCCCGGCCGGCACCTCCGCCCCGAGCCCGTACGCCGCGGCGAGACCCACCGCCCGGCGCGTCAGGTCCGCTTCGTCCCCGTCGTCGTGGTGGGGCGTCCCGGGGGCGGGGGCGACGTCGTGCAGGCGCCGGACGAGGGCGCCGATCGCGTGGAGGTCGCTGGTGCGGACGGCGGCCCGCGTCGCCAGCAGGTCGTGCAGCGTCGTCCCGGGCAGCGCCTCGGTGACGAGGAGGGCGGAGGGCGCGCCGGGTCGCACGCGGGGCACCGGAAGGCCGGCGGCGGCCAGGTGCTCGAGCGTGGCGGCGGCCTCGGTGGCACGGTCCCCGCGCAGCACCTTCACGAAGTGCGGCGGCGCGTCGCCCCGGTCGACGCGCACGACGGCGCGGCGTTCGGGCCGGTGGGCGACGAGGTGGGTGCCGGGCGCGGCGACGAGGGGGGCGAGCTCCGGCAGGCGGCGGTCGGCGCCGTGGCGCTGCACGACGACGTGGTCCCCGTGGCGCTCGACGGCACCCGCGGGGGCGCCGGCCGCGGTGCGTCGCGCGACCCGGTCCGCCTCGTCGGCGTCGGCGATCCACTGGCCGGGCACGAGCATCCCGTCCGGCTGCCGGAGGTGCAGCAACAGGTGGGTGCTGCTGCGGGGCTGCGCGCGCTCGAGGTCGAGGCCCGCGGCGGCCACCTCGGCGCGGACGGCGGCGAAGCGCGTCAGCACAGGTCCTCCAGGGTGGTGAGCAGGGCGGTCGTGGTGCTCCGCCAGTCGGGTGCGCAGGTGCGGAACGGCTCGACGGCGCGCCGCAGGAGGTGGCCGGCGGTCCAGGCCCGGAGCGCCGCCGGGTCGGGGAGGGGGCGGACCGCGGCGTACCCCGCCAGCAGGTCCGCGTGCTCCCGCCCCTGGACCTGCCCCCGGACCTGCCCCCGGACCACGTCGTCAGCGAGGAGGTTGCCGAGGTCGTCGGCGGCCTCGCCGCGTCGGGCGCGGTCGAGGTCGAGGACCCCGATCCGTGGCGTGTCCGGGCTGCCGTCGAGCACGAGCTGGTCGCGGGAGAGGTCGCCGTGGAGGGTCACGACCGGCCCGAGCGGAGCGTCGTGCAGGGCCTGCGCCGCCCGCGCCGCGAGCGCGGCGATCCGGCCCGCCTCGGTGGGCAGGAGCAGGGCCAGCTGGTCGCGTGCCTGCGCCAGGGCCCGCAGCGGACGCTCCTCGAGCGGGAGCCCGGTCGCGGTCCCGTGCAGGTCCGCGACGGCGGCACCGGCGGGGCGTAGCGCCCGCGCGTCGGGGGCGCCGTCGAGCGGGCGACCCGGCACCCAGCTCGTGGTGAGCATCCCGCGGCGGGCGTCGGCGGCCAGCAGCCGCGGCGTCCCGGCCCGGCCCGCCAGCGCCCGCGGCCCCCGCAGGGCCGCGGCGTGGGCCGACGGCCGCACGACGCGGAGCACGGCCGGTCCGTCGGGACCCTCCACCCGCGCGACGACCCGTCGCTGCGGGTTGGCCGACAGCACGACGGCGTCCGCCGGCAGGCGCCGGAGGCCGGGGAGGTCGCGGTCGCCGACCAGGTACGTCGCGAGCACGCCCGCCCCGGGGTCCGCGGCCACGACGGCGCCGAGCCGGGCGGCCCGGGCGTGCGACTTCGCCAGCTTCGGCCGGGCGTGGCCCGCGGCGGCGAGCACGACGAGGTGGTCGGAGCCGCGGCGTACCGCGAGGGCGGCCGACGTGCCGGCCTTCACACGCAGGCGGAGCCGGGTGAGGTCGTCCGTGCCGAGCAGGTCGGCGAGCCCGTCGCCGAGGAGCACGTCGAGCCCGGGGACGCCGAGGTCGGGGACGCCGAGCTCGGGGAGGCCCCGGCGCTCGATCACCCGCTCAGCCGGCCGCACGGACCGCTCCCGGGGCGAGCACGACGGCGGGCGGGCCGTCGGCGACGACCTCGCCGTCCTCGAGCCACACCACGCGGTCGCAGTCGCGGGCGTGGGCGAGGTCGTGGGTGACGACGATCGTCGTGCGCCCGGCGGTGAGCCGCTCCAGGGCGACCAGCACCTCCGCCTCCGTGCCCTCGTCGAGGCCGGTGAGGGCCTCGTCGAGCACCACGACGGGCGCGCGGCGCACGGCGGCGCGGGCGATGGCGATGCGCTGCCGCTGCCCGCCGGACAGGGTGGCGCCGCGCTCGCCGACGACGGTGGCGTAGCCGTGGGGCAGGGCCTCGACGAAGTCGTGCGCGCCCGCGATCCGGGCGGCCTCCTCGATCTCCTCCCGGGTGGCGCCGGGCCGGCCGTGGGCGATGTTCTCCTCGATGGAGGTCGCGAACAGCACGCTCTCCTGCAGCACGACGGAGACCTGGCTGCGCAGGGACTCCAGCGTCAGGTCGCGCAGGTCGTGCCCGTCGACCCGCACGGCGCCGGCGTCGGGGTCGCGCAGCCGCGACAGGAGCCCGGCGAGCGTCGACTTGCCGGAGCCCGAGGTGCCGACGAGCGCCACCCGCTCCCCGGCCGCGACCCGCAGGGAGACGCCGCGGAGCACGGGTGCGTCGGGCGTGTAGGAGACCCAGACGTCGTCGAGCACGAGCTCGCCGCGCAGGGCCGGGGCCGTGCGGGCCTCGGGGTGGTCGCGCACGGTGGGCTCGACCTCCAGCAGGTCGACGACCCGCTCACCCGAGGCGGCCGCGGCGGCGATGCGGCCGGTGTACTTCGCCAGGTCCCGCATCGGCTTGAACGTCGCCTTCAGGTAGGTCAGGAACACGACGAGCTCGCCCGGCGTGAGCATCCCGGCGAGCACGCGCTGCGCGCCGACGTACAGGACCAGCGCGGTCGCGAGCCCGACCAGCACGTCGGTGCTCCGCTCGAGGCGCGCCGAGAGCCGCTTGGTGCGCACGCCCTCGGTGAGGCTGCGGCCGTTGCTCTGCGCGAAGCGGCCCTGGAGGTGGTCGGCGAGGCCGTAGGAGTGCACGACCCGCATCGACGAGAGCGTCTCCGTGGCGAGCGAGGCCAGCTCGCCCTCGGCCTTGCGCTGGTCCTTCGAGACGCCGTGGATGCTGCGCGACGTCTCGCGACCGGCGAGCAGGAACAGCGGCACGACGGTGACCATCAGCAGCGCCAGGGGCCAGTCGAGGAACGCGACGACGACGACCATCCCGAGCATCGTGACGACGTTGCCGACGAGCGGGAGCCCTGCGGTGACGACGACCTCCTTGAGGCGGCCGACGTCGCCGGTCACGCGCTGCACGAGGTCGCCGGTGCGTGCCTTGTCGTGGAAGGCCATCGGCAGTCGCTGCAGGTGGGCGTAGGCATCGGCCCGCACCCGGGTCAGCAGCCGGTTGCCGGCGAGCGCGAACGCCAGCGTCGTCAGGTAGGCGGCCACCGCCCGCACCAGCACAACCCCGAGCAGGGCGGCCGCGGCGATCGCCAGCGTGGCCCGGACGTCGCCCGGCGCGGCTCCCGCCACGTCGGTCCCCGAGGCGGCGATGACGGTGTCGATGACGACCTTGAGCGGCCACGGCTCGGCGAGCCGCATGAGCACCTCGACGAGCAGCGCCAGCATGCCGCCGGCGACGAGCGGGGTCTCCTTGCGCAGGTAGGGCCGCAGGTGGGTCGCGGTGCGCCGCAGTCCGGGCCCGGCCTCGCGCAGCGTCGTGGGCTTCTCACGCGACACGGGTGGCTCCTGTCGGGGGCAGGGTGGCGAGGGACGCGGTCACGACGTGGTCCCAGTCGAGCGCGAGGGCGGCGCGGCGGTTCGCGGCGCGGAGGGCGCGCCGCCGGGCGACGTCGTCGCGGAGGTCGGCCACAGCGGCCGCCAGCGCGGCGGGGTCACCGGGCGCCACGAGCGTGCCACCGTCGAGCAGGTCGCGGAGCCCGCCGACGTCGCTCGCGACGACGGGCAGGCCCGCGGCCAGGTACTCCGTCACCTTCAGCGGCGAGAAGTAGAAGTCGTCGAGGGGTGGGTACGGCGCGCACGCCACGTCCACCTGCTGCAGCAGCGCGGGCACCGCCGCGGCCGGTACGGCGCCGGTCCAGGTCACCCGGTCCCCGACGCCGAGCCGGTCGGCGGTGGCCCGCAGGCCGGCCGCCAGGGGCCCGTCGCCGACGACGAGCAGGCGGTGGCCGGGACCGAGCAGGGCGAGCGCCGCCAGGAGCGTCTCCACGCCGTGCCAGCCCTTGAGGGTGCCGACGAAGCCGAGGGTGAAGGGCCGGTCGGGATCGGGGCGGCCGTCGTGGACGGGTCGCTCGGCCGGCACGACGCGACGCGTGTCGACGCCGTTCCCGATCGTCGTCACGTGATCGGCCCCCAGCGAGCGCGCCCAGTCGCTGACCGCCGGGCTGACGCCGATCACGGACGTGGCGGCGGTCAGGGCGGCGCGGGCCGCGTCGTACGCCCCCGGCTCGTCCACCAGCACGCGGTGCCGGGCCTGCTCGAGCGGGAGGGGGGCGTTGACCTCGAGCAGGGACGGTACGGCGCGGGTGGCGGCCCAGGCCGTCGCCGTACGCCCCCACAGGGCGTAGCGCTCGTAGACGAGGTCGAGCGGGCGAGCCTGGTGGAGCCCGTCGAGCAGGTCCGCGACGGCGGCGTCGCTGGCCCGGGCGGCGTGCTCCCGGGCGGCGGGCTCGCCGCGGCCGACGCGCGGCAGGCGGTGGATCCGCAGCCGGGGGTGCGCGGCGAGGTCGGCGGCCGCGGTGTCGTCGGCCCGCGGGGTCAACAGGTCGACCTCGACGCCGCGGCGGAGCAGGGCCGCGACGACGGCCTGCACGTGCACCGAGGCGCCCTTCGTGCCGAGCACGTCGATGCCGGGGTCGGTCGAGACGTAGGCGACCCTCATGCCGGCACCCGCGCGACGCCGAGGTGGCGCTCGAGGAGGGCCACGTTGGTCCGCGTGTCGAAGGCCTCCTCGACACGGGCGCGGCCGGCGGCGGCGTACGCGGCCCGCAGCCCCGGGTCGTCGAGCAGCTCCTTCAGCGCGGCGGCGAGCGCGACGGGGTCGCCCTCCGGCACGAGCGCGCCGCTGCGGCCGTCGACGACGGCCTCGGGGATGCCCGTGACGGGGGTGGTCACGCAGGGCGTGCCGAGGGCCAGGGCCTCGAGCACGACCGTCGGGAGGCCGTCGCGGTTGCCGTCGGCGGCGACCCGGCAGGGCGCCGCGAGGAGCGTCGCGTCGGCGACGACCTGGAGCATCCGGTCCTGGGGGAGCGGGCCGAGGAGGTCGACGCGGTCGGCGATGCCGAGGGTGGCGACGAGGTCGCGCAGCCGGCCCTCCTCCGCGCCGGCCCCGACGAGGTGCACGCGCAGCGGGTCGCCGGCCCGCGCCAGCAGGGCGGTGGCCTCGAGGAGCACGTCGAAGCCCTTCTTCGGCACGAGGCGACCGACGGCCGCGACCGTGCGGGTGGCGCGACGGCCCGTGTGCAGGGCGAACCGGTCGAGGTCGAGGCCGTTGTAGACGCGCACGACGTTCGCGGTCGGCGCGAGGCCGCGGAGGTGCTCGACGTGGAAGTCGGAGACCGTCACCACCGTGTCGACGCCCGCGAGGTTGGCGTGCAGGGCGTCGGCGTCGAGACCGTCGTGGAAGACGTCCTTCGCGTGGGCGGTCAGCGAGCAGGTGATGCCGGCCAGCCGGGCGGCGACGCGGGCGACCGTGGCCGGGGTGTCCGCGAAGTGCGCGTGCAGGTGGGTGAGGCCCGCCTCGACGGCCTCGGTCGCCACGGCGAGGGCAGCCGCGCCCGTCTCGGCGGGAAGCGCCAGCACGTCGTCGAGGTGCGCCGCGAGGCCGGGGAGCCGACCGTGGGCGGCCCGCAGCGCGTCCCAGACGGCGGTGCCCTTGGGGCTCCGGGTGAGGTGCGGCAGGTAGGTCACCGGCGCCCGGAGGTCGCCCAGCGCGGCGTGGAAGCGACCGTCGTCGGGGGAGCGCAGCGACAGCACGCGCAGCTCCAGCCCGCGGGCCTCGAGGGCGAGCAGCTCGGTGAGCACGAACGTCTCGGAGAAGCGCGGGAACATCGTCAGGACGTAGCCGACACGGGTCGCAGGCAGCCGGTTCTCGGGCAGCCGGTCATCAGGCAGCCGGTTCTCAGGCAGTGGCACGGGAGGTCTCCTCGGCGAGGGTGGGGGCGAGCAGGTCGTCGACGAGCCGCGGCAGCCGGCCGAGCCCGTCGAGGTCGAGGTCGTGGGGGGTCGCTGCGCGGCGTACGGCGCGGTCCAGCCACCCCGCGAGCAGCGCCGGTGTCGCGTGCTCGGCCCGGACGTGGTCGAGCCCCGTGTGCGGCGCGAGGCCCTCGGCGCGCACGAGCTGCTCGCGGCGCGGGGACGTGCGGGGCACCACGAGGGTCGGTCGCCCGGCGGTGAGGAGCTCGCAGACGGAGTTGTAGCCGCCCATGCTCACCACGGCGGCCGCGCCGGCCACGAGCGGGCGGGTGTCGCCGACGAAGGAGTGCACGTCGAGGTCGGGGCGGTGCGCCGCCAGGTCCTGCAGGCGCTGCCGCTGGGCGACCGGCATGCAGGGTCCGGTGACGAGGACGGCGCGGTGACCCGCGGGGAGCGGGGTGCGGGCGACCGTGTCGGCGAGGAGGTGACCGTCCTGTCCGCCGCCGACGAGGCACAGCACGTAGGGCTGCTCCGGGGGCGTCGGGTCGCCCGCGGGCGGCGTGGTGACGTGGCCGCCGCGGCCGTGGGCGAGGTAGCCCGTGTGCCGCACCATCGCCGCCACGTCGTCCGGGAGGCGCAGCGTGGCCGCGAGGTCGTGGACGCGGGGGTCGCCGTAGACCCACACCGCGTCGTACGACGCCCGCACGGCCGCCGTCGTGTCCTCCGCCTCCCACTCGGCCCGTGCCGTCGCCGGGTCGTCGAGGACGTCGCGGAGGCCCAGCACGACGCGGGTGGGCAGGCCGCGGGGACCGACCGTCGAGCGCAGCGTGCGGAGCGCGGCATCGAGCTCGCCGCCCAGGCCGCGCGCCACCTTGTCGACGACGACGAGGTCGGGGGAGAACGCGGCCAGGGCGCTCTCGATCATCCGGCCCCGCAGGTCGAGCACCTCGCCGAGCCGCAGGCCGAGGGACGCGGCGGCGTAGGCGCCCGGACCGTTCTTCGCGACGCCGGGCAGCACGACCACCTCCGCGCCCGGCGGCAGCGGGAGCGCGGCGGCCGCGGGCGTGCCGGTCAGCAGCAGCACGTCGGTGCCGGGCCGTGCGGCGACCAGGGCGGCGGCGATCTCGATGTTCCGGCGGACGTGGCCGAGACCCTGGGTGTCGTGGGAGTAGAGCGCCACCCGGCGGCGAGGTGAACGGGGCATGACCGGAACCCTGCGGGCGGTCGGTGACGCCTGCGTGAGGCCGGGATGAGAGGACTCTCATGCCGGTGGCACGTCGCTCGCTCGGGGAACGTCGGATCACGGGCTCCCCCGAGCAGGTGACGCGCCACGCCGCCTTGAACGATCACATACGTGACGTTCGTCTCGTTATGCGGGCACGGAGGCACCCCGGTTGTGTGTCCCGACCGATGGCTCGGTCTAATCGGTGTCGTGGACGCACCCCTCGACGTAGTTCTCATCGGTGGCGGCATCATGAGCGCGACGCTCGGCTCGATGCTGCAGCAGCTCGAGCCGGGCTGGCGGATCCGTCTCGTCGAGCGCCTGGACACCCTCGCCCAGGAGAGCTCCGACCCCTGGAACAACGCGGGCACGGGGCACTCGGCGCTCTGCGAGCTCAACTACACGCCGGAGAAGCCGGACGGCAGCATCGACATCACCTCCGCGGTGAAGGTGAACGAGCAGTTCCAGCTGTCGCGACAGTTCTGGTCGTTCCTCGTCGAGAGCGGGCGCATCCCCGACCCGAAGGCGTTCATCAACCCGACGCCGCACATGAGCTTCGTGTGGGGCGCGGAGAACGTGGAGTACCTGCGCAAGCGGTACGAGGCGCTCCGCCCGCACCCCCTCTTCGCCGGGATGGAGTTCTCCGACGACCCCGCGGTCATCCGGGGCTGGGCGGCCACCCTCATCGACGGCCGCACGGGCGACGAGCCCGTCGCCGCGACGTTCACGACCGCCGGCACCGACGTCGACTTCGGCTCGTTGACCCGCATCCTCACCGACCAGCTCGTCGAGGGCGGAGCGGAGCTGCAGCTCGGCTCGCAGGTCACCTCGCTGAAGAAGGACGCCGAGGGCCTCTGGGTCGTCACCGGCAAGAAGCGCGCCACGGGCGAGAAGTTCACGCTGCGGTCGCGGTTCGTGTTCGTGGGCGCCGGCGGCGGGGCGCTCACCCTGCTGCAGAAGTCGGGCATCAAGGAGATCCGCGGCTTCGGCGGCTTCCCCGTCTCGGGCGAGTTCCTCCGCACCCGCAACCCCGAGGTCGTGCGGAAGCACGCCGCGAAGGTCTACGGCAAGCCGCCCGTCGGTGCGCCGCCGATGTCGGTGCCCCACCTCGACACGCGCGTCGTCGACGGCTCGGCCAGCCTCATGTTCGGTCCCTACGCCGGCTTCAGCCCGCGCTTCCTCAAGAACGGGTCGCTCTTCGACCTGTTCCGCTCGGTGCGCCTCCACAACCTGCTGCCGATGATCCAGGTCGCCTTCCGCAACGTCAGCCTCGTCGTCTACCTCGTCAGCCAGCTCGCCGCGCGCCGCAGCACGAAGTTCAAGGAGCTGGTCGCCTTCATGCCCGAGGCCGACCCGGCCGACTGGGAGAAGATCACCGCCGGCCAGCGCGTCCAGGTCATCAAGAAGGACCCGGAGAAGGGTGGCGTGCTCCAGTTCGGCACCGAGGTCGTCGCGGCGGGCGACGGCACCATCGCCGGGCTGCTCGGCGCCTCGCCGGGCGCGTCCACGACGGTCGCGATCATGCTCGACCTCATGGGTCGCTGCTTCCCGGACCGCATGGACGCCTGGGGCCCGGTGCTCGACGACATGGTCCCCGGCCACCGCTCGCCGCTGGCGAAGGACCCGGCCGCCGCGGCCGCGCACTTCGAGCGCACCGACAAGACCCTGCAGCTCAACGAGGGCCAGCAGCGCGCGTCGGCCTGAGCCGTGGCTTCCTCGGGGGCTTCGGCGGGGGCGTCGTCTGGGGCGTCCGCGCACCCTGACGTACCGCGCCTGCGCGAGCTGCACCGCGAGCTGAACCGCACCGCCACCGGCGGCGTCGACGACCCGCGGGGCGCGCGGGACGTCATGCCGCCGCTCGTGGGGTCGGCTGCCTCTCCGGTGCCGCTTCCCGAGGAGGTGCTGCCGCCGGCCGCGGACCTCGGCGAGGTGCTCGCGGCGCGGCGGTCGTCCTACCGGTACGGCGCCGTCCCCGTCCCGCTCCCCGACCTCGCTGCCCTGCTCCGCGCCGCGCTGGGCGTGCAACGGACGGTGCGCCTGCCCGACGGACGGTCCCGCGCGCTGAGCGTCGCGCCGTCGGCCGGCGGGTTGCCGTCACTCACGGCGTACGTCGTCGTGCGCGGGCCGGGCGTCGGCCTCCCGGGGGCTCCCGTGCCGGCCGGGGTCCACCGGGTCGACCTGCGCGCGGACGAGCCCGCGCTCGTGCCGGTGCGGGGCGGCGACCCGACGCCGTTCCTGGCCCGTGCCCTCGACCAGCCGGAGCTCGCCGACCGCGCCGGCGTCGTCGTCGCGCTGGTGGCGCGGCTGGACACGACGCTGGACCGGTATCCCGCCCGGCACTACCGCACCCTCCACGTCGACGCCGGCGTGGCGCTCGGGCACCTCTACCTCGCCGCGACCGCGCTCGGGCTGCCGGGCGTCGCGGTCATGGGGTACGACGACACCGCGCTCGACGCGCTGCTCGACCTGCCGGAGGACCAGTTCACGACCGTGCTCTTCGCGCTGGGATCGCGGGTGGAGGACTGACGGTCGGGGCCGTCGCTCGGGGCCGTCGCTCGGGGCCGTCGCTCGGGGCCGGTCACTCGCGGCGGGTGAAGCGGAGCTTGCCGGTGCCGAGCCTCTCGACGAGGTAGAGCGGGTCGTGGATCTGGTGGTGGTGCTGGTCGCAGAGGAGGCAGCCGTCGTTCACGTTGGTGTGGCCGCCCTGTGACCATGCGGTGAGGTGGTGGGCGTGGGTCTGGTGGGGTGGCCGGTTGCAGCCCTCGGCGATGCAGCCGCCGTCGCGGAGGGCCATGGCGAGGCGCATGGCCCGGGTGTGGAAACGGGTGGTGCGGCCGAGGTCGAGGACCTCGCTGTGGGTGCCGAGGACCGCAGGGATGATCCCCGCCTCGCACGCCAGCCGGCGGGCTTCGGCTGCGCTGAGAGTGCCGCCGGTGTCGAGGGACGCTGATGCGAGGCCCCCGCGGAGTGATTCGAGGGTCATCGTGACGACGACGGTCGCGCCCATGCCGCCGGTGGCGGGGAGGTCCTTGTGGTCGAGCATCTCCAGGAGCTGTTGGAAGGCCTGGCCGTAGCGCTCGGGTGTGGGTCGTCCGGTGACGAATCGCTGCTCGGGGTTGTCGTTGGTGTTGAGGTGCTTTGGTGCGGCGTAGGCGTCGAGGGCTTTGCGGAGCATCGCGCCGTGGAGCTCGGGCAGGACGAAGCGGCCCCACACACGTCCCAGGCCGTCGGAGACCATCGACAACCGTGACGCGGCGCGGGCGTCGCGCTCTTCCTTCTCCAGCAGTGCGGCCTCGTGCGCTTCGCCGATCTCGGGGGCGATGACGGTGAGGATCTTCTTGCCCAGCGTCCGTAGGGCGTGGGCGTCGTGGTCGGCGGCGTACCCGACCAGCACCTCCTCGGCCTGGTTCCGGAGGGCGGGATCCAGTTCGCCAGGTAGCGCGTCGAGGGCCTTGACGATGACGTCGGCCTGCTCGAGGTCCACGGTGCCGGTCAGGCAGCCGGGGCCGAGGTGGGTCCGGTACCGCCCCGTGTCCTCGCCGACGGCGGCCCCGACGCGGGCGAACCGGTAGGCATCGCGACGCGTCGCAGCGGTCGCGTTCGCCAGCCACACCGCCGCGGTCGAGGCACCGTTCTGTCGGTACAGCTCGACCTCCTCGGCGTGCTGCACCAACACCGCCACCAGCGCTGAGGCCCGTGCGACCAGCCGGTGGGCATCGACGAGCGCGATACCGGTCTGCGGGGCACCCAACCACCCCAGCCCGGTACGCCCGTCGGTGTCCAGCACCGCCGTCGCTGTCCGGATCGCCTCCAACATCGGATGCCCCACATCCACCGCACCCGCACCCGCAGCAGTGCCGACGCCCGGCACCGCCCACCCAGGCTCGGGCTCCGCAACGGGCTCAGCCGCGTCGTACCGACCCTCGGGACTGACAACCCGGCACCCGCGCGTCGCCTCCACGGGCCACTCCCCGGTCGCGAACGCGTGCTCCAACCAGTCCGGCACCGGCACCTCGACCAGGAACTCGGCAGGGGGCTCCGGCACCGGTGGCTCGAAGCCATCGGCGTCACCAGAAGAGCTGACCCCCGTCATGGCCACCACTCAACCCGCACCCACCGACAGTCCTGAACGACACCGGACGAGCCGCCGTACCGGCTGTGGACAACCCCGCGACCCAGCGCACTTCGTGCGACACGACGCGCTTGACAGCGGGGTGTGCGCCTGCGAGGTTCCGGAGGTGGCGAACATCAGCAGGCGTGGCGTCGTGCGCGCCGGCGTGTGGAGCGTCCCCGCGGTCGCTGTCGTCGCCGCGGCTCCCGCCGTCGCCGCGAGCACGGCTCCCGAGATCCGCATCACCAGCATCGCGCCGCGCGGGTTCGGTGATCGGACGGACGTCTTCTACACGGTCGACGGCGTGCCGACCGGCCCCACCCGCATCGTCCGGGTGAGCCGGACGCCGTCTGACGGCTCGACCATCGGGCCCGACTTCGCGGTGAGCCAGGGGCCGGGGTCGGGCAGCTTCATCTTCGTCGGCCTCGTGCCCGGCACGACCTACGACTTCACCGTCACCTACTACGTCGACGGCTCGCCGGTCGCGAGCCACTCCCTGCCCTACACCGCGTGAACCCGCGCCGCCCCCGGCAGCTCACCGCTCCACGAAGTGCGGGCGGCCGCTGACGGGGTCGGGGACCACGACGGCGTCGATCTCGAACACGCCGCGGAGCAGCGCCGGCGTCACGACGGCCTCGGGTGCGCCGTCGGCCACGATGCGGCCCTCGCGGAGCGCGACGACGCGGTCGGCGTAGCGCGCCGCCTGGTTGAGGTCGTGCAGCACCATCACGACGGTCATCCCCTCGTCGCGGAGCCGCCCGACGAGGCGGAGGAGGTCGAGCTGGTGGCGGACGTCGAGGTACGTCGTCGGCTCGTCCAGCAGCAGCACGTCCGTCTCCTGGGCGAGCGCCATCGCGATCCACGCGCGTTGCCGCTCGCCGCCCGAGAGCGTCGCGAGGCGGCGGTCGGCGAGGTGGGCGACACCGGTGCGCTCGAGGGCGCGCTCCATCGCGGCGTCGTCGGTGCGGCGCAGCATCGCCCACGGGCCGCGCTGCGGGTAGCGCCCCTGCTCCACCAGTTCGCGCACCGTCGCCCCGGGCGGCGCCGTCGACGTCTGCGGGAGCAGCGCGATCCGGCGCGCGACGGCCCGCGTGGGCAGGTCCCGCAGCGGCGTGCCGTCGAGCCGCACGGCGCCCGACCGCGGCGCCAGGACGCGCGCGAGGGCGGCGAGCAACGTCGACTTGCCCGACCCGTTGGGTCCGACGAGCGCCGTCGCCGTGCCGGCCGCGACCGCGAGCGAGAGGGCCTCGAGCACGAGCGCGTCGCGGTAGCCGACGGTGATCCGGTCGGCGGCCAGCACCGGCGCGCCCGGCGTGGAAGGCGGCGTGGAAGGCGGTGGGAGAGGCGTGGGGAGGGACGAGGTCATCCGCGCTCCTGGAGGGTGGGGCGCGCGCTCCGGCGCACCAGGTGGACGAGCAGGGGCGCCCCGATGAGCGCCGTCACCGCGCCGACGGGCACGCCCGCGACGTCGGGCCGGGCTCCCGGGAGCTCGAGGGACACGGCGAACGCGACGAGGTCCGCCGCCGACAGCAGCAGCGCCCCCAGCACGGCGGCGGCCGGCACCAGCCGCCGGTGGTCGGACCCGACGAGCATCCGCGCCGCGTGCGGCGCCACGAGGCCGACGAACGCCACGGCACCCGCCGCGGTGACGGCGGCCGCGGCCGCGAGCACCGCGACGCCGAGGATCGCGGCGGGGGTGAGCAGGCGCCGTACGCCGAGGCCCACCGCCGTCGTCTCCCCGAGCGCCCACGCGTTCATGTGGGAGGCCAGCAGCCACGCCAGCGGCACCGTCAGCAGCCAGGGGGCGACGGCGTCCCAGTCCCCGGTCGTGCGCGCGTTGAGCGAGCCGACGAGCCACCGGAGCACCGTGCCCATCGGAGCGGAGTCGAGCACCAGCGCGAACGAGGTGAGCGACCCGAACACCGCGCCGAGCAGGATCCCGGTGAGGGCGAGCGAGCGGCGGCCGAGCACGAACAGCAGCCCGCCGGCGGCCAGCGCCCCGAGGAGGGCGGCGACCGCGACGTACGGGTGCCCCGGCGCCACCAGCAGGCTCACCACGACGGCGAGCGCGGCACCCGAGCCGACGCCCGTCGTGGCGGGCTCGGCGAGGGGGTTGCGCACGACGGCCTGCACGAGCACGCCCGACGTCGCCAGCAGCGCTCCCGCCGCGAGCCCCACGAGCACCCGCGGCAGCCGGAAGCGGAGCACGATGATCTCGTGCGCGGGCTCGCGGGCGTGGCCGAGCAGCGCTGCGGCGACATCGCCGGGCGCCAGCGCGGAGCGTCCGACGAACAGGTGCGCGGCGACGAGTGCCACCACGGCCAGGGCGGCGCCGACGGCGAGCGCGAGGGTCCTCACCGCGCCTCCCGGGTGCGGGCGAGGATCCAGACGAGGGCGGGTACGCCGACGAGCGTCGTGGCCACGCCCACCGGGACCTCGACGGGGTAGAGCACGAGGCGCGAGACGAGGTCCGCCGCCACGAGCAGCACCGCCCCGACGAGCCCCGTGAGCGCGAGCACCCGAGCCGTGCTGGTGCTGCCCCGCAGGCGCCGGGCGACGTGGGGGGCCAGGAGCGCGACGTACGCCACCGGGCCGCAGACGCTCGCCACCGCCGCGGCGAGCGCGGCCGCGACGGCGAGGGCGGTGAGGCGGGTGCGGACGACGGGTACGCCGAGGCCGGTCGCCGCGACGTCCCCGAGCGCCAGCGCGGCGACGCGACGGCGGAGCAGGACGGCGACCCCGACGCCCACGACGACCCACGGCAGCACGACCTCGACGTGCGCCCACCCACGGGCGGCGAGGCTGCCGAGGAGGTAGCGGAACAGCACGACGACGTTCCCCTCGGTGCCGAGACCGACGATCGCGACCACGAGCCCGGCGCAGGCCGCGGAGACGGCGGCGCCGACGAGCACGACCTGATCGGGGTCCCGGGTGCTGCCGCCGATCGCGAGGAGCACGAGCACGCCGGCGACGAGCGCGCCGACCAGGGCGAGGTGGGGCAGTGCTGCCAGCGGGACGGGCAGGGCCAGCACGACGACGGCCGCCGTCACGACGGCAGCACCGGAGGAGACCCCGAGCAGCTCGGGTCCGGCGACCTGGTTGTGGAGCGCGTCCTGCATCAGCAGTCCCGCGACCGCGAGGCCGAGCCCCGCCAGCGCGCCCAGGACGGCCCGCGGCAGCCGCGCCTGGGTGACCGCCACGTGCTGGGGGTGGGTGGGGTCGCGCAGCGCGTCGAGCACGGCCGCGGGGCTCAACCGCGGCTCGCCGAGGCAGAGCGCGGCGCCCACGAGCGCCGCGAGCGCGAGGGCGGCGAGGAGGTGGGGCACGACGGCGGGCGTGGACCGCGCCGTTGCGCCGCGAGTGAGAACCATTATCATTTCGGCGCCATCGTCACGTACAGGAGATCCCATGCGCAACCCGAGCCCGTCCCGCGGCGTCCGCCGCGTCCGTCCCGCCCTCGCCGTCGCCGGCGTCCTCACCCTCGGAGCCGGCGTGCTCGGGGGGTGTGCCAGCGACTCCTCCGAGGCCGCCCCCGGGTCGGGTGGTGGCGGAGCGGTCAGCGCCACCGACGCCACCGGGGTCGAGGTCACGCTCGACGCCCCCGCCGAGCGCATCGCCTGCCTCACCATGATCTGCGTCGACGCGCTGACCGAGGTCGGCATCACCCCCGTCGCCTACCGGGAGCCGCTGGCGCTCGACGAGCGGTACGCCGGGCCCGACGCCGACATGCGCGAGATCACCGGCGGCTTCGGCGAGGAGAACGTCGAGGACATCGCGCTCGCCGCGCCCGACCTCGTCATCGGGCTCGCCGGCGCGCAGGACGGGCTGCGGGACGCGGTCGAGGAGATCGCGCCGCTCTACCTCGTCGACCCGGCGTCCTGGGAGGAGTCGGTCGACGTCCTGCGCACCGTCGGCGAGCTGACGGGCACGCAGGATGCAGCCGACGCCGCCGCCGACGCCTTCACCGAGCGCGTCGAGCACGCGGCCGAGCACCGCTCCGACCTCACGACGCTGTCGATGTTCGGCGAGCCCGGTTCGCTCGGCGTCGACTCGGTCGCGACCCCGGTGGGCTCGCTGCTGGCGGAGGTGAGCGACTACCCGTGGGAGGCCGGCGCCGACCCGTTCGCGACCGTTGCCGTCGAGCAGGTCGCCGCGGTCGACCCCGACGTCGTGTTCGCGCAGGCGTTCTCGGCGTCGACCGACGCCGAGCCGCTGTCGGAGCGCCTCGCCAGCGACCCGCAGTGGGCCCAGCTGACCGCCGCCCGCACCGATCGCGTCGTCGAGGTCGAGGCGGCCGTGTGGGCGACCGGCCGCGGCACGATCTCGCTCGGCATCGTGCTCGACCAGGTCGAGGACGAGCTCGGCATCGAGCACTGATGCCCGAGGAGGAAAACGCGGACCGGCTGTCGGGAGGGCGAAAGAAGACGCGGACCCGGACCCGCGACACGCCGATCGGCAGGGCCTTCCGATCCGCGTTTTCTTTCCCCCGGGCGCACTTTCCTCGCCCCCCGGGCAATGAGCCCGGGCTCCGTCCTCGTTCGCGACCGGCGCCGGCGCCGGAAAGTCGCCCCACCTCGCACTTGAGAATCATTCTCAGAAATGGTCTGATCCTCCCGCAGGTCCGTTCGGGGCCTGCGACACCGATGCGAAGGAGCAGCAGATGAACGAGTTCTTCAGCCCCGTCCCCGCCCGCGCCGCCCTGGCGACGCACTCCGCCGGTCACAGCAACGCGCTCGTCGAGAACCCGTTCGACGAGGTCGAGGCCGTCGAGGCCCAGGCCGTCGAGGCGCAGCGCGACCGCTGACCGCGACTGTCTGACCCGCTGCCCGTGCGCCCCACCTCTCCGGGGGCGCGCGGGCAGCGCTCGTCCGATCCGATCCACCCTCGGGAGCACCCATGACCGTCCTCACCGCGCCGCGGCTGGCCCCCGGCGTCCAGCTCCACCGCACCGCCGACGGCGACCTGCTGCGCACGGCGGACGGCACCCTCCACGCCGTGCACCTCCCGCCCGCCGAGGCCGACGAGCTCCGGCGCGCGCTCGTCGCCGGCCGGCGGCCGGGCACGCCGGTGGCCGCGGCGGCGTACGACGCCCTCGGCGCCGCCGGGCACCTGCGGCCCGCGACGTCCCCGGCCGCGCGCGTGCAGGGCACCGGACCGCTCGCCGCCGCCACCGCCGCCGCCCTGCGCCGGATGGGCGTGGAGGTCGGGCAGGACGAGGCGAGCACGCTCCGCATCGACGTCACCGCGCCGCGAGCCGCGCGCGTGGAGGCGTGGTGCGCGGACGGTCACCTCGTGGTGGCTCCCGCCGCCGTACCCCTCGCCGACGTCGCCGCCCGCTGGCGCGCCGCCGGGCACCACCGGCGCCTCGACGAGGTCGACCCCGCCGACGAGGTCGCGCCGTCCGTCGTGGCCGCCTCCGCGACACCCTCGTCCCGCGCCGTCGAGCTCGTCGCCCACACGCTCGCGAGCGAGGCGCTCGCCCGGGCAGACCGCGCGGACCGCGCGGACCGCCCGCAGGGCCGCGACGCCTACCTCGCCACGACGATCGACCTCCGCACCCTCGCGGTCGCGCGACGCCCCGTCCTCCCCGTCCCGCCCGCGCCCCGATGACGCCCCGATGACGCTCGCCGCCGCAGCCCCCACCACCGTGCACGCCGAGCGGCACGAGGTGGGCGGGCTCGCGACGTACGCCTGGCGCCCCGACGGCCCGCCCCGCGCCGTGCTCGTCGCCCGCACCCCGTACGACGCCGTCGGCCACGCGCCCGAGGGCGTGGGCTGGGCGCGCCACGGCGTCGCGCTCGTGCTCCAGGACGTGCGCGGCCGCCACGGCTCGCCGGGCCGGTTCACGCCCTACGCCGGCGAGGGACCGGACGGCGCCGACCTGCTCGCGTGGACGCGACGGCAGTCGTGGGTCGCGGGGCCCGTCGTGCTGCACGGCACGTCGTACGGCGCGCACTGCGCCCTCGCCGCTCTCGCCGAGCTCGAGGAGCGGGGCTCCGCACCCGCCGACGGCCCCGACGCCGTCTCGGTGGGCGTGCCCGCGCTCGGGCTCGGCGAGACCGCGTGGACGCGCGGGGGAGCGTTCCAGCTCGCGTCGCGCCTCGGCTGGTGGGGCGAGCACGCCGACCTCAGCGACTGGGGGCGCGTCGTGGACGCGACCCGCGACGACGCGGGCCGCGCCGCGCTCGCGGCCCGGCAGCGCGTGCCGCTGCTGGCGATCGGCGGGCTCCACGACCACTTCGCCCACGACACCGTCGACCTGGCCCGCGCGTGGGGCGGCCCCGTCCACCTCGTGCTCGGGCCGTGGGCCCACGACCTGCGCGGGGCGCAGCGCGCGCGCCGCGTCCTCGCGTGGCTGGACCAGCTGGCCGCCGGGACGCCCCCGACCGGGGCGTCGGTCGGGGCGTCGGTCGGGGACGGGACCCGCTCGCTCCGCCCCGGCACCCCGCTCCGCCGTCGGTTCCCCGCTGGCCCGGGCGGCGTGCTCCGCGTCGACCCGGCACGGCCCGTCCCGTCGCCGCCCCTCGGCTCCCGGGCGCTCGACCCGCGGGGCCGTCCCGACCGGCTGCTCCTCCCCGTCGACCTCCCGCGCCCGGGGGCCGGGCGTGCGCTGGTGGCCGACGTGGCGGCGTACGTCGCCGGTGACGCCCCGCCCGCCGCGCCCTGGTGCGTGGCGCTCGCGCGCCGGGGGCGCGGGGGTGCGGTGCTCGAGGAGCTCGCCCACGGTGCCGCCGTCGGGCCGCGGGTGACGCTCGGTCCGGTCGTCCTCGACCCCGCGGACGACCACGTGCTCGTCGTCGCCGCCGACGCCTTCCCCCGCACTGCCCCCGCCCGCTCGGGGGCCCCGCACGTCCGTACCGTCCGCCACGTCGACCTGGAGGTCACCCCATGGCCGCTCCGCTGACCGCGCCCGCTCCGCTCACCTTCGACGACCTCGTCGACCCGCTCGTGGGGCTCGTCCGCGAGCTGCACCCGGTGGACCGGCTCGACGGGATGCCGCCGGCGTACGTCGGCCTCACGGCCGCGGTCGCGGACTCCCGCACGTACGGCGCGTGGCCGAGCGACCTCGTGTCGCTCGGCACGACCTTCGGCGACCTGGAGGGCGCCCGGGTGGCGGCGGTGGGCGAGGCGGTGGAGCGGTACTGCGGCAACTACGTGCCCGCCGGGCTCCGCCGGGCCAGCGCCGCGGAGCTGCGCGCCGAGGGGCGTCGCCTGCTCGGGCCCGAGGACCTGCGCTGGTTCGCGGACTGGCAGCACGCGCGGCCGGGCTTCCCCTACGCCCGGTTCACCGACGACGTCGAGATCGCCTGGGCGGTCGGCACGGGCGACGGCGGCGGTGCCGGCGGTGGGGGCGAGGTGCTCGTCCCCGCGTCGTGGGTGCACCTCAACTGGCGCACCGGCGAGCGGCGCGGGGACCCGTTCCTGCACCACCTCAACTACGCGGGGATCGCCACCGGTCAGGGGCTCGCCGACGCCGCGCGCCGCGGGCTGCTCGAGCTGGTCGAGCGCGACTCCCTGTCGCTGTGGTGGCACCTCGACCTGCCGGCCCGCGGCATCGACGTCGCGAGCGTGCCGGGGCTGGCCGACCACCTCGCGGGCTCGCGGCTGGAGGTGCACCTGCTGGAGCTGCCCGCGTGGTTCGGCGTGCCGGTCGTCGCCGCCCTCGTGCGCGACCCCGTCACGGGCATCGCCGCCGGCGGGTTCTCGGCCAAGCTCGACCCGGTCGAGACGGCCACCAAGGCCGTGCTCGAGGCGGTGCACAGCTGGGTCTTCACCCGCGGCCTGCTCGACGCCGACGGCTGGGTCTTCGGGTCGATGGACGCCGGGGTGCTGTCGCGGGGGCTCTACCTGGAGCACCGGGCGGACCGGTCGTACCTCGACGCCGCCGGCCCGGTGCAGGAGCACGTCCGGGACCTCGGCGCGCAGGCGCAGGTGTGGCTCGACCCGCGGGTGCAGGCGACGCTCGGCCGCCGGTTCACCGATCCCGGCGAGGTGGTCGGCATCGACGCGCTGCCCGTCGGCACCGAGGAGGGGATGCGGGCGGCCCTCGCCGCGGCGGGGCACGAGGTGGTCGTCTGCGACCTCACCACGCCCGACGTCGCGCTCACCCCGCTGCGGGTCGCGCGCGTCTGTGCCCGGGGGCTCGTGCCGAACGCGCCGGCCGCGTTCACCTACCTCGGGCTGCCGCGCTGGGCCGAGGTGGCCGCCACGACGCCGAACCGGCACGAGCGCCGGGTCGACGTCACCGACCCGGGCCAGCTGCTCCTCCTGCCCCCGCCCAGCCTGTGAGCGCCCCGCCCCTGAGTGCGTGGGACGTCCCGGCGTACCGGACCTACCTCGCCGCCCGGGCGCTGGCCATGGCCGGCGGTGCGCTCACGTTGGTCGCCCTGCCGGTGCTCGTCTACCGGCTCACCGGCAGCGCCACCCTCACGGCGCTGATGGCGGCCGCGGAGACGCTGCCCTACCTGGTGCTCGGCCTGCCGGCCGGCGCCCTCGTCGACCGGTGGCACCGGCGGCGGGTGCTCGTGGGTACGTCGCTGGGCGTCGCCCTCCTCCTCGCCGCCATCCCGCTGGCGGACGCCGTGGGCGTGCTGACCTATCCCCAGCTGCTGCTCACGGGCCTGCTCGTCGGTGCGCTGTTCGTGTTCGCCGACGCCGCGTCGTTCGGGGTCGTGCCGCAGATGGTCGGGCGCGAGCGGGTCGCGTCGGCCACGTCGCTGCTCGTCACCGTCGGCACCGCCATCAGCGTCGCCGGTCCCGTCGTCGCCGGCGTGCTCGTCGCCACGCTGCCGGTGGCGCTCGTCATCGGCCTCGACGCGGCCGCCCACCTCGTCGCCGGGCTCGTGCTCGCCCGGCTCCGCTGGGAGGGGAGCGAGACGCGGCCGGCGGTGGCCGCGGGAGGTGGGTCGCGCCGTACGCGCCTCGGCGCCGACATCCTCGAGGGCCTCCGGTTCGTGCTCGGGCAGCCCGTCGTGCGTGCGCTGACGCTGCTCGGGATCGGGTGCAGCCTTGCGGGCGGCGCCGTCGCCGGGCTCGTCGTCGTGATCGGGGTCGAGCGCCTCGGGCTGGGCGCGGAGGACGCAGCGATCGGTTGGCTGTTCGCGGCGGGCGCGCTCGGCACGTTCGTCGCCAGCCTCGCGCTGCCGCGGCTGCAGCAGCGGGTCGGCGTCGGGATCATCACGACCTGCGGGTTCGCGGTCGCCGCCGTCGCCGTGGGTGCGCTGTCGGCGACGACGTCGCTCGTGCTCGCCCTCGTGCTCCTCGCCTGCTTCCACCTGGCGTCGACGACGCTCATCGTCAACGGCATCGTCGTGCGCCAGGTCGTCACGCCCGACGCGCTCCAGGGCCGCGTCAACACCACCGCCCGCATGATCGCCTGGGGCGGCAGCCCGCTCGGCGCGGCGGCGGCGGGCGTCGTGGCGGGTACGGCGGGGGTCGAGTGGGCGCTCCGCCTCGCCGCGGGCGCGCTGCTCGTCAGCCTGGTGGGGGCGCTGGTGTGGGGGGTGGCGCGCTACCCGCGGCTGGCGGCGCTGGAGGTGGAGCGGGCCGAGCCGGGCCGGGCTCGGAAATGTGCGCCTGGTGCCGCTCGGACCGAGCGGGAGCGGTCCTAGCCGCACAGTTCTGGACCTCGGGTCCGGTCCCTCAGGCGTCGGTGCCGCCCGGCTCGAACAGCGCGTCGACCGACGTCTCGAACAGCGCCGCCAACCGGAACGCCAGCGCCAGCGCGGGGTCGTGCCGCCCGCGCTCGATGGAGATGACGGTCTGGCGCGAGACGCCCAGCTGCTGCGCCAGGTCCTGCTGCGTCCAGCCGCGCTGTGCGCGGAGCGTGCCTATGTGGTTGCGCACGGCGTCACCACTGCTCCTTGATGCGGAGGAGCCAGTAGCGCAGGCCGTAGTCGACGCCCGCAAGCACCATCAGAGCGGCGAGGTAGACGAGCGGTGCCGTCTCGTGGGCCCAGCCGATCACCAGCGACACCAGCATGAGGATGGGGACGAAGAACTGCATGGTGTCGAGGAAGGTGCCGGCCTGCACGCGCCTGCTCCAGTCGGCCTCGATGTCCGTGGGGCCGGGCTGGGGCCGGTGGCGGCGGTGGTAGAGGCCACCGATGAAGCCCATCAACGAACACGCCATGGCGAAGAGCGGCGCGATCGTGTGCCATTGCCATGTGTAGACGATGCCTATCGCCACCAGCATCACGACGGTCAGCGCCGACCGCACCTTCGTCTCGAGCGTCATGCCCCTCATGTGTCCCCCTCGTGTCAAACATCCTTGACACCGAACGCTAGGACCGCCCCTCGACCGGAGTCAAGTTCTCTTGACATGGAACGCCCGGTCACAATGAACGCCATGAGCGACGAGACGACCTGGACCACCGTGGGCGACTACGAGGACATCATCTTCTCCACGACGGACGACGGGATCGCCAAGATCTCGATCAACCGGCCCGAGGTGCACAACGCGTTCCGCCCGCAGACGCTCATCGACATCTCCCACGCGCTCGACATCGCGCGCGAGGACGAGCGCATCGGCGTCATCATCCTCACCGGCGAGGGCGGCAAGGCGTTCTGCTCCGGCGGCGACCAGCGCGTGCGCGGCGACTCGGGCTACAAGACCCACGAGAGCGCCACCGGCCGCTTCCACGTCACCGACCTGCACGTGCAGATGCGCCGCTGCCCCAAGCCGATCGTCGCGTCCGTCGCCGGCTGGGCGATCGGCGGCGGCCACGTGCTCCACCTCGTCGCCGACCTCACCATCGCGGCCGACAACGCCCGCTTCGGCCAGGTGGGCCCGAAGGTCGGCTCCTTCGACGGCGGCTACGGCGCCAGCATCCTCGCCGACCTCGTCGGCCCGAAGAAGGCGAAGGAGATCTGGTTCCTCTGCCGCCAGTACGACGCAGCGACCGCCCTCGAGATGGGCCTCGTCAACACCGTCGTACCCCTCGCCGACCTCGAGGCCGAGACCCTCACGTGGTGCCGCGAGATGCTCGAGCTCTCGCCCTGGGCGCTGCGCCTCTCGAAGCTGTCGTTCAACGCGCACGAGGACGGCTACGCCGGCATCCAGCAGCTCGCCCACGACGCCAACCTGCTCTTCTACGGCCAGGCCGAGGCGCAGGAGGGCCGCGAGGCGTTCAAGGCGAAGCGGAAGCCCGACTTCACGCAGTTCCCGCGCCGGGCCTGACCCCTCTCTGGGTCGTGGTGTGAGGCCGCGGATTTCCGCAGGTCTCGCACCACGACCGGGTAGGCCCCTGAGGCGCCCTCGCCCCCGCCGTCAGAAGTGTGCAGCTGGGGCGGGCCGGAAGCGACCGGCGCCGTACCAACGTCCCCTTTCGGAGGGCCGGCCCGGCCCGGCCCGGCCACGAACGGGAACGAGGAGAAGGCAGGTCTCGCACCACGACCGGCGGAGGCGTGGGAGCCTGCGAGGGTGACCGCCGTACGCCGCGTCCTCGCCACCACCGCAGCCGTCGCCGCCCTCGGCGCGACGGCGGGCTGTACCGCCGTCTCGGTCGGCGAGGCGACGTTGGCGCGGGCCGCGGACGGCACGTACGTGCTGCTCGTGGAGATCTGTGACGACGACCCGGAGGTCACCTGGCTGTTCGTCGACGAGTGGGAGACTCGGGCGCCGGGCGCGACGGCCGGACGCTCCTACTCCGTCGTGCTCACCGGCCTCGACGTGTCGGCGGTGCCGCCCCGCCAGGAGCTCTACATCGGCGGCTGGACCGAGGACGTGAACCACTCGCTGCCCGGCCCGGACATCACCGCCGCGGAGCTCGTCGCCCTCCGCCCGGGTGAGCTCATCAGCACGGACGACGACGGCCACCACGAGGCGACGGCCACGACCGAGAGCGACTGGCGCGCCGACGCCTGCGTCACCCGCTGAAGCCCCGGTCGTGGTGCCAGACCCGCGGAAACCCGCGGCCTCGCACCACGACCCGGGAAGGGCGAGGAAAGAACTCAGACCCCGCGGAACACCGGCGTCCGCTTCTCCGTCCGCGCCGTGGCCGCCTCGCGCACGTCCTCGCTCGCCCAGCAGGCGGCGAAGGTGCGGTCGATCTCGGCGTCGCTGCCGCCGTTGAGCACGAGCTTGTTGTGCGCCAGCGTCAGCGGGGCCAGCGTGGCGATCTCGGCGGCCCACGCGAGCGCGTCGTCGAGGGTGCCGGCACGGTCGGCGAGACCGCAGTGCAGCGCCTCGTCGCGGTCGACGGTCTCCGCGGCCAGCATCAGGCGTCGTGCCATCCCGCCGCCGGCGACCGTCTGCAGGGTGCGCATCGTCCAGGCGTCGACGGCCATCCCGTTCCGCGCGGTGGGCACGCCGAACCTCGCGGACTCGTCCGCGATCCGCAGGTCGGAGGCGAGCGCGAGCTGCGTCCCGGCCCCGATGGCCGGTCCGTTGACGGCCGCGACGACCGGGACGGGCAGGCGCGTCAGCCCGTGGAGCATGCCGTACAGCGCGTCGAGGAACTCCGCGCCGTACACGCCTCCGAGGTCGGCGCCCGAGCAGAACGACGTGCCCTCGCCGGTGAGCACGAGCACCCGGGCGCCGGCCTCCACCTCGGCGTGGGCCGCCGCGTCGATGGCGCGACAGAGCTCCAGGTTCAGCGCGTTGCGCCGCTCCGGGCGCTGGAGGGTGAGCAGGGAGACGGCGCCGTCGCGGGTCGTGGCGAGCATGACCGCACCCTAGGGCCCACCCCGAGGGCCGAGGGCCCTCACCCCGTGTTGCGCAGTCCCGCCGCGATGCCGTTGATCGTCAGCAGCAGGGCCCGCTGCACCTGCGGGTCGGGCTCCGCGCCCTCCGGCGTCTCCCGCACCCGGCGCAGCAGGGCGACCTGCAGCGCGTGCAGCGGCGTCAGGTAGGAGTCGCGCAGCGCCAGCGTGCGCCGCAGCACCGGCGCGTGCTCCAGCAGCGTCGACTGCCCGGTCACCTCGAGCACGTTCGCGACCGTGCGCGCGTGCTCCGCCCGCACCTGCTCGAACAGCCCGTGGTGCTCGGTGGGCACGAGCGCGGCGACGTACTCCGCCGCGATGTCCAGGTCCGTCTTCGCCAGCGTCATCTGCACGTTGGAGAGGAAGGTGCGGAAGAAGGCCCAGGAGCCGTACATCTCCCGCAGCGCGTCGCCGCGCCCGGCGTCGAGGGCCGCTTGGAGGCCCGACCCCACGCCGAACCAGCCGGGCAGGATCATCCGCGTCTGCGTCCAGCCGAAGACCCACGGGATCGCCCGGAGGTCGTCTAGCCCGCCCGCGCCGCCCGGGCGCTTGGCGGGGCGCGAGCCGATGTTCATGCGGCCCAGCTCGTCGACCGGGGTCGCCGCGACGAAGAACGGCACGAGGCCGTCGTCGCGGACGAGGCCGCGGTAGGTCGTCTGCCCGGCCGAGGCGATGACGTCCATCGTGTCGTTCCACGTGGCGAGCAGGTCGGCGGGGAGCTGCGAGCGCCGGTGCAGCAGGGACGCCTCGACGACCGCGGCGAGCGCCCCCTCGAGGTTGCGGCGGCCGAGGCCCGGGAGGGCGTACTTGTCCGAGATGACCTCGCCCTGCTCCGTCACCTTGATCGCGCCGGTCAGCGACCCGTAGGGCTGGCTCATGATCGCCTCGGCCGTCGGCCCGCCGCCGCGGCCCACCGACCCGCCGCGCCCGTGGAACAGCCGCAGCGTCACCCCGTGCTGCGCCGCCACGTCGCGCAGCGCCCGCTGCGCCCGGTGGATCTGCCACTGGGACGCCGCGATGCCCGCGTCCTTCGACGAGTCGGAGTAGCCCAGCATGATCTCCTGCACGTCGCCGCGGGCGGCCACGAGGCGCCGGTACGACGGCTCCTCCAGCAGCGCTGCCAGCAGCGGTCCCGCGTTCTCGAGCTCGGCGACCGTCTCGAAGAGCGGCGCGAAGCCGATCCGGGCCCGCGCGGGGCGGTCGGCGGAGCCCAGGTCGACGAGCCCGACCTCGCGGGCCAGCACGACGACCGCCCACAGGTCGTCCACGTCGTGGGTCATCGACACGATGTAGGTCTCGACCACCCCGTCGCCGTAGGTGTCGAGCGCCGTGCGGATGGTGCGCACGAGGTCGAGGGAGGCCGTCGCGGCCTCGCCGAGGTCGCTCGCCGCCGCTCCCGTCAGGGGGCGCGACGACGCGAGCTCGCGCGCCAGGAGGGCGATGCGCTCGGGGCGCTCCAGCTCGTCGTACGGCGTCGTGAGCTCCCCCGTGCGGGCGTACAGCTCGGCCAGGGCGGCGTGCGCCTTGGCCGAGTGCTCGCGCACGTCCATCGTGGCCAGCCCGGCGCCGAAGGTGACGGCGGTGCGGATGAGCCGCAGGACCGCGCCGTCGCCGGTGAGGGTGTCGCCGGAGGCGAGCATCGAGTCGCGCACCAGGCACAGGTCGGCGACGAGCTCGTCCACCGACAGGTAGTCGCGGCCCGGCTCGTGCGGCGTGCCCTCGCGCAGCCGGTCGCGGGTGCGCTGCAGGCGCACCTTCACGAACGTCAGCTTCACGCGGTAGGGCTCCTCCGCGTTGAGCCGCCGCACCGTGCTCCACGTGACGGGCAGCGCGGCCGCGTCCCGCTCGAGGCTCTCGGTGAGCGCGTCGGACGGGGTCACCACCCGCGTCGAGGCGGTCATCTCGGTGAGCACCTCGTCGACGGCCTCGACGAGCTCGGCGAGGCCGGCCGCGTGCTGGAGCGCCAGGATCTCCAGCGTCACGGCGGGCGTCACGTTGGGGTTGCCGTCCCGGTCACCGCCCGCCCACGTGCCGAACCGCAACGGTCGGGCCGTCGCCGGCAGGGCCACGTCGAGCGTCGCCAGCGTCCGGTCGAGCTCGCCCAGCAGCTCCGGCACCACCTCGGCGGCGATGGAACGCAGGTAGTAGACCGCCGTGCGCGCCTCGTCGCCGGGCTCGGGCCGCACCACGCGCAGCTCGTCGGTCTGCCACAGCAGGTCGACCAGCTCGGCGAGGCGCCGCTCGTCGGCGGCCCGGTGGGCGGCGGGACGGCCGGGCTGCTCCGCGGCGGTCACGACCTCCGCGACCTTGCGGAGCAGGCGCAGGACCGTGCGGCGCGACGCCTCCGTCGGGTGGGCGGTGAAGACGGGTCGGTACTCGATCCTGCCCAGCACGTCGAGCAGGTCGTCGCGGGTGAGGGTGCCGTCCGCGAGCGCCTCGCCCACCCGGCCGAGCGTGGCTGCGAACGGACCCTCCTCGCCCGCGTCGAGCTCGCGCAGGCGGTGCAGCTGCTCGGTGGTGTTGACGAGCTGGAAGTACGCCGTGAACGCCCGGGCCAGCACCACGGCCGTCGCGGGGTCGACGTCGGCGAGCAACGCGTGGAGCTCGGCGTCCGACGGCTGCCGGGCCAGGCGCCGTACCTTCTCGACCAGGGCCAGCAGGTCGGGGCCCTCGTGGCGCGTCAGCGACTCGCCCAGCAGCGTCGTCAGCTGGCGCACCGAGGCGCGCAGCGCCGCGTGCTGCGGCTCGGATCCCACGCCACCGGCGAAGAGGGCCGCGTCGGGCTCGCGACGGTCGGCCTCGAGGAGGTCGTCCACGGTGGCCGGCGTCTTCTCGGTCGTCATGCCCCCAGTCTGGCGGGTGTTTGTTACGCCCCGGGGAGGGGCTCGCGGGCCGGGCCGGGTCGAGAGCGACCCGGCCCGACGCGCTCAGGCCTCGTCGAGGGCGGCGGCCACGCGGCGGTGCGCCTCCCAGATCTCCTCGGGGAGGCCCTCGAACAGCTCGAGGTGCGCCTGGCGGAAGCCCATCTCCTGGCGCCAGCGGTCCACGTCGATGTCGAGGATGCGCTCGAGGTCGGCCTCGGGGAGGTCGAGCCCGGTCAGGTCGAGCTCCTCGCGCGTGGGGAGGATGCCGACCGGCGTGGGGCGGCCCTCGACCTCGCCCTTGCGCAGCTGGACCAGCCACAGGAGCGCCCGCAGGTTCTCGCGGTAGCCGGGCCACAGGAAGTGGCCGTCCTCGGCGTCGCGCTGGAACCAGTTGACGTGGGCGAAGATCGGCGGCTTCGAGGCCGCGCCCACGATCTTCAGCCAGTGGGCCGCGTAGTCGGCCTCGGCGTAGGACATGAACGGCCGCATCGACATGGGGTCGTAGCGCAGCTGGCCCTCGACGCCCTCGGCGGCGAAGGTGGCCTCGGCGCCGAGCGTCAGGCCGTCGTACACGCCCTCGGCGACGTCGTGGATGGCCCGCACGAGCGGCTCGCGGTCACGCGTGCGGCCGCCGAAGATGATCGCGTCGACGGGCACGCCGGCCGGGTCGTCGTAGTCGGGCGCCACGTTGGGCACCTGGCTCAGCGCGGTCGTGAAGCGGCTGTTCGGGTGGGCCCACGGGGCGTCCTTCTCGGACTCCGAGCGGTCGGCGATCTTGTCGCCCTTCCAGTCCTCCCAGCCCGTCACGTCGGCAGGCGGCTGGGGCGTCTTGCCCTCCCACCAGACCTCCTGCGTGTCCGGGTTGTAGGCGACGTTGGTGAAGATCGCGCCCGAGCCCTCGTCGACCGAGTGCAGCGCGGTCGGGTTGGTCAGCTCGTTGGTGTCCTTCGCGACGCCGAAGACGCCGCCCTCCGGGTTGAACGCGTAGAGGCGGCCGTCCTCGCCGGGCCAGATCCAGGCGATGTCGTCGCCGTAGAACTCGACGTGGTAGCGGTCGCCCAGCGCCTCGGGGGCCAGGGTCATCGCGAGGTTGGTCTTGCCGGACGCGCTGGGGAAGCCGCCGACGACGTGGTGCTTCTCGCCGGTCTGCTTGTCGGTGATCCCCAGGAGCAGGAACTGCTCGGAGAGGAACTCGCCGGAGGCGAAGCCGTCGAAGGCGGCCTGGCGGAGGCCGTGCGCGATCTTGCCGAGGAGCGCGTTGCCGCCGTAGGACGAGCCGTAGTGCAGGATCGTGCGCTCGTCGGCGATCGTCACGAAGTAGCGCTGGTCGTCCGGGGTGCCCTGGCCGAGGTTCGGCAGGTCGCCCGCGACGTGCACGGCGCGCACGAAGCTGTCGGGCTCGGCGAGGTCGTTGATGAAGGAGACGCCCACGCGGGCCATCCGGATCATGTGGAGCACGACCGTGCGGGTGTCGGTGAGCTCGACGCCCGCGGCGTACTTCTCCAGGGGCGAGCCCTGCGGCGCCATGAGGTAGGGGACGACGTACATCGTCTTGCCCGCCAGCTGGCCGCGCATCTTCGACGTCAGCAGCTCGCGCATCTCGGCGGCCGGGCGCCAGTTGTTGTACTCGCCCTTGTGCCGCTCGTCGTTGGTCGCGACGATCGTCCGCTCCTCGGAGCGGGCGGTGTCCTTGTGGTAGCTGCGCGAGTAGTACCGGCCCTCGCCGGCGGGCAGCAGCTCGCCGGCCTCGAGCGCCTCCGCGACGAGACGGGCGTCGTCGGCGGCGTCCACCACCTCGATGCGGGCCGCTCCGGTCACCTCCGCCCAGTGCGCGACGTACTCCCGCACGTGCGGGTTCAGCAGGCCGGCCTCGTCGAGGGCGGTGTCCACGAATCCCATATCTCCCCGGATCCCTTCGTCGGTGGCACCCCGGGGGGTGCGCACGGCGTCCACTGGCGCTGATGCTCGCACACCCGCTCCGAGGCGGTACTGCGGCCCCATATTTGGTACTGGGTGCCGCACTGGGTCCCACGCGGTCGGGAGTGTCCCCCGCCGTCGTTAGGGTGCGGGCGTGAGCGCCGCGCCCGACACCGTGCCCCACTCGTTCGCGGAGAACGTGCTGGGCGTGCTCACGGGCACCTTCGTGGTGTCCCTGGGGCTCCTGTTCCTCACGACCAGCGGCGCCGTCACCGGGGGCACGGCCGGCCTCGCGCTGCTGCTGACGTACGCCGCGGGCGTGCCCTTCGGCGTGGTCTTCGTGCTCGTCAACCTGCCCTTCTTCGCCCTCGCCGTGGCGAAGAAGGGCCTGGCGTTCACCGCCCGCAGCCTCGCCTGCGTCGTGCTGGTCAGCGGCTTCTCCGAGCTGCACCACCGCTTCGTCGACCTCGCCGGGCTCGACGCCGTCTACGCCGTCGTCGCGGGCAACCTGCTCGTCGGCATCGGGCTGCTCATCGTCTTCCGCCACGGCGCCAGCCTCGGCGGCTTCAACGTGCTCGCCCTCCTCGCCCAGGAACGGCTCGGGTGGCGGGCGGGCTACGTGCAGATGGGGCTCGACGTCTGCGTCGTGCTCGCCGCGCTCGCCGTCGTCGAGCCCGTCGACGTGCTGTTCTCGGCGCTCGGAGCGGCGCTGCTCAACCTCGTGCTCGCGCTCAACCACCGCCCCGGGCGCTACCTCGGGGCCTGACGCCGGCCGGGCGGGTCAGCACGCCCCCCACGCGCCGCGGCCCTCGGCCTCGGCACGGTCCTGCGCCGCGGCGTACCGCCCCAGGCGCTCGAACTCGTCGCGGAAGACGTACGTCGCGACCCAGCCCGACGCGACCAGCCGCTCCCCGACGTCGGTGCCGTCGGGACCCTCGACGTAGCGCAGCAGCCGGTCGTAGCGGTCCACGTCGTCCTGGGTCGGGTCGCCGACGAGCGTGACCGTGGTGCCCACCGGCAGCAGGTCGACGAGGACGTCGGTGGCCTCGGTGCCACCGCACTCGGGGGTGCCGCGCACCTCGGGCGCGTCGAGGCCGAGCAGCCGCACGCGGCGCTCCTCGTCCGAGCCCCCGGTCACCACGCGGATCGTGTCGCCGTCGACGACGGCGGTCACGGTGGCGGTGCTGGACGAGCCGCTCCCGCTGCCCGAGCCCCCGTTCGCGGACCCGTCCGCGGACTCGTCGTCCGCCCGGTCGCCCGCCCACCAGATGGCGCCCACCACCAGCAGCGTCAGCAGGACCCCCACCATGCGTGTGCGCACCGCGCACCCCCTCTCACGACCGTCGGGGGGGGGGGGGGGGGGGGCCCCCCCCCCGGGGGGGGGCGGGGGGGGGGGGGGGGGGGGGGGGGGGGGGGGGCGCGCCGAAGCGGGGGGCGCCCCCCCCCCCCCCCCCCCCCCCCGCGGGGGGGGCGCGCCTGGGTCCCCCCCCCGACGGTTCTCGGGACGTGCGGTGGTGCGGGTGGTGCCGAGGGGTCCGACGCTCAGACGCGGCCGAAGGTGACGCTGGTCGTCCAGATCTTCTCGAGCTTGACGCGCTCGCCGGTGCCGGGGGCGTGCCAGACGTAGCCGTCGCCCGCGTAGATCGCCACGTGGTAGACGCGGCCGCCGCTGTAGAAGAAGACGAGGTCGCCGACGCGGGCCGACTTCGTGCTGATGCGACCGACCGACTCGGCCATCTGGCTCGACGTGCGGGGGAGGGTCTTGCCGACCTTCTTGTAGACGTAGCCCACGTAGCCCGAGCAGTCGAAGCCCGTGCTGGGGCTGGTGCCGCCGTAGCGGTACTTGACGCCTTCGAGCGACCGGGCCGCCTTCAGCACCTCGTAGTTGCGGATCTCGATCTGGCGCTCGTACTCGGCCCGCTGGGTCGAGGACCAGTGGGCGGGGTAGGCCTCGGCCGGCTGGGCCGTGCCGACGCTGAGCGCCGCCGTGGAGGCGACGGCCGCGAGGGCGAGGCCGCCGGCCGTGGCGGCGCGGCGGAGGGTGGACGTGCGACCAGCGGTGCGGGCCGTCATGCGGGCCCGGCCGTGGGCGCGGTGGCGGGGGGAGTGGGGGTGTGCGGGGGTGCCCGGACGTGCGGGCACGCTGACATCAGCATGCATGGAGGGGATTCCTTGCGGCGACGCCTACGAAAGATGACCTGTCGGGTTCGGGCTGCCGTTGCCCGGGTCGGCCGCCTCGCGGCGGACCGACCTTCACCCCGAGCCGTTCCACCTGGTGGTGGAGCGGCGTACTGCCTGGGTCTCCCGTGCTCACCACTCGCGCGTGCGCGATCTGGTTCTCCCCCGGCCGTGGTGAGCCTCGGCGCAGCCTGGGCGGCCCCGTCGACCACGACGAGGACTTCGGCCGTCCACACTGCGGTCTGACCGTGGCGTTGGCAAGAGGTTGAACTGTCATTTATGTCACGCGTGTAAACGCCCAGGTGCGGGGTGGTGACGCCGGGGACAACTACGTTGGACCCCCGTGACCGTCCCCCCGCCGCCCGCGCACCCCCCGCTGCCCGAGGGCACCCGGGTGGTGCTCGACGCCGGCGTGCGGCGCTACGGCGCGCTCCTCGTGGGCGGTGCCCCGGTGCGGGCCGTGCGCCTCGGCGCCGGTGGCGTGCGGCTGCTCGAGGGCGGCTCCTTCGCGCTCGACGGCACGGCCGGTCGCGCCGGGCTCGCGGCGCAGCTCGTGGGGGCCGGGCTCGCGGCGTACGTCGCGGAGGAGCCCCCGCCGACCGGCGACGACGTGCTCGTCGTCGTGCCCGCCCACGAGCGCGCCGACGGCGTCGAGCGCCTGCTCACGACCCTCGCCGGCGCCGTCCGCGTGCTCGTCGTCGACGACGCCTCGCCCGATCCCGGCCCGCTCGCCGCCGCGGCCGCGCGCCACGGTGCGGACGTGCTCCGGCTGCCGACGAACCTCGGCCCGGCGGGTGCGCGCAACGCGGGCCTCGCCGAGGCGCGGCGGCGGGGCGCGACGTACGTGCTCTTCGTCGACTCCGACGTCGTCGTGACGGTGGACGAGCTGCACCGGCTCCGCGCCGCGTTCGTCGATCCCGGCCTCGCCGTGGTCGCGCCCCGGATCCGCGGGCTGGTGGAGACGGGGTCGGCGCTGACGCGCTACGAGGCGGTCGCGTCGTCGCTCGACCGGGGTCCCCGCTCGGCGTTCGTGGCGCCCGGCACCGCGGTGGCCTACGTGCCCTCCGCGGTGCTCCTCGCGCGGGTCGCGGCCCTGGGGGAGGGGTTCGCCGCCGACCTGCGGGTCGGCGAGGACGTCGACCTCGTGTGGCGGCTGGTGGGCGCGGGCTGGCGGGTGCGGTACGACGCGGGTGCCACCGCCCGCCACGACCACCGGGTCGCCCTCGGGGCGTGGGCCCGGCGGCGGGCGGACTACGGCGGCAGCGCGGCCGTCCTCGCCGCCCGGCACGGCGACCTCGTCGCCCCGGCGGTGCTCGCCCCGCTCGGCGTCGCGCAGGTCGCCGCCCTCCTGCTGCAGCGGCCGGTGCCGACGGCCGTGGCCGGCGGCGCGTCCGTCGTGGTGGCCGCGCGGCTGGCGCGGCGGCTCGGCGGGGACGCCGACGCCCGCCGCACCGCGACGTCCCTCACGCTCCTCGCGACCTGGATGAACGTCGAGCAGGTGGCCACGGGCCTGCTCCGCCACCACTGGCCGCTCACCGTCGTCGGCCTCGCCACCTCGCGTCGGGTACGGCGCCTGGTCGCCGCCGCCGTCGTCGCCGACACCGCGGCGGGCTGGGTGCGGCAGCGTCCGGCGATGGAACCCGCGACGTACGCCGTGCTCCGTCGGCTCGACGACCTGACCTACGGGTGGGGCGTCTGGCGCGGCGCCGTGAGCGAACGCTCGGTGCGTTCGCTGCTTCCGGCGTGGCGGAGGTCGTAGGGTGCTCCGCATGGTTGCGGAGCCGCTGGAGTGGCGGAAGTACGACGACGCCGAGCTGCCCCGGGTCCTGGAGGCGGCGCTCGAGGCGTTCGCCAAGCACGGCTACCACGGCACCTCGATCCGGGAGCTGGCCTCGACGGCCGGCCTGTCGGTGCCGGGGCTGTACCACCACTACCCGTCGAAGCAGGACATCCTCGTCGCCCTGCTCGAGGACGTCATGCGCGACCTCGTGCAGCGCACCGCAGCGGCGCTGGAGGAGGCCGGACCGTCCCCCGCCGCGCGGTTCGACGCGTGGGTGGAGTGCCTCCTGCGGTTCCACATGTTCCGCACGAAGCACGCGTTCGTGACGTCCAGCGAGCTGCGGAGCCTCGAGGGCGACAACCGCGACCGCATCGTCGCGCTGCGCGACGAGCTCCAGGGCATGCTCGACCACGCCGTCGAGGACGGCGCGGCCGGCGGCACCTTCGCCACGCCGTACCCCAAGGCCGCGAGCCGCGGCGTCACCGTGCTCTGCATCGGGGTGTCGTCGTGGTACCGCCCCGACGGGCCGCTCAGCCCCGAGGACCTCGTGCACCGGCACCTCGTGCTAGCGCGCGGCGTCGTCAACGCGACGGAGTGACGCCTCAGCCCGCGGCGGCTTCGCCCGGTGTAACGCGGTGTCCGGGCTACTGCACATGTGGTCGACCACCGCAGGAGTAGCACCAACCCTTCCAAGGTAGCCCGGACACCGCGTTACACGGGCTGATGGTCACCGTCGGTCGGCCGGCCCGCTCGCCCTCCCCAGGTGGGCCGCCGGGTACGTCTGTCCCCAGGCAGCGCGCCGTACAGGTTCGTCGGTCCAGCGGTCGGTCACCGTGGGTGCATGCATCCCCTCCTCGCAGCGACGGCCGCCACCCAGGGCGGCGTGTTCACCCGCGAGCAGGCGGCGGGGGCGGGTTACCGGACACCGGAGATCCGCACGCTCCTGCGGCCCGGCGGGGAGTGGGTGCGGCTGCGACGAGGAGCGTACGTCGCCCGGCCCCCCTGGGAGGCGGCCGACGAGCTGGGGCGGTGGCGCATGCGCGACCGCGCCGTCCACCTGACGATGAAGGCCCCGCACGTCCTCAGCCACGACTCGGCGGCGCGGGCGCTCGGCATCGACGTCGCGGTACCGCGCGAGAGGCTCATCCACGTCACCCGGGGCAGGGTCAACGGCACGCGCACCGAGCACGGGGTCAAGCACCACGTGGCGCGCACTCCGCCCGGCGATCTCGCGCTCACCGACGGCGTCCCGCACCTCGGCGCCGCCCGCACCGCCGTCGATCTCGCCCGCGAGCACGGGTTGACCACCGGCGTCGTCGCGATGGACCAGGTGCTCCGGCGCAACGTCACCGTCGCCGACCTGCGCGACGAGATCGCCGGCCAGAGGCACTGGCCCGGTGTGCACGAGGCGCGTCGGGCGGTCGACCTGGCCGACGCCGGCGCAGAGAACGGCGGGGAGTCGATCGCTCGCCTGCTGGTCGTCGAGGCGCTCGGGCTGCGTCCGGTGACCCAGTTCCCGGTACGGCTCGGCCGCGGTGTCGTCTGGATCGACATGCTGGTCGGATGTCTGGCCATCGAGCTCGACGGGCGGGTGAAGTACCTGTCGGTCGCCGAGGGCGGTGTCGCCGTCGGGCCCGTGGCCGACGTCGTGATGGCGGAGAAGGGCCGGGAGGGCGGACTGCAGGGGGTCGGCCTGGCGGTCCAGCGCCTCACGCCCGACGACTTCTGGGGCGAGCCGCGGAAGCGGGCGATGGCCCGGCTCCGTCAGCAGTACGCCGCAGCCGTCGTGTCGTTCGGAGCGATGACCCCGACGGCCCTGCTGGAAGCGGCGCGGCAGATGGAGGGGCTGCGCAGCGAGCGCCTGCGCGACCGGCACCTCGGCGTCGCGAGCTGACGGGTCGGCGCTCGTCGTTCATCGGTGGGGGGTGAATGCGGCTCATCCTCGCCGTTGTAACGCGGTGTCCGGGCGTCCATGGAAGGGTTGGTGCGTCCTGTGCGGTGGTCGACCACTGCTCCAGTAGCCCGGACACCGCGTTACACGCCGCCCCACGCGCCGGCTGGTCACCAGTAGACGGGCACGACCCCGCGCACGTCGCCGGCCTCGTCGCGGAGCACGTTGATCTCGGTGTGGAACCGCTCGCCCGTGGCGAGCGCACCGCGGAAGGTGACCACGGCGGTGCCGTCGTCCTGCAGGTCGACCTCGGTGGCGACGTCGCCGGTCGGTTCCCCGGGGGCGTCGGCGAGGGTGCGCTCACACATGCGCACGACCGCGGCCAGGTCGCAGACCTCCGCCGGCGGCAGCGCGAGCAGGTCCTCGGCCCATGCCTCCGCCTCAGCCGTGCTCACCGGGCGGGGCTCCTGGTGCGTCACGCCGGCGATGCCGGCGCTCGCAGCCAGGCCGACGCCGGCGATCCCGAGCACAGCTGCGGCCAGCAGGGCGGACCGGCGGATCGGGAGTGTCGTCATGATGCTCATCATGGGGCGGGCCGAGCGCCGCCGCTGGAGTTCTGCGGAACGGACGCGATCCGAGGGCCCGGGTGCAACAAATCGGTGGCGTCGCCACGACCGGCAGCGCATCCTGCTCTACTCGGCCGACGGCGCCGGGGGGTGGTGCGAGGCCGACTCGCGACGGCCGGTCCGGCCCGGAGGCCCACGATGGTCTACCTGCAGTTCTTCAGTGACTACACCGAGCACCCGCTGTGGCTCCGCGGACCCGCGTGGGACGACGTCGGGCACGCCGACGCGGACGAGCTCGGGTTGAGCACGCCGTTGCAGGAGGACCTCGCCGACTGGTGCGCTCGCGACGACGGTGACGACCAGGTGCGGGACGGTCTGCTCGGCCACCTGGTGCGCGCCCTCGACCTCGCGCGACGGGTCCAGCTCGAGCTGGGCGGTGAGCACGAGGTGTGGCGGTGCGAGTCGGGGCGGCACGCGCTGCTGCTGGCCCTCCCGGGCGAGGGCGCCGACCTCCTGCGGATGGAGGCTGGTCGGCCCGTGCGGCTCCCGATCCGGACGCTCGGTGTCTCCGTGGCGACGCGTCGCCGCATCCACCGGTGGCGCGCGCAGCGCCGTCACGCGGACGGCCTGCCGGGCGACGCGGCGTGGCGCGCGGAGGGCCTGTCGATCGCGGCCGCGATCCAGGAGGAGGTGGGTCTCGATGCGGTGGTCGCCTACCGCAGCGGTCGGACGGAGGAGCCGCCGCGGGCCCCGGTCCCGCCCTGGTTCCGCGGAGGGCAGTGGCGCGCCTCCTAGATGCCGAAGCCCCCGTCGGCGTTGACGACGGACCCGTGCAGCGCGGCGCCCGCCGGGGAGCAGCAGAGCGCGACGACGTCGGCGACCTCCGCCGGCTCGAGCGCCCGGCGCAGCCCCTGGTGGCGGGCGAGCTCGTCGACGCCGTCCTCGCCCGCGAGGCCGTAGAGCGCCGCGGTCGCCTCGAGCATCGGCGTGCGCGTCGCGCCGGGCGAGACCGCGATCGCCGCCACGCCGGTGCCGGCGAGGTCGGCGGCCAGGCCGCGCACGATCCCGACGACGGCGTGCTTCACGGCCGTGTAGGCCGCCAGCCCGAACAGCCCGTGCTCGCCGGCCGCGGAGGCGATGCCGACGAAGCGGGCGAGGTGGGGCTCGGGGGAGGCGAGCAGGTGGGGCACGGTCGCCGCGGCGGTCGTCCACACGCCCTTGGCGTCCACCTCCCACAGCTCGTCGAGCACCTCGTCGGGGGTGGCCCAGAGCGGGCTGCCGCCGCCGACCACGGCAGCCGCGGCGACGACGGCGTCGAGGCGGGCCCGGCGGGCCACGACGTCCGCGGCCAGCTCGCGCAGCGCCGTACCGTCCCGGACGTCCAGCCGGTGCGACTCCGCACAGGGCGCCGCCACGGGTGCGACGTCGACCCCGACGACGTCGTAGCCGTCACGGGCCAGCGCCGCCAGGATCGCCGCGCCCATGCCCCCGGCCGCGCCGGTGACCAGCGCGACCCGGCGGTCGGTCACGCCGGAGCCTGCGCCGGTACGCGGCCCGCGGCCCGCGCTGCGGGTGCGACGAGGTGTCCCCGGGCGTCGGGAGCGGCGTGGCGGACGCGCTGGAGCACGTCGCGCACCAGCTCGGCGACGAGGGAGCGGCCCTCGTCAGCGGTCGCGCCGGTCGGGTCGCCCAGGACGCCGTTGGGGGAGACGGCCTTGACCCCACCGGTCATCAGGGTCGGGAGGATCTCCGTCAGCGTGCCGGTGTTGCCCACCTCGGCCCGTCGGAGGTCGACGGTGGTGGGGCGCAGGTGCAGCATGATCGAGGTCTCGGTGCGGCCCGCGTGGAGGTCGACGTCCTCGGTCGCGCACGCGACCCAGGCGGTGTCGTGGCCCTCCTCGCGGAGCTGGCGGACGGCCTTCTCGAGCGCGAAGACGTTGCCGCCGTGGGCGTTGACGAAGACGACGCGCGGGGTCCACAGCTCGGCGGAGCGCACCAGCTCGACGAGCATCGTCGCGAGGGCGTCGGTGCCGATGGACAACGTGCCCGGGAAGCCGTGGTGCTCCCCGGAGGCCGCGAACAGCAGCGGCGGGGCGACGAGCACGGACAGCTCGTCGAGCAGGTGGACCGCCACCCGGCCGGCGACCTCGGCGGCGATGACGCCGTCGGTGTCGAGGGGCAGGTGGGGGCCGTGCTGCTCGATCGAGCCGACCGGCACCAGGAGGAGCGCGCCGGGCTCGACGTCCGGCCACGTGCGGGACGACAGGGCGGGGTTCACGGAGCGCTCCTCTCGGTGGTCGTGCAGGGATCAGACCGCCGCGGGCGCGGCGTGGCTGCCCTCGCGCGCGGGCACGGCGCCCAGCGTGCGGTGGAAGCCCTCGGGCACGAGCAGGTGCTCGGGCGTGAGGTCGTGGATGGACGCGACGCCCATGCCGCGCAGCGCCGAGTCGACGCCCATGCGCAGCACGTCGAGCACGTTGCCCACGCCCTGCTCGCCGTTGGCCGCGAGGCCCCACAGGTAGGCGCGACCGATGAGCACCGCCCGGGCGCCGAGCGCGACGGCCTTCACGACGTCGGAACCGCGGCGGATGCCGCCGTCGATGACGACCTCGATGTCGTCGCCGACCCGCGAGGCGATCGGGTGGAGCATGCGGATCGCGGCGGGGGTGCCGTCGAGGTTGTTGCCGCCGTGGTTGGACACGGAGATGGAGTCGACGCCGGCGTCGACGGCCCGGAGCGCGTCGTCGACGCGGCTGACGCCCTTGAGGATGAACGGCTTGCCGCCCGAGATCTGCTTCCACTGCTCGCGCATCCACGTGACGTCGTCCCACGACGGCGGCTCGGTGTTCATCCACTCGTAGTAGGCGCCGAAGAACGTCGGGCCCGCCACGCCGCCGGGAGGCGCGAGGTTGGGGGCCGTGAGGTCCGGGATCATGCCCGTCCTGCCGAACGTCCACAGCCAGCGCGGCTTGGTGGCCACCTTGGGTGCGAACCGCACCATCGTCTTGAGGTCGACCTTCTCGGGGATCTCGGGCGAGCCCCAGTCGCGGCCGATCGAGAACGACCAGTCGGTCGTGGCGATGAGGCCGAGCGCACCGGCGTCCTGCGCGCGCTGCATGCGGTGGAGCATGACGTCGCGCTCGCCGGTCCAGTACATCTGGAAGAACGTGCGCGCCCCCGTCTCGGTGACCTCCTCGACGGACTTCGACGCGAAGTTCGACAGGCCCATGAGCGTGCCGCGGTCACGGGCGGCGCGGGCGACCGCGACCTCGCCGTCGGGGTGCACGGCCTGCACGCCCGTGGGGGAGATGACGACCGGCTGGGAGATCTCCTGGCCCCACAGCGTGGTGGCCTGCGACCGCTCCTTCTTCTGGCCCGCGACGACCGGCTGGAGGCCGATCTCGGCGAAGGCCGCCTGGTTGTCCCCGGCGGACTGACCGCGCTCCGAGCCGGCGACGAGCGCGCCGTACACGGGCTGCGGCAGGCGCTTGCGCGCCCGCTCCTGGGCGACGGCGACGGACTCGAACCAGGGGTTCTGCTTCCAGGGGTTGCTCAGCCACTCGGGCTTGGCCATGGGTCTCTCCTGCGGTGGTGTGCCGGCGGGCGCGGATGGTCGGCGCAGACGCGCCCGCCGGCGGATCGGGGGGGTGGGGCTGGTGGTGCGGGCTGCTCGGGGGGGGTACGGCGCGGGGTCAGCACCCGCAGGCGCCGGAGGCGCAGCCGCCCCCGCCGCCCAGGGCACCGGTGCCCGGGTCGAAGCCCGCCAGCGGGCTCTCGGCGCACGCCGAGACGGGCATGCCGCGGGGCTGGAGCGACGCCTCCAGGTCGTCGGGGCGACGGCCCAGCTGCAGCATCACCGGCTGGTTGCGGGTGGGGTTCTTCTTCGAGTGGTCCTGGCTGGACTCCGGGATGACCCGGCCGCCGGCCGCGTTCATCGACGCGAGGGCGGACTCGCCGTAGCCCTGCACGCACTCGGGGTCGGGGCCGTCGAGCGGGAGGCCGGTGAAGAACTTGGCGGCCATGCAGCCGCCGCGGCAGGCGTCGAAGAAGGAGCACTTCGCGCACGCGCCACCGGTCTGCGGGGCCCGCAGGTCCTGGAACAGCTCGGACTTCTGCCAGACCTGCTGGAAGCCGCCGTCGGTGAGGATGTTGCCGGCGTGGAAGTTGTCGTGGATCGCGAACGGGCAGGCGTAGACGTCGCCGATCGGGTCGATCAGGCAGACCACACGGCCCGCGCCGCACAGGTTGAGGCCGGGCAGCGACTCGCCGAACGCGGCGAGGTGGAAGAAGGAGTCACCGGTGAGGATGTTCTCGCCGTTGGCCATCAGCCAGTCGTACAGCTCGCGCTGCTGCTCGGGGAGCGGGTGCAGCTCGTCCCACACGTCGGCGCCGCGGCCCGAGGGGCGGAGCCGGGTGAGGCGGAGCATCGCGCCGTACTTGTCGGCGATCGCCTTGAACTCGTCGAGCTGGCCGATGTTCTGGCGCGTGCAGACGACGGAGATCTTCGCGTCGGAGAAGCCGGCGGCCTGGAGGTTCTCCAGCGCCCGGATCGCGGTGTCGAACGAGCCGGGGCCGCGGACGTAGTCGTTCACCTCGGCGGTGGCGCCGTCGAGCGAGATCTGGATGTCGACGTACCCGTTCATCGCGGGCGAGGCGAGGAACGCGGCGCGCTCCTCGCTCAGCCGCACGCCGTTGGTGGAGAACTTCACGCCGACGTTGTGCTCGATGGAGTACTCGAGCAGCTCCCAGAAGTCGGGACGGATCGTGGGCTCGCCGCCGCCGATGTTGATGTAGAAGACCTGCATGCGCTGCAGCTCGTCGATGACGGCCTTCGCCTGGTCGGTCGACAGCTCACGGGGGTCGCGCCGACCCGAGCTGGAGAGGCAGTGGGCGCACTCGAGGTTGCACGCGTAGGTCAGCTCCCACGTCAGGCAGATCGGCGCGTCGAGACCGAGCTCGAACTGGTCGACGAGGCGGTCGCCGCGGGGCGTGCGGTCGCCGGTCGTGGGGAGCAGCTGGCCGATCCGGGTGCTGGGTCCGGTGCTGGGGCCGGCGCCCGTGCCGGGGCGCTCGGGGGCGATCGTCATGCTGCGGCTCCTTCGGTCTGGCGCGGGCGGATCATGTCGGTGCGGGCGAGGCCCTGCAGCGCCGCGAGGTAGCCCGGCCACTGGGCCTCGGGCACCGCGGCGGCCGCGAGGGCGGCGGCCACGTCGGGGGCGTCAGCCAGCCCGCGCACCACGGTGACGAGCTCGGGACGCTTGAGGAACGTCAGCTTGCGGTTGCCGAAGTGGTAGGCGAGCGCCCCGAACGGCTCGGGCCGCAGCGCCACCGCGGGCGAGATGGCCCACGGCTGGTCGAGTCGCACGGCGTCGGGGGCCGAGCTGTCCGGGGCGTCGCTCATCGCAGGTCTCCTGGGCTCGTCGGCTCAGTAGACGCCGCACATGCCGTCGATCGAGACTTCCTCGATCAGCATGTCGGCGCTCAGGTCGGTCTGCGTCTCGACGGACTCCTGGGGCTTGCTCATGCGCGTCTCCTCACGGTGTCGGGTGCGGGTGGCGGACCTCCCGCGTGTGCCGTGCGCCACAGTAGTGACACGGAGTGCCACTTGGGAAGGGTTCGGCGGCACCCGGTGTCATAACTGCCCGGTCGGGCAGGTCGGACGCGACCTTCTTCTCGGCGCCCGGCCTCGCGTGGTGGGATGCTCGCGGTCCGGGCCGACGTGGCGCGGCGCGGGTCGACGTGGCGCGGTGCGCGGGAGAGGGGGCGGTGGTGCGGCACGAGCGCGGCGAGATGTTCGGCCGACCGCGGTCGACGACCCACGAGTCCATCGAGTCGGTCGCCCTCGACCTCTTCGGCCGGAACGGCTTCGAGCAGACGACGGTCGACGACATCGCCGCCGCTGCCGGCATCGGGCGACGCACGCTCTTCCGCTACTTCGCCTCCAAGAACGACATCCCCTGGGGCCGCTTCTCCGAGGGCCTGGCCGAGCTGGCGCGGCGCCTCGAGGAGGCCCCGCGCGACGAGCCCGTGTGGCAGGCCCTCCACGACGCGATCCTCGACTTCAACGCGGTGCCCGCGGGGGGCGAGGACCAGCACCGACGGCGCATGCGCCTGCTCCTCGGCACACCGGCGCTGCAGGCGCACTCCGCGCTCATGTACGCCGAGTGGCGCGGCGTGATCGCCCGCTTCGTCGCCGAGCGGCGCGGTATCGCGGCCGACGACGTGCGCGCCGTCGTCGTGGGCCACGCGGCCCTCGGGGTGTCGCTCGCGGCGTACGAGACCTGGCTGGCGCACGACGACGCCGACCTCGGCGAGCAGCTCGACGCCGCCCTCGGCGCCCTGCGCGACCACCTCGCGGAGTAGGGCCGCGCGTCGAGTCGGACGAGGTGTGCGGTTCTGGCCGGCCCCCGTGACGTGGGCCGCTGGGACGGTCCTGGTCGCCGCTGGGCTGCCCGGGGTGAGGCCCGGGCGAGGCCCCGGGCGAGGCCCCGGGCGAGGCCCAGGGTGAGGAAAACGCGGACCGGAGGCCCTGGAGAGTCCGCGTTTTCCTCACCCTGGCCGGGTCCGGTCCGCGTTTTCCTTCCTCGAGCCCCCAGCCCCCAGCCCCCAGCCCCCAGCCCCGAGCCCCCGAGCCCCCAGCCCTGCGCGACCACCTCGCGGGGCAGGGGCGCGGAGATTGCGCGAGGTCCGGACCGTCTGGCACCCTGGACCGCGATCCGAGCGAGCGCTCGGTCGGGAAGGGTGGAATGGGAACGCTGGCCGAGGACCTGACGGCGCGCACACGGGCGTTCGTGGCGGAGCACGTGCTGCCGCTCGACGACGAGCACGACGGAGACATCGAGGCGGCGGGCGGCGACGAGCGCCGCGTCGCGCTGCAGGAGGCCGCGCGTGCCGCCGGGGTGTTCGCGCCGCAGGTGGCGCGGGAGTACGGCGGCCACGGCCTCGGCATGGTGGACCGCTCGGGTCCGCTCGAGGAGGCCGGCTACTCCCTCTTCGGCCCCATCGCCACCAACGTGGGCGCTCCCGACGAGGGCAACATGCACATGCTCGAGGCCATCGCGAGCGCCGACCAGCGCACGCGGTTCCTCGAGCCGCTGGCGCGGGGCCTCGTGCGCTCCGCCTTCGCCATGACCGAGCCCGCGCCCGGTGCGGGTGCCGACCCGTCCGCGCTGCGCACGCGCGCCGTCCGGGGCGACGGTGGCTGGGTCATCAGCGGCGAGAAGCGGTTCATCACGGGCGCGGACGGCGCCGGTTTCTTCATCGTGATGGCGCGCACCGGCGGCGAGGCCGGCGGTGCGGGCGGCGCGACGATGTTCCTCGTGCCCGCGGACACCCCGGGCGTGGTCGTCGGACGGCACCTCCCGACGGTCGACCGGGCCATGATCGGCGGTCACTGCGAGATGCGCTTCGAGGACGTCGTCGTCGGCGACGACGCGGTGCTGGGCGAGGTCGACCTCGGCTTCCGCTACGCCCAGGTGCGCCTCGGTCCGGCCCGGATGACCCACGTGATGCGCTGGACCGGCGCGGCCCGGCGGGCGCACGAGACCGCGGTGGCGTACGTCGCCGGTCGGCAGGCCTTCGGCGGTCGGATCTCCGACCTGGGCCTCGCCCAGCAGCACATCGCCGACAACGAGATCGACCTCGCGGCGACCCGGGCCCTGCTGCGGGTGGCGTGCGAGGAGCTGGACGCGGGCGGACGTGCGTCGGAGTCGACGTCCATCGCGAAGACCTTCGCGGCCGAGGCGCTCGACCGGGTCGTCGACCGCTCGCAGCAGCTGTGCGGCGGCCTCGGTGTCACCGCCGACCTGCCGGTCGCGAAGATCGCCCGCGAGATCCGCCCCTTCCGCATCTACGACGGCCCCTCCGAGGTGCACCGCTGGTCCATCGCGAAGCGCGCGGTCAAGCGCATCACGAACGGCGCGCCGTCGTGAGCGACGCCGTCGGCGGGCTCGCGCCCGCGGAGCTGGACCGGGTCACCGCCTGGCTGGCGACCCAGGGGATCACGACGGCGGGACCGCTCGAGGCCCGCCTCATCGCGGGCGGGAAGTCCAACCTCACGTTCGCCGTCACCGACGGCACGCACCGCTGGGTGCTGCGGCGTCCGCCGCTCGGGGGCCACACGCCCTCGGCGCACGACGTGGGCCGCGAGTTCCGGGTGACCCGGGCCCTCGAGGGCGCGGGCGTCGCGGTCGCGCCGACGATCGCGTCGTGCACCGACGAGAGCGTCCTCGGCGCGCCGTTCACGGTCGTGGAGTTCGTCGACGGGCTCTCGATCGCCCGGCGCGACCACCTCGACGCGCTCGACGACGCCGAGGTGGACCGCGTCGTCACCGGGCTCGTCGAGGCGCTGGCCCGCCTCCACGACGTCGACCACGTCGCTGCGGGCCTCGAGGGCTTCGGGCGACCGGACGCGTACGCCGCGCGCCAGCTCCGGCGGTGGAGCGGCCAGTGGGAGCACGTCCGGCAGCACCACGACCCGAGCGTGGACGCGCTCGCGACGCAGGTCGCTGCACGGCTGGGCGAGACCGTCCCCGGGCAGGACCGCACGAGCGTGGTGCACGGCGACTACCGCATCGACAACACGCTGCTGGCGGCCGACGCCGCCGAGCGGCCCACCGGCGCGGTCGCGGCGATCGTCGACTGGGAGCTCTCCACCATCGGCGACCCCGTGGCCGACGTGGCACTGATGGCGGTCTACCGCGACCCGTCGCTCGACCTCGTCCTGGGCTTCGACGCGGCCTGGACCTCGCCGCGCCTCGCCGACGAGGCGGCGTTGGCCGCGGCGTACGAGGCCACGGGCGGAGCCCTGCCCCACTGGGAGTTCCACCTGGCGCTCGCGGCGTTCAAGCTCGCCGTGATCGCGGCCGGGATCGACCACCGCTACCGCGCGGGCGGCACCGTCGGCGACGGGTTCGACACCGCCGGCACGGCCGTGGCGCCGCTGCTGGAGCGGGCCCTGCGGCAGCTCCCCTAGCACGCGGTCGTGGGGGGGGGGGGGCGGGGGCGCGGGGGGGGGGGGGGCGGGCCCCGGGGCGGGCGCGCCGGGGGCCGCGGCGCCCCCCCCCCCCCCCCCCGCCGCGCGCCCCCCCCCCCCCCCCCCCGCCCCCCCCCCCCCCCCACGACCGCGTCAGGGACCGAGCCGTCAGCCGAGGGCCTGGTCGACGGAGCAGGCCGCGAGCGTGCCGTCCTCGAGGGTCTCGAGGAGACGGCTGCCCGCCGCCCGGAAGCGCACGACCACCACGTCGTCGTCGACCTCGACCGTGACGTCGGCGAGGTCGAGGCGCTCGGCCACGTCGGCGCCGTCCTGGCCCTGGGCCGCGACGAGCCCGCGGCGGTCGGCCGCGGCCCGCTCGACGTCGGCGTCCCGGGGCGGGGCCAGGCGGACGAGGCCGGCCACCCCGCCGTCGGCGGGCACCACCGCGGACCCCACGGCAGCGGCGCAGTCGCTGTCCTGCCGCAGCACCGCGGCCTCGGCGTCCTCGTCGGGGAGCACGGCGTCGAAGCGCCCGGCGTCGGCCAGCGAGTCGGCGTCCCCGTCGGCGACCTCGGTGAGCGGTCCGGCCTCGCCGATGCCGAGCACGTGGCCGTCGAGGAAGGTGACGCGCGTGAGGAAGGGGTAGTCCCCGAGCGCCGCGTAGTCCGTCATCTCGAACGAGCGGCGCCCCGCGACCTCGGCCTCCGTGTAGCCGTGGTCCACGAGCTCGTCCCCGACCGCGTCCAGGTCGACGTCGCCGTCGAGCTCGAGCACCGCGTACGACGTCGCCCCGGTCCGCCCGACCGCCGACCAGCGCACGTCGAGGGCGCTCCAGGCGCCCCCGTCCATCGTGTCCTCCCACGTGACGAGGTCCGACGCGCCGAGGGGTGCCAGCCACGGCGCGCCCGCGACGGCGGCGGCGTACTCCTCCTCGTGGTCCGCGTAGCTGCCGCGCTCGACCTCGAGGTCGAGGCGTGCGGCGGTGGCCGCGCTGTCGGCGTACACCACCGACGTCACGGTGGCGGGCAGGAGCCGCAGGGCCCGCTCGAGGTCGCTCGGGCCACCGAGCCGCGCGACGAGGTCGAACCGGAGCGCCGCGGCACCGAGGAGCACGATCGCCACGAGCGCGACCAGCAGGAGCCGGCCGCGGCGGCGCACCCACCGCAGGGCGCCGGTGAGCGGGGAGGAGACGGTCAGGTCCGCGTCGTTCACGAGCGCTCCTCCTGCGGCCACCGGGGCACGTACGGCGGGTGGTCGCGCGGGACGCGCAACGGGAAGCGCGGAGGCCGGCGCTCGAGGAAGGAGGCGACCCCCTCGGCCACGTCGCCCGCGTCGGGGAACCGCGCGACGGTCGCGGACTCCGTGCGGTGCACCGCCCAGGGCGAGGTCTCGGAGAGCGCGCCCCAGAGCAGCTGGCGCGCCGTCGCGACCGCGACCGGAGCCGTGTGCTCGGCGATCTCGCGGGCGATGGCGAGGGCGGTGGACAGCACCTCGGCGTCGGGTACGACGCGGGTGGCGAGACCGGCGGCGTCGGCCTCGGCCGCGGGCACGAGCCGGCCCGTCAGCACCCACTCGGTGGCCCGGGTGATGCCGACGACCCGGGGGAGGAACCAGGCGGCCACCGACTCGGTCGCGAGGCCGCGGCGCGCGAAGACGAAGCCGAGCCGCGTGCTCTCGCCGAGCACCCGCACGTCCGCGGGCAGCACCATGCTCGCGCCCGCGCCGACCGCCGCGCCGTTGACGGCGCCGACCACGGGCTTCAGCGACGCGGCCATCCGGAGCGTCACGTAGCCCCCGGGGTCGCGCGGCTCGACCACGCCGTCGGGGGCGACGACCCGGCCGGCGGCCGCCTCGTACGGCGCGAGGTGCGGCGACGGGGTGGCGGCGCTGTGGAAGCCGACGTCGAGGTCGGCCCCGACGCAGAAGTGGCGGCCCTCCCCGGTGAGGACGACCGCGCGCACCTCGTCGTCGGCGTCGACCGCGTCGAGCGCGGCGACGATCTCGAGGCACAGCCGCATGGTCATCGCGTTGCCGGCCTCCGGCCGCGCCAGCGTGAGCACGGCGATCCCGTCCGTGACGTCGAGCCGCGTGACCGGCGGGCCCTCGAGCTCCGCGACGGCCTCGGCGGCGGTGAGGTGGGGGGCCAGGTCGTCGGGCCGCATCGAGCCTCCTCGCTCGGGGGTGCAGGGCCTCGCCCGAGGGGCGGGGGTTGACCAAACTATCTACTGTCTTTAGGTTTTTGTCCACGGTCCGGCGTCCCGGGCCGCGCGCCCAGGAAGAGGTGACACCGTCGTGACCGAGCTCCCCGCCGCCCCCACCGACCGCCGCGCGGAGGCCCCGCCCGACGGGCGTCCGCTGGACGGGTTCGCCGTCGGCGACCTCGCCGCGGGCGGCGACGTCGCCGAGGTGGCCGCCACGGCGACCCGGTTGCTCGGCGACCTCGGCGCGCGGGTCCTCCGCCACGCCCCGGGGGCCGGTCGCGGGCCGGGCCTGGTCCCGCCGCTCACCGTGGACGGCGTCGACCTGGGCCGCGCGGTCGCCGACGTGGGCGCGGAGCCGGTGGCCCTCTCCGACAGCCCGGGCGACCAGGACCCCCACGCCGTGCTGGCGGCCCTCGCCGGCACCGGCGGGGGCGTCGACGCCGTGGTCGTCGACCTGGCGACGTACCGCGCCCTCGACGTCCCCGCGGTGCGGGCCGCGCACCCGCACCTGGTGCTCGCGGTGGTCTCGCCCTTCGGGTCGACGGGACCCCGCGCGGACTGGGTGGCGAGCGAGCGCACGCTGTATGCGCTCGACGGCTCCCTCTCGCGCTCGGGACGGCCGGGCGCGGTCCCGCTGCTGCCGCCGGAGGGCATCGGGACCTTCACCGCGGCGGTCCACCTGGCCTGGACCGTCCTCGTCGCGGTCGGCCGGGCCCGGCGCACCGGCCGGGGCCAGGTGCTCGACGTCAGCGTCCACGAGGCGATGTCCGTCGGGCTCGATCCCGCGTTCGGCACCCAGGGCTCCGCCGCCGCCGGCCGCTCCGGCCCGTTCCGGCGCGACCGGCCGCCGGCCGACTCCTACCCGGTGTTCGCGTGCGCCGACGGTCACGTGCGGCTCTGCCTCCTCGCGAAGCGGCAGTGGCGGGCGATGCTCGCGTGGCTGGGGAGCCCGGCGGAGCTCGCCGACCCGGCGCTCGACACGATCGCCGGACGCGCCCGCGCCGCCGACGTGCTCCACCCGCGGCTGGCCGCCCTCTTCGCCGACCGCGACGGCGCCGACCTCGTGGCCGAGGCCGCCTCCCGGGGGATCCCGCTCGCCCAGGTGCTGACGGTCGCCGACGTGCTGCACACCCCGCACTTCGCCCAGGCCGGTTCCCTCGTCGACCTCCCGCTGGGCGGGGGGCGCGTCGCCCGGACGGCCGCGGGCCCGGTGGTGGTGGACGGGGTCCGGCTCGGCGCCGGTCCCGGTGCGCGCGGCGTCCCGGCTCCGCGCCACGTCCCGCCTCCGCGCCGGTTGGCGGCCGACCCCGCGGACCTGCCGCTGGCCGGGGTGCGGGTGCTCGACCTGGGGGTCATCGTCTTCGGCGCGGAGGTCGGCCGAGCGCTCGGCGACCTGGGGGCCGACGTGGTCAAGGTGGAGAGCCTGGACTTCCCGGACGGCCTGCGCCAGACCTTCCGGGGCGAGGCGATGAACGCCTCCTTCGCCTGGGGCCAGCGCAACAAGCGCAGCCTCGGCCTCGACCTGCGGAGCAGCGAGGGCGCGGCCCTCTTCCGCGAGCTGGCCCGCGACGCCGACGTCGTGCTCAGCAACTTCAAGCCCGGCACGTTGGCCTCCCTCGGGATCGACCACGCCGCCCTCGCCGCGGCGAACCCGGGGATCGTCGTCGTCGAGAGCGCCGCGTTCTCCTCGGGCGGGGAGTGGGCGCGCCGGTTGGGCTACGGCCCGCTCGTGCGGGCGGCGTGCGGCATCTCCGGCCTGTGGCGGTACGACGCGGACGCCGTCGACTGCTGGGACGGCGTCACCGTGCACCCCGACCACGTCGCCGCGAAGGTCGCGGCCCTCGCCGTCCTGGCGCTGCTGGAGCGGCGCGAGCGCACCGGTCGGGGCGGAGCGATCGAGGTCGCGCAGTCCGACGTGGTCCTCGCCCAGCTGGCGCCGTGGATCGCGGCGGAGTCCGCGCGCCCCGGGACGCTGCGGGCCCGCGGCAACGCGGGGCGGGGCCTGCTCGCGGGCGACGTCGTCGCCTGCCTCGGCGACGACGAGTGGGTCGTCGTGGACGCCCGCACGCCGGCGGAGCTCGCGGCCCTGGCGCAGGTGGTCGGGACCGACGCCGGCGCCGGTCGGGCCGTCGTGGAGGAGGCGTTGCACGCGTGGGCGGCCGCCCGGACGCCGCTGGAGGCCGCGACGGTGCTGCAGGCGGAGGGCGTCCCGACGGCGCCGCTGCTCCGGCTGCCGGAGCTCAAGGACGACCCCCAGCTCGTGCACCGCGGCACCTACCGCGCGCTCCGCCACCCGCTCGTCGGCGACCTCCCCACGGAGGACGCCTCCGCGGCGTTCGAGGACCTGCCGCCGCTCCCGGTGGCGCCTGCCCCGCTGGTGGGCGAGCACACGCGAGCCGTGCTCGAGGCCCACGGCACGACCCCCGAGGAGGTCGAGCGCCTGCTCGCCACCGGGGTCGTCCACGAGGGCGCTCCGGCGGGGGTCCCCGCGTGAGCGACCGTCGCCGGCTCCGCGTCGTCGCGCGCACGGAGGTCGCCGACGGCGTCGTGCGCCTCGACCTGGGGCCGGAGGAGGGCGGCGCGCCGCTGCCGACCTGGAGCCCGGGAGCCCACCTCGACCTGCACCTCGCCGACGGCCTGGTGCGGCAGTACTCCCTCTGCGGCGACCCCGACGACCCCGAGCGCCTGAGCGTCGCGGTGCTGCGCGAGGCCGACGGCCGGGGTGGGTCGGAGCACGTCCACACCCGCCTCGCCGCGGGCGACACGGTCGAGGTGGGCGGGCCGCGCAACCACTTCGAGCTCGTCGACGCCGCGTCGTACGTGTTCGTCGCCGGCGGCATCGGGATCACGCCGATCGTGCCCATGCTGCGCGCGGCCGAGGAGCGCGGCGTGCCGTGGGTGCTCGTGTACGGCGGTCGCTCCCGCGCGTCGATGGCCTTCGCCGAGGACCTCGTCGCCGCGTACGGCGCGGACCGCGTGCGGCTGCGTCCCGCGGACGAGCACGGCCTGCTCGACCTCCCCGCCGAGCTGGGGGACGTGGTGCCGGGGCGAGCGGTCTACTGCTGCGGCCCCGGTCCGCTCCTCGACGCCGTGGAGCGGGTGGTGGGCGAGCGCGACGGCGAGCAGCTGCACCTGGAGCGCTTCGCGCCGACCGGCGACGTGGACACGACGGGGGAGGCCTTCGAGGTGGAGCTCGCCCGCACGGGGACGACGCTCGAGGTCGGCCCCGACGAGAGCGTCCTCGAGGCGCTGGAGGACGCCGGGATCGCCGTCGAGTCGTCCTGTCGCGAGGGCACCTGCGGCACCTGCGAGACCGCCGTGCGCGGCGGTGTCCCCGAGCACCGCGACGCGATCCTGACGCCCGAGGAGCGGGCGGCGAACGACGTGATGTTCGTCTGCGTGTCCCGCTGCCTGCAGGGGCCGCTCGTCCTCGACCTGTGAGGCGCCCGCCGGGGTGCCTCGGGGTGCCTCGGGGTGCCGCGGGCGGGACAAACCTCGCCGCTGCCCGTTGACAGTGACGCGCATCACTCTCTATAACTAATGCCTGTAGATAAACGGCAGTCGCGAGGCTGCCGGGGGCTCGGGCCCGATCCGTCCCGACCGCCGGTCCCACCGGGGCCGCACCGACAAGGAGTACCCATGTCCGCAACCGTGGGCTCGGCGCTTGCCTGGTGGGCACGCACGCAGCCGGAGCAGACCGCGATCGTCGTCGACGGCGAGAGCCTCGACTACCAGGGCTACGAGGCCTGGAGCAGCCGGGTGGCCGTCCACCTGCGTGACGCGGGGATCGTCCCCGGCGACCGCGTCGGCCTGCTCGCCGAGAACTCGCTGCCCTGGTCCGCCATGGCGCTCGGCATCATCAAGGCCGGAGCCGTCCTGGTGCCGCTCAACAGTCGCTTCAAGCCGGCCGAGCTCCGCAAGGTCGCGGACGACGCCGGTCTCGCGCGGGTCATCGCCTCCGATGCCGTCGTCGCGGTCGCCCGGGAGGCGGCGGGGATGGGCGCGCCGTACGAGGTCACCGCGTTCGCCGACGTCGTGGGCCTGCGGGACGCCGAGCCGGACCCGGCGACCGACGCCTTTCGCGTCGACCGGGAGCCGACGGACCCGATCGCCGTGCTCTTCACCAGCGGGTCGACCGGGCGCTCCAAGGGCGTCGTGCTCACCAACCAGTCGCTGCTCAGCATCGTGTTCGAGGCCAGCCTGACCGAGGAGGGGTTCCGCCAGGGCTCGACGTCGCTGCTGGTGCTCCCGCTCGCCTTCACCCCGGGCCTCGTCTGGGGCGTGCTCATGACCACCGTCCTCGGCGGCACGATCGTCATCGAGAAGGACCTCGTCCCGGGGCGGGCGGTGCGCCTCATGGAGGAGCACCGGGTCCAGGCGGTCTTCGGCGTGCCCCTCATCTTCGACGCCTTCAGCCGCACGCCGGAGTTCGCGGAGGCCGACCTGTCGTCGCTGCGCACGGCGATCGTCGGCGGCGCGGCGGTCCCCGTGCCGCTGCTCGAGGCCTACGCGGCCAAGGGCGTGACGCTCCGCCAGATCTACGGCATGACGGAAGCGGGCGGCGTCGCCACCGCCACGCTGCGCCACGAGGCGAAGGACCACCCGGCCACCTGCGGCTACGGCTCGATCTTCACCGAGCTCAAGATCGTCGACGCCGACGGGCAGGAGGTCGGTCCCGACGAGGAGGGCGAGATCCTCATCAAGGGCCCGGGCGTCACCCCCGGCTACTGGGGCGACCCGGAGACCACCGCCGAGGTCATCACCGCCGACGGCTGGCTGCGGAGCGGCGACATCGGGCGGAAGGACGCCGACGGGCGGATCGCCTTCGCCGACCGCCTCAAGGACCTCATCATCACCGGCGGCATCAACGTGTCGCCCATCGAGATCGAGCGCGTCCTCATGGGCCTCGACGGCGTCGCCGAGGTGTCGGTGATCCCCGCGAAGGACGAGAAGTTCGGGGAGACCCCGGCGGCCATCATCACGCCGTCCTCGCCCGACCTCACCGCAGCGGACGTCGTGGCGCACTGCGAGCAGCAGCTGAGCGACTACAAGGTGCCGCGCTACGTGGTGCTGCGCGAGGACCCGCTGCCACGGCTGCCCAGCGGCAAGATCGCCAAGCCGCAGATCAAGCAGGACTACGCCGACGTGCACGTCGACTTCGACAAGGTGCGCTGACCGCCCGTCCTGCCCGCCCCCGAACCGGGCCGGGCTCGGCTCCCTCACCGAGCCCGGCCTGCACACCGTCCCCACCAGGAGTCCCCGTTGAGCAGCGCAGCACCCGTCGTGACCTCCCGCCGGAGCGGCGAGCACGTGGCCGTCCTCACCCTCGAGCGGCCGGAGGCGATGAACGCGGTGGACCGGGCCGTCACCCAGCAGCTGGGCGCGGCCCTCGCGGCCGCGGAGGCGGACCCCGACGTGCGCGCCATCGTGCTCACCGGGACCGGACGCGCCTTCTGTGCCGGGGCCGACCTCAAGGCCATCGCCGCCGGCGAGCGCATCGACGACCCGGAGCACCCCGAGCGCGGCTTCGCCGGCTACGTCCAGCACTTCGTGACGACGCCGACGATCGCCGCCGTCAACGGTTTCGCCCTGGGCGGCGGCACCGAGCTGGTGCTCGCCTCCGACCTCGCGGTCCTCGACGAGGCGGCCACGCTGGGCCTGCCCGAGGTGCGGCGCGGCCTCATGGCGGCGGCGGGTGGCGTCATCCGCGTCCAGCGGCAGCTGCCCTGGAAGGTCGCCGCCGAGCTGGCCCTCACGGGCGAGCCCATGGACGCGGCGACGGCGTTGCGCTGGGGCCTCGTCAACCGGGTCGCCCCGGCGGGCACCGTGCTCGAGGTCGCGCTCGAGCTGGCCGGTCGCATCGCCGCCAACGCTCCCGTGGCGGTGCGGGAGACCAAGCAGATGCTGCACCGCACCGCGACGCTCGACTCGGCGTGGGAGGGCCCCGCGTGGGACCTCAACGCCGACGCGATGCGCCGGGTGCTGCGCAGCGAGGACGCCCGCGAGGGCCCGCGAGCCTTCGCCCAGAAGCGCGAGCCCCGCTGGAGCGGACGGTGAGTGAGGAGCACCTCGTCGTCGTCGGCGCCTCGCTGGCCGGCGCGCGTGCCGTCCAGGGCGCCCGTGACGCCGGGTTCACCGGCCGGGTCACGCTCGTCGGCGAGGAGCCGCACGCGCCGTACGACCGCCCCCCGCTGACCAAGGCCGCCCTCGTCGACGACCCTGAGCCCCCGCCGGCGTGGCACCTGCCCGACGCGGCGGAGTGCCCGGTGGACCTGCGGCTCGGGACGCGGGCGACCGGGCTCGACCCGGTGGCCCGGGTGCTCGCGACCGACTCCGGGGACCTGCCGTACGACGCGCTCGTCGTCGCCACCGGCGCCCGCCCCCGGCGGCTCGGGGTGCTGGACGCGCCCGGCGTCGCCGACCACGTCCACGTCGTGCGGACGCTCGAGGACGCCCGCCGGCTGCGATCGGCCCTCGTGCCCGGTGCCCGGGTGGTCGTCGTCGGGGCCGGCTTCGTCGGCGGCGAGGTGGCCTCGGCGGCCGTCGCGCGCGGCGCCTCGGTGACCGTCCTCGAGGCCGGACCGACCCCGCTGGCGCGGGTGCTCGGTCCCCCGCTGGCCGCGATCGTGGTCGGCCTGCACCCGCTCCACGGCGTCGACCTGCGCTGCGGCACGAGCGTCGTGGCCGCCACGGCCGCCGGGGCCGCCGGGGCGGACGGCCCCGGCGTGGTCCTCGACCTGTCGGACGGCTCGCGCCTGGCCGCCGACGTGGTCGTCGTGGGCATCGGCGCGGACCCGGCCACCGACTGGCTCGCCGGCAGCGGCCTCGAGGTGAGCGACGGCGTACGCTGCGACGCCACCCTGCGGGCCGCACCCGGGGTGCACGCGGCCGGCGACGTGGCCCGGTGGACCAACGCCTGGGACGGCGCCGAGCAGCGGATCGAGCAGTGGACCGCGGCCGGCGACCAGGGTGAGGTGGCGGGACGCAACGCGGTGCTCGGCCTCCGGGGCGACGCGGGCGAGGAGTGCGCCGTCGTCCCCTACTTCTGGTCGGTCTGGCACGGCCACCGGATCCAGTTCGCGGGCGCCCTGCACGGCGGGGTCGACGAGGTCGCCGTGCTCGACGGCGACCCGTGGGGCGCGCCGGCCGACGGCTGGGCCGTCGTCGTCCGCAGCGCGGACCGCGTCGGCGCGGTCCTCGCGGTCGACCGGCCCGGCGTGCTGGTCCGGCAACGTCGTCACGTCGCCGCCCGTGCCGGGTGGGACGAGGTGCTGGGAGCGCGTCGTGCGGGATGAGCACTGGGAGCTGCCGACGGGTGTCCGGCTCGCCGTGACCCACGCCGGGTCCCCTGCAGGCGGTGGCGGTGGCGACCCGACGGTGGTGCTGCTCCACGGCGGCGGCCAGAGCCGAGGCTCCTGGCGCCGCACCGCCGCGCGTCTCGCCGACGCCGGCGTCCGCAGCGTCGCCGTCGACCTGCGGGGCCACGGCGACAGCGACTGGTCGCCGGGCGGTGACTACACGCTGCCGACCCTCGGGGACGACGTCGCCGCCGTGGCCGAGCGGACGGGTGGCCCCGTCGTGCTGGTGGGCGCCTCCCTCGGCGGTCAGGCGGCGGCCGCGGCGGCCGCGCGCCACCCGGGCGACTGGTGCCGCGCCGTCGTGCTCGTCGACATCGCGCCCAGCTACGCGACGGCCGGCCGCGAACGGGTGCTCGCCTTCATGCGGGCCGGCGTCGTCGGCTTCGCCAGCCTCGAGGCCGCCGCCGCGCACCTCGACGCGGGCGCCCCCCGGCCTCCGGGGCGGGCGACCGGTCCCGACGCCGTGCGCCGCCTGGTCCGGCGCTGCGACGACGGCCGCTACCGCTGGCGCTGGGACCCGGCGCTGCTCGACGACGGTCGCACCGGACGCGAGCAGGAGGAGGCCGCGCTCTTCGCGGAGCTCGCCCGTGCGCTGCGCCCACCGGTGCTGCTCCTGCGGGGCGAGCACAGCGACATCGTGACCCCCGCGCACGCGGCGACCTTCGTCGCCGGTCTCGCCGACGGCGAGTGGCGCACGGTCCCCGGCGCGGCCCACATGGTCGTGGGGGAGAGCAACGAGGCCTTCACCGCCGAGGTGCTGGCCTTCCTGGACCGCCGCGGGCTCGTGGGCCCGCCGGCGGGGGAGGAGCGCGCATCGTGATCGTCTGGATCCTGCTGGCGGCCGCGGCCGCCGCCCTGGGCTGGGGGGCGTACGACGACCGCACCGCCCTCGTCGTCGCCGGAGGCGCGCTGGCCCTGGTCGCGCTCCTCGCCCTCGTCGCCGACCGGTGGCTGGTGCCCTGGTGGCGCACCCGGTCGTCGGAGCCCGAGCCCGAGCCCGAGGTGGAGCCCGAGCCCGAGGTGGAGCCCGAGCCCGAGGTGGAGCCCGAGCCCGAGGTGGAGCCCGAGCCTGAGGTGGAGCCCGCGCCGGACCCGGAGCCCGAGCCCGAGCCGTCGGACGAGGTCGTCTTCGTGCCGGGGCAGCTGGTCGTCCACGCCGCCGGGTGCGCGCAGGTCGCCGGCGTCACCACGGCGCCCGGGCGGCGGTCGGTCCTCGAGGCCGCCGGCATGACGCCCTGCGCGCTCTGCCTCGGCTGAGGTTCCCGGAGCCTCGCGGGGGTCTCCCGAGGCCCCTCCGCGGTCCGGCCCTTGCCACCGTCGCGGTCCCCGAATAACTTATGTCATTAGATTTACGACCGGCTCGGAGGCCGGTCGTCGACCCCGGGAAGGGATGAGGACGATGGACGCAGAGGTCGTCGCGGACCGGGAGGCCCGCATCCGCCGAGCGCTCGAGCACCTGCGCAACGACACGACGGACCAGATGGAGAAGGTCAGCCCGTTCGAGGCGGTGGATTACACGGATCCCGACCTGGCCCGCCGCGAGCGGGACCTCGTCTTCGGTCGCGTGCCGTCGATCGTGCTGCACGGTTCGGAGATCCCGAGCACCTACGACTTCAAGACCGTCGAGCTGCCCCGCAACAACGCGATCGTGGTGCGGCAGCGCGACGGCGGGGTGAAGGCCTTCGTCAACCTGTGCCGCCACCGCGGAGCGCTCCTCGAGGAGGAGGCGAGCGGCCGCTGCCGGCTCTTCTCCTGCCGCTACCACCGGTGGAGCTACGACATCGACGGCTCGCTGCGCACCATCACCCGGGACAACACGGTGGGCGACGTCGACCGCGCCCAGCACGGTCTCGTCGAGCTGCCCTGCGAGGAGCGCCACGGCTTCGTGTGGGTCGTCGACAACGCCGAGGGCGAGATCGACGTGAAGGCCTGGCTCGGCGAGGAGATGGACGCGATCCTCGCGACGTACCCGATCGCCGACCTCCACTGCATCCGCTCCGAGGGGTTCGCCGAGCCGGTGAACTGGAAGATCATGCAGGACGCGTTCCTGGACGGGTACCACATCCAGTACGCCCACCCGAACACCGCGGCGAAGCACATCCACACCAACGTCCTGGCCTTCGAGGACTTCGGCAACCACTGCCGCTTCGTCGCGCCGCGCAAGACGATCGACCGCTTCCTCGAGGAGGACCCGGGCGACCGCAGCCTCGTCGACTTCGTGACGGAGACGCACTTCCTCGGGCCGAACACGACGTTGCTCAAGCAGCCCGACCACTTCCAGCTGCTGACGTTCCGGCCGCACCCCACGTCGGCCGAGCACTGCGTCATGGAGATGCGGCTCATGGTGCCGTCGGCGGAGCAGATGGGCCTCGACGAGGAGCGCTACGAGCGCCTGTGGGAGAAGAACTGGCAGATCCTCATCGCGGTGCTCCACGAGGAGGACTTCCCCGTGCTGCGGGCCTCCCAGCGCGGGATGCGCAGCCGCAACGCGGGGTCGATGCTGCTGGGCCGCAACGAGGTGGCCAACCAGGTCTTCCAGCGCATGCTCCGGCGGCTGCTCGACGCCGGCGAGGAGTGACGCCGCGGTGATCAGGCACGCGTGGCGCGACCGGCTCGCCCCGGACGAGCAGGCACAGGTGGCCGAGCTGCTGCGCAGCGCGGTCGCGTACGACGAGGAGGCGGGCTTCTCGACGGCCCTCGTGCCCGACGGCGGGCAGGGCGGGGAGCCGACGGGTGCGGCGGGACCGATCGGTGCCGCCGAGCGGGTGGAGCAGCTCGTGGTGACGCTCCTGCCCCGCGAGGAGCGCGGCAGCGCGGCCCACGACCACCTCCCCGAGGGCACCGTGGTCGCCTACCTCCGGGCCGACGTCGACGCCGGGGGAGGTGCCCTCGTGCAGCTCGTCGTGCGGCCGGAGCTGCGCTCGCTCGGCGTCTCCACGCTCCTGCTCGAGCAGCTGTCCGACCCCGACCGCGACGACGGCTGGGCCTCCCGCGGGATCGTCGCCCTCCGGGCGTGGTCCCACGGGCGGCACCCCGCCGCCGAGCGCATGTCGCGACGGTTCGCGGCGACCCGGAGCGCCGAGGTGTTCAAGGTGCTGCGCGCGGTCGGCGGCTCCCGCCCGTTCCGCGATGACGGCGTCGACCGCGACGCGCCCGGCGACCCGGCGATCGAGCCGGTCGACGGCGAGCGGCTGCACGGCACCCGCATGCCGGAGGAGCACCTCGCCACGCTCGCGCCGGTCGACCGGGAGACCCGCGGACGACGCAGCTCCCTCATCACCTCCGCCGACGTCGCAGTGCTCGCCATCGGTGCCGACGCGGACGAGCCGGCCCGTCGCACGGCGGTGCTCGACCTGCTCGGCGACGTGGAGCTGGACCGCGCGGAGCTCCGTCGGGTGCTCGTGACGGGCCTGCTGCGGATCCAGGAGCAAGGTGCCCGCCTGGGGCAGCTCTACGTCGACGCCTCCGACCGGGACCTCGTGTCGGTGTCGCGGAACCTCGGGTTCGTGCACGACCAGTCCGACGTGCTCTACCGGGCGGACGCCACGCAGCGCGCCGTCGGCTGAGTCGGGCCCTCCCGCTCCTCCACCTCAAACAGTTCGGTAAATCCCGCCGGACCCGTTGACACCAAAAACCTACAGCAATAAGTTTTAGGCCGTGACGCAGGCCACAGGGCCGCGTTCCGGAGGCCGAGAGTCGGGCCGAGCGGACGGAGGAGGATCCATGCGGAGGTTCGCCAACTTCATCGACGGCGAGTGGGTCGAGCACGCGGGGGCGACCCTGCCGGTGGACGACCCGTCGACCGGTGAGCAGATCGCCGAGGTGCCCGACAGCGACACGACGGTCGTGGACCGCGCGGTCGCCGCGGCGCGCCGGGCGTTCGACACGGGCTCGTGGCGCCGGATGAGCGCGGCCGACCGGGCCGACCGGCTGCGCGCCCTCGCGCGGGTGCTGGAGACGCGCTTCGACGGGCTGGTCGACGACCTCGTCGCCGACTCGGGCTCCACGGCGCGCTTCGCGCCGATGATGCAGGTCGGCGCCCCGCTCGCCCACCTCCGCGACTTCGCGGACATGGCGCCGCTGCTGGCGGCCCCCGCGGCTTACCCCGTGCAGACGACCCCGGGCTTCGGCCAGTGGGAGCTGCACCGCGAGCCCATCGGTGTCGTCGGCGCGTTCTCGCCCTACAACTTCCCGCTCTTCATGGCCGTCTGGAAGGTCGCGCCGGCCCTGCTGGCGGGCAACACCGTCGTGCTCAAGCCGTCGCCGCTGACGCCGTACGGTCCGGACGCGCTGGCCCGGGCCGCTGCCGAGGCCGGCATCCCGCCGGGCGTGCTCAACCTCGTCCACGGCGACCGGGTGGCCGGCGAGGCCCTCGCCGAGCACCCCGGCGTCGACCTCCTCACCTTCACCGGCAGCTCGGCCGTCGGCTCCCTCGTGATGGGAGCCGCCGCCCGCGGCCTCAAGGACGTCGTCCTCGAGCTGGGCGGCAAGTCCCCGGGCCTCGTGCTCCCCGACGCCGACCCCGAGCTGGCGGTGCGCGGCATGCTCTTCAGCTCGCTCATGCACGCCGGCCAGGCGTGCGTGGCGCTCACCCGCATGCTCGTCCCGGCGTCGCAGCGCGACGACTACCTCGACCTGCTCGCCGAGCGGGCGGGCGCGGTGTCGCTCGGGCCGGCCGCCGACCTCGCCACCGACGTCGGCCCCGTGATCTCGGAGGCGGCCCGCCAGCGGGTGGAGAAGCTCGTCTCGGCCGGCCTGGAGGCCGGCGGTCGGGCGCTGGTGGGCGGTACGCCGCCGGTCGGCGTGCCCGAGGGCGGTCACTACGTGACGCCGACCGTGATCGTCGACGCCGCCCCCGACAACCCCGTCGTGCGCGAGGAGGTCTTCGGTCCCGTGCTCGTCGTGCAGACCTACGACGACGTCGAGCACGGGATCCGGCTGGCCAACGACACGCCGTACGGCCTGGCGGCCGGGGTCTGGGGCGGCGACCTGCAGCGCGCCCGCCAGGTCGCGCTCCGCCTCCGCGGCGGCCTCACCTGGGTCAACGACGCCGCGCAGGCCGACGTCGCCCGCACGCCGTTCGTCGGACGCGGGCGCAGCGGGGTGGGCGGTGAGCTCGGTCCCGAGGGCCTCTTCGCCTACACGGTGACCCGCAGCCTCTACACGGCGTTGGACGCCGACGTCGGCGCCCGGCCCTACGGGGTCGTCGGCAGCGAGTGGGAGTGAGCGCCATGACCGACCGCTCGCGCATCACGATCGACCGCGACTTCTGCGCGGGCCACGGGCGCTGCTACACGCTCGCGCCCGCCATCTTCGAGCCGGACGACGACGGCTTCCCGGTGGTCGTCGCCGGCGCGGACGACGCCGCCACCGAGGCGGCGCTCGACCGGGCCCGCCGCAACTGCCCCGAGCGGGCCGTCCAGGTCGCCGACGCCTGAGCGCGTCGTCCCCCATCCCGACCCTCCCGAACGAGAGGCAGCCATGACCACCCAGCAGGCCGACTCCGCGACGTGCCCCGTGACCGGGGCCCGGTTCTCCGCCGACAGCCCCGAGATCGCCACCGACTTCGACGTCCACAGCCCCGCGGTGGCGGACGTCGCCTACGAGCGGTACGCCGCGATGCGGGCCGAGCGCCCCGTCGCGCACTCCGACCTCTACGGCGGGCACTACGTGCTGACGCGCTACGAGGACATCCACGACGTGTGCCGCAACCCCGGCGTGTTCTCCAGCGAGTCGGTCAACGTGCCGGGCTCGATCGGCCAGGACGGCCCGATGATCCCCATCGAGGTCGACCCGCCGGACCACACGACGTACCGGCAGATCATCACGCCCCTCTTCTCGCCGAAGCGGATGCGCGCGATGGAGGACCACATCCTCGAGATCGTCACCGAGCTGCTCGACGCCATGGAGGGCAAGGAGCAGGTCGACTTCCTCAACGACTTCGCCAAGCCCCTGCCCACCCGCGTCTTCCTGGCGATGATGGGCTGGCCCCAGGAGCACGCGGAGCAGTTCCACGAGTGGGTCGACGTGATCGTGCTCGGCGTCCCGGGCGCCTCCGAGGAGGAGGCGATGGAGGCGCGGATGGGCGCCGCCATGCAGGTCTACGCCTACTTCGCCGAGATGATGGACGAGCGGGACGAGCAGGACGTCCCCGAGGACGACATCACGCAGATCCTGCTCGACGGCTCGTTCGGCGACCGCGACCTCACGCAGTTCGAGATCCTCAACATCCTGTTCCTGCTGCTCATCGCCGGTCTCGACACCGTCAAGGGCGCGCTGTGCCACAGCGTGATCTACCTGGCGGAGCACGCCGACCAGCGCCACCAGCTCGCCGAGGACCCCGACGTGATCCCGGCGGCCGTCGAGGAGCTCCTCCGCTACGAGTCCGCGGTGATCCCCGCCCGGGTCGTGAAGGAGGACGTCGTCGTCGGCGACGTGCAGCTGCGGGCCGGCGACAAGATCCTCATCCCCTTCGGTGCGGCGAACCGCGACCCGGAGGTCTTCGAGGAGCCCGACGAGGTCGACTTCACCCGCGAGCCCAACCCGCACCTGGCGTTCGGCGCGGGGCCGCACCGCTGCGTCGGCTCGCACCTCGGCCGCCTGGAGCTGCGGATCGCGTTCGAGGAGCTGCACCGCCGCTTCCCCGACTACCGCCTCGACCCGGACCGCCCGCCGGTCCGGCACATGAGCCAGATCAAGGGCGTCGCCAGCCTGCACCTGCTGCTCGGCCCGGCGTGACCCGTCCCCACCTCATCACCAGCGCGACCACCAGCGCGACCACCAGCGCGACCACCAGCGAAGGAGCACCGACATGGCAGTGAAGCTCGGAACCGTGGAGTTCTACCAGGCGATGGCCGACGAGCTGAACAACGACCCGGAGTGGAAGGAGAAGGGCAAGAACCTCTCCTACACGATGGTCTACAAGTACGAGGCGCCCATCGAGGGCGAGTTCTTCACCGTCTTCGACCAGGGCAAGGTCACCGAGGTCCGCCACGCGGAGCCCCAGGACGTGGAGAAGGCCGACTTCGTCATCTCGGGCTCCTCCGACGTGTGGCGCGGGTGCTTCGACGGGTCGATCAACCCCACGGTCGCCATGACCCGGGGCCAGCTGCGCGTGCGCGGCAAGATGTCGCAGCTGCTGAAGAACATGTCGGCGTTCCAGCACGTCATCACCGCGATGTCGCGCATCGACTTCGAGTGATCCGCCCGGCGGGCCCGCCGCGGCCCGCCCCGGCGCCGACGTCCCGTCCGCGCCCTGCGTGCACGACGCACGACCACGCACGACCACGCACGAACCACGAACGACACGGCGCCGACGCCGACCACGGAGAGGTGGAGCAGATGAAGTCGAGGGCAGCCGTCCTGATGGACGGACCGGGGGACTGGGAGATCATCGAGGTCGAGGTGGGCGACCCGCAGGAGTTCGAGGTGCTGGTGCGCTTCGAGGCTGCCGGGCTCTGCCACTCCGACGACCACTACGCCAAGGGGGACGTGCCGCCGCTGTCCTACCCGTTCTGCGGCGGCCACGAGGGCGCGGGCGTCGTGCAGGCGGTCGGCCCGGGGGTGCGTGACCTGAAGGTGGGCGACCACGTGGTCGCGGCGTTCATCCCCGGCTGCGGTCGCTGCACCTGGTGTGCCCGCGGTCAGCAGAACCTCTGCGACAACGGTGCCTACATGATGCTCGGCACGCAGCTCGACGGCACCTACCGGCTCCACACCGAGTCCGGCGACCCGGTGGGGCAGTGCTCGCTGGTCTCCACGTTCTCGGAGTACTCGGTGCTCCCCGAGTGGGCGGCCGTCAAGATCGACGACGACATCCCCCTCGCGACCGCTGCCCTCGTCGGCTGCGGCGTGCCGACCGGGTGGGGCTCCGCCGTCAACGCGGCCCAGGTGCGGCCCGGCGACGTCGTCATCGTCATGGGCGTCGGCGGCATCGGCATCAACGCCGTGCAGGGCGCGAAGTTCGCGGGTGCCTCGCGGGTGATCGCCGTCGACCCCGCGCCGTTCCACCGCGAGATGGCCCTCAAGCTCGGGGCGACCGACGCGTTCGAGTCCATGCCGCTGGCGCAGGACCTGGCGCAGGCCCTGACCAACGGGCAGGGCGCCGACTCCGCGATCGTCACCGTCGGCATCGTCACCGGTGAGCACGTCGCCGAGGCGGTCAGCGCCATCCGCAAGGCCGGCACGGTGGTGCTCACCAGCATGTGCAACATCGACGAGGTCGGGATCCCGACCAGCCTGTTCGAGCTGGCGATGTTCCAGAAGCGCATCCAGGGGTCGCTCTTCGGCATGATGCAGCCGACGCGCGCGATCACCGACATGCTCCGGCTCTACAAGGAGGGCAACCTCCTGCTCGACGAGCTGATCACCCGCCGCTACCCCCTGGAGGAGATCAACCAGGGCTACGCGGACATGCACGCCGGGATCAACCTCCGCGGCGTCGTGCAGTTCTGATCCCTCCCACCAGAACCTAAACGCATCAGATTTAGGCGTAACCCCCCGTCGGTCCCGGTCGTTGTGTGTGACGTGGACCACCCGTCGCCCCGACCGGCCGACGGGGGCCAGCCGCTCCCGGGCTGACCGCCCCGGCGGCGTCCCACCGGACGCCGCCGGAGGCCGCCCGGCCCTCCCACCCCTCCCGTGTCCGAGGTGTCCCATGATCATGACAGTCCCGGTGGAGCCACCACCACCGGCCGAGCCCCCGGCTCCGGCCCCCGCCGGCCCCTACGACGGCCGCGCGAACGCCGTGCTCGGCCGCGTGCCGGCGGCGGTGCGGACCCCGGTGCTCGAGGCCGGCGGCATGATCCTCCTCCTCGGTCGGATCGTGCACAGCGCCGTCCGGCACCCGCGGGGCTACTGGGGGTCCGTGGTCGACGAGATGTACCTGACCATCCGCCAGGCCTGGATCCCGATCGCCGCCGCCCTCTTCGGGTTCCTCATGTTCATGTCGATCCTGACGGTGCAGTTCTTCGCGATGGCGGGCGCCTCGCAGCTGTTCGGACCGCTGCTCTTCCTCCAGTCCATCCGCACCTTCAGCATGTGGATCGACTCGATGGTCGTGGCGGGCGTCATCGGCACCGCGCTCACCGCCGACGTCGGGGCCCGCAAGGTGCGCGAGGAGATCGACGCCATGGAGGTCATGGGCATCGACCCCGTGCGCGACCTCGCCGTGCCGCGCGTCCTGTCGATCACCTTCATCACGACCCTGCTGGCGATCCCCTCGATGCTCATCACGATGTTCTCGATGCAGATCGGTGCGGCGTACGTCGCGGGCATGCCGGCGTCGCACTTCTACTCCAACCTCTTCTCCAACATGTCGCCCGTCGAGGTCGCCTCGGTCGTGGCGAACCACTTCCTGGTGGGTCTGCTCATCGGCACGATCTGCTGCTACAAGGGCCTCAACGCCTCGGGCGGCGCGATCGGGCTGGGACGCTCGGTCAACCAGGCGGTGGTGCTCTCGTTCGTCGCCGTCTGGATCCTGCAGCTCGCCTACAACTCGCTGCTGCTCGGCGTCGTCCCGGGGCTGGGGGCGTTCCGATGACCGACGTCGCCCCCCGCGCCGGGGTGGAGCGCCGCCTCGAGGAGGTGGGGTCGTTCGTCGACTTCGCCCTCCAGGTGCTGCGCGAGATCCCCGTCGCGATCCGGCTCTACCCGGGCGAGATCGTGCGCCACGCCGGCTCGTTGATCCGCCAGAACTGGCTCGTCATCTTCTTCATGCTGTTCATGCTGGGCGCGGTCCTGGGCCTCACGGCCCATTTCCTGTTCAGCAACATCGGCATCGACAGCTACATCGCGGCCGTGAACTCGGTGGCCGGCATGCGCGGCATCATCCAGGTCGTCTTCGGCTGGATCGTGGCGGCCAAGGTCGGCTGCGGCATCGTCGCCGAGCTGGGCGCCATGCGGATCAGCGAGGAGATCGACGCGCTCGAGGTCATGGGCGTGCGGTCGGTGCCCTACCTCGCGAGCACGCGGGTGGTGGCCGGGATCATCGTGATGCCGCTGCTCTTCGTCTCGGCGATGGCCGTCAACTTCTACGCGGGCTACCTGTTCAACGTGGAGTTCCTCGGCACCGTCTCCTCCGGCGGCTTCGAGTACTTCCTCTTCCTCTTCCAGAACTTCCGCGACTTCGTGATCGCGATCGTGTGGGGCACGTTCCTCGGCCTCACGATCCTGCTGGTCGCGTCGTACTACGGCTTCACGGCCGCCGGCGGGCCGGTCGGCGTGGGCCGCAACACCGCCCAGTCGATGCTCGTCAACCTCGTCCTCGTCAGCGTCATCGGCATGGCCCTGGTCCAGCTGTTCTACGGCAACGACCCCAACGCCCCGATCGGCAACTGACCCGTGACCCCCCACCTGGAGGCACCTCCCATGTCCGTCGACGCCCCCGTCCGCCGGCACGCACCGGCGACCTCGCACCTCGACCAGCCGCGCGGCACCCACCCGATCGAGCTCCGCGGCGTCCGCAAGGCGTTCGGTGGCAACGCCCCCATCCTCGACGGGGTCGACCTGGGCTTCCCCGACGACGCCATCACGACCGTCCTGGGGCCCTCGGGCACGGGCAAGAGCGTGCTCCTCAAGCACATCGTCGGGCTCCTGGAGCCCGACGAGGGCGAGGTGTCGGTGTTCGGCAACGACATCTGGCGGGTCCCGCCCGTCGAGCGCTACGAGCTGCGCAAGCGCTTCGGCGTGCTCTTCCAGGACGGCGCGCTGTTCGGGTCGATGAACCTCTACGACAACGTCGCCTTCCCGCTGCGGAAGCACACGCAGATGTCCGAGCGGGAGATCCGCGACACCGTGATGACGCACCTCGCGGAGGTGGGCCTGGAGGCGGCCGTCGACAAGGCCCCCAACGAGATCTCGGGCGGCATGCGCAAGCGGGCGGGCTTCGCCCGGGCGCTCGTCATGCGACCCGACGTCGTGCTGTTCGACGAGCCCGACTCGGGTCTCGACCCGGTGCGCACCAAGCTGCTGTGCCAGCTCATCGCGGAGGTCCACCGCGAGCACGGGGGCACCTACATCGTCATCACCCACGACATCCCGAGCGCGCGGACGCTGTCGGACTACGTCGCGGTGCTCTGGAAGGGCAAGATCCAGCACCACAGCGCCGCCGACGAGGCCTTCGGGTCGAGCGACCCGTTCGTGCGCCAGTTCCTCGCCGGCGCGGCCGACGGCCCCCTGGGGATGGACTGACGATGGCGCTGTCCCTGCCCCGCTCCAGCACCGTCGTGCGGCTCGGCCTCGTCGCGGCGCTGCTCCTGGTGGCCTTCACGGTGCTCCGGGCCTCGACCTCGACGCCGTACACCCTCACCTTCGTCATGCCCAGCGCCAACCAGGCGTTCGAGGGCGGTCGGGTGCTGCTCGACGGCGAGACGGTCGGGTCGGTCGAGGAGGTCGGCGTCCGCGACGGCCAGGCCGTCGTGACGGTCGCGGTCGATCCCGACCACGCACCCCTGCCGTCGGGCACGTCGGCACGCATCACCTGGGAGTCGGTGCTGGGCGCCCGCGTGCTCGAGCTCCTGCCCGGCGCGGCGGGGAACGCCGCGATGCCGTCGGGCCACCTCGTCACCGAGAACGTGGAGGCGGTCGAGCTCGACGACCTCCTCGCGCTGCTGGACGAGCCCACCCGAAGGTCGCTCCAGGGCCTCGTGGTGCAGCTCGACAACGCCCTGAGCGGCAGCGAGGCGGACCTCAACGAGACCATCCGCGCCGCCGGTCCGACGATCGAGGCCCTCGGCGAGGTGCTGCGGGCCGTCGGCGAGGACGGGCCCGCGATCCGCGCGCTCGTGACCGAGCTGTCCGGGGTCGCGCAGACGGTCGCCTCCCGCGACGACGAGCTGTCCGCCAGCGTCACGCACCTGCGCACCGCCCTCGGCGAGCTGGCCGGCCAGCAGCAGGCGCTGAGCGCCACCCTCGAGCGGCTGCCCGGCACCCTGGCGACCGCCGAGCAGACGCTCGACGGGGCGGTGGCGCCGATCGGTGCGGCCCGCGAGCTGCTCCAGGACCTCCGTCCCCTGACCGACCCGCTGCCGGAGATCGCCGCGACGCTGCGGCCCGTGCTCGCGAACGCGCGTCCGGTGCTCGAGGACCTGACGCCCACCCTCGCCGACGCCGACGAGCTCCTCACGGCCACGCCCGCGCTGGTGAACGGTCTCAACGACGCCCTGCCGACGGCCTCGAGCGCCCTCGACCAGCTGAACCCGATGGTCGCCTTCCTGCGTCCCTACACCCCCGAGCTGGCCGGCTGGCTGAGCAACTGGGTCGGCATCTTCGGCAGCCAGAACACGACCGGGAACTACGCCCGGGCCCTCATCACCGCGTCGACGACGAGCGTCGTCGGCAACCCCGGCATCCCCCTGCCGGGCACCTACCAGGACGCCCGACCGGCACCGGGCTCGATCGCCGGCCAGTCCTGGACGGACGCGAACGGAGACGACATCTCATGAGAGCGGCCCTCCACCTCCCCCGCACGGTCCTGACCGGGATCGCCGTCGCCCTCGTGGCGGTCCTCGTCGTCGCCGTCCTGGCGCGGGGCACGGCCACCGACCGCACCGACCTGGTCGGCGTCTTCGTCGACGCCAGCCCGCTCGAGGTCGGCAGCGAGGTCCGCGCCTCCGGCGTCAAGGTCGGCGAGGTCACCTCGATCGAGCTCGACGGCAGCGTCGCCCGCGTCGGGCTCGACGTGGAGGACGGCGTGCTGCCGGTCCACCGCGACGCCCGCATGGTCATCAAGCCGATCAACCTGCTGGGCGAGAACTACGTCGACCTCGTGCCCGGCTCGGCCGACGCCGGGGACCTCGACGGCGACGTCGTGCCGGTCGAGCAGACGGAGACGGCGGTGACGCTGCAGGCCGTGCTCGACACCTTCGACGACCCGACCTCGGCGGCGCTCGCCGCCCTCGTCGCGGAGGCCGGGACCGGTCTCACCGGCAGCGGCGAGCAGGTGGCGGAGGCGCTGTCGGCGCTCGCGCCGGCCATGGGGGAGATCGACGAGCTCGGCGACGTGCTGCGGGAGCAGAACGCCGCGCTCGGCAGCCTGGTGGAGTCGGCGGACCCGGTCGCGGCGGCCCTCGTCCGCGACGGCGGCGCCGACCTCGACCGCCTGCTGGCGGCGACGGAGACCGCCCTCGGCACGCTCGCGGCCAACCAGCAGGGCATCGAGGCGACCGTCGCGGAGCTGCCGGGCACGCTGGCGGAGGCGCAGGCGACGTTCGTGGCCCTCGACGAGCTGTCGACCCAGCTGACGCCGGTGCTCGACGAGCTGCGGCCGGTCACCGACGACCTCGACGTCATCGCCGGCGAGATCGACGTGTTCGCCGACGAGGCGACGCCGGCCTTCAACTCCTTCGACGAGGTCTTCGCCGAGGCCGACCGGCTGCTCGTCGAGGCCGCCCCGGTCGCGGAGCAGCTCCGGGCGTCGGGCGCGGACCTGCAGGGCACGGCCGCCGGGCTCGAGCCGGTCGGCGAGGTGCTCCTCGACGCGCACCTCGACGACCTCATGCAGTTCGTGCGCAAGTGGGCGCTGAGCACCAACGGCCGCGACGCCTACGGTCACTACTTCCGCGGCGTCTTCCACGTGACGCCCGCCTCGCTCAACGCGCTGCTCGGGGTGGACGCCCTCCCGGAGCTCAACCTGCCCGACCCGTTCGCGGGGGGGCAGACGCCCGGCGACGGCGACCTGGTGACCCTGCCGGACCCGGGCACCGTGCTCGACCAGTCGGGGGAGCTGGTGGAGGGCACCCTCGGCCAGCTCGACACGGACGACCCGGACCACGTCCTCGGCGGGCTGCTCGGCAACCTGGGCAGCCTCTTCCAGCCGCAGGCGGGGCCGACGCCCCCGGCGGCGAGCCGGCAGCAGTCCGGGACCACCAGCAACCCCGGCAGCGGCGGCGCGACCGGCCTCGACGCGACGCAGGAACGCAACCTGCTCGGCATGCTCCTGGGAGGACAGCGATGACGAGGAACCTCCACCGCGACGACGTCCGCAAGTTCGGCGTCGGCGTCGTCACCATCGCCGTGGGCGGTGCCATCGCCTGGGTCGGGATGACGGTGCAGACCGGCGGCGAGCTGCCGGCGCGCTCCTACACGGAGGTGCAGGCGGTCTTCGCCGACGCCGGCACGCTGAAGAAGCAGCAGAAGGTCACCCAGGACGGGGTGCGGGTCGGCATCGTCACCGACATCGAGTACGTCGAGGGCGACGCCCTCGTGACGATGCGGCTGGACGGCGAGCACGCGCTGCACGCCGACGCGACCGCCCGCATCGGCAACGAGTCGGCGCTCGGCAAGAAGCTGGTCGAGATCGACCCGGGCACGGAGGCCGCCGGTGACCTCGACGGGGCGATCCCCGACGAGCAGACGGTCGACGCGACCAGCCTCGACGACGTCTTCGCCGCGTTCCCGGAGGAGTCCCGGGCCGGCCTGGCGACCGGCGTGCAGAACCTCGGCGGCGGCCTCCTCGGCCACGGCCAGGACCTGCAGGACGTCACGACCGTCGCCCCCGACCTGCTCGCCGACACCCAGGTGCTGGGCGCGGCGCTCAACGACCCGGCGACGGACCTCGACGGCCTGCTCGTCTCCGCCGACCGGCTGGCGACCAGCTTCGTCGGGCGCGAGGACCAGCTCGCGGGCCTCCTGGACGGCGCGGCCACGACGCTCGAGGCGGTGGCCGTCGACGGCGGTGCGCCGCTCGACGAGACGTTGCAGCGCGCGCCGGAGACCCTGGTCACCGCCCGCGAGGGCCTGGCCGCGGTGCACGAGCCGATCGGCCAGGTCGCGGACGCGGCCGCGGCGCTGCGTCCCTCGGTCGACGAGATCGTGGCCGCGGTGCCCGACCTGCGCGGCTTCCTCACGGAGTCCCCGCCGGTCGCGCAGACCGTGCAGCAGTTCACCCGCGAGGCGGAGCCCGCGGTGCGGGCCCTCGTGCCGGCGGTGGCGGACCTCCGGCCGGTGGTGACCCGCCTGGGCCGCACCCTCGCGCTGACCGACCCGTTCCTCACGGAGCTCGCGCCGTACGTCCCCGACGCGGGGCGCCTGTTCAGCCTGCACGACCTGCTGAGCGGCAACTACGGGCCCGACAAGCACTACTTCAGCGCGCAGCTGAGCTTCCCCGGCCTCCACACCCTGAGCCTGCCCGACCCCCTGGCCGACGTCGACGCCTACCCGGGCGCCGGCCAGGCCTGGGGCCGCAGCTACGACGACTGACGACAGACGGAGCACACGAGATGTCCTCGATCGCACGCACGCGGACCCCGCGTCGACGCAGCCTCGTCCGCAAGGGCACGGTGTTCGTCGTCGTGATGGCCGCCGTCCTGCTCGGCCTGGGCCTGAAGAACCAGATCAAGGTCGCGCTGCGGAGCGGTGACACGATCACCGCCGAGTTCGCCGAGAGCTACCGGGTGGTGCCGGGCAAGACCCGCGTCAAGCTGGCCGGCCTGCAGGTCGGCGTCGTCACCGCGGTGGACCACACCGACGACGGCACGGCACGGGTCGAGATGAAGGTCGACGAGGACGCCGTCGACACCCTCGGCTCGTCGCCGTCGGCCCGGATCGTCCCGCTGACCGTGCTGGGCGGCGAGTACGCCGTCGAGCTCGCGCGCGGCGGCGACGGGAGCTACGACGGCGCCACCATCCCCACCGACCGCACCCGCCTGCCCGTGGAGCTCGACCGGGTGCTCGAGGCCCTCCCGCGCGACACGCGCACGGCCACGCAGTCCCTCGTCGGCAACCTCGAGGGCGGCCTCGAGGCGGGCGGCGAGCCCCTCAAGCAGGTGCTGCGGACGGCCCCGGACGTCCTCCCGCCGGCCGCCGGCACGCTCGAGGCGCTCCAGGGCACGCCGGGCGAGGGCCAGCTGGCGGGCCTCGTGACCGACCTGCACGGCGTGGGCGTGGCGCTCCGGTCCGAGGACGCGGCCCTGGGCTCCTCCCTCGACAACCTCGCGGTGGTGTCGGGCACCCTCGCGGACGGGAGCACGGCCCTCGCACAGACGGTGGCGGCGCTGCCCGCCGCCCTCGACGCGACGGACGCGGGTCTCGCCGCGCTCGACTCCACGCTCCAGCGGGTCGACACGACGGTGACGGCGCTGCGCCCCACGCTCGCCGTCCTCCCGCCGCTGGTCGACGTGCTCCAGCCGACCCTCGTCGAGGCGGAGCCGGTGCTCGAGCAGGCCGTCCCGCTCCTCCAGGACGCACGGGAGCTCGTCGGGGGGCTGACCCCCGTCGTACCCACCCTCACGAGCGTGGTCGACGACCTCCGCGGTCCCGTGCTCGACCGGCTCGACGGGCCGATCCTGGCGAAGCTGGGGTCGCCCTGGCGGGGCGAGGGCGAGTACCGCAACTCCGGTGGCGGGATCCAGGCCGACAACCGGTTCTACGAGGAGATCGCCTACATGGTGGTCAACCTCGACCGCTCGTCGATGACGCAGGACGCCCAGGGCAGCCTGCTCAACTTCCAGGCCGGCGCCGGGCCGTCCTCCGTCGCGCCGCTGGCGCTCGACGAGGCCCTCGCGGCCCTCGTCCCCGGGATCGCAGGAGTCGAGTGATGTCCAGGATCACCACCGCCGTGGAGCGGATCCGCACGACGCCCGGCCTGCTGCGCGACCTGTCCGCGGTGCTCGTGTGCCTCGTGCTCGGCATCTCGTGCGGCGTCTACATCCTCGCCGGGCAGTCGTGGGAGAAGCCGTGGGAGGAGCGCTTCACCTTCGCGGCCGACTTCGACAAGGCGCCCGCGGTGCGGCCCGAGTCGCTGCAGGAGGTGCGGATCGCCGGCGTGCAGGTCGGGCGGATCACCGACGCGGAGCCGACGGAGGCCGGCACGGCCCGCGTGACCATGTCGATCGACCCCGACCAGACCGTCTACGAGAACGCCCGCGTCGTCATCCGCACCAAGTCGCCGCTCAACGTCATGTACGTGACTCTCGACCCGGGCGGCCCGCCGGCGGCCCCGCTCGAGCGGGGCGCGGTCATCCCCGTCCAGCAGACCGACCGGGCGATCCAGCCCAACGAGCTGCTCGACAACCTCGACTCCCGCACCCGCAGCGCCCTGACGTCGCTCCTGGAGGAGGCCGACGTCGCCCTCACGGACGCGGCCGTCGACCTGGGTCCCGGGCTCGACGCCACGCGCGGGGCGATGACGAGCTTCCAGCCGGTGCTCGAGCTGCTCGACGAGCGGCGGGAGCACCTGGCGAGCATCGTGAGCTCCTTCGCGGTGATCGCCGAGACCGCCGGCGAGGACGACGAGCGGCTCGCCTCCCTCGTCGCCTCGCTCGACGACACCCTCGCGGCCCTGGCGGCCCGCGACACCGAGCTGGCGGCCTCCCTCGCGTCGCTGCCCGGCTTCACCGAGAGCCTCGGCTCCTCGATGACGACGGTGCAGACGCTCACCGCCTCGCTCGACCCCACGCTCGACGACGTGGTGGCGGCCGCCGCGGCGCTGCCCCAGGCGACGCGGGAGCTGACCGGGACCGTGGCGGCGATCCGCCGCTTCGTCGCCGGCGCCGCGCCGGTGATCGACAAGGCCGGCCCGGTCGTGGCGGACCTCCGGCCCGTCGTCCCGCAGCTCGCCGCCGCCGCCACGTCGCTCGACACCTCGGTCACCCGGTTCCTGCCGTCGGCGACCGAGCGGATCGTGCCGTGGATGGACGACCTGGCGGCCTTCGTCTACCAGACGTCGTCCTCCTTCTCGCTCTACGACGCCAACGGCGGTCTCGGCCGCGCCAACGTGACCGTCGACCTCACCAACCCGACGGGTGGCCTCGGCGACGAGGGCATCGAGCAGGAGGGACGCTGATGAACGCAGCACGCAGCCTGAGGCTCCGCGGCCTCGTCGTCGTCGGGGTGATCGTGGGGATCTGCGTCGTGGGCTTCCTGCGGTTCTGGTCCTCCGCCGGAGGCACGCTCCCGTGGGACGACGACACCTACCGGGTCAGCTTCACGACCACGGACGTGAAGAACCTCCAGCCCGCCGGCGAGGTCCGCATCGCCGGCGTGAAGGTCGGCACGATCGCGTCGACGGAGATCGAGGGCGGGTCCGCGACCGTCACCCTCGACCTCGACCGGGACGTGGCGCCGCTCCACGAGGGCGTGACGGTGCGGGTCGGTGTGAAGTCGGTGATCGGCCAGTCCTTCGTCGCCGTCGAGGACGGTGACGGCCCCGAGCTCGACGACGGCGCCCGCCTCGCGGCGGACGCCGTCGTGCCCGCGGTCGACATCGACGAGGTCGTCGCGACGTTCGACCCCGAGACGCGCGCCAGCCTGGCCGACGCGCTCACCTCGCTGGGGGCCTCCACCGACGGCACCTCCGAGCAGCTGTCCGCCGTCATGGCCGGGCTCGGCGACCTCGGCCGTGAGGGCTACACCGCGGTCGACGCCGTCGCCGCGCAGGGCGAGGACCTGCGCCTGCTCGTCAGCGACGCGACCACGATCCTCGACGCGCTCGACACCGGACGCTCCGACCTGACGACCCTCGTCGGCGACGCGCAGACCGTGACCCAGACGGTGGCCGGGCAGCGCGAGGACCTCGAGGCCACCATGCGGGCGCTCCCCGGCCTGATGGCGTCCGCCGACACCGCGCTCGGCACCCTCGGGGGCCTCGGCGAGGACCTGTCGCCCGTGGCGACGAGCCTGTCGGCGGCGGCGCCCGACCTCGGCATCGCGAGCCAGGACCTGCCCGCCGTCACCGAGCAGCTCCGGGCCCTCCTGCCCTTCATGGACTCGGCGCTCGGACGCGCCGACGAGACCCTCACCCCGGTGCCGGAGCTCGCCGCGAACCTGTCGGCGATCGCCCCCGACGTCGACGTCCTGCTGCGCGACGTGAACCCGATGGTGGACTACCTCTCGCCGTACGCCACCGACATCGGCACGTTCTTCGGCAACTTCGGCTCGTCCTTCGACGGCCAGGTCGAGAACGGGGTCCGACCGGTGCGGCTCTCGCCGATCTTCAGCGAGTACTCCGTGCGCGGGAACCCGCTGCGGCTCCTCGAGATCAACCCGCTGCACTGGAACAACCCCTACCCCGCCCCCGGCGCCGCCGAGGACCCGCAGCCCTACCAGGGCACGTACCCGCGGGTGGAACGGGAGGAGTGATGCGCCGCCGCATCCTGTCCGCGCTCGTCCTGCTCGCGGTCCTCGCCCCCGTCGCGTGGGGCCTGGGCCGGGTCCAGGTGGACACGAGCGTCGCCTCGTTCGTCCCGCGCGGGGACGACGCGGCGGCGGAGCTCGAGGCGCGCGACGAGGCGTACGGCGCGGACCCCCTCGTCGTGCTGCTCGACGGGGGCGAGGGGGCGGGCCTCCTCGCCGACACCGAGCAGCTCTACCAGCTGGTCGCGCTGGAGGGACGCCTCGCCGGCCTGGACGACGTCGCCGCGGTCTACGGGCCGGGCACGGTGCTCAACCAGACCGCCCAGGCGATCCAGGACGTGCTGGTGCAGATCAGCGGTGCCGTCGACGCCACCCGCAACGTGGCCGAGGAGGAGGCGCGGGCCGCGGGTGCCTCCGACGCGGAGGCCGTCGCCGCGGGCGACGCGGCCGTGGCGCCGCTCGAGGAGCGGTACGGCACCCTGCTGGCCGACGGCATGGGGGTGGGACTGCCCACCCTGCGGAACCCGTCGTTCGCCCGCGGCGTGCTGTTCGACGACGACGGGACGCCGAAGCCGATGTGGCGCTTCCTCGTGCCCGACGCCAAGTCGGCGACCCTGCTCGTCAAGCCCCGGGCGGGGCTCGACCAGGCGGAGAACGCGGAGCTGACCCGCCAGGTGCGGCACGCGGTCGAGACGGCCACGACCACCTCGGCCGCCCCCGACCCCTCGGGCCCCTCAGGCCCCTCAGGCCCCGCGGCCGACGCGACCGGCCTCCGCCTCGCCTCCGACCCCGTCATCACGGGTGTGCCGGCCCTGACGTCGGCCGTCTCCGCGACCGCCGCCGACGAGGCGCCCCGCCTGGGTCTCCTCGCGCTGGTCGCGGTCGGCGCGGTCTTCCTGCTCGTCCCGTGGGCCCGCCGTCGTCGCGACCGGCTCCGGCCGGTCGCGTGCGCCCTGCTGGGCACCGCCACGACCGTGGCCGTCTTCGGCTGGGCGGACCGCCCGCTGTCCCTGGGCGTCGTCGCCTTCCTGCCGATCATCCTGGGCGTCGGCAGCGACTTCCCGCTCTACCTCAGCCAGGCGGGTGCCCGTCGCCAGGTGCTCGCCGTGGTCGCCGCCGCGGTCGTGGCGTTCGCCTCGCTCGTCGTGTCGCCGCTGCCGCTGGTGCAGGAGTTCGGGGTGGCGCTCGCGCTCGGCATCGTGGTCACCGCCGGGTGGGCGCTCGTGCTGCGCCGCGTCCTCGGCGCGGTGCAGCCCGCCGGGACCGAGCCCGCCGGGACCGAGGACGCCGGGACCGAGGACGCCGGGACCGAGGACGCCGCCGCCCGTCCCGCGCCCCCGGCCCGCGGCCCGCGGCTCGCCGGGGCCGTCGCCGCGGCCGCGCTGGCCGTCGTGGGCTGGGCCGCGCTCCCCTCCCTGCCCCTGCAGACGAGCCCCCAGGAGCTGGCCGCCGGCCTGCCCGAGCTCGCCGACGTCGAGGCGGCCGAGGACGTCCTCGGGTTCTCCGGCGAGATCACGGTCGTGCTCCGCGGGGACGACGTGCTCACCCCCGAGGCCGCGCGCTGGAGCACGGAGGCCGAGGACGTCGTCGCCACCGGGTACGCCGACCGCCTGCGTCCGCTCCTCACCGTCGACCGCCTGCTGGGGTTCCTCGGCGAGGACGCCACGCTCGACCAGGTCGACGCCGCGGCGGAGCTGCTCCCGTCGTACCTGCTCAGCGCCGCCGTCAGCACCGACCGGACGACCGCGGCCTCGACGTACGGCGTCGTGCTCGACGATCTCGACGACCAGCGGGTGCTGGTGGACGAGCTCCGCGCGGCGCTCCCCGAGCCGCCACCCGGCTACACGGTCGAGCTCGCCGGGCTGCCGGTGGTCGCGAGCAGCGGGCTCGAGGCCGCCTCGTCCCAGCGCTACCTCGTCGGGACGCTCGGCATCCTCGGCGCCGGCCTCGCGGTCGCGGTCGTCACGCGGTCCCGCCGCCGCGCCCTGGCCGTGGTGGCCACGTCGGCCACGGCGACCGGCTGGGTGTTCGCCGCGGTCGCGGTCAGCGGCTCCGCCCTCAACCCGTTGACGCTGGCCGTGGGCGCGCTGGTGACGGTGACCTCCGCGGAGTTCGTGCTCATGCTCCGCCAGGCGCGGCGGCCGGGGTGGCGGCACCTGCGGCGCAGCGTCCTCGCCGCCGCGGTGGCGGGCACGCTCGGCTACGCGTGCCTGGCCCTGTCCGACCTGGCGGTGCTCCGTTCCTTCGGCCTCACGCTGGCCGGCGGCGTGCTCGCCTCCCTCGCGGCGGCCGCGCTCGTCGTGGCCGTCGAGCCGGCGCTGCGCCGCGGCGGGCCGCGGCCCGACCCGGCCCCAGCTGCGGCGGCCCCGGCCGTCCCCACCCGCGACCGCCCCGGCCCGGGCACCTCCCGCGCCGTTCGCCCCCGCCCGACCGACAAGGAGCCCGTCGGATGACGTCCCTCGCCGACCTCGTGTCCCGCCTGCGCCGCCGCGCACTGCCGCCGGAGCGCCAGCGCGTGCCGGCGCTCCTCGCTGCCGGCGCCCTCGTCGTCGGCTCGGTGACCGTCACCGCCATGACGTGGGACCGCGGCCTGCCCGACGACGCCCTGCTCGCCGTCGGCGAGGAGGTCGTGACCGAGGAGGCGCTCGACGAGCGCATCGAGGTGCTGCGGGCGCTCTACCAGATGGACCTCCCCGAGGACGACGGTGCGCGTGAGGAGCTGCGCCGTGGCGCCGCGAAGGCCTACGCGACGGCGGAGCTGATCGCGGACGCCGCCGCCGACCGCGGCATCGACGTCTCCGACAAGGAGGTCGGCGACGAGCTCGACCGCATCGTCGACGAGCGGCTCGCCGGCGACCGCTCGCTGTTCGTCGACTGGCTCTCCGAGCAGGGCATCACCGAGGACGACGTCCGCGACGAGATCGAGCGCACGATGACGACCTACCGCCTGATGGAGCAGGTGGTGGCCGACGTGCCGGCGGCGACGGCGGAGGAGGCGCAGGCGGAGTACACGGCCCGCGAGGACGAGATGCGTACCGCGGAGCAGCGCAGCCTGCGCAACATCGTGGTCGAGACCCGCGACCAGGCCGAGGCCGTGCGCGACCGCATCGCCGGGGGCGAGGACTTCGCCGCCGTGGCCCGCGAGGTGTCGCGGGACGCCAGCACCGCGGCGTCCGGCGGCGACCTCGGCACCTACGCGGCGGCCGACCTCGACCCGGCCTTCGCCGTGGCGGCCTTCGGCGCCGAGGACGGCGCGCTGTTCGGCCCCGTCGAGTCGGCCTTCGGGTGGAACGTCGGCCAGGTGACCGCGGTGGTCCCCGGTGAGCCGTTGGCCTTCGAGCAGGTCCGGGACACGCTCGTCGAGGCGCTCACGGCCCGCGCACAGCTCGCGGTGTGGCAGGACTTCGTGGGCGGCCTCCTCGAGGACGGTGACGTCGAGTACGCCGCGGGCTACGAGCCCGACGACCCGACGGCGCCGCCGTCGAACCTGCCGCCGGCGGCAGGCGCGACCGACCCCGGCACCGACCCCCAGTCCGACACCGGCTCCGAGGAGGAGGCCCCGTGACCCACGTCGTGACCCAGAGCTGCTGCAACGACGCCGCCTGCGTCGCCGTCTGCCCGGTCAACTGCATCCACCCGACGCCTGAGGAGCCCGACTACGGCACGGCGGAGATGCTCTACATCGACCCCGACGGCTGCATCGACTGCGGCGCCTGCGTCGACGCGTGCCCGGTGGGCGCGATCGCCGCGGACCACGACCTCCCCGAGGAGTTCGCCCGCTACGAGGAGATCAACGCCCGCTACTTCGCCGCGCCGGGCCGCACGGACTACCCCGACGAGGCACCACGGCCGCCGGTCCGCACGTGGACGGGCGCCCCGGACGGACCGCTGCGGGTCGCCGTGATCGGGTCGGGGCCCTCCGCGTCGTACGCGGCGGAGGAGCTCCTGTCCCAGCGGGGCCTCGCGGTGGAGGTCGACATGTTCGAGCGGCTGCCCACGCCCGGTGGGCTCGTGCGGTACGGCGTCGCGCCCGACCACCAGGACACCAAGCTCGCGGCCGGCGCCTTCGCCCAGACGATGCGGCGCAAGGGCTTCCGGCTCCTCCTCAACGTGGAGGTGGGACGGGACGTCGCCCACGCGCAGCTGCTGGAGCGCTACCACGCGGTCGTCTACGCGGTGGGGGCGTCCAGCGACCGCAGCCTCGGCATCCCCGGGGAGGACCTGCCCGGCTCGCACGCGGCCACCGACTTCGTGGCCTGGTACAACGGCCACCCCGACCACGCCCACCACACCTACGACCTCGCCGCGGAGCGGGCCGTCGTGCTGGGCAACGGCAACGTGGCCCTCGACGTGGCCCGCGTGCTCGCGAGCGACCCGGCACGGCTGGCGCGCACGGACATCGCCGACCACGCGCTCACGGCGCTCCGCGCCTCCCGGATCCGCGAGGTCGTCGTCGTGGGGCGGCGCGGACCGGCGCAGGCGGCGTTCACGACGCCCGAGCTGCTGGGGCTGGCCGACTGCGACGGCGTCGACCTCGTCGTGCGCCCGGACGAGCTGGGCGGCCCCGCCGCGCCCGGGACCGCCGGGGACCTCAAGACGGAGCTGCTGGCCGAGCTGGGCACCCGCACCCCGCGCCACGACCGCCGCGTCACCCTGCGCTTCGCGGCGTCGCCGACCGCGGTGCTGGGCGACGGGTGGGTCGAGGGCGTGCGGCTCGTGCGCAACGAGGTGGTCGAGCAGGACGGGCGGGTCGTGGCCCGGCCCACCGCCGACGTGGAGGAGCTCGCGTGCGGGCTGGTGCTGCGGGCGGTCGGCTACCACGGCCGGCCGGTGCCCGACCTGCCCTTCGACGAGGTGCGGGGGGTGGTGCCGCACGACGGCGGTCGCGTCCTGGCGACGACCGGGGGCGCCGCGGTGCCCCAGGTCTACGTGACGGGGTGGATCAAGCGGGGTGCCTCGGGCGTGATCGGCACGAACAAGGTGTGCGCCCGGGAGACCGTCGGCCGGCTGCTCGACGACTTCGCCGCAGGGCGGTTGCCCGCGCCCGTCGCCGACGCGGCGACGCTCCCCGACCTGCTGCCCGAGCACGTGGGGCTGGCCGGGTGGCGCGCCATCGACCAGCACGAGAAGCGCAGCGGGCGGGCCGAGCGCCGGCCGCGGGTGAAGCTCGTGGACGTGCCCGCGCTGCTCGCCGTCGCCCGGGGCGAGGAGTGAGCGCCCTGGACCCGCGGACCCCCGTGCTCGTCGGCGGCGGCCAGTGGACGGTGCGCGACGACGAGCGCGACGAGACGCGGTCGCCGGTGCAGATGCTCGCGGAGGCGGTACGGCGCGCGGCGGCCTCCGCCGGCGCGCCCGCCCTCCTCGGGGCGATCGACTCGGTGCGGGTCGTCGGGCTGCTGTCGTGGCGCTACCGCGACCCGGGCGCGCTCGTCGCGGCCGCCCTCGGGACGTCGGTGCGGCACACGGTCTACACGGGCAACGGCGGCAGCCACCCCCAGGCACTCGTCAACGACGCCTGCGAGGACGTGGCGGCGGGACGCTGCGACGTCGTCGTGGTGGGCGGAGCGGAGGCGTGGCGCACCCGCACCGCGCTGCGCGCCGAGGGCCGCCGCCCGGCGTGGGAGCAGGAGCCGGACGACGCCGCCCCGACCGAGACCCGGCCCGACGTGCCGATGCGGCACGAGACGGAGGTGCGCGTCGGGCTCGACCGCCCCGTCCACGTCTACCCCCTCGTCGAGCAGGCGGTGCGGGCCGCGGCCGGTCGCGGGGTCGAGGAGCACGGCCGGCGCGTCGCGGACCTCTGGGCCCGCTTCGCCGCCGTGGCCGCCACCAACCCGCACGCCTGGGTGCGGGACGCCCCGGACGCCGCGACCATCGGCACCCCCGGACCCCGCAACCGGATGGTGGCCGCGCCGTACCCCAAGCTCCTCAGCTCCAACAACGCCGTGGAGCAGGCGGCCGCGGTCGTGGTGTGCTCGGTGGCCGCGGCGCGACGGCTCGGGGTGCCCGAGGACCGGTGGGTCTTCCCGCTCGCGGGCGCGGAGGCGTCCGACACGGCGGCCATCGCCGCCCGGCCGGTGCTGGCGGGCTCGCCCGCGATCCGGCTGGCGGGCGCGGCGGCCCTCGACCTCGCGGGGGTCGCCCTCGCGGACCTCGGACCGGTCGACCTCTACTCGTGCTTCCCGTCGGCCGTGCAGGTCGCGGCCGCGGAGCTCGGTCTCCCCGTGGACGACCCCGGGCGCGAGCTGACGGTGACCGGCGGCCTCACCTTCGCCGGCGGCCCGTGGAACAACTACACGACCCACGCCCTGGCGACGATGCACGAGCGGGTGCTCGCCGAGCAGCGACCGGGCCTGGTGACCGCGAACAGCGGCTACCTCACGAAGCACAGCATCGGGGTGTACGGCGCGGCGCCGCCCCGCGACGGCTTCCGGCGCGCCTCGGCGCGGGCCACGCAGGCGGCGGTGGACGCGGTCGGCACGACGCCGGTGGTCGCGACGTGGGACGGCCCCGCGGAGCTGGAGGCGTGGACGGTCGTGCACGACCGGGACCTGCGCCCGGAGCGCGTGCTCGCCGCCCTGCGGGTCGACGGTCGCGACGGCCCCCGCGACCCCGACGGTCCCGACCGCCGGGGCCGCACGCTGGCCGCGAGCGACGACGCCGCCCTGGCGGCGCACCTCGTGACGGCGGCCGCGGAGGGCAGCCGGGCGCGAGTGCGGGCCGACGGCTCGTTCACGCTCGTCTGACCGGGAGCGCGTGTCGGGGCGGCGGGGGCATTGCCCCGAATAACCTAAAGACATTAGGCTAGACGCATGGTTGAGGAGCTGGACGCATGACGACCCACGGAGCCGACGAGGCGCTCGCCGCGTTCGAGGGCACCTACCGGGCCCACGTCGAGGCGGTGGAGCGCGGGGACCTCGAGGCGGTGCTCGCGGACATGGCCCCCGGCGTCGTGCCCGGGGTGTTCGAGGGCGTGCGCACGCCCCGGGGCGCCGTGGCCGCCGAGGTCCGCCGGATCGGTCTGGCCGAGCGGACCGGCGCGGTGCACGGCGTGGGGGAGGCCGTCTACACGCCGGTGGACGGGTCCGCGCCGATCGCGCTGCGGTCGTGGTGGACCCGGGGGATCGACGGCGTCTGGAGGGCCGACGGCCTCGAGAACTTCGAGCCGGAGGCCGAGGTCGAGACCGGGGCCACGGAGTGAGTGCCGCTGCCGTGACCGAGGTGTCCGGGGAGCTGCCCTGCGGCCCCGCGGACGACGGGCTCGACCGGCCCCACTGGGAGGGCCTGCGGGAGGGGCGGCTGCTGCTCCAGCGGTGCGGCCGCTGCCGGACCTGGCGGTGGACCCCGCGACTGCTGTGCCCGGGCTGCCGGTCGTTCGACGTCCGCTGGGAGGACGTCGAGCCGCGCGGCCGGGTGTTCAGCTGGATCCGGACGCACCACCCCTACCTGGTGGAGCTGGGGCCGGACGCGGTGCCGTACACGACCGTGCTCGTCGAGCTGCCCGGCGCCGGCGGGTCGCGGGTGCTGGGGCGCGCGGCGGCCGGGGTGGACCCGGCGCGCGGGTTCCGGATCGGCGAGGAGGTCGTCGGTCGCATCGAGGACGTGCCCGGGGCGGCCTGGCCGCTGCTGCGGTGGGCGCCCGTCGGCACGCAGCAGGACGTGGCCGCGTGAGCGGGCTCCGCGGCGCCGCCGCCGTCGTCGGGGTCGCCGACCACTTCCACCCCCGCGGCCAGGGGCCGGGCGGCGAGCGCCGGATGGTCCTCGAGGCCGTCCTGGACGCCTGCGCCGACGCGGGCGTCGAGCCGCGGGAGGTCGACGGCTTCGTGTCCTACGCGGGCGGCGACCTCACGGGTCCCGTGCTGGGGACGGAGCTCGGCATCGACGAGCTGCGGTGGTCGTCGATGGTGTGGGGCGGCGGGGGCGGCGGTGCCGCCGCGGCGATCGGGCAGGCGGCCGCGGCCGTCGCGACCGGGCAGGCGGAGTGCGTCGTCGTCTTCCGCGGGATGGCCCAGGCCGACATCGGCCGGCTCGGCTACGCGAAGTACCACTTCGACCAGCACTACCTCGCGCACGGCGTCGCCGCCCCCGCCCAGGTCTGCGCGCTGCGCACCCAGCGGATGCTCGAGGTGGACGGCGTCCCGGCCGAGGCGATGCGGGCGCTGGTGCTCGCGGCGTACGCGCACGCGCAGCGCACCCCGGGTGCCGTGGGGCACGGGCGCCCGCTCGACGTGGAGACCTACGAGGCCTCCCGGCTGATCGTGGAGCCGTTCCACCTCTTCGACTGCAGCCGCGAGAACGACGGTGCGGTGGCGCTCGTCGTCGTCCCGGCGGAGCGGGCGCGCGCGCTGCGGCCCGACCCGGCGTACGTCGTCGCGGCGGCCCAGGGGGCGCCGGGCGGCTACGCGGGGACGACGGAGAACGACACGCCCTACGTGACGGCCGGGTTCGGCCCGGGGGCGCGCGGCGGCGGGGTCGCCGCGCGGCTGTGGGCGGCGGCGGGCCTCGGTCCCGCCGACGTCGACGTCGTGCAGGTCTACGAGAACTTCTCCGGCCCGGCGGTGGCCTCCCTCATCGACCACGGCCTCGTGCCGCCGGGGCCGGCGGCAGGTGAGGTCATGACGGTGGAGCAGCTGACCGCGCCGGGCGGACGGCTGCCGGTCAACACCAACGGCGGCAACATCGCGGGCTCCTTCGTCAACGGCATGGGTCTCGCCGTCGAGGCGGTCCGCCAGATCCGCGGCACGTCGACCAACCAGGTCGACGACGTCCGCACGTCCCTGTTCATCGGTGGCCCGATGGCCCCGATGGTGAGTTCCGTGCTGTTCGGCACGGCGGAGGTGATCGCATGACCAGCACGACCGCGACCGTGGCGGAGGAAGACCTGCTGGTCCCTCCGGGGCTCTGGGTGGACGGCGGCTGGCGTGCACCGACCGGGGGAGGTGCCGAGGTCGTCGAGGCGGCGACCGGGCTCCCGTTCGGGCGCACCCCGCTCGCCGGCCCGGACGACGTGGACGCCGCGGTCGCCGCCGCGCGCGCCGCCCTGCGGGGTCCGTGGGCCGCGTGGTCCGCCGAGCAGCGGGGTGCCGCGGTCGCGGTCCTCGCCGGGGCGCTGGAGGCGGAGGGGCGCGCGACCGCGCGGCTCGTCAGTCGCGAGAACGGCATGCCGATCGCCCTGTCCCGGGTGGTCAACGGACGGGCCCCGGCCTTCATCGGGTTCTACTACGCCCGTCTGGCGGCCGCGCTCGTCGCCGAGGAGGAGCGCCGGAGCCCGACCGGCGGGCGCACCCTCGTGCGCCGGGTGCCCGTCGGCGTCGTCGCGGCGATCACGCCCTGGAACTACCCGCAGCCGCTCGCGATCATGAAGCTGGCGCCCGCGCTCGCTGCGGGCTGCACGGTCGTGCTCAAGCCCCCGCCGGAGACGGCGCTCGACGCCTTCGCGTTCGCGCGGGCCGCGCAGGTGGCCGGTCTCCCGCCCGGCGTGCTCAACGTGGTGCCGGGCGACCGCGAGGCGGGAGCCCGGCTCGTCGAGCACCCCGACGTCGCCAAGGTGGCGTTCACGGGGTCGACCGGGGCCGGGCGCGCGATCGGTGCGACCGCGGGGCGCCTGCTGCGGCCGGCGACCCTCGAGCTGGGCGGCAAGTCCGTCTCGCTCGTGCTGCCCGACGCCGACCTCGACCTCGTCGCCGCCCGGCTGCTCGAGGTGTCGCTGCCCAACAACGGGCAGACGTGCCACGCCGGCACGCGGATCCTCGCGCCGCGGTCGCGGTACGACGAGGTCGTCGCCGCCGTCACCGACACCGTCGCCGCGCTCGTCGTGGGCGACCCGCTCGACCGCGCCACCCAGGTCGGCCCGCTCGTCTCGGCCGCCCAGCAGGAGCGCGTGCTGGAGTACGTCGCGGCCGGGCGCGCGTCGGGCGCGCGGCTCACCACGGGAGGGGGGCGCCCCGACCGGCCCGGCTGGTTCGTGGAGCCCACCGTGTTCGCCGACGTCGACAACGCCGCGGTCATCGCCCAGGAGGAGATCTTCGGCCCGGTCCTGGCGGTCATCCCCTACGGCGACGAGGAGGAGGCGGTGGCGATCGCGAACGACTCGCCGTACGGGCTCGGCGGCACGGTGTGGAGCGCCGACGAGGAGCACGGGCTCGCGGTGGCCCGGCGCATCGAGTCGGGCACGGTCGGCGTGAACCACTACGAGCTGCACGTCAACGCGCCGTTCGGCGGCGTGAAGGACTCCGGGCTGGGCCGGGAGCTCGGCCCCGAGGGCCTGGAGCCCTACCTCGCCCACCAGTCGCTCTACCTCGGGCCGGCGGCTCGCTGAGGCTGTCGCGGGACGTAGCCTGACGTCGTGCCCGCGGGCGCGCGAGGAGAGGGGTGGGGGTGGCTCGACCGAGCAAGCCGTTGATCAGCCGGGAGGCGACGGTCCGGACCGCGCTGGCCATCATCGACGCGGACGGGCTCGACGCGTTGAGCGTGCCGCGCCTCGCGCGCGAGCTGAACGTGAAGGCGCCGTCGCTCTACCACCACTTCGCCGACAAGCGGGCGATCCTGCAGGAGGTCGCGGCGGAGATCGTCGCGCCGATCGAGGTGCCGGACCCGCCGCCGGACCACGACTGGATCGGGTGGTTCACCCAGCTGGCGCTCAACCTGCGGGCCGTGGTGATGCCGCACCGCCGCGCGGCGCCGCTGCTCATCGAGCACCTGCCGCGCGACCTGCTCACGGACTACTTCGAGCTGACGTGCGCCTACCTCGCGGAGTGCGGGGTCCCGGCGCACCTCCACGTGCCCTTCCTCGACGGCATGGAGAAGCTGGCGCTCGGGGCGACGATCGCGGAGGCGATGCGCCCGGAGGTGGGGGCGGACGGCTCGGTCTTCGCGCACCTGGACCCCGACCAGCACCCGCACCTCGCCGACGCGGTCGCCGCCAACGAGCACGAGGCACGCGGCATCTTCGAGCAGACGATCCGCAGCTTCCTCGCGGGCATGGAACGGCTCGTCGCCGAGGCCTGACCCCTCCCACCGATCGCACGCTCGGTGACCCCTGGTGCCCGGACGACGCCTGCTCTAACCTACAGACATTAGTTTCTAGGAGAGGAGCACGACCGTGGAGAGCGACCTGTTCGAGGCGGACCACGAGGAGTACCGGAAGGTCGTCGCCGAGTTCGTCCAGCGGCACGTGGTGCCGCACCTCGACCGGTGGACGGAGCAGCGGCTGATCGACCGCGACGTGTGGCGGGAGGCCGGGCGCCAGGGGCTGCTCGGGCAGGCCGTCCCGGAGGAGCACGGCGGCCCCGGGGTCACCGACTACCGGTTCCGGATGATCACGCAGCTCGAGATCGCCCGGGTGGGGGCCTCCGCCCTCCAGTCCGGCTTCTCCACCAACGACGACATCGTCCTCAGCTACCTGCTCCGCCACGCCGACGCCGACCAGGCGAAGCGGTGGCTGCCCGGCTTCGTGACGGGCGAGACGATCGGCGCCATCGCCATGACGGAGCCGGGCGCCGGCAGCGACCTCCGCGGCATCGCGACCACCGCGACGCGGGTCGACGGGGGCTGGGTCCTCAACGGGTCGAAGACCTTCATCACGTCGGGGATCCTGGCCGACCTCGTCATCGTGTTCGCACGGACCGGCGACAACGAGTTCAGCCTCCTCGTCGTCGAGGACGGGGCGGAGGGCTTCAGCCGCGGCCGCAAGCTCGACAAGGTGGGGCTGCACGCGCAGGACACGGCCGAGCTGTTCTTCGACGGCGTGCACGTGCCGGACGAGAACGTGCTCGGCGAGATCGGCCGGGGCTTCGCCTACCTGATGCAGAGCCTGCCGCTCGAGCGCCTCGGCATCGCGATCGCCGGGCAGGCCTCGGCGGAGGCCGTCCTGGGCTGGACGGTCGACTACGTGAAGGAGCGGACGGCCTTCCGCAAGCGGATCGCGGACTTCCAGGTGCCGGCCCACCGCCTCGCCGAGCTGCGGACGGCCGTCGAGGTGTCCCGGACCTACGTCGACCGCTGCGTGCGCGAGCTCAACGCCGGCACCCTGACGGCGGTCGACGCCGCCAAGGCGAAGGCCTGGTGCACCCAGCTGCAGCACGACGTCATCGACGTCGGCGTGCAGCTGCACGGCGGCTACGGCTACATGATGGAGTACCCGGTCGCCCGGGCCTTCGTGGACGCCCGCGTCCAGCGGATCTACGGCGGCACCAACGAGATCATGATGGAGATCGTGCAGCGCGACCTCCTCGCCGACCGCGGGTGAGCGCCCCCGTGGACCCGTTCGGTCTCGACGGCCGGGTCGTCGTCGTGACCGGGGCGTCGAGCGGGCTGGGCACGGGCTTCGCCCGGTCCCTCGGGGGTGCCGGCGCGCGCCTCGTGCTGGCCGCGCGGCGCGTCGAGCGGCTCGAGGCGGTGGCCGCCGAGCTGCGGGACGCCGGGGTCGAGGTCGCGACCGTGGCGGCCGACGTGGCGCGGCCCGACGACTGCGCGCGCGTGGCCCAGGCGGCGGTCGACGCCTTCGGTCGGCTCGACGGGCTCGTCAACAACGCGGGGCTGGGCGGCGCCGTACCGGCCCTGAAGGAGACCCCGCAGGGCTGGCAGGACGTGGTGGGGGTCAACCTCGACGGCGTCTTCTGGACGGCCACCGAGTGCGCGCGCCGGATGGCCGACGGCGGCGCCATCGTCAACGTGGCCAGCGTCCACGGCCACCTCGCCCCGCGCAGCTTCCCCCACGCGGCGTACGCCGCCACGAAGTCGGGGGTCCTGGGGCTGACGCGCGCGCTCGCCGCCGAGTGGTCGGGGCGGCGGGGGATCCGGGTCAACGCCCTGTGCCCCGGCTACTTCGCCTCCGAGATGACCGACGCCGGCGGGGAGCAGCTCGCGAGCGCGGTCGTCGGTCGCACGATGCTGGGCCGGTACGGCGAGCAGCACGAGCTCGACGGGGCCGTGCGGTTCCTGCTGGCGCCGGCCTCGTCGTACGTGACGGGGACGTCGCTGACGGTGGACGGCGGCTACAGCGCCTGGTGACGCCGACGGGTCAGGCGGTGCGCTGCAGCCGGGCGACCTGGACGAGCCGCTCCATGCCCACCAGGTAGCTGCGCACCGTCTGCTCGAACACCTGCCGCGGCGTCAGGTCGTTGGCCTCCTGCGCCGCCAGCAGGTGCGGGTGCCGCTCGGGGTCGATGTGGGGGAAGGCGACACGGCGCTGCTGGGTGGGTCGCATCGCCTCCGCGATGGTCGAGCCGAGCGACAGCTTCTCCAGGCCGTCGAGCAGCAGCACGTGCACCGAGACCGGCACCTCGCACGCGATGAGGAAGGTGCAGACGTCCTCGTACGACGTCGTGAGCAGCTCGCGGGGCAGGAACTCCAGCAGGATCGGGGCGGCCCGGCGGTGCCGCAGGACCGCCGTGCGGAAGTTGAGCGACAGCTGGACGAACCAGCCCTGCCAGTCGCCGTCGGTCGGCTTCCGCGGCTGCACCGTCTTCGCGACGATCTCGCGGGCCACCGCGGCGAGGATCTCCGACTTGTCGGAGAAGTGGTGGTAGAGCGACGGCGCCTTCACGTTCATGTGGCGCGCGAGGCGGGGGAGGCTGAGCGCCTCCAGGCCCTCGGAGTCGATGATCTCGAGCGCGGCCTGCACCGTCGAGTGGCGGCTGATGAGGGGCTTGCTCGGGCGGGGCACCGCTCGAGTCTAGGCCGGTCGGCGGGCCGGTGGGTCGAACTGTCAACCGAATCACGTTCGGTAAATGCGCTCGTGGCCCCAGCGCGTCGGAAAACGGTGCGCTGGGGCCACGACCCGGTCCTGCGCTCAGCGCGGCGCCATGCGGATCGCGCCGTCGAGGCGGATCACCTCGCCGTTGAGCATCGGGTTGGCAGCGATGTGGGCGACCAGCGCGCCGTACTCGCTCGGCTCGCCGAGGCGGCTCGGGTGCGGCACCTGGGCGCCGAGGGAGGCCTTCGCCTCCTCGGGCAGCGTCGCGAGGAGCGGCGTGTTGAAGAGGCCCGGGGCGATGGTGACGACGCGGATGCCGAGGCTCGCGAGGTCGCGCGCGATCGGCAGCGTCATGCCGACGATGCCGCCCTTGGAGGCGGAGTACGACGCCTGCCCGATCTGGCCGTCGAAGGCTGCCACCGAGGCGGTGTTGACGATCGCTCCGCGCTCCTCGGGGGTGCCGAGCGCGCCGGGGAGCGGCTCGAGGGCGGCCATGCGGGCCGCGGCCAGGCGGATCACGTTGAACGTGCCCACGAGGTTGATCTCGATGATCCGCTGGAACGACTCCAGCGGCAGGGGCTCGTTGCCCCGGCCCACGGTCTTGCCGGGGGCGCCGGTGCCGGCGCAGCTCACGGCGACGCGGAGGTCGCCGATCTCGGAGGCGAGGTCGACGGCCTGCTGCACGGCGTCGGCGTCGCGCACGTCGGCGGCCGCGAACCGTACGTCGCGGTCGAAGCGCTGCGACAGCTCGGCCGCGACGTCGGCGCCGGCCGAGGAGGGCAGGTCGAGGATGACGGCACCGCGGGCGCCGGCCTCGAGGAGGGCCTCGACGGTGGCCCGGCCGAGGCCGGAGGCGCCGCCGGTGACGAGGGCGGTGGAGGAGCCGGAGGAGAGGTCCACGGGTCAGAGCCTTTCGATGATGGTGGCGTTGGCCATGCCGGCCGCCTCGCACATGGTCTGCAGGCCGTAGCGGCCGCCGGTCTGCTCGAGGTCGGCGAGGAGCGTGCCGAGCAGGCGCGTGCCCGACGAGCCGAGCGCGTGGCCCAGCGCGATGGCGCCGCCGTTCGGGTTGAGCTTCGCCGGGTCGGCGCCGAGCTCGCGTGCCCACGCCAGCGGCACCGGGGCGAACGCCTCGTTCACCTCGTAGGCGTCGAGGTCGTCCATGCCGAGGCCCGTGCGGGCGAGCACCTTCTGGGTGGCCGGGATCGGGGCGGTCAGCATGAGCACCGGGTCGTCGCCGGTCACGGCGAAGCCCACGAAGCGGGCGCGCGGGGTGAGGCCGAGCTCCCTCAGCACCCGCTCGCTCACGACGAGCGCGGCGGAGGCGCCGTCGGTCAGGGGCGAGGAGTTGCCGGGCGTGATCTGCCAGGCCAGGTCGGGGAACCGGGCGGCGAGCTCGTCGGTGCGGAACGACGCCCGGAGGCCGGCGAGGCCCTCCGCGCTCGTCGAGGCGCGGATGGTCTCGTCCACGCGGTGGGTGAGCGTGGTGCCGTCCGGCAGCGTGACGTCGATCGGCACGACCTCGCCGTCGAAGAAGCCGGACTCCGTGGCCGCGGCGGCCCGGCGGTGGGACTCGGCGGAGAAGGCGTCGAGCTCGTCGCGCTCGAGCTTCCAGCGCTGGGCCACCAGCTCGGCGGAGACGCCCTGGTTGACGAGGCCCTCGGGGTAGCGCGCGGCGACCTCGGGGCCGTCGGTGTCGAGGCCGAGGGTCGAGGCGCCCATCGGCACGCGGCTCATCGACTCCACGCCGCACGCGATCACGACGTCGGCGAAGCCGGACATCACGGCCTGCGCGGCGAAGTCCACGGCCTGCTGGCTCGAGCCGCACTGGCGGTTGATGCTGACGGCCGGCACCGAGTCGGGGAACCCGGCGCCGAGCAGCGCCGTGCGGCCGATGTTCATGGCCTGCTCGCCGACCTGCTGGACGCAGCCGGTGATGACGTCCTCGACGCGGGCGGGGTCCACGCCCGTGCGCTCGGTGAGCGCCTTCAGCACGTGGGACAGCAGCACGGCGGGGTGGGTGCCGGACAGCGCGCCGCCGGGCTTGCCCTTGCCGGACGCGAGCCGGACGACGTCGATGAGATAGGCCTCGGCCATGGGTTCTCCTGGGGTTCGGGGTCGGATGAAACCTAAAGACAATAGGTGAAAGCGGTCAAGGGTCGGCGGCGACCCGGACGGGTGTGCCGGGCCGCCGCGCGGGCGGTGAGGGTCAGCGCGGGGCCATGCGCAGCGCGCCGTCCATGCGGATGACCTCGCCGTTCAGGTAGTCGTGGTCGATGATCGCGAGGGCGAGCTGGGCGTACTCGTCCGGCCGCGCGAGGCGCTGCGGGAACGGGACGCCGGCGGCGAGCCCGGCGCGGAACTCCTCCGACACGGTGGCGAGCATCGGCGTCTCGACGATGCCCGGCGCGATGACGTTGACCCGGATGCCGTACTGCGCCAGGTCGCGCGCCGCCGGGAGGGTGAGGCCGACGACGCCGCCCTTGGAGGAGGAGTACGCCGCCTGCCCGACCTGGCCGTCGAACGCCGCGATCGAGGCGGTGTTGATGACGACGCCGCGGGCACCGTGCTCGAGCTCGGGGGTCTGGGCGATCCGCTCGGCGGCCAGCGTCAGCACGTTGAAGGTGCCGATGAGGTTGACCTGGATGATCTTCGCGTAGAGACCGAGGTCGTGGGGGCCCTTGCGCGAGAGGATCCGCGCCGACGGGCCGATGCCCGCGCAGTTGACGACGGTGCGCAGCGGGACGCCCTCGGGGTTCTCGGCGGCCGTCGCGACCGCCGCGGCGACCTGCTCGGGGTCGGTCACGTCGGTCGGCACGTAGGTGACGCCCTCGACCGACGGGGCGGTCTCGAGCGAGGCGGGCAGGTCGAGGCCGACGACGGTCGCGCCCTGCGCGGCCAGCGCGGAAGCGGTCGCGGCGCCGAGGCCGGAGGCGGCGCCGGTGACGATGGCGGCGGTGTCGACGAGCTGCATGGGTGGTCTCTCCTGGGGTCGGGCGGTCGGCTGGTCGGTGGGTCGGGGGTCGAGCGGCGTGCCGCTCAGGCGGTGACGTGGAGCGAGGCGTCGGGCTTGGCGTCGAGCGAGCGCGCGACGACCATCCGCTGGATCTGGTTGGTGCCCTCGAAGATCTGCATGACCTTGGTCTCCCGCATGTAGCGCTCGAGGGGGAAGTCGCGGGTGTAGCCGACGCCGCCGAGCACCTGCACGCCGTCGGTGGTCACCTTCATCGCGTTGTCGGTGGCGACGAGCTTCGCCACGGAGGCCTCGCGCGAGAACGGCAGGCCCTGGTCGCGCAGCCGCGCGGCGTGGAGCGTCACGGCGCGGGCGGACTGCACCGCCGCTTCCATGTCGGCCAGCACGAAGCCGAGGCCCTGGTGGTCGATGATGCGGCGGCCGAACGCCTCCCGCTGCTGCGCGTAGGCCAGCGCCGCGTCGAGCGCGCCCTGGGCGACACCGGTCGCGACGGCGGCGATGCCGAGGCGGCCCGAGTCGAGGCCCGCGAGCGCGATCTTGAGGCCGTCGCCCTCCGCGCCGAGCCGGCGCTCGACGGGCACACGCACGTCGGTCAGCAGCATCGAGGCCGTCGTCGAGCCCATCAGGCCCATCTTGCGCTCGGGGTTGTCGGCGACCAGGCCCGGCGTGCCGGCCGGCACGAGGAAGCACGAGATGCCGTTCTTGTCGTCCGACGTGCGGGCCATGATCTTGTAGAAGTCGGCCTCGCCGCCGTGCGTCACCCACGCCTTCGCGCCGTTGAGCACGTACTCGTCACCGTCGCGCCGCGCCGTCGTGCGCATCGCGGCCGGGTCGGAGCCGGCGTGGGCCTCGGAGAGGCAGTAGGCGCCGAGCAGCTCGCCCCCGAGCATGTCGGGCAGCCACTCCTGCTGCTGCTCCGCGGTGCCCCGCGTGGCGAGGCCGAAGCACGAGAGCGCGTGCACGGAGACGCCGACGCCGACGCTGGCCCAGACGCGGCCGATCTCCTCGAGCACCTGGAGGTAGACCTCGTAGGAGACCCCGCCGCCGCCCACCTCCTCGGCGTACGGCAGCCCCAGCACGCCCGTCCGGCCGAGCAGGCGGAACACCTCGCGGGGGAACTCGCCCTTCTCCTCGGCCTCCGCGGCGCGGGGCGCCAGCTCCTTGGTGACGAGCTCGCGGACGAGTGCGATGAGGTCGGCGGACTCCTGGTCCGGCAGCAGGCGGCGGGCAGGCATGGGTCCTCCTCGGTGAACGATACTCAGATCAGTTCTACAGTATCGTTCTCGGTATCGCTAGGGTGAGGCAGGAGTCGAGGAGGTGGACGTCAGGTGGTGACCGCGGCACGCACGCGACGTACGGCGCGGCAGCAGCAGCTCCTCGACCGCCTCGTCGACCTGTGCGAGGCGGAGGGGTTCGCCGGGTTCACGCTCGACGACCTCACGGTGCGGCTCGGCTGCTCGAAGACGACGCTCTACTCCCTCGCGGGCTCGAAGCTGGAGCTCGCGGTCGAGATCGTCCGGGCCTCGTTCCGCCGTGCCACCGACCTCGTCGAGGCGCGCCTCGACGGCGTGGAGGGAGCGGGCCCGCTGATCGACACCTACCTGCGGGCCGTGGCCGATCGCCTGCAGTCGCTGTCCGTCGCGTTCCTGGCGGACATCGCCGCCTTCCCGGCCACCGACGCCGTCTACCGCCGCAACACCGAGGCCGCGGCCGACCGCATCCGGCAGCTCGTCAGCGAGGGCGTCGCGTCCGGCGAGCTGCGCCAGGTGCACGCGGGGTTCGTCGCGGAGATGGTCGCGGCGACGATGTTCGACATCCAGCGCGGACGGCTCTTCGAGCGGCTCGAGCTGAGCGACGCCGAGGCCTACGCCGAGCTCGCCGACTTCGTCGTGCAGGCGCTGACGGACTGACGGCTGACGGGCTGAGGGGCTGACGGCGGCGCCGGGCGGGGTGGCCCCGCAGTGGGCGGGGCCTGCAGCGGGCGGGGTCCGCAGTGGGGGGCCGCAGCGTGGGGCCGCAGCGTGGGCAAAGAAAAACGCGGACCGGCCCGGGCGGCCGTCGAGCCGGGGTGAGGAAAACGCGGACGGGTCCGGGATCGGCCCGGGAGCGCGCGAGAAGAGTGCGGGATCGGACCAGGCGACACGCCGGTGGAGCGCCCTCCGCGTCCGCGTTTTCCTTCTCCCGCCGCCAGGCGCCGCGCACTTTCATCCCCCGCCCGAGGGACCGCGCGCATTCTTCTTCTCCGCGTCCGCGTTTTCTCTCCCCCGGCGACCCCGGCGACCCCGGCGACCCCGGCGACCCCGGCGACCCCGGGCGACCCGGACGACCCGGACGACCCGGACGACCCGGACGACCAGGGCGACCCGGGCGACCCGGGCGTACCTGCGTCAGCCGCCCTCGGCGATGCGCTGGTGGTGGTGGATGACCTCGGCGATGACGAAGTTGAGGAACTTCTCCGCGAACACCGGGTCGAGGCCCGCCGACGTCGCGAGCGAGCGCAGCCGGGTGATCTGCCGTTCCTCGCGCGCCGGGTCGGCGGCCGGGAGCTGCTGCTCGGCCTTGAGCACCCCGACGCGCTGCGTGCACTTGAACCGCTCCGCGAGCAGGTGCACGAGGGCCGCGTCGATGTTGTCGATGCTGGAGCGCAGGGCGGCCAGCTCGGGCGGAACCTCGCCGGCCGTCGCCCCCGCCGTAGCCGTCCCCGTCTCGGTCACGTCGTCGCTCACGGGAGCCAAGGATAGGCGGGCGGCACCGCTCAGCGGCCGAGCAGTCCCCGCACGAGCTCCCGGACCGTCCCGAGCAGCACGGAGGCCGGGTCGCGACCCGGCTCCCCGGGCGACCCGGGCGACCCGGGCGACCCGGGCTCCGCCGGTCCGTCGGGCGGTGTGCCCCAGTCGAGCGTGCTCCACGACGCGTTGAGCACGACGAGCACGCGGGAGCCGTCGGGGTTGGCGTAGGCCACCGTCTCCACCGGCGACCGCTGCGTCGAGGTCAGCAGCACCGCACCGGGCTGCACGAAGCGGGAGAGCTGGGACCAGTACGCCGCGGACTGGCCCACCGTGTAGCCCTCGTCGCCCACCTCGACCATGCCCCGGCAGGTCGCGCACCCGCCGAGGTGCGGCCCGCCGGCCGTGTCGAGCGCCAGGTTCCAGTAGAGGGAGGCGACCGCGCCGTACCGGAGCGGGTTGAGGAGGGCCAGGTGGGTCTCGTTGACGAGGTTCTGCCGCGTGTCGCGCCAGTGGCTGGTGCCGGTGCACTCCGTCATCCACGCCGGTCGCGCGGTGGTCTGCTGGGCGGCGGGCTCGCGGCGGCGGTTGGACTCGTAGCAGTGGTAGCCGATCGCGTCGACCTCGTCGCCGGCCGCGGCGAGAAGGGCGGCGGGGTAGCCGGTGGGGCGGTCGGTGCCCTCGTCCACGTAGTTGTGGTCCCAGCCGAGGATGGCGACGTCGTCGAACCCGGCGGCGTCGAGCACGGGTCGCAGCACGGTCGCGAGCCGGGCCTGCGTGGCGACGGGCATGGTCATCGTGGGGTAGGTCGAGTTGCAGTGCTGCGGCTCGTTGCCGAGCGACACCTGGGCGACGTCGACGCCCTCCGCGGCGTACGCCTGGAGGAAGCGCACGTAGTAGCGCGCGTATACCTCGACCATGTCGTCGCGCAGCTGGTTCTGCTGCTGCCAGCAGTCCCCGACGTACTTCCCCGACCGCTTCATCCACCCCGGCGCCGACCACGGCGCGGCGACGACGACGAGGTCGGGGTCGACCGCGAGCGCGTCCCGCAGCACCGGCAGCACGTGGGCCCGGTCGCGCTCGATCGAGAACGACGCGAGCGTGGGGTCCGGCGTGTCCGCGTAGCTCGCGTGCCCCGGTGTCGCGACGAAGTCGCTCGCCCCCATCGCCAGGCGCACCACGTCGAGCGAGGCGCCGTCGGCGCCGAACAGGTCGTCGAGGATCGCGTCGCGCTGCGGCGAGGTGTCGATGACGTACGCCGCGGAGTCGGTCAGCGCGCCGCCGAAGCCCACGACGGGGGAGGTGTCGGGCACGGCGTCGCCGACCGCGAGCTCCTCGCCGCCCACGACGGGTCGGGCGGCGAGCGGCGCGCGCGCGGCGACCTGCTCGGTCAGCCCGTCGGCGGTGGCCGTGGTGCGCCACGACGCGACGCCGGTGTCACCGGGCCGCCAGACGTAGGTCGTCACGGACGTCGGCGGCAGGGTGTCCCGGACCGCGACGTCACCCAGGTCGATGCGGACGTCGCTGCGGGTGTCGGCGGCGGGCTGCGCGGGCGCGGCCGCGCTCGTGGTGGCGACGAGCGCCACCAGGGCGGTGGTCGTGACGGAGAGGCGCAGGAGGGGCGTGGGGAGCATGGGAGGCGTCGACTTTCTGGGGCCCGGGGGAAGGCGTGGCGCCCTGACGACCGGAGGGGGAGGGTGTCGTCGTCCGGCAACCTACGGCATCTCGGGCCCCGGCGGAACGGTTCCTCAAGGAATCCTCAAGGCGCGTCGGGCGGAATAGCGACCCGGTGGAAAACGATTCGCTCCTCGACGATGAGTTCTGGGAGCCTCTCCGGTCGGACCCGTCGTCCGTCGCACCACCCGCCCCCGCTCCAGGAGACGCCGCTCATGACCGACACCCGCGCCGAGGCGCTGCCCGCGACGGGACCCGCCGCGGGGTCCGCGCTCGAGCGCCGCGACGTCGTCCTCATCGGCGTGCTCCTGGTCGCCACCTTCGTGGTGATCCTCAACGAGACCGTCATGAGCGTCGCCCTGCCGGTGCTGCAGACCGAGCTCGGGGTCGACCCGAGCGTCGGCCAGTGGCTCACGACGGCGTTCCTGCTGACCATGGGCGTGGTCATCCCGCTGACGGGCTACCTCATCTCGCGGCTCGGCACCCGCACGCTCTTCGGGGTCGCGATGAGCCTCTTCACCGCCGGCACGACGCTCGCCGCGCTGGCTCCCGGGTTCGGCGTGCTCCTCACCGCGCGGGTCGTCCAGGCGTCGGGCACGGCGATCATGCTGCCGCTGCTGATGACCACGATCATGACGCTCGTGCCGCCGTCCCGCCGCGGCGTGATGATGGGCAACATCTCGATCGTCATCTCCGTGGCGCCGGCCCTGGGGCCGACGCTGTCCGGCGTCGTGCTCGAGCACCTCGGCTGGCGCTGGGTCTTCGGCCTCGTCGTGCCGGTCGCCGTGGCCGCCCTCGTGCTCGGGCTGCGCCTGGTGCGGCCGGTCGCCGCCCCGCTGGCCGCCCCCGTGGACCTCGTCTCGGTGCCGCTGGCGGTGCTGGGCTTCGGCGGCCTGGTCTACGGCCTCGTCAGCCTCGGGCACGCCGCAGAGGGGTCGCACGGACTGTCCCCGGCGGTGCCGTTCGGCGTGGGCGTCCTGGCGCTGGCGGCGTTCGTCGGGCGCCAGCTGCTCCTCGCCCGCACCGACCGCGCGCTGCTCGACCTCCGCGTCTTCGCCTCGCGCCAGTTCACCGTCGCGATGGCGGCGATGCTGGTGGCGATGGCCGCGATGATGGGCACCTTCATCCTCGTGCCCTACTACGCCCAGACCGTGCTGGGCATGGGACCGACCGCGACCGGCCTGCTGACCCTGCCGGGCGGCATCCTCATGGGGGTGGCCGGCCCGATCGTCGGACGGGTGTACGACGCCCGCGGACCCCGTCCGCTCCTCCTGCCCGGTGCGGCCCTCATCAGCGCGGCCCTGTGGATGCTCGCGACCATCGGGGCCGACACCCCCGTGGCGTGGTTGCTCGCGGCGTACGTCGTGCTCTGCATCGGTCTCGCCGTCACCTTCACGCCGCTGATGACGGTGGGCCTGGGGTCGGTGCGCCCGGCGCTCTACGCGCACGGCTCGGCGGTGCTGGGCACCTTCCAGCAGGTGGCCGGGGCGGCCGGTACGGCGCTGTTCGTCACCGTCATGACCATCGTCTCCACGCGGTCGGCCGAGGGTGGCGCGACGACCGAGGTCGCGGTGGCGGACGGCGTGCGGTCGGCGTTCCTCGTCGGCGCCTGCGTGTCGCTGCTGCTCCTCGTCGTCGTGACGTTCGTGCGGCGCCCGGAGCAGGAGCCTGCGTCGGGGCCTGCTGCGGACGGCGCGCCGCTGCCCCACTGAGCGGCGCCCGCGGCGCGGGCATCCGTCACACTGGTCGTCGTGGACGTGACCGCGTGCATCTACTCGCCGGACGGGGCGCTGCGCCTCGAGCCCGACGAGTTCCTCGACGCCGCGCTGCTGTGGTGGCCGGACGCGGTCGCCGTCGACGTGCGTCGCCGGATCCCCCGGTCGCGCCGCGTCGGGGTGCGGATCGAGGCGCCCGGCGAGCGGCCGTTCCAGGTGCGCCTGTCGCAGGACGGCACCGAGCTCGTCACCGACGGTGACCACGTGCAGCAGATCTGGTTCGCGATCTGGGCCCGCTCCCGGGTGCCGTACGACGCGCCGGGCCGCCTCGTGCTCGTCACCGCCGACGCCTCCGAGGCGGCCCTGCTGACGCCGGGGATGACGCCGCGCGAGGTGTGGGCGGCCTGGCGGGGGCAGAGCGAGGAGTGGCAGCGCTTCGCCCGCGGGTGGCTCGCGGGCACGTTGGCGGGGTAGGTCCTGCGTCGAGGTGGGTCGTACGGCGCGGCGGGCCGGCTCGGCGGGCCGGCTCGGCGGGCCGGCTCGGCGGGGCCACGAAATGGTCAGCAACGACAGGTGAGTCGGCGTCCGGACCGTCGTCGGTGACCATTTCCGGGAGTCGCGCTGCGGCGGGCGGTGGCACCTCGTGCGGGTCCCTGTGGAGGACCGTCCGGGAGTGTCGGTCGCTCGTGGCAGGCTCTCCCGCGTGACCCTCACCGTGCACCGCGCGACCAGCACCGGCGTCCTCGCCGACGCGCTGGCCGAGCTGCTCGCGCACCCGGTGGACGACCCGTTCGCCGACGAGCTGGTGGTCGTGCCGGAGCGGGGCATCGAGCGCTGGCTGGCCCAGCGGCTCTCCCACCGGCTCGGGGCCGGGCCGCGGGGCGGCGACGGCGTGTGCGCAGGCGTGCGGTTCCTGAAGCCGCACTCGTTGGTGACGCTCCTCCTCGATCGCGACCGCGAGGACCCGTGGGACCCGGCGCGTCTCGTCTGGCCGGTCCTGGCGGTCGTCGACGCCCACCTCGACGAGCCGTGGTGCGCCCCGCTGGCGCGGCACCTCGGCGCGGTGCTGTCCCCCGGTGAGCCGCCCGAGCTCGGCGAGCTCCGGCGTTCGCGCCGCTGGTCGGTCGCGCGTCGCCTCGCGGGGCTCTTCGGTTCCTACGCGTCGCAGCGTCCGCGCCTGCTGGCCGACTGGCGGGAGGGACGGGCTCTCGACGGCGCGGGCGAGCGGCTGCCCGACGACCTGCACTGGCAGGCCGAGCTCTGGCGTCGGGTGCTCGACGAGGTGGACGCGCCGCCGCCCGACGTGCGGCACGCGCAGACCGTCGCCGCCCTGCGCTCCGGCGCTCTCGGCGAGCTGGACCTGCCCGGCCGTCTCTCGCTGTTCGGGCACACGCGCCTGCCCGCGGCCGAGCTCGAGCTCCTCGCCGCCCTGGGGGAGCACCGTGACGTGCACCTGTGGCTCCCGGTCGCGTCCACGGAGGTGGCACGCAGGCTCGACGCGCACGCCCCCGGGGGAGCGGCGGCGCCCGTGCGGGCCGACCACGACACCGACGTGCTCGTCCACCACCCGCTGCTCGCCGCGCTGGGTCGGGACGCACGGGAGCTGGGCCTGCGCCTCGCCGCGCTGCCCCGCATCGCGGTGGTGACCCACGACGACCTCGACGAGCCCGGTCCCGGCGCCTCGCTGCTCCGCCTCCTGCAGGCCGACGTGCGTGCCGACCGGCTCCCCGACGAGCACGACCGTGCCGCGCGCACGCGGGCGGTGGACACGTCGGTGCAGGTGCACGCCTGCCACGGGCCCGCGCGCCAGGTCGAGGTGCTCCGGGAGGTGCTCGTCGGCCTGTTGGCGGACGATCCCACGCTCGAGCCGCGGGACGTGCTGGTCATGTGCCCCGACGTCGAGACCTACGCGCCGCTGATCGAGGCGGGCTTCGGGCTCGCCGGTGCCCTCGACGAGGGCGAGGAGCCCGCGGCCCGGGAGGGGCGCCACCCCGCCCACCGGTTGCGGGTCCGTCTCGCCGACCGTGCGCTCGGCAGCACCAACCCGCTGCTGGCCCTCGCCGAGCGCCTCGTCGCGCTGGCGGGTGGGCGGGTCACGGCATCCGACGTCCTCGACCTGGCGTCGCTCCCCGCGGTGCGGCGCCGCTTCCGCCTGGCCGACGACGACCTGACGGTGCTGCAGCGCTGGGTGGCCGACGCCGGCGTGCGCTGGGGGCTCGACGCGCCCCACCGCGCGGGGTTCGGCCTCGACGGCATCGCCCAGAACACCTGGCGGGCGGGCCTCGACCGGGTCCTGCTCGGCGTCGCGCTCTCCGGCGACGAGCCGCACTGGTTGGCCCACGCCCTGCCGCTCGACGACGTGGGCAGCGGCGCGATCGACCTGGCCGGGCGGATCGCCGAGCTGGTCGACCGGTTGCAGCACACCCTCGACGCCCTCCACGGCCCGGCTCCGGCCGACCGGTGGGCGACGGTGCTCGCGGAGGGAGTGGCGTCGCTCGCCGCCGTCGCCCCGGCCGACGCCTGGATGCAGGCCGAGGTCGAGCGCGAGCTGGCGCGCCTCGCCCCCGACGACGACACCGCGTCGCCGCCCCTGGTGCTGCCGGACGTCCGTGCGCTGCTGTCCCGCCGCTGGTCCGGCCGCCCCACGCGCACGAGCTTCCGCACGGGCACCCTGACCGTCGCCACGCTCGTGCCGATGCGCTCGGTCCCGCACCGGGTGGTCTGCCTGCTCGGTCTCGACGACGGCGTGTTCCCGCGGGCCGGCATCGACGACGGCGACGACGTCCTCGCCCGGCGGCCGCTCCTCGGCGAGCGCGATCCCCGCGCGGAGGACCGGCAGCTGCTCCTCGACGCCGTCATGGCGACGGGCGAGCGGCTGGTGGTGACCTACACCGGGGCGACCGAGCACACCGGCGGGGTGCGACCGCCGTCGGTGCCGGTGGGCGAGCTGCTGACCGCGGTGCGGGCCACCGCTCCGGTCGAGCGACCCGTGGTGGTGCGGCACCCGTTGCAGCCGTTCCACCCGGCCAACCTGGCGTCGGGGACGCGCACGGGGGACGGTCTCGTGCCGCCCGGGGCACCGCCCTTCAGCTTCGACCCGACCGCCCTCGCCGGTGCGCGCGCGGTCGTGCGCGAGCGCGCCCCCCGCGGTCCCTTCGTCGACGCGCCGCTGCACCGCGCCCGCGACACGGAGGTCGCGCTGGAGGACCTCGTGCGGTTCGTCGAGCGGCCCGTGCGGGAGTTCCTGCGCACGGGGCTCGGGGTCGGCAGCCGGTTCGACGCCGACGAGGTCGAGGACGCGCTGCCGCTGGAGCTCGACGCGCTCGACCGGTGGGGCGTCGGTGCGCGCCTCCTGGCGGACGTGCTGGGCGGCGTCCACCCGGAGCTGGCCCGGGAGGCCGAACGGCGCCGGGGACACCTGCCGCCCCGGGCGCTGGGCGCCCGCACCCTCGCGAGCGCCGAGCGGGACGTGCGGGCCCTGTACGTCGACACCGTCGACCTGAGGTCCGGCGACGCCCGCACGCTCGACGTGGACGTCGACCTGGGTGACGGCCGGCGGCTGGTCGGCACCGTCGGCGGTGTGCACGGCAACCGTCTGGTGTCGGTCGGGTTCTCCGGCGTGCGGGCGCGGCACCGCATCGGGGCGTGGGTGCGGCTGCTCGCCCTGTCGGCGGGCCATCCCGACGCGTCCTTCACGGCCCACACGGTCGGTCGCAGCGGTCGGTCCGGGCCGCAACGCTCCCTGGCGGGCCCGCTCGACCACCGGGCGCTCGACCACCTCCGCGCCCTCGTCGACCTCCGGGACCGCGGGCTGGCCGAACCGCTGCCCATGCCGGTCCGCACGACCTGCGCGGTGGCCGAGGCCATGCGCCGGCAGCGGGCCGGCGACGACGTCGAGCTGGAGGTGGTGGCGCGGCGCGAGTGGGAGACGTCGCGCGACCGGGCTGCCGTGCCGGGCGAGCAGGAGGATCCGGAGCACACGTTGGTCTTCGGCGACGCCTCCGGCGTGGAGGTGCTGCTCGGGCCGCCGCGCGACGACGAGCTGTGGGTCCCGACCACCGAGGGCGCGGGCTTCCGCACCCGGATCGGGCAGCTCGCCTGGCGGGTGTGGGGTCCGCTGGTCACCGGCGGCGAGCGGATGGGGCCGCTGTGAGCGCGGGGACCGCGCCGACGCCGGAGCTCGCGCCGTTCGACGTGCTGGGTCCGCTGCCGCAGGGCACGACACTGCTCGAGGCCAGCGCGGGCACCGGCAAGACCTGGACGATCGGGGCGCTGGTCGCGCGGTACGTCGCGGAGGGCCACGCCCGTCTCGACGAGCTGCTCGTCGTCACGTTCGGGCGGGCCGCGAGCCAGGAGCTGCGCCAGCGGGTGCGGGGCCAGCTGGTCGACGTGGCGTCCGCGCTGGCGACGACGCTCGCGCGACCCGAGGCCGGGGGAGGCGCCGAGGACGCCACCACGACGGGTGACGAGGGGCCGGCCGGGCCGGCCGGGCCCCGGTCCGCGACGGAGGCCCCGGACGTGGACGAGGTGGTCGCCCTGCTGTGCACCGGCGACCGGGAGACCCTGCGGGCGCGGCACGCCCGGGTCAGCACCGCGCTCGCCCACTTCGACGGTGCCACCATCGCCACGATCCACCAGTTCTGCCAGCAGGTGCTGCGCAGCCTGGGGGTCGCGGGTGACACCGACCCGTCGGCCCGCCTGGTGGAGGACGTCGGAGACGTGCGCGACGAGGTGGTCGACGACCTCTACCTGCGGGGCTTCGTCGACGAGGAGGCGCCCGTCTTCTCGGTCGCGGAGGCCCGTCGCCTGGGCGCGGTCGCGGTCGGCGACCCGCAGGCAGCGCTGGTCCCGGAGCACCCGGCGGAGGGCACGCCCGCCCTGCGGCGGGTGCGGTTCGCGCGTGCCGTCCGGGCGGAGGTCGAGCGTCGCAAGCGCCAGGCCGGCCTGTTGGGGTACGACGACCTGCTCAGCCAGCTCGCCACCGCCCTGGAGGACCCGGACGCTGCTGCGCGCACCCGGATGCGGCAGCGCTGGCGCGTCGTGCTGGTCGACGAGTTCCAGGACACCGACCCGGTGCAGTGGCAGGTCTTCGACCGGGCGTTCTCGGGCCACGCCACGATGGTGCTGATCGGCGACCCCAAGCAGGCGATCTACGCCTTCCGCGGGGGTGACGTCGCGACGTACCTGGAGGCGGCCGCGACCGCGTCCACCCACCAGACGCTCGCGACGAACTGGCGGTCCGACCGCGCGCTCGTGGATGCGACGAACCGGTTGCTCGAGGGCACGGCGCTGGGCGACGACCGCATCGTCGTGCGTCCCGTGAGCGCCCACCACACGGTCGCGCGACTGGGCGGCGCGCCGTCGGACGCGCCCTTCCGGCTGCGGGTGGTGCGGCGCACCGACGTGAGCCGGGTGACGCGCCAGGGGCGCGGCCTGCGCATGGACCAGGTGCGGCCCCACGTCGACACCGACTGCGCGCGCGACATCGCGGCGCTGCTCGCCTCCGAGGCGCAGTGGGACGGGCGACGGCTGCAGGCGGGCGACGTGGCGGTGCTCGCCCACACCCGGCGCCAGCTCGGAGCCGTGCGCGACGCCCTCGCCGAGGTCGGTGTGCGCGCGGTCTTCGCGGGCGGCGGCAGCGTCTTCGCGACCCCCGCCGCGGAGGAGTGGCGCACGCTGCTGAGCGCCGTCGACGCGCCCCACCGCTCGCTGCTCGTGCGGGCGGCCGCGCTCACCTCGTTCTTCCCCGACACCCCGGCCTCGCTCGCCGCGGAGGGCGACCGTGCGACCGACCGCACCGCCGACGCACTGCGCCGCTGGTCGGTGCTGCTCGCCCGCCGGGGCGTGGCGGCCGTGTTCGAGGCGGCCCAGCGCGGGGGCCTGGCGGCGCGCGTGCTCGCCCGTGTCGAGGGCGAACGCCACCTGACCGACCTGCGACACCTCGCGGAGGCCCTCCACGCGGCCTCCCGCGGCGAGGCCCGGGGCGCCGGCGACCGTGCGCGGGGCGAGGCGCTCGGTCCGTCGGGCCTCGTGGCCTGGCTCGAGCACGAGATGCGGGAGGGCGCGGGCGACGGGGTCGACGAGCGCACGCGTCGGCTCGACAGCGACCTGGCGGCCGTGCAGCTCGTGACGATCCACGGGAGCAAGGGCCTGCAGTACCCGGTGGTCTACCTGCCCTGGCTGTGCGACCGCTACGTCTCCGAGCCCACCGTCCCCCTGTTCCACCTGCCCCCCGACGAGCGGGGGCACCGACGCCGCGCGATCGACGTCGGCGGGGAGTCGGGGCCGCACTGGCGGCGCAGCTGCGAGGAGCACCAGGCGGAGGATGCGGGGGAGTCGCTGCGGCTGCTGTACGTCGCGGCGACCCGCGCGCAGTCCCAGGTGGTCGCCTGGTGGGCGCCGACGAACAACACGGCCGGCTCCCCGCTGCACCGGGTGCTGTTCGGCCGCACCCGCGGGGTGCCCACGGTGCCGCTGACCGTGCCCCTGCCGAGCGACGACGACGCCTGGGCCCGGCTGGCCGCGCTCGAGGCCGCCGGGGGGCCCGTGCTGGAGCACGCGCTGCCCGCCCCGACACCGGCGCGACCGCCCGAGACGGCACCGCCCGTGCTCGCGGTGCGCTCGTTCGACCGCGACGTCGACCTCGGCTGGCGGCGCACGTCGTACTCGGCGTTGGCGGCCGGTGGCGCCGGGTCGGTAAGCGGCGGGCACGAGCCGGTGCTGCCTCCCACCAGCGAGCCCGAGGTCGTGCCGCGCGACGACGAGCCCGACACGGCGAGGCCGCCGGACGACGACCCGCCGGAGGTTCCCGGCGACCTGGTCTCCCCGATGGCGGACCTCCCGGTCGGCGCGACCTTCGGCTCGTTGGTGCACGCCGTGCTCGAGCACGCCGACCTCACGGCCCCGGACGCCGCGGAGCGGATCGCCGTGCTGGTGGCCGAGCAGCGCACGTGGTGGCCGGTGCCCGACCTCGACGAGGAGGCCCTGGTGCGGGCCCTCCTCGCGGTGGCCACGTCACCGCTCGGTCCGCTGGCCGGGGGGCGCACCCTCGCGGCCGTCGCCCCGGCGGACTCGCTGCGCGAGCTGGACTTCGAGCTCCCCCTGTCCGGGGGCGACCTCGCCCGGGGCGCGGGAGGCTCCTCGATCGTGCTGGGCGACCTCGCGCCGGTCCTGCGGGCGCACCTCCCCGAGGGGGACCCCGTGCGGAGCTACGCCGCGGTGCTCGACGCCGACCCGGCGCTGGCGGAGCAGCCGCTGCGGGGCTACCTGGGCGGGTCGGTGGACGTGCTCCTCCGGCTCCGCGGGGCGGGCGTCGACCGGCACGGGAACGAGGTGGACCGCTACGTGGTGGTCGACTACAAGACGAACTGGCTGGGCCCGCACGGCGACGACGCGCCTCCGCTCCGGGCCTCGACCTACCGACCGGAGGCGATGGAGGCGGCCATGGCGGGCAGCGACTACCCGCTCCAGGCCCTGCTCTACGCGGTGGTGGCCCACCGGTTCCTGCGGTGGCGCCTGCGTGACTACGACCCGGCGACCCACCTGGGGGGCGTCCTCTACCTCTACCTGCGCGGCATGTGCGGTCCGCGCACCCCCGTCGTCGACGGGCAGCCGTGCGGTGTCTTCGCCTGGGTCCCGCCCGTCCCGCTGGTCGAGGCGGTCAGTGCCCTGCTGGACGGGGGTGACGACCGGTGAGCGAGCTCTTCGAGCCCGACGGGCCCCACGACCACCGGATCGCCGCGGCGGCTCCGGAGGGGGTGCTCCGTGCGTTCAACCACGCCGGGGTGCTCACGGCGGCCGACGTGCAGGTGGCGACGCGCGTCACCGGCCTGGCGGTGCTGGCCGACGGGCGCGGCGCCGAGGACGACCTGGCCCTGCTGGCCCTGGCCCTCTGCGTGCGGTCGGTCCGCAGCGGCTCGGTGTGCCTCGACCTCGACACCGTCACCGTGTCCACCGCGGCGCCGGACGGTTGGGACTGGCCCGACCACGACACGTGGTGCGCCGCGATCGACGACAGCGCGCTGGTGGCGACGGGCGTGCTCCACCGCGGCGGGTCCCTGGTGCACCTCGACCGCTACCTGCGGGAGGAGCGCCAGGTCGCCGACGACCTGCGGGTCCGCGAACGGCAGCCGGCGCCCGCCGTCGACCTGGGGGTGCTGGAGCACGGCGTGACGCGCGTGTTCCCCGCGCCGGAGGACGAGGAGCAGCGCACCGCGGCCCGCCACGCGCTGACGCGCCGCACCACGGTGCTGACCGGAGGTCCGGGCACCGGGAAGACGACCGCGGTCGCGGGGCTGCTCGCGCTCCTGGCCGAGCAGGCGGAGCACGATCCCCGTGGCCGCGCGCCCCGGGTAGCGCTGGCCGCGCCGACGGGCAAGGCCGCTGCACGCCTCACGGAGGCCGTGGCGGAGTCGGCGCAGCGCTTCGCGGCCGCCGACTCCGAGCGCGTCGCCCGGCTGGTGCAGGGCGCGCCCGCGACGACGCTCCACCGGCTCCTCGGCGCGCGGCCGGACTCCTCCGTCCGCTTCCGGCACCACCGCGGCAACCGCCTGCCCCACGACGTCGTGGTGGTGGACGAGGCCTCGATGCTGTCGCTGACCCTCACCGCCCGGCTGCTCGAGGCGGTGCGGCCCGACGCCCGGCTGCTGCTGGTCGGCGACCCCGACCAGCTGGCCTCGGTGGAGGCCGGAGCGGTGCTCGCGGACCTGGTGGCGGGCTTCGGCGACGCGACCGGACGCGAGAGCCCGGTCGTCCGGTTGCGCACCTCCCACCGCTTCGGGGCGTCCATCGGCGCCCTGGCCGCCGCCCTGCGCGACGCCGACGTCGAGCGCGGCACCGGGCCCGCGACCGGCGAGCCCGCTGCCGCGGAGCGCGTCCTGGGGCTGCTCCGCGACGTACGGCGCCGGCCCGGGGCCCCGGTCGATCCCACGGCACCCGTCGGGTTCGTCGCGATGGCGGAGCCAGCGACGGAGGGGGCCCTCGACGAGGCGCTGCGACCGCTCGTGCTGCCGACGGCCCGTGCGGTGCGGGCCGCCGCGCTCGCGGGGGATGCCGCGGCGGCGCTCGCGCTGCTGGCCGAGCACCGGTTGCTGTGCGCGCACCGGTCCGGCCCCGCCGGGGTGGCCGCCCAGAACCGTCGCGTGGAGACGTGGCTGGCGGAGGAGGACCCCGGGGTGGTGCCGGGGGGCTCCTACGCGGGCCGTCCCCTCCTCGTCAGCCGCAACGACCCGGGCCTCGGCCTGGCCAACGGTGACACCGGCGTCGTGGTGCGGGCACCGGACGGTGCGTTCCGTGCTGTCTTCGCCACGCCGGGCCGTCCCCGGGAGCTGGCGCTGAGCCGGGTCGGCGACGTCGAGACCATGCACGCCCTGACGATCCACAAGGCGCAGGGCAGCCAGGCGGAGCGCGTCACGGTGCTGCTGCCCGGCCCGGAGTCGCGGTTGCTGACGCGGGAGCTGCTCTACACGGCGGTCACCCGCGCGCAGCGCTCCGTGTGCCTCGTGGGGTCCGAGGAAGCGGTCACGGCCGCCGTGGGGCGCCACGTCCAGCGCGCCAGCGGCCTCCGCGAGCGGCTCCGCGCGGCCGACTGACCGAGCAGGTCAGTCGGTGCTCTCGGTGTCGTCCGAGCCGTTCGAGCCCTCCGAGCCGTCGGTGCTCTCGAGGAGTCGGCTGGCGGTGACGAGCGTGAAGCCCCGCTGGCGGAGGCCGGTCACGATGGCGGTGACCGTGGCGGCGCTGGTGGTCGTGGTGTCGGGGAGCACGATGATCCCGCCGGCCTCGGCGTCGGCGACCACCTGCGCGGCGAGGGCTGCGGGCTCGAGGTCAGCGAGCGTGTCGGGGTCGACGGTCGGCAGCACCTCGGTGAGCCCCGCTGCGTCGGCACGGGTGCGGACCCGGTCGTCGGTCGCGCCGTACGGCGGCCGGAACAACGTGGGCGTCTGGTCCACGGCGTCCTCGACCACGGCGACGGTGCGGGCCAGCTCGCGGTCGACCTCGGGCAGCGGGAGGCGGGTGAGGTTGCGGTGGTCCCACGTGTGGACGCCCAGCTCGTGGCCGGCGGCGGCGATGGCGGAGGTGACGCCGGGGTACGTCGCGACCTGCTGCCCCAGCACGAAGAACGTGGCCGGCGCGTCGAGCGTGCCGAGCGCGTCGAGGAGCGCGGGCGTGCCCACGCCGGGCCCGTCGTCGAAGGTGAGCGCGACGCACTGCTGGACGGCGCAGTCGACGTCACCGGTGTCGACCGGGGGAGTGGAGGTGGCGGGCTCGCTGCTCGCCCCGTCCGTCCCGCCGGTCTCCTCGGGCTCGGGCTCGACGGCCCCCGGGGGCAGCGCGGGATCCACCAGCGACGCCTGGGCGACCTCGCCGAGGTCGGAGAGCAGGTCGTCGGTCTGGTCGAGCGTGAGCACGACGCTGACCCGGCCGGTGTGGGCGGGGGAGATCTGGCCCTCGTCGAAGCCGACGAACAGCTCCCCGTTCTCGGTGAACCCGAGCACGGGCACGCCGGTGGCGAGGGCTGCCGCGAGCAGGTCGGCGTCGACCGCCGGCTGTCCCTCGAGGGCCTCGGTGACGTCGTCGGCGAGCGCCGCGGGGTCGTCCACGAGTGCGTCGTTGGGGACGACGGTGCCGGTCGCCGCGTCGTACCAGGTCGTCTGCCACGTCTCCGCCGAGCGGCCCTCGGCGAGGCGGAAGGTGTCGGTGAGCACGCCGACCACGTCGCCGGAGGACCCGACGAAGCTCCAGGTGGCGTTGAGCTCGGAACCGTCGGGGTCCGTGGCGACGACGGGGCGGAACGCGGTCACCTCGTCGGCCCCGAGGCGGTCGAGCTCGGCGTCCAGGGCGGCGATGCCGAGCCGCGGCCAGGTCACGTGCACCTCGCCCTGCTGCTCGGTGACGGTGACCGTCGAGGCGGCGGGCACGTCCTCGAGCACCGAGGGGTCGACCACGGCCGGGTAGCCGTCGACCGTGACGGCGGTCGCGTCGACGGGCGGCTGCGAGGGGGCGAGCTCGTGGGGCCGGTCGGGCTCGGTCGCCACGTCGTCGGAGCAGCCGGTCACGAGCGCGCCCACGGCGAGCAGCGCGACGAGGGCGCGACGGGACATGGTCCTCCGATCCGGCGGGGTGGGACTGCAAGCATCATGCCAGCCCGGTGCGCGGCGTGCCGGACGGCACGTGGGCACCCGAGCGTCCGGCGGTGGTCGAGCGACTATCGTGGCCCCGGAACGTACGACACCCGAGGCCCGAGGAGGGACCTGCGCCATGCCCTTCCTCCTGCGGGTCGAGCTGCCCGACGTGCCGGGATCGCTGGGCCGGGTGGCCTCCGCGATCGGTGAGGCCGGCGCCGACATCGAGGCGATCGAGATCGTCGAGCACCGCCCCGACGGCACCGCGGTCGACGACGTGCTCCTCGAGATGGCCCCCGGCGCGATGCCCGACTCCATCGTCTCGGCCTGCAACCGTCTCGACGGGGTGCGGGTGGTGTGGATCAGCCGGTACGCCGCGGGCGGCAACCTCTTCCTCGACCTCGAGGCCGTCGAGGAGCTGACGGCCCACCCCGCCGAGGCCCTGGACCGTCTCGTCGACCTCCTGCCGGTGACGTTCCGGGCAGACTGGGCGGCGCGGGTACGCCGCGTGGACGCCCCCGGCGGGCACGACAGCACCAAGATCCTCCACGCCACCGGCGCGGCACCGGGCACGGTCGGCTGGTTCGCCGTCGATCGCGTGAGCCGCGTCGAGCAGCCGGACGACGACGTGAACGTGCTGTGCGCCGTCCCGCTCGCCCCGACCGGCGGCGGCCGTGCGGAGCAGGTGGTGGTCGGTCGTCGCGGTGGCCCCGAGTTCCTCGAGTCCGAGCTGGCCCGCATGGGCCACCTCGTCGCGCTCGCGGTCTCGATCGCGCGCCCGAGCTGAGCCCGGCCGAGCCCGAGCCGGCCCGAGCTGGCCCGAGCCGGCCCGAGCCGGCCCGAGCCCTGCTGCGAACGCCCCTCCCGTCATGTAACGCGGTGTCCGTGCTACTCATGCGGTGGTAGAGCACGTGCGGAGTAGCCCGGACACCGCGTTACACGGGGCGGGCGGACTGTCCGGGCGGCACAGCCCGACCGTCCACGTGTGACGGCCCCCACCGTGACCTGGCGCACGGGCGTGCAGAATGTCGGCCATGCGCATCGTGGTGCTGACGGGGGCGGGCATCTCCGCCGAGTCGGGCGTGCCGACGTTCCGTGACTCGGACGGCCTCTGGGAGGGCCACCGCGTCGAGGACGTGGCGACGCCCGAGGCCTACGAGATGCAGCCCGGGGTGGTGCAGGCGTTCTACGACGCCCGGCGCGCTGCGCTCGACCTGGTGGAGCCGAACCCGGCCCACGCGGCCCTGGCCCGGCTCGAGGAGCACCTCGGCGACGACTTCCTCCTCGTCACCCAGAACATCGACGACCTCCACGAGCGGGCGGGCTCGCAGCGCCTCATCCACATGCACGGCGAGCTGAAGAAGGCGCTGTGCCGGTCCTGCGGCCGGCGGAGCGAGTGGCTCGGGGAGCTGTCCGACCTGCCGCCGTGCCCGGCGTGCGGCACCTGCGAGCTGCGGCCCGACGTCGTCTGGTTCGGCGAGATCCCCTACCGGATGCCGGAGATCGAGGACGCCCTCGCGGAGGCCGACCTGTTCGTCTCGATCGGCACGTCGGGGGCGGTCTACCCGGCGGCCGGCTTCGTGCAGGTGGCGCGGGCCTACGGGGCGCACACCCTCGAGCTCAACCTGGTGCCCTCGGAGGGCCGCTCGATGTTCCACGAGGCCAGGCACGGCAGGGCCGGCCAGATCGTGCCGGAGTGGGTCGAGGAGCAGGTCCTGCGATGACCCGTCGCCGGCTCGCGGCGCTCGCCGCCGTCCCGCTCCTGGCGCTCCCGGCCCTCGCGGCCTGCAGCGGTGCCGACGACGGCGACGCGCCGGCGCCCTCCGGCTCGGGCACCCCGCCGGAGCCCGGTGCCGGGGCGGACGACGGCCCCGCGGCCGCCGAGCGCTTCGCGGGTCTGCCGACCTCGTCGATCGAGGCCGCGGTGCTCCAGGACATGTCGGAGGTGTCCACCGTGCGGGCGCGGGTGCGCGCGACGCACCTCGGCCTCTCCGTCGACGCCCAGGTGGCCGTGGGTGAGGCGGGCGCCTGCCTCGCGACGCTCACCGCCGGGTCCGGCACGGCCGAGGTGCTCCGCCCCACGGGCATGGTCTCCGGCATCGGCGACAGCGCGGACGTCTACGGCGCGTTCGACGCCGCCTTCCTCGAGGAGGTCGGGTTCACGGCCGACCAGGCCGACGGCATCGCGGCGGCCGTCGCCGACCGCTGGGTGCTCCTCGACCCCACCTCGGGCATCGCCGACGTCGCCCTCGTGTGCCAGGCCGTCGACGACGCCCGCGACGGCCGGCTGCTCGGCGGCGAGGACGCGACCACCGAGGTCACCGGTCTCGAGCAGGTCGACGACCGCCCCGTGCTCGGCCTCGAGCGCACCGGCGAGGCCGGCACCGTCTCGCTCCTCGTCGCCGCCACCGGCGAGCACCGCTTCGTGCAGGTCGTCACGCCGGCCGGCGGCTCGCCGGCGACCGTCGACGAGCTGGCGTACGACGAGGAGGTCGTCGTCCCGGACCCGGCCGCCCGCGGGGTGGTGCCGGCGGCCGAGGTCGGTCTGGGCTGAGGCCCACCGCGCCGACGTGCGCCCCGACCGGGCGGCCGGCCTGCTGACCGCTCTCAGGGGCGACCGGTAGCGTTCGCCGACGGCGCGCCGCGGTGGTGCGCCGCACGAACGACGTCGATCGGAGCGAGACGGTGGCCGACGAGCCCGACCAGGAGCGCGACGAGCAGCCCGCTGACGAGGTGGCCGCGGAGCAGTCGAAGGACACCCCCGACGGCAGCCCGGACGGCACCCCGGACCGCACCCCGGCCGAGGAGCCGACGCTGCTGGTGAAGCGCGGCGTGGAGAAGCCCCGCCGCTTCTCGCGTCCGGCGGTGGTCGGCGGCGGGGTCGCCCTCGCGCTGGTCGCGGTCGTCGGAGGGCTCGCGGTGCTCTCGGAGTCCCGGCAGGACGACGACGCCAGCGCCGCGGGCGCGGAGCGCAACGACATCGAGGACGACCCCATCGGCGAGATCGGCGAGCGGATCGACGCCGCCATGCGGGACCTCACCTCGGTGCGCGTCGTCCTCCAGCCCACCGACGCCCAGCTTCCCCCGTTCGACCTCCGGCTCGACGTCGAGGGCGACTGCTCGGGCTCGGTGGGGACGGACGGGGCGTTCGGCGAGGTGCTCGCCGTGGACGACCAGTTCTTCTTCCGGCCCGGTCCGGAGTACTGGGCGGCGTACGCCGGCGCCCCCGCCGAGGGCGAGGGCCAGGGCGAGGGAGAGGGCCAGGCCGCCCAGATCGCCGCGCTCCAGGAGGCCGTCGGCGACCGGTGGATCGACGGCACGGAGTCGGCGGACGCCACCTCGCTCGGCGTCCTCTGCCGCCAGGGGCTCGAGGCGCTGCTCGGCGACACCTACGACGCCGACGCCTTCGAGGAGGACGGCTGGCTCGTCAGCGACGAGGTCGAGGTCGACGGCCGCCCGGCGGTCACGCTCACCAACGGCGCCGGCAACGCGACGTTGCGGGTGGCGACGACGGGCGAGCCCTACATCCTCGAGGCCGAGGTGGCGCAGGGGTCGTCGGGTGCGACGTACACGTTCTCGGAGCAGAACGAGCCGCTCGACCTGAGCGCTCCCGCCGCGGACGAGATCGCGACGAACGAGGAGCTGCAGGCCGCCGTCGGCGGGTGAGCGGTGCGGCGCTCCACCCGGGCTCAGGTCGAGGGAAAGAGCATCGGCAGGATGAAGAGCATCCCCACCGACCACGTCACGTGGGTGATGCACCCGGCGAGCACGCCGCCGGTGGCGCGTCGCTGCAGCCCGGTCACGACGCCCAGCAGGGCCGCCGCGAAGGCCAGCATGATGTTGCCGGTGGCGGCGGTCGCGACGACGTACACCGCTGCGGTGACGAGCACGGGGTGGCGGTGGACCGCGTCGTAGAGCGCGCCGCGGAAGAACAGCTCCTCGCAGATGCCCGCGACGGCGGTGACGACGACGAGGCCCGGGGCGACGCCGTCCCCGGTGAAGGCCACGACGTGGCGCACGGCCTGGTCCAGCGGTTCGAGGAACGGGACCTCGCGCACGACCAGTCCGCCGGCGACGAACAGGGCGATGAGCCCGAGCCCGATCGAGAACGGCACGAGCAGGGGGCGGCGGCCCGGCGCGCGTCCGGTGCGGCCGAGGTGCACGGGGCCGGCGAGGAACGCGCCGGCGGCCCACACCGCCGCGAGCGCCACGGTGCAGGTGTAGAAGCCGACGGAGCCGGGGTCGAACCGCAGCATGAGGGCGAGGACGACCGCCCCCGCCGCCACGGTTCCGATCGTGACGACGCGCTGCCGGGTGTCGACGCCCCGGGGCGGGGGCGCCGGAGGTGCGGGACTCAGTGCTCGGCCCCTGCCTTCCCCTCCGCCTCCTCGGCCTCTTTCTCGGCCAGGGCGCGGCGGACGGCCTCCGCGTAGGTCAGCGGCTCGCCCGGCACGATGTCGCGGATCGAGTGGTCGGTGACGACGACCTCGACGCCCATCGAGTCGACGAGGTTGCGTCCGGTGGTGGCGTCGACGGTCGTGACGAGGGCCAGCCACCGCGACGACAGCCGGGGCGAGAGCACCGGGACGGGCACGATCGGGGGCGCGTGGCCCTTGATGATCTTGGCGGCCTCGCGCAGCATCCCGAGGTAGTCGAGCCGGTCGGGCCCACCGATCTCGAAGGCGCGGTCGAGGGCCTCCTCGCGGTCGGCGACGCCGGCGAGGTAGCGCACCACGTCGTCCACCGCGATCGGCTGCGTGCGGGTCTTGACCCAGCGCGGCGCCACCATCGCGGGGAGCTTGTCGACGAGCTGGCGGGTGATCTCCCAGGAGATGCCGCCGTGGCCGACCACGATCGCGGCCCGCAGGGTGGTGACGGGCACGCCGCTCTCGGCGAGCAGGTGCTCGACCTCGCGGCGCGAGCGCAGGTGGGGCGAGAGCTCCTCGTCGTCGGAGCCGAGGCCGCCCAGGTAGACGATCTGGCGGACACCGAGGGCCGCCGCGGCCTGCCCGAACGCGCGGGCGGCTGCCGCGTCCTTCTCCTCGAAGTCGTCGTCGTCGAGGGAGTGCACGAGGTAGTAGGCCACGTCGACGCCCGTCAGGGGCTCCGCCAGCGAACCGGGGTCCGCGACGTCGCCGAACACGGGGGTGCCCTTGCCGTCGTACTTCTCCGGGTGCCGGGTCATCGCCCGGACGTCGTGGCCCTCCGCGACGAGCGCAGGCACGAGCCGGTGCCCGATGAAGCCGGACGCACCGGTCACGAGCACGGTCAGGGTTCGGCGCTGGGCGCCGGTGGAATCGCTGGTCGCAGCCACCTGTTCACTATGCACGCCGGGTGGTGAGGCCCCTGGCCGGCGCGGGCGAGCAGGCGCGGGCTCAGGCGTGCCAGGCCGCCGACAACCGCGCGTAGTGCCCGCCCGACGCGACCAGCTCGGCCGGCGTGCCGACCTCCACGACGCGCCCGGCGTCCATGACGACCACCCGGTCCGCCGCCTCCGCCTGGGTGAGGCGGTGGGCGATGGTGAGGGCGGTACGCCGCTCGACCACCCGCGCCGCCGCCCGCTCCAGGTCGCGGGCTCCCGAGGAGCCGGCCTCGGCGGTGGCCTCGTCGAGCACCACGACCGGGGGGTCGGCGAGCTCGACGCGGGCGAGCGCGAGGTGCTGCGCCTGCGCGGGCGTGAGCGCCGTGGCGCCCTCGCCCACGACGACGTCGAGTCCGCCCAGCGCGCGCACCCAGCCGGCGGAGCCGAGGTGCTCGAGCACCTCCCACAGGCGCTCGTCGGACGCGTCGGGGTCCGCCAGCGTGAGGTTGTCGCGCACGGTGCCCGCGAAGACGTGCACCTCCTGCGTCACGATGACGACGGGGGGCCGCGCCGCGACGCCGTGGACGGCGACCGGCACGTCGCCGAGGCGCACGCGGCCCGTGGTGGGCGCGATGCGGCCGGCGACGATCTGACCGAGCGTCGACTTGCCTGCGCCGCTGGCGCCCACCACCGCGACCCGCTCGCCGGGCTCGAGCACCAGGCTGACGTCGGCGAGGACGGGCCGCCCCGCGTCGTACGCGTGCCCGACGGAGTCGATGACCAGCGGCGCCGGGGCGGCCAGCGGTGCCACCGGTGCGGCGGCGTCGGTGCGCAGCTGCGCGACGCCGGTGACGCGCGTCATCGACGCGCCCGCCGACTGCACCTCGTCGAAGATCATGAGCACCGCCCCGATGGGGTTGAAGAGGCGGTGGAAGAACAGCGCGGCGGTCGTGACGGCGCCGACGGTGACCGCGGGGCCGAGGTCGCCGCGCACGAGGAAGAAGCCGGTGCCGAGCACGAGGAGGAGCCCGATCAGCTCGGCGCGGTTGGTGCGCTGGCCGAACCGGGTGAGCAGGTTCCACACGCTGAGCCCGATGGCGGCGGAGCGCCACGAGGCGTGGCCGACGCGCTCGGAGTGTGCCGGGGCCAGACCCTGCGCACGGAGCGTCGCGCTGCCGTGCACGGCGGTGAGGAGGGCCTCGGCGCGGGCGCCCATCGCCGCCCGCTCGGCGCGGTAGTAGGGGCCGGAGCGCGGCAGGTACCAGCGCAGCCCCAGCGCGTAGAACGGCAGCGTCGCCAGGCCCGCCACGCCCAGGCGCCAGTCGAGCGCGAAGAACCCGACTCCCGTGAAGGCGATCGCGACCACCGAGCGGACCAGCAGGGGGACCACCTTGGTCAGGGAGTCGGCCAGCACCCGCACGTCGTCGCCGGCGCGGGAGAGGAGGTCGCCCTCGCCGGCCTTCTCGACGACCTCGTGGTCGAGGCCGAGGGCGACCTCGACGACCTCCTCGCGCAGCCGCGCGAGGGCGGGCTCGCCGGCCCGGGCGAGGAAGGTCACGCTGGCCCAGGCGGCGACGAGCTCGACGAGCGCGGCGACGGCGATCGCGCCGGCCCCCCACCAGACGAGCCCCGTCGCGCTCCCCGAGCCGTCGGCGACGGCGTCGACGATCCGTCCGAACACGATCGGGGCCACGAGGCCGGCGAGACCGGACAGCGCGAACATGACGCCGGCGACCGCGAGCGGCGCCCGGTGCCCGTCGAAGGCCGCCCACGCCTTGCGCGCGGCCTCCCGCGGCGTGGCGACGGGCAGCAGCGTGCGCCCGGCCTCGGCGTCCGCGTCGCGCGCGATCTCCACCGTCTCGCCCCCGGTCTCCCGCGTCATCGGAGCACCGCCTCGCGGTACGCCGCGTGCTCGAGCAGCGCGGCGTGGGTGCCCGTGCGGGCGACGCGCCCGGCCACGACGTGGACGACCTCGTCGGCCACCGCGAGCAGGGCGGGGCTGGAGGTGAGCACCAGGGTGGCCCGCCCCTGCCGGAGGGCGCGCAGGCCGCCGGCGATGCGCTGCTCGGTGACGGCGTCGACCGCGGTGGTGGGCTCGTCGAGCACGAGCACCGGTGGGTCCGCGGCCAGCGCACGGGCCAGGGCGACCCGTTGCTGCTGCCCGCCCGACAGCGTCGACCCGTGGGCCGCGACGTGCGCGTCGAGACCCTCGGGGGAGAGGGCGACGACGTCGTCCGCGGCCGACGCGCCGAGCACCTCGTCGCGCCGCGCGCGGGGCAGCGTTCCCGCGGGGTCCACGTTCGAGGCCAGCGTGCCCTCGAAGAGGTCCACCCGATGGGCGGCGACGAGCAGCGTGCGGTGGCGCTCGGCGAGCGCCAGCTCGGCGAGGTCCACGTCCCCGAGGCCCACCCGGCCGGCCGCCGGCACGTCCTCCGCCCGGAGCAGGGCCAGCAGGGTGCCGGCGGCCGCCGGGTCGTCGACGACGAGGGCGACGAGGCACCCGGGGCGTACGACGAGGTCGAGCCCCTGCAGCGGTCCGGCCACCACGTCGCGGACGACGAGGGGCGCGTCGGACGGTGCCGGCCGGTCGCCGTGGCGCTCGAGGGGCGGCGTGGCGAGGAACGACGCGATCCGCCCCGCGCTGCCGCGTGACGCCGCGAGGGTGGAGACGAGCTCGGCGCACATCAGGAGGGGCTCCGCGAGGAACTGGGTGAGGCCGACGACGGCGATGAGCTCGCCGACGGTGAGGTCGCCGTTGACCGCGCGCAGGCCGGCGAGCAGCGCGACGACGGCGAGGAAGAGCATCGAGGCGCCGGCGGTGACGCCGAGCATGAGGCCCTCGGCGCGGGCGCTGGCCACGCCGGCGCCGGCTGCCTCGCGGCTCGCCGCCCGGTAGCGGCGCAGCGCCGTGCCCTGGGCGCCCACGCCCTGCAGGGGACGCAGGCCCGACACCAGGTCCGCCGCCAGGCCCGACGCGCGGGCGATCCGCTCCTGGGTGGCGGCGGTGCGGCGGCTCAGCAGCGGGGCCACGGCCTGCGAGCCCAGCAGGACCAGCGGCGTGCCGACCGCGACGACGACGCCCAGCAGCGGGTCCGTCCAGAACAGCACACCGACGGCGACGGTGAGGCCGGCGATGCCCGCGCACGCCTGGGCGACCTGGTGGACGACGAGGGTGCTGACCTCGGCGTCGGAGGTGGCGAGCGAGAGCACCTCGCCGGGCATGGCGCCGGTGCGCGCGCCGGCGGGCGACAGCACGTGGTCGGTGATCTCGGTGCGCATGCGGTGGTTCTCGACCTGCATCGCGTAGCCGGAGACCCGCGCGCCGTACCGGTAGCTGTAGCTGAGCACCGCGAACAGCGCCGCCAGGCCGAGCGCCGACCAGCCGAGCGCGACCAGGTCGCCGGTCGCCACCGCGCGGTCGATGATGATGCCGATCGCGACCGGGACGGTCGCCTCGCAGACCTGCCAGGTCGCGATGAGGGCGAACGCCGCGGTGAGCCGACCGCGGTGGCGCCGGAGGGTGCGGCGCAGGAGCTGCCCGCCCGTCGCCGGGCGCGCGTCGTCGACGGCGGGGGGCGCGACCTCCGGGTCCGGGACGAGGCGGGAGGCGATCCGGGTGCGCATGTTAGGGGACCCTAATCTGCGCGGGGGTGCTGCGGCGAACCGGGATCACGCCCCGGTCCGCCGCAGCCGCCGGTCAGGCCGCCGCAGCCCGGTCGGCTGCAGCGATCTCCAGCAGGTCGGCACCGAGCCAGGTGACGGGGCGCTGCTCGGCGAGGGCGACCGCGAGCGGCGTGCGCCGCTCGCGCTCGACCCGGCAGAGGCTGACGGCGACGGCACCGTCGAACACCTCGAGCAGGCGCTGGACCAGGGGCAGCTCCCCGTCGGAGCGGAGGTTGACGAGCATCTGCTCCGCGCCGGCGGCGTCGAGGGTGAGGCGGAGGTCGAGGGACGGGCCCGCGACGTACCGGGCCCGCCGTCTCGCCTGCGCCGGCGACGTGCGCCGGGCCGCCATCAGCTCGCCGGGTCCACGGCGATCGGCTCGAGGTGCGCCTCGTGGTGGTCCCGGTTCGCCGGGACCGCGAGGACGTCCTGCGTCCGCACCTCCAGCGCTGCGTCCTCGAGCAGGCCGGACGCGGCCATGACGGCCTCGAGCGCGGCGACCCAGTGCGCGTAGTAGGACCACGGGCCGCGCGTCGCGGGATCGGCGCCCTCCCACGCCTCGATGGACGCGACGAGGGCTCCCTGGAACTCCGCCCAGTCGAACCCGAGCCGCTCGTGGGCCGCGACGGCCATGGCGAAGGACCGGATCTCCCACGGGTGCTCGAAGCCGTCCTGGCCGGCGGTCGCCCCGGTGGGCCCGCCGGGGAGGCCGCAGACCAGCTGCTCGACGGCCGCGCGGGCGCGGCTGAGCTCGGCGGGGTCGGTGTACGGCGGCGGCAGCGTCGTGGCGGTGGCCATCACGCCGCCTCCGCGACCGGCCCGACGCCGATCATCGACTCGCGGGTGACGAGCGCGAGCAGCTGCTCCTCGGTCCACCCCTCGGTCCCGGCCGGGCGCTGGGGGAGCACCCAGTAGCGCATCTCGCTGCTCGAGTCCCAGACGCGCACCTCGACGGACTCCGGGACCTCGAAGGAGAACGCTTCGCGGAGCACCTTGCGGGGCTCGCGGGTGATGGCGGCCCGGTACTGGGGGTCCTTGTACCAGTTGGGCGGCAGCCCGAGCACCGGCCACGGGTAGCAGGAGCAGAGGGTGCAGACGATGACGTTGTGGACCGTGTCGGTGTTCTCGAGCGCCACGAGGTCCTCGCCCTGCAGGCCGCCGATGCCCAGCTCCTGGCAGGCCTCGGTGGTGTCGGCGAGGAGCCGCTCGCGGAAGGCGGGGTCGGTCCACGCCTTGACGACGGCCTTCGCGCCGAGCTGCGGACCGACCTCGTGCTCGTAGATCTCGACCATGCGGTCGATCGCCTGGGTCGTCATGACGCCCTGCTCGATCAGCATCGACTCCAGCGCCTTGACGCGGGCGGCGATCTCTTCCTGGGTGCGGATCTTGTCGCTCATGCGGAGGCTCCTTCGGGGGTGGCGGGGGCCGCGGCGGCGCTGCCGGCGGCGGGGGTCACGAGCTCGAGGTAGGGGTCCCAGACGTCGAAGTAGACGGCGCCGTTCGGCTCGGCGTGCTCCTCGCCCCACAGCTCGGCGTTGCTGAAGCGCACGGTGTAGACGTGCTCCGGGTCCTCGCCGAGGCCGTTGCCGGCGGAGTCCGGGTAGATCATCGGGCCGTGGTGGAGCACGATCTCGCCCACCGCTCCCCGGACGTAGCGGGCCCGCCGGGTGTGGCCCTTCGGCGAGGAACGGTCGATCCGCACGACGTCGCCCACGGCGAAGCGCGCGACCTTGTCGGACGGTCGGCCGGCGGGGGCGCCCGCGGGCACGACGGCCTCGACGAACGCGAGCAGCTCGGGGTCGTCCTCGTGCGCGGGCAGCGGCGCGTCGGGGTTCGCCAGGTAGTGCTCGGTGCGCCGGTCGAGCTCGGCCAGGTCGAGCTTGCCGAGCTTCGCGCCGAAGTGCTCGACGGTGTGCACCCAGTGCTCGTAGTAGGGCGACCTCAGGTAGACCGCCGGGTCGATCTGCTCGATGCCGTGGCGGAACTGGTCGACTCCGAAGAAGCCGGCGCGGAAGCACATGGCGAACATCGGGAAGACCGCCTTCTCCCACTCGGCGCGGAAGATGGGCTCGTCGTCGGGCACGACGACCGGACCGACGCCGTCGGTGCCGGCGAGGTCGAAGACTCCGTTCATCGGAGGGACTCCTTGTGGTAGGCGGGCGGGGTGAGGGTGCCGAGGACCTGCTCGAAGGCGTGGGCGGCGCGCAGCACGCCGGCGTCGTCGAAGCGGCGGCCGACGACCATGAGGCCGACGGGCAGCCCGTTGCTGAGCCCGGCGGGGATGCTGCAGGCGGGGTGACCCGTCACGTCGAACGGTGCGGTGTTGGCGAGCATCTCCAGCGCGCGCCCGAGCACGTCCGCCACGGGGGCGTCCGGCGGCGGGATCTCGCTGGCGGTGATCGGCAGGGTGGGCAGCACGAGCACGTCGTACGTCGCGAGCCCGGCGTCGTACGCCGCGGTCAGCGCCGGCTCCAGGTTGCGGGCCTTGGCGTAGGACGCGCCGAAGGTCTGCTCGAGGCCGTGGCGGCCACCGAGGGCCACGAGCTTGACGGTCTCGGAGAAGGCGGACGGGTCCTCGCGCCAGCGGCGGCCGTAGAACTCCATGAGCTCCGGGTCGTAGAGGCCCTTCCAGTTGAGGCCGTAGGCGTTGCCGTCGACCATCTGCCAGGTGGCGCCCTCGACGGAGATGACGTCCCAGATGGCCGCGCCGTGCCGGTGCCAGGGGATCGAGACCTCGGCGGCGTCGTGGCCGGCGGCGGTCAGCGCCTGCACCGCGTCGCGGACGACCCGGTCGACCGCCGGGTCGCTGGTGGCGAGCCCGAAGCCCTCCGTCAGCACGCCGATGCGCAGGGGGCGCGTCGCCTCGAGGGCCGCGACGTAGTCGGCGCCCTCCAGGTCCGCCGGCTGGCGGGGGTCGTGGCCGTCCGCGCCGGCGAGGACCGAGAGCATCGCCGCGGCGTCCGCCACGGTCGGGGCCATGGGGCCGAGGTGGTCGATGGTCTGCTCGATGGGGAACGCGCCCGTGTAGGGCACCAGGCCGAAGGTCGGCTTGTGCCCGACGACGCCGCAGAAGGCGGCGGGGATGCGGACCGACCCGCCCTGGTCGCCGCCGAGGGCGAGGTCCACCCTGCCGGCTGCGAGCAGGGCGCCGTTGCCGCTCGAGGAGCCGCCGGCGGTGCGGCTCAGGTCCCACGGGTTGCGGATCGGCCCGGCCTTGTTGGTGTGGGAGGCCCCGGAGAAGCAGAGGTCCTCGCAGGCCGACTTGCCGACGACGGTGGCGCCCGCCGCGAGGAGGCGGGTGACGGCGGTGGCGTCGCGGGACGGCACGAACCCCCGCACGGTGGCGGAGCCGTTCATCATCGGCACCCCGGCGACGGACACGTTGTCCTTGATGGCGACGCGCTTGCCCGCCAGGGGGCCGTCGCCGGTGGGGGGCAGCTCCGTGGTGACGTACCAGGCGCCCAGCTCGTCGTCGACGGGCTCGGCCCACGCGCGCTGCGGGGCACGGGGGGCGGCGACCTCGTCGTACAGGGCGTCGACGACGTCCCAGGAGCCGAGCAGGCCCGTGGCTGCGGCGTGGTAGGTCGCGACGTCGCTGTCGGCGATGCCCAGGCCGGACGCGCCGGCGATGCGCTCGATGTCGCCCGGCGTCGGTGGGGTCAGGCTCACGTGTTCCTCCGATGTGTCAATCAGTGTTGACGGATGCAGGAGGAGCGAACGCCGGTCACCTCGATATGTCAATAGATGTTGACGGATTTTCAAGAAGGCGGTCGTTGACGCCGAGCACCTGCTAACGTGTGCCGACTGACTGACATGAGACCGAGAGGTGGAGCGGTGGTGCGCAACGCGGCGCAGACGGCGTTCGAGGCCCTGTCCGACCCCATTCGACGCCGGATCCTGCACCTCCTCGCGGAGAACGACGAGACCACCGCCGGCGCGCTGGCCGACGCGATCCAGGAAGTCGGCCGGACGGCGATCTCGAGCCACCTCCGCGTGCTGCGGAGCGCCGACCTCGTCGTCGAGCGGCGCGAGGGGCGCTACCGCTACTACGCCCTGCACCCCGACGGCCCGGTGCTGGACGCGCTCGGGTTCCTGCAGTCGATCCTCTCCCAGGGCGCCTCGCCCGCCGCACCGTCGAGCGACGACGACGTCGCCGACGCCCCCGAGCAGACCGCTCCCGACCAGGACGCCGCCGAGGCCTCCTGAGGGTCTGCACCCACCACGCCCCGCCCGGGGCCCTCACGAGGGGCACGCACCGCATGACCACGGTCGTCCTCGTCGCCGGTGAGCGACACACCCTCGCGGCGCGGGACCTCTACGCCTCCTTCGGTGCCCGGGGCGGCGCCACGGGCGGTCCCGGCGGATGGCTGCTCGACGTCGACTGCGACGCCGTGCGCCCCGGCGCTGCCGTCAGCGCCCGCATCCCGCTCGGGCAGGGCGGCCCCGTCGTCCTGCTGCTCGGGCGCATCAGCGCCTGCGTGCCCGGGCGCCGCATCACGGTGGTCCACGACCAGCCCTGGCGGGGACGGCTGCAGCTGCACTTCGTCGACGACACGAGCGACGGCGCACCGGGATCACGCCTGCGGGTGGTCGCCGAGCTGGACGAGGCCGGTCTCGCGTGGTGGATGGAGCAGCGGGGGTGGCGGGACGACCGGGCCCCCGCCGGGGACGTGCACCGGGTCGGGCTCCTGACGAGCAAGACGGGTCCGGCTGCCGTCTTCGCCGTGGCCTGCGAGTACCTGGCGCGCCTCGCCGTCGACCGCGTGAACGCCGAGGGCGGCCTCGGCGGTCGTCGCCTCGAGGTGGTCGTCCACGACGACGCCACCGACCCCGGCCGCGCCGCCGTGGAGGCGCGACGGATGGTGCAGGACGGGTGCCGCGCGGTCGTCGGCAGCGTCACCAGCGCCTCCTTCGAGGCGGTGCGGCGCGCCATCGGTGGCACCGGGATCCCGCTCATCCACGGCGTCCTCAACGAGGGCGGCGCGGGGGAGGACAACGTGTTTCGGTGGGGCGAGCGGCCGCTCGCGCAGATGCAGGCGGCCACCCGCCACCTGCGCCGCGCGGAGGTCGGCCGTCGGTGGCACCTCATCGGCAACGACTACTCCTGGTCGCACGGCGCGCACGCCGCCAGCCGACGGGCCATCGACGAGATCGGCGGCGAGGTGGTCGCGAGCATCCTGACGCCCCTGGGCACGACCGACTTCAGCGAGGCCATCGACCGGTTGCAGCGCAGCGACGCCCGGGTCGTCGTCTCCTCCTTGGTCGGTGCCGACGAGGTCGCCTTCGAGCGCCAGATGTGGCGCTCCGGGCTGCGCCAGCGGTGCAGCGTGGTGTCCCTCGTCATGGACGAGTCGACGCGCGAGCACATCGGCGACGAGGCGGCGGCGGGCATCTGGACCGCCATGGGCTACTTCGACGGCCTCGACACGGAGGCGAACGCCGCGCTCCACCGGGACTACCGCGAGCAGTACGGCGCGTGGGCGCCTCCGCTGTCCAGTCTCTCGGAGGGCGTCTACGAGGCGCTGCTGCTGTACGCCGACGCGGTGCGCCGCTCCGGGGCCGAGGGCGGCTCGGACGTGGTGCGGGCCCTGCACGCGGTGGGTGGGGACCTGCCCCGTGGGCACGTCGCCGCCGCGGGGCCCCGGGCCATGACCCAGCAGATCCACGTCGCCCGCTCCGTGCCGGGGGGCTTCCGGATCGCCGGGGCGTGAGCCGCGGCGTACGGGGGCGGGACGCACGCCGGGGCGGGCCCCGTCGTCGTGACGGGACCCGCCCCGGCTGGTTGGTCAGGCCGACGCGATCTTGCTCTCCAGGGCGAGGAACTCCTCGTCGGTCAGCACGCGTGACCGGATGAGGAACCGCACGCCCTCGGGCGCCTCGAGCGAGAAGCCCGCGCCCCGGCCCTTCACCACGTCGATGGTGAGGTGGGTGTGCTTCCAGTACTCGAACTGCGCCTTCGACATCCACACCGGCACGCCGCGCTCCAGCCCGACGTCGAGGTCGCCCAGGTGGACGTCGGCGTCGCCGGTGATGAAGTCGCCGTCGGGGTAGCACATCGGCGCCGACCCGTCGCAGCAGCCGCCGGACTGGTGGAACATCACCGGACCGTGGGTCTCGGTGAGGCTCCGGACCAGCTCCGCGGCCGCGTCGGTGACCGAGACCCGCACCGGCTCGGGCGGCAGCGGCGAGTCCTCCGTGACGCCGAGGGCGCCGTCGGGGAGGTCGCTCGTCGTGCCGGCCGCACCGGTGTCGGGCGTCGTCATCAGAAGAAGCCGAGCGCGTCGGGGCTGTACGACACGAGCAGGTTCTTCGTCTGCTGGTAGTGGTCCAGCATCATCTTGTGGTTCTCGCGGCCGATGCCCGACTGCTTGTAGCCGCCGAACGCGGCGTGCGCCGGGTAGGCGTGGTAGTTGTTCGTCCACACGCGGCCGGCCTGGATCTCCTTGCCGGCGCGGAACGCCTGCGAACCGTCACGCGACCACACGCCGGCGCCGAGGCCGTAGAGGGTGTCGTTGGCGATCTTGAGGGCGTCCGCCTCGTCGTCGAAGCCCGTGAGGGAGACGACGGGGCCGAAGATCTCCTCCTGGAAGATCCGCATCGAGTTGTCGCCCTCGAAGATGGTGGGCTGCACGTAGTAGCCCTCGGCGAGGTCGCCGTCGAGCACGTTGCGCTCGCCGCCGGTGAGGATCTTGGCGCCCTCCTGCTTGCCGATGTCCATGTAGGACAGGATCTTCTCGAGCTGGTCGTTGGACGCCTGGGCGCCGATCATCGTCGTGTCGTCGAGCGGGTTGCCCTGCTTGATGGCCTCGACGCGCTTGACCGAGTCGGAGACGAAGTCGCTGTAGATCGAGCGCTGCACGAGGGCGCGGCTCGGGCAGGTGCAGACCTCGCCCTGGTTGAGGGCGAACATCGCGAAGCCCTCGAGCGCCTTGTCGTAGAACGCGTCGCGCTGCGAGGCGACCGACTCGAAGAAGATGTTGGGGCTCTTGCCGCCGAGCTCCAGCGTCACCGGGATGATGTTCTGCGAGGCGTACTGCATGATCAGCCGGCCGGTCGTCGTCTCGCCGGTGAAGGCGATCTTCGCGATCCGCGGGCTCGACGCGAGCGGCTTGCCCGCCTCCACGCCGAAGCCGTTGACGATGTTGACGACGCCCTTGGGCAGCAGGTCGCCGATGACTTCGAAGAGCTTCAGGATCGACCACGGCGTCTGCTCGGCCGGCTTCAGCACGACCGCGTTGCCGGCGGCCAGGGCCGGGGCGAGCTTCCACACGGCCATGAGGATCGGGAAGTTCCACGGGATGATCTGGCCGACGACGCCGAGCGGCTCGTGGAAGTGGTAGGCGATCGTGGTGCTGTCGATCTCGCTGATGCCACCCTCCTGCGCGCGGAGCGCGCCGGCGAAGTAGCGGAAGTGGTCGACGGCCAGCGGGAGGTCGGCGGCGAGGGTCTCGCGCACGGCCTTGCCGTTGTCCCAGGTCTCGGCGACCGCGAGGGCGGCGAGGTTCTCCTCGATGCGGTCCGCGATCTTGTTGAGCACGTTGGCGCGCTCGGCGACCGACGTCTTGCCCCAGGCGGGCGCGGCGGCGTGCGCGGCGTCGAGGGCGGCGTCGATGTCCTCGGACGTGCCGCGCGCGATCTCGGTGAACGCCTTGCCGTTGACCGGCGAGATGTTCTCGAAGTAGTTGCCCTTGATCGGGTCGACCCACTCGCCACCGATGTAGTGGCCGTAGCGGGGGGCGACGGAGACCAGCGAGTCGGGCTGGCCGGGTGCGGCGTAGACGGTCATGGGATGTGTTCTCCTCGCTGAGGCAGGTGTGTGACTGCCCTCACACCGTAGGAAGCCCCACGTTGCACCCTCGTTGCGACGGGTGCCGCGGGTCCGGACCGGTCCGGACCCGCGGCGTACGCCGGGGGTGGTCGTGCCTCAGCCGATCGTGATCGCGCCGTCGGTGATGACCACGTAGAAGCGCTTGCGGTTCTGGCTCGTCGTCACGGTGCCGTCGCTCAGGCGGGGGCTGATCACCAGGTGCTCGGCGTTGTTCGTGCCGGCCGGCGCACAGGCCACGACACCGGCGACGCCGCACAGCGTCGCGCTGATCTCGCCCGAGAACTCGGGGTTGGCATCGGCCGTGGCCGCCCGGCCGTTGGTGACGCCGTCGCCGTTCTGGTCCACCTGGTTCTGCAGGGCGATGGTGGCGACGATGCCCGACCCGGACAGGTCCTCCCCGGCGTCGACGTAGACGTTGCCCGCGGCGCGCAGGGCGTTGGACGGCGAGCCGGCGGGCGCGGTGTTGGCGAGCTCCGGGTAGGCCGCCGCGACGGTGAAGCCGCCCGACTGGGCGACGATCGCGCCGGTGGCGTCGACGAGGAACCAGCGCGTGCCCGTGCCGGGCTCGCCCTGCGGTCCCTCGGGGCCCTGCTCGCCGGGAGCGCCCGGAGCGCCGGGGGTGCCCGGGGTGCCCTGCGGCCCCTGGGGTCCGCGTGCGCCGGCCGCGCCGGCCGGTCCCTGCGGGCCACGGGCGCCGGTCGCCCCCTTCGGCCCGACGGGCAGCTGGCCCTGCGCGAAGTCCTGGCGGAACAGGGACCCGTCCCGCACGTCGAGGCCGGTGATGGAGCCGTTGCGGATGTCCTCGCCGCCGATGAGCTTGGCGGCGTAGGCGCCGGTACCGCTCGAGGCGGCGACCAGGGCGACGGTCGCGACGGCGAACGCCGGCGTGATACGGGTGCTCCGGAGCCGGGAGGGGAGGCGGGAGGTCAGGCGGGAGGCGAGCGACGGACGCGAGGAGGAGGACATGGCGGGGCCTTTCCGGGAGGGGGGAACGGAGGCGTTCCACCCTCGGTTCGGCTCCCGCTCGGCGCCGGATGGCGAGGACTAGACCACTTTCGTGACCGGGGTCACGTCGGCGGGAGCCCTAGAGCCCGAGGTCGCGGTCGAGCCGCGCCAGCTGGCCGTCGATGAGCGGCAGCATCGGCGACGTCGTGCCCACCGCGCGGCGCTGGGCCTGCCACATCTCGTAGTCGTCGGCCCCCCACGTCGAGCGCGTCCACTGCGACATGAGGTCGGCCTCCCGCGAGCGCAGCAGGGCCTCGCGCAGCTGGGACTCGAGGCTCTCCCGCAGGCGTACGACGCCGGGTGCCGTCGACCGCGGGAGCACGGGCCCGCCGTAGGCGCGCATCGCCGCGCGGAGGTCGCCCGCCGCGAGCATCGCCTCGACGGTCAGCCAGTCGCCGGTGACCTGGGCGGTCAGCCGGTAGGGCCGCGAGGCGAGGAGGTCGCCGCCGAGGAGGTGGCGCAGCCGGTTCAGCTCGGCACGGAGGGTGGAGGAGCCGGCGCCGTCCTCGGCGTACAGCAGCACCGCCAGCTCGTCCCCGCTCAGGCCCTGCGGAGAGCTGCCCAGCAGCATGAGGATCTCGCTGTGCCGCGGGGAGAGCCGCAGGGTCTGCGGGGCGCCGCCGGCGCCCTCGACCGTGAGGAGGGCGTCGGAGCGGCCCAGGCCCTCCATGACGAGGCGCGGCCCGGCCGCGGACGGCACCGCGGCGCGGCGGTCCTGGCGGCTGAGGAGGTCGCGGGCCAGCTCCAGCTCGGCCATGCGGGCGGCGGCGCGGATCATGGCCATGGTCTGGGGTACGACGATCTGGTCGCCGCCCGTGATGTCGAGGACGCCCAGCAGCGCGTTCGTGCCGGGGTCGTGGATGGGGGCGGCCGCACAGCTCCAGCCCTGCACGGACGACCGGAAGTGCTCGTCGCGCACGATGCTGACGGGTTGGTCGAGGGCCAGGGCGAGGCCCGGCGCGTTGGTGCCCGCGAGCCGCTCGTCCCAGTTGGAGCCCTCGACGAAGCCGATGGCCTCGCACCGCCGCAGGGTCGTCGGCGTCCCGCAGACCCACAGCAGGTTGCCCTCGGCGTCCGACACGGCCATCACCGCGTCGCAGTCGCGGGCCGCGTGGCCCAGCACCTCGTCGAGGAGGGGGAAGGCCCGCGCGAGGGGGTGCGCGTCGCGCCGGTCCTTGAGGTCGCTCTCGGGGACGGTGATGGGCACGCTCGCCGCGTCGGGGCGCACGCCGGCCGACGCGGAGCGGTGCCACGAGTCGACGACCGCCGAGCGCATGCCGGCATCGCGGCTCCGTGTGGAGAGAACGTCGGACCTCGTCACGCGGACCACCCCATCGGATCACCGACCCCTGGCGACGTTGCCCGTGAGCGGGGTCACAGCCCCATGATGCTCCGGATCCGGACGTTGCACCAACGTTGCAGGCCGTGCGACCTCCGGGTAGGTCCGCGGAGGTCCGCCGGGTCGGGCAGGGCGGTGCCTGGCGGGTCGGGCAGGTGGCCGGACGTGGCCGCGGTCGCGGTCGCCGCCTGCGGTTGCCGGACGTCATGCAGTGCGGCGCCTCGGGCGACCGGGGCGCATGACGTCCCGAGTCGGGGGGCGCCGGACGTCATGCGGAGCGGTGCCGCGGGCGGCCGGGGCGCATGACGTCCCGAGAGGGGAGAGCCGGGATCCGATTTCGGCCGCGCGCCCGGCGTCCGCTAATGTCTCCCGCGGTGGCGTGTCCGAGCGGCCTAAGGAGAACGCCTCGAAAGCGTTTGTGGGTGCAAGCCCACCGAGGGTTCAAATCCCTCCGCCACCGCCAGCACGGAAGAACCCCCGCCGAGACCCTCGGCGGGGGTTCTTCGCGTTGCGAGCGCCGCGCCAGCGGCAGCCAGACGGCGTGCCCCCTTCGCTGAAGCGTGAGACCGTGACCCTCGTCGATCTGATCGCCGGAGACCTCGCGCCCCTCGCACCCCCGTGACAGGGGGCGACGAGGTCTCCGGCCCGACCCGTGTTCCGGTGCCGACGAGGTGATGTCGCGACGAGCGCCGGATCCACAGGCGGGCACGCACGTCTTTCGATGGCCCGATCCGGTGGATCTCGACCCGCTGCCGACATCACGGAGTCATGGGGAGACGACGGACGTGGGTGATCGGTGTCGCGGTGGCGACGCTCGCCGTGGCACTGGTCGCGGGAGGGGGCGGCGCGGTGGCCACTCCGGCCGCGGTGGAGCGCCCACCGGTGCGCGGCGGGGTGGGGACGGCCGAGGCTGCGCTCGTGGCGGACCTGGCACGTGAGCCGGAGGGACGGGTCGTCGGCAACCGCGTCCACCGGCCGGACGGCACGGTGTTCGTCGCGGTGGACGTCGGCGTGTCCTCGTTGAGCCAGTGCGAGAGCGGGTGGTTCTGCCTGTGGAGCCAGACGTCCTACCAGGGCTCGTTCTACTACCGGTCGGTCGTCGGGGTGTACGACCTCTCCGGGACGATCCGCTCGGTGTGGAACAACCGCACGGCTGCGGCACGCCTCTACTCGAACACGGGGGCCTCGTCCCTTTGCTACCTTGCGGGCCAACGGTCGGCGTCGCTGAGCGCCTCGTACACCACCCCGCAGAAGGTGGCGCTGCTGTCGGGCAGCTGCTGAGGGTGCGCGTCACGGGCACAGCAGGACCGACGTCCGCCTGTCCGTCGTCGGAGGAGCCAGCCCGGAGTGGACGCTGCCTACTTCGAGGTGTTCTACGCCGACATGCGACCGAAGATCGCCCGCTTCATCCGCGCCAGGTTCCCCTTCGACCTCGCGGAGGACCTGGCCAACGAGACCATGCTGACGCTGTGGCGCAAGGACGCGCGGACGCCCACCACCGAGACCGAGGTCCGGCAGCTGCGGTCCTTCGCCTACGCCATCGCGATCGGCCACGTCCGCAACGCGGAGCGCAGGCTGGCGACGGAGGGGAAGCTGAGGGACGAGCTGGCTGCCGCGGCGGTCACCGGGGGCGTGCTCCGGATCCACGGTCCGGACCGTGACCCGACCTTCGAGGCCGTCGTCCCGAGCGGTGCAGCCGCCGCGATCCGGACGCTGCGCGCCGACGACCGGCAGGCGCTCAACCTCCTCGTCGCCGGCCTCACGACGGCGGAGATCGCTGACATCCTGGGCATCACGCCGAAGGCGGCCTCGATGCGGCTCAGCCGCGCCAAGGAACGACTGCGGAGCACGATGGCCGGCGCGAAGGAGGTGGTGGGCGATGCCTGAACGACCCGACCCCAGCGACGGGAACCGACCCGCCACGGACGCCGCCGGGCACGAGCACGCGGCGTACGACGCCGTCGAGTCCGAGCTGACCGCCCTCCTCTCCGAGCAGCTCGGCGTGCCGCGGCACGACCTCGGCCTGTCGCCCGAGCAGCGCGAGCGTTCCGAGCAGAACGCGGCGGCGGCGCTCGCCCGCATCACGGCGACCCCACCCACGGCGACCCCGGCGGTGCCGTCCGCCACCGTCCGCCGCCGGTCCCGGTGGGTGCCGTCGTGGAGGTCCCGGTGGACCTGGGGCCTCGTCGCGGCGCTCGTGGCCGTCGTCGTGGCGGTGTCCGTGACGATCGTCGACGTGCCCGGCACGCCGACGCCCGCGGCGTACGCCGCGACGCCCGCGCTCCTGGAGGTGCAGGCATCCCGGGAGGACGACTACCCCCTCACGGGCACGGATCCCTCGGCGGCGCTGGAGCGTCTGGCGACCACGGCCGCAGCACAGCCCGGTTTCGGCACCGGGGACACCCAGGTCGTCACCCGGGTCGGCTGGTGGCTCGACGTCGCCGCGGACCGTCCGGGCCGGCGGGTCGTGGTGCCCGTCCGGTCGGAGGTGCGCCAGCTCCCCGACGACACGACCCGGATCGTCGTACGACGCGGGGAGGCGCTGCGCGCCGGTGACACGACCGTCGACCCGGGCGACGGGCCGGTCACCAGCGACGAGGTCTTCCCCCGCGACCCGGGTTCGCCGCTCGAGCACCCCGAGCGCCTGCCGACCGACCCGGCGGCGCTCGCCGCGGTGCTCCTCGGCTCCGAGGACGCGTGCGTCGGCTTCCGTGCCTACTGCCTCGCGGAGATGGTCAGCACGCTGAACCTGGGCTTCGTGCCCTCCCCGGAGCTCGAGGCCGGCCTCATCCGCACCCTCGTCGGCAACGACGACATCACCTACGCCGGGACCGCCCGGGACCGTCTCTCCCGGGACGTCGACGTGTTCGCCGTCGAGGACCCGGACGACCAGCGGCAGTACCTCCTGATGTTCGACCCCCGCACCGGGTACTTCGTCGGACGGGAGACCGTGCTGCTGGTGGGCGATCCCGCCCTCGAGGACGTCGAGCCACCCGCGGTCGTCGAGTTCGACGCCGTCGTCGACCGCCGCCGGGACGACGACTCGGCGGGCTGAGCGCGGCACCCCCGCCAGCGCTTCACGCGCCGCTCGCGAGGGGTTCGCCACCGCGTCACCCGCACGCACCACGCTGCGCGGGGCGAGACGGTGCTCGGGCCCGGCCACGCCACGACCAGGCCGTTGCCCTCGAAAGGTGATCCCTCTCCGATGACGACCCTCCGAGCCCGGCGGCCGCGTGCCTCCGGGCGCATCGTCGTGACCAGTCTCGCGCTGCTCGCGCCGTTGACCTCCGCCTCCGCGCTGTCCAGCGGCGATGCGTCCGCCCGGACCCCCGACCGGTCGGCGAGTGCCGCGCTCGCCGCGGGCACCTCGTCCCTCTGGACCGACCCGGTCGGCGACGCCCGCCTCCTCACCGACCCCTTCCTGCAGGCACCGACCGCCGACGGCGTCTCCGTCGTGTGGTTCACCGAGTTCGCCGGCTCCGACCACACCGTCCTCGTCGGTGACGGCGTCAGCCGTCTCGGCGTCGCCGACCTGGCGGCCGCGTCGCGGGGCACGACCTACCCGGGCGTCACCGCGTTCGACGCCACCACCGGGACGCTCTCGCAGGTCGCCGAGGACTACCAGTCGAACATCCCGGTGAAGCCCGCGCAGTCCGACGGCATCGTCGACCGCGACGTCTGGCGGCACGAGGGCGTCGTCACCGGCCTCGCGGCGGGCGAGCGCGTGCCCTACCGCGTCGTCAGCCGTGACGGCGAGAAGGTGGCCGGGTCGGGCACCTTCAGCCTGAAGCCGGCCGCGCAGCCGGGCGAGGACCTCGACATCCTCCTGACCAGCGACCACCAGGCGATGGTCAACACCCCGGCGAACCTCCAGGTCGCGGCCGACACCATCGGGGACATCGACGCCGTCTTCCTCGCCGGCGACCTCGTCAACATCCCCGACCGCGCCTCCGAGTGGTTCGACGACACGCGCGGCTCGGGCTTCTTCCCGGTGCTCCAGGGCAACGGCGGCCGCACCTCGACCGGCGGGGTCTCCTACGCGGGCGGCGAGATCGTGCAGAACGCCCCGCTCTTCCCCGCGGTCGGCAACCACGAGGTCCAGGGCCGCCGTGCCGGCGCGACCGCGTTGGGCGCGTCGTACAACGCCCCGGTGCCGCGGGACGTCGCGACCGCGGCGTACGAGCGTGTCGCCACCGAGGTGAACCCGGGCAACGACCCCGCCGTGCGCGATCGGTGGATCCGGGACAACTCGTTCTCGACGACCACCTACGAGGAGATCTTCTCGCTCCCCGACTCCTCGCCGGGCGGCGAGACCTACTACGCGACCACGGTCGGCGACGTGCGGCTCATCTCGCTGTACTCCACCCGCATCTGGCGCGGCACCGGTGCCGTGCCGGACCCGGCGGCGCGCACGAGCACGACCCGCTACCAGGAGTCGCGGCAGGCGCTGGCCGACCCGCTGGCGCAGGGGTACGGCGAGCACGTCTTCGAGGCCGTCGACGCCGAGAGCCCGCAGTACGCGTGGCTGCAGGACGAGCTCGCCAGCGACGAGTTCGCCGCCGCGCGCTACCACGTGGTGATGCTGCACGAGGGGCCGCAGGGCCTCGGCGACAACGTCATGCCGCAGTTCGTCGACCCGCAGCGCATCGAGGAGCGCGACGCGGCGGGCAACGTCGTCGGCGTCCGCTACGAGTACCCGCCGAGCGAGAACAAGCTCCTCACCGACCTGCAGCCGCTGCTCGAGGACGCGGGCGTCGACCTCGTCCACAACGGCCACAGCCACCTCTGGAACCGGTACGTCGCCGCCAACGGCACGACGAACTTCCTCGAGACCTCCAACACCGGCAACTCGTACGGCGCGTACCACCCCCTCAGCGGTCGCAGCCGCCCGCTGCCCCCGGCGCCGTGGGACGCCTCGCACTACCTCGCGCAGGGCAACCCGGGCGGGCTGGAGCCGGTGGTCCCGAACGTCGCGCCGTACACGGACGCCCAGGGCACGCCGCTGCCGTTCGTGCAGGACAACAACCTCGCGGTGTTCACGAAGCTCGACACGGGCTCGGGCGAGATCACGACGTACTCCTACGACGTGCGCACCCCGAACGTGCGACCGAAGGTCATCGACGTCTTCACCATCGGCGACCCCGACGACTCCGAGGCGCCCGCGGTCACCCGCCAGCCGGGGCACGTGACGGTGACCGCGGGGGAGACGGCGACCTTCACGGCGGAGGCCTCCGGCGTGCCCGCGCCCGAGGTGCGCTGGCAGCGCCTGGTCGACGCGGAGTGGGTCGACGTGCCGGGCGCGACGGCGACGACGCTGCGGCTCCCGGCCGTGAGGACCGCGCAGAACGGTGAGCAGTACCGCGCCGTCTTCACCAGCTCCGCCGGCTCGGTGCCCACCGCGGCCGCCGTGCTCACCGTGCGGGCCGCGCCGGTGCCGCCGACCGAGCCGGGGCCCGGCTCGATCGGTCTCGGCAGCCGGGTGGTGCCGGGTGCGCCGTCGGCGTACGGGCGCATCGGCAGCGGGAAGCCGATCTCGACCTTCTTCGTGGGCGACGACGGGCGCCGGGTGACGGGCACGACCTACGTCAGCATCCGCAAGGCCGGCACCGGGAACGTGACCGCCACGGCGTGGGCGTACGTCGGGCGCACGACCACCGTCGCCACGCCGCGCATCCCGAGCAAGGGCAGCTGGCGCGTCACGGTGACGTTCGTGCCGGACGACCCGCGCTACCGCCCGACGACGCGCGCGTGGTGGCTCTGGGCGACGCCGACGGGTCGGTGACTCCCCGTCGCCGCGGGGGCGGTCAGCGCGTGCCGTCCGCCTCCGCGGTGACGACGGGTACCTCGCCCGTCGTGCCGAGCCGGTCGTCGACCCGGTCGTCGATGCGCTGGTCGACCTGCTCGCCGAAGTGGTCCTCGAAGTTGGCGACGAGGTCGCTCGTCACCGTCTCGCCGACCTCGTCGGCCAGCACCTTGCGGCGGGCCTTGAGGTCGAGCCGCCTGATCTCGGTGTACTCCGCCTTGAACGCCTTGTAGAGCGCGACGCACATCGCCACCATGATGACGCTGAACGGCAGCGCGGTCAGGATGGCGCCCGTCTGCAGGGCGCCGAGGCCGCCCGCGACCAGGAGGCCGATCGCGACGAGCGCCTCGATGACGCACCAGAGCACCCGGCTCCACCGCGGCGGGTCCGTGTCGCCGCCGGAGGCCAGCATGTCGACGACCAGCGAGCCGGAGTCGGACGAGGTCACGAAGAAGATGGCGACGAGCACGATGGCGAGGCCCGACAGCAGGGTGCCGCCCGGCAGGTCGCCGACGAGCGTGAAGAGCACCGACTCCGAGGTGACCGAACCGTCGGCGTCCAGCAGCCCGCCGTCGCCGAACTTCTCGCGGTAGATCGCGGACCCGCCGAGGATCGAGAACCAGACCGCCGAGACGGTGGTCGGGACGAGCAGCACGCCGGCGACGAACTCACGGACGGTGCGGCCGCGCGAGATGCGCGCGATGAAGACGCCGACGAACGGGGCCCACGACATCCACCAGCCCCAGTAGAAGGTCGTCCAGAGGCCCTGCCACTCCTGGCCCTCGGCGCCGAAGAACGCCGAGGTGTCGAAGCTGTTGGGCACGATCGTGAAGAGGTACTCGCCGATGTTCTCCACGAACGAGCGCAGCACGAAGAGCGTCGGACCGAGGAGCAGCACGGCGACCGCGAAGATCCCGGCCATCCCGAGGTTGATGTTCGAGAGCCACTTGATGCCCTTGTCGAGGCCGGAGACCACCGAGGCGGTGGCGGCCACGGAGATGACGACGATCAACCCGACGAGCAGCGGGGTGCCCGCCTCGTCGACGACGCCGAGGTGCTCGAGGCCCGCGGCGATCTGCGAGACACCGAGCCCGAGCGACGTCGCCACGCCGGCGATGGTGCCCACGATGGCCACGACGTCGATCGCGTCGCCCAGGCCGCCCTTCACGCGGTCGCCGAGCAGCGGCTCGAGCACCCAGCGCAGCGAGACCGAGCGGCCCTTGCGGTGGATCGCGTACGCCAGGGCGAGCCCCACCACGACGTAGATCGCCCACGCGTGGAGGCCCCAGTGCAGGAACGTCTGGCTCATCGCCTCGTGGGCGAGCTCGACGTCGTCGCCCTCCACGCCCGGCTTCGGCGACGTGTAGAAGTTGAGCGGCTCGGCGGCGCCCCAGAACACGAGGCCGATGCCCATGCCCGCGGCGAACAGCATCGAGAACCAGACGAGGAACCCGTACTCGGCGCCCTCCTCGTCCGGCCCCAGCCGGATGTCGCCGAAGCGGCCGACGGCGACCCAGATCGCGAAGATCACGAAGCCGGTGACGATGAGGCTGTAGTACCAGCCGAAGACGCCGATCACCTCCTCCTGCGCGGCGGAGAAGGCGTCGCCCGTGCGTTGGGGGAAGGCGATGCTGACGACCACGACCACGGCGAGGATCGTCAGCGCGGGCCAGAAGACGGTGGGGCGGACGGACTGCAGGCGCCGCCGGGACGGCGGTGCGTCGGCGGTGCTGGGGGTGTCGCTCACGGGTGGGGTTTCCCTCTCCAGGTCTCGACGGGGGACCCGCCACGCTCTCCTCTTCCGGGAGCGTGAGTCAAAGCGGGGGTTCCGCTCAGGTCGACCTCGCGCGCGCCGAAGAGGGACGCAACGGACTCGACCTGACTCGGAAAGTGGTGCTCACCGATGCGCACAGTGCTCAACCGCCGCAGGGCCTCGGCCCTCGTCTCGGCCGTCGTCGTCACGGGCGGCCTCGCCCTCGCGGCCCCGGCCCCGGCGCAGGCGGCCTCCGGCCTGTCCGTCGTCGGCGTGCAGTCGTTCTACTACGCCGGCGACACCGTGTTCGACACCGAGCGCGGGCTCACGGTCGTCAACTGGAACGACGCCACGCCGGACACCTCGCACACCTACCGCCTCAAGCTGGACCCGACCGGGAAGACCAGCACCTTCGACCCGCGTTCGCTCAGCGAGGACGTCGACGGTCCGTGGGACGGCTTCTACACCGACTACACCATCGGCCGGCACATGCAGCCGGGCGGCACCTACCAGATGGTGCTGGAGGAGTGGGACGGCAACCGCCTCGTCGAGTCGAGCCCGACCTTCGACTACACCTTCACGGAGGTGCAGGCGCCGAGCGCGATGACCGTGGGCACGTCGCTCGTCGGCGGTCGTCAGGCGGTCGTCGCCGGACGCTCCACCTCGATCGGGTTCACCGGTCAGTGGGAGGCGGGCACCCGCTACCGCACGATCGTGGGCGTCGAGGGTGCGACCGCGGCGAAGGACTTCGTCCTCTGCCAGGCCTCGGACTGCGTCGACGCGGGCCTCGGCACGGTCGGGGACTCGGCCACGCCGGTCACCTCGTTCACGGCCCCGTCCTCGCTCGTCGGCACGACCCTCCGCATCCAGGTGACGGGGGTGAAGGACGGCCGCCTGCGCAGCACGTTCGACGTGGAGTACCCCGTCGTTGCCGACCCGGACATGCGCACCGTGCCCGGTGGTTGGATCGTCTCCCCGGGCAAGAAGTCCGGCGTCGTCCAGACCGGGAAGACGGTCGGCGTGAGCGCGCCGGTCCTCACCGCGACGGCGAAGCAGGAGGGCGTGAAGACCTACTACCAGTGGTTCGCCGACGGCAAGAAGATCCCGGGTGCCACCACGTCCACCTACGTGATCCACCGCAGCCTCAAGGGTCGCAACCTGACCCTCGGGATCCAGTTCTCGGCGCCCGGCTACAAGCCGCTGACCGGCGGCTTCGGCTTCGGCAAGGTGCGCTGAGCCGCACCTCTCCTCGCAGCGCCAGCCTGACGGCGCCCGGTCGGACCACCCCGACCGGGCGCCGTCTCGCGTTTCGTCGGACGCGTCCGCTACGGTGGTGCCGACCCAGTGACCTGGGTCACAACAGGTGAACAGATCGACGGTTCCGGTCGGCGCCCACCCCCGCGCCGCGACGACCCGTCACGACGAGCCCGAGCGCGGTGACCCCGCGCTCGTCGCGAGGAGCGTGCGATGACGATCCTGACCGGGGCGCCCACCGCCCACGAGTCCGCCGGGTGCGAGCCCGACTACGTGCAGCTGCTGACGCCCGAGGGCCAGCGCGTCGAGCACGACGACTACCACTTCGACGGCGACGACGACCTCGTGCGCACGTTCTACCGCGACATGGTGCTCGCCCGCCGCGTCGACACCGAGGCCACCGCGCTGCAGCGCCACGGCGAGCTCGGCATCTGGGCCCAGCTGCTCGGCCAGGAGGCCGCGCAGATCGGCGCCGGCCACGGCTCCCGCCCGCAGGACTTCATCTTCCCGACCTACCGCGAGCACGGCGTCGCCCTCGTCCGGGGCCTCGACCCGGGCCGGCTGCTCGGTCTCTTCCGCGGGGTCGACCACGGCGGCTGGGACCCCGCCGAGCACAACTTCGGGCTCTACACCGTGGTCATCGGCGCGCAGACGCTGCACGCGACGGGCTACGCGATGGGGCTCACCGCCGACGGCCTCGTCGGCTCCGGCGACGTCACCCGTGACGCCTGCACGATCGCGCACTTCGGCGACGGCGCCTCCAGCCAGGGCGACGTGCTGGAGTCGTTCGTCTTCGCGGCGACCTACGACGCCCCCGTCGTCTTCTTCTGCCAGAACAACCAGTGGGCCATCTCGGCGCCCATCGAGCGCCAGTCCCGCACGCCGTTGCACTGGCGGGCGCCCGCCTTCGGCTTCCCGGGCGTGCGGGTCGACGGCAACGACGTGCTCGCGACGTACGCCGTGACCCGCGCCGCGACCGACCGCGCCCGCGCGGGGGAGGGGCCGACGTTCATCGAGGCCTACACCTACCGGATGGGGGCGCACACGACGACGGACGACCCGACGCGCTACCGCTCGGGGGCCGACGTCGACGCCTGGCGCCGCAAGGACCCGATCGCCCGCGTCCTGGCCTACCTGCGCTCCCGCGACGCCGTCGACGACGCGTTCGTCGCGGCCCTGGAGGCCGAGGCCGACGACCTGGGTGCCCACCTGCGGCGCCAGTGTCGGGAGATGCCCGACCCGAGCCCGCTCGCGATGTTCGACCACGTGTACGCCGAGGCCTCGCCCGAGGTGGAGGCGCAGCGGGAGGGGTACGCCGCGTACCTCGCCCAGTTCGACCTGACCGGTGCGGAGGGGGAGCGATGAGCAAGGTGACGCTGGCGAAGGCGCTCAACGCCGGTCTGCGGACCGCCATGGAGGCCGACGACAAGGTCGTGCTGATGGGGGAGGACGTCGGCCGGCTCGGCGGCGTCTTCCGCATCACCGACGGCCTGCAGAAGGACTTCGGCGAGCGCCGGGTCATGGACTCGCCCCTCGCGGAGTCGGGCATCGTCGGCACCGCGATCGGCATGGCGATGCGCGGCTACCGGCCCGTGGTGGAGATCCAGTTCGACGGGTTCGTCTACCCGGCCTACGACCAGATCGTCACCCAGCTGGCGAAGATGTCCTACCGCTCGCAGGGCAAGGTGCGGCTCCCGGTCGTCATCCGCATCCCGTTCGGCGGCGGCATCGGCGCGGTCGAGCACCACTCGGAGAGCCCCGAGGCGCAGTTCGCGCACACGCCCGGCCTCAAGGTCGTGGCCTGCTCGAACCCGGTCGACGGCTACTGGATGATCCAGCAGGCGATCGCCTGCGACGACCCGGTGATCTTCCTCGAGCCGAAGCGGCAGTACCACGGCGACAAGGCGGAGCTCGACCTCGACGCCACGCCCGACCCGCTCTTCACGTCGACGGTCGTGCGTCGCGGCGAGGACGTCACCCTCGTGACCTACGGCCCGATGGTGCGCACGGCGCTCGCCGCCGCGGAGGCCGCGGTCGCCGACGGCCGTTCCATCGAGGTCGTCGACCTGCGCAGCCTCTCGCCGCTCGACCTCGGTCCCGTGATCGCGTCCGCGCGCCGCACGGGCCGGGTCGTCGTCGCGCACGAGGCGCACGTCAACCTCGGCCTGGGCGCGGAGGTGGCGGCGCGCGTCACGGAGGAGTGCTTCTACTCGCTCGAGGCGCCCGTGCTGCGCGTCGGCGGGTTCGACACGCCCTACCCGGCGGCCCGCAACGAGCACCACTTCCTGCCCGACCTCGACCGCGTCCTCGACACCGTCGACCGCGCCTTCACCTTCTGAGGAGGGACATGCCCGAGTTCAAGCTGCCCGACGTCGGCGAGGGTCTGACCGAGGCGGAGGTCGTGGCCTGGCACGTCGAGGTCGGCGACGTCGTCGAGGTCAACGACCCGATCGTCGACATCGAGACCGCCAAGTCCGTCGTCGAGCTGCCCTCGCCGTTCGCGGGCGAGGTCACCGCGCTGCTCGTCGACGTCGGCGTGACCGTCGAGGTCGGCACGCCGATCATCCGCATCGGGGAGCCGGCGGCGGCGCCTGCGCCTGCTCCGGAACCCACGCCCGAGCCCGCGCCGGCCGCCGCGGAACCGACGCCGGCACCGGTTGAGGAGGAGCACAAGACCCTCGTGGGGTACGGGCCGCGTGCCACCGGCACCACCCGTCGTCCCCGGCGGGCCACGGCGGAGCCCGCGGTGGCCCCGGCTGCCGGCCCCGCAGCCGTCGGGGTGCTCGCCAAGCCGCCCGTGCGCAAGCTGGCGGCGGACCTCGGCGTCGACCTGGCGACCGTGCCGCCGACCGGTCCCCACGGCAGCGTGTCGCGCGCGGACGTGGAGCAGGCGGCGGCCCCCGCCTCCGCCGCACCGGCGGCCCACGTCGAGGCCCCCGTCGTGGCCCCCTCCGTGGCCCCCTCCGTGGCCCCCGTCGGGACCGCCGGGGCCGAGCGCCGCCAGCCCGTCAAGGGCGTCGGCAAGGCGATGGCGCAGGCGATGGTCGCCTCGGCGTTCACCGCCCCCCACGTGACGATCTGGACGACGGTCGACGCCACCGCCACGACGCGGCTCCTCGACGGGTTGCGCGGGCGCGCGGCGTACGCCGACCTCCGGCTCTCGCCCCTCGTCGTCGCCGCCCGGGCGGTGACGCTCGCGCTGCGGCGCTCGCCGCTGCTCAACGCGCGGTACGACGCGGGCACCGCCGCCGACGGCGGCGACGAGCTCGTGCTGCGCGACGAGGTCAACCTCGGGATCGCGGCGGCCACGCCGCGGGGGCTGGTCGTGCCCAACGTGAAGGGCGCGGAGCGGATGTCCCTCGCCGAGCTCGCCGGCGCCATCGGCGAGCTGACCGCGACGGCGCGGGAGGGCCGCACGGCACCGGCCGACCAGGCGGGCGGCACCTTCACCATCACCAACGTGGGCCCGCTGGGGATGGAGGGCGGCACGCCGATCATCAACCCGGGCGAGTCCGCGATCCTCTGCCTCGGCGCGGTGCAGCGTCGGCCGTGGGTGGTGGGCGAGGGCGCCGACGAGCGTCTCGAGGCGCGCGACGCGGTGACGCTGACGCTCAGCTTCGACCACCGGCACGTCGACGGCGCGACGGGCGCGGCGTTCCTCCACGACGTCGCCCAGGTGCTCGCCGACCCGGTCAACGCCCTGCTGCTCTGACCCCACCCGGGACGTCATGCGCCCCGGCGGGCGGGGCGACCGGCGCGCATGACGTCCGCGGTGGGATCAGCCCGCCTGCTCCTCCGCCGGCCGGATCACGCAGAACTCGTTGCCCGCCGGATCGGCCAGCACGACCCACCCCTTGCCGTCCGGCTGCCGCAGGTCGTCGACCACCGTGGCGCCGAGGGCGAGCACCCGCTCGACCTCGGCGTCGCGGCTCGCGCCGACCCGCGTGGGGTCGACCTCGGGCGGGGCGAGGCAGAGGTGCAGGCGGTTCTTCACGACCTTGTCCTCGGGCACGCGGAGCATGATCAGGTCCTGCCCCGTGGGCAGGGCGATCCCGACCTCCTCGTCGCCCGACGCGCTCCCCGGGTCGACCGGCAGGTCGAGCGCGGCGCTCCAGAACGTCGCGAGGGCGAAGGGGTCGGCGCAGTCGATGCAGATGTTGGCGATGGCGAGGCTCACCCCGACCACACTGCCACCCCCACACCTCCGGAGCACGTGTTGAGCGGTTCCGATCGGTTGGGCACCGCGGTCTTTCGTCGGGGGGCGGCCCCTCCTAGCGTCGAGGACGTCACTGCTGATCAGGCCCGCCCGGCCCCATCTCTCGAGGAGCGAAACATGAACGCGCAGTCCACCCCCAAGCGCAAGATCACCGTCCAGTCGAGCGGGTCGCGTGCCCGCGGCGAGCTCCGCGTCGCCGGCGAGACCCGCGAGGCCAAGGTCGTCTCGCCGGAGCGGAGCTTCTCCTACAGCTCCTACTGAGCCGCCGACGCACCGAGAGCCGGGAGGGCAGAGCCGCCTTCCCGGCTCTTCGCCGTCCTGACGAGGACCGATCCGAGGGGGAGCCGCCGTGCGGGTGGTGATGACGGCCCTGGGGGAGCGCACCCACGTGCTCCCGCTCGTCCCGGTCGCCTGGGCACTGCGCGCCGCCGGGCACGAGGTGACCGTGGCGACGCCCCCGCGGGTGCTCGACGTCGTGACCGGGGCGGGTCTCCGGGGTGCTCCCCTCGGCCGCGACCACCGCGCCTACCGCGCGCTCGAGCGCCTCGATGCCCTCGAACGCGGCGAGGACGCGTCGCCCGGGGGCACGACCTCCGGGTTCGCCCCCGCGGCGGTGCGCCGCCGCACGTGGCCGGAGTGGCAGGCGTTCTACCGCGAGAACGTCGGGCTCTGGTGGCGGCTGATGAACGACCCGCTGGTGCCCGACCTCGTCGCCCTCCTCGACCGCGAGCGCCCCGACCTCGTGCTCTGGGAGGGGTTCACGTGGGCGGGGTCGATCGCCGCGACGGCGGCAGGGGTGCCCCACGCCCGCGTCCTGTCGGGCTCCGACCTGCTCACGCCGGCGCGGCGGCGCTACCGCGAGCTGGCCGCCGCCGCGGGCCCGGCGCCCGACCCCGTCCTCGGCTGGATCGGCGGCCGCCTCGCCGCCCTGGGCTACCGGGGCGGCGCCGACGAGCGCCTCCTCACGGGGCTCGCGACCGTCGACTACCTGCCACCCGCGTTGAACCCGGGGATCGGAAGCGCCACCGCCGCTCCCGCCACGACGACGCTCCCGGTGCGCTACGTCCCGTCGAACGGTCGTGCGGTGCTCCCCGCCTGGCTGCGGTCGCGGCCGCGCCGCCCCCGCGTCTGCGTCACGCTGGGGCAGTCGTCCATCACCAACCACGGGCGGTACGGCGTGGCGCTCCGTGACCTGCTCCTCGGGGTCGCCGAGCTCGACGTCGAGGTCGTCGCCACGGTGCCGGCAGACCTGCACGCGTCGGTGGGGCCGCTCCCCGCTCACGTGCGTCTCGAGTCGTTCGTGCCGCTCGACGCCCTGGCCGCGACGTGCAGCGCCGTGGTCGACCACGGCGGCGCCGCGACGATGTGCACGGTCGCGCGCCACGGCGTACCGCAGCTCGTCGTGCCCGACGACACCTACGACGAGGCCCTGCTGGGCGACCTCCTCGCGCGTTCCGGGGCGGGCCTGACCTGTCCGCCGGAGCGGGCCGGAGCCGCGGCGGTGACGGCCGCCGTCGACCGGTTGCTCCACGACGGCGCACTGCGCGCGGGGGCGGCGCGGCTCGCCGGCGAGATGGCGGGGATGCCGCCGCCAGCCGGCCTCGTCCCTCAGCTCGAGGCGCTCGCGGCCCGACCTGTCGCGGCCTGAGCGGCGGCCACCCCCGCCCCGAGGTCCGCCGCCACCCGGCGGGCGCTGGGCATCGCGAGCAGCTCCCGCCGCAGGGCGGCGGCGCCCGCGCGGAACCGCTCCTCCTCGAGGAGGCGTTGCACGGCGTCGTGCACGGCCGCGGGTGTCGCGTGCTCCGGGGCCAGGGCGAGCCCCGCCCCCGCGCGCTCGATCCGCGCCGCGAGCACCGGCTCGTCGTAGTGCTGCGGCACGACGAGCTGCGGTACGCCGTGGCGCGCGACCGTGCACACCGTGCCGCCCCCGCCGTGGTCGACCACCACCTGGCAGGTGGCGGCCAACGCGTCGAGGGGCACGAACGGCTCGACGCGCACCGCCTCGGGCAGCGGGCCGAGCGCGCGCCGTACCTCCGCCGGCGCGGTCGCTACCACCTCCAGCCCCCCGAGCCGCGCCAGCCCCGCCAGCAGGTCGCGGAAGCGGGCGGGGTCGTCCGCCGAGGAGTGCCCGAGGCTGACGCCGACCCGCGGTCGCCTCGGCGGTCGACGCAGCCAGGCGGGGAGCGTGCCGTCCCCGTTGAAGGGCACGAAGCGCAGCGGGTGGAGCGGCCCCGTCGACCCGGCCCGCTCGCCGTCCGGCCGCCCGAGGGACGGCGGCAGCGGGTCCACGGTCGGAGCGGCGAGCACGTCCCCGGCGTCGAACCCCGTCCCGAGGCGGTCCGCGGTGCGGCCCAGCCAGTCCACCAGCGGGTCCTCGCGCACCGCGGGCGGACGACCGCGCCGGTACGCCGCGTGCAGGCGCCCGGCGAGGTCGACGCCGAAGAGGACCCGGGCGTGGGCGGCTCCCGCCGCGCGGGCGGCCAGCACCCCGGCGAACGTCACCGCCCCCCACAGCACGAGGTCGGGACGCCAGCGCCGCGCGAGCCCCACGAGGTCGTCCACCATGGGGTCGTTGACGAGGCGCCACCACCACGGCACGACCCGCTCCAGCTCCTCGCGCAGCACCGGCCAGTCGGCCGGGCCCGGATGAGGGCCCGACCCGAGGCCCAGCCCCGGCACCCGGTCGCTGCCGCCGACCGCCCCGCGCACCCGCCACAGCTGCGAGTCCCGGCCGACGGCCGCGACCGGCAACCCCGCCGCGTGGCCCGTCGCCGCGAGCCGCGGCTGCACGGCGACGAGCACCTCGTGGCCCTCGGCCCGCAGTGCCCAGGCGAGCGGCACGAGCCCGAGCAGGTGGGTGCGCTCGGCGTGGGTGGTGACGAGGACCCGCATCGAGGTCGCGGGCGCTCAGAGGTCGCGGAGCACGTCGAGGAGGTTCTCGATGACGGTGTCCTGGATCTCGGGGGAGAGGTGGGGATACATGGGCAGCGAGAAGATCTCCTCGGCCGCCGCCTCGGTGACGGGGAGGCTGCCCCGCGGCACGCCGAGGTGCGCGAAGCCCGACATCGTGTGCACGGGCCACGGGTAGCTGACGGTGAGCGCGATCCCGCGCTCGGCCAGGTGCTTGAGCACGAGGTCGCGCTCGGGGTGCCGCACGACGTACAGGTAGTAGGAGTGCTCGTTGCCCGGCGCCACCGCGGGCAGCACGAGGTCGGTGCCGGCCAGTGCCTCGTCGTAGCGACGGGCGACCTCGCGGCGCGCCGCCACGTAGTCGTCGAGGCGACCCAGCTTGCGCCGCAGGATCTCGGCCTGCACCGCGTCGAGCCGGGAGTTGAGCGCCGGCCGCTCGACGACGTAGTAGGTGCGCTCCATGCCGTAGTAGCGCAGCCGCCGCGTGCGCGCCGCCGCCTCGTCGTCGTCGGTGAGGACCGCGCCGCCGTCGCCGTAGGCCCCGAGCACCTTCGTCGGGTAGAAGGAGTACGCCGCGGTGCGCCCGAACGTGCCCGCCAGCCGCCCGTGGTGCCGCGCGGCGTGCGCCTGCGCGCAGTCCTCGACGACGGCGATCCCCGCCTCGGCCGCGAGCGTCGTGAGCGGCTCCATCTCGACGCACTGGCCGTAGAGGTGGACGGGCAGCACCGCCCGCGTGCGTGGCGTGATCGCGTCCCGCACCTGCGCCACGTCCATGAGGTAGGTGTCGTCGTCGCGGACGTCGACGAACACCGGCACGGCGCCGATCGCGTCGATCGCGACGACCGTGGGCGCCGCGGTGTTCGAGACCGTGACGACCTCGTCGCCGGGGCCGACGCCGGCGCTGCGCAGCGCCAGCTCCACCGCGTTGGTGCCGTTGTCGACGCCGACGGCGTGCCGCACGCCGTGGAAGTCGGCGAAGGCCCGCTCGAACCCCTCGACGGCGGGGCCGAGCACGAGCTGGCCGGAGGCGAACACGGTGCGGACGGCGTCGAGGAGGTCGGCCTCCTCCGCGCCGTACTCGGTCAGGTAGTCCCAGACGCGGATGGTCATCGCTCGGCTCCTCGGGTGGTCTCCGGACAGGGGGCGGGGTGCTCGACGAGGCGCTCGAGGGCGTCGACGAGGTCGTGGGGGCTCGGCGTGGCGAGCAGGGCGTCGCGCAGGCGCGCGGTCTCCTCCCGGAGCACGGGGTCGTCGAGGAGCCGCCGTGCGGCCTCCGCCACGGAGGCCTCCGTCAGCTCGTCGAGGCCGAGGCGCAGCGCGGCCCCGGTGTCCGCGAGCAGCCGGGCGAGCACGGGTGCGTCGAACTCCTCGGGCACGACGAGGGCCGGGATCCCGGCGGCGACCGCGGTCATCGCCGTGCCGGGGCCGCCGTGGTGCACGACCAGGTCGCAGGTGCGCAGCACGGCGTCGAGCGGGACGCGGCCCACGAAGCGCACGTGCCCGGGCACCTCGGCCGGGTCGAGACCGGCGTCCTCGGGACCGTCGAGGGTGACGAGCACCTCGGCGGCCACGGCGGCGACGCCCCGCACCACGGTCGCCGCCGGCACGACGAGCCGGCCGAAGCGGTCGAGCGCCGAGGTCCCCAGCGTCACGCAGGCGCGGGGGGCGGTGGGCTCGTCGTGCACCCAGTCGGGCACGACGACGGGACCGGCGTAGGGCACGAACCGCATCGGCAGGTAGGTCAGGTCGGGGTCGTCGAGGCGCCGCAGCGCCGCGGGGAGGAAGGTGATCGTCGCGTCCCCGGTCACCGCCGCCGGGTCCAGCTCGACTCCGAACCGCGCCGCCACGGTGGTGAGCCAGGCGGTCAGCGGCTCGGTGGCGCCGGGCGGCTGCACGTCCCGGAGCCGCCGCAGCACCGAGGCGAGGAAGTCGTAGGTCCACAGGAACCGCACGTGCGGCACCCCGCAGGCGCGGGCCGCCACGGCGCCCGCGACGGTGACCGTCTCCCACACGACGAGGTCGGGCTCCCACTCCCGGCACAGGGCGACGAGGTCGCCCACCAGCGGCTCGTTGGCCGTGCGGAACCACCACTGCACGAGGTCGGCGAAGGCGGGGGCGGCGGTCTCCCAGGCGAGGGGCACCGTCGGGTCGACGAGGTCGAGGTCCCCGTCGGCGTCGCCCTCGTGCTCCGCGTGGTCCCACAACCGGTAGAGGGGCAGCGACCGGCCGACGGCCACCACGGGCAGCCCGCTGTCGGCCATGGTCTCGACGAGCTCCGGCTGGGTCGCGACGAGCACGTCGTGGCCGGCGCAGCGCAGCGCCCAGGCCAGGGGCACCAGGGGCTCCGCCTGCGTGCGCTCGGCGTAGCTGACGAGGAGGACCCGCACCTCAGCCCACCCCCGGCCGGCTCGCGTGGTCCACGTCGGCGTCCACCTCGATGCCCACCGCGCGGAGGTAGCCGTCGATCACCGTGCGGAAGTAGTCGGGCGGGAAGTGCAGCTCGACGTCCGGTGGCAGCAGGCCGAGCATCTTGTCCGTCGACATGCAGTGCCGCGCGCCCTCGTCGAGGCGCACCCACTGCGCGCGCATCCCGAGGCGCCGCTCGACGTGGCGCACGATGCGGTCGATCAGCACGCACTGCCCGGAGGCGACGTTCACGACGTGGTCGGTCACGCCGTTGCGCAGCAGCCCGTCGGTGATGGTGACCATGTCGCCCACGTCGAGCAGGTCGCGGTAGGCGTGGCGGTGCAGGGTCACCGTCCCGGCGCGGACCTGGCGCACGAGCGAGGGCACGAGCCGGTGCGGGGGCGCGTCGCGACCGAGCACGTAGCCGAGCCGCAGGCTGAGGTGACGCACCCCCGAGTCGCGGATCAGGGCCTCCAGCGAGGCCTTGTGGTGACCGTACGGCGTGGGTGGGTCGGGCGGCTCGTCCTCGCTCCCGCGCTCGTCCGTGCGGCCGTAGACCGCCGCGCTGCTCATGAACACGAGCTTGCGGTCGTCGCGCAGGCACTCCTCGACGACCGACTCCACGAGGCTGCGCTCCCGCACGTAGGACTCGACGGGGTTGGTGGGGAAGGAGACCCCGGCGGCGAGGGCGACCACGTCGTCGTGCTGGTGGGCGATCCGCTCGAGGTGGGTGGCGATGAAGCCGGTCCCGATGATCTTCATGCTCGTGCCACCTCCGGCTGCGGACGGGGGGCGCGACGGCGCGCCGCCATCCAGGTCGACTGTCCGATCCCCCAGAGCAGGCTCGTCGTCAGCGACAGCACGATCGCGAGGGGGAGGTTGAGGGCCAGCGCCCCCGCCAGCACGGGCAGCGCCGCCAGCCGCAGGCGGCGACCGGTCGGGGTCACCGCCGCGGGATCGGGACGCGCTGCGAGCGCGCGTCGCTGCCCGACGTGGACGAGGACGACGGCGACGAGCACCGTCGCCAGCACGACGGCACGACCGTCGTCGTGGTGCAGGAACGTGGTGGTCGGTGCCGGGACGGCGGCCCAGGTGGCGGGGTGCAGGTCCGCCGTGCGGTCGGCGCTGCCGAAGAGCCGGAGCACCGCGACGACGGCGGGGATCTGCACGAGGGCGGGGAGGAAGCCCACCCACCACCGCACGCCGTGCTCCTTGAGCAGCGCGTCCTGCTCCTCCTCGGCGCGCACCCAGGCGGCGGCGGCCTTGCCCGGCCGCTTGACGAGCGGCGTCGAGCCGACGCCGTGGCGCTCCCGGATCTCCTGCAGCTGCGGCTCGAGGGCGTCCATGCGCCGCGTGAAGCGCAGCTGCAGCGCCAACGTGGGCAGCAGCGCCGCGCGGACCAGCAGCGTGAGGGCGACGACGGCGAAGCCCCACGACCACCACCGGGTCGCGCCGAGCGCGGCGAAGGCGCCGTCGAGGGCGAGCAGCACGAGCTGCAGCACCGACTCGACCGCGTCCCAGGCCCCGCTCATGACCGGGCGGCCGCCTCGCCGCGCGAGCGCTCGACCTGCGCCACGACGAAGTCGGTGACGTCGTCGAACGTGGTGCCGCGGAAGTCGCCGAGCTCCTCGAGGAGCTCGACGTCGAAGGCGGCCTCCACGGAGAGGAGGAGCTGGATGAAGGTGAAGGAGTCGAGGTCCTCGAACGCGACGGACGTCCCGCCCGCCTCACCCTCGGCGTCCGACTGGATCCAGGTGAGCACCCCGGCCTCGGTCTCGACGTGGTCGCGGACCTCGGTCCACAGTGCGCTGCGCGTGGTGCTCATTGCCGTTCCTCCCGGAAGTAGGTCTGACCGGACACGACCTTGCCCGTGCTCGAGGTGACGAGCTCGGTCACGAGCCGCACCCGGCGGGGGTGGACGCCCACCACGTCGATGGCCCGCCGCAGGTCGTCGCCGATGTCGACGAGGCCGGCGGTCGGCTCGACGACGTAGAGCTCGAAGTGCTCGCCCACGTCGGGGTCGACCACCCCGATGCAGGCGACCTCGCGGCGCAGCTGCGCCCCGAAGCGCGCCGCGACCTCGTCGAGGTGGTGGCGCACGCCGTTGACCTTGACGAACCGACCGGCGCGGGCGACGAGACGGAGCCGGTCGGGCCCATGCCGCTCGACGACGTCGTCGAGCCGGTGCACGACGCGGTCCTCCGCGCTGCCGGGCGCCCGGGCCAGCCAGGGGCTGCGCACCACCAGCCGCTCCTCGGGACCGGCGGTCTCCTCGCGCGGACCCGCGAACGACACCCCCGGCAGGAGGGTCCACAGGTCGTCGCCCCGGCGCCGCGTGGCGACGGCCCCCGACTCCGTGGAGCCCAGCAGCTCGACGACGGTCAGGTCCGCGCCGGGGGCGGCGAGCGCCGCCTCGTCCTCGAGCGCACCGGCCGCGGCCGGCAGCGTGGCCGAGCTGTGCAGCACGGTCACCGCGGCGGCGGCCTCCAGCCACGCGAGGCGGTGCCGCAGGATCGCGAAGGTGCTCGGGATGCCGACCACCAGCACCCGGCCGCGCAGCGGTGGCAGCGCGCCCATCGACCGGGGCCGCACCCAGGCGGGTACGCCGAGGGCCGCGGGCAGCAGCACGGAGCAGTGCGCGCCGTACCGGTGGCGCGGCGGCGCGAAGGCGACCACCGCGTCGATCCCGCCCCCGGCGGCGAGGACGTCACCGAGGGCCAGCACCTCGGCCAGCATCTGCTCGGGCCGCATCTCCCAGGGGCGCGGTGGGCCCGTGGAGCCCGACGTGTGGAACGCGCAGCGCGGCGGCATCCGCTCCTCCACGAGCCGCTCGAGGTCGGCGAGCCGCGTGCCGCTCCAGTCGACGTGCCATGGTCGGGAGTTGAGGAGGTCGGCGTCGTGGGGCCACGCCAGCACCTCCTCGGGGGTCAGCGTCACGTCCTTCACGGGCTCACCTCCTGCGACCCGGTGCGGGGGGTCAGCCGCTCGAGGAACGGCGCCCCCTCCGCGCTCCAGGAGTCGCGCTCCATCGAGTACCAGTGGGCGTCCCAGTGCCGGCCCTGGAACCAGAAGTGGTCGGGGATGACGGCCTCCCGGCGCTCGTCGGCGAAGGCCACGCCGAAGTCGGAGCTGCTGTGCTCGGTCGTCACCGACCACACCTTGCGCACCCCGAGGGCGGCGAAGGCGTAGTTGACGACGAGCAGGGTGGCCTCGGCCCCGGCCCCCAGCGGGGTGCGCTCCGCGTCGGTGTAGATGCCGACCTCGACGTGTCGACCCGTGCGGAGGTTCTGCAGCATCGCGAAGCCGACCGGGTCCTCGTCCCGGCCGACGTGCACGGTGAAGAGGGCGCTCACGTCGGCGGTGATGCCGCGCGCGAAGACGTCCGGGTCGCCGAGCGCCGTGGTGCCGAACGCGGTGAGGAAGCGGTAGACCGTGCGTCCCACGTCGTGCCCGCCCTGCCGCAGCGAGACCCGGCGGGTGCGCAGGTGCGGGGTGAGGGCGGTGCTCATGCGGGCACCTCCGGCGCCCTACCCACGAGGATCCGGCGGGGGAAGGGGCCCGAGGGTGCCCGCTCGACGGCCAGGCCCGCGGTGCGGAAGGCCTCGGCGTACTCCTCCTCGGTGAACAGGCCGAGCGCGTGGTGCTCCACGACGTGCTCGATCCCCGACGCCGCCGACCCGATGAGGTACTGCAGCTCGACCTCCGCGACCCGCCCGTGCCGCGTCGACGACCCCATCCGCACCGCGGAGAAGCCCGGCCGCTCCACGACGACCGTCCCGACCAGGTCGGTGCTCCACTCCGTCGGCGCGTTGCACGTCTCGACGACGAGCAGCCCACCGGGACGCACGTGGCGGGCCATGGTGGCGATCGCCCGGCCCAGGTCATCGAGCGTCAGCATGTAGCCGACGGAGCCGAAGAGGCAGGTCACGATGTCGAACGTGCGGCCGAGGTCGAACGTGCGCATGTCGCCGACCACCAGCTCGGCCCGGGGGCAGCGCCCCGTCGCCACGGCCAGCAGACCGGGGTCGAGGTCGACGCCGGTGCAGCTCAGCTCGTCCGCCAGGAGCGCCAGGTGCTTGCCCGTGCCGCAGGCGACGTCGAGCAGCGTCCGCGCCCCCGGGAGACGGTCGCGGAGGAGCCCGAGGAGGTGCGCGAACTCGGCCTCGTAGTCCTTCCCCGCGCCCTCGTAGACGAGGTCGTAGAGGTCAGCCGACTCGGAGAACACGGCCCGGTCACCGTCCCCTCGTGGCATAGGGTCGGCCACCGACGGTCCCCACCCACGAGGCGCAGGAGCAACCGTGACCCTCTTCCCGGCGCTGGCGACGGCGCGTGTCGAGCTCGAGCCCACGTCCTTCCGATCGGCCCTCGACCTGCAGGAGGAGCTCGGGCTCGCACCGGCCGACGCGGCCGGGATGCCCGACCTCGACCTGGTCACGGAGCTGGCCTGCCCGGCGGAGCCGGGCCGCATCGCGCTCCAGTACGACGTGCGCCCCGGTGGTGCGGACGGCGGCGACCCGGTCGGGGTCGCGACCCTCTGGGACCTCGACCCGCACGCCGGCCACGTGCGGGCCGGCCTGCAGCTCGCTCCGGGCGTGGCCGACGCGGTGGCGCACGAGACGCGGCTGCTGCTGCTCAACGTCGCCTTCGCGACGTGGCGCGTGGCCAAGGTCTACGTGCACGAGGTCCACGGCGCGTGGGCGTGGGACGCGCCGGGGGCGCGTCTCGAGGGGACGCTGCGCGACTACCTGCACGATGGCTCCCGAACGCTCGACATGGACGTGGTCGCGGTCTACCGGTCGGACTGGGACCGCGAGGGCCGTGAGGTCCTGGGGGCGCTCCTCGGCGACTGAGCGCCGGCACGGCCGGCGACCCGCGGCAGTTCGCCACGCTAGGTGAGGACCGCCGCGAGCGGTCGTCCCCGACCCCCGGATTGACCGGCTCCGCTCAGGGGCGACCCGGCCCGCGCACCCGGCGGACCGGTTCCGCTCGCGTGGCCTCCCGAGCCTTCCGAGGCGCGTCGGCGCCTGCCTAGCGTCCAGGGCACGACGAGGTCGCAGGGAGCCTGCGACCGTGGCCGGGAGGACGACGTGATGACCGACGAGCGCATCGGGCCGGACACCGCCGCGGGGCCCTCCGCCCCGCCGCCGGCAGCCGCAGGAGCCACGCCCCGCCGTACGGCGCGGGTGAGCTTCGTCGGCGGCACCAGCCACAGCCGGGCCTCGGTCGACGTGCGTGGCACGGAGCGCGAGGTCGTCGACCGCACCGGCCCCGACGGGGAGACCCCGCCGCCGGCCGGATGCCCCTGCTCGTCGGGCTTCTGAGCCCGCCCCCAAGCCCTGTTCTCGGAAAGGAGCGCCGCCATGACCGTGACCGACACCCCCGCGGAGCAGGAGGCCGGCTTCGCCGAGCGGCTCACGCAGTCGCTGCTGCCGGTCTTCGAGGGCGAGGAGCCGCTGCTGCTCACCGACTCGCGGGCCCTGCTCCGGATGCTCCACGAGCGCGGGGTGGGCGCCCTCCACTTCGAGCACCTCTCCGGGCTCTCGCCCGACGAGCGCCGCAACGTCGTCGCCATCCCGACGACACCGCTCGACGTGTCCAACCACGACGTCTGGCGGGAGTACTTCGCCGACTCGCGGGTGCTCATCGTGGCGGGGGTGGCGTTCGACCCCGCCCCGGAGGCCGTGCTCTACACGCTCGAGAAGATGGCGCGCTCGTCGTTCGTCGACGCCGCCGAGCGCAACAACGTGCTCCTCGAGGCAGTGGCGGGCTCGTCCACGATGGTCGTCTCGAGCGCCGACGCCGAGCTGCGGTGCGAGCTCGACGAGATCACCATGCTCCGGCCCAAGATCGAGCCCGAGCTCGCCCCGGGCGAGTGGGAGAGCGTGGGCGCCTACTTCGAGGTCGGGCTCGTGTCGGTGCCCGACGAGTTCATGGCCGGCATCAAGCCGGGCTTCGACGTCAACGGCGAGTTCGTCGCCGACGGCGTCTCCGTGGCGGTGCACCGCCACGTCGGCGACGACGTGCGCGCCATGCAGGGCGCGGCCTGGGAGCTGCTGCGCTCGCTGGCCCGCGCCGGCGAGTTCCCGCTGCGGCTGACGGTCGAGCACTCGGTGCTCCGCAGGGTGCTGACGACCTCGGGCCGCGACATCGCCCCGGAGCTGCTGGAGCACACCAACGCCGGGCTGGGCGGCATGCTCACCGAGCTGGCCTTCAGCTCCAACGCGGCGATGAAGCCCGACGAGGTCGACTGGTCGGTGAACTCGCAGCTCAACGAGGGCGCCATCGGGGTCCACATCGCTGTCGGCGAGGGGCTCACGGGGGCGCACGTCGACTTCATCGCCATCGACGCCACCACCGACTTCCAGGCCTGAGCGGTCATGACCTCCGTCGACGAGCTGGCCCCGCGGCGGACCACGCCACCGGGCGTGGCCGCGGTGCAGTCGTGGCTGGCCGACGTCGCGGCGCGGCACACCATGACGGTGCGCCAGGTCGACCTCGACGACATCGCGCCGTGGCGCGCCGACCCGGACACGGGCGACCTCGTCCACCCCAGCGGCGGATTCTTCCGGGTCACCGGCCTGCACGTGGGGCCGGTCGCCGACGCCGACGCCCACCCGGGCACGCCACGGCCGGAGGGGTGGAGCCAGCCGATCATCGACCAGCCCGAGGTCGGGATCCTCGGCTTCGTCGCCGCTCGCGCCGAGGGACGCCTCCACGTGCTCGTGCAGGCGAAGGCGGAGCCCGGCAACCGCAACGGCGTGCAGCTCAGCCCGACGGTGCAGGCGACGTGGAGCAACTACACGGGCAAGCACGGCGGCGCGTCGGTGCCCTACCTCTCGTGGTTCACCGACGCCGGTCGGGGCCGGGTGCTCGTCGACGTGCTGCAGTCGGAGCAGGCGGCGTGGTTCTTCCAGAAGCGGAACCGCAACATGCTCGTGCTCCTCGAGGACCGGGAGGTGCTCGAGGTGCTCCCCGGCTTCCGCTGGGTGCCTCTCGAGGACCTCTACGGCTGCCTGCTCGAGGCCGACCTCGTCAACATGGACGCACGCACTGTCCTCTCCTGCCTGCCCCTGCACCTGATCGGTGGGTGGGAGGAGCCGGTCCCCGGCCTCGACGACCGGCTCGCCCGCACCGTGCGGGCATCGCTGGCGCCCACGACCGAGGCGCTGCACCCCTACGCCGACCTGCTGAGCTGGCTCACCGGCCTGCGGAGCCGCCCGCTGCGTCGCGCCGCGCTCGTGCCGCTGCGCGAGGTCGGCGACGGCTGGCACCACGTCGACGGCGAGCTGCGCCACGTCGACGGCGACCGCTTCGCCATCCGGGGCGTGCAGGTCGAGGCCCACGGCCGTGAGGTGCGCACCTGGCGCCAGCCGCTGCTCGCGCCCCGCTCCGAGGGCCTGGCGGTCTGCCTGGCGGCCGCGGTCGACGACGTGCTCCACCTGCTCGTGCGGGCCAGCCCGTCGCCCGGTTACCGCGACGGCGTCGAGCTGGGCCCGACCCTGCAGGACGCGACCGACGCCGCCGTGCCACCGCCGCTCCGGACGCTGGCCGTCGACGCGCCGCCCGCCACGGTGCTCTTCGAGTCCGTGCTCTCGGAGGAGGGCGGCCGGTTCTGGGACGCCCGCACCCGCTACCGGCTCGTGGCGGTCGACGACGCCGCGGTCGGCACCGAGCCGCCCGGCTTCCGCTGGATGAGCCTGCACCAGCTCGGCAGCCTGCTGCAGCACAGCCACTACGTGAACGTCGAGCTGCGCACCCTCGTGGCCGCGGCCCACGGCCTGGCGGCGACCCCGGGGGACGCCGCATGAGGGTCCTCCTGGTCTCGCAGGCGGAGTGGAGCCACGCCGCCGGTCTCGTCCCAGTGGGGTGGGGCCTGCGCGCGGCCGGCCACGACGTGCTGTTCGCGACCCAGCCCGACCTCGTCGACGCGCTGGCGACGAGCGGGCTGCCGACGGTGGGCGTCGGCCGGGACCACCGGCTGGGGGCCCTCCTCGAGCGCGTCCCGCCCCGGCGTCGCGTGAGCGGCGGGATGGACACCGCCTGCCTGCGCCCCGGCGTGGACGGGGAGGTCGTGACGCGCAGCTACACCTACCTCGTGCGCTGGTGGTGGGCGCTCGTGAGCGACCCCATGTGCGCCGGCCTCGTCGCGCTGGCCCGCCGCTGGCGGCCCGACCTGGTGGTCTGGGAGACGACCACCTTCGCCGGGGCCGTCGCCGCCGAGGCGGTCGGCGCGCGCCACGTGCGCTTCGCGTGGAGCCTCGACCTCGTCGCGCGCTTCCGCCGGCAGTTCCTGCGGCTGCGTGCCGACGGTGCCCCGGGCCCCCGGCCCGACCCGCTCGAGGAGTGGATCGGGCGGTCGGCCGCGCCGTACGGCGTGGAGTTCAGCGAGCGCCTGGTGCACGGCGAGGCGACGATCACCCAGCTGCCCGCCGCCCTCCGGGCGGAGGACCCGGCGGACGTGGCCTACCTGCCGGTGCGCCACGTGCCCTACAACGGGTCCCGGCCGGTCCCGTCCTGGGTCCTCACGGAGCCGCCGGAGCCGACCGGTCGGCCGCGGGTGAGCGTCTGCCTCGGGTCGTCGTCGGTGGCGCGCTTCGGCCGCTACGTGTGCTCGGCCGCGGAGGTCGTCCACGGTCTCGCCGCGCTCGACGTCGAGGTCGTGGCCGCGCTCGCGCCGTCCGAGCACGCGTCGCTGGGGTCGCTGCCCGGCAACGTGCGGCTCGAGGAGCACGTGCCGCTGGACGCCCTGCTGCCCACCTGCGCGGCGGCCGTCAACCACGGCGGACCCGGCACCGTGGCGACCGCGGCGGTGCACGGCGTGCCGCAGCTCGTGCTGCCCGCCGAGTTCGACGCCCCCCTGCTGGCCGCGGGGCTGGTGGCGCAGGGCGCCGCCCGCTCGGTGCCCGCCGAGGAGGCCGACGCCGCCACGGTGCGCGACCACGTGACCGCGCTGCTCGACGGCCCGTCGCACCGGAGGGCCGCCCGCGCCCTGCGCGACGAGGTCCGCGCGATGCCCGACCCCTACGAGCTCGGCACCACCCTCACCGACCTGGTGCGGGGCACGCCCGCCGCGCCCCTCGCCACGGCAGGAGCCGCCCGATGACGACGACCGCCCCGACGCCCTCGACCACCTCCGACGCGTCCTCCTTCCCCACGTCACCCTCACCCACCCCGCCGCTCACCTCGCTGCGCGCGCTCGTCGCCGGCGGCGACGTCGCGACCCCCGTGCCCCCGCTCACCGCGGAGGAGCGGGCCGCGATGGACCAGAGCGTCGCCGTCATGGAGGGCGCGCTCGCCGCCGACGTGCAGGTGTACGGCGTGACGAACGGCTTCGGCGCCCTCGTCGACCACCCGGGGGCCGGGGACGGGACGCGCACCGGGATGGGCCTCATCCACCACCTCGGCACCGCCCAGGGGCGCCACCTCGACCCGCGGGTCTGCCGCCTCGCCGTGCTCCTGCGGCTGCACGGCATGCGGCAGGGCTTCTCCGCCGTGACGCCGGAGCAGTGGCAGTCGCTCGCCCGGCTCCACGACCGCGGCTTCGTGCCCGCCGTCCCGGGCGCCGGGACCGTGAGCGCGAGCGGCGACCTCCAGCCCCTGGCCGCCGCGGCGCTGGCCATGGCCGGCCGGGGCGAGGCCTGGGTCCGGGACGCCGCGGGTGCGTGGGAGGTGGTCGACTCCGCCCGCGCCCTGGCGGACATCCGCTGTGCCCCCGTCACGTGGCCGGCCCGCCTCGCGCTCGCCTTCGTCAACGGCACGAGCGTCAGCCTCGCCGCCGCCCTCGTCAACCTCCACGAGCTCCAGGCCCACGTGCGCGCGGCCGCCCTGCTCACGGCGCGCCTCGTCGAGGTCGTGGGGATCGGCAGCGAGTCGCTCGACCCGGCCATCGCCGCGGTCCGGCGCCAACCGGGCCAGGCGGAGGTCGCCGCGTGGATCCGCGACGCGCTCGACCCCGACCGGCCCGCGCGGGTGGAGGGGCGTCCGCTCCAGGAGGTCTACAGCATCCGCGCCGCGTCCCAGGTGCTCGGCGCCGTGCTCGACCAGGCCCGGTCCTGCGAGGAGATCCTGCTCGGCGAGGCGAGCGGGGTGACCGACAACCCCGTCTGCGTGGACGGCCGGGTGCTCCACGGCGCGAACTTCCACTCGCTGCCGGTGGGCCTCGCCTCCGACCAGACCGGTCTGGGCCTGCAGCAGGTGGCGTTCCTGCTCGAGCGCCAGCTCGGCGTGCTCTGCGCGAGCGAGCTGAACGGCGGGCTGCCCCCGATGCTGACGTCCTCGCCGGGGCTGAGCAGCGGCCTCGCCGGCGTGCAGATCAGCGCGACCTCGTTCGTGTCCTCGATCCGGCAGCGGGTGCAGCCGACGACGCTCACCTCGCTGCCCACGAACGGGGCCAACCAGGACCACGTGCCCATGTCGCTGAACGGGGCCATCGCCGTCGGCGAGGCGCTCGCGACGGCGCGCTGGGTGATCGGCTCGCTCGCCGTCGGCCTCGCCCAGCACGCCGCGCTCGGAGGGCGGCCGGCCACCGGCCTGTGGGCGCGCGTCGCGGCGGCCTGCCCGCCGCTCGTCGAGGACCGGCCGCTCGCCGCCGAGGTGCGGGAGTGCGCGCGGCTGGTGCTCGACGCCGTGGAGGAGCACGACGAACCCGGGGGAGACGACCCCCTCGCCGAGGAGCTCGGGAGACGACAGTGAACGTTGCCACGCCAGCCATCGAGGTCCGGCAGCTGCGCAAGACCTACCGCGGGACCACGGCCCTCGACGGTGTCGACCTGACGGTCGGGACCGGGGAGATCTTCGGGATCCTGGGTCCCAACGGAGCCGGGAAGACCACCACGGTCGAGATCATCGAGGGCCTCACGAGCCCCGACTCCGGCTCCGTCCACGTGTTGGGGATCGACCCCTTCGCGGACCGGGACGCACTGCGGCAGGTGCTCGGCGCCCAGCTGCAGGAGAGCCGTCTGCCCGCCAAGCTGCGGGTGCGCGAGGCGGTCAAGCTCTACGCCTCCTTCTACCCGGATCCGGTGCCCGTCGACGAGATGCTCGAGCGGGTGGGGCTGACCGACAAGCGGTCGACCCCCTTCGAGGGCCTCAGCGGCGGGCAGCAGCAGCGGCTCTCCATCGCGCTGGCCCTCGTCGGCCGACCCAAGGTCGCCATCCTCGACGAGGTCACGACCGGTCTCGACCCGACCGCCCGCCGGGCGATGTGGCAGACGATCCTCGACCTGCGCGACAGCGGCCTGACCGTCGTGCTCATCACCCACTTCATGGAGGAGGCCGAGCGCCTCTGCGACCGGGTCGCGCTCATGCGCGGCGGCCGCATCGTCGCCACGGACACCACCGGCGGGATCATCGAGAGCACCGTCGGGGGCCAGCGGGTCACGTTCGACGTGGCCGGTCGGGTGCCCGTCGCCGACCTCGAGCGGCTCCCGGGGGTCACGGGGGTGGAGGTCGACGGGTCCACCGTGCACGTGCTGGGCCGGGGCGACCTGGTCACGGCGATCACGGGCGCCCTGCACGGCTGGGGCGTCGGCTACGAACGGGTGCGAGTCCACCAGGGGACGCTCGACGACGCGTTCCTCCAGCTGACGGGCACCGCCGCGGGTCGCACGGAGGAGGACCGATGAGCACCGCCACCGCAGTCCGCCAGGTCGTCGCCACGGAGGCCAAGCTGGTCTGGCGCGACCCCGCCGGCGTCTTCCTGCCGCTGGCCCTGCCCGGACTCATCATCGTGATGAGCGGCCTCACCGCCGAGGAGGGCGGGGTCGACGGCACCGGGATCCCGGCCGCCAGCGCGATCGGCATCCCCAACGGGTTCGCCACGATCGTCGCGATCCTCGCGCTGGTCAACATGCCGTCGTTCCTCGCCTCCTACCGCAGCGAGGGCGTGCTCCGCCGTCTGGCCGTCACCCCGGCGCGACCATCCTGGGTGCTCCTCGGCCAGGTGAGCGTGAACGCCGTGCTCGGCATCGTCGGCACCATCCTGTCGCTGGTGGTGGTGGCGACGGCCTTCGAGCTCGTCCCGCCGCGCCTGCTGTTCTGGACCGTCCTCGCGGCGCTCCTCACCACGGCCGCGATGTACGGCATCGGCCTCGTCCTCGCCGCCCTCGTGCCCTCCTCGAGCAGCGCGACGGCGGTCGGCCTCGTCGTCTTCCTCGGCATGCTCACGCTCGGCGGCGGCACGGTGCCCCCCGACGTGCTGCCCGGCGTGCTCACCGAGATCGGGCGCGTCCTGCCCTTCGGTGCGGGCACGCAGGCCATGCAGTCCGCCTGGCTCGGTGACGTCCCCGAGGCCCGCGACCTGCTGACGCTGGCCGCCACCGCCGTGGTGCCGACGCTCGTCGCCACCCGTGTCTTCCGTTGGAAGTGACCCGATCGAGAGGGAGCAATCGATGAGCGAACCGGCACGGTGCCGCGTCTGCGGCGAGGGCCTCGCGCCCTTCCTGGACCTCGGCGAGCAGCCATTGTCCAACGACTTCGCCACCGCGGAGGAGTCGAGCGACTTCAGGTTCCACCTGGAGATCGCAGCCTGCACCGGCTGCACGATGGTGCAGATGGTGCACGAGGTGCCCCGCGAGCTGATGTTCCGCGAGGACTACCCCTACCTCTCGTCGGGCTCGACCCACATGGCCGAGCACTTCGAGGCCGCGGCCCGCGACGCCCTCGAGCGCGAGCTGCGCATCGACGACCCCTTCGTGGTCGAGCTCGGCTGCAACGACGGGGTCTACCTCAAGCACGTCGCGGCGGCCGGGGTCCGCCACCTCGGCGTCGAGCCGTCCGCGGCGGTGGCCCGGCGCGCCGCGAGCCTGGGGGTCGACGTGCGGGTCGACTTCTTCGACGAGGAGCTTGCGCGGGAGGTGCGGGCCAAGGAGGGGCCGGCGAAGGTCGTCTTCGCGGCGAACACCCTCTGCCACATCCCCTACATCGGCTCCGTGCTGGCGGGGGTGGAGGCGCTGCTCCACGACGACGGCGTCTTCTGCTTCGAGGACCCCTACCTCGGCGACATCCTCGCGACCACGGCCTTCGACCAGTTCTACGACGAGCACTTCTACTACTTCAGCGTCCACTCGGTGCAGGCGATGGCCCGCCGCCACGGCCTCGAGCTCGTGGACGTCGCGCCCCAGGCCGTCCACGGCGGCGAGCTGCGCTACACGTTGGCGCGCGCCGGCGCCCGGACCCCCGCCCCGGCCGTGGAGGCCGCGCTCGAGCAGGAGCGTGCCGCGGGCGTGACCGACCCGGCCCGGCTGCGGGAGTTCGGCGAGCGGGTGCGCACCAACGCCGACGAGCTGGTGGCGGTGCTGGAGGAGGCGCGGGCCGCCGGGCGCAGCGTCGCGGCGTACGGGGCGACGGCGAAGAGCGCGACCGTCCTCAACTACTGCGGCATCGGGCCCGACCTCGTCCCCGTCGTCTACGACTCGAGCCCGACGAAGCAGGGACGGGTCACTCCCGGGTCGGGCATCCCGGTGGTGCCGAGCGAGGGGTTCCGCGCCTCCTACCCCGACATCGCGCTGCTGTTCGCCTGGAACCACGCGACCGAGATCCGCGCCAAGGAGCAGGGCTTCGCCGACGCCGGGGGCTCGTGGCTGACCTACGTGCCCCGGGTCCAGGTCGACTGAGCCGTGCGGGTCCTGCTCGTGGCCTACGCCGAGCGCACCACCACGCAGCCGCTGGTGCCGCTCGGCTGGGGGCTGCGGGCGGCCGGGCACGAGGTGCTCGTCGCGACCCAGCCGGCCGCTGCCGCGCAGGTGGCCGCCACGGGGCTGCCGGTGGCCGCGGTCGGTCGTGACCACGGCTTCTGGCGGGTGATGCGGCACGTGGGGTTCGAGCGCGACACCGACGTGCCCGGCTTCGCGTCGGTGCTCGGCCGGGCGCGGTCGGCCGCCCCGCCGGACGAACGCCTGCGCGCCGACTACGCCGAGGTCGTGACCTGGTGGTGGCGCACGGTCAACGACCCGATGCTCGACGCGGTGGTACGCCTCGCGCGCCGCTGGCGCCCCGACGTCGTGGTCTGGGAGACGTCGACCTACGCCGGGGCGGTCGCCGCCGCGGCGTGCGGCGCGGCGCACGCGCGCTTCGTCTGGACGGTCGACGTGTTCGCCCGCCTGCGCGCCCGGGTGCACGCCGCCGAGCCCGGACCCGACGCGTTGCGGGAGTGGCTCGAGCGCTGCGCGCGCCGGTACGGCGTGGCCTGGGCCGAGGAGCTCGCCGTCGGCCAGGCGACGATCACCTTCCTGCCCGCTGCGCTGCGGGGGCCGTCGTCGGTGCCGTCGTCCGCGCCCACGTCGGGGAGCGGCGCCGTCTTGCCGGTGCGACCCGTGCCCTTCCCGGGACGCTCGGTGCTGCCGCGGTGGCTCACCGAGCGGCCCCGGCGCCCCCGCGTGGTCGTGTGCTTCGGCACGACGGGGGCGGAGCACTTCGGCACCGACGGCGCCCACCTCGGTGACGTGGTGCGCGGGCTGGGCGGGCTCGGCGCCGACGTGGTGGTGGCGACCGCGGCGCCGGAGACCCTCGACGGCGTGGACCTGCCCGACGGGGTGCGGGTCGAACCGTTCCTCCCCCTCGACGCCCTCATGCGGTCGTGCTCGCTGCTGGTCAGCCACGGCGGGCCCGGGACGGTGACGACCGGCGTGGCCCACGGCGTACCCCAGCTCGTCGTGCCCGGGGAGTTCGACAGCCCGGAGCTCGCCGCCCACCTGGCGGCCACGGGAGCGGCCGCGGTGCTGGAGCGGGCCGCGGCGTCGCCGGCGGCCGTGACCGCCGCAGCGGACGGGCTGCTGCGGTCGGGGACGGCGGCGGCCGCCGCCCGACGACTGCAGGACGAGGCACGGGCGATGCCCGGGCCGGCCGAGCTGGCTGCCCCGCTGGGGGCGCTGTGCCGGTGACCACGAACGACGACGATCGAGGAGACGAGGCAGCGGTGACGACGTACGAGAGCACGCCCGGGGCGGTGCGTCCGTTCACGGGCGCGGAGTACCTCGACAGCCTGGTCGACGGCCGGGAGGTCGTCATCCACGGCGAGCGGGTGAAGGACGTGACGACGCACCCCGCCTTCGCCGCGAACGCGCGCGTGATCGCCGGGCTCTACGACGCCCTGTGGGAGGAGCCGAGCCGGTCGGACCTCACCGTCCCCACCGACACCGGGAACGGCGGGTTCACCCACCCGTTCTTCCGGCCCCCGCGGTCGAAGGAGGACCTGGAGACCGCGCGCACGGCCATCGAGGCGTGGCAGCGCCGTTGCTACGGCTGGCTGGGTCGCACCCCGGACTACAAGGCGTCGTTCCTGGCGACGCTGGGCGCGAACGCGGACTTCTACGGCGAGTACGCCCCCAACGCACGCCGCTGGTTCACCGCGGCGCAGGAGCGGGTGCTCCACGTCAACCACGCGCTCGTCCACCCGCCCGTGGACCGCCACCTGCCGCCCGACGAGGTGCGGGACGTCTACGTGCACGCGGAGGGCGACAACGACGCCGGGGTCATCGTGTCGGGCGCGAAGGTCGTCGCGACCGGGTCGGCGCTGACCCACCACAACTTCATCGCGCACCACGGGATGCCGGTGCAGCGGCCGGAGTTCGCCCTCGCGTTCATGGCCCCCGTCGACACCCCGGGCTGCACGATCCTGTGCCGCACGTCCTACGCGCAGTCGGCCGCCGCCAACGGCTCGCCCTTCGACTACCCCCTGAGCAGCCGCATGGACGAGAACGACACGATCATCGTGTTCGACAAGGCACTCATCCCCTGGGAGAACATCCTCGTCTACCGCGACGTGGAGATGGCGAACGGCTTCTTCCACCGCTCGGGGTTCCTGCCCCGCTTCGCGCTGCACGGGGCGACGCGCCTCGCCGTGAAGCTCGAGTTCATCGCCGGCCTCATGCTGCGCGCGATCGAGGTGAACGGCACCGGCGACTTCCGGCGCACGCAGGCCGCGGTCGGCGAGGTCATGACGTGGCGCCACACCATGCGCGCGCTGTCGGACGCGATGATCCACTCCGCGGGCCCGTGGACGGGGCCCTACGTGCAGCCGCCGGCGGAGTACGCGCTCGCCTACCGCGTGCTCGGCCCCATCGCCTACGCCCAGGTCCGCAGCCTCGTGCTGAGCACCGTCGGCAGCGGGCTCATCTACCTCAACTCGGGCGTCGAGGACTTCGCCGCGCCCGAGGTCCGGGCCCTCCTCGACCGCTACCTGCGGGGCTCCGGGGGCCACGACGCCGTCGGGCGCGTGAAGGTGATGAAGCTCCTCTGGGACGCCGTCGGCACCGAGTTCGGCGGCCGGCACGAGCTCTACGAGCGGAGCTATGCCGGCAACGAGGAGGACACCCGCATCCAGGTGGCGCGGGGGGCCGCCGGGTCCGGCCTCGCCGACCGCATGCTGGCGCTGGTCGACGACTGCATGGCGTCCTACGACCTCGACGGCTGGGTGGAGTGACCGGGGAGGTCGTAGTAGCCGTGGGCACCCGCCCACGCCGCCAGCTCGACGCGCCGGGCGGTGTCGGTCCGCTTGCGCAGCGCGGACACCCGGCGCCGTACGGTCGCCTCGCTCACGTAGCAGCTGCGAGCGATCTCGAGGTCCGAGAGACCCTGCGCCACCATGCCGAGGAGCTCCCGCTCGTCAGAGCTGAGCGAGGGCACGGCGGCGGTCTGCGCCCCGCGCAGCAGGAGCGACTGCAGGAAGCGGCCGGTCTCGCCCGCGCGGTCCAGCTGCACGATCATGTGGCCGCACTGGATCATCTCCAGCGCTGACACGAGCTCCTCGGGGGCGAGCCCGGCGCCGAGCACGCCGGAGGGCCGGCACTTCAGCAGCTGGGCCAGGGCCGACTTGCTGACGGAGCGCTCGCAGGTGATGAGCAGCACCAGGTGGGTCGTGGCCGGCGGCAGCGCGCGGCACCACCGCACGGCGGCCGCGGGATCCCCGCAGACGTCGACGACGACCCAGGTGCTCGCGGCGACCAGGGCGGGGTCGATGGGTGACTCGCCGAGGACGACGCGGGTGGAGGTCAGCCCGCGGGCGGCCGCCTGCTCGGCGAACGTGGAGGCGATGAAGGGCCGGTTGCTCAGCACCAGCAGCTCGGCCGGTGCGTCGCCGGCGTCCGTGGTGCCGGCGCCCGGGATCGCGCCGGTGTCGTCGTCGACGCCGAGGTGCGGACGGGGCGCCGGTGGCGCTTCGGTCATCGCGCGGACACCCCGGCGACCGGACGAGCGTCGCCGCCGCCCTCGTCGTCGTCGTGCCGTCTGCCCGAGAACCTCATGCGGTGCCGCCCCCTCGTCGGAGCGCCAGGACCCTTCTCCCATGGTGTCCCAGCACTCGTGGTCGTCCGATCCCCTAGGAGAATACGGAAAGGAGGAACCCAGATTCCAGTATCAGAAACGACCGGAATCGTCCAGAATTTGTGGCGAATGACGGGAACTCGTGAGGTCGGCTGATCGTTGTTCGAGAAGGTCCGTCGCGCCCTCACGTGCGCCGTCCGCCGCGCCGTACGACGGCAGGAGACCGGCGGCGAGGGCCTCCTCGAGCGTGGGTGCTCCGGAGTCGCGGGCCGACATCACGGGCTCGATGTCGGCGGGGATCGGCAGCCCGAGCGCGGGGTCGAGCGGGCTCACCGTCCGCTCCCGCTCCGGTGCGTAGACGCTGGAGCAGAGGTAGAGCACCGTCGAGGCGTCCTCGAGCGCGCAGAACGCGTGGCCCAGCCCCTCGCCGATGAGCACGGCGCGCCGGTCGACGCTGTCGAGCCGCACGCTCTCCCACGTCCCGAAGGTCGGCGACCCGACCCGCAGGTCGACGACGAAGTCGAGGAACGACCCCGTGAGGGCCGTGACGTACTTGGCCTGCCCCGGCGGCACGTCCGCGAAGTGCACGCCGCGCACCGTGCCCCGGCCGCTGACCGACACGTTGGTCTGCCACACGTCGAGGTCGTGGCCGGTCAGCTCCGCGATCGTGTCGCGACGGAACGACTCCAGGAAGACGCCACGCTCGTCGGGGATCTGCACCGGGGTCACCGTCCAGGCACCCTCGATGCGGGTCGGCACTACCTTCATGGCCTCTCCCTGTCGCCGCGGCACGTCGGGGTCGGTAGAGACCCTAGCGCCGGGGAACGGACGCAGCCGACGCCCGCCGCGCAGGTTGAGCGGAGCCGCTCCGGGTCGACCCGGAGCGGTCGGGGTCGTGGCGGCGGCGTGTTCCCCGGTCGACCGGGGAACACGCCGCTTTGACCATCAAATTTGATGGTCAAAGCGGTCGGTTCCCCGGCTGACCGGGGAAAGTTGTCAACTCCTGTGACTCGCCCCGGTCCTCAGAACGCGTAGCGACGGGCGCGCTGCGACACCGACCCGGCGCCGGCGACGAGCAGGCGCGACAGCTCGTGCTCGAGCACCCCGCCGACGCGCGCGCAGAACGCCTCGGGCTCCTCGGCGGCGTCGGGCAGCTCGGGCACGACCACGTCGACGACCCCGCGGGCGGCGAGGTCGAGGGCGCGCACCTGCTGGGCGCGGGCCATGTCGGCGGCGTGGTCGAGGTCGCGGTGCACGATCGCGCTCGCGCCCTCGGGCGGCAGCGGCGAGAGCCAGGCGTGCTGCGCGGCGACGACCCGGTCGGCGGGCAGGAGCGCGAGCGCCCCGCCGCCGTTGCCCTCGCCGAGCATGAGGCACAGCGTGGGGGCGTCGAGGGTGACGAGGTCGGCGAGGCAGCGGGCGATCTCGCCGGCGAGACCGCCGTTCTCCGCGTCGGCCGACAGCGCCGCGCCCTGGGTGTCGATCACCGTCATGAGCGGCAGCTTCAGGTCGGAGGCCAGCCGCATCCCCCGGCGGGCCTCCCGCAGCGCCTCGGGTCCCATCGGGTGCTCCCGGGTCTGGCCCCGCCGGTCCTGGCCGAGGAAGACGCAGGGCGCGTCGCCGAAGCGCGCCAGCGCGATGATGAGGCCCGGGTCGGCCTCGCCCTCGCCGGTGCCGTTGAGCAGGACGACGTCGCTCGCGGCGTACTTGAGCAGGCGCCGCACCCCCGGGCGCTCCGGGTTGCGGGAGCGCGTCACGGCGTCCCAGGTGTCGACGTCGGGGACGTGGGCGAGCTCGGGGGGCGGGACCGTGCCGACGCCCCGGCGGCGGGCGAGCAGGATCGTGAGGGCCCGGTCGACGATGTCGACGATGTCCTCGGGCGCGACGACGGCGTCGATGATGCCGCGGGCGTAGAGGTTCTCCGACGTCTGCACGCCCTGGGGGAACGGCTGGCCGTAGAGCGCCTCGTAGACCCGCGGCCCGAGGAACCCGACGAGCGCGCGCGGCTCGGCGACGGTCACGTGGCCCAGCGAGCCCCACGACGCCATGACGCCGCCGGTCGTGGGGTGGCGGAGGTAGACCAGGTAGGGCAGCCCGGCCTTCTTGTGCGTCGCCACGGCCGCCGAGATCCGCACCATCTGCACGAACGCCGGCGTGCCCTCCTGCATGCGCGTGCCGCCCGACACCGGAGCCGCCAGCAGCGGGAGCCCCTCGGCGGTGGCGCGCTCGACCGCGGCGACCACGCGGTCCGCGGCGGCGCGCCCGATCGAGCCGGCGAGGAACCGGAACTCCCCGACCATCACCGCGACGCGCCGTCCGCGGACGAGGCCCTCGCCCGTCACGACGGACTCGTCCGTGCCGGCCTTCTCGGCCGCGGCGGCGAGCTCCGCGGCGTACGCCTCCGGGACGTCGCCGCGCACCGGGGGCGTGTCCCAGGAGCGCCACGTGCCGGCGTCGATGACGAGGTCGACGAGGTCGTGGGAGGTCAGCCGCGTGGTCACGCCCCGACGCTAGCGCGGGGGGCGCTGCCGGGGGAGGGGTACGGCGCGGTCCGGCCCACCCCGACGGGTGAGTCCCGTTGGGGCGGGGGGCTAGAACCTCTCCCATGGACCTCGGCATCGCAGGACGCACTGCACTCGTCACCGGCGGCGACTCCGGCATCGGCTGGCACACCGCCCGCATCCTCCTCGCGGAGGGCGCCACCGTCGTGCTCAGCGACAAGGACCCCGACTCGCTCGCGGAGGCGGCGGCCAAGCTCGACGCCCCGGAGGGCCGGCTGCACCACGTGGCCGCCGACCTCACCTCGGAGGCGGCGGCGCTCGAGCTGCGCGACGCGGTGCTCGGGCTCGTGCCCACGATCGACGTGCTCGTCCACGCGGCCGGCGTGACCGGCGCGCAGGGCAAGTTCCACGAGATCGACGACGACGGCTGGGTCGACACCCTCACCATCGACCTGCTCGCGCCGGTGCGCGTGACGCGGGCGTTCCTGCCCGCGCTGCGCGACGGCGGTTGGGGCCGCATCGTCTACCTGACCAGCGAGGACGCGCTCCAGCCGTACGACGACGAGCTGCCCTACTGCGCCGCCAAGGCCGGCGTGCTGTCGTTCGCGAAGGGCCTCTCCCGCTCGTACGCCGAGGAGGGCCTCCTCGTGAACTGCGTGTCGCCCGCGTTCATCTCCACGCCGATGACCGACGCGATGATGGAGAAGCGGTCCGACGAGCTCGGCGTGTCGTTCGACGAGGCCATCGAGAGCTTCCTCGACGAGGAGCGGCCCTACATGGAGCTCGGCCGACGCGGGAAGCCCGAGGAGGTCGCCAACGTGGTCGCCTTCCTCTGCTCCGACCTGGCGTCGTTCGTCAACGGGTCGAACTACCGCGTCGACTCGGGGTCGGTCGCGACGATCTGAGGGGTGCGGCGCCCGGGGGGAAGGAAAACGCGGACCGGCGTAGGGCGCGCCGTCGACCCGAGAAAAGAAAACGCGGACCGGGGCAGCGCCCGCCGTCGACCCGAGAAAAGAAAACGCGGACTCGCAGGCCCGACACGCCGAGTGCCGGTGCCTCCGGGTCCGCGTTTTCTTTCACCCCGTCGATCCGGCCGCGCACTTTCCTCGACCGGGGAGCTCCGGTCCGCGTTTTCTTTCCCCGCCGCGGCCCCCGCCAGCAGCCCCGCCCGCGGCCCCGCCCGCGCCCCCGCCGGCTCAGGCCAGCAGCCCCGCGCGTCGAGCCAGCACGACGGCCTCGAGCCGCGTGCCGGCGCCGAGCTTGGCCATCACGTTCTTCACGTACCCCTTGACCGTGTGCAGCGTCAGGCCCAGCTCCTCGCCGATCCGGGCGTTGCTCGACCCCAGCGCGACGAGGGCGAGCACGTCCCGCTCGCGCTCGGTCAGGTGCACGCCGGCCAGGGCCTCGGTGGAGGACGGCGCCTCGGGCGCGAGGTGGTCGGCGGCGCGCACGAGCGCGTCGCGGAGCAGCGGGTCGTCGAGGTCGGCGGCGAGGCGGCGCAGCTCGGCGTACGTCGCGCGCACCCGTTCGCGGAGGGCGGCCGCCCCGTCGTCGCCGCCGGTGTCGAGGGCGCGCGCCACGGCCAGCTCCTGCTCGAGGGCACGGGCCTCCGCCGTCAGCACGTCGAGCGTGCGGCCCCCGAGGTCGCCGGGGGAGTGGAGCGCGCCGTACAGGACCGCGACGGGGCGGCGGGCGACCACGACGGGCACGGCCGCCATCGCGTGGAGCCCCTCGGCGGCGATGATCGCGTCGTACCGGTGGGAGATCGAGCGGCTGCTCAGGTAGTCGCTGAACGCGTGCGCCCGTCCCAGCGCGATGACCCGGCCGCCGAGGCCGTGGCCCGGTTGCAGCGTCGTGCCGGCGAGCCGCCCGACCGTGCGGCCCTCGAAGCGGTCGAGGGTGACCCGGCCGTCCGTCACGGTGCCGGCGAAGGCGAGGGAGACGGCGGCGCCGCGGCGCACCCGTCCCAGCGTCTCGTCCACCGCTCGACCGTCCACCCGACCTCCTCCGCACCCCTCCTCGGAGGGTGGCGGGAGGCGACCAGCGCCCGCACCATGTGACCTCCGTGACAACCACCGTCATTCTAGGAGGACCCGTGACCGCCGTCGCCGCCGATCGCGTCGCTGCCGAGCTGGAGGGCTGGCTGGCCGCCTATGCCGCCCCCGACGCCTGCGCCGCCACCCTGCTCAACGACGGCCACGCCCCGGACGCCGTGGCTTTCCGGCTGCTCGACGCGACCTACGGCGAGCGGGTGCTCACCCACGGCGAGCTGCGCGACCTGTCCTCCCGCCTCGCCACGGGCCTCGCCGAGCGCGGCATCGGCCGGGGGGACCGGGTCGGGGTGCTCATGGGCAAGCGGGCGGAGTACGTCGTCACCCTCCTCGCGCTCTGGCGCCTCGGCGCCGTGCTGGTCCCGCTCTTCACCGCGTTCCAGACCGGGGCGATCGAGACGCGCATCAGCGGCAGCAACGCCCGCCTCGTCGTCACCGAGCCCTCGCAGCGCGCCAAGCTCGACCCCATCGAGGGTCTCGACGTGCTCGTGACCGGCGAGGAGTTCGACGCCCTCCTGACCCGCGAGCCGCTCGCCGAGCCGGTCGCGGTCGGCGGCGACGGCCTCCTCGCGATGCTCTTCACGAGCGGCACGACGGGCAAGCCCAAGGGCGTGCCGATCCCGGTGCGGGCGCTGGCGGCCTTCCGTTCCTACATGCACTTCGGGCTCGACGTGCAGGCGGACGACGTCTTCTGGAACGCCGCCGACCCGGGGTGGGCCTATGGCCTGTACTACGGGATCCTCGGTCCGCTGGTCACCGGACGGCCCAACATCCTCCTCGACGCCGGCTTCTCGCCCGACGCCACCCGCGAGGTGTTCACCCGCTGCGGCGTGACGAGCTTCGCGGGCGCCCCGACGATGTACCGCGCCATGTCGAAGGACCCGTCGTTCACGGGCTTCTCGCTGCGTCGGGCCTCCTCGGCGGGCGAGCCGTTGACGCCCGACGTCGTGGCGTGGGGCCGCGACGCGCTCGGCGTCGAGGTGCGCGACCACTACGGCCAGACCGAGCACGGCATGTGCATCGTCAACGCCTGGCACGACGAGGTGCGCGAGCCCGTGCGTACCGGCTCCATGGGACCGGCCCTGCCCGGCTTCGCCGCCGGGGTGGTCGACGGCCAGATCGCCCTCGACGTGCCGGGCTCGCCGCTGATGTTCTTCTCGGGCTACCACGACGCCCCGGAGAAGTCGGCGGAGCGGTTCACGCCGGACGGGCGCTGGTACCTCTCCGGCGACCTCGGCCGCGTCGACGAGGACGGTCACTTCTTCTTCGCCTCCCGCGACGACGACGTCATCCTCGCGTCGGGCTACCGCATCGGCCCCTTCGACGTGGAGAGCGTGCTCGTCACGCACCCGTCCGTCGTCGACGTGGCCGTCGTCGGCAAGCCCGACGAGGTGCGCGGCGAGGCGGTGACGGCGTACGTCGTGCTCGCCCCCGGCACGCCGGCGAGCGACGAGCTCGCGGTCGAGCTGCAGCAGCTGGTGCGCAACCAGTACTCCGCGCACGCCTACCCCCGCGTCGTGCACTTCGTCGAGGAGCTGCCCAAGACGCCCAGCGGGAAGGTGCAGCGCTACCTGCTGCGCCAGCGGCAGGACTGATCTCCCCGGGCGGTCGGGGCATGGACGTCGGCCGCCCGGGGTAACCAGCCGCCCGTGGGAGACGAGACGCTGCGCATGCTGGTCGGGATCGGCGTCGTGCTGCTGCTCGGCTTCGTGGTGCTGGCCATGATCTACCGGTTCCGACGCCTCCCCTTCGCGCACCGCGCGCTGTTCCAGCCGGCGCCGCGGGTGCTCGGCGACGCCGACGGGCAGCGCTTCCTCGCGGTGCCGACGGTGTCCACCCACCGGGGCCGGCCGGGCCGCATGCAGCCGGTGCGCGGCCACGTCTCCCGCGCCGACGAGGTGGTCGTGGGGCCGGCCGGCGTGGACCACCACCGCCGCAGCCTCGTCCGTCCGCTCGCGCGGCAGGTGCTGCCGTACGACGAGGTGCGGTCCGTCGAGGCCCGCAGCGCCCACGGCGCGGCGCAGGTGGCCGTGCTCCTCCAGGACGGGAGCGAGCTGCTGATCAGCGCCGCGTCGCCGGCGGCCCAGCAGGCTGCGGTGGCCGAGATCCGGTGGCGGTGCGGCGACGGGGACGCGCCGCCCGGGACGTCATGAGCTGACGGTTGGATCCGTCGCGCCGGTCTCGATGGCGCGACGGACGCGACGTTCGATCGACCACGCGACCCCGGTCGCGCACAGCACGCTCGTCAGCGCCCAACCGGCGTCGTACAGGGGCGGGACCACGGCGGGGTCGCCCCACACCAGCCGCCACACCGGGAACGCAGCCTGGGCCAGCATCACGACCACCAGCCAGCGCTCGGCGCGGGTCCAGTGGGGCGTCTTCCGCGCGTCGTACCCCTGCTGCCCGTCCACGGGACGACCGTAGCCGTCGCCAGACCTCCGGCGCGGGCTACAGCTCCACGCCGTCGGCCCGCAGCGTCTCCTGCGCGACGCGGAAGGCGGCCGCGGCGGCGGCCGTGCCGCAGTGGACGGCCGTCTGCAGGATGACCTCCGCCAGCTCGTCGGTGCTCATGCCGTTGCGGAGCGCGGCGCGCACGTGGGTGGCCAGCTCGTCGTGGTCGCGCTGCGCGACGAGCGCGGTGAGCGCGACGACGGACCGCGTGCGGCGGTCGAGGCCGGGTCGGGACCAGACGGAGCCCCACGCGTACTGCGTCACCAGGTCGTCGAAGTCCCGCGTGAACGACGTCGGCGCGGCACCGGCGCCGTCGAGGTGCTCGTCGCCGAGCACCTGACGGCGCACGACCGCGCCGGCCGCCGTGCGCTGCGACTCCGTGATGACCGCGCCCTGCTCGAGGTGCGCGCGCAGCAGGTCGGCGACCTCCGCGGGGGCCTCGGCGGGAGCGAGGTGGGCCACGTCGTCGAGCACGACGGCCCGGCCGTCCGGCACCCCGTCGGCGATCGTCTGGAGGTCCGACGGCGGCGTCGCCTCGTCGGCCACGCCGGCCACGGTGAGCACGGGGACGCGGATGGTCCCCAGCCGGTCCCGCACGTCGAAGGTCGCGAGGGCCTTGCAGACCGCGGCGTAGCCGGTCGTGTCCGCCGCCTCCAGCGACGCCAGGAGCGCGCGGGCGACCTCCGGCTCACGCTCGAGGAAGCCCGGCGCGAACCAGCGCTTCGCCGAGCCCTCGACCATCGTGGCGGTGCCGAACGCCCGCACCATCGCGGCCCGCTCGTGCCACCCGTCGGGCGTGCCGATCCGGGCGCCGGTGCAGAGGAGAGCCGCTGCGGCGACCCGCTCGGGGGCGTCGAGCAGCAGCTGCAGGCCCACGGCACCGCCGACGGAGACGCCCGCGTACACGAACGTGCCGCTCGCCTCGCCCCGGTCCCGCAGGGTGCGCTCGGCGAACGCGAGGACGCCGCGGCCCAGCTCCGCCATCGTGAAGCCGTCGTCCGGCGCCGGGCTCGTGCCGTGGCCCGGGAGGTCCCAGCCGACGACGTGGTGGTCCTCCGCGAGCAGCGCCGCGCTCCCCTCCCACAGGGCGGCGGCGGAGGTGCCGAGGGACGGGCCGAGCAGCAGCAGCGGGCCGTTGCCGGCCTCGCTCAGCTCGACGCCGTTGATGACGGGGACGCTCATGGGCGGGTCCTGTTCTGCACGATCCGGTCGGTGATGCCGAGGTACGACGAGGGGTCGCCGCCATCGGCAGCATTGTCCCTGCCGGTCCCGTCGGCGTCGACGAGACCCCGTACGGCGTCGCGCTCGGCGAGCAGCGCCCCGGCGCCACGAGCGCGCTCCCGCATGGCGACCACGTCGACCTGCAGGCCGGCGACCAGCTCGGAGGTGTGGGCCGCGGCGACGACGGTGCGCCGCGCGAGGTCCCGCAGGGTCGCCCACTCCGCGTGCCAGGCGCCGTCGGGCCGCTCGTCGTTGGCGAACGCCGCGGCCGTGTGCAACGTGCTCGCCAGCCCGGGCGCGGTGATCGCGGCACGCCGCACGAGCACCGCCAGCACCGGGTTCTGCTTCTGCGGGATCGTGGACGAGCCCCCGCGGCCGGTGCCGACCGGCTCCGCGACCTCCGCGACCTCGGGGCGGGCCAGCGTGAGGACGTCGGCGGCGATCCGGCCCATGGCCGAGCTCGCCGTCGCGAGCGCATCGCCGACCCGGGTCACCGGGAAGCGGGTCGTGTGCCAGGGCGCCGCCGGCGCGAGGCCGAGCGCCGCGGCGGTCTCACGGGCGAGGGCCAGGGTCACGCCTTCGGGGTCGCGGAGGCCGCGCCGCCGCCCCAGCTCGACGGTCACGGCGAGGGTGCCGGCGGCGCCGCCCACCTGCGCCGGGAGCACGGAGTGCGCGAACGCCACCGAGGCCCGCGCGTCCTCGACCCCCGCCAGCCAGCCGCTGGCCTTGAGGCCGAACGTGATGGGGACGGCGTGCTGCGTGAGCGTGCGTCCCACCATGACGGTGCCGCGGTGGGCACCGGCGAGCGCGTCGAGGGCCTGCGCCTGGGTGCCGAGCTCGATCTCGAGCCGACGCAGGGCCGTGCCCGCGCACAGCATGAGCGCCGTGTCGACGACGTCCTGGCTGGACAGACCCTGGTGGAGCCACTGCGCGGTCTCCTCCCGCCCGGCCTCCACGAGCCGGTTGCGCAGGGTCGAGACGAGCGGGATGACGGGGTTGCCGCCGCCCTCCGCGTCGAGCGTGATGCGGGCGACGTCGCTGCCGTCCAGCAGCTCGAGCAGCTCGTCGGCGCTCACGGCGACACCGCGGGGCGCCAGCCCGTGCGCCACGAGGCCGGCCGACCAGGCCGCCTCCAGCGCCACCATCCCCTCGAGGAGTGCGGAGTCCGCGAAGAGGGCACCCGCCCGCTCGTCGCCCGGCCAGAAGAGGTCGCTCACGCCCCCAGTGTCCAGGGTGGTCCAGGAGCGGCACCCCGGCGTACGGCGACGGCCCCGCCTCCACGAGGAGACGGGGCCGTCGACGGTGCGGTGCTGCGGGCGGGTCAGTGCCGCGGCGGGTCCTGCGGGCGCTCGAACTGCGACGTGTCGCCCGCGGGCGGGCGCACGATCGTCTGCTCGCTCGGGTCGTCCTGCGGGGCCGGGGGCTGCTGGCCCGGCTGGCCCTGCGGGGCCCCCCACGCCTGCTGGCCCGGCTGGCCCTGGGGCGCGCCGTACTGGCCCGGCTGACCGGGCTGACCGGGCTGACCCTGGGGCTGGCCGTAGCCACCCTGCTGGCCCGGCTGACCCTGCTGCGGCCACTGCTGGCCGGGCTGGCCCTGGGGCGCGCCGTACGGGCCCGGCTGACCGGGCTGGCCCTGGGGCTGGCCGTAGCCACCCTGCTGGCCCGGCTGACCCTGCTGCGGCCACTGCTGGCCGGGCTGGCCCTGGGGTGCGCCGTACGGGCCCGGCTGACCCTGGGGCTGGCCGTAGCCACCCTGCGGGCCGGGCTGGCCGTACTGGCCGGGCTGACCCGGCTGGCCGTAGCCGCCCTGCGGGGCACCGGCCTGCTGGTTGCCCTGCGGGAGGATCGAGCCGAGCACGTTGCGGATCGACGGCGGAGCCGTCAGCGCGGCGATGGCCAGGCCGGAGAGGCCGAGCCAGGCGCCGGCCTGGTAGACCGACAGGCTGTAGCCGTTGAACACGTCGGAGCCGTTGAGCACCGCCACGTAGACGATGCCGAGGACGAAGTTGCCGGCGACCATGCCGACCACGACGAGTCGACCCTTGCGGGGGTCGGACAGCATCGTCGTCGGGATGATCGCGAGCGCGATCGCGATGACGCCGAACACCAGCGAGACGATCGTCGAGCCGGTGAAGCCGTCAGGTGCGAAGTCCTCGGTCTGGAAGTAGATGAGCACGAGGAGCGTGGCGACGACCGTGAGCGCGACGACGGCGGCGTTGACGTAGAGCGCCAGCTTCGCGGCGCCGACCCAGGCCCAGAACGGCTCCTGGGGCGTGGTCGCCCGCTGCACCGGACGCGTCACGAGGAGACCGGCGAGCAGGCCGACCGTGAAGAACGTCGAGCCGGGCACGTTCCAGCCGTGCAGATCCGCGTCGAAGATCGAGCCGTCCTCGCCGGCGAACATGGCGGTCACGAGACCCACGAGGAGCAGCGTGGCCAGCACGAGCCGGGCCTCCTCGCTGCGCTTCATGAGCGTCAGGGTCGGCCACGCGATGGCGACGACCGGGACGACGACCGCCACCAGGACGAGCGCGGCGAACGCCAGGAACGGGTCGAAGATCTCGGCGTCCTCGGCGAGGCCCCAGACGATGTAGAGCAGGAACGTCAGCACGGCGAGACCGACGGTCACCCATGCGAGGATCCACGTCGCCTTCCACCAGATCGCCTCGCCGGCGGCCTGGCCGTTGGTCTCCTCCGACTGGCGCGGGGAGATGGCGATGACGGCACCTGCCATGGCGAGCGCCACACCAGCACCGATCTTGCCGTCGAAGCTGCTGCCGCCCGAGATGAGCTCGTTGATGAGCGCCGCCAGCACGCTGCCGAGGTAGGGCAGGAGGAGCGCGGCCTTCGCGAGCGTCACCTGCACCGGCGGGATGGGCAGGACGTTGGACTTGACGAGGTAGGGCACCGCGACGGAGAAGATGCCGATGAGGGCGGAGACCCACACCCACCAGCGCTCGGCGCCCACGCCGTTGGAGTCCCACAGCGTCCACAGCGGCGCCAGCAGCAGCAGGAAGGCCCCGCCGTCGCGCACGTAGTCGCTGATCGGCGTGCCCGCGAACGGGTTCACCTTGGGGACGGAGGGCCGCGGCGGGGCCTGGGGCGCGCCGTACCCCGGCTGCCCGTAGCCCTGCTGGCCCCACTCCTGCTGGCCCTGCGGCGGGCCCTGGGGGTAGCCCTGCTGGGGGTAGCCACCGGGCTGGCCCTGCGGCGGCGGAGCGCCCCACGGCTGGCCCTGGGGACCGGGCTGGCCCGGCTGACCGGGGGGCGGGGGCGGCTGCTGGCCCCAGCCCGGCTGGCCCTGGGGCGCGCCGTACCCGGGAGCACCCGGCTGCGGGGGTTGGCCGCCCTGCTGCGGATAGGGATCGGACGGGTTCGACATTCGAGTGCTCCTCGCATCGACTCGGTGCGGGCCTGGGACCCGCAACGTAGCAATTCAGGCACCACACGAGGACGGGACGTGCCCGCGTGGACCGGCGGGTCCTGCTTCCCCACTTATCCACGACTTACTCCTGTGACCGGGCACGGGTGTGGACGGCGATACGATGCGGCCCGTGACGGACGCTGCTGCTCCCGCTGAAACCATCTCGGTCCTCGACACCGTCGAGCGCGCGGCGGGCGACCCCGACCGCAGCCAGCCCTGGGCCGACCTCGGCCTCAAGGAGGACGAGTACACACGGATCCGCGAGATCCTCGGGCGTCGTCCGACGTCGAGCGAGCTGGCGATGTACTCCGTCATGTGGAGCGAGCACTGCTCCTACAAGAGCTCCAAGGTGCACCTGCGCCAGTTCTCCGAGATCCCGCAGGAGACGCGGGCCGGGAAGATGCTCGCCGGCATCGGCGAGAACGCGGGCGTCATCGACATCGGCCAGGGCTACGCGGTCACGTTCAAGGTGGAGAGCCACAACCACCCGTCCTACGTGGAGCCCCACCAGGGCGCCGCGACCGGCATCGGCGGCATCGTCCGCGACATCCTCGCCATGGGCGCCCGTCCCGTCGCCGTCATGGACCCGCTGCGCTTCGGCCCGCTCGACGCCGAGGACACGTCCCGCGTGCTGCCCGGCATCGTCGAGGGCGTCGGCCACTACGGCAACTGCCTCGGCCTGCCCAACATCGGCGGCGAGGCGGTCTTCGACGCGACGTACCTCGGCAACCCCCTCGTCAACGCCCTCTGCGTCGGCGTGCTGCGCCACGAGGACCTCCACCTCGCCAAGGCGAGCGGCGCCGGCAACCAGGTGATCCTGTACGGCGCGCGCACCGGCGGCGACGGCATCGGGGGCGTCTCCGTGCTGGCGTCGGAGACGTTCGACGCCGACGGGCCCGCGAAGCGCCCGAGCGTGCAGGTCGGCGACCCCTTCATGGAGAAGCTGCTCATCGAGTGCACGCTCGAGCTGTTCGCAGCCGGTGTGGTCGCCGGCATCCAGGACCTCGGCGGCGCCGGGCTCTCGTGCGCCACCTCCGAGCTCGCCAGCGCGGGCGACGGCGGCATGCACGTCGAGCTCGACAAGGTGCTGCTCCGCGACTCCACGCTCGCCCCCGAGGAGATCCTCATGAGCGAGAGCCAGGAGCGGATGATGGCCGTCGTCGAGCCCGACGACGTCGCCGGCTTCCTCGCGATCTGCGCCAAGTGGGACGTGGAGGCGGTCGTCATCGGCGAGGTCACCGACACCGGTCGCCTCGAGATCGACTGGCACGGCGAGCGCGTCGTCGACGTGCCGCCGCGGACCGTCGCGCACGACGGCCCCGTCTACGAGCGCCCCTTCGCCCGCCCCGACTGGCAGGACGGCCTCCAGGCCGACGCCGCCGAGGCGCTCCCGCGCCCGAGCGGCGGCGACGAGCTGCGGGAGACGCTGCTGCGCCTCGTCGCGTCGCCCAACCTCTGCGACAAGTCGTGGATCACCGACCAGTACGACCGCTACGTGCGCGGCAACACCGTGCTCGCCCAGCCGTCCGACTCCGGCATGGTGCGCGTCGACGACGAGACCAACCTCGGCGTCGCGGTCTCCACCGACTGCAACGGCCGCTTCGCGAAGCTCGACCCGTACGCCGGCGCGCAGCTCGCGCTCGCCGAGTCCTACCGCAACGTGGCGACCGGCGGCGCCGTGCCCCTCGCCGTGTCCGACTGCCTCAACTTCGGCTCCCCCGAGGACCCGGCCGTCATGTGGCAGTTCGCCGAGGCGTGCCGCGGCCTCAAGGACGCCTGCCTCGAGCTCGGCGTGCCGGTCACGGGCGGCAACGTCAGCCTCTACAACCAGACCGGGGAGACGGCGATCCTGCCGACGCCGGTCGTCGCCGTGCTCGGCGTCGTCGAGGACGTCACCCGCCGCACGCCCACCGGGTTCGAGTCCGCCGGCGACCAGCTCGTGCTGCTCGGCACGACCCGCGAGGAGCTCTCCGGCTCCGAGTGGGCGCACGTCGTCCACGGCCACCTCGGCGGTCGCCCGCCGGCGCTCGACCTCGCGGGGGAGCAGCGTCTCGCGGCCCTGCTCGCCGACCTCGTCGGCGTGGCGTCCTCCGCCCACGACCTCTCCGACGCCGGGCTCGCCCAGGCGCTCGCCGAGTCGACCTTCCACCGCGGCATCGGCGCGACCGTGTCGCTGGCGGAGGTGCACGAGGACCCGTTCGTGGCGCTCTTCGCCGAGTCGACCGGCCGCGTGCTCGTCTCCGTCTCGTCCGACGCGCTCAACGAGCTGCTCGCCCGCGCGTCGGCGCACGACGTGCCGGCGGCCGTCATCGGTCGCACCGGCGGCGACGACCTCGTGGTCGAGGGCCAGTTCACGCTGCCCGTGGCCGAGGCCCGTGCCGCGTGGGCGGCGACCCTGCCGGCCGTCCTGGGCTGAGCGCACCCGTCAGGGCGGGGCCGCTTGCGGCCCCGCGCCACGATGGGGCCATGAGCGAGCAGAAGCACGACGACCAGCAGTCCGAGGGCCAGGTCTCGGAGGTCAGCGGCATGGACCCCGCCGACGCCGACACCCCGATCGCGCCCGACCAGGCCGTCGCGGGCTACCCCGACTCCGAGAGCGGCCAGCCCGACGAGGGACCGGCCGGTCCCGACGCCGTCCCCGACCACGAGCACGAGAACAAGCCGCACGTCTGAGGTCGATCCTCGGGGTCTCGGCCATGTAACGCGGTGTCCGAGTCACTGTGGAGGTGGTCTACCCCTTCCACAGTGGCCCGGACACCGCGTTACATGGGGGCGGCCCCTCGCCCACCCCCCACTACGAGGGGGCTCAGGCCGCCCTCGCCCACTCCCGCGGGCGCGGCACGCGGCGCACGCTCGGGCTGCAGGTGACCACCAGGGCGGTGAGCAGGCAGCCGCCGAGGAGTGCGGCGGTGGCGACCGCCCCGCCGTACGCGGCGAGCAACGCCCCGCCCAGCAGGGGCGCGAAGGGCATGAGCGACCACGACAGGAACGCCGTCGTCGCCGCGACCCGCCCCTGCAGGTCGGGCGGGGTGAGGGACATCCGGTAGGCGCCGATGCCCGCGTTGCCGATCGGGTTGAGCAGCACGAGGGCCCCGACGCACGCCGCGGCGGTGGCGGGCGTGGCCCACCAGACGAGCGGCACGAGCGGCACCGCGCAGGACCAGCCGACGGCGACGGTCAGCCGTCCGGTGCGGGTGCGGTCGATGACGAGCGGCGCGACGGCCGCCCCGGCGATGCCCGCCGCGCCCACGACCGCCATCGCGGCGCCGATGGCGGCCGGGCTGTGGCCCGCCTCCGCCATCCGCACCAGCACCACGAACAGCAGCCCGTTGACGACGAGGTTGCCCAGGGCCGACCAGACGGCCAGCACGCGCATGACGGGGTGGCGCGCGACGTACCGCGCCCCCGCCACCACCTCCCGCCCCGCCCCCCGCAGCAGCGGCCCCTCGCGCCGGGCGACGGGCGCGAGGTCGGTGCGGATCCGGCCGAGGGTGAGGAACGAGACGAGGTACGTCGCCGCGTCCAGCGCGAACGGCACCCACCGCCCGACGCCGAGCAGCACGCCCCCGAGCGGACCGCCCGCGAGGCCCGCCACGTGGCCGCGGGCCTGGTTCTGCGCCAGCGCCGTCGGGAGCTGCTCGGTGGTGACGACGGAGCGCACGGCGGACACCTGCGCCGGCTCGTAGATCCCCGCGAGCCCGCCGGCGACGAGCGCGCCGAGCACGAGGCCGACCGCCGGGAGGGTCCCGGTGGCGAGGGTGGCGGCGAGCGCGGCGTACACGCAGAAGCCCGCCAGCGAGACCGCCCGCAGCAGCCGACCGCGGTGGACGCGGTCGACGAGCGCGCCCGCGGGGAGGAGCACGAGGACGATGCCGCCGAAGTACGCCGCCTGGACGAGCGCCGCCGTGCCGGCCGAGCCGGTGAGGGCGAGCGCGACGAGGGGGTAGGCGAAGGCGCTGGTGCGGTTGCCGAGCTCGGAGACGGTCTCGCCGACCCACAGCACGGTGAAGTCGCGGTTGCGGGCGAGCTGGCGGTATCCGGTCATGGGTTGACGGTAGATGCGCACGTAGTATTGCGCAAGCAGTGGTGCGCAATGGTGCGTGCGCGTCGGCGGTAAGGTCGCGTCCATGACCGACCGGCCGTCGATCACCGACCCGCGCGCGCTCCGCGCCTTCGCCCACCCCGTGCGCTCCCGCATCCTCGAGGAGCTCAACGCGCGCGGCCCGCAGCGCTCCGCCGACCTCGCGCGGCTGCTCGACCTGCCCGCCAACCAGGTGAGCTTCCACGTGCGCAACCTCGCGACGTACGGGCTCGTCGAGGAGGCCCCCGAGCTCGCCCGGGACCGGCGCGACCGCGTGTGGCGGGCGGCCGACGGCGGTGACGGGTTCCGGCTCGACCTGGAGGCGGTGGCGGCGGCACCGGGGGGTACGGCGGTCGCCGCGGCCTGGCGCGGACGCGCGGGCGCGCGGGCCCACCGGGCGGTGGACGCGGCGTACACGGCGGCTCGCGACCCCGCGGTGCTGCGCAGCATCACCGAGGCCACGTTCCTCCTGACCAAGGACGAGGCGACGGAGCTCGAGGGCGAGCTGACCGCGGTGCTGCACCGGTGGACCGCGCGGAGCCGCGCCGCGGGGGAGGTGCGCGGCGACGGTGACGGCGACGGCGAGCGTGCGGTCTACGCGCTGCTCCAGGTCCTCCAGCCGCGGGTGCCGGACGAGGGGGAGCCGGGCGCGGGCCCGGAGGACTGACTCACCGGCCGGTCCACCGCGGCGCGCGCTTCTCGGCGAACGCCGCGACGCCCTCGCGCGCGTCGTCGCTGAGCACGACGGGGGAGGCCAGCTCGCTCTGGCGGGCGAAGCCCTCCGCGGGGCTCCAGGTCGGGGCGGCGTCGACGAGCTGCTTGCCGACCCGCACCGAGAGCGGTGCGTTCGCGGCGATGCGGTGGGCGAGGTCGAGTGCCCGGGCGAGCGCCTCGCCGGGAGCGGTGACGGCGTTGACCAGCCCGAGCTCGGCGAGACGCCCGGCCGGGAGCGCGTCGCCGACGAGCGCGAGCTCGAGCGCGACGGGACGGGGCAGCCGGGTGCCGACCCGCCAGAGGCCGCCGGCGGCCGCGAGCAGCCCGCGCTTGGCCTCGGGGAGCCCGAAGGTCGCGTCCTCGGCGGCGACGACGAGGTCGGCGCACAGCACGAGCTCGAACCCGCCGGCCAGGGCCGCGCCCTCCACCGCGGCGACCGTCGGCTTCGTCGGCGGCTCCGCCGTGAGGCCGAGCGGGCCGCGGCGGTCGGTGACGGGCACCTCGCCACGGTGCGCGCCGGCGAGGTCCATGCCTGCGCAGAACGTGCCGCCGGCCCCGGTCAGCACGATCGCGCGCACGGTGGCGTCCGCCTCGGCGTCGTCCACCGCACGCTCCAGCTCGATCGCGGTGCGCCGGTCGATCGCGTTGCGCACCGCCGGACGGTCGAGCGTGATGACGAGGACGGCCCCGTCGCGCTCGGTGCGCACCGGTGCCGGCGGCGGGGCGGGGAGCGCGGTCCGCTCGCCGCTGACGACGATCCGGTCGCCCTCGAGCCGCACCCGACGGCGGAGGAGGTCCTCGTCGGCGAGCGCCGCGACCTCGGCCGGTTCCTCGCGGCGCAGCAGCACCCGGGTGCCGTCGTCCTCGACGACGGCGAGCACCACCGCCTCCCGACCGCCCTCGCGGCGGTGCGGCACCGTGACGGCCTCGACGACGCCGCTGCCGACGAGCTCGGTGCGGACCGGGCGACCCGGCGGCCGGTCGACGGTCGGGCGCAGGTGGACGTAGGGCTGCTCGGGCGGCGTCGCCGACCAGACGCCGAGCGCGTGCTTCGTGGCGTACCAGCCCAGCGAGCTCGTCAGCCCGTGCGCCGAGCGGTCGGCGCGCAGCAGGGGTGCCATGGTGGCCACCGCGTGGAGCCCGTAGGCGTTGCCCGGCCCGCCCGCGAACGTCAGGCCGCCGGTGACCGTCAGGGGGCGGTCCGGGTCGTCCCACGGCAGGCCGAGCGCTCGGGCGCCGAGCTGTACCGCCGCGGGGAAGCAGGAGTAGAGGTCGACCGGCCCGAGGTCCTCCGCCGCGATCCCCGCGTGGTCGAGCACCGCGCGTCCGGCCGTCGCGATGGCGGGGGAGTGGGCGAGATCGGCGCGCTCGGAGACGAACCACTCGTCGGTCGCGGAGGCGCCCGCGTGCAGGAAGACCCAGCGGTCCTGCGGCACGCCCGCCGCCTGGGCCGCGGCCACGCTCGTCACGATCGCGCCTGCGGCCAGGTCGACCTGGAGGTTGGCGCACAGGAGCTTCGTGTACGGCTCGCTCACCCAGCGGTTGTCCGGGCGCGGCTCGGCGATCTCCCGCGCCGTACGGGCCCGGGGGTCCCAGGCGTGGGGGTTGGCCGCGGCGGTGCGGCTCGCGCGCGCCCACAGGTCGGCGACGGCGGCGCGGTGGGTCGCTGCGTCGGTGCCGGCGGCCCCCTGCAGGGCCGACTCCAGCAGGGCGTAGACGTAGATCGGTGCCCCCAGGCCGACGGCCGTCTCGGCCTCGTTGTTCGCGGGCCGGTCGACGCCGATGACGCGGTCGGGCGCGGCGTCGGCGGGCTGGCGGGTCCAGTCCGGCTCGCGGCCGGCGCGCTGCAGCGCGGCGACCGATGCGCCGGCCTCCGCGCCGCTGACCAGCACCACGTGGGCCGCCCCGTCGGCCACCTGCTGGGCGGCGTCGTTGAGGGCGAGCTGCCCGCCGTCGCCGCCGTACGGCGAGGTCTGGAGCGTAGCGGCGTCCGCGGCCCCCACGCGCTCGGCGACCAGGCCGGCCTGGTCGGGATAGGTCCACGACGCGCTCGGGACGGCCGCGACGAGGTCGGCCGCGGCAAGGAGGTCGAGGCGGGCGCCGGCGTCCTCGGCGGCGGCACGGAGGGCGCGGACCGCGAGGTCGGCGGGCTCGGCGGGCTCGGCGGGATCGGCGGGATCGATGCCCGGGTCGCGCACCACGACCTGGCCGACGCCGACCAGCACGGGCGTGGCCGGGTCGAGCAGTCGGCCCGTCGCCTCGTGGCGCACCGGCTCGTCGGGGACGCGGAGGCGCGCGGGCCCGGAGCCGTCGAGGAGATCGGCGAGCTCGGCGAGGGAGGCCGCCAGGGCCGTCTCGACGCTGCGCACTGCCGTCAGGCCGACCGGTCCGCGCACCGGGGCGCCGTCGAGGGCGCCGTCGAGGCGGACGGCCGTGCCGCCGTCGGTCGCGACGAGGGTGCACCAGAGCCCGACGGTGATGCCCATCGGACCGGTGCCGCGGAGCGCGAACCCGCTCTCGTCCGCCCGCTCGACCTCCCAGCGGGCCTGCGCGGGGATGTCCATGAGGCTGATCTGCTGCGCGAACGACGCGCCCGCGACGAGCGTGGCCGGACGCTCGCCGCGCCACGCGACGTGGAGGGTCAGCCAGGCGTGCGTGCGGTCGAGGTCGTGGACGAGCGCGGCGACCTCGGCGGGCGGGGCGGCGACGAGGCGCTGCGCGCTGACCTGGCGGGCGTACGCCGCGACCCCGGCCGGTGCCGGCACGTCGAGGTCGACGTCGGTCGCGTCCCGGTCGCCCGAGGGGCGGTGGCCCGTGATCCGGCGGCGCGCCTCGTCGAGGTGGGCGCGGACGGTCTGCGCCACGGTCTGGGTGACGACGGGGACGAGCGTGCGGGCGGTGCGGAGCATCGGCGCCTCTTTCAGTCTGATCGGACTGTTTCAGTGTGCGGCCCCGGCGCGGGACGCGCAAGCGGGACTAGGGTGACCGGATGGTCCGACCCCAGCAGGAGCGCGCGGCCGCCACGCGGCAGCGGCTGCTCGACGCGGCGTACGGCTGCCTGCTCGACGGGGGGTACGCCGCCGCGACGGTCGGCGCCGTCCAGCAGCGGGCGGGCGTCGCCCGCGGGACCCTGCTCCACCACTTCCCGACCCGGGCCACCCTGATGGCGGGCCTCGTGCAGGACATCGTCGAGCACCGCCTCGTGGTGCTGGACCCGACCGCCGCGCCCGCCGGCTGGGACGAGCTCGTCGACCTCGTGTGGCGCGAGCTGCAGGGCCCGGCGTACGCCGTCGCCCTCGAGCTCTGGGTCGCCGCCCGCACCGACGCCGACCTCCGGGACGCGCTGCTGCCGCTCCAGGAGCGGGTGTTCGCGACCGTGCACCGCGGCGTCACGTCGCTCGTCGGCGAGACCCATCCCCGGGCGCCCCTGCTCGTGCAGTTCACCATCGACCTGCTGACCGGGTCGCACCTCGCGGGGATCCTGGCCCCGCGCGCGGGCACGACGACCGTGGTCGAGGCGTGGAAGCAGGTGCTCGCGACGCTCGCGGCGGGCTGAGGCCCGGGGCTGCGGGGAAGAAGACGCGGACGCGGCGGAGGAAAGTGCGCGGGCCGGGCGGGCCGGGGAAGGAAAACGCGGACCCGGAGCCGCGACACGCCGACCATCCGCGTCGTACGGTCCGCGTTTTCCTTCCCCGGCGCCCCGGCCGGTCCGCGTTTTCTTCCCCCCGGGTTCCGCCCCGGGTTCCGCCCCCGGGCCTCGTCCGAAGGGGCGAGATAACACGGCGTGATACCCCCGGGGGGCTTTGCGGGCCCCCTCCGGACCTTGGTAGACCGGAGGTGAGGCCTCTTCAGAGCACGACACAACCGAACACAGGAGTCGAACAATGAAGAGAGCACTGGCCCTCTCGGGTGCCGCTGCCGCCGTCATCGGAACGACCCTCTTCGTCGCCCCGCCCGCCGCCCAGGCGGACGAGTGCGTGGGTGGCAGCAGCTCAGGCAAGTGCGTGGAGGTGCTGAGCACCTCGGTGTCGACGACCGTCGTGGAGACGGTCCCGATGCAGAACAGCTCGGGCACGAGCGCGAGCTTCACCTGCGGGTTCTCGCAGACGATCACCCGTGGCGTGGAGTCGAGCGCCAGCGCGGAGATGAGCGTCTCGGCCCAGGTCGCCGCCGTCGGCGCGTCCGCGTCGGTCGGCGTCAGCCAGTCCGTCAGCCAGTCGGCGAGCGAGGCCTCGTCCGCCGGCGGGACCGTGACCCTCGCCCCGGGCGAGAGCATCCTCTGCGAGCGCACCTACAGCGCCGTGACGGCGCAGGTGCGGGAGTACAGCTACTCCGGCACCGGCACGACGGAGACCGCCCGCTACCAGGTCACCGTCCCCTCGAGCCTGGGCATCCGCCTCAGCTGACCCCACCGCACCTCGCACCACGCGGAGTCGTGGGGGGGGGGGGGGGGGGGGCCGGCGGGGGGGGGGGGGGGGGGCGGGGGGGGGGGGCGGCGGCGGGGGGGGG
>NZ_JAAGXA010000003.1:0-152735 GCF_010686755.1 Nocardioides zeae | reverse complement strand
CCCCCCCCCCCCCCCCCCCCCCCCGCCCCCCCCCCCCCCCCCCCCCCCGCGGCCGCCCCCCCCCCCCCCCCCCCCCCCGCGCCCCCCCCCCCCCACGACTCCGTTGGGCCGCGGGCACGGGAGGGTGGTTCGATGGGCGCGTGCCCCGCCGCCTCCTGCCCGCCGCCGCCCCCGACGTGGCCGTCGCCCTCGCGCGCTGGCGCGCCGGCGACGCCGACCGCGCGGACCGCAAGCTGCTGGTGAAGCACTACCTGGCGATCCTGCAGGAGCGCGCGCCCGGCGCGTCCGTGGAGGTCCGGGTCCCGCCGTACGCCGCGGTGCAGGTCGTCCCGGGCGTCCGCCACACCCGGGGGACGCCGCCCGCCGTCGTCGAGACCGACGCCGACACGTGGATCCGGCTCGCCACGGGGGAGACCGCGTGGGACGAGGCCGGGACGGCACTGACCCGCAGCGGCGAGCGGACCGACCTGTCGACGTACCTGCCGCTCGGCTGACCCGGCTGACCCGGCCGACTCCATGGACCTCTCCACCGACCTCGAGGTGAACGCCCGCTGGCGCGTGCCGTCGGGTGAGCTCGTCGAGCGGTTCTCGCGGTCGTCCGGCCCGGGCGGCCAGGGCGTCAACACCACCGACAGCCGCGTCGAGCTCGTGCTCGACCTCGCTCGCTCGCCCTCGCTGCCCGACCACCTGCGGGAACGGGTGCTCGAGCGGCTGGCGGGCCGGCTCGTCGACGGGACGGTCGTGGTGGTCGCGAGCGAGCACCGCTCGCAGCGCGACAACCGGCGCGCCGCCCGGGTGCGGCTCGCCGCGCTCCTGCGGGACGCGGCCGCCCCGCCATCCGCACCGCGTCGGGCGACGAAGCCCACCCGGGGATCGCAGCGACGACGGCTCGCGGCGAAGACCCGGCGATCGGAGGTCAAGCGTGGGAGGCAGGGACGATGGGACTGAGAGGAGAGCCGACGGTGCACGACTCACACGACGGGGGCTCGCGGCCCTCGGGGTCGGCCTCGGCGCCGTCCTGGCCGGCTGCGCCGACGACGGGAGCGACGGCCTGCCCGGCGGTGCCGACGCGCCGCCGCCCCCGGAGGCCACGAAGCTGCCCGGGAGCGACGTCATGAGCCCCACCCGCATCGCCTACGGCGAGGACCCGTCGCAGTGGGGCGACCTCTACCGGCCCGCGCCCGGCTCGGACCCCGGCAGCACCCCCGACGGAGCGCCCTCGAAGGGCGTCGTCGTGGTGGTGCACGGGGGCTTCTGGAAGGCGGAGTACGACGCGAGCCTCGGCGCCCCGCTCGCCCTCAGCCTCGCGGAGAACGGCTGGACGGCGCTCAACCTGGAGTACCGCCGCGTGGGCTCGGGCGACGGCGGGGGCGGGGGCTACCCCGCCACGTTCGACGACGTCGCCGCCGGGATCGACCTCCTCGCCGACGTGGAGGAGCTGACGGACGCCGAGCGCGCCATCGTCGTCACGCTCGGGCACTCGGCCGGCGGGCACCTCGCCGTGTGGGCCGCCGCCCGGGGCCGGTTCGAGCGGTGGTCGCCGGTGCGCGTGCCGGTGACGGCCGCGGTCAGCCAGGCGGGCGTGCTCGACCTGACCGCCGGGCTCGCCGACGCGAACGCGGCGCCCAACGTCCGCGCCCTCATGGGCGGGGACGCCGAGGCCGACCCCGCGGCGTACGACGCCGCCGACCCCGCGCGGCACCTGCCCCTCGGCGTACCGGTGCGCTGCGTCCACGGGAACGCGGACACGATCGTGCCGCTCCGCCAGTCGCGGGACTACGTGGCCGCGGCGACGGCCGTCGGTGACGACGCGACCCTGACCGAGGTCGACGGCGACCACTTCATCGTCATCGACCCCGCCACCGAGGCGTGGGAGCGCACGCTGGAGCTGCTGGAGTCGCTGCGCGCCTGACGGGCCCTCAGTAGGACTCGGTCGCCCGCAGGTGCGCCGGACGGCCGTCGGGGTCGTGCACCGTCGCGAGCAGCAGCCGCGCCAGGGGCCGCAGGACCGCCGGGGGCTCGGCCCGGGGCAGGCGGCGCAGGTGGCCGGGGGGTCGCTCGCCGACGCGGCCCGCGGCGTGCCAGTCGTCGAGGTGCGTCGCGGCCAGCGAGAGCTGCTCGAAGAACCCGTCCGCGGTCTTGCAGTCGGCCACGCGGTCGAGCTCGCCGACGTCCGCGCCGTCCGGGCCGACGCCCTCGTCGGGAGCGAGGCGGCCGAGGTGCTCGGCGGCCAGCCGCATCCGCAGCGTGCGGGCGTGGACCGGGTCGAGCACGGCGGCGGTGAGCTCGGAGTCGTGGGTCCACGAGCGGCGGTTGAAGTTGTCGGAGCCGGTCGTCGCCCACGTGTCGTCGACGACGCAGACCTTCGCGTGCACGTAGACGGGGGTGCCGGCGGTGTTCTCGAGGCAGTACGCCGCGACCCGCCCGGGCGCGACCCGCACGAGCCGCTCGAGGGCACGGTGCCGCGCCAGCAGCTGCGCCTGGCGGTTGATGCCGTCCTGGTCGGGGTGGCGCGGGACGACGATGACGACGCGCAGGTCGCGCTCCGCCTCGAGCTGCTGCTCGAGGGCGGCCACGACGTCGTTGCCCTGCGGCTCGTTGGTGGAGCTCTTGCGGCGTCCCGGCAGGTTGTGCTCGGTGTCGTGGCTCCAGAAGAACTGGTCCTCGATGTAGACGAGCTCGCGGGCCCGCGCGATCGCCTTCGAGTAGCCGCGCGCCACGCTGCGCTCGCCCTCCGGTGCGAAGTCGTAGCCGCGGCCCGGCCCGAGGTCGGGATAGGTGCGCAGCAGCTGCACCGTCGCGTCGCCGGCGGGCGGCGGCGCGGCGGCCTGCGGCGGCAGCGGCGAGGGGTCCGTCTCGACGCGGCGCAACGCGTCCGCGGCGCGCCGCCAGGGGGCGAGCGTCAGCGGCGCCGGGTCCTCCCAGCGCTCGCGGAAGGTCGTCTCCACGCCCCGCACCACGGGTCCGCGCAGCTCGAGCTGCACGTCGTGCCAGGGCGCCCGAGCGCCGTACTCCTTCGTCAGGCGACGGGCCTGCGGGTCGCCCGCGTGGTGCTGGTCGTCGCGGCGGTTGCGGGCGAGGTCGATGCCGCCGACGAAGGCGACGTCGCGGGACGGGTCGTCGGCGTGCCGCACGACGACGAACTTCTGGTGGTGGGAACCGCCCGGCCGCACCCGCATGTCGAGGGAGACCTCGGCGCCGCGGCGGCCGAGCTGCTCGCCGAGGTGCCGGTTGCTGGGTGCGAAGAACCCGGCCTGGTCGGTGTGGGAGCGCCACACGAGACCGCGCACGTCGACGCCCCGCGCCAGCGCCCGGCCGAAGACCTCGACGACCTCGCTGCCCGGCTCGCCCGTGAGGCGGAGGTTCCCGTCGCCCATCCAGTCGGTGAACCAGACGAGGTCGCCCGGCCCGGTCGCCTCGACGACCCGGTGGAGCGCCTCGAAGTAGGAGGCGCCGTCGATGTGGGCGAGGACGCGGTTGTCGGTCGTCCAGGAGCGGTCGGGCTCACCGGGGACGTCCGCGCTGTCCACGCGCGTCGCCGGGTTGCCGCGATCGGCCGGGGAGAGCAGCCAGGCGGCAGGGTCGGTCACCCCGCCAGTATGGCCCCTAGCGCAGGAACGCCAGCACGGCCTTGACCCGGCGGTGCTGGGCGTCGTCGGCGTGCAGGTCGAGCTTGGCGAAGATGCGCTGCGTGTGCTTCTCGACGCCGCCTTCGGTGACCGTGAGCCGGGCGGCGATGGCCGCGTTGGAGAGCCCCTCGGCCATCGCGGCGAGCACCTCCCGCTCGCGGGGGGTGAGGGCCTCGAGCGGGTCGCGGCGCCGGCGCATGAGCTGGGCCACGACGAGCGGGTCGAGCACCGTGCCGCCGGCGGCGACGGTCGCGACGGCGTCGAGGAAGGAGCCGAGCTCGCTGACGCGGTCCTTGAGCAGGTAGCCGACCCCGCCCTCGCCCGACGCGAGGAGCTCGTCGGCGTAGGACACCTCGACGTACTGGCTCAGCACGAGGATCCGCGTGCCCGGCCGCGCGCGGCGCACCTCGACGGAGGCCCGCAGGCCCTCGTCGGTGTGGCTGGGCGGCATCCGGACGTCGACGAGGGCGAGGTCCGGCGCGTGCTCCGCGACCGCGGCCACGAGGCCCGGCCCGTCGCCCGCCGTCGCGACGACCGTGTGCCCGGCGTCGGCGAGGATCAGCTGGAGGCCCTCGCGCAGCAGCACCGAGTCGTCGGCGACGACGACGCGGAGGGGCCCACCTGTCCCGTCAGCCATCGAGCGGCACCTCCGCCCGCAGCACCGTCGGACCGCCCGCGGGGGAGGACAGGAGGAGGCGCCCGCCGAGGCCGCGCACCCGCTGCTCGAGCCCGGCGAGGCCGGAGCCCTTGCCCTGGTGCGCCCCGCCGACGCCGTCGTCCGCGACGTTCGCGGCCACGATGTGCCCCTCCCGCTCGACCTGCACCAGCACCGTCGCGGCGCCGGCGTGCTTGGCCACGTTCGTCATGCCCTCGGCCACGACGAAGTAGAGCGCGGTCTCGACGTGCGGCGCCAGCCCGTGGGCCAGGTCGGGGTCGATCCGGAGCTCGACCTCGGCGTCGGCGCGGCCCACCAGCTCCTCGAGCGCGGGGCCGAGGCCGCGGTCCACCAGCAGGGGCGGCGCGATGCCCCGGGACAGGGCCCGCAGCTCGTCGATGGCGTCCCGCGCCTGCGTGTACGCCGCGTCCAACGCCTCCCGCGCCCGCTCCGGGTCCTTCTCGAGCTGGTGCCGGGCCCGGCCGATGTCCATCGCGAGGCGCACGAGCCGCTGCTGGGGACCGTCGTGGATGTCGCGCTCGAGGCGGCGCAGCGACCGGGCCTCCGCGTCGCGGGCGGCGTCGCGGCCGCCGGTGGCGCGGCGCACCTCGGCCTGCAGGCTCGCCCGGCTGCACAGCAGCGCCTCCGCCAGGCCGGCGTGCAGGAGCACGACGAGCCGCACGACCCACGGCAGCAGGGCCAGCGCGAGGAGGCCGAGCACGAGGTTGAGCGCGCTCTCCGCGCCGCGTCCGTCGCCGAGGCCCAGGAGCTCCGCGAGGGAGTGGTTGTCGGGGTCGTCCGGCAGCCACTGCTGCCAGAACCAGTAGGTGAGCCCGCCGAGCACGACCGCCCAGCAGGACAGCACCGCGACGAACGCGAGCGTGCCGGTCGCGAACGCCAGCACCGCCCCGACCATGTCGAGCCACGCCTGCGGGTCGCGCAGCGGGGTGACGACCCGACGGAACCAGCCGTCGCCGGGGCGAGCCGCGGCGTACGTCGGCGTCGGCGCCTCCCGGTCGAGCATCCTGCGCATCCGCGACCGCTCGAGGTGCGCGAACCCCCGCGCCACCGCCGCCGTCAGCGCGAGGACGGGGAGGCCCACGACCAGGACGGCCAGGGGTGCGCCCACCGCGAACCCCGTCAGCACCAGCACGAAGCCCACGAGACCGATCGGGAACGCCGTCAGCGCGTAGCCCGTCTCCGCGAGCACGCGGCCGAGGCCGCGACGCCGGGTGTCGTGCGGCGCGGGAACGGGGTCGTCGACGGGCGGCACGGGACGAGTCTCGGTCATGCCGTCGACGCTAGGGACGGCACGCCCCGGGTGGCAGCCGGGCGGCCGGAGTCCTCGGTGTCGGGGTAGCCCGACAAGCAGCCGCTCGCCGCGAAATGAATACCGGGTATGCATCGACGTGATATGCATACCCGGTATCCACCACAGCGAGGAGGGGCCATGTCGGTCCGCAACGCGTTGCTCGCGCTGCTCGATCCGGACTCGAAGTACGGCTACCAGCTCCGGGCCGAGTTCGAGGCGCGCACGGGAGCGACGTGGCCGCTCAACATCGGGCAGGTCTACACGACGCTCGCGCGCCTCGAGCGCGACGGGCTCGTCGAGCGCCAGGACGAGGGCGGCGGCGAGCAGCAGGTGCTGTACGCGCTGACCGAGCCCGGCCGCGCGGAGAGCGCGGTCTGGTTCGCCTCCCCGGTGCCGCGGGAGACGCCGCCCCGCGACGAGCTGGCCATCAAGCTGGCGCTGGCCGTGGACGCGCCGGACGTCGACGTCGTCGCGGTCATCCGGCGGCAGCGCGAGGCCACGGTCGCGGCGCTGCAGGAGCACACCCGGGCCCAGCGCCGGGCGCGTCCCCCGGCCGGCAAGGAGCTGGGGGCCGACGAGCTGGCGTGGAGCCTGGTCGTCGACTCGCTCGTCTTCGCGGCGGAGGCCGAGGTGCGGTGGCTCGACCACTGCGAGACCCGGCTGGGACGCCTGGCGCGACCACCCCGCCGTACCGGGACCGGTGACCCCGCCCCCACGCCCAGTCCCATTGCCCACACCGCCGAGCCCACTGCCCACCCCGCCGAGCCGCAGGAGAACGTCCGATGAGCACACCGACCCCGTCCGCTCCCGTTGTGCTCCGCCTCGAGGACGTGCACCGGTCGCACGGCGAGGGCGCGACCCGTGTCGACGCCCTGCGCGGCGTCACCCTCGAGGTCGCGGCGGGCGAGCTCGTCGCGATCATGGGGCCCTCGGGCTCCGGCAAGTCGACCCTGCTGACCATCGCCGGCGGCCTCGACACCCCGTCGTCGGGGCGGGTGCTCGTCGAGGGCGAGGACCTCGCGCAGGCGTCCCCGGCCGCGCGGGCGCTGCGGCGACGCTCGTCGATCGGCTACGTGTTCCAGGACTTCAACCTGGTGCCGGCGCTCACCGCCGCCGAGAACGTGGCGCTCCCGCGGGAGCTCGCGGGGGTACGTCCGCGGGAGGCCCGCGCCGACGCGCTCCTCGCGCTGGAGGAGGTCGGGGTGCCGCAGGTGGCCGACCGCTACCCCGACCAGATGTCCGGCGGGCAGCAGCAGCGGGTCGCCATCGCCCGGGCGATCGTCGGCCGCCGTCGGCTCGTGCTGGCCGACGAGCCGACGGGCGCGCTCGACTCGGTGTCGGGCGAGGACGTGCTCGAGGTGCTCCGCGGGCGCTGCGACGAGGGCGTCGCCGGGGTCATGGTCACCCACGAGCCGCGGCTCGCGGCCTGGGCCGACCGCATCGTCCACCTGCGCGACGGCCGGCTGGTCGGCACGGCCGACGACGGGGCTGCGGGCGCTCCGGGCGCTCCGGGGGCTTCTGGGGGCACGGTCGCGCTGAGCGAGGCGGGCCGATGACGGGCTGGCGGCCGCTGCTGCGGCTCGCGCGGCGGGACCTGGCGCGGCACCGCGGGCGTACGGCGATCGTCCTGGCCATGCTGACCCTGCCGGTGCTCGTCGTGACGGCGGGCGCGGTGCTGTTCGCGTCCGCCGACATCAGCTCGGCGGAACGGCTCGACCGGGAGCTGGGACCGGAGGGCGAGGCCCTCCTGGCGCCCACCACGATGGGGCCGCTGCGTCAGGCGGCCGACCCGGACCAGGGGTGGACGTCGGAGGACTCCGGTGGCGCCGGGGACGCCTTCTCCATGGTCGACGGCGCCGTCGTCGACCCCGCGGAGTGGGCGGACGTGCTCGGCGACCGGCCCGTCCTCGAGGTGCGCGAGGGGTCGGTCGAGGTCGCGGTCGGCGGGGAGCGGCTGTACGCCCCGGCCCTCGAGGTCGACCTCAGCACCCCGCTGGGCGCCGGGCTGGTCGAGCTCGCCGAGGGGCGGCTGCCCACCGCAGGTGACGAGGTGGCCGTCAGTGCCCCGCTCGCGCGCCGGGGCGCCGCCGTCGGTGACGAGCTCGAGATCGGCGGCGCGGAGCGCACGGTCGTCGGCATCGCGGAGAGCCGCACCGACCAGGGCCCGTTCGTGACCGGTGGGATCGGTGCGCTGGGCCTCGACGACGCCATGACGACCTCGGTCGCCTACCTCGTCGGCGGGGACCCGGTGACGTGGGCGGAGGTCGAGGCGCTCAACGCCGACGGTGTGCTCGTGCTGTCGCGCGCGGTGGTGGTGGACCCGCCGGCGGCCGCGCAGGCGGTCGAGGCGGAGCTCGCCTACGACTACGTCGACGACGCCGCGGTCGTCACGGGTGGGCTGATCGTCGTGATGGTGCTCCTCGAGGTGGTGCTGCTCGCCGGGCCGGCCTTCGCGGTCGGGGCCCGCCGGCAGGCCCGCACGGTCGCTCTCCTCGTCACCGGTGGTGCGACGCCGGCCCAGGTCCGGACCCTCGTGCTGGCCTCCGGTGTCGTGCTCGGCGGGGCGGCGGCGGTCGTCGGCGTGCTCGGCGGGATCGCCGTCGCCGCGCTCCTGCCCCCGGCGCTGGAGCAGGCCGCCGCGTGGTGGCCGTCGGTCGATCGCCAGGTGTCCGGCGGGCGCATCGGACCGTTCGACGTGCCGTGGGGGACCGTCCTCGCGGTCGCCTCGTTCGGCGTGGTGAGCGCGTTGCTGGCTGCCGTCGTACCGGCGTGGCTGGCGTCGCGTACCGACGTCGTCGCCGTGCTGGCGGGCCGGCGGGGTGACGACCACCCCGGCCACCGGTCGCCCGTCGTGGGTGCGGTCCTCGCCGCGCTCGGCGTCGCGCTCGCGATCGGGGGCGCGGTCGAGCGCGACGAACGGCTCGTCGCGTTCGGCGCCGTGCCGCTGGTCATCGGCACCGTGCTGCTCGTCGCGCCACTGCTCGCCCTGCTGGGCCGGTCGGCGGCCCGGCTCCCGTTGGCGCTGCGCTTCGCCGTACGGGACTCGGCGCGGCACCGGTCCCGCACCGTCCCCGCGATCGCGGCCGTGGCGGCGACCGTGGCCGGCGCGGTGGCGCTCGGCATCGGCGGTGCGAGCGACGCCGAGCAGGAGGCGCGGGCCTACAGCCCCGAGCTCCCGGTCGGCCAGGCCGTCGTGCGGTCGGACACGGGGGTGCCGCTCGCCGACGACCTGGCCGCCGTGGAGGACGTCGTGCCCGCAGGGGCCGTACCGGTGGAGGGTCTCGGCTTCCGCTCGGACGACGAGGTGCAGATCGACTGGAGCGCGACGATCCTGGGCGACGACGAGGGGTGGTCCTACGGGTCGTGGACGACGGCGTACGGCAGCCAGGTCCTCGTCACCGACGACCTCGGAGCGGCCGACCTCGATGCGGGCATCGCCCCGGCCGACCGCCAGGCCGCGCGGGACGCGCTCGCCGCGGGCCGGGCACTGGTCGTCGTCATGGATCCTGCCGGTGCGGGCGAGGACCGGCAGGTGCTGCTCTCGGCCACCCGGTGGGAGTACCAGCAGGGCACCGGCGCGGACGAGAACGACGAGCTCGTGGCGGCGGAGGTGCCGGCCACGCTCGTACGTTCGGAGCGTCCAACGGCCCGATTCGCGGCCGTGCTGCCGACCTCGCTCGCCGCCGAGGTCACGGACGGTGCGCCGGCGGAGGTGCAGCCGATGACGACGGCGCTGCTGCTGCCCGAGGGCCCCGGACCGGAAGGAGCGCGGGAGCTGCGCGAGCAGGTCGAGGAGGCTGTCCCGGGGCTGACGGTCTACGAGGAGACCGGCTACGAAGCCCCTCCGGAGATGGTCTGGGTGCTCCTCGGGCTCGGGACCGTCGCCCTCCTGCTCGTGCTCGTCGGCAGCCTGACCGCCACCACGCTCGCCGTCAACGACGCCGCCGGCGACCTCGCGACCCTGGGTGCGGTGGGCGCGACCCCGGGCGTACGGCGCCGCATCGCCGCCGGCTACGCCCTCGTCATCACCGGTGTGGGGGCCGGCCTCGGCCTCCTCGTCGGCCTGGTGCCGGGCGTCGCGATCACCTTCCCGCTGACGGCGCCGATCGACTACTACGGGTACGGCACCGAGGGCCTCCCCGGTTCCGTGCTCGAGGTGCCGTGGCTGTTCATCGGCACGCTGGTGGTGCTCCTGCCGCTCGTCGTCGCCGCCGTCGCCGCGGCCACGACGCGCAGCTCCGTCGTGCTGGCCGGACGGGGCGCGGCGGTGGGGTGAGGGCGGTGGGGGAACGCGTCGAGTTGGCTTGTACGACGCGGCGTGCGCGTCGAGCTGGGTTGTACGGCGGCGGGTCTCGGGGTTGTCCACAGCCGGTACGGCGGCGTGTCCGGTCTCGCTCAGGACTGTCGGTGGGTGCGGGTTGAGTGGTGGCCATGACGGGGGTCAGCTCTTCTGGTGACGCCGATGGCTTCGAGCCACCGGTGCCGGAGCCCCCTGCCGAGTTCCTGGTCGAGGTGCCGGTGCCGGACTGGTTGGAGCACGCGTTCGCGACCGGGGAGTGGCCCGTGGAGGCGACGCGCGGGTGCCGCATCGTGGACCGGGAGGGTCCGTACGACGCACCCCAGCCCACCACGGAGCCGGAGCCCGGCTGGGCGGTGCCCGGGGTCGCCTCGGGTGCGGGTGGGGTCGACGCGGGGCATCCGATGCTGGAGGCCATCCGGACAGCCACAGCTGTGCTCGCCGCCGACGGGCGCACCGGCCTCAGATGGTTGAGTGCCCCGCAGACCGGTATCGCGCTCGTCGACGCCCACCGGCTGGTCGCACGGGCCTCGGCGCTGGTGGCGGTGCTCGTGCAGCACGCCGAGGAGGTCGAGCTGTACCGACAGAACGGTGCCTCGACCGCGGCGGTGTGGCTGGCGAACGCCGCGACCATCACCCGCCGCGATGCCCACCGCCTCGCTCGGATCGGGGCCGCCATCGACGGCGCCGAGCCCCACGCTGATCCCGAAGCCGGCGCCCCGGCGGGAAGCGAGTCAGGTCAGGGTCCCGCGCTCGACACCGGTGCCGGCGCGGCCGGGCGCTACCGGCCCCACCTCGGCCCCGGCTGCCTGACCGGCGTCGTGGACCTCGAGCAGGCCGACGTCATCGTCAAGGCCCTCGACGCGCTACCTGGCGAGCTGGATCCCGCCCTCCGGAACCAGGCCGAGGAGGTGCTGGTCGGGTTCGCCGCCGACCACGACGCGAAGGCCCTACGAGCGCTGGGGAAGAAGATCCTCACCGTCATCGCCCCCGATATCGGCGAAGCACACGAGGCCGCTCTCCTCGAGCGTGAGGAGCGCGAGGCCCGAGCCGCGTCGCGGTTGTCGATGGTCTCCGACGGGCACGGCAAGGTCCACGGACGGTTCACGCTCCCCGAACTGCACGGCGCGATGCTCCGCAAGGCCCTCGACGCCTACGCCGCACCGAAGCACCTCAACACCAGCGAGGACCCCGGGCAGCGGTTCGTCGCCGGACGGCCCACACCGGAGCGCTACGGACGGGCCTTCCAGCAGCTGCTGGAGATGCTCGACCACAAGGACCTCCCCGCCACCGGTGGCATGGGCGCGACCGTCGTCGTCACGATGACGCTGGAGTCCCTCCGGGGCGGCCTTGCCTCAGCGTCCCTCGACACCGGCACCACGATCAGTGCATCCGAGGCCCGACGGCTGGCGTGCGAGGCGGGGATCGTCCCCGCCGTCCTCGGCACGAAGAGCGAGGTCCTCGACCTCGGCCGCACGACCCGTTTCCACACCCGAGCGATGCGCCTCGCGATGGCCCTCCGCGACGGCGGCTGCGTCGCCGAGGGCTGCAACCGGCCACCCCACCAGACCCACGCCCACCACCTCACCGCATGGTCACAGGGCGGCCACACCAACACCCGCGACGGGTGCCTCCTCTGCGACCAGCACCACCACCAGATCCACGACCCGCTCTACCTCGTCGAACGCCTCGGCACCGGCAAGCTCCGCTTCACGAGGCGGACGTGAGCGACCGGCACCGGCCTCTCCCGAACGCCCTCGGACGCGCGCGCAGCCTGCGATGATCAGCGCTGCCGCGATCCAGGGAGGGCGCGGTGACGAGGGGGAACGATGAGCACGACCACGACGCCGCGGTACGACAGGACCTACCCGGCGCCGCCGGACCTGCAGTCCTCGTCGGTCATCGGATGGGTGGCGCTGGCCTGCTCCGTCGGCTGGGTCGCCGGGTTCGGATCGCTCGCCGGTGTCGTGCTCGGCACCTGGTCGATCGTGCGCGCCCGTCGGCGCGGTCTGCGCGTGCCGGTCCCCGCCGTCATCGCCATCGTGATCGGGGCGGTCGTCCTCGTGCTCACGCTGCTGTCGGTGTGGCTGGTGGTCTACGGCATGGAGGTTACGACCGAGGTCACCAGCGGTACCGTTCCCGCCGAGTGACGCTGCCCGTCACCACCGGTCTCACCGCTCCCAGTCCACTGCCCGCCACGCCTCGAGCAACCGTTCTCCGCGAGCCGGGTCGTGCTGCGCGACCCACGCCACGCGCCCGCGGAGGTGCTCGGCGAAGGCCGGCACCGCTGCCCGGTTCTGGGTGCTCGGCCCGTGCACCCGGCAGTTGTGGAGGATCGCACGGAGTCGGTCCACCTCGGCTCGGGCGACGCGCGGGTGCTCGTTGACGACGAGACCCGCGAGGTGCTGCCGCTCGCCGCGACGCATCACGGCCGTCTTGAGCGGGTTCAGCCGGAAGCCCTCGTCCCGCACGACCTCGGTGACGGCGGTGACGAGCCGCGACGTACCGGCTCCCCAACCGCGGTCGCTCGAGAGGGCGAGGTCGTCGGCGTACCGGGTGTAGCGCCCGCCCCACGCCTCGGCGAGGGCGGTGAGGCGGAGGTCGAGGCGGTACGCCGCGAGGTTCGCCAACGCCGGCGACGTCGGTGCGCCCTGGGGCAGGTGCGGCGCGGCCAGCCGTCGGCCGAGCCGCCAGTGCGCGTCGTGGAGGCCCGGGTCGGCGGGGCGGGGCAGCGTCCGCCACGCGGCGCGCGGCAGCACCGTCGTCGTGAGCCCGGCGAGCAGGTGGGCGACGGGTTCGGGGTAGCCGGCGGTGCGCCACACGCCGTACACCCGCCCCACGGTCACGCTCGCGAAGAACGCCTCGAGGTCGAGGTGCAGCACGGTGGCGCGGCCGGCGTGGGGTGCGGCGTACCGGGCCACCGAGCCACCGGGACGGAAGCCCCGTGCCGCGTCGTGCGGCGGGATGCGGTCGAGGACCTCGTCGAGCAGGAGCCGCTGGATGCGCTTCAACCGCGGCTTCGGTGCCTCGAGCACGCGGATCGCGCCGCTCGAGGCAACCCGGTGCGCCACGCGGTAGTGCTGCAACGGCGCCACCGCGGCCTCCCGCGCCCAGCGCTTCGGGTCGGCGAACCAGTCGAGCTCGGCCTGGGTGACGTCGAGCAGGGCGGCGAGGTCGTCGAGCCCGTCGAGCACGGGCAGGGCCCACCGGTTGCGACCCATCGCGGTGGGCGTCGGCGTCCACCGGAGCGCCCGGGTGCGCCGGGCCTTCGCGGCCGCCGGGAGGCTCGCGACGGCCGCGGCCAGCTCGCGGGGTCGGTCGCGGGGAGCGTCGGGGTACGCCGCGACCACCTGCGCCGCGAGCTGGCGCAGCCACTGGGGACGTCGCCCGATGACCCGGGCGCCGCTCGCGAGGAGGCCGTCCTCGGTCCACTCCCCGCCCAGGAAGCCTGCGCCGAGCGCGGCGGCGACCTCCGGCCTCACCGGTGCGCGGGGGTCGCGGGCGCAACGGCGGTGAAGGTGTGCGGCAGCGGCCCTCGACCTGTCCCGTCGTGCGCGCGGAGACCTGCAGCGGAGCGCAGCGAGCCGCGCGCGGTGGAGTGCCCGGACGTGCCGGTGGTCCCCGGGGTAGCCCCGGGGAGGTCGACCGGTGACGCGCACCGGTTGACCGTCTCGAGAGAGCGCTGCCGCACGCGGCGACCCTAGCGCCGAGCCGCCGCGCCCGCGCCCGATCAGTAGGGTCGACGTCATGAGCGACCCCACTCTCGACCAGCTGCGCCAGCGCGTCGCGGACGTCCTCCCTGGCGTCCGCGCCGACCTCGAGGACCTCGTGCGGATCCCGTCGGTGAGCGCGGACCCGGAGCGGGCCGAGGACGTGCGTCGCAGCGCGGCCGCCGTCGCCGCCCTCCTGGAGGCCGAGGGTCTGGACACCCGCGTCGTGTCCGCGGACGGCGGCGCCCCGGCGGTCATCGCGTCCCGCCCGGCGCCCGCGGGGGCCCCGACGGTGCTGCTCTACGCGCACCACGACGTGCAGCCGGAGGGCGACCACGCCGACTGGGCGACGCCGCCCTGGGAGCCCACGGAGGCCGACTCGCCCGCCGGTCCGCGCCTGTTCGGCCGGGGCGCCGCCGACGACAAGGCCGGGATCGCGGCCCACCTCGGCGCGATCCGGGCGCTCGGCGACGACCTCGGGGTCGGCGTCACGGTCTTCGTCGAGGGCGAGGAGGAGGTCGGCTCCGACACGCTCCCGGCCCTGCTCGCGGCCCACCACGACGACCTCGCCGCCGACGTCATCGTCATCGCCGACTCCACCAACTGGGACATCGGCGTCCCGGCCCTGACGACCAGCCTCCGGGGTCTCGTGCGCGTCGACGTCGAGGTGCGCACGCTGACCCACGCCGTGCACTCGGGCATGTGGGGCGGCCTCGTCCCCGACGCGCTCATCGCGCTGTCCCGGCTCGTCGCGACGCTCCACGACGACGCGGGCGACGTGGCGGTAGCGGGGCTCCACGCGGGTCCGGCGGCCGACGTCGACTACCCCGAGGACCGGCTGCGCGCCGAGTCCGGGGTCGCGCCCGGCGTCGAGCTCATCGGCACCGGCTCGGCCGTCGAGCGACTCTGGACGAAGCCCGCCCTCAGCATCACCGGCCTCGACGCCCCGAAGGTGGACGGCGCCTCCAACACGCTCGTCCCGGCGGCCCGCGCGAAGATCTCGATGCGGATCGCCCCCGGCGACACCGCGGAGCGCGCGCTCGCCGCCCTCCGCGCCCACCTCGAGGCCCACGTGCCGTGGGGCGCCCAGCTCACCGTCACCCTCGTCGACACGGGTGAGGCGACCCAGATCGACGCCACCGGCCCGGTCTACGACGTCGCCCGCGGCGCCTTCGCCGACGCGTGGGACGGCACCGCGCCGGTCGACATGGGCGTCGGGGGATCGATCCCGTTCATCGCCGAGTTCCTCGAGGCGTTCCCGCGGGCCGCCGTGCTCGTCACCGGCGTCGAGGACCCCGACACCCGCGCCCACGGCGCGAACGAGGGCCTCCACCTCGCGGAGTTCGAGCGGGTGCTGCTCGCCGAGACGCTGCTGCTCGCCCGCCTGGCTCGCTCGGACTCCCGGGCCTGACGGTGCGGCCGGTCGCGGCGGACCTCCTCGAGCGGCACCGGGCCGAGCGGGTGGGTCCGCTCGCGGACCGGCTGGTCGCCACCATCCGCGCGGAGAACGCCGGCTACGTCGACCTGCCCGTCGTCCCGGTCGAGGACCTGCGCGCCTCGTGCGTGGACAACGTCGCGCGCGTGCTGCAGCTGCTCGCCGTCGAGCTCGGCCTCGCCCCGGACGGCAGGGGACCCGACAGCAGGGGACCGGACGGCAGGGGACCGGACGGCAGGGGACCGGACGGCCGCGGCCCGTCGGTCGACCGGTACGACGCGGCCCGCGCCACCGGCCGTCGCCGCGCCGAGCAGGGGTTGCCCCTCGACGACGTGCTGCGCTCGTTCCGCATGGGCGGCCGGCTCATCTGGGACGACCTCCTCGACCAGGCCGACGGCATCCTCGAGGCCCGGGAGACGCGGGAGCTCGGCACGGCGCTGTGGGCCGTGGTGGACAGCACCTCGGCGGCGGTGGCCGCGGCGTACCACCAGGCGGAGGCCTCGGCGATCAGGGTGCACGAGCAGCGCCGTACCGCCCTCTGGGAGGACCTGCTCGCCGGCCGCGGCGCCGAGGCGGCCTTCGCGGCGGAGGCCGCCCGCGTGCTCGACCTGGCACCGGGACCGTGCGTCGTGGTCGTCGCGCCCGCCGACGCGGCTCCCGAGGCCGGTCGTCGCGCCGAGACGCACCTGCGGGTGGCGGGTCACCGCTCGAGCTGGGTACGACGCGCGGCCGGCCTCGTCGGGGTCGTCGAGGCCCCCGGCGGGCAGGCCGACGCCGTCGGCGCCGCACTCGCGACGGCCGATGTCGGCGCGACGGGGATCTCCGCGGTGGTCCCGGAACTGGGGCACGCGGAGGAGGCGTTCGGCCAGGCGGTGGCGGCGCAGCGCATCGCCGCGGCCCGCGGCCTGCCGGTGGTCGCGTTCGACGAGGCCCTGCCCGACGCCCTGGTGCTGGCCGCGCCCGCGATCGCGGCGCGGCTCGCCCGGCACTGGCTGGACCCGCTGCTCGCGCTGCCCGCCGACGAGTCGCGGGCGCTCCTCGACACGCTGGAGGCGTGGATGCGCACCGGCGGGTCGCCCACCGCCACCGCACGGGCGCTGCCCTGCCACCGCAACACCGTGCTCAACCGGCTCCGCCGGGTGCAGCGGCTCACCGGTGGGCTGCTGGGGGAGGGCGCTCCGCCCGCCGAGCTGGCGCTGGCTCTCGCGGCGTACCGCCTCGGCCTCGTCGACTGAGCGGGTGCTTGTGCAGACCGCACAGTGACCTGCGCCACATCGTGGGCGCCTGCGGGTTGGGTCGCCCCGCCGCAGGTGTGACCGTGGGGATCAGGGAGGGAGTGACGACCCGGCGGTGCCCACGGGCGCGCCGGCCGACGCTCTCGGAGGAACAGTGACGATCACAGGTCCGGCCGGCTCGACCGGTCTCGGGCAGGACCAGGCGGCGACGGAAGGGGACACGACGGGGACCGGGACGGTCAGCCGTCGTGGCTTCCTCGGCTTCGTGCTCGGCGGGGCGACGCTCGTGGCGGCCGCGCCGTTCCTCGAGCAACCGCCGGCGGCGGCCGACGGCATCCCCACGGTGCCGCAACCGGCGGAGATCTACGACCTCAACGACTTCCTGACCCACATCACGCTGCCGACGAGCCAGCTCATCACCATCAGCATCGACGAGGACGGCGGGGCGTCGTTCGCGCTGCCCCGCGCCGAGGTCGGCCAGGGCATCACGACCTCGACGGCGATGATCATCGCGGAGGAGCTCGACCTCCCGCTGGAGAAGGTGCGGATCTCGCTCGCGCCCGCTCGGCCCGAGCTGTTGTTCAACCAGCTCACGGGCGGCTCCAACACGACCATCTCGACGTACACGCCCGTGCGGGTCGCCGCCGCGGTCGCCCGCGGCGCGCTCCTCGCCGCCGCCGCCCGCCTGCTCGGCGACAACGTCGACCAGCTGGTCACCAAGGCCGGCGGCATCGTCGAGGCACCGGACGGCCGTCAGGTCACCTACGCCGAGCTCACGATCGACGCGGCGGTGGCCCAGGACCGCGCCGTCGAGGTGCAGCTCCCCGACCGGCCCGCGGGGCGGGTCGTCGGCACCCCGCAGAACCGGGTCGACGCCCGCGACGCGATCACGGGTCGCAAGCAGTACGCGACCGACCTCCAGGTCGAGGACGCCTGGCCCACGATGGTGTGCCGGGCGCCCACCCTCAACGGGACGCTGCGGTCGGTCGAGAACCTCGACGCCGTGCGCGACATGCCCGGCGTCACCCACGTGGCCGAGCTGGACTTCGGGGTGGCGATCCGGGCGCGCACGTTCGGCCAGTGCATCGACGCCGTGCGTGCGGTCGAGGCGCAGTGGGAGGACGGCCCGGTCGCCGGCGAGTCCGACGAGACCGTGCTGCGGGGGCTGCAGGCCTCGCAGCTGCCCCTCCCGAAGCTCCCGAGCCTGCCCCTGCTGGCGCGGACCGTGAACCACGACGTCACGTTCTACTTCCGCAGCAACTCCCCGATGGACACCAACTCGGCGGTGGCGGACGTGCGCTCGGACCGTGCCGAGATCTGGTCGGCCCTCAAGTCCCCCGTCGTCGCCCAGGCGGCGATCGCGGAGGCCGTGGGGCTGCCCGTGGACAAGGTGACGGTCAACGTCGTGCAGGGCGGCGGGTCCTTCGGCCGCCGGCTCTTCTTCGACGGGGCGCTCGAGGCCGCGCGGATCAGCAAGGCGATGGGCGTCCCGGTGAAGCTGATGTGGCACCGCGCCGACGACGCCCGCGCCGGCCGGGTGCACCCGATGTGCACCTCGCGGATCCGCACCGTGCTCGTCGGTGACGAGGTCGTCGCGTTCCAGCAGTCGCTCACGAGCATCGAGACGGACTTCCGGCACGGCCTGGGCGACGCGCTCACGGCCTTCGCCGCCGACCTCCCCACCGGTCTCGGCAACCTGGGGTTCAGCGAGACGGTCTTCCTGCTGACGCAGGAGGTGCCCTACAACTTCGGCGCCGTCGTGCAGACGCTCACCGAGGTGGACCAGCGCTTCAACACCGGCTCGATGCGCAACATCTACTCGCCCGACGTGCGCGCCGCCTCCGAGCTCGTCGTCGACCAGGTCGCCGCCGCCGTGGGCAAGGATCCCTACGAGTTCCGACGCTCCCACGCCCGCAACCCGCGGGTCGCGGCCGTGCTCGACAAGGTCGCCGAGGAGGGCGGCTGGGGTCGCACGATGGAGCCCGGCACGGCGCAGGGGATCGCGATCCACAAGGAGTACAAGGGCGCGACCGCCTGCCTCGTCGAGATCGACTGCCGGCCGGAGACCGTCGGGCGGCAGGTCCGCGACGCCGTCACCGGCCCGCGGGTCACCAAGGTGGTCTTCGCCGTCGACGCCGGTCTCGTCATCAACCCGCGCGGCCTCGAGGCCCAGATGCAGGGCGGCATCAACGACGGCATCGCCCTCGCCCTCACGTCCAGCCTGCACCTGCGGGACGGCCACTTCCTCGAGGCCAGCTGGGACAACTACTTCTACACGCGGCAGTGGAACACGCCGCCCGAGGTGGAGGTCCACATCATGCCGTCGGAGAGCCCGCAGCCGGGCGGCGCCGGTGAGGCGGGCGTCGCGGCGACCTTCGCCGCCGTCGCCTGCGCGTACGCCCGGGCGACGGGCACGACGCCGACCCACTTCCCGATCAACCACCTCGAGCCGCTGGCGTTCGAGCCGAAGACGTTCGAGCCGCCGATCCCGCCGTCGCCGACCAACGGCCTGCGCCTCACCTACTGACCACCCACCGACAGTCCCCGACGAGGAGCCCCCGTGCCGACCCAGACCTTCCGCCTCAACGGCGAGACCGTGACCGTCGACGTCGAGGACGACGTGCGCGTGCTGTGGGTGCTGCGCGACCTGCTGGGGGTCACGGGCCCCAAGTACGGCTGCGGCATCAACGTCTGCAAGGCGTGCACCTCCCACGTCAACGGGCGTGCGTTCAACCCGTGCGCCGTCCGCGTCGGCGACCTCGCGGCCGACGACGAGGTGACGACCATCGAGGGGTTGCCCGCGACGGTGGGCGCGGAGCTCCACCCCATGCAGGAGGCCTGGCTCGAGCACGACGTCGCGCAGTGCGGCTACTGCCAGCCCGGCCAGGTGATGGCGGCGGTCGCGCTCGTCAACAAGGCCCGTCGCGAGGGCCGCACCATCACGGACGCCGACCTCGACGGCATCCGCAACATCTGCCGGTGCGGCACCTACACGCGGATCCGCGAGGCCGTCGTGGACGGCGAGAGCCGCATGTGACGTCGTACGGCGCGGCTCTCAGCCGGTCGCACCGGCGGGGCCGTCCGGCGGGGCCGGCGTGGCCGGGGTGGGAGCCAGCGGCAGCGTCACGGTGAAGGTGCTGCCCTCGCCGTGGACCGAGTCGACGTGCACGGTCCCGCCGGCGCGCTGCACCGTGCGGGCGACGATCGCGAGGCCCAGCCCGGTCCCGGACTCGCGCCGCGCCAGGGGGTCGTCGGAGCGCACGAAGGCGTTGAAGACGCGGCCGATCTCCTCCTCCACGATGCCGATGCCGGTGTCGACGACCCGCAGCACGGCCGTCGCCGGGTTCTCGCTCGCCGCGGGCACGGCCTCGAGGTCGACGACGACGGTGCCGCCGGCGGGCGTGTACTTGATCGCGTTGCTCACGAGGTTGCCGAGCACGCGGTCGAGCCCGCCCCGGGGCACGAGCACCGGGACCGGGTCGGAGGGCACGGCGACGACGAGCGTCTGCTCCTTGGCCGCGGCCACCGTGCGCAGCAGGTCGACGGTCTCGACGACGGCCTCGTCGAAGGCGGCCGGCTCGGTGGGCACGGCCTGCGGCCCGTCGGCCTCCGACAGGGCGAGCAGGTCGTCGACGAGCGCCCGCATCCGTTCGGCGGCCCGGCGGGACGCCTCGAGCGGCGGGGTGGGTGCGATCAGCTCCGCGAGCACGTCGAGGTTGCCGAGCACCGCGGTGATGGGGTTCCGCAGCTCGTGGGCGACCGTGGCGATCAGCTGCTCCTTGTAGCCCACCATCGCGCGCTTCTCGGCGAACACCGCCGCCGTGTGGAGCGCGTCGCCGAGGTCGCGGCCGAGGTCCCGCGCCGCCTGCTCCTCGATGTCGCTCCAGTCGCGCTGCAGGCCGCTGCGCGCGAGGACCACCGTGCCGAGCGGCTCGTCGAGCGTGCCGAGCGGCACGACGAGGACCGTGGTGACCCCGGCGCGCTCGAGCCACGCGTCGACCGCGGCGAGGTCGGCGTCCGAGATCCCCGGGTGCGACCGCGAGTACAGGCTCCGCATGAGCAGCTCCTGGTGCGACCACAGGTGCCGCGTGATGCGCGAGAGGAGCCGCAGCTCCTCGGGGGCCGCCACCTCCTCGCTGAGGGAGACCTGCCGGCCCCCGACCGCGCCTGCGGCCGCATCGACCCCGCCACCCGCACCGCGGCGCGCGACGACCGACGGCCCGTTGACGACGTGGAACCAGGCGGCGTCGGCGCCGAGGGCGTCGACGAGGGCGGGCGCGCAGGCCTCGACGACCGCGCGGGCACCCTGGCGGGGGTCGGCGCGCCGGATGACCTCGCGGGAGGCGGCCGCGAGGGCGAGCTGCTGCTCGACCCGGTGGCGCTGGTCGAGGTTCTCGAGCACCGCCGCGGTGCGCTCGACGTAGTCGGCCAGCCGGGCCCGGGTGTCGGCGTCGGGGCGGAGCCCGTCGAAGGGCACGTCGAGCGTGAGCACGCCGACCACGTCGCCGTCGGGGCGCAGGAGCAACGCGGAGAACCAGTCGTCGGGGTCCCACGCGTCGGGGTGGTCGGCCTTCTCGATGTCGGGCGTCCACGCGAGCCCGGCGGGGACGGCCCGCTCGGCGGGGAGGAAGCGCAGCGGACCCCACGCGTCCGCCTCGGTGGTCTGCTCGACGAGCGCCTCCGCCGGCAGGTGCTTGCCCAGCACCAGCGCCCGGGCCTCCTCGTCGCCGACGAGGCTGACGAACTCGTGGTCGCCGGAGTCGCGTCGCATCGCGAGGGCGACGACCCCGAACCCGGCCACGTCGCCGGCGCCACGGGTCAGCACGTCGATCGCCTCGGCGTACCGTCCCTCGACGCCGTGCAGGAGCGCCGCCGTGATGCTCGCGTCGACGACGTCGGCGGGGGAGCGGGGGACGGGCGGACCGTCGGAGTCGTGCACGTCGGTCGTCGTGGTCGTCACGGGTCCCCTCCCCAGTTCAGCCCAGTCCCGAGAAGGTAAGCGTGACTCGACAGTAACGTGGCACGGCAACCGGCGGGGGCGAACGGACGAGAGCGCGCGGGCCGGTGCAGCGGCCCGCGGTGTGAGATGACCGATCCGAGCGTGGTCGGTCACCGGGCGCCGTTCGCCGTACCATGGCCCGGTGGCGAACTCCGTGAGCACACGCAAGGGCGGCGACGGGCGGCTCACCGCAGCGCTCGACCCGCAGGACCAGGGACCGCAGGACGCGTGCGGCGTCTTCGGCGTCTGGGCGCCGGGCGAGGACGTGGCGAAGCTGACCTACTACGGGCTCTACGCGCTGCAGCACCGCGGCCAGGAGTCCGCCGGCATCGCGGTCAGCAACGGCCGGCAGATCCTCGTCTACAAGGACATGGGTCTCGTCTCCCAGGTCTTCGACGAGTCGACGCTCGACGCGCTGCAGGGCCACCTCGCGATCGGCCACTCGCGCTACTCGACGACGGGCGCGAGCACGTGGCACAACGCGCAGCCCACCTTCCACCCGACGGCGCACGGCTCCATCGCGCTCGCCCACAACGGCAACCTCACCAACACGGCCGACCTGGCCGCGATGGTGCGCGACCGCAGCGTCCTCGACGGCGAGCTCGACCTCAAGGTGCACCGCCCCGAGCAGGTCGGCTCCACCAACGACACCAGCGTGGTCACCGCCCTGCTCGCCGACCACCCCGACACCACGGTCGAGGAGCGCGCCGTCGAGCTGCTCCCGCAGGTCAAGGGCGCGTTCTCCTTCGTCTGGATGACGGAGAACACCCTGTACGCGGCCCGCGACCCCCAGGGCATCCGTCCGCTCGTGCTGGGTCGGCTCGAGCGCGGCTGGGTCGTCGCCTCCGAGACGGCGGCGCTCGACATCGTGGGTGCCTCCTTCATCCGCGAGATCGACCCGGGCGAGCTCATCGCCGTGGACGCCGACGGGCTGCGCAGCCGCACGTTCGCGGAGCCGGCCCCCAAGCACTGCCTCTTCGAGTTCGTCTACCTGGCCCGCCCCGACACGATCATGACCGGCAAGCGCATGCACAGCGTGCGCGTCGAGATCGGCCGCCGCCTCGCCAAGCAGTTCCCCGTGGACGCGGACCTCGTCATCCCGGTGCCGGAGTCGGGCACGCCGTCGGCGATCGGGTACGCCGAGGCGTCGGGCATCCCGTACGGCACGGGTCTCGTCAAGAACTCCTACGTGGGCCGCACGTTCATCCAGCCCTCGCAGACCATCCGCCAGCTCGGCATCCGGCTGAAGCTCAACCCGCTGCGCGACGTCATCGAGGGCAAGCGCCTCGTCGTCGTCGACGACTCGATCGTGCGCGGCAACACGCAGCGGGCGCTCGTGCGCATGCTCCGCGAGGCGGGGGCGCGCGAGGTGCACGTGCGCATCTCCTCGCCGCCGGTGAAGTGGCCCTGCTTCTACGGCATCGACTTCGCCACCCGCGCCGAGCTCATCGGCAACGGGTTGTCGGTCGACGAGATCTGCCGCTCGATCGACGCCGACTCGCTGGGCTACATCGACCTCGACGAGCTCGTCGACGCGACCGACGTGCCGAAGCAGAACCTCTGCCGGGCGTGCTTCGACGGCGTCTACCCGATCCCGCTCCCCACGCCCGAGCGCCTCGGCAAGGACGTCCTCGAGGTCAACCCGACGGCCCCCGTCGTGCGCACGACCGACGTCGACGGCCTCGCGGCCTCCCTGGCCGGGAGCGGCGCGGCCGACGCGCTGCAGCGGCCCTGACCCGCGGCGTACCCCCTCCGCCGTCCCGCCCGAACCACCCCGCAGACCCCTGGGAGCAGACCACGTGAACCAGCCCGAGAACGCGTACGCCGCCGCCGGCGTCTCCATCGAGGCCGCGGACCGCGCGATCGACCTGATGAAGGGCTGGGTCGAGAAGTCCCGCCGTCCCGAGGTCATTGGCGGACTCGGCGGCTTCGCCGGACTGTTCGACGCGAGCGCGCTCAAGGCCTACGACCGTCCGGTGCTGGCCACCTCCACCGACGGCGTCGGCACGAAGGTCGCGATCGCGCAGGCGCTCGACAAGCACGACACGATCGGCTTCGACCTCGTCGGCATGGTCGTCGACGACCTCGTCGTCTGCGGCGCGGAGCCGCTCTTCATGACGGACTACATCGCCACCGGTCGGGTCGTGCCCGAGCGGATCGCCGCGATCGTCAAGGGCATCGCGGAGGCGTGCGTCGAGGCGGGCTGCGCGCTCGTCGGCGGCGAGATCGCCGAGCACCCGGGCCTGCTGGGTCCCGACGACTACGACGTCGCGGGCGCCACCACCGGCGTCGTCGAGGCGGAGCAGATGCTCGGTCCCGGCCGGGTGCGTCCCGGTGACGTCGTCATCGCGATGAAGGCGTCGGGCGTGCACTCCAACGGGTACTCGCTCGTGCGCCACGTGCTGCTCTCCGAGGCGGGCGCCGGCTGGAGCCTCGACCGCCACGTCGACGAGCTCGGCCACACCCTGGGCGAGGAGCTCCTGACGCCCACGAAGCTCTACACCAAGCCGTCCCTGCGGCTCGCCCGCGAGACCGCCACGCACGCGATGGCGCACGTGACGGGCGGCGGCCTGGCCGCCAACCTCGAGCGGGTCGTGCCGGCCGAGCTGACCGTCACCATCGACCGCGGCACCTGGTCCCCGCTGCCCGTCTTCGACGTCGTGCGCCGCGCGGGCGACGTGGCCCAGGCCGACGTCGAGGCCACGCTCAACTGCGGCGTCGGCATGGTGGCCCTCACCGACCCCGGCTCGGTCGACGCCGCCCTGGCGATCCTCGCCGAGACCGGCGTCGAGGCCTGGGTCGCCGGCGAGGTGCGCGCGCTGGCCGACGGCGAGCGCGCCGGCTCCGTCAACCTGGTGGGGCAGCACCCGGGCTGGTGAGCCCGCCGGGGCCGCCCGGTCCCTTCCCGTCGTACGACGAGCGCCCGCCCTCCGCGAGGAGGACGGGCGCTCGTGCTGTGCCCGGGGTCCGGTGGGTGGGGCTGCGTCAGCGCGCAGCGCCCTCGAGGGAGCCCTCGACCGGGCCCTCGGTGTCGAAGATGATGCACTTCGCCGAGTGGTCACCCGAGTCCCACGCGACGTCGTTCGGGTAGAACACGTCCCAGTCGAGGACCGACTCGTCGTAGGAGATGCCGGCGAACGTCTCGAACTCGTCGACGCACGTCTCCTCCGCCTGGGTGAAGATCGCGTCCTCGTCGTACTCGTCGCCGTCGAGCTCGAACTCGTGGATGATCTCGTAGTCGTGCGACTCGTCGCAGGGCACGGCCGAGACGCTGGTGAACTCGGTGCCGTCGGGCTCGTTGACGCAGTCCCCCACCTCGATCGCGTCAGCTCGCGCCTCGCCCGACTCGGTGATCTTGTTGTCGGCGTCGCGCGTGGGCTCGTCCTCGCCGCACGCGGCCAGCGTGGTGGCGGCGGCGATCGCGAAACCAGCCGCGAGCACGCGGCGGGCCATGATGTTCTTCACGTGGTTCCCTCTCCGTCGTGCGCAACCGGTCGGTGGCACACGGAGCGAGAACCTAGCGAAGCTCGGCCGTCGATGCTGAGAGATTCCTGAGTGGCGCGGTGAGGGATGGCTCACACGTGTCCACACCAGTGCAGGTGGTGCTGTCCGGCCTGCGGGGGGTGTGTCCCAGCCGCACATCTCCCGCCCCCCGCTCGGGGCGGCCGCGCGATCCGAGCGTCCGACGCACGAGCGCCCGCCTTCCGTGAGGAGAGCGGGCGCTCGGGTCGTTCCGGTACGGCGCGGGGTCAGCCCCCGGCGCCGGGGCCACCGCCGGGGCCGCCACCGCCGCCGGTGCCGCCGCCGGGACCAGCGCCACCGCCGGGGCCAGCACCACCGTCGCCGGGGCCGGCGTCCCCACCACCGGCACCACCACCGGTGCCGCCGCCACCGGTGCCGCCACCGTCCCCGCCGCCACCGGCACCAGCACCGGGCTGGGGGTCGGCCGGCTCGGGCGCGGTCGTCTCCGGGGCGCGCGTGCGGTTCTCGTTGGTGGTCGAGCCCCGCGACGTACCGCTGCGCTCGCTGCGGCCACCGCCGCCCAGGCCGAGGAAGCCCTGGGGGTCGGGCGGGCCGACGGCCTCGCGCAGCGCCGCGGCGCTGAACTGCTCGAAGTCGTCGCCGGCGAGCTCGTCGCGGACGCCCCGCATGGCGTCGCCCCACATCGGTGCGACGTACCCGGACGCGGAGACGTTGTAGAAGGTGCGGCCGCCGACACGCTGCCCCGAGAGCGGGATCGGGGAGCCGACGCTGTTGGCGCCCGCGATCATCGCGGCGGTCGCGAGGTTCGGGGTGTAGCCCGCGAACCACACGGAGCGACCGTTCTGCGTCGTACCGGTCTTGCCCGCGTTGTCGATGCCGAGGTTCTGCGCCGAGGCGAAGCCGCCGGGGGCGAGCACGCCGGACAGGATCTCGTTGACGGCGTCGGCCGTCTCCGGCTGGATCACCTGGTCGCAGGTCGGCAGGTAGTCCTTGAGGACGTTGCCGGCGGAGTCGAGGATGCGCTGCACCGGGAGGGCGTCGCAGTGCTGGCCGCGCGCGGCGAACGTCGCGTAGGCCTCGGCCATCTCGATCGGGCTGACGTCGGCGACGCCCAGCACGAAGGACGGCACGCGCTCCGCCTGGCGGTCGGGCTGCTCGGCGCCGGTCGGGTTGTCGAGCTCCACGCCCATCGCGCGGGCGAGCTCGAACGGCTCGCACAGACCCGTGCGCTGCTCGAGCTGGGCGTAGAAGGTGTTGACCGACAGACGGGTGCCCGTGGTCATCGTCATGTAGCCGGAGCTCGTCGAGTTGGACGGGTCCCAGATGGTCGACCCGCCGTACGGCTCGCCGTCGCAGTTCTTGAAGGACGACTCGCGCAGCCGCACCTGCTCGGGCGAGCTGATGCCCCACGACACGGGGATGCCCTGCTCCAGGGCCGCGGCGAGCACGAAGGTCTTGAACGTGGAGCCCGCCTGGAAGCCGTTGGCGTCGCCGAGACGCTCGGGCACCGTGTAGTTGAGGTAGGTCTGCCCCGCGTTCTCGTCGCGGCCCATGGGGCGCGACTGCGCGACGGCCCGGACGTAGCCCGTGCCCGGCTCGACCATCGCGAGCGCGCCGATGGCGTTGTCGGTGGGGTCCACGGTGTCGGAGACGGCCTCGTCGGCAGCAGCCTGGAACGGCAGGCGCAGCGGGGTGCGGATCGTCAGGCCGCCCTCGTAGAGCAGCGCGCGGCGGTCGGCCTCCGATTCGCCGAGGGCGGGGTCGGCCACGAGGTAGCGCAGCACGTAGTCGCAGTAGAACGGCGCCGCCGAGGAGACGCAGCCGTTGGACGGGGCCGCGACGTTGACGCCGAGGTCGCTGCTGCGGGCCGCCTGCTGCTCCGCGGCGTCGATGACGCTCAGCTGGGCCATGCGGTCGATGACCACGTTGCGGCGCTGGAGGGCGCGGTCGGGGTTGACCGTCGGGTCGAGGCCGACCGGGTTCTGCACGAGGCCGGCGAGGAGCGCCGCCTGGGGCAGGGTGAGGTCGGCCGCGTCGACACCGAAGTAGGTCTTCGCCGCCGACTGGATGCCGTAGGCGCCGTTGCCGAAGTAGGCGAGGTTGAGGTACCGCTCCAGGATCCAGTCCTTGGAGTACGTGTTCTCGATCGCGATGGCGTAGCGCAGCTCCTGGATCTTGCGCGCCACGGTCTCGGCGGTCGCCGCCCGCCGGGCCTCCTCGTCGTCCCCCGCCTGCTGGATCAGCGTCAGCTTCACCATCTGCTGGGTGATGGACGAGCCGCCCTGGACCACGCCGGACGAGGCCTGGTTGATGACGAACGCGCGCAGCGTGCCCTTGATGTCGAGGGCGCCGTGCTCGTAGTAGCGGTAGTCCTCGATCGAGATGATGGCCTCGCGCATCACCGGCGCCACCTGGGTGAGGGGCACGTTGACGCGGTTCTCGTCGTACAGCGTCGCCACCAGGGCGCCGTTGGCGTCGAGGATCCGGCTGCGCTGCGGCAGCGCGGAGGTCTCGAGCTCCGCGGGGAGCTCCTTCACGCTCTCGGACACGTTGCGCGCGCCGACGCCGAGGAGCCCGGCGAAGGGCAGCGCGAGGCCCGAGGCGACGACGCCCAGCACGACCGAGCCCGCGACCATCACGAGGAGGTGCTTGACGACGCGGGCAGCCGTGAGGCGCTCGGGATCAGAGGAGGCCATGGTGCAGAAGGGTACGCGGTGAACCTGTGAGGGGTCTCCTCCGCGCAGCAGCCCCCGACGGCTCCCCCGAACGGGTGGTCCCGTGCCACGGAAACGGGACGTCCTAGTCCATTTGGACTATGCGATCTGAGCCGTGCGGGCCTGTCCATCTCCTCAGCCTTTCTTTACCTTTCTTCATGTTGGGTTGGAGAAGTGAGGACGAGCGGCGTGGGGCTGCGGATCCTCCGGATGATCTGGGGACATCACATGTGGGTCGAGGACTGGACGAACGAGGCGATCTGCCGCAAGTCGACACCGGACGAGCTCTTCGTGCGCGGCGCCGAGCAGAACAAGGTCAAGCAGATGTGCCAGGGCTGCCCCGTGCGCACCGAGTGCCTCGCCGAGGCGCTCGACAACCAGATCGAGTGGGGCGTCTGGGGCGGCATGACCGAGCGGGAGCGCCGCGCGCTGCTGCGTCGCCGTCCCGAGGAGTCGTGGCGCGAGGTGCTGCAGAGCGCCCGCGCGCAGCACGCCGCCGCCGTCGTCTGACGGCCGGGTCCCCGCGGCTCGGGGAGTCCTCAGGCTCGGGGAGTCCTGAGGCCCGGGCTCAGTCCCGGCCGACGGCCAGCAGCGCGCCGACCCGACGGAGCCCGTCGAGGTCGTGCACGTCGCTCGCCAGCGCCGGCACCACCGCGGTCGCCACCTCCGGGTGGGTCGCGGCGAAGCGTCGACGCAGCTCGCCCTCCCGCTCCGTGATGCGCACGTGGTCGGCGTGCAGCCGCAGCAGGCCCTCGGCGAGAGCGGGGTCGTGCAGCGGCGTACCCGCGGAGTGGGCGTCCCCGCCAGCGTCCCCGCCCGCGTCGGAGCCCGCGTTCCGCGCCAGCCAGCGCGCGGCGGCGACGGCCTCCTCGGCGCCCAGGTCGACCGGCGGCCGCGGGTGGGCGCGGTTGACCACGAGGCCGGCGAGCGGCATCCGGTCGTCCGCGAGACGCTCGACGAAGTAGGCCGCCTCGCGCAACGCGTCCCGCTCGGGGGCGGCCACCACCACGAAGGCGGTCTGGGCGTCCTGGAGCAGCGCGTAGGTCTGCTGGGCGCGCTGCCGGAACCCGCCGAAGACGGTGTCGAACGCCGCCACGAAGGTCTGCAGGTCGGTGAGCACCTGCGCGCCGAGCACCTTCGTCAGCGCCCCGGTGATGAGGCCGAAGCCCATGCCGAGCACCTTCGCGGGACCCTTCGCCGGGGCGAGCAGCAGCTTGATGAACCGTCCGTCGAGGAAGCTCGAGAGCCGCTCGGGGGCGTCGAGGAAGTCGAGCGCCGACCGGGACGGCGGGGTGTCGACGACGATGAGGTCGTAGGTGCCGTCGACCTTCGCCTGGCGGTGGATCTGGCCGAGCTTCTCCATCGCCATGTACTCCTGCGTGCCCGCGAACGAGCTCGACAGCGCGACGTAGAACGGGTTGTCCAGGATCGCCCGCGCCTTCTCGGGGCTCGCCTGGCTCTCGACGACCTCGTCGAAGGTCGACTTCATGTCGAGCATCATCGCGTCGAGCGAGCCGCCGTTGGTCGGGTCGATCCCGACGACGGGGCGCGGCGTGTTGTCGAGCTCCTCGATGCCCATCGACTGCGCGAGCCGCCGGGCCGGGTCGATGGTGAGCACGACGACCTTCCGGCCCCGCTCCGCCGCCCGCATCGCCAGCGCCGCGGCCGTCGTCGTCTTGCCCACGCCGCCGGACCCGCAGCACACGACGATGCCGGTGCCGCGGTCGTCGACGAGCGCGTCGAGGTCGAGGTGCGGCGCGGCCTCGGCCGGGTCGTGGGCCAGGCGGCCGACCCGGTGGCTGCTGCGCCGGTGGCTCCCGAGCCGCTCGGCGGCGCCGCCGCCCGGCGTGCTGCTGACCGTCATGCCATCCCCTGTCGCCGCAGGTGCCCGGCCAGCTCGTAGAGCCCGCCGAGGTCGACGCCGCCCGCCATGCGGGGCAGCTCGTAGGTGGGGACGCCGTACGTCGCGACCAGAGCCCGCTGCGCGTCCTCGAGCGCCTTCCGCTCCGCGTGGTCCCGGCCCTGCGCGAGCAGGTGCTCCGCGAGGTCGGCGAGCTCGTCGGGCCCGCCGTCGATCCCCGCGGCGGCCAGGTCCTCGGCGAGGGGCGCGGCCTGCGCCGTACCCGCGGTGACGGCCGCCAGGTCGTCGGCGTCCAGCTCGTCGGGACGGGTCAGGTTGACCACGACCCCGCCCACGGGCAGCCCGGTGCGGCGGAGGTCGGCGATCCCGTCGGCCGTCTCCTGCACGGGCATCTCCTCGAGCACGGTCACGAAGTGCACCGCCGTCCGCGAGGAGCGGAACAGGGTCATCATGAGGTCGGCCTGCGACTTCACCGGCCCGACCTTGGCCAGGCCGGCCAGCTCGTCGGAGACGTTGAGGAACTGGGTGATGCGGCCCGTCGGGGGCGCGTCGAGCACGACCGCGTCGTACTGGCGCGCGTTCTTGCCCCGACGGCCCGGCTTGGCCGCCTCGAAGACCTTGCCGGTGAGGAGCACGTCGCGCACGCCGGGGGCGATCGTGGTCGCGAACTCGACGACGCCGAACTTGTCGAGGGCGCGGCCGGCGCGGCCGAGGCGGTAGTACATCGCCAGGTAGTCGAGCAGCGCCGACTCGGCGTCGATGTGCAGGGCGTGGACCGTGCCCGCCGCGCCGCTCGGCTCCGCCGGGAGGCCCTTCGCGATCCGGCGCTCCTCGTAGGGCAGCGGGTCGACGTCGAACATGCGGGCGATGCCCTGGCGGCCCTCGACCTCACAGAGGAGCACGTCCTTGCCCCGCGAGGCGAGCGCGAGGGCGAGCGCGGCAGCGACGGTGGACTTCCCGGTGCCGCCCTTGCCGGTGACGACGTGCAGCTGCACGCCCGGCCAGTCGGGCCCGGGACGATCGACGGCGGACACGCGCGCAGCATAGCCAGCAGGGCCTGGGAGGATGCCCGGCATGAGCATCTACGCGGTGACCTACACCTACTCCGACGACGTGGCCCTGCGGGACGCGGAGCGGGCGACGCACCGGGAGTACCTGGCCGGCCTCGCCGAGGCCGGCCGGTTGGTCGTCTCCGGGCCCTGGGGCGCCGACGAGCCCGCCGGCGCCCTCATCTTCTTCCGGGGCGACTCGGCCGACGAGGTGCGGGCCTTGACGGCGGAGGACCCGTTCGTGAAGGTCGGCGTCGTCGTCGACCAGGTCGTCCGCGAGTGGCTCCCCGTCCTCGGCCCCGGCAAGGACGCGTTCGCCTGAGGTTCCCCGCCGAGTTGTCACGTACGCCGCGGTGAGCGCGCCGAGTTGTCACGAATGACGCGTGACAACTCGACGCCCGATGCGGCGTACGTGACAACTCGACGCGCAGGGACGGGCGCTCAGTCCGCCGTCAGCCCCGCGGCGGGGGCGGTGCGGGAGGCGCGGCGGGCGGGGAGCACGCAGGCGACGAGACCGGCGAGCGCGGCGACCAGCACCACCACCGCCAGCTGTCCGTACGGCAGCACCATGGCCGCGTCCGGGATCGACGGCTGCACCATCACCTTCACCCCGATCGTGGCGAAGAGGACCCCGACCGCCGTGCCGATGAGCGTGGCGACCACCGACAGCAGCACCCCCTCGGTGGCGAGCGTGCGGCGCAGCTGCCGCCGCGTGAGGCCCAGCGCCCGCAGCAACGCGTTCTCCCGCGACCGCTCCAGCACCGAGAGCCCCAGCGTGTTGCCGATGCCGATGAGCGCGATGAGCACGCCGATCCCGAGCAGGCCCACGACCGCGATGACGACGATGTCGAGCTGCCGGTCGATCCAGTTGCGCTGCTCGACCAGCGGCGTCACCGACGCCCCGGTGCCGGCGGTGGTCGCGTCGAGGTCGGCGAGCAGGTCGTCGAGGTCGTCGCCGTCGGCGCGCAGCCACGCGGCGTACGCCGTCGTGTCCCGCCCCAGCAGGGTCTCCAGGGTGTCCGGCGCGACGATGGCCGCCGTGCCCCAGGCGCTGTCGACGTAGCGCGCCCGCAGGGTCACCGACCCGCGCGGCGTGCTCACCTCGAGCCGCTCGGTCAGCCCCGCCGCGCCGGTGATCCCGGACGGCACGAGGATCTCGTCGTCCTGAGGGAGCGCGATCCCGCGGTCGCCGCGGACGACCTCGTCGAGGTCGCCCCCGGTCGCCGCCCCGGGCGACACCACGGGGAGGGCGTCGTCGGTGAAGAGCTCGTCGGCGGGCACCCCGGCGACGGTGTCGTCGACGACCGGTGCCGCTGCGACCTCGCCGCCCGGCACGACCAGGGACGCCTCGACCCCGGGGAGGCCGGTGACACGGTCGGCGAGCTCCGCCCCGATGGGGCCGTCCTCGGCGGCGACGGTGACGTCGACCGGGTACTGCTCGTCCATCTCCCGGTCCGTCGCCGTGCGGGCGCTCGCCATGCCGGTGAGCACGGCCGTCGTCAGCGTGACCCCGATGAGGAGGGAGGCGGTGGTCGCGGCCGTACGCCGCGGGTTGCGCACCGCGTTGTCCCCGGCGATGCGCGCCGTGGGGCCGGTACGGCGCACGAGCAGGCCCACGAGCCGCAGCACGGCCGGCACGAGGACGGGGCCGAGCAGGACGACGCCGCCGAAGAACAGGGTGCCGCCGGCGACCATCACGACCATGTCGGCCGCCGACACGGCGGCGGCCAGGCCCACCGCGCCGGCCCCCAGCACCAGCAGGCCGAGGGCGATCCGCACCCGACCGGCGGCCGTGCGGACGCTCGGCGCCGCCTCCGGGCGCAGGGCGGCGAGCGGGCTGACCCGGGTGGCGGTGCGCGTCGGGACCCAGGCCGCGACCACCGTCGTCAGCGCGCCGCCGACGAACGCCGCGCCCCACCACACCGGTGACGGCTCCGGCGTGCCCAGCGGGAAGTCGACGGTCGCCCGCAGCAGCGCGACGCCGCCGAATCCGAGCGCGGCGCCCACCAGCAGGCCGGTGGCCGACGACAGCAGGCCGACGACGAGGGCCTCGAGGCGCACGGAGCGACGTACCTGCCGGCGGGTGGCGCCCACGCAGCGGAGCAGCGCGAGGTCGCGCTGGCGCTGCGCGAAGAGGATCGAGAACGTGTTGGCGATGACCATCACGGACACGACCGCGGCGATGGCGGCGAAGAGCAGCACCACCATGGACAGCACGTCGACCTGCTGGTTCGCCTTCTGCAGGCGGTCGGCGGCGACCTCGGCGGGCGACCAGGTGACGAGGTCCCCGACCTCGGTCTCCGTGCCCCCCAGCGCCGCGATCCCCGCCGCGGCGTCGTCGACCGAGCGGCCCGGACCGACGGCGTACGTCACCGTCTCCGCCGCCCACCCGTCGAACGACGCGACCACGGAGAAGTCCGCCCACAGGGCGCTCGAGGTGAACGTCGTGCCGTCGGCCAGGCCGACGATGGTGAGGGTGGTCGCCGCGTCCCCGGTGCCGACGACCACCTCGTCGCCGATCCCGAGGTCGTTCGCCCGGGCGCGGGAGGCGTCGGCGACGGCCTCGTCGGGCGCCGCGACGCCGCGTCCCTCGACGAGGTCCTGCCACACGAGGGCCGGGTCGTCGGGCCACGTGCCGACCGGGGCGTCGTCGATGATCGACGTGCCGTCGGTGCGGTCGACCGGCAGCCAGGCGTCGGCCAGCGGTGCGGCGCTGTCGCCCTCGTCCGCGGCGAGTCCCACGACGGCCTCGACGCCCTCGTTCGAGGGCCACCCGTCGACCGCCCCGCCGGTGACGACGAGGTCCCCCTTCTCGTAGGGCTTGCCCACTTCCTCGGTGAGCCCGCCCCGTGCCGCCGAGGCGAGTGCGTCGGTCACGACGACGAAGGCGACGGCGATCGCGACCGCGAGCACGGCGGCCACGTAGCGCCGGGTGTGCGTCCGCAGCGACGCGAGCAGCACGGTCCTCATCGGGCGACACCCCCGTGCCCGCCCGTGCTGAGGGGACCCGTGCTGCCCGGCCGCAGCGTCGCGACGAGCCGGTCGGCGTCCGGCTCGACGAGGTGCGCCCGCACCGTGCCGTCGGCGAGCACGACGACGTCGTCGGCGTACGCCGCGGCGTCCAGCTCGTGCGTCACCATCACCACCGTCTGGCCGAGCTCGCGGACGCAGCGCCGCAGGAAGCCGAGCACCTCCGCGGACGTGTCCGAGTCGAGGTTGCCGGTCGGCTCGTCCGCGAAGACGATGGCGGGCTGCGCGACGAGCGCGCGGGCGATGGCCACTCGCTGCTGCTGGCCGCCGGACAGCTCCCCCGGGCGGTGCCCGAGGCGGTCGCCGAGGCCGAGGGTGGCGACGACCTCGTCGTACCGCGCCCGGACGCCCGCGTCGACCTTCCGGCCCGCGAGCTCGAACGGCAGCAGGATGTTCTGGCCGGCGGTCAGCATCGGCAGCAGGTTGAACGCCTGGAAGACGAAGCCGACGTGGTCGCGCCGGAACCGCGTCAGGTCGTCGTCGCCGAGCCCGTCGAGCCGACGCCCGGCGATCGTCACGGAGCCCGCGGACGGCTGGTCGAGCCCCGCCAGGCAGTGCATGAGGGTGGACTTGCCGGACCCCGAGGTGCCCATGACCGCCGTGAACCGGCCGGCCGGCACGTCGAGGTCGACGCCGCGGAGGGCGTGCACCTCGGCGTCGCCCCGGCCGTAGGTCTTCGTCAGGCCCCGGGCGCTCGCCGCGAGGACGGGTCCGCTCGGGGCGGGCTGGACCAGGTCGGTGAAGGGTGTGGTGGACATGACCGGAACGCTAGGGACGGCGCCCCCTCCGCGTCGTCACGCGAGCGGTTGATCCTCGGGGGCGGTGGTACGACGCGGGTGCGACCCGCGGTGGACCCCGCCTCCACCCGTGGGTGGAGGCGGCCGGGGTGGGCGGGTTCGGCGGGGGCTCGGAAAAGTGCAGCCGGGGCGGGTCGGCCACGCGGTGCGTCGCACCGACGCCCCACCCGGCCCCGGCCCCGACGAAGAAAACGCGGACCGGTCGGGAGCCGGGAGAAAGAGAACGCGGACCGGAGCCTCGGATGGATCGATCCAGGGGGCCTCTCGGTCCGCGTTTTCCTTCCCCGGCGCGCACTTTCCTCAGCCCGGCACCTCAGCCCGGCTCCTCAGCCCGGCTCCTCAGCCCGGCACCTCAGCCCGGCACCGACGACGCCGCCTCGACGACGCGCTCCGCCATCCGGTCGGCGCCGGCGTGGTCGTGGGCGGTGAGGGTCACGACCGTGTCGCCGCGGAGGATCACCAGCTGGCCGTGGGCGCCGTGCAGGCGCCACGCGTCGCCGGGTCCGCCCCAGGCGCCGAGGCCGTACCGGGCGTAGGAGGGGTGGGCGTCCCGCTCGACCCAGGTCGTGCGCAGGGCGCGCGGCCAGTCCGCGGAGACCAGGCGCGTCCCCTCCCAGCAGCCGCCGTCCCGGACGAGCCGTCCGAGGCGGGCGAGCTCGTCGACCGTGAGGTGGAGGCCCCCGCCGGCGGCGATCCACCCGTGCGGGCAGCGGTCCCACGGCGGTGCGTCGATGCCGAGCGGCGCGAACAGCCGGGGGCCGAGCCAGGCGGCGACGTCGCCGACGACGGTCCCGAGCGCGCGCATGGCGGTGTAGGTGCTGGCGTTGGAGTACTGGAACACCCGCCCGGCGGACGGCCGGGACAGGAGCTCGACCGCGAGGTCCGGCCAGTCGGTCAGCAGCGTCTCCGACCAGGGGAGGTCGATGCCGCTCGTCATCCCCAGCAGGTGCCGTGTCGTGACGGCCTCGACCCCCGCGCCCACGGCCACGTCGGGGAACCACCGCGCGACCGGGGCGTCGACGTCGAAGATCCCCTCGTCGTGGGCGATGCCCGCCGCGAGCACGCAGACGCCCTTGGCGGCGGAGTGGACGTCGCGTCGCACGTCCTCGCTCCACAGGTGCCGCGCGGCGTCGTCGCCGACGAGCACGTGGGCGGCGTGCGCGCCGAACCCGTCCTCCTCGGCGGCCGCCACGACGTGGTCGAGGAGCTGCTGGGCGCGGGACACGCGGGGAGTGTCCCACCCGGGCTCAGCCCGGTCCGACCACGCCCGCCTCGTAGGCGAGCACGACGAGCTGCACCCGGTCGCGGGAGCCGGTCTTGGCGAGCAGCCGGCCCACGTGCGTCTTCACCGTCGCCTCGCCCAGCACGAGCTCGGCGGCGATCTCCCCGTTCGACAGGCCACGCGCGACGAGGGCGAGCACCTCGGCCTCGCGCTCGGTCAGGGTCGCGAGCCGCGGGTGGTCGGCGGGCGAGGCGGGCGCGCCCGGCGATCCCGGTACGCCGCGGTCGAGCCCGTCCGGCAGCGTCGCCGCGACGTGGTCGAGCAGGCGACGGGTCGTGGAGGGCGCGACGACGGCGTCGCCGGCGTGCACGCGTCGTACGGCCTCCAGCAGGTCGGGCGGGGTGGCGTCCTTGAGGAGGAACGCGGAGGCGCCGGCCTTGAGAGCGGCGAAGGCGTACTCGTCGAGGTCGAACGTCGTCAGCACGATCACGCGGGGCACGGGCGCCCCGGTGTCGGCCCGCGCGGCCAGGGCCCGCGTGGCCTCGACGCCGTCGAGCCGCGGCATCCGCACGTCCATGAGCACGACGTCGGCGACGGGCCGCGCGGCGCCCACCGGTGCGTCCAGGAGCCGCAGCGCCTCGGCGCCGTCGCCGGCCTCCCCGACGACGACGAGGTCGTCCTGGCTCTCCACGAGCATGCGGAACCCGGCCCGCACCATCTGCTGGTCGTCGACGAGGAAGACGCGGATCGGCGAGGCGCTCACCCCGGCATCCTCACACCGGCACCCGCGCCACGACCTCGAACCCTCCGCCCCCGCGCGGTCCGGTCGCGAGCGTCCCGCCCGCGGCGCGCACCCGCTCGCGCATCCCGACGAGCCCGAGGCCGCCGCCGGCCCGCCCCGAGCCGCCGGCGCCCGACGAGCCCGACGAGCCCGACGAGCCCGCAGCCGCGCCCCGCCCGTCGTCGGTCACCCGCACGACGAGGCCGCCCGGCTCCGCGTCGACGACCACCTCGACGTCGCGGACGGGGCCGGCGTGGCGCCGTACGTTGGTGAGCGCCTCCTGCAGCACCCGGTAGACGACGAGGCCCGTGCCCGTCGGCACCGCCGGCAGGGGGTCGGGGAGCCGCACGGTGAGCGGGAGCCCGTCCGCGCGGGCCTGCTCGAGGAGACCGGCCAGGTCGTCCAGGCCGGGCTGCGGTCGGGTCCCGGTCTCCTCCGAGCGCAGCAGCCCGAGCAGCCGCCGCATCTCGCCGAGCGACTCGCGCCCGGTCGCCGCGATGGCGCCGAGCGCGGTGGTGGCGACGTCGGGGTCCTTCGCCGCGGCGTACCGCGCCCCGTCGGCCTGCACCACCATCACCGAGAGCCCGTGCGCGACCACGTCGTGCATCTCGCGCGCGATGCGGGCCCGCTCGTCGGAGGCGGCGAGCTCGGCCCGCTGCTCGGCCTCCCGGGCGACCTGCTCGGCGTGGGTGCGGAGCGCGTCGACGTACGCCGCCCGCGTGCGCCCCAGCGTCCCCAGCGCCCACGCGGCGAGCACGATGACGCCGATCGTGGTCGCGTAGCTGACCACCTGCTGCAGGGGGTGGTCGTTCGGCGGCACGTACGGCGAGGTCCAGTCCACGGCGGCCGTGGCAGCCGCGACGAGGCCGACGACGAGGGCGAGGGCCCCGGGGACTGTGGAGGTGTAGCGGGCCACGGAGTAGACGGCGACGGGATAGGCGAGCTGCGAGAACACGGGCATGTCGAGCACCAGCACCTGCAGCGCGCTGGCGGCGGCGACCGCTGCGTAGACGGCCACGGGGAAGCGGCGCCGCCACCACAGCGGCGCGCACTGCAGCAGCCCCAGCCCGATCCAGGCGAGGGACCCGGCGGCGACGCCGGAGAGCACGCTGAGGCCGGTGAGCCCGAGCGCCAGGCCCCGGTCGAACCACGCCGCGCCCCGCGGCCCCAGGCGCCGCGGCTGCCGGGGGAGCGCGGAGGTGGTGCTCATGGACGCCGAGGGTACGGCGCTGCCCCGCCCCCGCGCGTCCCCCTGCGGGTGGACGTCAGGCGCGCGCGGCGACCCGGCCGGGGGCGACCGGCAGGCGCTCGAAGCCGCGGAGCACGCGGGTCTCGCGGCGCCGCGGAGCGCCGTCGACGCGGAGGTCGGGGAACCGCTCGTGGAGCATCTGCAGCGCGATCCGCGCCTCGGCCCGGGCCAGGGCCGCCCCGAGGCAGTAGTGCGCGCCGGAGGAGAACGCGAGGTGGGCGTTGGCGTTCGGCCGGGCGACGTCGAAGACCTGCGGGTCGTCGAACACGGCGGGGTCGCGGTTGGCGGCGGCGAGGAACAGCAGGACCGGCGTGCCGCCGACGATGGCGACCCCGTCGACCTCCAGGTCGCGGGGCACGACGCGCAGCGAGTTCTGCACCGGCGGGTCGAAGCGGAGCGTCTCCTCGACGACGCCCGCCCACAGGTCGGGCTCGGCGAGCACGCGCTCCCGCTGGTCCCGGTGACCGTCGAGCAGCACGACCGCGTTGGAGATGAGGTTGACGGTGGTCTCGAACCCGGCGGCGAGCACGAGCAGGGCGACGGCCCGCAGCTCCAGGTCGGTCAGCACGGCGTCGTCGCCGTCACCGTCGAGGAGGGCGAGCTGGCTGAGCAGGTCGTCGCCGGGGTCGCGCCGCTTCGCCTCGACGTGCGCCGTCACCCACCGGTGCATCGCGCGCACCGCGGTGCTGGCGCGGCGGTAGCGCCCCCACCGCAGCCCCGGGTCGAGGAGGCTCGCGGCGCTGTTGCCCCAGGCGCGGAGCTGGCGGTGGTCGCGCTCGGGCACGCCGAGGATGGCGCCGATGACGGCGACGGGGAGCTGCGCGGCATAAGCGTCCACCAGGTCGGTGCGCTCCGCTCCGGCCCGCTCGATCCGGTCGAGCAGCCGCTCGGCGGTGGCGGTGACGAGGTCCTCCTGCGCGCGCACCTGTCGCGCGGTGAAGGCGCGGTTGACCAGGCGGCGCAGGCGCGCGTGGTCGACGCCGTCGATGGCGAGCAGCGAGGGCGGGTCGATGGGCCCGGTGGCCCACGGGTCCGTGCCCCAGCGTCCCAGGGCGCCGAGGGGACCGGGCAGGTCGCGGAGACCGGCGCCGACGCGCACGTCGGGGTGGCGCAGGAGGGCCGTCGTGAGCGCGTGGTCGGTCGTCGCGGAGACGACGCGGCCCGGCACGAGGCGCCCCAGGGCGCGCAGCTCCTCGTAGGCCGGGTAGGGGTCCGCCCGCAGCGCCGGGTCGCAATCGATGCGCGCGAAGAGCTCTCCGCTCCTCGCCGCGTGCTCGAAGAAGGCCCGGGTCAGCGCGTGCTCGCCCACCCACCGGGCGGCCGCGCGGACGTCGCCGACGGGGTCCCGCTCGGCGGGCACACGGTCCTGGCGGTCCAGCAGCAGCATGGCTCCTCCTCGGCGTGCGGGCACGTGCGCCTCCACGGAGCCACGCTAGGTCGCCGCCGGGCGTGCGTCCATCGCCCCGCACCAGCGGGTACGCCGCGGGATCGGCGCCGGTCCAGACCTCTGGGGCGTCTCCCCGCGAATCCGGGACAGGCAGGCCCCCGCTTCCTAGCGTGCCTCCATGAGGTTCCGCACCCTGCTCGCCGCCATCACGCTCGTCCTCGCCGGCCTGGTGGCGTCCCCGGCCATCGGCCCCGCCGCCCACGCCGCGCCGCCGCCGGCCTGCACCAAGACCTCGAGCGGGACGTGCATCAAGGGCGGCCAGTTCTGCCCGAAGGCGTCCTACGGCAAGAGCGGCTACGACAAGAACCACAAGCGCTGGGTGTGCAAGGGCGACCGCAACCACCCGAAGTGGACGAAGCCCTGACCCGTACGCCGCGGGTCACCCCGCGTACTGCTCCTTGAGCACGCGCCGCAGCAGCTTGCCGGTCGGCGTGCGCGGCAGCTCGTCGGCGAAGTCCAGGGTGCGCGGGCACTTCACCCGGGTGAGGTGCTCCCGCACGTGCTCGAGCAGCGCCTCGGCCCGCTCCGGGCTCGGGTCGAGCCCCGGCCGCAGCTGCACGACGGCGCGCACCTCCGCGCCGTACTCCGGGTGCGGCACGCCGAAGACGGCGGCGTCGGCGACGTCGGGGTGCGCGACGAGGAGGTTCTCCGCCTCCTGCGGGTAGACGTTGACGCCCCCGACGAGCACGAGGTCCTCGCGGCGGTCGCTGAGGTAGAGGTAGCCGTCGGCGTCGACGTACCCGAGGTCGCCGACGGTGCGCCAGCCCCGCTCGTTGCGCGTCGCCTCGGTCTTCTCGGGGGCGTTGAGGTAGGTGAAGTCGAGCCCGCCCTCCGACCAGATCGTGCCGTGCTCGCCGGGCAGGAGCTCGTTGCCCTCGGCGTCGAGGACGTGCGGCGTGCCCAGCACGGCGCGACCCACCGAGCCCGGGCGTTCGAGCGCCTCCGCCGAGCGGATGACGGTGAGGAGGATGGCCTCGGTGCACGAGTAGTACTCGTCCACGATCGGGCCGACCCAGTCGATCATCGCCCGCTTCACGTCGGGCGGGCAGGGCGCGGCGGCGTGGATGACGGCCTGGAGCGAGGAGAGGTCGGCGGCCGCGCGCACCTCGTCGGGGAGCTGCAGCATCCGCACGAACATCGTCGGCACCATCTGGGTGTGGGTCACGCGGCGCGCCTCGATGAGGCGCAGGGCCTCGGCCGCGTCGAACTTCGGCATGACGACCACGGAGCCGCCGAAGCGCTGCACCGTCATCGAGGTGCGCAGCGGGGCCGCGTGATAGAGCGGGGCGGGGGAGAGGTAGACCGTGTCGGCGTCGAAGCCCCACGTGGCCTGGAGGAACGGAGCCGTCCCGGGCGCGGTGCCCAGCGGCGCGTCCGGCAGGTTCGCGGCGACGCCCTTGGGGCGGCCGGTGGTGCCGGAGGAGTAGAGCAGGTCGACGCCCTCGCGCTCGGGGCCGGTCGGCTCCGCGGGCTGGGCGGGCAGGAGCGGGCGGAGGTCCTCGAAGACGTCCTCGAGCCCGGCGGCGGGCCCGTCGACGGTGAAGCCCGCGACGGGGCGGCCCACCTCCGCGAGCGCCTTGGCGGCCACGGCGGCGTGGCTCGTGGCGGTGAACAGGGCGCGGGCACCGGAGTCGGCCAGGATGTAGGCGATCTCGCTCGCGGTCAGGCGTTCGGCGATCGCGGTGTAGCGCAGACCCGAGCGCTGGGCCGCCCAGGCGACCTCGAGCAGCCCGACGACGTTGGGCAGCAGGAGGGCCACGACGTCGCCGTCGGCGATCCCCCGCTCGCGCAGCAGGTTGGCGATGCGGATCGAGTCGTCGACCAGCTCGGCGTAGGTCACCTGCGTGTCGCCCAGCTCGTAGGCCACCTTGTCCGGCGTGCGCTCCGCATGTGCGTCGGGGAAGTCCACTGCCACTCCTTCTAAACGAACGCTCGCTCAGTTACCCGGGTAATGTAAGCCGGGCCACAGGAGGCGTCAACACGCGTCCCTGCGGAGGTGGGCGTCAGCGCGCCATCGCCAGGGCGAGGTCGGCGTACGTCGCCGCCATCTCCTCCGGCGAGACCGGGCCGTCGGGCCGGTACCAGGTGACGATCGACCGGCTCATGTTGATGATGGCGCGCGCGGCCTCGCGCGGGTGCGGCGTGCCGAAGGTGCCGTCGGCGACACCACGGTCGACGACCGCCCGGAACAGCGTCTCCTGCTGGTCGCGCAGCCCGATGATCGCGGTGAGCCCCTCCTCGTCGAGGCTGCGGATCTCCGAGGCGCCGATCAGGGCCTCCCGCTGGCGGCGGATGTGGAAGAGCACCCAGGTGCGGACGAGGGCGCGCAGCTGGTCGTCGGCGTCCCCGCCGGCGGCGAGCACGGCCGACCGGGTCTCCTCGATGACCTCGCTGAGGATCTCGACCATGATCGCCTGGAGGATCTGCTGCTTCGACTTGAAGTGGTAGTAGATCGACGCGACCGTCACGTCTGCGGCGGCGGCGATGTCCCGGGTCGAGGCCCCGTGGTAGCCGACCTTGCCGAAGAGCTCGACCGCGCCCTCGATGATGACCGCGCGCCCGCCCCGGCGTCCCGACGTCGCCATGTGTGCTCCTGCCTCGTGCCGGCCGCGGTGGCCGATGTGGTCGCTGATCCTGCCTGATGTCCGCCCCGGAGTGGGTGTCGAGGAGGGCGCGGCGAGCGGCAACCTAACGATCGCTCGGTGAGCGTATCTGCACAACTGCTAGCAACGGCGGGCTTTGCGCTACCTATTTATAGCGAGCGTTCGGTATTGCAATCGGCGTCGCCGAACCGTACGGTGACGCCGGTCACGCTCGACGGGAGCGGCCGACTCCAGGAGAAGAACCATGAAGAAGTTCGCAGTCGCAGCGCTCGCCGTGGCCTCGGTGGCCAGCCTCGCCGCGTGTGGCAACGACAGCTCGTCCGAGCGCGAGGACGGTGTGGTGCGCATCGGCCTCGTCGGTCCCGAGACGGGCGCGGCGCCGCAGTTCTACACCGACCTCGTGCGCCCGGTGGAGCTCGCCGTGGCCGACCTCGCCGACGAGTACGGCCTCGAGGTCGAGATCGTCACGGTCGACGACAAGGGCACCCCCGACGGCGCCTCCGCGGCCGTCCAGCAGCTGCTCAACACCGAGGACGTGGACGCGATCTTCGGTCCGCCGCAGTCGGGCAACGCCCTCCAGGTGGCCGACGTGATCCAGCGCAGCGGCCGCCCGTGGCTGAGCGCCGCGCTGGCCCCGGAGATCATGGACGAGTCGCTCGACCCCAACTGGCTGTTCCGCACCAACTACAACGCCAGCGACCTCTCCTCCGTCGTGGCGCAGTACCTCTTCTCGGGTGACAGCACCGTGGGCATCGTGCACTCGGCCGACGCCTACGGGCAGAGCGGCGCCGAGTCCATCGAGGCCGAGGCCGAGGAGCTGGGCGCCGAGATCGCGGCCGTCGAGGCGATCCAGCCCGGCACGACCGACTTCAGCGCCGGCATCTCCCGCCTCGCGGCCGCCGGTGTCGACACCGTCTTCCTCGCCATCACGGCCGGCGCCGACACGGCGACCGTCACCAAGGCGATCGCCCAGGAGGGCCTCGCCGCCGACCGGGTCGTCACCAACGCGACGATCCTCGCGGACTTCGCGACGCTGGCCGACCCCGAGCAGTGGGAGAACCTGGTCTTCATCGACCCGCGCGACCTGACCGGCGACACCGTGGCGGGCATCGCGGCGGACTACGAGGCGGAGTACGGCGAGGCGCCGATCATCCCGACCAACGTCTACAGCTGGATGGCGGCCGTCGACACCTACCTCCAGGCCGTGGCCGAGGTGGGCGACGCCCGCGACTTCGACGGCGTCCGCGAGGCGATGGAGGGCCTCGAGCAGGTCTCCGTGCGCGACGACGTCTACGAGAAGCCGTTCGGTGCGGGTGACCACGAGATCTACGAGCCCGAGGACCCCTCGCAGTGGATCGTCTTCGGCTTCGACGGCGAGGGCGCGCTGGAGGCCCGGGGCGACCTGGCCTCCTGCATCGCCGACGGCTGCTGAGCGCCGTACCCGAGAACCCGAGAGCAGGGAGAGAGGTCGCCGATGGACGCCGTGGTGTCCGGGATCGTGCTGGCGGGGCTGTACGCCCTGGTCGGCCAGGGGCTGGTGCTGACGTTCGTCACCACCCGCACCCTCAACTTCGCCTCCGGTGAGCTCCTCGCCGTCGGCGGCTTCCTCGCCCTGGGGGTGGGCAGCTGGTCGTGGCTGCCCACCCCGGGGAAGCTCGCCGTCGTCGTGCTCGTCGGCGGCGCGCTGGGCGCGGTGGTGCACCGCTGGCTGGTGCTGCCCTTCGCGCGCGGCGAGCACGACTCGCGCTGGCTGCTCAGCACCGTGGGCATCTCCTACGTGCTGCTCAACCTCTTCACCAACGGTGAGGGCGCGAACCCGCAGCGGGTCGAGCTGACCCGCAACCCCGGCACCGTCGAGGTGCTGGGCGTGGGGGTCAACAAGCAGTCGCTGGTGATCGCGGTCATCGCGGTCGTCGTGACGCTCGCGCTCGTCGCGGCCTCCCGCTGGACCTCGGGCGGCGTCATCATGCGCGCCGTCGCGGAGGACCCGCGCACGGTCGCGCTCATGGGCATCTCGCCGCGGCTCGTGGGCGCGGTGGCGTACGCCGCGGCCACCGCCCTCGCCGCGCTCGCGGGCGTGCTGTGGGCCTCCGAGGTCGGCGCCACGCCGGGCCTCGGCGTGCACGTGCTCGTCTCCGCCTTCGCCGTGGCGGTCATCGGTGGCCTCACCTCCTTCTGGGGACCGCTCGTCGGCGCCGTCGTCTTCGGGGTCGTCGTGCAGGTCAGCGCCTACGAGCTGGGCGCGCTCTGGGGCCAGGTCGCCGGTCTGGCGCTGGTGATCGTGGTGCTGGTCCTCCGCCCGGAGGGCCTGGTCGGTCGACGCATGGAGGCGAAGCTGTGAGCCCGAACCCCGCCCCCTCGCTCCTCGACCGCCTCCGCCGCGGCGAGGCCGCGCGCGACCTGGGCTTCCTCGTGGTGCTGCTGGCGGCCGCGGCCTGGATCGCGGTGCCCGCCCTCAGCGGCGACGGGACGACCCTCGCGGGCACGCAGACGGCCGCCGTCGTGGTGGCGGTCGCCGTCGCCGCGGCCGGCCTGAACCTCCTGTCGGGCCACGCCCGGCTCATCTCGCTGGGGCAGGGCGCCTTCTTCGCGATCGGCGCCTACGTGAGCGCCTACCTCTCGGTCGACTCCGCCCTCCACCCGCTGGTCGCGATCGTGGTGGCGCTCGTCGTCACGGCGGCGTTCGGCGGCCTGCTGGCGCTCTGCACGATGCGGCTCCGTGGCCCGGCGTTCGCCATGGTCACGCTGGTCGTCGCGATCCTCACCGAGCGCGTGCTCGCCGAGTGGGCGCCGCTCGGCCGCCTGTCGGGCTACCCCAACACCCTCGACCACGGCAGCGGCCTCATGCCGCCGATCGAGATCTTCGGCACCAGCCTCGAGCCGCCCCTCTTCGCCGGCACCGAGGCGACCGTCGTCGTCGCGATCCTCGTCGTCGCCGTCGTGGCCCTCGTCGGCTACCGCAACGTCGCCCGCTCGCCCTGGGGGCGCTCGCTCCACGCGATCGGCACGAGCGAGCACCTGGCGGCGCACCTCGGCGTCAACGTCTTCGGGCGCAAGGTCGCGGTGATGGCGCTGGCCTCGACGTACGGGGCCCTCGGCGGGGTGTTCTACGCCCAGGTCTTCGCGCACCTGCAGCCGGAGAGCTTCACCATGCTGCTCTCCATCACGATGATCCTCGCGGTCATCCTCGGTGGTGCGGGCACGGTCGCGGGGCCGCTCGTCGGCGCCGTCATCATCGTGCTGCTGCAGCGCACCGACGTGCTGACGCCGCTGGTGGACCTGCAGCGCCAGGTGAGCGACACCTGGTACCTCTCCACCCCCGGCCTCATCGGCGTGCTCCTCGTGCTCACCCTCGCGTTCCTGCCCCAGGGCATCGTGGGCGGGCTCGGCGAGCTGGCGCACCGGCTCCCGGGGCGCGCCGCCCCCGCGGCCGCCCCCGCGGCCGCCCCGCAGGCGGCCGCCGCGTCGGCCACCGCGTCGTCCCCCGCGCCCGACGGCGACGACGTGCTCCTGGCGGTGCGCGGCGTGTCGAAGAGCTTCGGCGGCATCAAGGCGGTGCAGGCGGCCGAGCTCGTCGTGCGGCGCGGCACCATCCACGCGGTCATCGGCCCCAACGGCGCGGGCAAGACCACGGTGGCCAACCTGGTCACGGGCGTCTACGGGATCGACAGCGGCGAGATCACGTTCGACGGTCGCCGCATCGACGGGCGGCGCACCCACGCGATCGTGCGTGCCGGGGTCGCGCGGACGTTCCAGACGCCGCTCCTCTTCACCCACGCGAGCGCGACCGAGAACGTGCTGGCCGGGTTCCCCGACACGGGGCGCCTGCCGCTGGTGCGGGCGTGGCTCAAGGACCCGGGCCAGTACCGCCGCACCCGCGAGTTGCAGGACCGCGCGGCCGCGCTGCTCGAGCTCGTCGGTCTCGGCGGGGACGGCCACGTCGAGGCCGGCAGCCTGCCCTACGGCAAGCAGCGGGCGCTCGAGATCGCCCGGGCGCTCGCCAGCGACCCGCGGCTGCTCATCCTCGACGAGCCAGCCGCGGGCCTCAACACGGCGGAGACCGCGGAGCTGGGCCGACTGATGCTCACGCTGCGCGCCCAGGGCCTGGCGATGGTCGTGGTCGAGCACCACATGGACCTCGTGACCCAGGTGTCCGACGAGGTGACCTGCATGGAGAGCGGCGCCGTGCTGGCGCACGGCACGGCGGCCGAGGTGCTCGCCGAGCCGGCGGTCGTCGAGGCCTACCTCGGCGTGGAGATGGAGGAGACGGCATGAGCCTCGTGCTGGAGAAGGTCGCGTCGGGCTACGGCCGGCTGGCCGTGCTGCACGGCGTCGACCTCGAGGTGCCCCGCGGGGAGATCGTGTCCGTCGTGGGCGCCAACGGCGCCGGCAAGTCGACGCTGGCGCAGACCATCAGCGGACTGCTGACGACGACGGCGGGCACGATCACGCTCGACGGCACGCCGGTGCACCGGCTGCGCCCGGAGCGGCGGGCCCGGCTCGGGCTCGTCCACGTGCCCGAGGGGCGTCGCCTCTTCGGCGGGCTCACCGTCGCGGAGAACGTGGGGATGGGACGGCACGCGGCCCGCGGTCGCCGTGGCGACCCGGACGTCGTCGAGCACCTGCTCGACGCCTTCCCGCGGCTGCGGGAGCGCTGGGGGCAGCGGGCGGGCCTCCTGTCGGGCGGCGAGCAGCAGATGGTCGCCCTGGCGCGCGCCGCCGCGTCGCGCCCGCGCTACCTGCTGCTCGACGAGCCGTCCCTCGGCCTCAGCCCCCGGCTGAGCTCGGAGGTGTTCCGCCTCGTCGCGATGATCGCGGAGGAGACCGGGGCCGGCGTGGTGCTCGTGGAGCAGCGGGTCGACGCCGCGCTCCGGCTCGCCACCACCGGTCACGTCATCGAGCACGGGCGGATCGTCGTGTCGGGCGACGCCGAGGAGCTGCGCACCTCGGAGATGATCCGCAAGGCGTACCTCGGCGTCTGAGCCGGGAGGGGTGCGGCCCTGGTTGACCACCGGGGTCGCACCCGTCATGCTATCTAAGCGAGCGTTCGGTAAGTTTCGGGACAAGGGAGCACCCATGACCACCACCAGCAGCCCCGCCACGGGCGTGGCCGAGCTCGACCTCGCGTCGCTCGACCGCTATCTCGGCGCCCACGTCGAGGGTGGCCTGCGGGGGCCGCTCACGGCGCGCCTCGTCGCCGGGGGGCGCTCCAACCCGACGTACGAGGTGGGGGACGGGGAGCGGCGCTGGATCCTGCGGCGACCGCCGTACGGCGAGGTCGTGGCCACCGCCGCGCACGACATGGGCCGCGAGGCGCGGGTGCTGCGGGCGCTCGCCGGCTCCTCCGTGCCGGTGCCGCGGGTGGTCGCACGGTGCGAGGACCCCGGCGTCATCGGGGCCGACTTCTACGTGATGGACAAGGTCGAGGGCCGCACCCTCCGGACCCCCGCGGACACCGCGACGCTGACCCCGGCGCAGCGCGCCGGGCTGACGGACGCGCTCGTCGCCCTGCTTGTCGAGCTGCACGCGGTGGACCCGGCGGCGGTGGGTCTCGCCGACTTCGGGCGACCGGACGGCTACCTGGCCCGCCAGCTCACGCGGTGGCAGCGGCAGTGGGAGAAGGTCCGCACCCGCGACCTGCCCGGATTCGCCGAGCTCGCCGCGCGGCTCGAGGCCTCGATGCCGACCGTCGGTCGGCCGGGGATCGTGCACGGCGACTACAAGATCGACAACCTCATGCTCGACGTCGACGACCCGACCCGGATCGTGGCGCTGCTCGACTGGGAGATGGCCACCGTGGGCGACACGCTGGCCGACGTCGGGATGCTGCTGAGCTTCTGGGACGAGGCGGGGGCGGTCCCCAACCCGATCACGGCGGGGGCGACCGCGCTGCCCGGGTTCCCCGACCGGGCGACCGTGCTGGGGATGTACGCCGAGCGCTGCGGCATCGAGGTCGCCGACATCGAGTGGTACGTCGTCTTCTCCGACTTCAAGCTCCTCGTGATCCTCGAGCAGATCCACGCCCGGCACCTGCAGGGCACCACGGTGGGCTCCGGCGTCGACGACCTCGGCCCGATGGTGCCGCTGCTCCTCGAGCGCGCCCGCGCCGGGGCGGCCGCCGCCAGCGACCCGCGGCTGCGGGCCTGACCGGCCCCGCGCCGTACCCCCGTTCCTTGATCCCGTTCCGCGCCACCGGAGGCACCATGACGTTCCAGCCCACCGACGACCCGTTCGACGTCGCCGGCCTCGACCTGACCCCGTCGCCGCGGGCCCGCGAGCTGCGGGCCTCGCTCGTGGAGTTCATGAACGAGCACGTGTTCCCGGCGGAGGCGGACTACCACGCCTACCGGGCGGCCCGCGGGCCCGCGGACCACACGCTGCCGCCCGTCGTCGAGGACCTCAAGGCCGAGGCGCGCCGGCGGGGACTGTGGAACCTGTTCCTGCCGTCCTTCGGGGGCATCAGCCAGCTCGACTACGCGGGCCTCGCCGAGATCACCGGCTGGAGCCTCGAGCTGGCCCCGGAGGCGATCAACGGGCAGGCGCCCGACACCGGCAACATGGAGCTGCTCCACCTCTTCGCGACCGAGGAGCAGCGCACCCGCTGGCTCGAGCCGCTGCTCGAGGGCACGGTGCGCTCCGCGTTCGCGATGACGGAGATCGCGGTGGCCTCGAGCGACGCGACCAACATCGAGACGCGCATCGAGCGCGACGGCGACGAGTACGTGGTCAACGGGCGCAAGTGGTGGACCTCGGGCGCGGCCGACCCGCGGTGCGAGCTGCTCGTCGTCATGGGCAAGACCGACCCGGAGGCCGCGAAGCACCGCCAGCAGTCGATGGTGCTCGTCCCGACCGACACCCCGGGCGTCGAGATCGTGCGCGACGTGCCGGTGTTCGGCCGCCACGACCAGCACGGTCACTGCGAGGTGTCGTTCACCGACGTGCGCGTCCCCGTCTCGGCGATCCTCGGGGAGGAGGGCGCGGGCTTCGCGCTGGCCCAGGCGCGCCTCGGCCCCGGTCGGATCCACCACTGCATGCGCGCCCTGGGTGCCGCCGAGCGCGCCCTCGACCTGCTGGTACGCCGCGCCACGAGCCGCGTCGCGTTCGGCAAGCCGCTCGCGGAGCAGGGCATGGTGCAGCGCGACATCGCCGAGTCGCGGATCGCCATCGACCAGGCCCGCCTGCTGTGCCAGCACGCCGCCGCGGTCATCGACGCCCACGGCAACAAGGCCGCGGCGTCGCTGGTCTCCATGGCCAAGGTCGCGGTGCCCCGCGTGGCGCTCGACGTCATCGACCGCGCCATCCAGGTGCACGGCGGCGCCGGCGTGAGCGACGACGTGCCGCTCACCGCCATGTACGGCTGGCACCGCGCCATGCGCATCTTCGACGGCCCCGACGAGGTGCACCTGCGCGGCATCGCCCGGGCCGAGCCGGGACGGACCCGCGTCCTGGACCCCACGGGCCACCGCGACCGGTGACCGTCCCCGGTGGACCGTCCCCGGTGACAGTAAGGTGCTCGGCATGACCAAGTGGGAGTACCAGGTGGCGCCGATTCCGCTCCACAACGAGGCGCTGATGCTGAACAACTTCGGCCAGGACGGGTGGGAGCTCGTCACCATCCAGACCAACGCGCAGGGCGGGCTCATCGCCTTCCTCAAGCGCCCCCAGGGCTGACCGCGATGACGCACCCCGAGGAGCGGCTCGCCGCCCTGGGTCTCGCGGTCCCCGAGGTCGCGAAGCCCGTGGCGGCCTACGTCCCGGCGGTCCGCAGCGGTGACCACGTCTTCACGTCCGGGCAGCTGCCCATGCGCGGCGGCGAGCTCATGGTCACCGGCAAGGTCGGCGGGGAGGTCGACCCCGAGGAGGCCCGGGCGTGCGCCCAGCAGTGCGCGCTCAACGCGCTGGCCGCGGTGAAGGCGGAGATCGGTGACCTCTCCCTGGTGAAGCGCATCGTCAAGGTCGTCGTCTTCGTGGCCTCGACCCCCGACTTCACGGGGCAGCCGCAGGTCGCCAACGGCGCCTCCGAGCTGTTCGGCCAGGTCTTCGGCGACGCCGGCGTCCACGCGCGGTCCGCCGTCGGGGTGCCGGTGCTGCCCCTCGACTCGCCCGTCGAGGTCGAGCTCGTCGTCGAGGTCTGAGGAGGGCTCGTGCGCATCCCGCTTCCCCCCGTCCCGCTGGACCCCGAGGTCGTGGCCCGCGCCCAGGAGTACGCCGCGGGCGAGCGCACCCCGGCCGAGCCGCGTGACGCGGCGACGGTCGTGCTCATGCGGGAGGGGAGGGGCGACGTACCGGGGCCGGAGGTCTACCTCCTGCGGCGGCAGACCTCGATGGCGTTCGCCGCGGGGATGGCCGTCTTCCCGGGCGGGGGCGTCGACCCGCGCGACTTCGACGCCGACCTGTCCCGTGACGCGTGGGCGGGTCCGTCGCCGGCCGACTGGGCCGCGCGGCTCGGGGTCGACGAGCACCTCGCGCTGGCCCTCGTGTGCGCGGCGGTGCGGGAGACGTTCGAGGAGTCCGGCGTGCTCCTGGCCGGCCCGTCCGCCGACGAGGTCGTCGCCGACACCACGGGTGACGACTGGGAGGCCGACCGCGTGGCGCTCGAGTCGCGGGAGCTGGCGTTCACGGCGTTCCTGGCCCGGCGCGGGCTCGTCGTGCGCACCGATCTGCTGGGCCTCTGGGACGCCTGGACGACGCCGGTCTTCGAGCCGCGCCGGTTCCGCACGTGGTTCTTCGTCGCCGCCCTGCCCGAGGGCCAGCGCACCCGCGACGTCTCGAGCGAGTCGTCCTCCGTGGTCTGGCTGCCCGCGGCCACGGCCGTCGCGCAGGCCGAGGCCGACGAGCTCGCGATGATGCCGCCGACCTACCTGACCTGCCTCGACGTGGCGGCGCAGGACGACCCTGCCGCGGCGCTCGCCGAGGCGGCGACCCGCGAGGCCGCCATGTTCACCCCCACCATCGAGCGGCTGGACGACGCCGGCGACCGGTGGACGATGTCGATGCCCGACCGCATGCGTCCCCTCGTCGCCGCGCGCCGCGGGTCGTCGTCGTGATGAGCGACTGGACGGGTGGGTCCTTCGGCGCTCGCGCCCGGTGCGTGCTCGCCCCCAACGCGGGTCCGATGACGCTCGACGGCACCAACACGTGGGTGCTGCGGGAGCCCGGGGGCAGCCGGTCGGTCGTCATCGACCCCGGTCCGACCGACCCCGGCCACCTCGACGCCATCGTCGAGGCCGCCGACGGGCGGATCGGCGCCATCCTGCTCACCCACCACCACCACGACCACTCCGAGGCGGCGAAGGCCTTCGCCGAGCGGGTCGGCTGCGGCGTGCGGGCGCTCGACCCGGCGTACCGGCTCGGTGCGGAGGGTCTCGGCGACGGGGACGTCGTCGAGGTCGACGGCCTGGAGCTGCACGTCGTCGGCACGCCCGGGCACACCGCCGACTCGCTGTCGTTCGTGCTGCCCGCGGAGCGGGCCGTGCTGACGGGCGACACGGTGCTCGGGCGCGGCACGACGGTGGTCGCGCACCCCGACGGCTCCCTGGGGGCCTACCTCGACTCGCTCGACCGGCTGCACGCGCTGGCGGAGCGCGAGGAGGCGCAGGTCGTGTGGCCGGGCCACGGGCCGGTCATCGACGACGCGCTGGCGGCGCTCGACCACTACATCGCCCACCGGCGCGACCGGCTGGCGCAGGTCGAGGCCGCGGTCACGGCGCTCGAGGCGGACCCGGCCGACACGCTGCCGCGACGCGTGGTCGAGACGGTCTACGCCGACGTCGACCCCGTGCTGTGGGGAGCCGCCGAGCTCAGCGTGCGGGCCCAGCTGGCGTACCTCGGCCGCTTGGGCTGAGGCCCCGGACGCGGGTCAGCGCGCGCGGCGGGAGAGCCGCTCGATGTCCATGATCACGACGGAGCGGGGCTCGAGGCGGAGCCAGCCGCGCGAGGTGAAGTCGGCGAGCGCCTTGTTCACGGTCTCGCGGGAGGCGCCGACGAGCTGGGCCAGCTCCTCCTGCGTGAGGTCGTGGTGGACGTGGACGCCGTCGTCGGCCGTGCGGCCGAAGCGGTCCGCCAGGTCGATGAGTGCCTTGGCCACGCGGCCCGGCACGTCGGAGAACACGAGGTCGGCGACGACGTCGTTGGCCTTGCGGAGGCGGGCGGCCAGCTGCGAGAGCAGGCCGCGGGCGACGACGGGCCGGCCCTCGATCCAGAGCTGCAGGTCCTCGTGGGAGAGCGACGCGAAGGTCGACTCGGTCACCGCGGTGACCGTGGCGGAGCGGGGGCCCGGGTCGAAGAGCGACAGCTCGCCGAACATCTGGCCGGGACCGAGGATCGCCAGGAGGTTCTCGCGGCCGTCGGCCGACGTGCGACCCAGCTTCACCTTGCCCTCGAGCACGACGTAGAGCTTGTCGCCGGAGTCGCCCTCGTGGAAGAGCACCTCGCCGCGGCGCAGCCGGGTCTCGGCCAGCGACGGCACCAGCGACTCGATCGAGTCGTCGTCGAGCGCGCTGAACAGCGGCGCCTGACGCAGAACGTCGATGTCCACAACAGCCTCCAGGTGGAACGTGTCTCGTCGCCACGGACGAGGGACCGTCGTGGCCTCCGTGCATCCTAGTCCGCTGTGACCTCCGCGTCGCGCACCGACCGGCTCGCCGGGCGGGTGTCGGTGGCGACCCGTACCCTGTGCGGGTGCCCGACGTCGCCCTGGTCCGTCGCGCCCGGAAGGTCAACCGGGTGCTCGCGGAGACCTACCCCGACGCGCGTTGCGAGCTCGACTTCGACGACGCGTTCCAGCTGCTCGTGGTCACCGTGCTGTCCGCGCAGACCACCGACAAGCGGGTCAACGCGGTGCGCCCCACCCTCGTCGCGGCCTACCCGGACGCGGCGGCGATGGCCGGCGCCGACCGCGCCCACCTCGAGCAGATCGTGGGTCCGCTGGGCTTCTTCCGCGCCAAGACCGACGCGCTGCTGCGGCTCTCCCAAGCGCTGGTCGAGAAGCACGACGGCCAGGTGCCGGCCCGGCTCGACGACCTCGTCCAGCTCCCCGGCGTGGGCCGCAAGACCGCCAACGTCGTGCTCGGCAACGCGTTCGGCATCCCCGGGATCACGGTCGACACGCACTTCGGCCGGCTCGCGCGCCGGCTGGGGTGGACCGAGCTGACCGACCCGGTGAAGGTCGAGCACGAGATCGGCGCGCTCTTCCCCAAGGCCGACTGGACGATGCTGTCCCACCACCTCATCTGGCACGGTCGCCGCCGCTGCCACGCCAAGCGGCCCGCCTGCGGCGCCTGCCCGGTGGCGCGCTGGTGCCCGTCCTTCGGCGACGAGGGACCGACCGACCCCGTCGAGGCGCTCAAGCTCGTGCGCACCGAGGGGCGGGCATGAGGACGGGCACGGAGCCGGGCCGGCGGCGTACGTCGCGGTTCGCCGCCGCCGCGCTCGCGCTCGTGGCCCTCGCGGGGTGCACGTCGGGCGGGGCGGACGAGGAGGGCGACCCGTACATGGTGGAGCCCCGGGCCCCGGGTGCGCCGGACATCGACTACGACAGCCCCGAGCTGCAGGACGCGCGGGCCGCGGCCGGCATCGAGGCCTGCGCGCCCGGTGACCGCACGACCGGCCCGGCGGTGCTGCCGGACCTGACGTTGCCCTGCCTGGGTGGCGGCGAGGCCGTCGACCTCAGCACGTTCGAGGGTCCGCTGCTCGTCAACGTGTGGGCCAGCTTCTGCACGCCGTGCCTCAAGGAGCTCCCCGCCCTGCAGCAGTTCCACGAGCAGTACGGCGACGAGGTCACCGTGCTCGGCGTCGACTACAACGAGACGAGTCCGGCGGAGGCCATCGCCCTGCTGCAGGAGACGGGGGCGACCTACCCGCAGCTGATCGACGTCGAGCTCGAGCTCGGCACGCGGGAGCCGTTCGTGCCGCTGCGGGCGATCCCCATGACCGTGGTCGTGGACGCCGAGGGCGAGGTCACCGTCCTGCCGCAGAGCTTCGACGACCTCGACGACCTGCTCGATGCCGTCGCAGGCCCGCTGGGGCTCGAGCGGTGACCGCCACGCGCGACGACCAGGTGCCCGACTGGCTGCGTCCGGTCACCGACGCGCTCACGGAGATCCGCGCCGAGCACCTCACGGCCTTCACGCCGCCGCCGGGCTCCGAACCCCGCGAGGGTGCGGTGCTCATGGTCTTCGCCGAGGGCGACCGCGGCCCCGAGCTGCTGCTCACCGAGCGCGCCCACGACATGCGCTCCCACCCCGGCCAGGTCTCCTTCCCCGGCGGCTCGCTGGACCCGGGGGAGACCCACGAGCAGGCCGCCCTCCGCGAGGCGTGGGAGGAGATCGGGCTCGATCCCGCCTCCGTGCACGTGGTGGGTCGCCTCCCCGAGCTCTGGCTGCCCCCCAGCAACTTCGCCGTGGTGCCCGTCGTCGCGTGGTGGGCCTCGCCCGGCTCCGTGTCGGTGCGCAGCCCGCGCGAGGTGCACGCCATCCACCGGGTGGCGATCGCGGACCTCGTGGACGCGCGCTGGCGCCGTACGATCCGGGGACCGTCGGGGTGGTCCTCCCCGGGCTTCCTCATCGGCCCCGACCACGACGTCGTGCTGTGGGGGTTCACCGGCGGGATCATCGCCCGGCTGCTCGACTTCATCGGCTGGAGCGAGCCCTGGGACGAGACGTTGACGGCGGAGCTCCCGTCCTACATGTTCTCCGGGGTGGAGCGGGCCACGGACCGCCGAGCGGAGCCGCGGGTGCCCCCGATGGCCGACATCGAGGAGACCGACGCGTGAACTGGCTCGACTGGCTGCTCCTGGTGCTGGTGGCGACGTACGCGTTGTCGGGGTACTGGCAGGGCTTCATCACCGGCGCCTTCGCGACCGTCGGCCTCCTGGCTGGCGGCGTCGCGGGCATCGTCATCGCCCCGCTGCTGCTGGGCAACGCGGACCCGGGGCTCGCGGTGTCCCTCGGAGCGCTCTTCGTCGTCATCCTGTGCGCGTCGATCGGGCAGGCGAGCTTCCAGTTCTTCGGCGCGATGGCGCGCGACCGCATCACGTGGCAGCCCGCGCGTGCCGTCGACGCGGTCGGTGGCGCGGCGCTGAGCGTCGTGGCCGTGCTGCTCGTGGCGTGGGCCCTCGGTGTCGCGGTGTCGGGCACCCGCATCGGCGGGGTCACGGAGGCGGTGCGCGGGTCGGCCGTGCTGAGCCGCGTCGACAGCGTGCTCCCGGGCCAGGCCGACCGCCTGCTGGGGGCGTTCAACAGCGTGGTGGGGTCGTCGTTCTTCCCGCAGTACCTCGAGCCGTTCGCCCCCGAGCGGATCGTCGAGGTCGACCCCGGAGACCCGACGACCCTCAACGAGGTCGGGGTCGTGCAGGCGCAGGCGCGGGTGCTGAAGATCCGCGGGGACAACTCCTGCGGCCGCGGCGTGGAGGGCACCGGGTTCCTGTACGGCGACGACCGCCTCATGACGAACGCGCACGTGGTCGCGGGCGTCGACGAGCCGCGGGTCGAGCTCAACGGCGAGTGGGTCGACGCGACGGTGGTGCTCTACGACCCGCAGACCGACGTCGCGGTGCTGGCGCTGGACGACGCCGGCCTCGAGCCGCTGGCGTTCGCCGAGGGCGCGGAGGGGGAGAGCGTGGCGATCCTGGGGTACCCGCAGGACGGTCCCTACGACCAGCAGCCGGCGCGCATCCGTGACGCCCAGCAGCTGCGCTCGCCCGACATCTACGGCAACGACACGGTCGTGCGCGACGTCTACTCCCTGCGCGGCCTCGTGCGCCCCGGCAACTCGGGTGGCCCGATCGTCAACGCGTCGGGCGAGGTCGTCGGCGTCATCTTCGCGGCGTCGGTGACCGACGCCGACACGGGCTACGCGCTCACCACCGGCCAGGTGGCCGACGCCGCTGCCGCCGGCATCGCCAGCGGCGCCGCGGTCCGCAGGGGCGCCGGCGCGCGCTTATGCGGCGCCTAGTTGTCACGTACGCCGCGGTGTGGGGTCGAGCTGGGTCGTGCGACGCGGCGTACGTGACAACTCGACGCACCACCCATGACGTCGTCGAGCGGGGGAGCGTCAGGCCTTGCCCTTCAGGGCGCCCGGGATCTCCTTGGCCGTGCGGATGGTGCGCTCGGGCGCCCGCACCTGCTTGACCTTCTTGATGCCGAGCAGCACGAACAGCGCCGTGATCGCCAGGTAGGCGCCCGTCACGATGAGGTAGGCCCAGTGCAGCGCCAGGCCGTCGCCGTTCCAGTGGATGAGGTAGACGAACGCCAGCGACAGCAGGATCACGGCGAGCATCGCGACGAACCCGGCGACGACGAAGAAGGCGATCCCGACGCCGCCGAACTTCACCGAGACCTTGAGCTCGGACTTCGCGAGCTCGATCTCCTTCTTGACCAGGGTCGAGATGTCGCGGCTCGCGTCGGCGACGAGCTGGCCGATGGTGGGCTCGTCGTCCTTGGCCGGCTGGGTCGTCATGGGCATCCCTCTGCAGGTGGCTCTCGGTTGGTCTCTCGAGCGGCGGAGCACCGCTGCGGCGACCCTACAACCCGGGCGTGACCCGGCACCTGCGTGCCGGGCCACACCGTGGTCAGTCGCCGCTGCTCGACGAGAGACCCTTCGAGATGAGGTCCATCACCGACGAGTCGGCGAGCGTGGTGACGTCCCCGACCTCGCGCTTCTCGGCGACGTCGCGCAGCAGGCGGCGCATGATCTTGCCGGAGCGCGTCTTCGGCAGCTCGGGCACGACCATCACCTGGCGCGGCTTCGCGATCGGGCCGATCTCCTTCGCGACGTGCGTGCGGAGCTCCTGCACGATGTCGGCGCCGCCGTCGCCCGCCTCCTCGCGGAGGATGACGAACGCGCAGACCGCCTGGCCGGTGGTGTCGTCGGCCGCGCCGACGACGGCCGCCTCGGCGACCTTCGGGTGCGACACGAGCGCCGACTCGATCTCGGTGGTGGACAGCCGGTGGCCGGAGACGTTCATGACGTCGTCGACGCGGCCCAGCAGCCAGATCGCCCCGTCCTCGTCGAGCTTCGCCCCGTCGCCCGCGAAGTAGTAGCCGAGGTCGCCGAAGTGGGACCAGTAGGTGTCCTTGTAGCGCTCGTCGTCGCCCCAGATGGTGCGGAGCATGCCGGGCCACGGGGACGTGACGACCAGCAGGCCGCCCTCGCCGTTGCCGACGGGCTTGCCGTCGTTGTCGACGACGGCGACCTCGATGCCGGGCACCGCGGCCATGGCGGAGCCGGGCTTCGCCTCGGTGACGCCGGGCATCGGCGAGATCATGTGGCCGCCGGTCTCGGTCTGCCACCAGGTGTCGACGATGGGCGCGGAGCCCGCGCCGATGTTCTCGCGGTACCAGACGTAGGCCTCGGGGTTGATCGACTCGCCCACCGAGCCGAGGAGGCGGAGGCTGGAGAGGTCGTACTCCTCCGGGATCTCCTTGCCCCACTTCATGAAGGTGCGGATGGCGGTGGGCGCCGTGTAGAGGATCGTCGCCTTGGTCTGCTGCACGATCTCCCACCAGCGGCCCTTGTGGGGCGAGTCCGGCGTGCCCTCGTAGAGCACCTGCGTGGCCGCGTTCGCCGTCGGGCCGTAGACGATGTAGGTGTGCCCGGTGACCCAGCCGATGTCGGCGGTGCACCAGTAGACGTCGGTCTCCGGCTTGTGGTCGAACGTGCCCCAGAACGTGTACGCGGCCTGCGTCAGGTAGCCGCCCGACGTGTGGAGGATGCCCTTCGGCTTGCCCGTCGTGCCGGAGGTGTACATGACGTAGAGCGGGTGCTCGGCGTCGAACAGCTCGGGGGTGTGCTCGGTGGAGGCGCCGGCGACGACGTCGTCCCACCAGACGTCGCGACCCTCGGCCCACGACCCCTCGGGCAGGTCCTGCCCGGTGCGCTTGACGACGAGCACCTTCTCGACCGGCGAGGCGTCGCCGAGCTTGGCCAGGGCCTCGTCGACCGCGGGCTTGAGCGCGGAGGGGGTGCCGCGGCGGTAGCCGCCGTCGGACGTGATGACGGCCGTGGCGCCGAAGCCGTCGATGCGGCTGGCGAGGGCGTCGGAGGAGAAGCCGCCGAACACCACGGTGTGGGGCGCGCCGAGGCGGGCGCACGCCAGCATGGCGACGACGGCCTCGGGGATCATCGGCATGTAGATCGCGACGGCGTCGCCCGCCTGCACGCCGAGGTCGGTGAGCGCGTTCGCCGCCTGCGACACGAGGTCCTTCAGCTCGCCGTACGTGATGTCCCGCGTGTCGCCCGGCTCGCCCACGAAGTGGAACGCGACGCGGTCGCCGAGGCCGTTCTCGACGTGCCGGTCGACGCAGTTGTACGCGACGTTCAGCTTGCCGCCCGTGAACCACTTCGCGAAGGGCGGGTTCGACCAGTCCAGCACCTCGGTGAAGGGCTCGCCCCAGCTGAGGCGCTCGGCCTGCTTCGCCCAGAAGGCGAGCCGGTCGGCTGCAGCCTCGTCGTACGTCGCCTGCGTGACGTTGGCGGCGGCCGCCAGCTCGGCGGGCGGGGCGAAGCGCCGCTCCTCCTTGAGCAGGTTGGACAGGTTCTCGCTCACGTCTTCTCTCCTCGATCGTTCGGTGGCCCGGGGGGCCGGGCAGCTCGTCAGGTCGTACGTCGCGGTCTCCTCGCCAGCCTAGGCCGGGCGCCGGTCCGGACGAGACCTGCGTCACCCTCGTCCGGACCAGCGTCGTACGTCGTGGGTTGCGCCCGCGTTGCGGTGCGGGCGCAACCCACGGGACCCGTGCGGGACCGCGCCGGGGTCAGTGCTGCGCCGCTCCCTCGGCACCCGCGCCCGTGAGGGCGCGGACCTCGAGCTCGGTGTAGAGCTGCTCGGCCGCGGTCTCCCGCAGCGTCAGGGTGCCGATGATGCCGAGCAGGAAGCCGACCGGGATCGACACGACGCCCGGGTTGTTGAGCGGGAAGATCGCGAAGTCGGCGTTGGGGAGCAGCGACGTCTCCTCGCCCGAGGTGACCGGGGAGAGGAGCACCAGGCCGACGGAGGCGATGAGGCCGCCGTAGATGCTCCAGGTGGCGCCCCGCGTGTTGAACCGCTTCCAGAACATGTTGAAGAGGATCGACGGGAGGTTGGCCGAGGCCGCCACCGCGAAGGCGAGCGCCACGAGGAACGCGATGTTGAGCCGCTGCGCCGGGATGGCCAGGGCGATGGCGATCGCGCCGATGACGATGGCCGAGATCTTCGCGACGCGCACCTCCTGCTTCTCGGTGACCTCCTGGTCGCGCTTGAAGACGCCCTTGTAGAGGTCGTGCGCCATGGAGGAGGACGACGCGAGCGTGAGGCCGGCGACGACCGCGAGGATGGTTGCGAACGCGACGGCGGCGATGAGGGCCAGCAGCACGGCACCGCCGACCGAGCCCTCGCCTCCGCCGACCTCCTGGGCCAGCAGCGGGGAGGCCAGGTTGCCGGTCTTGCCCGCCTCGGAGGTGTCGATGAGGGCGGCAGCGCCGAAGCCGAGCACCAGGGTCATCAGGTAGAAGGCGCCGATGAGGCCGATCGCCCACAGCACCGACTTCCGCGCGTCCTGCGCGGTCGGCACCGTGTAGAAGCGGATGAGGATGTGGGGCAGGCCCGCGGTGCCGAGCACGAGCGCGATGCCGAGCGACAGGAAGTCGAGGCGGTCCAGGAACGTGGTGCCGTACTGCAGGCCGGGCTGCAGGAACGCGTCGCCCTGGCCGGAGCGGTCGGCGGCCTCGCCGAGGAGCGCCGACAGGTTGAAGTCGAACTTGAGCAGCACCAGGAAGACGATGAGCGCCGAGCCGGCCATGAGCAGCACGGCCTTGATGATCTGCACGTAGGTCGTGCCCTTCATGCCGCCGACCGTGACGTAGAAGATCATCAGGGCGCCGACGCCGACGATGACGATGTTCTTGACGGCCTCGCTGTCGACGCCGAGGAGCAGGGCGACGAGCGTGCCGGCGCCGACCATCTGCGCGAGCAGGTAGAAGATCGACACGATGACGGTCGACGTGGCCGCGGCCGTGCGCACGGGTCGTTGCCGCATGCGGAAGGCCAGCTGGTCGGCCATCGTGTAGCGGCCGGCGTTGCGCAGCATCTCGGCCACGAGCAGCAGCGCGACGAGCCAGGCGACGAGGAAGCCGATCGAGTAGAGGAACCCGTCGTAGCCGTAGAGCGCGATCGCCCCGGAGATGCCGAGGAACGAGGCGGCCGACATGTAGTCGCCGCCGATCGCGAGACCGTTCTGGAAGCCCGAGAAGGACCGGCCGCCGGAGTAGAAGTCCGCGGCGGTCTTGGTCTGCCGGCTCGCCCAGAGCGTCACGCCGATGGTGATGGCGACGACGAAGAGGAAGAGCGAGGTGGTGAGGAACTGCTGGTTCATCGGCGGGTCCCCTCGTGGAAGCGCTGCTCGAGGTCCCGCGCGAGCGGGTCGAGGTGGGTGCGGGAGTGGCGCGCGTAGAGGAACGCGATGCCGAAGGTGGTGACGAACTGGAGGAGCCCGAAGAGGAGCAGCAGGTTGATGTTGCCGACGACCTTCGTGTTCATGAAGTCGCCGCCCCAGTTGGAGAGCACGACGTAGCTGAGGTACCAGACCAGGAACGCCGCGGTCCACGGCAGCACGAACGAGCGGTAGCGGCGACGCAGCTCGGCGAACTGCTCGGTGTCGTGCAGCTCGCGGTAGATCGGCTCCGACTGCGAGCGGTAGTTCCGCTCGGACGCATCAGACATGGGCCCTCCTTCGGGTGTGAGCGCCGTCACGCTACGAGTGGCGGCGGTCACGCCGGAACGCTGCGGGCCGGGCCCGTCGCCGGGCGGACGGGCCGCGTCGGCGAACGGTCGTCCGTCGGCGACGAACGGTCGGCGTACGGCGCGTGGCCCGGCCCGCGGGGCGGCCTGCGGGCGGTGCGCGGGCGGTGCGCGGTCGGTGTGCGGGTCGGTGCCACGCGCCGGGTGGGCCGCGGTGACAGGATGGGGCCATGCGGGTCCACCACGCCGTCGCCGGCGTCCTCCGCCCCCGGTTCGCCGCCCGAGCGATCTGCCACGTGCTGGTCGTGGAGCACGAGGCGGGACTGGTGCTCGTGGACGCGGGCTTCGGCACCGCTGACCTCGCCGACCCCCGTCGGCTGGGCCCGATGGGTCGCGCCCTGCGCCCCGACCGCGACCCGAGCACGACGGCCCTCGCGGCCGTGCTGGCGCTCGGCTTCTCGGCGGAGGCGGTGACCCACGTCGTGCTCACCCACCTCGACTTCGACCACGCGGGCGGGCTCTCCGACTTCCCGCACGCGGTCGTGCACACGACGGCGGAGGAGTGGGCGGCGGCCACGGTCGCGACCCACGCCCCGGAGCGCCTGCGCTACAAGCCGGTGCAGTGGGCGACCACGAGCGACGTCCGCCGCTACGCCGGCGCGGGGGAGCCGTGGCGCCACGACCTGACCGGCCACGAGGTGCTGCCGGGGATCACCCTCGTGCCGATGGTCGGGCACACCCGCGGGCACGCGATCGTCGCGGTCGAGGGCGACGACGGGCTCGTCGTGCACGCGGGGGACGCCGCCTTCGACGCGAGCGCGTACGGCGCGCGTCACGCCACCACCGGCAAGCCGCTGCGCCGCGTGCCGCCGATGCGTGCCTTCGAGGTGGCCGCGTCGCGGCAGCCCTGGCGGATCCGTGGCAACCACGCCGCCCTGCGGCGCCTCCAGGAGGCCGAGGGCGTGACGGTGGTCAACGCCCACGACCCCCGGGTCTTCCCGGGCGAGGCCTAGGCCCCTCAGGCCACCGGCAGCTGCACCGCGAAGATCGCGCCGCCCTCCGGGTGGCGGCGGTACGTCGCGGTGCCGCCCTGCGCCTCGGCGAGGATCCGCACGACGTACAGCCCGAGGCCGGTGCCGGTCGCCACCGAGCTCGCCGGTCGGGAGAACTCGCGGAACAGGTGCGGCTCGAAGTCCTCGGGCACGCCCGGGCCGCGGTCGACGACCTCGATGCGGACGGTGCGCCCGCCCGTGCCGGGCCGCACGGCGACCTGGACCGGAGCCGCGCCGTACCGGGTCGCGTTGCTGAGGAGGTTCCCGAGCATCTGCTCGAGGCGCAGCGGGTCGGCCCAGGCGGCGGGGACCTCGGTGAGGTCGAGCCCGATCCCGTCGTGCCCCTCGAACAGGTCGGCGAGGAGGGCGGGCACGTCCACGCGGTGCAGGTCGACGTGCAGGGTGCCCCGGTGCACCTGGGTCGAGGTGAACAGGTCGGCGGTGACGCGGTCGAGCTGGGCGACCTGGCGCTTCACGGAGCGGTACAGCTGCTCCTGGTCGGCCTCGCTCAGCGTGGCGAGGCCCCAGGAGACGGCCTCGACCGCTCCGTCGATGACGGCGATCGGGCCGCGGAGCTCGTGTGCCGCGGTCGCGATCGCGCGGCGGAGCAGGCCGACGTCCTCGGCGGTCGAGTCGAGGTAGACGAAGATGGTCGTGCCGGCGCGGCGCAGCGTGGCGCGCACGGTGCCGGCGTCGACGAGGGCCTCGAAGACGGCGTCGTTCTCGTGGCGGTGGGTGGCGACGTGGTGGGCCAGCCCGGGGGCGGTGAGGCTCAGCAGCGAGCCCACGTCGGGCGAGCCGCCGAGCAGCCGCCGCGCGACCGGGTTGGCGAAGCGGATCCGGGGCGAGGCCTCCTCGGTCACCTCGAGCACCCCGACCGGGGCGTGCTCGAGGGCGGCCGCGGCGCCGGTCGACCGGTCCGCGCCCCCGGTGCGGTCGATGGGCGAGGGGCCGGAGCGCACGGGCCGCGACGTACCCTCCCCGGCCGGTCCCTGGGTGACGGCGACCGGCTGGCTCGGACGGCGGGTGAGGCCGCTGACCTCCTCGACGTAGGTGAGGATCGCGTGGAGCGAGGTCCCCTTCTGCACGTAGCCGTCGGCGCCCGCTGCGACGGCGCGCGACGCCATCTGCGTGGCGCCGAAGGCGGACATCGCGATGATCTTCGCGCGGGGCAGCGACCGCCGCAGCGTCGGCAGGGCCTCGAGGCCGTCCATCACGGGCATCGCGATGTCGAGCAGCACGATGTCGGGCACGGTGCGGCGGGCGACCTCGATGCCGGTGCGGCCGTCGGCGGCCTCGCCGACGACCTCGAACCCGCCCCGGGCGAGCACCAGGCGCAGCAGGTTCCGCAGGTCGGCGGTGTCGTCGACGACGACGACACGGCGGCCGGTGGTCGGACGGGCGGGGCCGGCGGGCTGGGACGGCGCGGCGGGGTCGGCGGCCGTGGGGGTTCCGCCGGGCAGGGGGCAGGGGTCGGTCGTGAGCATGGGTGGGGTCCGATCGTCCGAGGAGTGGCGCAACTCTCCCGTACGGAGAGGCTCGGCGCAGGCGGTTGCGGCGATCTGGCGCCTTCCGCTGGTGTGATCGCCGAAATTTCCTAGAGTTGAGGGGAATCGACTCAAGTCTTGGGTCGTTGCAAGGGAGTGACGGTCACACTGGCCGTCGCACAGGGACCACCGCGGAGCTCTGCTCCGTCATCGAGGACACACGCAGACCAGGAGCCGCCCCATGAGTCAGTTCGGTGCCGACAGGTTCACGACCCGCGCCCGCGAGGCGATCGAGGTCGCCCAGGTCGCCGCCACCACCGCCGGCCACACCTCGACCGAGCCCGTCCACCTGCTCGTCGCCCTCCTCGGGGGCGGACCGGGCGGGGCTCGCGGCGAGCAGGAGGGCATCGTGCGGAGCGTCGTCACCGCGTCCGGTGTCGACCCCGCGACGCTGCTCGGCGCCGCGGAGGCCGCGGTCGCCGCGCTCCCGCGGGCGTCGGGCGCGACGGTCCAGCAGCCCGGTGCCTCGCCCGCGCTCACCCGCGTGCTCGCCAAGGGCATCGACCTCGCGGCCGCGATGAAGGACGACTACGTCGCCTCCGAGCACCTGCTCGTCGCGCTCGCCTCGGTCGAGAGCAGCGCGCAGAAGGTGCTCACCGACGCGGGGCTCACCATGCAGGGCCTGTCCGAGCAGCTCGTCACGATCCGCGGGTCGCGTCGCGTCACCAGCCAGGACGCGGAGTCGACGTACGAGGCCCTCGAGAAGTACTCCGTCGACCTCACCGCCGCCGCCGAGGAGGGCCGGCTCGACCCCGTGATCGGCCGCGACGCCGAGATCCGCCGCGTCATCCAGGTACTGAGCCGGCGCACCAAGAACAACCCCGTGCTCATCGGCGAGCCCGGCGTCGGCAAGACCGCCGTCGTCGAGGGCCTCGCCCAGCGCGTGGTCGACGGCGACGTGCCCGACTCCCTCAAGGGCCGTCGGGTGCTCAGCCTCGACCTCGCGGCGATGGTGGCCGGCGCGAAGTACCGCGGCGAGTTCGAGGAGCGGCTCAAGGCCGTGCTCGAGGAGATCAAGGACGCCGGCGGCCAGGTCATCACGTTCATCGACGAGCTGCACACGGTCGTCGGTGCGGGGGCCGGCGGCGAGGGCGCCATGGACGCCGGCAACATGCTCAAGCCGATGCTGGCCCGCGGCGAGCTGCACATGGTGGGCGCGACGACGCTCGACGAGTACCGCGAGCACGTCGAGAAGGACCCCGCCCTGGAGCGCCGCTTCCAGCAGGTGTTCGTCGGCGAGCCCAGCGTCCCCGACACGATCCAGATCCTCCGCGGCATCCAGGAGAAGTACGAGGCCCACCACGGCGTCCGCATCACCGACGCCGCGCTCGTGGCCGCGGCGACGCTGAGCCACCGCTACATCACCGGCCGGCAGCTGCCCGACAAGGCGATCGACCTCATCGACGAGGCCGCCTCCCGGCTGCGGATGGAGCACGAGTCCTCCCCGGAGGAGGTCGACCAGCTCCGTCGCCAGGTCGACCGGTTGAAGATGGAGCAGTTCGCGCTCGAGAAGGAGCACGACGACGCCTCCGTCGAGCGGCTCGCCGCGCTCCGCTCCGACCTCGCCGACCGCGAGGAGGAGCTGCGCGCGCTCGAGGCCCGCTGGGAGCGGGAGCGGGCGTCCCTCGAGGGCGAGGGGGAGCTGCGGCGCCAGCTCGACCAGCTGCGCGTCGAGGCCGAGCGGCTGCAGCGCGAGGGCGACCTCGGCCAGGCGAGCGAGATCCTCTACGGCCGCATCCCCGCGCTGGAGAAGCAGCTCGAGGAGGAGGCCGCGACCCTCAGCATGGAGAAGGACCAGGAGCCGCTCGTCGGCGACGAGGTCGGTCCCGCGCAGATCGCGGACGTCGTCGAGGCGTGGACGGGCATCCCGACGGGTCGTCTCCTCGAGGGCGAGGGCTCGAAGCTGCTCCGCATGGAGGAGGTCATCGGCGAGCGGCTCATCGGGCAGCACGAGGCGGTGACGGCGGTGAGCGACGCCGTACGCCGCTCGCGGGCCGGCATCGCCGACCCCGACCGCCCCACGGGCTCGTTCCTCTTCCTCGGCCCGACGGGCACCGGCAAGACCGAGCTCGCGAAGGCGCTGGCCGACTTCCTGTTCGACGACGAGCGGGCGATCGTGCGGATCGACATGAGCGAGTACGCCGAGAAGCACTCGGTCGCGCGGCTCGTCGGTGCGCCGCCCGGCTACGTCGGGTACGACGAGGGGGGTCAGCTCACCGAGGCGGTGCGCCGTCGGCCCTACTCCGTCGTGCTGCTCGACGAGGTGGAGAAGGCCCACCCCGAGGTCTTCGACATCCTGCTGCAGGTGCTCGACGACGGGCGCCTGACGGACGGGCAGGGCCGCACGGTCGACTTCCGCAACACCCTGCTCATCCTCACGTCGAACCTCGGCGCGACCTTCCTCATCGACCCGCTCCTGGGTCCCGAGCAGAAGCGTGAGCTCGTGCTCGCAGAAGTGCGGTCGCGGTTCAAGCCGGAGTTCCTCAACCGGCTCGACGAGGTCGTGCTGTTCGACGCGCTCACGAAGGAGGCGCTGCGCCGCATCGTCGACATCCAGCTGCACCTGCTGGAGGAGCGCCTCGCCGCGCGCCGGATCTCGGTCGAGGTGACCGACGCGGCGAAGGAGTGGTTGGCGGACACAGGCTTCGACCCGGCCTACGGCGCCCGGCCGCTGCGGCGGCTCATCCAGTCGTCGATCGGCGACCCGCTCGCGCGGATGCTCATCGGCGGCGAGGTGGGCGACGGCGGCACCGTGCGCGTCGACCACGTGGAGGGCGGCGACGCCCCGGTGCTGACCGTCGTCTGACCGGGGCCCGCCCAACCCCCGTCCCGGTCGTGGGGGGGGGGGGGGGGGGGGGGGGGGGGGGGGGCCCCCCCCCCCCCCCCCCGGGGGGGGGGGGGCGTGGCGGCGCGGCCGCCCCCCCCCCCCCCCCCCCCACGACCCGAGGGCGTTGGCCGCGCATGGTGGAATGACGGGGTGACCTCAGGAGCATCCGAGCGCCGCCCGCCCCAGGTGACCTTCGCCGGCTGGCTGGTGGTCGGTGGGTCCGTCTTCGTGCTGCTCGGGGCCTTCGAGGCGATGTCGACGCTGCGCACGCTCGAGACCCGCGCCATGATCGAGCAGTTCCTCGACGAGCCGCCCGGCAGCTCGCTGGGCATCGGCGTCGAGCGCGCCCGGGAGCTGCGGCGCGTCGCCATCTTCGTGCTCGCCGTCTGCGCGACCGTCGCGGCCATCCTCGGCATCTTCGCCCTGCGACGCGACAAGGGCGCCCGCATCGGCCTGACCGTCGTGGCGCCCCCGCTGTTCCTCGCGGGCTCCGTCGCCGGGGGCTTCGCCTCGGCAGTCGTCACCGTCTCCATCGTCATGCTGTGGCTCGAGCCGGCGCGCAGCTGGTTCGCCCGCCGCCCGCTCCCCGAGCGCTTCCGGCTGCCCCGCGACACGGGCGCGCGCTCCGACCGTCCCGATCCCTTCGGCCCCCCGGACCGCTCGAGCAGCCCGGACCGCTCGAGCAGCCCGGACCGCTCGGACGGCCTGGACCGGTCCGACCGGCCCTCCGCCGCCGTCGGCGGCGGCGACCCGTCGCCGTACGGCGCGCCCCCGGCCCCCGACGGCCCCGTCCAGCAGCCCTGGGGTCGGTCGCCGTACCCGACCTACCCGCCGGCACAGCCCGAGCAGTCGCCGGCGGCCGCGCCCGGTTCGCCCTACGCGCCGGGTTCGCCCTACGCGCAGCCCGCGGCGTACCACGGGTTCGGCGAGTCCCACGGCGGTCCGACGCAGGGCCGGGGACCGTGGTCGGAAGCGCCGACGCGCCGCCCCGGCGCGGTGCTGGCGGCAGCCCTCGCGACGTGGATCGGGTCGGGTCTGCTGGGCCTCCTCATGCTCGTTCAGGTTGCGATCCTGGTCGCCTCTCCCGACGCGATCATGGACGAGCTCCGGCGCACGCAGCCCGAGGCGTTCGAGCAGGGACTCACGGAGTCGACGCTCATCGGCCTGACGGTCGTCACGGCGGGGTTCATCCTGCTGTGGTGCCTCATCGCCTGCGTGCTCGCCGCGCTCACGGTGCGCGGCCGCGGCTGGGCGCGGGTGATGCTGCTGATCTCCGCGGGCGTCGCGGGCGGCCTCTGCCTGCTCGGCACGCTGCTGGCGCCGCCCCTGGTCGTCGGCGTGCCGGCCACCGCGATCACCGTCGTCGCCCTCCTCCGTCGCGAGGTGGCCGCCTGGTTCGCGGCCCAGGACCGGGCGCGCCGCGCATGAGCGGCTACGGGGGGCCGTCGCCGTCCGACCCGGCCTGGAGCTGGCAGGCGCCGCCGGGAGCGACGGGCAACCCGTACGGGCTCCCCGACCCGCGTGCACCGCGCCCCGGGTCGGTGGTCGCGGCCGGCGTCATCACGATGGTCTGCTCGACCGGCGTCGCCCTCTTCGCCGGTGCGGTGGCGGCCTTCGGTGCGCTCGTCTCCATCAGCGGCTTCACCGCCGACGACGACACGGGCGGTCTCGGCGACGCGTTCGGGGTGGCGTTCGGATTCGCCGCCGCGGTCGCCGCAGCGTTCGCCGCGTGGGCCGTGGCGGCCTTCGTGTTGGGGATCCTCGTCATCCGCGGGTCGCGCGTCGCGCGCTGGATGCTCACGGCCAGCTCCGTCCTCGTCACGCTCCTCATGCTGGGCACGGCCCTGGTGGTCGCCGACGTCGAGTCGCTGGTCGTGACCGTCCCCGGCATCGTCCTGCCCCTGCTCGTCGTCGCGCTCCTCTTCATGCCGGGCACGACGCCGTGGTTCGCACAGGGCCGTGGCCCCGCGCAGCTGATCTCGGCCGCGCCCGGCTACGGCACCCACGGCGCCACGGGCTCGCCCTACGCGCCCGGGAACGTCTACGGCCCGCCGGCGGCGGGGTACGGCGCGGGTGGGTCGTCGCCGTACGGGCAGCCGGGTCCGCAGGGCGGGCCCGACCTGGGCAAGCCCCCGCCGGGATCGTGGCCGGAGGCGGGGTCGGAGGCGGGGTCGGGGCCGGAGGCGCCGCGCTGAGCGGTCGGCGGTTGCCGGGCGGCTGACCGCGTCGCCGGACGTCATGCGTCGCGGCGGTCGGGGGCAGCGGTTCGCATGACGTCCGGGAGGGGGCGGGGGCCTCCGGGCGGCCGGAGGCCCTGAAATGTGCACCTGGTGCTGCTCCGACCGACGCGGACCCGCACCAGGTGCACAGTTCCGAGGGGGCTCAGTCCGCCGCGCCGAGGTGGACCAGGCGCGTCCCGTCGGCGGCCCACAGGTCGAGCGTCGTCGGCGATCCGGACCAGTGCACGGCCGCCACGAGCTCCTCGACCAGCTCGCCGCTGCGGTCGCACGCCCCACCGCGCCCGATCCCGGGCTCGAAGGCGAACGTGCCGTCGTCCGCCGCCTCGTAGCTGCCGACGAGACCGTCGCACCCGGCGGGACTGCTGACCCGACCGTCCGCGATGACGATCTCGAGCCGCGTGCCGTCGCCGAGTGCGGTCACGAAGGTCCCCTCGGGGAGGTGGACGCGGCGGAGCTCCGCCAGCGTCGTACCGTCCCCCGCGCGCAGCACCAGCTCGTCTCCATCTCGGACCTCGGCGGAGCGGGTGTCGACCAGGGTCTGCCCGAACCGGGTGCCGCACCCGACGAGCGTGGTGACCACCCGCCCGAAGCGGAGTGCGCCGTCGTCGCCGCGGACAACCTCGCCGCCCACGGAGTTGCACACGTCGACGCCGCGAAGGGCGTCAGCAGCGATCGTGATGCGGGCGTCGCCCGCGTGCGGCAGCTCCTCGCCCACGACGCGCTCGACGACCCAGGTGCCGTCGACCGCGGCGCTGGCCCCCGCGGCGGCGTCCGTACGGCGCAGCTCCACCACCGTCGCCCCGGCGGCGTCACGCAGGTGGAGGATGCCGTCGACCAGCACGGCGCTGCGGACGGCCAGCAGGTCAGGACCGGGGAGGGGCTCGCCGTCGCGGGTCATGCAGACGGTCCGCGCGCTGAGCACCTGCTCGAACCGCAGTGCACCGTCGGGGCCCCACACCATGTCGGCGGTGGAGTAGGAACAGGTCAGCGTGCTGGAGGCGCGCTCGTCCTCGAAGACCATCCGTCCGGTGCCCTCGCGCGGGTCGTCGTCAGGCACGGTGACGTACGTCCACTCGCCGGTCACGGTCGCCATCGTCGCGGGGGTCCCTCCGGAAGTCTCGGCGGGCGCGCCGGCGGTCGCTGCTCCAGCCTCACGGTCGTCACCGCCGGCCGCACCGCCCCACCAGAGGACCCCGAGCAGCACGAGCAGCACGAGCACCGCCGCGACGCCCACGGCGACCAGTCCCCGCACCAGGCGCCGCCGATCCACCGCCGTGTCCATCGACCACCCTCCGCACACGCGAGCCGGCGAGCCCCGTCGAGCGCGCTCGGCGTCAGACGCGCCGTACCCCTGCGGAGGTTCCCGACGCGAGCGACCGACCTACGCCCGCAGCTCCGCTCCGCGCAGGCGTCGCAGTCCCTCGACGATGACGTCCTCGTCCTTGCAGAACGCCCACCGCACGAGGTGCCGACCGGCGTCCCCGGCGTAGAACCCCTGCAGCGGGATGGCGACCACGCCGGCGCGCTCGGGGAGCGCGGCGCAGAAGGCGGCGCCGTCGCTCCAGCCGAGGTCCGCGATGTCGGTGACGGTGAAGTAGGTGCCCTCGGAGGCCCGCGGCGCGAGCCCGGCCTCGGCGAGGCCGTCGAGCAGCACGTCCCGGCGCCGCTGCAGGTCGGTCGCGAGGGCGAGCGGGAAGTCGCCCTCGTGGTCGAGCGCGTGCGCGGCGGCGGGTTGCAGCGGGGAGCCGGAGGTGAAGGTCGTCCACTGCTTGACCGCGAGCACGGCGTCGACGAGGTGGGCGGGGCCGGTGGCCCAGCCGACCTTCCAGCCGGTGAGGGACCAGGACTTGCCGAGGCTCGAGAGCGTGAGCGTGCGCTCGGCCATCCCCGGGAAGGTGGCGATCGGTCGGTGCCGGCGTCCGTCGAAGACGAGGTGCTCGTAGACCTCGTCGGTCACGACGACCACGTCGTGCCGCACCGCCAGCTCCGCGACGACCGCCAGCTCCGCGTCGGTGAGCACGGTGCCGGTCGGGTTGTGCGGGGTGTTGAGCAGGAGGAGACGGGTGCCGTCGTGCACGGCCGCCCGCAACGCGTCGACGTCGAGCCGGAAGGACGGTGCCGGGAGCGTCACGGGCCGCACCACGGCGCCGGCCATCTGCAGCATCGCGGGGTAGGAGTCGTAGAACGGCTCGAGCAGCACCACCTCGTCACCGGGATCGACGAGCCCGAGCACCGCGCTGGCGATGCCCTCCGTCGCTCCCGTGGTGACGACCACCTGGGTCTCGGGGTCGAGGTCGATGCCGTGGTGGCGGGCCTGGTGCCGGGCGACGGCCTCGCGCAGCTCGGGGACGCCGCGCCCCGGTGCGTACTGGTTCCGGCCCTCCAGCAACGCCGTCCGCGCCCGCTCGAGCACGGAGGCGGGACCGTCGGTGTCGGGGAAGCCCTGGCCGAGGTTCACCGCGCCGGTCCGCACGGCGAGCGCGGACATGGCGGAGAAGACCGTGGGCGGGATGCCGTGGAGGCGTCGAGCGGTCAGCGGATCGGCTCCGGCGGCTCGTCACCCCGGTCGGGCCGTGGCTCCGCGCTGTCGGGATCGAGACCGGAGAGGTCGTCGGGTGCCTGCTCCGCGGGGTCCGACGGATCCGGAGCGGGCTCGGGAGCAGCGGGGCCGCGCGGGCGCCGTACCTTCTTGTTGAGGTCCCAGAGGAAGTCCGGGTCGTCGTCGGGCCCCATCGGCCGCGCCGGGCCGGGCCGTGCGGGGGAGCCGCCCCCGCCGGGACGACGCTTCTCCAGGGCACGCACGAGCAGGTAGACGCCGATCGCGATGACGGCGAGCACGAGCGCGAACTTCAACACCCCTTCACTGTAGCCAGCCCCCGGGCACGGCCCGGGCCGACCGCGACGCGCACGGCGGCCGCCGCCCTCGTTACCCTGGGCCCGTGAAGCAGTTCGTCATCTACACGCTCATGCGGCTCGCGCTCTTCGTCGTGGTGTACGCCGTCGTGCTCGGCGTGTGGACGCTCGTCGTCGGCTCCGGCCCGCTCATCCAGCTGCCGCCGCTCATCATCGCGATGCTGATCTCCGGCATCGTCGCCTTCGTGCTGCTCGACGAGCAGCGCGAGGCGTTCGCGGAGCGCGTCGACGCCCGCGCCAAGCGGGTCTCGAGCAGCTACGAGAAGTCGCGCAGCCGCGAGGACGAGGACGAGGTCTGAGCCTCGTGCCCGAGCTGGTCAGCCACCACGACCCGGCTCACCGGCGTTGGCTGGCCGAGGCGGTCCGCCGGGTCGAGGCCGACGCCAACCGCTCCGCCGACACCCACCTCCACCAGTTCCCCCTGCCGCCCGCCTGGGACGTCGACCTCTACCTGAAGGACGAGTCGGTCCACCCCACCGGCTCGCTCAAGCACCGCCTGGCCCGCTCGCTGTTCCTCTACGCCCTGGTCAACGGCTGGGTGCGTGAGGGCACGACCGTCATCGAGGCGTCGTCGGGCTCGACGGCGGTCTCCGAGGCCTACTTCGCGCGCCTCCTCGGACTGCCCTTCGTCGCCGTGATGCCGCGGTCGACGTCGCCGGAGAAGGTGGCGCTCATCGAGTTCCACGGCGGCCGCTGCCACTTCGTGGACGAGCCGGGGGCCGTGTACGACGAGGCCCGACGCCTCGCCACCGACCTCGACGCCTCGACGGCCGCGGGCGGGCACTACATGGACCAGTTCACCTACGCCGAGCGGGCCACCGACTGGCGCGGCAACAACAACATCGCCGACTCGATCTTCTCCCAGCTCGAGCTGGAGCGGCACCCGGTGCCCGCGTGGGTCGTCGTCGGCGCCGGCACGGGCGGCACCTCGGCCACCATCGGCCGCTACGTGCGCTACCGCCGCCACGACACCCAGGTGCTCGTCGCCGACCCCGAGGGGTCCGCCTTCGCGGGCGGGTACGCCGCGGGCGACGCCTCCCACACCGTCACGGCGCGCTCCCGGATCGAGGGCATCGGGCGCCCGCGGGTCGAGCCGTCGTTCGTGCCGGGCGTGGTCGACGCGATGCTGACCGTGCCCGACGCGGCCTCCGTGGCCGCGGCGCGCTGGTGCACGCGGGTCACGGGTCGCGCCGCGGGCGGCTCGACGGGCACGGCGCTGTGGGGTGCGGTGACGGTGCTCGCCCAGATGCGCGCCGAGGGCCGGGCGGGCTCGGTCGTCACGCTGCTGTGCGACGGCGGGGAGCGCTACGCCGCGACCTACTACGACGACGACTGGCTGGCCGCGCAGGGGCTCGACATCGCGCCGTACACGGCCGCGCTGGAGGAGTTCGTCGCGACGGGGGACTGGCGGCCCCCGACCGGCTGACGTCCGCCGCCGCTGTCGTCGTGTAACGCGGTGTCCGGGCTACTGTGCGAGCCGTCGACCGCCGTCATGGACGCACCAACCCCTCCATGGAAGCCCGGACACCGCGTTACACGGGCGGACGGCGCAGCCCCCCGCCGGTAGCCAGGAGCCCGCTCGGCGCGTCAGCGCCGCTTGCGCTGCTCGAGGTGCCCGCGGATCCGGGTCTCGGACTGGCCCAGCACCTTGGCCAGCAGCTGCACCCGGAAGACGTAGGCCAGCACGCCGCCGACCACGAGCAGGCAGAAGATCGCGAACCACATGGCGACCAGGGTGCCTCGCAGGAGGCGTCCGAAACCAGCCCCGCGTCAGGAGCCGACGAGGAAGCCCGCGAACAGGCCCACGCCGGCGAGCAGCTCCGCGACGCCGGTGCGCGCGAGCACCGGGATGAGCTCGGGCCCGCGGGCGCCGCGCATGACGATGCCTGCCGCGCCGGCGGCCGGGGGCACGAAGACGAGGGAGAGCAGCACCCACGGCGTCGTCAGCAGGGCGATGGCGACGAAGTCGGCACCGGCACCGGCGACGAGCAGCACGTAGAACCAGCGCGTGCGCTGCTCGCCGAGCCGCACGGCGAGCGTGCGCTTGCCCGCGACGGTGTCGGTGGGCACGTCGCGCAGGTTGTTGGCGACGAGGATCGCGCAGGCCAGGGCGCCGATGCCCGCGCCGGCGTAGAGGCTCGGCAGCAGGGTGTCGCCCTCGAACGCGCCGACCTGCACGAACGTCGTGCCGACGGTCGCGACGAGGCCGAAGAAGACGAACACCATGACCTCGCCGAGGCCGAGGTAGCCGTAGGGGTGCGAGCCGCCCGTGTAGAACCAGGCCGCCACCACGCAGACCGCCCCGGCGGCGACGAGCCACCACGCGGTCGTGGCGGCGAGCACGAGGCCCGCCACGCCGGCCACGCCGAACGCGGCGAAGGCCGCGCCCTTCACCGCACCGGGCGACGCCAGGCCGGAGCCGACGAGGCGCAGCGGTCCGACGCGGTCGTCGTCGGTGCCGCGGATCCCGTCGGAGTAGTCGTTCGCGTAGTTCACGCCCACCTGCAGCGCCAGCGCGACGACCGCGGCGAGCAGCGCCTTGCCGACGTGGAGCGCGTCGCCGTACGCCGCGACACCGGTGCCGGCGAGCACCGGCGCGATGGCCGCGGGCAGGGTGCGGGGGCGGGCTCCGGCGACCCAGTGGGCCGCGGTGGCGCGGGTCGGCGGGGGGACGGCGGTGGACATGGTCGCTGATCCTCCCACCGGGTCCGGTGGGTAACCTGCACCGGTGCCCTCCTCCGCCCTCCGCCCGGTGCGCGGCAGCGCCGAGGAGGTCGTCCGGGCCCTGGCCGCCTGGCTGGCCGCCGACCCCGAGCCCGACCCCCTGGTCGTCGAGACGTCCGGGTCGACGGGCCGCCCCAAGCGCGTGCGGCTCTCGCGCCGGGCCGTGCTCGCCTCGGGGACCGCGACGGCGGAGGTGCTCGGTGCGCGCGGCCAGTGGCTGCTGGCGCTGCCCGCGACGTACGTCGCCGGGGTGCAGGTGATCGCGCGGTCCCTGACGGCCGGCCGCCGCCCCGTGCTGCTCGACGACCACGCCGACCTCGCGACGGCCGCGGCGGCGATGACGCCCGGGGTGCCGCACCTCGTGTCCCTCGTCCCCACCCAGCTGCTGCGGCTGCTCGACGACCCGGCGGCGACCGCCGCGCTCCGCGGCTTCCACACGGTGCTCCTCGGGGGCGGCCCCATCGACCCGGCCCTCCGCGAGCGGGCCGAGGGCGCCGGGGTGCGCGTCGTCGCGACGTACGGCTCGGCCGAGACGGCCGGCGGGTGCGTGTACGACGGGTGGCCGCTCCCCGGCGTACGCCTGCGGACCGACACGGCGACCGGGCGGCTGGAGGTCGCGGGGCCGACGTTGTTCGACGGCTACGACGGTGACCCGGAGCTGACGGCCGACGTGCTCCGCGACGGGTGGTTCCGCACGTCGGACGCGGCGCGCATCGACGCCGACGGTCGGCTCACCCTGCTCGGGCGCCTCGACGACATGGTGGTGTCGGGGGGCGTCAACGTGCCCACCCCGGCGGTCGCCCGACGCCTGCGTGCCCACCCCGACGTCGCCGAGGCGGAGGTGCTGGGCGTGCCCGACGAGGAGTGGGGCCAGGCAGTGGTCGCCTTCGTGGCGCCGCGGCCGGGGGCCGCCCTGGACCCGGCTGCGCTGCGGGCGTGGGTCGTCGCCGAGCACCCGCGCACGTGGGCGCCGCGCCGCGTGGTCGTGCTCGACGCGATCCCCCTGCTGCCCAACGGGAAGACCGACCGGGTGCGCCTGCGCAAGGGGGCGGCCCGATGAGGCTGCACGTCGTGGCCCTGCCGCTGCACACACGCTTCCGTGGACTGACGGTGCGCGAGGTCGCGCTGGTCGAGACGGCGTCGGAGGACGCGGCCGGGTGGGGGGAGTGGTCGCCCTTCACGGAGTACGACGCCCCCACCTCCGCCCCCTGGCTCGCCTGCGCGCTCGAGGCGGCCGCCGGTGACTGGCCGGAGCCCGTGCGCGACGCCGTGCCCGTCAACGTCACGGTCCCCGCCTGCGACCCGGCGACCGCGCACCGCATCGTCACCGCCGGCGGCTGCCGCACGGCGAAGGTGAAGGTGGCGGAGCGCGGCCAGGCGCTCGCCGACGACCTCGCGCGGGTCGAGGCCGTGCGCACCGCGCTCGACGCGGAGGGCCCGGGCGGCCTCGTGCGCATCGACGTCAACGGCGGCTGGTCGGTCGACGAGGCCGTGCACGCGATCCCGCTGCTCGACCGGGCGGCCGGGGGACTCGAGTACGTCGAGCAGCCGTGCGCGACGGTCGAGGAGCTCGCCGCGGTACGGCGCCGCGTCGACGTGCCGATCGCCGCCGACGAGTCGATCCGGCGGGCCGCCGACCCCTACCGGGTGCGGGACCTCGAGGCCGCCGACATCGCCGTGCTCAAGGTGCAGCCCCTCGGCGGGGTCGCCGCCTGCCTGCGCATCGCCGAGGACATCGGCCTGCCCGTCGTGGTGTCGTCCGCGCTGGAGTCGTCGGTCGGGATCGCCGCCGGGGTCGCGCTCGCCGCCGCGCTGCCGGAGCTGCCCCACGCGTGCGGGCTCGCCACGGTGCAGCTGTTCGAGGCCGACGTGGTGACCGACCCGCTGGTGCCGGTCGACGGCCTGCTGCCGGTGCGGCCCGTCGTGCCCGATCCGGAGCTGCTCGCTCGGCACGCGGCGCCCGCCGACCGGTTCGCGTGGTGGGCGGAGCGGCTCGCGGCGACCCAGGGTGTCCGGGGACCGGAGGCGCGCGCATGACGGAACCCACCGCCGTACGCCTCGCCCGCGGTGTCGTCGCCGCCCTCCTGCGGGCCGGCGTCACCGAGGTCGTGCTCGCCCCCGGGTCGCGCAACGCGCCGCTCGCCTTCGCCGTCTGGGACGCCGCCCGTGCCGGGCGGCTGCGGCTCCACACCCGCGTCGACGAGCGCACCGCCGGCTTCCTGGCGCTCGGTCTCACGCGCGTGGGCGCGCGAGCCGCGGTGGTGTGCACGTCGGGCACCGCCGTCGCCAACCTGCACCCCGCGGTGCTGGAGGCGTCCCACAGCGCCGTCCCCCTCGTCGTCGTCAGCGCCGACCGCCCCGCCTCGCTGCGGGGGACCGGTGCGTCGCAGACGACCGACCAGGTGCGGATGTTCGGCGACGCGGCGGCCTTCGTCGACCTCGCCGAGGAGGCGGAGCTCCCGGCACTCGACGCGCTGCTGGCGCCCGGTGCGGGCAGCCCGGGGCCGCTCCAGCTCAACGTGCAGCTGTCCGGTGCGCTCGTGCCGGTCGAGCCGTGGCCGCCCGCTGACATCCCGCTGGCCAGCGTGCCCGACGGCCCGCGGATCGCGGGCTCCCGGGCGGCGGACGTCTACCGCGCGCGGCTCGCCGAGGGGTCCGCCCCCGTGCTGCCCGCCGGGCCGCGCACCGTCGTGGTCGCGGGCGACGACGCCGGCCCCCCGGCGCGGATGCTCGCCGAGGCCGCCGGGTGGCCCTTGCTGGCGGAGCCGAGCTCGGGGGCGCGCACGGGGCCGAACGCGCTGCGCTGCTACCGCCTGCTGCTCGACACCGACCTCGGTGCCCAGGTGGAGCGGGTCGTCGTGGTGGGCCATCCGACGCTGTCCCGTCCGATCACCCGGCTCGTCGAGCGCGGGGACGTCGAGGTCGTCTCCGTGCGGCACGCCGGCCGGTGGGCGCGGCGGCCGTTCCCGGTGACGGCGGAGCACGACGCGGTGGCGGCGCCGGATGCCCCGTCTCCTGCCGATGCGGCCTGGTTGGCCGCCTGGCAGGAGGCCGACCGGGCTGCGGCCCGACGCGTCGACGCGCTCGTGGCGGCGGAGGGCGAGCCGACGCCGTACGAGGTCGCCGCCGCCGTCGCCCGCGCCCTCCCCGCCGGCGGGCTCCTCGTCGTGGGGGCCTCCAGCCCGATCCGCGACCTCGACCTCATGGGCGTCGTCCCGCCGGCCGGCCAGCGGCGGCTCGTGCTCGCCAACCGCGGCCTCGCGGGGATCGACGGCACCGTCTCCACGGCCATCGGCGCCGCGCTCGGGCGCCCCCACTCGTCGCGGGCGCTGGCGCTCGTCGGCGACGTGACGTTCCTCCACGACCACGGCGGCCTCGTGCTCGGACCCCGCGAGGAGCAGCCCGACCTCACGATCGTCATCGTCAACGACGATGGCGGCTCGATCTTCGCGATGCTCGAGCAGGGCGATCCTGCCCACGCCGACGCCTTCGACACCCTCTTCGGCACGCCGCACGGCGTCGACCTCGCCAGCCTCTGCGCCGCGACACGCACGCCGCACTGGCGCGTCGAGTCGGTGGCCGAGCTCGAGCACGCGCTCGCCTCCCCGGCGGGCGGGGTGGAGGTCGTCGAGGTGCGCGTACGCCGCGACAACCGCCGCGCCCTCGACACCGCGCTGCGCGGGCTGGGGGCCTGAGGCTCGCCGGCGTCAGGCCGGGTGGTTCGCCGCCTCGGGCGGCCAGGCGACGGTGAACCGCTCGAAGACGATCTCCTGCTCCTCGGACCAAGCGGCGCCGCGGGCGGCGCTGACCCGCGTCCAGTAGCGGCGGTGCTCGCGCTGCCAGCTCTCCAGGCTGAGGTCGTCCTCGCCCTCGTCGGCGGCGAACGCGGCGTCGGCGCTCGTGAACGGACCCACCCGCAGCTCGGTCGTGCGCAGCACCGCACGAGGCCGGCCCGCGCCGTCGCAGGCGATCCAGTGCGAGCCGATGCGGGGAAGCCCGTCGCCGCGGGCGACGAAGTCGGCGACCAGCTCGGCCGTGGCGCGCTTGCGGCCCGCGAGCACCAGCCCGAGCAGCTCGTCGGCCAGGCGCGCGGAGTCGCCGAAGTGCTCGACCGTGTGGTCGGGACAGGCGGCGACCGCCTCGGGGTACGCCGCCGCGTACGCCGCCCACATCACCGCCGCCGCCTCCCGGTCGGGGGCGGCGGCCGGGGTGCGGAGATCGTCAGGAGTGCTCACGAGGTGATGCTCGCAGGCGGTTCGTCCAGGGCGGGATGGGGGAGGGCATGCTGCGCCGATCGACCCGAGGTCGGCGCCGAGTTGTCACGTACGCAGCGACGCGTCCTCACCCGCACCACGGCGTACGTGACAACTCGAGGCCCGCGCCGCGGCGTACGTGACAACTCGGCGCCGCCGCCGCGCCGTACGACCAAGCTCGACGCGCCGAACTGGCGCCGTGTGGAGCCGGGTAGTTCACTGGAGCGGTCGCGGGGAGCGCCTCCGCGACGTGCACCCCAGGAGAGAAACCTTGCCGCAGACCGTCGACGCCCTGGTCACCACCGCCGCGGGCCGGCCCTTCGAGCGCTCCACCATCCAGCGCCGGGACCCCGGACCGCACGACGTCGTCATCGACATCCACTACGCCGGCATCTGCCACTCCGACATCCACACCGCCCGCGAGGAGTGGGGCACGGCGTCGTTCCCGCTCACCCCCGGTCACGAGATCGCCGGCGTCGTCGCCGCGGTCGGTGACGCGGTCACCACCCACGCGGTCGGCGACCGCGTCGGCGTCGGCTGCTTCGTCGACTCGTGCCGCGAGTGCGAGAACTGCAAGGCGGGGGAGGAGCAGTACTGCCTGCGCGGGGAGGTCGGCACCTACAACTCGAAGGGGTACGACGGGGAGCAGACCCAGGGCGGGTACTCGCGCTCGATCGTCGTCGACGAGGACTACGTGCTGCGCATCCCCGAGGGCGTCGGCCTCGACGTCGCCGCCCCGCTGCTGTGCGCGGGCATCACGCTCTATTCGCCCCTGCACCACTGGGGCGCCGGTCCCGGCAAGCGCGTCGCGATCGTCGGCATGGGCGGCCTCGGCCACATGGGCGTGAAGATCGCGTCCGCGCTCGGCGCCGAGGTCACCGTGCTCAGCCAGACCCTCAGCAAGGAGGAGGACGGCCGCCGCCTCGGCGCCGACCACTTCTACGCGACGTCCGACAAGGACACCTTCAAGAAGCTCCGCGGTCACTTCGACCTCATCGTCAACACGGTCTCGGCGAACCTGCCGCTCGACCGCTACCTGTCGATGCTCCGCCTCGACGGCGCGATGGTGAACGTGGGCCTGCCCGAGGAGCCCGACAGCTTCCGCGCGTTCTCGCTGGCCGGCATGCGCCGGACGCTCGCCGGGTCGAAGATCGGCGGCATCCGCGAGACCCAGGAGATGCTCGACTTCTGCGCCGAGCACGGCTTGGGCGCGGAGATCGAGACGATCACCGTGGACGAGGTCAACGAGGCCTGGGAGCGCGTCATCGCCTCCGACGTGCGCTACCGCTTCGTCATCGACATCGCCTCGTTCGACACGTGAGCGCGAGCGCGTAGCCAGGGGCTCCGGCCGCCCGCGGGTTTGTCCCCCGCGCGGCCGGGGCACCCGGGTCCGGGTGAGCGAACCGCAGCTGCCACCGTTCTTCCGTCCGCTGCGCGAGCGCCTGCCCGACGTCGACATCGTCGTGCTGCCGCCGCCGGCGCCCCGGCCCGAGCCCGTGCCGCTCCCGGCGCCGCCGGACGAGGTCGCGCGGCGTACCGCGGACTGGGCGCGCGAGCTGTGGGACGGCTTCGGCGCGCCGGAGCCGACCACCACGACGGTGCGCTGGGCTCCCGGCGGGACCCGCGGCGCCGTGGCCCTCGAGGTGCTGCTGGTCGTGACCCCCGTCGACGCGACCGCCGCGCTGACCGTGCTCGCCGCCGCCGACGACAGCCTCCGCGCTCCCGGCCCGCTCGCCTGGCACGTGCTCGCCCCGCCGACGGGGCTGGCCCGCGTGCAGGCGAGCGCCGTCGCCGCCGGGGTGCGGTACGCCGCGGACCTCGTCCACGTGCCCGCCCGCGACCGGCTCTTCCTGCGGCTCACGGTCGGCGACCACGAGGTGGGCCCCGACGCGGTCGCGACCCTCACCGCAGCCGCCGACGCCCGCGAGGGGGTGGACGGGGCATGACCACCGAGTGGGACGACATCTGGACGCCCGCCACCTGGTGGGGCGAGCTGGACACCACCATGCAGGGCGTGCGGACCCGGCTCGGCAACCTCGGCGTCAGCGCGTTCGGCGAGTCGGTGCGCCCGGCAGCGACGACGTTCGTGGAGGCGTGGCGGGGGTACGCCGACGAGAGCGTCGAGATCTGCGCCGGCGTCGCCGAGGCATTGACGACCATGGCGGTCGACGTCGACCGCACCGACGCCGAGATCGCCCAGGCGTTCGAGGGCCTGGACGGCTCCGTCGGGGAGGCGCGATGACGACGATCCGCGTCGACCAGCCGGTCCCCGCGGCGACCGCGGACCTCGACGAGCTGACCGGCGATCCCGGCCAGGCCGACGCCTTCGGACGCGACCTCTCCTCCATCGCCGCCCAGGGGTTCGAGGTGGTCGCGGAGCGCGCGCTGACCGCGCCGGTGGTGGCGTGGTTCGGGGAGTCGCGGACGGCGTACGACGAGAAGGCCGCCCAGATCGCGAACCAGCACCGCACGCTCACGGACAACCTGCAGGCCGTGGCCCGCACCTGCTTCGCCTACGCCGACACCCTCGCTGACCTGCGGTGGGAGCGCGACGGCCTGGTGAGCACCCACCAGCACCTGGTCGCGACCCGGCAGACGCTGCTCAACGACATCGCCGGGGCGGCGGACGAGACCGACCCTCTCGTCATCAGGACCCTCCAGGACCGGGCGACCGAGCTCAACGGCGCCATCGCCACCTTCCAGACCGACTACGCCGACTGGCAGCAGCGCGTGACCGCCAACGAGAACCTCATGCGCGACGCCTTCGGGCGGCTCGACGAGGTGGGCGAGGTGACCGCTCCCGCCACCGTCGACCCGATTGCGGCCGGGGCGATGGACCTGCCGGGCGCCCCGGGCAGTGGAGCGACGCCCGAGCAGGTCCGCGACTGGTGGAACGGCCTCGACGCGGCGCAGCAGGAGGCGCTGATCGCGTCGTACCCCGACGTCATCGGCTCGACCGACGGCATCCCGGCGGACGGACGCGACCAGGCCAACCGGGTGTCCCTCGACGCCGACCTCGCCGACCTCGAGGCGCAGGACGCGATCGGTGCGCTCAGCGAGGACGAGCGCCGGCACCTCGAGAACGCGCAGGCGACGCGCACGGCGCTGGAGAACGCCGACTCCTACGTCGACCCGACCACCGACGAGGTGCCGGGGGGCCAGCTGTGGCTCTACGACCCGACCGCCCACGGCGGCGACGGTGCCGTGGCGATCGGGGTCGGCGACCTCGACACCGCCGACCACATCGCCGCGCGCGTGCCGGGCATCACGACCGACCAGGGGGACGCGCCCACCCTCATGCAGGAGGCGATCAACACCTACCAGTCGACGGTCTACAACGGCGTCGACGGCACGGTCGCGTCGATGTTCTGGCTGGGGTACGACGCGCCCGACGCCTTCTACGACCCCGCGACCGCCAGCCAGGGGCGGGCCGAGGAGGGCGGCGAGGCGTTCGCCGACGACATCGCAGGCCTGCGGGCGAGCCGGGACCCCGACCTCGACCCCGCCCACCTGACGGCGATCGGGCACTCCTACGGGTCCACGACGACCGCCATCGCGGCCTCGGACCACGGCCTGGACGCCGACGACGTCGTCCTGCTGGGCAGCCCGGGTGCGGGTGTGCAGAACCCGACCGCCGAGTCGCTCGGCATCGACGGCGACGTCTACGTCGGGCGCAACAGCCGCGACCTCGTGGGCTTCCTCGGTGGCGAGGGCGGCTACCACGGCGTCGGTGCGCGGCTCGGGTTCGACCCGTCCTCCGACGACTTCGACGCCATCCGCTTCGAGGCCGAGGACCCGAGCCGGGGCTGGCACCGCGACGTCGAGCAGCACGGTCTCTACTTCGCCAACGACAGCGAGTCGCTCTACAACATCGGCCGGGTGGTGGCCGGCGACGGCGACGCGGTCAACCAGGCGGAGCAGTCCTACGACCCCTGGTGGCGCGCACCCGTCGACCCCGAGGCCGACCGCGACCCGACGAGCGACGTGCCCGGCCGCTCCGACACCGTGGCGGACGACTGACCGGCGCCTGCCTAGGGTGGGCGCATGGCTCAGGTGTGGATGGACTACGACCGCTCCGAGGTGGAGGAGGTCGTCGGGCCGTTGCCCGACGGGCTGACCTACGCGCGGTACGACGGCGAGCACGAGCCGGACGGCATCGACGAGGTCGAGTTCTACGTGCCGCCGTACTTCGGCCCCGCCGACCCGGCCCTCGTCACCCGCATGCCCGCGCTGAAGGTCGTGCAGGCGCCGAGCGCCGGCGTCGACCAGCTGCTCCCACACGTCCCCGCCGACGTCGCCCTGTGCCGCGCGGCGGGGGTCCACGACCCCGGTACGGCGGAGCTCGCCCTCGGCCTCCTCCTCGCGGCCCAACGCGACTTCCCGCGTTGGTTCGCGCAGCAGCAGCGCCAGGAGTGGGACCAGTTCAACGGCGGTCCCTCCGTCGCCGACCGGCGGGTGCTCATCATCGGCTACGGCTCGATCGGCCAGGCGATCCACCGCCGGCTCGACGGCTTCGAGTGCGACGTCGTGCCGGTGGCGACGACCGCCCGCACCGGCCCGTACGGCGCGGTCCACGGCGTCGACGAGCTGCCGTCCCTGCTGCCCGACGCCGACGTGGTCATCATCGTGACGCCCCTGACGCCGTCCACGGAGGGCCTGGTCGACGCGGTGTTCCTGGCCGCGCTGCCGGATGGAGCGCTGCTGGTCAACGTGGGCCGCGGCAAGGTCGTCGACACGGACGCCCTCCTGGCGGAGGTCACGGCCGGCCGGCTGCGTGCTGCGCTCGACGTCGTCGACCCCGAGCCGCTGCCCGCCGACCACCCGCTCTGGACCGCGCCCGGCACGATCATCACGCCGCACGTCGCGGGCGGCACGACGGCCATGCGCCCCCGGCTGTTCCGGATCATCGAGGAGAACCTGCGGCGGTACGTCGCCGGCGAGCCCCCGGTGCACGCGGTCGAGCGCTAGCAGCGTCGAGCTTGGTCGTACGGCGCGGGTCGGGGGCGCCGAGTTGTCATGTACGCCGCGGCGTGGGCGTCGAGTTGTCATGTACGCCGTGGCGCGGGTGAGGTCGCGTCGCTGCGTACGTGACAACTCGACGCTGGCCTCGGGTCGGTCGTCCACATGCCCTGCGGGGCATCGACCTCAGCGTCGACCGAACCGCTCGCGCAGCCGCGCCCACAGCCCGCGACGCGGCATCGCCGCGCGCGTCCAGGTCTCGCCCGGGGCCGTCCGCGACGCGTCGAACCCGCGCGGCAGGTCGAGCACCTCGCGCAGCGACGGGTCGTGCTCGGCCATCCGTCCCAGCAGGCCGAGCGCGATCCCGTCGTCGCCAGCCGCCTCGCCGGCGTGCAGGCCCCCGCACAGGAGCTGCCAGCTGTCGTCGTGGTCGTGCACGACGTCGAGGACGGGCGCCTCCCCGGTCTGCACCCGCTGGCAGAGGTAGGCGCTGGTCCCGTAGGCCACCCCGGACACGACCTCGTGCACGTGCTCGGTCCACGGGCGGCGTGCCAGGGAAGCGATGTCCGGCACCGGCCCCGCGACCACCGCCGACGACCCCTGGTCGCCGAACGTCTCGTACTCCCACGGCCACCGGTGGTCGCGCCCCGTCACCACGAGCTGCACGGCTGTGAGCTCCTCGCCAGCGACTCCCATCGCGATGCCGAGGTGGTCGTCGTGCTGCTCGGCGGGGAACGGGAGCACGGCGACCTCGTAGGGACTCCCGATGTACCCCTCGATCACGACCGGCTCGTCGAACCGCTCGACGCCATCGACGACCCGGAACGCGAGGTCGTTGAGCATGAGCTTCGCCGACTCCTGGTCCGGCCCGAACAGCACGATCTCCGGATGCCCCAGCGCGTGCAGCCCGACGGTGTAGGTCCACCCGGGGCCGTCCTCGTCCTCGTGCACGTGGATGAGGAAGACCCCGTGCGACCGCACCTGCGCCCGGACGTGGTCGATGAAGTCGTCGCTCACGCCGACGAGCGTGTCACGCCGCCGGCGCGCCCCGCAGCCGTACGGCGCGCACCGCCATCCCCACCGCCACCACCGCCGCGCCCGCGACGACCGACGCGACCGGTAGCAGCGCCGCCAGCACCACGCACCCCACGGCGCCGAGCACGCCCACGACCGTCCCGCGCCCGCCGGTACGCCGCGCGAGCGCCACCGCCGCCACGTTGGCGACGAGGTAGTAGAGCAGCACGCCGAACGAGCTGAACCCGACCGCGGTGCGCAGGTCCACGCTGAGCACGAGCACGACCACGACGGCCCCGACGAGGAGCTGCGCGCGGTGGGGGACGTCGTACGTCGCGTGCAGCGCCGCCAGCGGGCGCGGCAGCTCGCCGTCGCGGGCCATCGCGAGGGTGGTGCGTCCGATGCCGCCGAGGAGCGCGAGCAGGGCACCGAGGGCAGCGGCGCCGGCGCCGACGACGACGATCGGCACCGCCCACGCCGGCCCCCGCAGGTCGACGAGCTCCCGCAGCGGCGCGACCGAACCGGCGAGCCGATCGGAGCCGAGGCCGTGCAGCAACGCCAGCGCCAGGAGCACGTAGAGCCCCAGCACCACCACGAACGCGATCGTGATGGCCCGCGGGATGGTGCGCTCGGGGTCCCGCACCTCCTCGCCGAGCGTCGCGACGCGGGCGTAGCCCGCGAACGCGAAGAACAGCAGCCCGGCGGCCTGAGCGACCCCGAGCGCGTCGGCTCCGCCGGCGGCCAGCTGCGACGACAGTGATCCGCCGCCGGAGGACGCGAGCCCGACGCCGACCGTCACGAGGAGACCGAGCAGCGCGACCGCGAGGATCACGCGGGCGACGTGCGCCGTGCGGGTGACTCCCCGGACCGTGACCAGCGTCAGGCCGAGGACCACGACGGCGGCGATCCCGCGGCGTACGGGCTCGGGGGCGTCGGCGGGCACGGCGTAGGCCGCGAACGCCGTCGCCATCGCCGCGCAGCTCGCGGTCTTGCCGACGACGAAGCACCAGCCGGCGGCGTACCCCCACCACGCCCCCAGCTCCCGCCGCCCGTAGACGTAGGTGCCGCCCGCGGCCGGGTGCACGGCCGCGAGCCGCGCCGACGACGAGGCGTTGCACCACGCGACGACGGCGACGACGGCGAGCGCCAGCAGCAGCCCGCCGCCCGAGCCGGCGGCGGCCGCGGCCGGGGCGAGCACCGTGAAGGCGCCGGCGCCGACCATGGCCGAGACGCCGACGACGGTGGCGTCGCCGAGCCCGAGCCGACGCTGCATGAGGGTGGTCACCGGGACACTGTGGAGAGGCCAGGTGAACGGACGGTGCCGCGGACTACCGTGGGGCCATGCGCCTCACGAAGTTCGGCCACGCCTGCGTGCGGATCGCCCACGACGACCACGTGCTCGTCCTCGACCCCGGGTCGTTCACCCAGCGCGAGGCCGTCGAGGGCGCCACGGCCGTGCTCATCACCCACGAGCACGCCGACCACGTCACCGTCGACCACCTGCGCGCGACCGACGCGCCCGTCTTCACCATCGCGGCGGTCGCGCGCGCCATCGCCGAGGTCGCGCCCGACGTGAGCGAGCGCGTGACCGTGGTGCGCCCCGGTGAGACCTTCGACGTCGGTGTGCCCGTGCGCGCCGTCGGCGAGAAGCACGCGGTGATCCACCCCGACTACGACCGCTTCGACAACTCGGGCTACCTGCTCGAGCTCGGCGACCAGCGCGTGTTCCACCCCGGCGACGCCCTGACCGGGCCCGACGAGCCCGTCGACCTGCTCCTGGCCCCGGTCTGCGCGCCGTGGCTGAAGATCGGCGAGGCCGTCGACTTCGCCCGCGCGGTCGGGGCGCCGCGCAGCCTCGCGATCCACGACCGGGTCTACTCCGACCTCGGCCTCGGCATGGCCGACCAGCACTTCCGGCGCCTCCTCGGCGACGACCAGGAGTGGGTGCGGCTCGCCGACGGCGCCGACCTCGACTGACGTGAGCGCCTGGCACCGGGCGGTCCCGCTCGACGGCCCCACCGGCATGGACCCGGCCGTCGTGGCCGCCATCGACGCCCGCCTCGCGGGTGTCGCCGCCGACCACGGGGTCGCGGTGCCGTGGGCGATCGAGAGCGGCAGCCGGGCGTGGGGCTTCCCGTCGCCCGACAGCGACTACGACTGCCGCTTCGTCTTCGTGCGGCCGCGGGCCGACTACCTCTCGCCCTGGCGCCCGCGCGACGTCATCGAGACGCCGCTCGACCCGGTGCTCGACGTCAACGGGTGGGACCTCGTCAAGGCCGTCCAGCTGGCCGTCCGCGGCAACGCCGTCGTCGGGGAGTGGCTGCGCAGCCCCATCGTGTACGGCGGCGACCCCGCCTTCGCCGCCGCGCTGACCGACGTGCTCCGCGTGAGCGGGGACCGGGCGGCCACCGCGCGGCACTACCTCCACGTCGGTCGCAACCAGTGGGACCCGACGCGCACCGCGGAGGGCCAGCCGGTGCGGTTGAAGAAGGTGCTCTACGCGACCCGCTCCGTGCTCGCGCTGCGCTGGCTCGAGCTCCACGACGGGGTGCCGCCGATGCGGCTCGACGAGCTGCTGGCCGAGACCGACCCACCGCTGGTCGTCCGCGAGGTCCTCGCCGACGTCGTCGCCCGCAAGGCCGTCACCCGGGAGGTCGGCACGGCGCCGGTGCCGGCCCCGCTCGCGGCGTACGTCGCCGGGATCGTCTCCCGCGCCCCCGACCCGGTGCTCCCCACCGTCCCCCGCGACGACGTACGGCGCGAGGCGGCCGCCCGCTTCGTCGCGATGGTCGAGCGGTGGCAACCCGCGGGGGCCTAGTCGAGCAGCGTCTCCAGCGTCCGCGGCAGGTCCCGCAGGGTGGCGAGCGTGGCGACCCGGCCGCCGGCGGCGCGGGCGAACGCCCGGGCCTGCTCGTCGTCCTCGGCCGGCGCGACGATGCGGAGGTCCTCGATGCCCCGCGCCGCAGCCGTGGGGTCGACGTCGTCGGTGACGCGGCAGTCGGAGAGCAGCAGGGTGACCCGGCGGGGCGCCGTCGAGCGGAGGTGCTGCGCCGCCGCGGCCCGCAGCGCCGCGTCGAGCGACGTGACGCCGTGACCGCGCAGGCCGATCACCCGGTCCACGACGCGGTCGGGCACCGGTGCGGCGCCCATCGGCTGCAGCACCTCGGCACGGCTGTCGAACGCGACGACGGCGATCTCGCTCCCCGCGTGGGTGGCGTGCAGGGCGCACGCCGCCGCGGCGAGCGCCGCGGTCGCCAGCTGGCGTCCCTCCATCGAGCCCGACCGGTCCAGCAGGAGGCAGACGGCCGCGCGGGGGCGCTCCCACGCCAGGCCTCGCAGGTCGGCGAGGTCGGGCACCCGCCGTACGGCGCGGGCGTCGAGCACGGCGTCCAGCGACGCGTCGACGTCGAGGTCGCCCGCCCGGTCGGCGGGTACGGCGCGCAGGCGGGCGACGCCGGCACCACCGCGCATCCCGGTGCGGGCGCGCTCGAGCACCAGCCGCGGCGCCAGCGAACGCACCCGGCGACGGAGGGACACGTCGGTCGCGCGGGCCATCAGCATCAGCAGGGGCAGCGTGTCGTCGGGGTCCTCGGCAGCAGCCTGCTCGAGGGCCTCCAGGTCGATCTCGCCGACCTCCGGGGAGAGCTCGGTGAAGCGGGGGTGCTGCTCGAGCTGGCTCCGCGGCACGGTCGGCTGTCGCCCCGACCGGCGGGGTGGGCCGTCAGGTGGAGCTGTGCCGGCGGACGCGGCCGGGCTGGGGGTGCCCGCCCCGGTGGGGGGCGGGCTCAGCGTTCCCCCGGCGACCGGTCCTCCTCGCCGGAGCCGCCGTCGCCGTCGTCGCTCGAGGGCGGAGCGCCGAAGACGTCGCGGTAGAGCTCCTCGATGATCTCCTCGGCCCGTCGGCCCGCACCGTCGTCGATGCGCACGCGGCCGCTGAGCGCGACCAGGGCGGCGTCGAGCCCGACGTGCCAGTCGTCGACGGCCCGGCCGCGCGCTGCCGCGAGGTGGTGGGCGAGCCCACCCAGGTCGATGGCGCCGCGCACCGACGACCCCACGCGGAGGTCCGCGTGGGACCGGGTGCGGCGCACGAGGTCGACCACCCGGTCCGCCCAGGCCCGGGGCAGCGCCGGTGCCGTGGCGCGGGTCAGCACGATCTGCGCCTCGGCCTCGGCGGACTGGTAGTCCATGGCGATCCGGCAGGTCCGGTCGTAGACGGCGCCGGAGACCCGGGCGGTCCCCACCGCGTCGTACGGGTTCATCGCCGCGACGACCGCGAAGCCGGGCTCCGCGGTGACCGTCCCGAGGCGGGGCACGACGATCTCGCGCTCCGACATGACGGCGAGGAGCGTGTTGAGGGTCTCCTCGGGCACCCGGTTGAGCTCTTCGACGTAGAAGAGCCCGCCCGTGCGCATCGCGACGAGCAGCGGCCCGTCGACGAAGATCTCGGCGCAGTAGCCCTTCTCGAGCACCTGGGCGGGGTCGAACTGGCCGACGACCCGCGCCGGCGTGAGCTCGGCGTTGCCCTCGACGAGCACGAAGGTGGTGCTGCGGGCCGTCGCGACGGCCCGCAGGAGGGTGCTCTTGCCCGTGCCGGGCGGGCCCTCGAGCACGACGTCGGCGCCGGCGGCGAGGGCGGCCTCGAGCAGCTCGGTCTCCCGCTCGCGGCCGACGACGGCCGCCGCGACCTGCGCGGCGACCGTCGGGGCGGCGGAGGAGGTGAGCGGCAGGCTCACGAGTGGTCGTGCACGAGCACGCCGCGCACGTTCTTGCCGTTGAGGAGGTCGTCGTAGCCCTCGTTGACCTGCTCCAGCGTGTACGTCTTGGTGATCAGCTCGTCGAGCTTGAGGTCGCCGGACTGGTAGAGGCCCAGGATCCGCGGGATGTCGACCGTCGGGTTGCAGTCGCCGAACAGGCTGCCGAGCACCTGCTTGCGGAACAGCGTCAGCACCGAGCCCGACAGCTGGATGGTGGCCTCCTCCAGCTTGTTGAGGCCGGTCAGCACGACCTTGCCGCCCTTGCCGACCGCGTTGAAGCCGCCCTCGACGATCTCGGACGTCATCAGGCCGGGGGTCAGGATCGCGGAGTCCGCCATCTGGCCGCGCGTGAGGTTCGTGATGGTCTCCATCGCCTCCTCGGCGCTCGCGAACGCGTGGGTCGCGCCGAGCTCCATCGCCTTCTCCCGCTTGTTGGGGAGCGGGTCGATCGCGATGACGTTCTTGGCGCCGGCGAGCGCGGCACCCTGCACGGCGTTGATGCCGATGCCGCCGATGCCCGCGACCACCACCGTCTGGCCGGCCTTGACGTCGGCCGTGTTGACCGCCGCCCCCCACCCGGTGGGCACGCCGCAGCCGACGAGCACGGCCTTGTCGAGCGGCAGGTCGTCGTCGACCTTCACGCACGAGTTCTGGTGGATGACGCCGTACTGGCTGAAGGTGCCGAGCATGCACATCGCGCCGTACTGGCCGCGGGGTCCGGTGATCGGGAACCGGTCGCCCGGGAGGTAGCCCTCGAGGATCGTGGCCCCCATGTCGCAGATCGACTGCTGGCCGTTGGCGCAGTAGCGACACGTGCCGCAGTTGGGGATGAACGAGCAGACGACGTGGTCGCCGGGCTTGACGCGCGTGACGCCGGGGCCGACCTCCTCGATGATGCCGGCGCCCTCGTGGCCGAGCACCATGGGCAGGCGCGCCTCGAGGTCGCCGTGCGCGATGTGGACGTCGGAGTGGCACAGCCCGCCGTAGAGGTAGCGGATGAGCACCTCGCCCTCGCGGGGACCGTCGAGGTCGAGCTCCTCGATCTCGATGGGCTTGCCTGCTTCGATGACGACCGCTGCCTTGGTCTTCATGGTGCTCCTCTGCTCGTAGTGACGCGGACCACACTGGCAGCGCAGGTCGGAGCGGAGTGTTCAGGAACTGGACAGCCCTCCCGGCCCCCCGGTCCGGACCCGCGAGGTGTTCAGAGACTGGACACCTCGGGGCCGTGGGCGTTCCTAGCGTGACGTGCGTCTCGTCATCCCACGAAGGAGTCCGGTCATGACCATCAGCTCGCCCCGCGTCAAGGAGTTCCTCAACAACCCGGTCCGCATGCTCGTCGACGGCGCGTGGGTCCCCGCCGCGTCGGGGCGGACCTTCGACACCCACGACCCCGCCACGGGCGAGGTGCTCGCCTCGGTGCCGCTGGGGGACGTCGAGGACGTCGACCGCGCCGTCGCCGCCGCGCGCCGCGCCTTCGACGACGGTGCGTGGGTGCGGATGCGCCCGAACGCCCGCGAGCGCATCATCTGGAGGATCGCCGACCTCATCGAGGAGCACGCGGCCGACCTCGCCGAGCTGGAGTCCCTCGACAACGGCAAGTCGGCGACCATCGCGCAGGTCGCGGACGTGCGCTTCGCCGCCGAGTGCTTCCGCTACTACGCGGGCTGGCCGACCAAGCTCACGGGCACGACCAACGCGCCGTCGATGCTGCTGGCCGACCCCGGGCAGGAGTTCCACGCCTACACCCGGCGCGAGCCGGTCGGCGTCTGCGGCCAGATCATCCCGTGGAACTTCCCGATCCTCATGGCGGCGTGGAAGCTCGGGCCGGCGCTCGCGACGGGCAACACCGTCGTGCTCAAGCCGGCGGAGCAGACGCCGCTGACGGCACTCTACCTCGGTCAGCTGCTCCTCGAGGCGGGTGTGCCCGCGGGTGTCGTCAACATCGTCACCGGGGCGGGGGAGACGGGTGCGGCGATCTCGGCGCACGACGACGTCGACAAGGTGGCCTTCACGGGCTCGACCGAGGTCGGGAAGAAGATCGTCGAGGCGGCGCAGGGCAACCTCAAGAAGGTCTCGCTCGAGCTGGGCGGCAAGTCGCCCAACATCGTCTTCGCTGACGCCGACATCCCCGCGGCCGTGGCCGGCACGATCATGGGCTTCACCTTCAACTCGGGCCAGGCCTGCGAGTCCGGCACGCGCGTCTTCGTCCACGAGGACGTGTACGACGCGTTCACGGCCGCGCTCGCCGATGCGGTGGGCCAGCTGCAGGTGGGCCCGGGCAGCGACCCCGCGTCCGTCATCACGCCGCTCGTGTCGCAGGAGCAGCTCGACCGCGTGGCGGGCTACCTCGCGGCGGGCAAGGCGGACGGCGCCCGGGTGCTCGTGGGTGGCGAGCGCGTCGGCGACTCGGGCTACTACGTGCAGGCGACGGTGTTCGTCGACGCCACCCCCGACATGTCCATCGTGCGGGAGGAGATCTTCGGGCCCGTCGCGGTGGCGATCCGCTTCAGCGACGAGGACGAGGTCGTGGCGGCGGCCAACGACAGCATCTACGGCCTGGCCGCCGGCCTCTGGACGTCGGACCTGAGCCGTGCGCACCGCGTCGCGGGGCGCCTGAAGGCCGGTCAGGTGTGGGTCAACACCTTCCACGCCTTCGACGCCGGCCTGCCGTTCGGCGGCTACAAGCAGTCCGGCTGGGGCCGTGAGCTCGGCGCGGAGGCGCTCGACCTCTACACCCAGGTGAAGGCCGTCAACATCGCGCTCTGAGGAACGGCCCGACGGCGGGTCACGTCCCCGGGGTCCGCCCCGTGGACGTGACCCGCATCGCACGGTCTCGGCTGGGACAATGACCAGTCGGTAGTTAGCCTGGCCTAACCCCGTGTTCCGTCTGGAGGAAGAACTGTGCGTCCCATCCGTGTTGCCGTCGTCGGTGCCGGTCCCGCTGGCATCTACGCCGCGGACATCCTGACGAAGGAGTACGAGGCAGCGTCCGTCGACGTCTTCGACCGGCTGCCCGCACCCTACGGTCTGGTCCGCTACGGCGTGGCGCCCGACCACCCGCGGATCAAGGAGATCATCAAGGCGCTGCGCCGCGTGCTCTCGAAGGACGAGATCCGGTTCTTCGGCAACGTCGACTTCGGCACCGACGTGAAGCTGGAGGACCTGCGTCAGTTCTACGACGCGGTCGTCTTCGCCACGGGCGCGATCTTCGACCGCGACCTCGACATCCCGGGCATCGACCTCGAGGGCAGCTTCGGCGCGGCCGACTTCGTCTCGTGGTTCGACGGCCACCCCGACTACCCGCGCGACTGGCCGCTGACGGCTGAGTCGGTCGCGGTCATCGGCGCCGGGAACGTGGCGCTCGACGTCGCGCGCATGCTGGCCAAGCCGGCCGACGAGCAGCTGACGACCGAGATCGCGGACAACGTCTACCAGGGCCTCAAGGCCAACAAGGCGACCGAGGTCCACGTCTTCGCCCGCCGCGGCCCGGCGCAGATCAAGTTCTCGCCGATGGAGCTGCGCGAGCTGTCGCACTCGCCGAGCATCGACGTCGTCGTCGACGAGGAGGACTTCCAGATCGACGACGCCGGCCAGGCCGCGATCCAGAAGACCAAGAGCGTGCGGCTCGTCGTCGACACCCTGCTGAAGTACGCCGAGGCCGAGCCCACCGGCGCTCCCCACCGCATCCACATCCACATGTGCCACAACCCCGTCGAGGTCCTCGGCGAGGACGGCAAGGTCGTGGCGATCCGCACCGAGCGCACCGAGCTCGACGGCACGGGCAACGCGGTCGGCACCGGCGAGTTCGTCGACACCCCCGTGCAGGCCGTCTACCGGGCCGTGGGCTACCGCAGCTCGGCCCTGCCCGAGGTGCCCTTCGACGACACCGACCACGTGATCCCCAACGCCGGCGGTCGCGTGCTCGACCTCGACGGCCAGCACGTGCCGGGCACCTACTGCACCGGCTGGGTCAAGCGCGGTCCCGTGGGCCTCATCGGCCACACCAAGTCCGACGCCGCGGAGACGATCAGCAACCTGATCGCCGACCTCGAGACCACGCCCGCGCCGGAGCAGGCCGCCCCCGAGGCCGTCGAGCGCCACCTCACCGAGCGTGGCGTCGACTTCACGACGTGGGACGACTGGATCCGCCTCGACGCCCACGAGGTCTCCCTCGGCGAGGCCGACGGTCGCGAGCGCATCAAGGTCGTGCCCCGCGAGGACATGCTGCGCCACTCGCGCGCCTGACCCGCCTCGTCGGAGCCACTCGTGGCCCCAGCGCCCCGGAAGACGTGGCGCTGGGGCCACGACCGCGTTCAGGGGGTGGGAGGGCTCAGGCGTCGAGCGCGTGCCGCACGGGCTCGAGCTTCGCCTGGCTCTCGGCGAGCTCGTCCGCGGGGTCGGACCCGGCCACGATGCCGCAGCCGGCGAAGAGGCGCACGCGGCCGCGTCCCGTCGCGGGGTCGGGCGCCACGACCTGCGCCGAGCGCAGGGCGATGCCCCACTCGCCGTCGCCGCTGGCGTCCATCCAGCCGACGGGCCCGGCGTAGCGGCCGCGGGTCATGCCCTCGAGCTCCGCGATGAGGGCCGTCGCAGCGGGCGTGGGCGTGCCGCCGACGGCGGCGGACGGGTGCAGCGACGCGGCGAGGCCGAGCGACGTCGTCGTGGCCTCGTCGGGGACGACGCCGTTCACGTCCGTGGCCAGGTGCATGACGTTGGGCAGGTGGAGCACGAACGGCGACTCGGGCACGTTCATCGACGAGCAGTGCGGCTCCAGGGCGTCGGCGACCGAGCGCACGGCGTACTCGTGCTCCTCCAGGTCCTTCGACGACCGCGCCAGCTCGCCGGCGAGGCCGGCGTCGCGGACGTCGTCACCGGTGCGGCGGATGGTGCCGGCGAGCACGCGGGACGTGACGAGGCCGCGCTCGCGCCGCACGAGCATCTCCGGCGTCGCACCGAACAGGCCGTCCACGTGGAAGGTCCAGCAGGAGGAGTACGCCGCGGCGAGACGCCGCAGCGGCCACCGGACGTCCACCGGCTCGTCGGTCTCGGCGACCACGTCGCGGGCCAGCACCACCTTCTCCAGCTCGCCGGCGTCGATCCGCGCGACGGCGTCGGCCACCGCGGCCTGCCAGGCGTCGTCGGCCAGCCCGCCGCCCGTGAAGCGCAGTCCCGTCGGCGCCGCGGGGGGCTCGGCGAGCCGCAGCGCGGGGGAGCCGATGGTGTCGTGGCCGATCGTGGTGAGCCACCGTCGTCCGCCGCGCTGGCCGACGACGACCCGCGGCACGACGAGGGTGGAGGTGCCGGGGGCGTCCGCGAACGCGAACGACCCGAAGGCGACCAGCCCGGTGCCGGGCAGCCCGACGTCGTCGCGCACGACGGCCCGGGACGTCAGCGACGCCCACCAGGCCTCGGCGTCGGCGAAGCGGTCGGCGCCGCTCGTGGTGACCTCCGCGGCCACGCCCCACCCGACGATGCCGTCCCCGGCCCGCACCCACGCGAGGGGCGCGTCGGCGGGGAGCAGGTCGACGAGGTCGCCCGGCGTGCCGTCGAGGGGCACCGTGCGGGCGACGAGGGAAACCGTGCCGGCGGTCGTGGTGCCGGGCTCGGAGGCGCTGCTGGTCATCGTCTCCACATTACTGGCCGGCAACCGGCGCCCCGAACCTGCGGACGTTGCTACCGTCACACCTCGTGCCCGCTCCTGACCGCCGCCCCGTCGCCCGTCTCACCGCCGCCGCCACGCTCCGCGCGGTGCTCGGCGGGATCGTGGCCCTGCTCCTCCTCGTCGGACTGGCCGCCGCGCTGCCCGCGGTCGTGGACGAGGACGACCCCGCGGACGGCGCCGGCGCGGAGGGCGGTGCGGCCGTCGACCCGAGCACGCCGCTCGAGCTCCCCGTCGTCGCCGGCGACTGGGTGTCGCTGACGCGCAGCGTCGATCCCTCGACCCTGCCGCCGGAGCAGCAGCAGACGGTGGCGGAGATCGACGCGGCGTGGGCCTACGCCGACGACCAGCTGGCGTCGGCGGCCGGCGTCGCCACCGACGCCGACCGCTACGTCGTCCCCGACACGCAGACGCTCGTCGCGGTCCAGGCCTACCGCGGTCCCGACGGCCCGCTCGTCCCCGCCACGCTGGCGGACCCGGCGTCCGGCGAGGCCCGGCTGCTGCTGCAGAGCTTCGATGACGTCGACTGCGTGCTCGACGTCATCGCCGGCGAGGTCTCCCCGACGCCGCAGGTGCAGGAGATGCAGTGCCGGCGCACCTCCGCGGACCTCACCATCCGCGTCTTCGTGCTCTCCGGGGCCAGCGGCCAGCAGGTCGCCGACCTCACCGACGAGCTCTGGGCCGGGCTGGACGGTCCCGCCGCCTGAGGCGCGCGGGTCGCCGTCGCCGTCAGGACCAGTAGACGACGACCCCGTCGCCGACGCGCACCTGGTCGAACAGGGCCGCGATGCCGTCCCGGTCGCGCACGTTCACGCACCCGTGCGAGGCCCCGTTGTAGCCGTTCGCCGCGAAGTCCGGCGAGTAGTGCACCGCCTGGCCGCCCGAGAAGAACATCGCGAACGGCATCGACGTGTCGTAGATCGACGACACGTGGTCGCGGCTCTTGCGCTCCACCCGGAAGGCGCCCTCGCGGGTCTCCATGCCCTCGCGGCCGAACCGCACGTCGAAGGTCTGCAGCACCTGGCCGTCGACCACCCAGCGCAGCGTCCGCGTGGACTTGTCGACGCAGAGCACCCGCCCCGTCCGGCACCGCGCGTCGAGCGCGCCGGGCTCCGGCACGATGTTGTGCATCTCCTCGTACGTCGGCGGCCCGGTCATCGCGTGCACCTTCTCCAGCGTGCGCTCGTCCACCTCGCCTGTGACGGGGAAGCCCCGCTTGGCCTGGAAGCCCTCGACGGCGGCGACGGTCGCCGCGTCGTACGCGCCGCTCACCGACGGCAGCCAGTCGATCTGCACCAGCCGCGCCTGCAGGTCGCGCACCTCGTCGCCGCTGTCGCCCGCGGCGTACAGGGCGGGGCCGGGCACCAGCTCGGGCTCCGGCTCGGGCTCCGGCTCCGGTGTCGGGGCGGGGGCCGGCTCCGGCGTCGGGGTGGTGGCCGGGCTGCTGGTCGTCGGTGCGGGGGTCGGCGCGGTCGCCGCCCGGTGCTCGGCCTCCGCGCGGTAGGTCACGCCGGCGTACCCGACCGCCACCGCCAGCCCGCTCGTCACGCACAACGCCAGCAGGGTGACCAGCACGCCTCGCAGGATCCTCATACCGCTACTCCTCGTCCGCCACGGCCCCGATGGCCGTCCGAGGAGATGACGCCGTGGCCGCCCGGCGGGTTGCATGCCGTGGCCACGTAGGCTGCGTCCCGTGGCCCGCGCTGAGCTCGACAAGCAACCCTCCGACGTGCGGCGCATGTTCGACGCCGTCGCGAAGCGCTACGACGTCACCAACGACGTGCTGTCCCTCGGGCAGGACCGGCGCTGGCGCCGCGACGTGCACCGGGCGATCGACCCGAAGCCCGGCGACCTGGTGCTCGACCTCGCGGCCGGCACCGGCACGTCGAGCGCGCCCTTCGTCTCCGCCGGCGCCGTCGTCGTGCCCTGCGACTTCTCGCTCGGCATGCTGCAGGTCGGCAAGGCCAACCGCCCGCACCTGCCCTTCGTGGCGGGCGACGCGACGAACCTGCCGTTCGCCGACGACTCCTTCGACGCCGTCACCATCTCCTTCGGCCTGCGCAACGTGGTCGACACCGCGGCCGCGCTCGCCGAGATGCACCGGGTGACGCGTCCCGGCGGCACCCTCGTGATCTGCGAGTTCTCCCACCCGACGTGGGCGCCGTTCCGCACGGTGTACGTCGAGTACCTCATGCGCGCGCTCCCGCCCGTCGCCGAGGCGGTGTCGTCCTCGCCCGACGCCTACGTCTACCTCGCGGAGTCCATCCGCGCCTGGCCCGACCAGGCCGGGCTCGCGAAGCTCGTCACCGAGGCCGGCTGGACCGGCGTCGAGTGGCGCAACCTCTCGGGCGGCATCGTGGCGCTGCACCGCGCCACCGCCTGAGTCTGGCCCGCCTCCTCGCTGCGCCCGCGCCCGCGCCTGCCCCGCCCCGTGTAACGCGGTGTCCGGGCTACTTCACACGTAGTCGACCGCCCGGGCAGTAGCAGTAACACCGCGTTACACGAGCCGGGGCCCGCCCCTCCCCGCCGGACGTCATGCGGTCCGGTGGTGCCGGCGACCGCGGCGTACGACGTCGCGCGGCTCGCCCGGGCCGGCTCGCCCGGGCCGGGCTCGACGCTGGGTCGCCCAAAATGTGCGGTTGGTGGGCCTCGCCCGCGGTCGGGCGCGTCGCAGCCGCACAGTTCCGGACCCTCGTCGGGCTGATCCGCCTTGGCGCCGCCCTGATCCGCCGCACCTTCCCGGTCGTGGTGGGAGGCCTCCGGAAAGTGGCGGCGGGGCACCACGACCGCGGGCGGCCCCGCCCCTCCCCGCCGGACGTCATGCGTTCCGGTGGCCCCGGCGACCGCGGCGTACGACGTCCCGCGGCCGGGGTGGGTCCCGCCACGACTGGCCCCGCCCACCCCCGCCGGACGTCATGCACCCCGGCGCCCCGGGCGACCGCAACGCATGACGTCCCGAACGGGCAGGCCCCACCCCCAATTAAGCAAGCTCCTCGTGCCCTAAATCCGCAGGTCAGGGCCTGTGGGGTGGGGGTCGCATCTGTCGGACCCGGGGTCTAGGGTGTGACCCACAGCACTTTGTGATCCGTTTCACAAGTGCACGAGCGACGACCCTGCGCGGGTGCTCCGGCGTCTGCGCGGGCTGGCGGAAGGAGGGCCGCGTGGAGCTCTACACCCCGGTGCTCGCACTGATCGCGCTCGCTGGCGGCTTCGCGGTCTTCTCGGTCGCGGTCAGCACCCTGACGGGCCCGAAGCGCTACAACCGTGCGCGCCTCGACTCCTACGAGTGCGGCATCGAGCCCACCCCGCAGCCGTTCGGCGGCGGCCGGATCCCGGTGAAGTACTACACGGTCGCGATGACCTTCATCATCTTCGACGTCGAGATCATGTTCCTCGTCCCGTGGGCGGTCTACTTCGACCAGCTGTCCTGGTTCGGGCTCATCGCCGTCGTCCTCTTCCTGTTCAACATCACCCTCGCCTACGCCTACGAGTGGCGCCGCGGCGGCCTCGACTGGGACTGAGCGCCGTGATCTCCGCACCCTGCCGGCGTTGTCGGCCCTCGGCGACCAACCCCGGGTCGCCTCGGGCCTCCGCCTGGGCAGGCCACGAATCTCACGACGCTCAGCGAGAGGGAATCTGATGGGTATCGAGGAGAAGCTCCCCAGTGGGGTCCTGCTGACGACGGTGGAGGGCGTCGCGGGTTACATGCGCAAGGCCAGCTTCTGGCCGGCGACGTTCGGCCTCGCCTGCTGCGCCATCGAGATGATGACGACGGGCGGTCCGCGCTACGACCTGGCGCGCTACGGCATGGAGGTCTTCCGCGCGAGCCCGCGGCAAGCCGACCTCATGATCGTCGCCGGCCGCGTGAGCCAGAAGATGGCGCCCGTCCTGCGCCAGATCTACGACCAGATGGCCGAGCCCAAGTGGGTGCTCGCCATGGGTGTCTGCGCCAGCTCGGGCGGCATGTTCAACAACTACGCGATCGTGCAGGGCGTCGACCACGTCGTCCCGGTGGACATGTACCTCCCTGGTTGCCCGCCCCGCCCCGAGATGCTCATCGACGCCATCCTCAAGCTCCACGACCAGGTGCAGCACACCAAGTTCGGCGCCCAGCGCGACGCGCAGATCACCGAGCTCGAGACGGCCGCGCTCAACGCCGTGCCGACGGAGGAGCAGAAGGGCCTCCTGCGATGAGCGACGAGCACCTGCCCGAGCCAGCGGCCGCCGAGGCCGCCGCCCCCGGGGCGGAGGTGCGCGCGCGGCGTACCGGCATGTTCGGGGTCCGCGGCTCCGGCGACACCTCCGGCTTCGGCGGGCTGCGCCGCGACGTCGTCTTCCCGGCGCCGGCGGAGCGCCCCTTCGGGGGCTGGTACGACGCGGTCGTCGACACCCTCGAGGCCGCGGTGCCCGGCGGGGTCGCGCAGGTGGTCGTCCACCGCGGGGAGCTGACCCTCCACGTGCACCGCGAGCACCTCGCGGCCGCGGCCCGCGCCCTGCGCGACGAGCCCGACCTGCGGTTCGAGGTGTGCGCGAGCGTCAGCGGCGTCCACCACCCCGACGAGACCGGTGCCGAGCTGCACGTGGCCTACCACCTGCTCTCGATGACCCACAACCGCCGGGTGCGCGTCGAGGTGACCTGCCCCGACGCCGACCCGCACGTGCCGAGCGTCGTGGCGACCTACCCGACGGCCGACTGGCACGAGCGCGAGACGTGGGACTTCTTCGGGATCGTCTTCGACGGCCACCCGGCGCTGACCCGCATCCTCATGCCGGACGACTGGCCCGGCCACCCGCAGCGCAAGGACTACCCGCTCGGCGGGATCGGCGTGGAGTACAAGGGCGGGACGATCCCGCCGCCCGACCAGCGGAGGTCGTACACCTGATGACCACGACACAGGGCGGGCGGCCGAGCGACCCGTACGCCGCGGGGGCCGCCGGCGACACCGAGGGCGCCGACGCGGGACGCGTCTTCACGGTCACCGGCCAGGACTGGGACGAGGTCGTCTCCGGGGTCGGCGAGGGCCTCGACGCCGAGCGCATCGTCGTCAACATGGGCCCGCAGCACCCGTCGACCCACGGCGTGCTGCGGCTCGTCCTCGAGCTCGAGGGGGAGACGGTCACCGAGGCGCGGTGCGGGATCGGCTACCTGCACACGGGCATCGAGAAGAACATGGAGCACCGGACGTGGACGCAGGGCGTCACGTTCTGCACCCGCATGGACTACCTGTCGCCGTTCTTCAACGAGGCGACCTACGTGCTGGGCGTGGAGCGGCTGCTCGACATCGAGCACGACGTGCCCGAGAAGGCGCAGGTCATGCGGGTGCTGCTCATGGAGCTGAACCGCATCTCGTCCCACCTCGTCGCGATCGCGACGGGTGGCATGGAGCTCGGCGCGCTCACGGTCATGACGATCGGGTTCCGCGAGCGGGAGCAGGTGCTCGACCTGTTCGAGCTCATCACGGGCCTCCGCATGAACCACGCGTTCATCCGCCCCGGCGGTGTCGCGCAGGACCTGCCCGACGGCTCGCTGGCCGCCGTGCGCGACTTCGTCGCCCTCATGCGCAAGCGGCTCCCCGAGATCGCGGCGCTGTGCAACGCCAACCCGATCTTCCGGGGGCGGCTCGAGGGGGTCGGCTACCTCGACCTCGAGGGCTGCCTGGCGCTGGGCCTGACCGGGCCGGTGCTCCGCTCGACGGGCTACGGCTGGGACCTCCGCAAGACCCAGCCCTACTGCGGCTACGAGACCTACGACTTCGACGTGCAGACGTGGGACACGGCCGACTCCTACGGCCGGTTCCGCATCCGCATGAACGAGATGTTCGAGAGCCTGCGGATCGTCGAGCAGTGCGTGGCCCGGCTCGAGGGCCTCGAGGGCGCGCCGGTGATGGTGGCCGACAAGAAGATCGCGTGGCCGAGCCAGCTCTCCATCGGCTCCGACGGCCAGGGCAACAGCCTCGACCACATCCGCCACATCATGGGCGAGTCGATGGAGGCCCTCATCCACCACTTCAAGCTGGTCACGGAGGGCTTCCGCGTGCCGCCCGGCCAGGCCTACGTGCCGGTCGAGTCACCGCGCGGCGAGCTCGGCGCCCACGTCGTCTCCGACGGCGGCACGAAGCCGCACCGCGTGCACTTCCGCGACCCGTCCTTCACGAACCTGCAGGCGACGAGCGTGATGAGCGAGGGCGGCATGGTCGCCGACGTCATCGTGGCCGTCGCCTCCATCGACCCCGTCATGGGAGGGGTGGACCGATGACGCTGTCGGCCGAGACGCTCGACGAGCTGCGCCAGATCACCGCGCGCTACCCGCAGGCCCGCTCGGGCCTGCTCCCGATGCTCCACCTCGTGCAGTCCGCGGAGGGCCGGATCACGCCCGAGGGCATCGAGGCCTGCGCGGAGATCCTCGACATCACCCCGGCCGAGGTCAGCGGGGTCGCGACCTTCTACACGATGTACAAGCGCCGCCTCGTCGGCGACTACCACGTCGGGGTCTGCACCAACACGCTCTGCGCGGTCATGGGCGGCGACGAGATCTTCGCGGCGCTCAAGGAGCACCTGGGGATCGGCAACGACGAGACCACCGACGACGGGGTCGTCAGCCTCGAGCACGTCGAGTGCAACGCGGCCTGCGACTACGCGCCGGTGGTGATGGTGAACTGGGAGTTCGTCGACAACCAGACGCCCGAGAGCGCCCGCCGGCTCGTCGACGACCTGCGCTCCGGTGCCGAGGTGCGGTCCACCCGCGGGCCGGCCATCTGCACGTGGCGCCAGGCCGAGCGCGTGCTCGCCGGCTTCCCCGACGACCGGGCCGACGAGGGCCCCGCCGCCGGACCGGCCTCGCTGGCGGGCCTGCGCGTCGCTCGCGAGCGCGGCTGGGAGGCCCCCGCCGCCGGCGGCACCGACGCCGAGGACGAGTCCCACGGCGCCGCGACCGACACCGATCCCGACGACGCGGCCGCCGTGGCGGCCGACGAGCAGGCCGACACGTCGCGGGCGGAGTCCGAGGCGAAGCTCGACGAGGGCAAGCACGAGGCACAGGAGGACGACGCATGAGCATCCCGCCGCTGACCCCGGTGCTCACCGACAACTGGGACGCCGAGCGCTCCTGGACGCTGGACTCCTACGCCGAGCGGGGCGGGTACGACGCGCTCGACGTCGCCTTCGGCATGGCGCCCGACGAGGTCGTCGCCGCCGTGAAGGACGCCGGTCTGCGCGGCCGGGGCGGCGCGGGCTTCCCCACGGGCATGAAGTGGGGCTTCATCCCGCAGGACCCGAGCGCCCCGGGCGGCGACAAGCCGAAGTACCTCGTCGTCAACGCCGACGAGTCGGAGCCGGGCACCTGCAAGGACATCCCGCTCATGATGGCGAGCCCCCACACGCTCGTGGAGGGCGTCATCCTCGCGTCGTACGCCATCCGCGCCCACCACGCGTTCATCTACGTGCGCGGCGAGGTGCTCCACGTCGTGCGGCGCCTGCAGCGCGCCGTGCAGGAGGCCTACCTGGCGGGCCACCTGGGCCGGGACATCCACGGCTCGGGCTACGACCTCGACCTCGTCGTGCACGCCGGGGCGGGGGCGTACATCTGCGGCGAGGAGACGGCGCTGCTCGACTCGCTCGAGGGCCGCCGCGGCCAGCCCCGGCTGCGGCCCCCGTTCCCCGCGGTCGCAGGTCTCTACGCGAGCCCGACCGTCATCAACAACGTCGAGTCGATCGCGTCGGTGCCCGCGATCATCCGCAACGGCGCCGACTGGTTCGCCTCGCTCGGCACGGAGAAGTCGAAGGGCTTCGTCATCTACTCGCTCTCAGGGCACGTGCGGAACCCCGGGCAGTACGAGGCGCCCCTCGGCATCACGCTGCGCGAGCTCATCGACCTCGCCGGCGGGATCCGGGAGGGCCACCGCCTGAAGTTCTGGACCCCGGGCGGGTCGAGCACGCCGCTGCTCACCGAGGAGCACCTCGACGTGCCGCTCGACTACGAGTCGGTCGGCGGCGCGGGGTCGATGCTCGGCACGCGGGCGCTGCAGATCTTCGACGAGACGGTGTCGGTGGTCCGCTGCGTGCTGCGGTGGACGGAGTTCTACAAGCACGAGTCGTGCGGCAAGTGCACGCCCTGCCGCGAGGGCACGTGGTGGCTGGTGCAGACCCTGGCCCGCCTCGACGCCGGCCAGGGGGAGGAGGGCGACATCGAGAAGCTGCTCGACCTCTGCGACAACATCCTCGGCCGCTCCTTCTGCGCCCTCGGCGACGGCGCGACGAGCCCGATCACCTCGGCGATCCGCTACTTCCGCGACGAGTTCGAGGCGGCCATGCACACGCCGACGAGCGTCTCGTTCCCCCCGGCCGCGTCGACCGCCTGGTCCGACGCCGCCGCCACGGCGGGGGTGGGCGCGTGACGACCACCCCGGAGCGGACCCCCGCCACCCCGGGGGCCGTGGACCTCGTCACCGTCACCATCGACGGCGTCAACGTGGCGGTGCCGAAGGGCACCCTCGTGATCCGCGCCGCCGAGCAGGTCGGCATCGCGATCCCGCGGTTCTGCGACCACCCGCTGCTCGAGCCCGTCGGCGCCTGCCGCCAGTGCCTCGTCGACGTCCCCGACGCCGGCAACGGGCGCGGGCTGCCGAAGCCACAGGCCTCCTGCACCCTCGAGGTCGCCGACGGCATGGTGGTCAACACGCAGGCCACCAGCGGCGTCGCCGACAAGGCGCAGCAGGGCGTCATGGAGCTGCTGCTCATCAACCACCCGCTCGACTGCCCGGTCTGCGACAAGGGCGGCGAGTGCCCCCTGCAGAACCAGGCGATGAGCAACGGCCGCGGCGACTCCCGCTTCGAGGGCGTCAAGCGCACCTTCCCCAAGCCGATCCACCTCTCGCCGCAGGTGCTGCTCGACCGGGAGCGCTGCATCGTCTGCCAGCGCTGCACGCGGTTCGCCGAGCAGATCCCGGGCGACCCGTTCATCGCGCTCGTCGAGCGCGGCGCGCAGCAGCAGATCGGCATCGCCGAGGACGCGCCCTTCCTGTCCTACTTCGCGGGCAACACCATCCAGATCTGCCCCGTCGGCGCGCTCACCAGCGAGGCCTACCGCTTCCGCTCGCGGCCCTTCGACCTCGTCTCGGTGCCGAGCGTGGCCGAGCACGACGCGTGCGGCTCCGCGATCCGGGTCGACCACCGGCGCGGCAAGGTCATGCGTCGCCTCGCGGGCGACGACCCCGAGGTCAACGAGGAGTGGATCACCGACAAGGACCGCTTCGCGTTCACCTACGCCACGGCGCCCGACCGGCTGACCTACCCGCAGGTGCGCGACACGGACGGCTCGCTCCGGCCCGCGTCGTGGCCCGAGGCCCTCGCGGTCGCGGCCCGCGGCCTCGCCGCCGCGCGGGACAGCGCCGAGCGCCCCGGCGTCGGCGTGCTCCCCGGCGGCCGCGTCACGGCGGAGGACGCCTACGCCTACGCCACCTTCGCCCGCGTCGCCCTCGGCACCAACGACGTCGACTTCCGCGCCCGCCCGCTGAGCGCGGAGGAGACCGACTTCCTCGGCTCCCACGTCGTGCTCACCGGGCCCGGCGGGGGCGGCGTCACCCAGGCCGACCTGGAGTCGGCCCGCACCGTCGTGCTCGCGGGCCTCGAGCCCGAGGACGAGGCCGGCGCGATCTTCCTCCGCCTGCGCAAGGCGGTCCGCTCGGCGCGGAGCCGTACGACGGTGCTCACCCTCGCGCCGTACCTCACCCGCGGCTCCGCGAAGCTCCACGCCCGGCTCGTGCCCACCGCCCCCGGCGACGAGGCAGGAGCGCTGGACGGTCTCGCCGACCGCGCCGAGGAGCTCGCCGGCGCGCCCCTGGGGCCGACCGACGTGCTCCTCGTCGGCGAGCGGCTGGCGACCTCGCCCGGCGCGCTCTCCGCCGCCGTGCGGCTCGCCGAGGCGACCGGTGCGCGGCTGGCCTGGGTGCCGCGCCGCGCCGGTGACCGCGGCGCGATCGAGACCGGCTGCCTGCCCACCCTGCTGCCCGGCGGCCGTCCGGTCGCCGACGCGGCGGCGCGGGTCGACGCCGCCGCGGCCTGGGGGGTCACGACCCTGCCGGAGCGGCCCGGCCGCGACGCCGAGCAGATCGTGGCGGCCGTGGCCGCGGGCGAGCTCGCCGGCCTCGTCGTCGGTGGCGTGGACCCGGCCGACCTGCCCGACCCCGCCGCGTTCCGCGCGGCGCTGGAGCGGGCGGAGTTCGTCGTCAGCCTCGAGCTGCGGGCCACCGAGGTGACGGCCCACGCCGACGTCGTGCTGCCCGTCGCCGCGGTCGCGGAGAAGGCGGGCATGTTCGTGACGTGGGAGGGCCGCCCGCGGCCGTTCCCGACGGTCCTCGCCGGCACCAACCGCCTGCCCGACTCCCGCGTCCTCGCCGGGATCGCCGAGGAGCTCGGCCGTCCGCTCGGCTTCCGCACGGTGGCGGAGGTGCGGGACCAGATGGAGGCACTCGGCGCGTGGGACGGCGACCGCGCCGCGGCGCGTCCCGTCCCGGCGCGTCCCGTCCCGGCGGCCGCGAGCGGCGCGGCCGGCGCGGGCGGCGGGAGGTCCACCGACGGCCACCGCCTCGCCACCTGGAAGCAGCTGCTCGACCTCGGGTCCCTGCAGGACGGCGACCCCGCGCTCCGCGCCTCGATGCGCCCCGCGGTCGTGCGGGTGGGCACGGCGACGTACGAGGCCCTCGGCCGCCCCGCGCAGGTGCGGGTCACGGGGAGCCGGGGTGCGGTGGAGCTGCCGTGCGTGCACGAGCCGACGTTGGTCGACGGCACGGTCTGGGTGCCGACCCGCTCCGCGGGTCGCGGGGTGCTCGCGGACCTCGCGGCCCCGGGTGAGCGCGTGCACGTGGAGGTGGCCCCGTGAACGGTCTGGACGCCTTCGGCGGCGACACGATCTGGGTGGTGCTGCTCAAGGCAGTGCTCATCTTCGTCGTGCTCGTGCTGCTGACGCTCTTCAACATCTGGTTCGAGCGCCGCGTGGTGGCGCGGATGCAGCACCGGATCGGGCCCAACAAGAACGGTCCGTTCGGCCTGTTGCAGAGCCTCGCCGACGGCGTGAAGCTGGCGCTGAAGGAGGACATCGTCCCGAAGGCCGCCGACAAGGTGGTCTTCGTGATCGCGCCGGTCATCTGCGTCGTGCCGGCGTTCGTGACGTTCGCGGTGATCCCGTTCGGGCCGGAGGTGACGATCCCGTTCACCGACACGGTGACGCCGCTGCAGCTCACCGACATGCCCGTCGCGGTGCTGTTCGTGATGGCGATCGCCTCGATCGGCATCTACGGCATCGTGCTCGGCGGGTGGTCGAGCGGCTCGACGTACTCGCTGCTCGGCGGCCTCCGCTCGAGCGCGCAGATGATCTCCTACGAGGTCGCGATGGGCCTGGCGCTCGTCAGCGTGTTCCTCTACGCGGGCTCGGCCTCGACGTCGGAGATCGTGGAGGCCCAGGCGGACGGCTGGTGGTACGCGTTCACCATGGCGCCCGCGTTCGTCGTCTACGTGATCGCCATGGTCGGCGAGACCAACCGGGCGCCCTTCGACCTCCCCGAGGCGGAGGGCGAGCTGGTGGGCGGCTTCCACACCGAGTACAGCTCGCTGAAGTTCGCCCTGTTCTTCCTCGCGGAGTACATCAACATGGTCACCGTCTCCGCGCTCGCCACGACGCTGTTCCTCGGCGGCTGGCTCGCCCCCTTCGGCCTCGGCCACGTCTGGGAGGGCGCGAACGAGGGCTACTGGCCGGCGCTGTGGTTCTTCGGCAAGGTCTTCCTCTTCATGTTCCTGTTCGTCTGGCTGCGCGGCACGCTGCCGCGGATGCGCTACGACCAGTTCATGGACTTCGGCTGGAAGCGCCTCATCCCGGTGGCGCTCGGCTGGGTCGTGCTCGCCGCGATCGTGCGGCTCGCCATCAACGACCGGGTGGTCGACCAGGGCCCGCTGCAGATCGGTGCGGTCGCCCTGGCGGTCGGGATCATCGCGTACGTCGTGGTGGTCGTGGTCTCGACCGAGCCCGCGGAGCCCGACCCCGACGTGCCCGCCCCGCACGCCGGCACCGGCAGCTACCCGGTGCCCCCGATGCCCGCGGGCGGTGCCGTGCGCGGCGCGGCCGCCCCGCTGACGTTCACCTCCGCGCCCGGCCCCGTGCAGGCCGGCGTGGTCGAGGAGGAGGCACGATGACGCTCAAGGAGCAGCTCTGGGACCCGGTCGCCGGGTTCGGGGTCACCTTCCGCACGATGTTCCGGAAGGTGGTGACCGAGGACTACCCGACGGAGAAGAAGCCCACCGCTCCCCGCTTCCACGGCCGCCACCAGCTCAACCGGTGGCCCGACGGGCTCGAGAAGTGCGTGGGGTGCGAGCTCTGCGCGTGGGCGTGCCCCGCCGACGCGATCTACGTCGAGGGTGCCTCCAACACCGAGGACGAGCGCTACTCGCCGGGGGAGCGCTACGGCCGCGTCTACCAGATCAACTACCTGCGCTGCATCCTCTGCGGGCTCTGCATCGAGGCGTGCCCGACGCGGGCGCTGACGATGACGAACGAGTACGAGCTCGCCGACACCTCCCGCGAGGCGCTCATCTACGAGAAGTCGGACCTCCTGGCCCCGCTGCTGCCCGGCATGGAGCAGCCGCCGCACCCGATGCGGCTCGGCGAGGACGAGGGCGACTACTACCGCGGCTCCTTCAGCGAGCGGTACGCCGCGCCCGAGCCCGGGGCGGCCCGATGATCGCGTTCTGGGTGCTCGCCCCGATCATGGTCGCGGCGGCGCTCGGGGTGCTGTTCGTGCGCAAGGCGGTGCACGCGGCCCTGCTCCTCGCGGTCGTGATGATCAGCCTGGCCGTGCTCTACGCCGTGCTCGAGGCCCCGTTCCTCTTCGCGGTGCAGATCATCGTCTACACGGGCGCGATCATGATGCTGTTCCTCTTCGTGCTCATGCTGGTCGGCGTCGACGCCTCCGACTCGGTCGTGGAGACCATCCGGGGCCAGCGCGTCCTGGCCGTGGTCGTCGGCGGCACCTTCGCGCTGCTGCTCGGGCTGCTGCTGGGCCAGGCGAGCCTCGGCGCCGCCTCCGGGCTCGGCGACGCCAACGCCGGCGGCAACATCGAGGGCCTCGCCCAGGTGCTGTTCTCCCGCTACGTGCTGGCCTTCGAGGCCACCGCCGCGCTCCTCATCACCGCTGCCCTCGGCGCGATGGTGCTCGCCCACCGGGAGCGCCTGACCCCGCGGGAGAGCCAGGCCGACCGGGCCCGCGCCCGCGTGCGGGCGTACGGCGCGGAGGGCGCCCACCTCGGACCCGAGCCCGCCCCGGGCGTCTACGCCCGGCACAACGCCGTCGACACCCCGGCCCTGCTGCCCGACGGCACGCCGGCCGCGAGCTCCGTGCCCGGGATCATCGTGGCGCGGGGCACCGGGCGGCGCGCCCCGGCGTACCGCGACGTCGAGGACGTCGTCGGCACCCTCGCGGGGCCGCGGGCGGACGCGACCGAGGAGACCCACGCCGAGGACACGCCCCCGGCCGACGGGCGGGGCGCGTGATGGACGACCTGACCCCGTTCCTCGTCCTCTCGGCGATCCTCTTCAGCATCGGCTGCGTCGGCGTGCTCGTGCGGCGCAACGCGATCGTCGTGTTCATGTGCGTCGAGCTCATGCTCAACGCCTCCAACCTGGCGTTCGTCGTGTTCGCGAAGCAGCACGGCAACCTCGACGGCCAGGTCGCCGCCTTCTTCGTGATGGTGGTCGCCGCCGCCGAGGTGGTCGTCGGGCTCGCGATCATCATGACCATCTTCCGCTCGCGCCGGTCGGCCTCGGTCGACGACGCCAGCCTGCTGAAGCTCTAGGGGAAGGGCGACGTGAACCTCTCGTCACAGACGCTCCTGCTGGCCGCGGCCGAGGGGCACCACGAGGTGCCGGTGGTCGACCCGTCCGCCGCCGACGGCGTCTTCACGCTCCTCGGCCTCGTGATCGGCCTGCCCCTGCTGGGCGCCGTCGTGCTCCTCGTCGGCGGTCGGCGCACCGACCGCTGGGGCCACCTCCTCGGCACCGCCACCGTGGCCGGCTCGTTCGTGCTCGCGGTGCTGCTCTTCGTGGCGCTCCTCGGTCGGGGGGAGGGCGAGCGGCAGGTCACGCAGCACCTGTGGACCTGGGTGGACGTCGGGTCCTACCAGGTGGGCATGGACCTGCTCTACGACCCGCTCTCCGCGCTGTTCCTCCTGCTCATCACCGGCGTGAGCACGCTGATCCACGTCTACTCGATCGGCTACATGGCCCACGACGAGCGGCGGCGCCGGTTCTTCGGCTACCTCAACCTCTTCGTCGCGGCCATGCTCATGCTGGTGCTGGCGGCCGACTACCTGGGCGTCTTCCTCGGCTGGGAGGGCGTGGGGCTCGCGTCGTACCTGCTCATCGGGTTCTGGCAGCACAAGCCGTCCGCGGCGGCCGCCGCGAAGAAGGCGTTCGTCATCAACCGCGTCGGCGACATCGGCATGAGCCTCGCGATCATGCTGATGTTCGTCACCTTCGGCACGACGGCGTTCGTCGGCGTGAGCCAGGCGGCGGGCGAGGCCGGCGAGCAGACGATGACCTGGATCGGCCTGCTGCTCCTGCTCGGCGCCTGCGGCAAGTCGGCCCAGGTGCCGCTGCAGGCCTGGCTGCTCGACGCGATGGAGGGTCCGACGCCCGTGTCGGCGCTCATCCACGCGGCGACCATGGTGACGGCGGGCGTCTACCTGGTGACGCGGTCGAGCTTCGTGTTCGAGAACGCCCCGGTCGCGCAGACCGCGGTCGTCGTCGTCGCCTGCGTGACGCTGCTCTGGGGTGCGGTGATCGGGTGCGCGAAGGACGACATCAAGAAGGTGCTGGCCGGCTCCACGATGAGCCAGATCGGCTACATGATGCTGGCCGCGGGCCTCGGTCCGGCGGGCTACGCCTTCGCGATCTTCCACCTCATCACCCACGGCTTCTTCAAGGCCACCATGTTCCTGGGCGCCGGCTCGGTGATGCACGGGACGAACGACGACGTGGACATGCGGCACTACGGCGCGCTGCGGACGGCCATGCCGGTCACGTTCGTGACCTTCGCGATGGGCTACCTCGCGATCATCGGCTTCCCCGGGTTCTCCGGCTTCTGGAGCAAGGACAAGATCATCGAGGCGGCGATCGCCGAGAACTACGTCGTGGGCGCGGCAGCGCTCGTCGGCGCCGGCGTGACGGCGTTCTACATGACGCGCCTGATGCTGATGACGTTCTTCGGCGAGAAGCGCTGGGAGCCCGACGTGCACCCGCACGAGTCGCCGAAGGTGATGACGGTGCCGCTCGTCGTGCTGGCCGCGCTGAGCGTGCTCGGTGGCGTGCTGCTGCTCGGCGACTGGATCACCGACTGGCTGACGCCGGTCGTCGGCCCGGTGGAGCACCACGAGCTGGCCGTGCCGGTCATCGTCGTCACGCTGCTCGTCACCGCCGTGGTCGCCGTCGGCGTGGGGGTCGCGGTGCTCCTCGTCGGACGCCGGGAGATCCCGCGCGAGGCGCCGACCGACGTCTCGTTCGTGACCCGCGCGGCGCGGGCGGACCTCTACGGCGACGCCATCAACGACGGGCTGGTGGTCGCGCCGGGCGCGGCCCTGGTGCGCGGGCTGGTCGTCGTCGACGACCGCGCCGTCGACGGAGCCGTCGAGGGCGGCTCGGGCGGGATCGCGGCGCTCGCCTCGGTGCTGCGCCGGGCGCAGAACGGATACGTCCGCACGTACGCGCTCTCGGTGCTCCTCGGCGCCGTGATCGTCGTCCTGGCCATGGTGGCGGTGACCTGGTGATGCTGACCTCGCTCGTCGTCGTCCCCTTCGTGGGGGCGCTCCTCGTGATCGCCGCCGGGCGGCTCGCCCCGGGTGCGGGGAGCACCGCCCGCTGGGTCGCGCTCGGCGGTTCCCTCGTGACCCTCGCCGTCGCGCTGGGCGTGCTCGCGTCGTACGACCTCGACGGGTCGGGGATGCAGCTCACCGAGTCCTCCGCGTGGATCGAGCCGCTGGGCGTGCACTGGGCGCTCGGCGTCGACGGGCTCGCGCTCGTCCTCGTGCTGCTCACCGCCGTGCTCGTGCCGGTGGTGCTGGTGGCCGAGTGGCGCACGGGGGAGCCGGGCGACGGCATCCCGGCGCCCGGGGACCCCGACGGCACCGACCACCGCGACCGGCGCGCCACCTTCGGCGCCTGGGTGCTCCTGCTCGAGGCGGCGGCGCTCGCGGTCTTCCTCGCCACGGACGTCTTCCTCTTCTACGTCGTGTTCGAGGCGACGCTCATCCCGGCGTACTTCCTCATCGGCGGCTTCGGCGGCACGGAGCGGGGCCGGGCGGCGACGAAGTTCCTCGTCTACCAGCTGGCGGGCGGCCTCGTCATGCTGATGAGCGTCGTGGGGCTCTACGTGGTCGCGACCCAGCAGGGCCCCGCGTCCTACCTGGTCTCCGACCTCGCCGCCCTCGACCTCGGGGTGGTGGAGGGCCGCTGGCTGTTCCTCGGCTTCTTCGTGGCCTTCGCGGTGAAGGCGCCGCTGTTCCCGGTGCACACCTGGCTGGCCGACACGACGCAGACGGCGACGACGGGCACGAGCGTGCTGCTCATCTGCGTGCTCGACAAGATCGGCACCTACGCGATGATCCGCTTCTGCCTGGGGCTCTTCCCCGAGGCGTCGACGTGGGCGACGCCCGTCGTGGTGACGCTGGCGTTGATCTCGATCGTGTACGGCGCGCTCATCGCCATCGGTCAGGACGACCTGCTCCGGCTGGTCGGCCTCACGTCGCTGTCCCACTTCGGGTTCATCGTGCTGGGCATCTTCGTCCTCACCGACCAGGGCCACACCGGCGCGATCCTCTACATGGTCAACCACGGCCTGGCGACGGCGGCGCTGTTCCTCGTCGCCGGCTTCGCGGTGCGGCGCGCGGGCACGGCGTCGATCAGCGCGATGGGCGGCATGGAGAAGGCCGCGCCGGTGCTCGCCGGGTTGTTCCTCGTGGCCGGCATGGCGACGCTCGGGCTGCCGGGCCTCGCCCCGTTCGTCTCCGAGTTCCTGGTGACGCTCGCTGCCTTCGACTACGCCTGGTGGGTCGGCGCGATCGCCGTCACCGGCATCGTGTGGGCGGCGATCTACGTGCTGTGGGCCTACCAGCGCTCGATGACCGGGCCGCCGCGGCCGGTGCCGGGGGTCGAGGGCGAGAGCCTCGACCACGCCGGGGCCGGGGGCGATCCGCGCGTCATCGGCGACCTCACGACCCGCGAGGTCGGCGTGCTGGTGCCGCTCGTCGTGGCGCTCGTCGGGTTCGGCTTCTTCCCGAGCCTGCTCACCGACGTCATCGAGCCGACGACCACGCAGGTGCTGGAGCAGGTCGCCAGCGCCCTGCCCGCTGCCGAGGGAGGCAACTGATGGAGTTCACCGCCCCCGAGATCGACTGGCTGCTCGTCTCGCCGCTGCTGGCGGTGTTCGCGGCCGCGCTCGTCGGCATCCTCGTCGAGGCCTTCACGCCCCGCGCGCTGCGGCGGCCGGTCCAGGCCGGGATCGCCGGGACCGGCCTGCTGGCGGCGCTCGTGCTCACCGTGGTCGTGGCGCTCGAGCTGCCGTCGCAGGGCGGCGGCGCGGCGCACGGGGAGGTCACGGTCACCGGTGCGGTGGTCGTCGACGGCCCCGCGGTCTTCCTCTGGGGGCTCCTCGCGCTCGTGGCGGTCGGCGGTCTCGCGCTCTTCACGGAGCGCCGGGTCGACGCGGGCCTCCCGGTGTTCGCCGGGCAGGCGTCGGTGCCGCCGGGCGCCGACCTGGGGAGCGGTCCGGGGATCGGCACCGGGGGCGCCGGGGAGACGCCGGGCGACGGGGGCGCACCCGCGTCGTACGACCGCTGGGAGCACACCGAGGTCTACCCCCTGCTGACGTTCGCGGTCGCCGGGATGATGCTCTTCGCCGCGGCGGGGGACCTGCTCACGATGTTCGTGGCGCTGGAGATCCTGTCGCTGCCGCTCTACCTGCTGTGCGGCCTCGGCCGCCGTCGTCGCCTGCTGAGCCAGGAGGCGGCGATGAAGTACTTCCTCCTCGGCGCCTTCTCCTCCGGGTTCTTCGTCTACGGCGCGGCGCTGCTCTACGGCTACTCCGGCACGCTGAGCCTCGCCGGCATCGCGGCCGCCGTCGGCGCGGGCGGCGGTCCGACGGTGCTGCTGCTCGCGGGCGTGGCGCTCGTGATGGTCGCCCTGCTCTTCAAGGTCGGCGCCGTGCCCTTCCACGCGTGGACCCCGGACGTCTACCAGGGCGCCCCGACGCCGGTCACCGCGTTCATGGCGGCGGCGACCAAGATCGCGGCCTTCGGCGCGGTCCTGCGGTTCCTGTACGTCGCGGTCGGCGACGCCCGCTGGGACTGGGCGCCGCTCGTGTGGGTCGTCGCGATCCTCACGATGCTCGGCGGTGTCGTGCTGGCGGTCGGCCAGAGCGACATCAAGCGGCTGCTGGCCTACTCGTCCATCGCCCACACCGGCTTCCTGCTGACCGGCGTGCTCGGCCTCCAGGGCGCGGACGAGCTGGGCGTCGACCAGGTGTCCTCGTTGCAGGCGGTGCTGTTCTACCTGGCGACGTACGGCGTCGCGACCGTCGGCATCTTCGCGGTCACGACGCTCGTGCGGGACGCGGGCGGCGAGGCGAGCGGTGTCGACCGCTGGTCGGGTCTCGGGCGCACGTCCCCGCTGGTCGCGGGCGCGTTCGCCGTGTTCCTGCTCAGCCTGGCCGGGATCCCGCTCACCTCCGGCTTCGTCGCCAAGTGGTCGGTGTTCGCGTCGGCGGCCGGCGCGGGGGCGTGGCCGGTGGTGGCCGTGGCCATCACGTCGAGCATCGTGGCGGTCTACTTCTACGTGCGGCACATCGTCACGATGTTCTTCGCCGACCCGCCCGCGGACCCGCCGGCCGTCGTCGTCCCGTCGCCCGCGACGAGCGTCACGATCGGCGTCGCGCTGCTCGCGACGGTGGCGCTCGGCGTGGTGCCGGGCCCCTTGCTCGAGCTCGCGGGGGATGCGGGATCATTCCTCAGGTGAGCTCGAACACCGGCGGCCTGGCCCTTCCCGTCACCGACCCCGCGCTGGCGCAGCGGCTCAACGCGCGCCTCGCGGACGTGGAGACGGCGCTGGCCGCGCACGTGCGGGGGAGCGCCCCCTTCGTGTCCGAGGCGGCGGCGCACCTCATGGCGGCCGGGGGCAAGCGGTTCCGTCCCCTGCTGGTGCTGCTGGCCGCCGAGGTGGGCAAGGACCCGGGGGCGCCCGAGGTCGAGCGGGCCGCCTGCGTGGTGGAGCTGACCCACCTGGCCTCGCTCTACCACGACGACGTCATGGACGAGGCGCTCCTGCGCCGCGGGGCCGACTCCGCCAACGCGCGGTGGGACAACCTCGTCGCGATCCTCACCGGCGACTTCCTCTTCGCGCGCTCCTCCGAGCTCACGGCGGACCTCGGTCCCGAGGCGGTCCGCATCCAGGCGCAGACCTTCGCGCGGCTCGTCGAGGGCCAGATCCTCGAGACGGTGCCGCCGGGCGACGGCGTCGACCCGGTCGAGCACCACCTGGCCGTCGTGGCCGGCAAGACCGGCTCGCTCATCGCGACCTCGGCCCGCTACGGCGCGATGTTCGCCGGCGCGCCGGTCGAGGTGGTGGACGCGCTGACGGCGTACGGCGAGATCGTCGGCGCCGCCTTCCAGCTGTCCGACGACATCCTCGACATCGCCTCCGACTCGACCGAGTCCGGCAAGACGCCCGGCACCGACCTCAAGGAGGGCGTGCCGACGCTGCCCGTGCTGCTCGTGGCGCGGTCGACGGACCCGGCCGACGCCCGGCTGCAGGAGCTGCTCGACCCGCGTCGTACGGACCTCGCCGCCGACGACGCGCTCCACGCGGAGGCGCTCGGCCTCCTGCGGGCGCACCCGGCGCTCACCGAGGCGCGGGCGTACGTCGTCGCGCGCGCCACCGAGGCCAAGGAGCGTCTCGCGGTGCTGCCGGCCGGCCCCGTGCGCGACGCCCTGGAGGCGTTCGCCGACGTGGTGGCGACGCGCACGGCCTGATCGGGTCCGCTCGTTTCGGTTGACCCCCACCCAGCGGACCCCGCTAGGCTCGACACCGCTGTGGAAGCCAGCTCGGGAGGGAATCCACGTGGGTGTCGTCTTCTGGCCGGTCTGGGCCGCCATCGTCGTCGTCGGGATCGTCTGCCTGCTGCTGGTCGGGCTCACGCTGCTCGGCGGGTCTCGCTCGGCCGGCCTGACCGCGGCGCGGCTCCCGCTGCTGGGGGCCGCCGCGACCGGTCTCGGCGCCGCGATCCCGCTGGCCGTCGCCCGCAGCGGCGCGGAGGGCGGAGCCGGTCTCCTCATCGCCTGCGTCACCACCGCCGCCGTCGTCGCGGCGTTCGTCGGCCTGGCCGTGGCGCAGGCGAACCGCGCGCCCGGCGGGGCCTGACCCTTCGCGATGCCACGGCCTGATCGGGTCCGCCGAGCGGGGGTGGGACTCAGGCCTTCCAGACCACCGCGACGCCGGGCCGCGGGTAGCGGTGGGTGTGCGGCCACAGGCCGATGGGCTCGGCGAACGTGCCGCCCTCGCCCGGGTGCTGCACGGCCACCCACACGGTGCGGTCGCCGTGCGTGATGAGCGGGCCGCAGGCCTCCGCGCCGATCGGGGTCGTCAGGAACGACTCGACCTTGCCGCGGTGGGGGCCGTCGACGGGCACGCGGAAGATGCCGTCGTTGGAGCCGATCACGTTGCCGTCGGTGGAGACCCAGAGGTTGCCCCTGGAGTCGAAGGCGACGTTGTCGGGGCAGCTGATCGGGCTGACCTTGTCCTTCGGGTAGCCCGCGAAGTAGGTCTCCGGCGCGGCCGGGTCGCCGCAGACCAGCAGCAGGCGCCACACGAACGTGCCGCCGGTGTGGCCGCCGACCGGCTGCATCTCGAGCACGTAGCCGTTGCGGTTGCCCGAGGCGGCCGTCAGCTCGGCGCCCGGCGCGGAGCGCACCATCGAGCGCGTGACGGGGTTGGCCTCGTCGGCCGGGTAGCTGCTGCCGCGGTTGGAGTTGTTGGTGAGGGCGGCGTACACGCGGCCGTTCACCGGGTTGGGCTCGACGTCCTCGGGACGGTCCATGCGGGTCGGGCCCATCTTGTCCGCCGCGAGACGGGTGTCGATGAGCACGTCGGCGACGCTCATGCCGGGCACGTTGCTGACCGTGTCGGTGCACAGCAGGATCCACTGCCCGGTGCCGTCCCAGACGCCGTCCTCGAGCCCGTCGCCGGTCAGCCTCGCGACGTAGAGCGCGCCCTTGCTCAGCAGCTGCTTGTTGTGGCGCCGCGACGCGGCGTCGGTGCCCGAGCGGTAGGTGTCCGTGGAGATGAACCGGTAGAGGTAGTCGCCCCGCTCGTCGTCGCCCATGTAGGCCACGACCTTCTTGTTGGGCGCGATCGCGATGTTGGCGCCCTCGTGCTTGAAGCGGCCCAGCATCGTGTGCTTCACCGGCGGCTCGTCGGGCGCCAGCGGGTCGACCTCGACGATCCAGCCGAAGCGGTTCGGCTCGTTCGGTTCCTTGGCGAGGTCGAAGCGGTCCCAGGTCTGGTACCAGCCCCGCTCGCTGCTGGCGGAGATGCCGTAGCGGCGGTACGACGCGGCGTGGGTCGCGGGGATCGCGCCGGCGGTGCCGAAGTACTGGTTGAAGTTCTCCTCGCCGGAGAGCACCGTGCCCCACGGCGTGGTGCCGCCGGCGCAGTTGTTGAGGGTGCCGAGGACGCGCTTGCCCGTCGGGTCGGCGGACGTCTTCAGCCGGTCGTGCCCGGCGGCGGGGCCGTCGACGACGAACGGCGTCTCGCCCGTGATGCGGCGGTTGTAGCGGACGTTGCTGCTCGCGCTGCGCACCCAGTGACCGGCGGTCGCGGTCGGGCGCTCGACGGCGAGCACGCTCATGCCGTGCGACATGAGCGCGATCCGACGGATCTCCTCGGCGGTGTACTCGCCGGCCGGGAACATGACCTCCTCGTTGGTGTACTCGTGGTTGCACACGAGGAGGGCCTTCGTCGTCGACAGGCTGATGACGCCGACGTAGTCGTTGTTGTAGCCGAACTGCTGCGCAGCGGCCTCGGGCGTCTGGCGGTAGACGTCGAAGGCCGGCGCCCCGGGGACGACCGGGTCGCCCCACGCGGCGACCACGTTGAGCCGGTAGCCGGCCGGCACCGTGAGGGCGTCACGGCGGTTCGGGGCCACGGGCGTGAAGGGGTCGGTGGAGACCTGCTTGCCGGGCACCGCGCCCGCGGGGGATGCTCCCGCGTCGTACCCGCCGGCGGCGGCCGCCGAGGTGGTCGCGAAGCCGCCGAGCACCATCGCACCGGCACCGGCGGCGGCGCCGCCGAGCACGGTACGGCGCGCGATCGCGGCGCGGATGACGTCCTGGACGTGCTCGTTGCCCGACGTGTTGGGCTCCGGGTGGTCGCAGGCGTTGCCGCAGCGGTAGAGGCAGGTGGCCCAGCTGCGGTTGCCGTGCGGTCCGCCCTGCGTCCGGAGCAGGGGCAGGAGGCGTCGGGGTGCGGTCGGGGCGGTCGGCTCGCCGTCGGTCACGGCGGAAGAGGGCGGGGTGGTCCCGTCGAGGTGCGTCATGGGGGCGTCGCTCCTTGCTGGCACGCGCGCCACGGAGGTCGTGACGGCTCCGCGGCAACGTAGGAGGAGTGCCTCCGTGGTGGACGAACCCGGGTCGACGCCCGGGTGAACGGCCGCCGTCGCTAGGACGCGGTGGTGGCCCGCGCCGTCAGCCGAGCCTGGCGGCGCCCCTGGGTCACCATCTCGCCGGTGAACACGGCGAGCGCGCACCACACGAGCACGAACCCGATCCACCGCGTCGCCGGCATGTCCTCGCCGAACCACACGAGCGCGAGCACGAACTGGAAGGTCGGCGCCAGGTACTGCAGCAGCCCCAGCACGACCATCGGCACCCGTGTCGCCGCACCCCCGAAGAGCAGCAGGGGGAGGGCGGTGATGATCCCGAGCCCGGCGAACAGCGCGACCTGTCCCGGGCCCTCGGTGGCGAAGACCGCGGCGCCGGTCGCGCCCAGCCACACGACGTACGCCCCCGCGAAGGGGACGAGCAGCACCGTCTCGACGGCGAGGCTCTCGACGGCGCCGACGTCGGCCGTCTTCTTGACGAGGCCGTAGGTGCCGAAGCTGAGGGCCAGCAGGACGGCCACGAACGGGAGCCGTCCGTAGTCCACGGTCAGCACCACGACGGCCACCCCCGCGAGCGCCAGCGCGGCCCACTGGGCCCTCCGGAGGCGCTCGCCCAGCACGAGCACGCCCATGAGCACCGTGACGAGGGGGTTCACGAAGTAGCCGAGCGACGTCTCCAGGACGTGTCCCGAGTTCACGCCGTAGATGAAGGTCGCCCAGTTGACGCTGATGGTGAGGGACGCGACCACGAGCAGGGCGAGGGTACGGCGCGACGCCAGCACCGCGCGCACGGCGGCGGTCCGGCGCAGCACGACCACGAGACCGACCATCACGACCGTCGACCACAGCACGCGGTGGGCCAGGATCTCGAACGGGCCGGCGGGCTCCAGCAGCGGGAAGTAGAGGGGGAAGACGCCCCAGAGCGCGTAGGCGCCCGCGCCCATCGCGAACCCGGCGCGCGCGTCGCGGCTGGTCACCGCTCGATCCTAGACCGCGAGACCCATGTCCATCAGGTGGACAAAGCAGAGCGATAGAGCCAAGTTGCCTAGTCTTCTCGACATTGTTCAGCGACCGCCCCGAACCGGTCCGCCCGAAAGGTCCCCGAGATGCCCCTGCCCTCCGTCCGCCGCCGCACGTTCCTGGCCGGCTCCGTCGCCACGACCCTCGCCGTGACGCTCGCGGGCTGCGCCAGCGCCGGCGGCGGCGGGGGTGACGACGACAACCGGTTCTTCATCGTGGGCTTCGCGGTCCCCGAGGCCGCCAACGACGCCATCTTCGAGAAGTTCCAGGAGACGCCCGAGGGCGAGGGCCTCGAGCTGTCGGGCTCCTACGGCGCGTCGGGCGACCAGAGCCGCGCCGTCGTCAACGGCGCCCAGGCCGACTACGTGCACTTCTCCCTCGAGGGCGACGTCACCCGGCTCGTCGACGCCGACCTCGTGGCCGACGACTGGAACTCAGGCCCGACGCAGGGCATCGTCTCCAGCTCGGTCGCCGTCCTCGTCGTCGAGGAGGGCAACCCGCTCGGCATCACGGGCTGGGACGACCTGACCCGCGACGACGTGCAGGTGGTCACCGCCGACCCGGCCTCGTCGGGCGCGGCGCGCTGGAACATCCTCGCGGCGTACGGCGCGCAGATCGCCGCCGGCAAGTCCGAGGCCGAGGCGGAGGACTACATGGTCGAGCTCTTCGACCACGTCTCCACCTGGGCCGGCAGCGGCCGCGAGGCGACCGAGGCCTTCGAGAACGGTCTCGGCAACGTGCTCATCAGCTACGAGAACGAGGCGATCCTGACGCGCCAGCAGGGCCGAAGCTACGACTACATCGTCCCGGACAGCACGCTGCTCATCGAGAACCCGGGCGCGATCCTGAAGGACGCCAACCCGGCCGCGCAGGACTGGCTCGACTTCGTGCTCTCGGAGGAGGGCCAGACGGAGTTCGTGCGCAAGGGCTTCCGCCCGGTCGGCGACGTCGACATCGACGTGGAGGTCGAGGGCGCCAACGACCCGTCCGACCCGTTCCCGACGCCGACGAACCTCCTGACGATCGCCGACGACTTCGGCGGCTGGTCCGCCACGAACGAGAAGTGGTTCGACGAGGGCGCGCTCTACGAGCAGCTCCGGGCCCGGTGACGCACGCGTGAGCGCGACCTCCACGGCTCGGCGAGCACGACCGCCGCGCCAGCTGCGTGCCTCCGACCGGCTCGGTCCGGGCTCGGGGCTGGGCCTCGGCCTGTTGATGCTGTGGTTCAGCGTCCTGGTGCTCCTGCCCCTCGCCGCCGTCGTGGTCACCGCGACGGAGGGGGGCTGGAGCACGTTCGTGTCCGTCGTCTCCGAGCCCGACACGCGCTCGGCGCTCCTGCTGACCGTGGGCGAGGCCCTCGGAGTCGCGCTCGTCAACGCGGTCGTCGGCACGGTCATCGCGTGGGTGCTGGTGCGCGACGACTTCCGGGGCAAGCGCCTGCTCGAGGTCGTCATCGACGTGCCCTTCGCGCTGCCGACGATCGTGGCCGGCCTCGTGCTGCTGAGCCTCTACGGCCCGCGCAGCCCGATCGGCGTCAACGTGGTCGGCACCCGCACGGGCATCTTCCTCGCCCTGCTCTTCGTCACGCTGCCGTTCGTCGTGCGCACGGTGCAGCCGGTGCTCGCCGAGCTCGACGCGGAGGTCGAGGAGGCGGCGGCGTCGCTGGGGGCCAACCAGGCCACGATCCTGCGCCGCATCATCCTGCCGAGCCTGGTGCCCGCCATCACGGCCGGCACGTCGCTCGCGTTCGCCCGCGCGATCTCCGAGTTCGGCTCGCTCGTGCTCATCGCCGGCAACAAGGCGGGGGAGACCGAGGTGGCCTCGTTGCGGATCCTCAAGTACATCGAGGGCGACTACTACGAGAAGGCGGCGGTCGTGGCCTTCATCCTGCTGCTCGTCTCGGCGTTGGTGATCGTCGCGCTCGACGTCGTCTCGCGGAGGGTGGCGGTCCGTGGCTGACTCCCGGCTCATCCGCTCCCGGCGCGGCCCGGTCACCTACGTGCTCCGGGTGCTCGTCGTGCTCTACCTGTTCCTGCTCGTCGCGTGGCCGGTCTCGCTGGTCGCGGACCGGGCGTTCCGGGCGACGGGCACCCACGAGGGCGGCGTGGGTCCGTTCCTCGAGCGGCTCACCGACCCGGCGACGGTCTACGCCTTCAACCTGACGATCACGGTGGCCATCTGGGCGGTCATCGCCAACACGGTCTTCGGCGTCGGCATCTCGCTGCTGCTGGTGCGCTACCGGTTCGTCGGCCGGCGGGTGCTCTCCGTGCTCGTCGACCTGCCGCTCAGCGTGTCGCCCGTCGTCGTCGGTCTCGCGCTCGTCCTGGCCTACAGCTCCACGCAGGGCTGGTTCGGCGGCACCCTGGAGACCATCGGCATCCAGGTCATCTTCTCGACACCGGGCCTCATCCTCGCCACGGCGTTCGTGAGCCTCCCGCTCGTGGTGCGGGAGGTGGTGCCGGTGCTGGAGGAGATCGGCACCGACGCCGAGCAGGCCGCGCGGTCGCTCGGAGCGAACGGTCGCCAGGTCTTCCGGCGCATCACGCTGCCGTCGATCAAGTGGGCGGTCGTGTACGGCGTCGTCCTCACCTCTGCCCGCTCCCTCGGCGAGTTCGGGGCGGTGAAGATCGTCAGCTCGGGCGCGGAGTTCCGCGGCGAGACGGCGACCCTGTTCGTCCACAACCACTACCAGGCGTTCGACGAGCCCGCGGCGTACGCCGCCGCCCTCGTGCTCGTCCTGATCTCGATCATCGCGCTCGTGGTGGTCACCTACCTGCGTCCGAAGGAGGAGCGCGCATGAGCATCGAGGTGCGTGGCGTCACCAAGAAGTACGGCGACTTCGTCGCCCTCGACGACGTGAGCGTGTCGATCCCGACGGGTCAGCTGACGGCGCTCCTGGGGCCCTCCGGCGGCGGCAAGTCCACGCTGCTGCGGATCATCGCCGGGCTCGAGGTCGCCGACGGCGGCACCGTCGAGATCGAGGGCACGGACGCGACGGCGCTGCCCCCGCAGCGGCGCAACGTCGGCTTCGTGTTCCAGCACTACGCGGCCTTCAAGCACATGACGGTGGCGAAGAACGTCGCCTTCGGCCTCGAGATCCGCAAGCGGCCCAAGGCCGAGGTCAAGGCGAAGGTGCACGAGCTGCTCGAGCTCGTCCACCTCGAGCAGTTCGCCGACCGGTTGCCCTCGCAGCTCTCGGGCGGCCAGCGCCAGCGCATGGCGCTCGCCCGGGCGCTCGCGGTCGAGCCGTCGGTGCTCCTGCTCGACGAGCCCTTCGGCGCGCTCGACGCGAAGGTCCGCAAGGAGCTGCGCGACTGGCTGCGCCGGCTGCACGACGAGGTGCACGTGACGACCGTGTTCGTGACGCACGACCAGGAGGAGGCCCTCGAGGTCGCCGACGAGATCGTCGTCATCAACGGCGGTCGGATCGAGCAGGTCGGCAGCCCCGACGACCTCTACGACGCCCCCGCCAACGACTTCGTCATGGGCTTCCTGGGCGAGGTCACCGTGCTCGACGGTCACCTCATCCGCCCCCACGACGTCGTCGTCCACACCCTCCCGGCCGCGGCCGGCGCGGGCGCGGTGCGGGGCGAGGTCGTCCGGATCACCCGGGTGGGCTTCGAGGTGCGCGTCGCGGTCCGGCCGGAGGCCGCGCCGGAGGCGGACGAGGTCGTCGTGACGCTCACGCGCACCTTTGCGCGGTCGCTCGGCCTCGAGGTGGGCTCGACGGTGTGGCTGGAGCCGGAGGACGGGGCCCGCGTGGTGCCCGTGCCCCGCGCCGTACCCGTCGGCACCCTCGGTGCCGCCGACCCGACCGAGCCGAGCGAGGTCCCCGTCGCCTGACCCGTTGCGTCGAGTTGTTGGGGGGGGCCGCGGGCCGCCCGCCGGGGGGGGGCCCCAGGCGGCGAGTTTTGGCCCCGTAGCCCGGGCCCGCCGCGGGGCCGGGTACAACTCGACGCGCTCAGCCCACCACCGCCGCCACGACCTCCACGGCGCCGAGGGTGAGGACGGCGAGGGCGAGGAGCAGGGGTACGGCGCCGCCCCGGCGCTCCACCGGACGATCGAGCACCCGCCGGGCGAGGAGCACGGTCGCGGCGAAGAGCGCCGCCAACGCGGCACCGACGACCGCGACGGGACCGAGGGAGCCCACGGCGAGCCGGCCGATCACGACGGCGGCGACCGCCAACGACAGCGCGGTGCGCTGCCAGGCCAGCGAGGTCCGCTCCGGTGCCGCGCTGTCGGCCGTGTAGCTCACCGGGGGCTCACAGCGACGCCAGCACGACCACGCTCGCGGCCACGAGGCCGAGTGCGACGAGCACCCCCAGCGGCGAGCCCGGCAGCGGTGCGCTCAGGCGCAGCGCGCGCTCGGTGCGTGCCCAGCGCCCCCACGACGCGACGGCGCAGACGACCCCGAGCACCACGAGGAGCACCGCCAGCGGCGTACGCACCCCGTCGTCGAGACCCAGGTCGACCGCGTCCACGGCGACGCCGCCCGCGACGAAGGCCAGCGACGTGCGGATCCACGCGAGGAACGTGCGCTCGTTGGCGAGGCTGAACCGGGGGTCCGGCTCGTCGCCGACCCCGTAGACCCACCCGGGCCAGCGGGAGCGCGACGTGGACATGGCCCCACGCTAGGTCGCGGCCGCGCGCGCCGGCATCCGGGGCGGACCGACTAGTCAACTACGCCCGGTGCAGAAACGGCGGGCACCTGCGTTCGTGCCCGATCGGCTGGGTTCGTGTGGGAGACTTCTTTTGATCGATCAAACACGGCAGAGGAGTACGGCGAGATGCGCTACGTGGCAGCCGGCACGGCCCCGTTCCGGAAGACCCTCGTCGGGGTCGGCCTCGCCGGGGCGTTCGCCCTCTTCGCGCTGGTGGCGTTCGTCGCGGCGATCCTGTCCGCGACCCTCGACCTCGCCCGGCGCTGATCCCGGCGCGCTCAGCGCGCCAGCGCGTCCTCGACCGCGTCGTACAGGTCGCCCACGGTCTCCGGCTGCACCAGCCGCCCGTCGACGTAGAACGTCGGCGTGCCCTGCACGTCGAGGCTGAGCCCGTCGTCGACGTCGCGCTGCACCCGTGCGGCCACGTCCGCGGAGGCGACGTCCGCGTCGTACTGCGCCATGTCGAGCCCCAGGTCCGCCGCGTAGGACCGGAACAGCTCGTCCTTCGGGTCGTCCTGCTCGCCCCACGCGGGCTGCGTCTCGTAGAGGCGGTCGACCATCGCTTCGAGCTGGCCCTGCCGGGCCGCGGCCTCGGCTGCGAGCGCGGCGGGCTCGGCGTTGGCGTGGCCGGACAGGGGGAAGTAGCGCAGCACGAAGGTGACCTCGCCGGCGTGGTCCTCGCGGAGCTGCTCGACGACGGGGTACGCCGCGCGGCAGGCCTCGCACTCGAAGTCGAGGAACTCCACGAACGTCACCCCGCTCGAGCCCTCCTCCCCGAGCACGTGGCTGTCCTCGCGCACCAGGGCCGAGGGGCGGGAGGTGTCGACCTGCTCGGTGGGCGTCGTGCGGTCCTGCAGCGTCGTCGCGAGCACGAGCGCCCCCACGAGGAGCACGAGGACGGCTCCGACGACGAGGGCGATGCGGGTCGGGGCGGTCATGCCTCCAGTCTGCGGGGCGGGCTACCGTCCGACCCGTGAGGGGTGTCGTGGCGGGCCTGGAGCGCCACCAGGTCGCGATCTACCTCCTCGCGATCGTGGTGGCGGGCCTCGGCGGGCTGCTGCTCCCCGGCGCTGCGGTGCTCGACGTCGCGATCGAGCCCGTGCTGGGTCTGCTGCTGTTCGCGACGTTCCTCGGCGTACCGTTCGGGACCCTCGGGCCGGCCCTCCGCGACGGCCGCTTCCTGCTCGCCCTGCTGCTGCTCAACTTCGTGCTGGTGCCGGTGGTGGTGGGCGTGCTCAGCCGGTTCGTCGCCGCCGACCGGGCCGTGCTGGTGGGCGTGCTGCTCGTGCTGCTGGCGCCGTGCATCGACTACGTCATCGTGTTCGCGGGCCTCGCCGGCGCGGCCGCCGAACGTCTGCTGGCCGCCGCGCCGCTGCTGATGCTGGCGCAGGCGGCGCTGCTGCCGGCGTACCTCTGGCTGTTCGTCGGCCCCGACGTCGCCGACGTGGTGGCGGCCGGGCCGTTCCTGCACGCGCTGCTGGTGCTCGTCGTGCTGCCGCTCGTCGCGGCCGTGCTGGTGCAGCTCGCGGCGCGCCGGGGGCGCGCGGGTCGGATGGTCATGGAGGTCGCCGCGGCTGCCATGGTCCCGCTGATGGCGGCGACGCTCGCGGTCGTGGTGGCCTCCCAGGTCGCCGGCATCGCGGGCGGGCGCCTGGCGACGCTCCTCGCCGTGGTTCCCGTGTACGTCGCGTTCCTCGTCGTCATGGCACCGCTCGGCGCCGTCGTGGCCCGGGTGGCCGGGCTCGACGCCCCCGCCGCGCGGGCGCTGGTGTTCAGCGGCGCGACGCGGAACTCGCTCGTCGTGCTGCCGCTGGCCCTGGCGCTGCCGGAGGCCTACGCCGTCGCGGCGCTCGTCGTCGTCACGCAGATGCTGGTGGAGCTCGTGGGGATGGTGGCCTACGTGCGGCTCGTGCCGCGGCTGGTGCCGCTCACGCGGCGGTGAACACCTCGCCGTTGCGGGGCATGCCGGGCAGGGCGCTCGCGTGCGGTTCCTTCGCGTAGCTCGCGAACGGCGCGTCGATCTCCCCGGTGCAGGTGACGGCGGGCCACGCGAGCGGCAAGCCCGCGGCGGCGTCGACGTGCGCGCGGTCCATGAGGTGGACGTGCAGGTGGGGCATCGAGGTGTTGCCGGTGTTGCCGACCCGGCCGAGCTCGGTCCCGATTGCGACGCGCTCGCCGACCCGCACCGTCGCCGACCCCTGCCGCAGGTGCGCGTACGCCGCGACCGTGCCGTCGTCGTGCTGCACGAGCACGTGGTTGCCGAGCACCCCCCGGGTGCCGACGACCTCGCGCAGCACCCCCTCGAGGGTGAGCATGAAGAGGAGGCCCTGCCAGGTGTCGCGGGCGCGGTGGTCGCGCTGGCGGTCGGTGGCGGCGACGACGACGCCCGCCGCCATGGCGAGCACCGGGGCGTCGAACCCGGGGTACCGCTCGGGCCGCGTGCCGCGCAGCCCGAACCGGACGAGGGGCGGGGTGTCCGGCGTCGAGCGCCCGCAGAGGTCGACCGCGCACAGCTGCCCGCGGGTGCGGGTGCCGTGGCTCGGGACCCGCTGGCCGGGACTGTTCACGGCCGTCCACGCGCCGCGGACCGGGGGCGCCAGCTCCACCGGCGGGCGGGGTGCGGCGGTGGGCGCGACGTTCATGAGGAACGAGAGCGCCACGATCGCCACGATGACGGCGGCCACCGTGGCGAACCCGCCGGGCAGCACGCCGTCCCCGGGCACGACGTCCAGCACCGCGCTCAGCACGTCCACCACCATCAGCACGAACAGGACGGCCAGCAGCCGCGCCCACACGACCCTCGCCCCCGCGATCCCTCGCACCACCGTCGGGCCCCCTCCCTCGACGTACGTCCCGCCAGCCAAGCAGGGCGCACCAACCGGCGTCAGCGTCCGCCGCCCCGGCCGTTCCCGCCGCCGTTCCCGCCGCCGTTCCCGCCGCTGCCGCGGCCGTTGCTGCCGCCGTTCCCGTTCCCGCTGTTGTTGCCGGGCCCCGCGTTGGGGTTGCCGCTGTTGGCCGCGCCGTTGCTCCCGGGGGTCGGCGCGGGCGTCTGCGCCACGGTGGGCGCCGAGGTCGCCGGCGCCGCGGGGGGCGTCGCTACGGGCTCGGAGGTCGGCGACGGGGCGGTCGTCGTCACCTGCTCCGCGGTGGCCTCGGGCGTGGGGCTCTCCGGGGTCTCGTCGGCGACCTCGTCCTGGGGCGCCGTGGGAGTCGGCGCGGGTGCGGGATCGGCGTCGGAGTCGTCGAGGGTGACGACGAGCGCGACCACGGTCGCCGCGGCCGCGACGAGCAGGCCGGCGGCGGTCCGCACGCGCCGGGGTGACGCCGTACGCCGCGCAGCCGCGCTGCCCGGCTCCTCCGTCCGCGCGGGAGCAGCCCACGCCTGGGTCGCCTCGGCGACGACCACCGGTCCGGCCAGCGGGCCGAGCGACCGGGCGGCCTCCCGGGCGGCGAGGCTGCGGAGACGCTCGGCGACCTCGGCGGCGGCGGGTCGGTCGGTCGGGCGGCCGGCGGTCATCGCCCGCAGCAGCTCCACCCACGCGAGCTCGAGGCCGGCGGGCAGCTCGGGTGCCCGGGTGAGGCGGGCGAGGGCGGCCTCGGTGGCGGGGCCGGGGTAGCAGGCCTGGCCGGTCAGGGACTCGATGAGCCCCAGGCCCAGGGCGTAGACGTCGACGGCGCCGGTCAGGTCGCGCTCACCGCGCACCTGCTCGGGGGCGAGGTAGGCCGGCGAGCCCACGGTGGTGCCGGTGCGGGTGTGGTGGGCGGTCTCGCCGATGAGCCGGGCGATCCCGAAGTCGGTCAGCCAGACGCGACCGTCGGCGCGGACGAGGATGTTGCCCGGCTTCACGTCGCGGTGGACGATCCCGGCGGCGTGCACGTGGGCGAGCGCCGCAGCCACCTGGGCGCCCAGCCCGGCGACACGGGCGGGTGGGAGGGCCCCCGCCCGGCTCTCGGTGCGCAGGGTGTGGGCGTCGACGAGCTCCATGACCAGGTAGGGGCGCCCGTCGGCGACGCCGGAGCCGAGCACCGTCACGAGGTTCGGGTGGTCGAGCCCGGTCATGATCCGCGCCTCGTCCATGAACCGCGCGCGGTCCGCGTCGTCGAGACCGGCCTCGTGGAGCAGCTTGACGGCGACCTGTCCGCCGGTCGTCGTGTCGGTGGCGCGGTGCACCTCCGCCATGCCGCCGCGGCCGACGACCTCGTGGAGGGCGTAGCGCCCGTCGAGGAGCGGGCCGGCGGTGTCGGGCATGGAGGTCTCCTCGGCGGTGCGCCGGTGCCGTGCGCCGGTGTGGACAGGGGTGTTCGCGCAGGTGTCGCTAGTGGCCGCCCGGGGGCCTAGAGGTCGGTACCCCGTCGGCACCGGATCCATGCGTCACGAAAGGACAGCTCGATCTACTGCAATGGCGACCGTATGAATCTGCAAGATGAGCACAATTGGCGGACCGTTGTAGCCAGTGAATTCTAAGTTCAGGGGATGTCACAGATCCCGGGGGACGGTCCCGAGCACCAGGCCCCCCAGCGCTCGCCCTACGCCCCTCCCACCCCGCAGACCTACGCCGCTGGCACGTTCTTCCCGCCCGGTTCAGTGCCCCCCGCGAAGAAGCCGTGGTTCAAGCGCAAGCTCGTCTGGGGCATCGCCGCCGTTGTCCTGGTGGGAGGCGCAGCGGCGGGAGGCAGCGGCACGGGGAACTCCGGTAAGGACGACGACGAGAAGCCGGTAGCGGCTGAGGCGTCCTCGCCCAGCCCGGACGCGTCGCCCGTCGATGTCGAGACCCCGGCAGCCAGCGAGTCGCCGGCGCAGGCGGCTGCGCCCGAGCCGGCGCCCGAGCCCGAGCCCGAGCCCGAGCCCGAGCTCACCGTCGGGCAGGAGAACGCCGTCCGCTCGGCCGAGAGCTACCTCGACTTCGCCCCGTTCTCGCGATCCGGTCTCATCGACCAGCTCGAGTTCGAGGGGTACGAGACGGCCGAGGCGGAGTACGCCGTGGACAACATCGACGTCGACTGGAACGACGAGGCGGCCGAGGCCGCTGAGGGCTACCTGGACATGATGGGCTTCTCGCGGTCCGGCCTCATCGAGCAGCTCCAGTTCGAGGGATACACCGCCGAGCAGGCGGCCTTCGGTGTCGCCGAGGCCGGACTCTGACCGCACGGCCACCGACGCCGCGGCCCCCGATCCCTGCGAGGGATCGGGGGCCGTCGTGCGCGTCGCGCTCGGGGCTCAACGGTAGTTCGTGAACTGCACCGCGAAGTCGTAGTCCTGCTCCTTCACCAGCGCCTGCACGGCCTGGAGGTCGTCGCGCTTCTTCGACGAGACGCGCAGCTCGTCGCCCTGGATCTGCGCCTTCACGCCCTTGGGGCCCTCGTCGCGGATGAGCTTCGAGATCTTCTTGGCGTCCTCGGTCGAGATGCCCTCCTTGAGGGCGATGCCGATCTTCGACGTCTGGCCCGACGGGCGCGGCTCGGAGGCGTCGAGCACCTTGAGCGAGACGCCCCGCTTGATCAACTTGCCCTGGAAGACGTCGAGCACCGCGGTGGCGCGGTCGTCGGCCGACGCGGTGATCTCGATGGCCTCCTCGCCCTTCCACTCGATGGTGGCGCCGGTGCCCTTGAAGTCGTACCGCGTCGCGATCTCCTTCGCGGTCTGCCCCAGGGCGTTGTCCACCTCCTGGCGGTCGAACTTGCTCACGATGTCGAACGACGAGTCGGCCATGGGTGCTCCTGCAGATCGGGTACGGCGGGTGGTCGCGGCGGTTTCCTCGGTCGCGACCGCGTGCGCTATTGTTTCGTGCTGTTGTCACCCGGCCAAGTCGGGCGTCGACATGGCGGGTTGCCCGAGCGGCCAATGGGAGCGGACTGTAAATCCGTCGGCGTAGCCTTCGAAGGTTCGAATCCTTCACCCGCCACACGCTACAAGAACGGCCCCTGAACTGCGGAAAAGCGGCTCGGGGGCCGTTTTGTTGTTGGTCCGAGTGTGGTCGGTTGGTGACCATTCTCGACGGCTCTAGGCGGGTGACTGTGTCCTATCGTGTCCGAACGTTCCAGTGATCGAGCAGCTCCTTGGTGCCGGTGGGCCCGCAATGATCGGGATGCAAGTGGAGGCACGGCGCGCTGGCCGAACTTGGTCGAGAGGTGCTGGTGGAGATCACTCGGATTGAGTGTGTCCAGATTCATCGGATTCGGCCACAACTGGGTCAGACCGATGCGGCGGTCGAGTGGCGGCGCCGGGTGCGACGCCGCCGATGGGCGCAGGTAGCCGGCATGTGGGCGCGACGTTAAGCCGCAAGCCGACGCTCAAGTGGGGGGCGGAATACTGCATTCGCGGCCTCGTTGTCGGCGGGTTGCGCCACACTACCGACATGGCAGACGCCCATGGTGCGAGAGCGGTCGTCTCCTGGCGTGACGCGGAGAAGAACGCTGCGCACTGGATGCGCATGTGGGGTTTCAAGGACGCACACGTGACGGGCCCGGGCAGCGACGGTGGCGTCGATGTGCGGGCTACCGGTGCGCTCGCCCAGGTGAAGATGGAAGCACAGCCGACTGGCCGGCCCGTCGTTCAAAGGCTGGTTGGAGCACGGGGCCGAGACATCAGCATGCGGCTCTTCTTCTTCACCGCGGCGGGCTACTCGCGCTCCGCGGTCACTTACGCCAACGAGCTGCGGGTCGCCCTGTTCCGCTACGACACGCTCGGCCACGTGGTCGCCGTGAACGGTGCGGCGCAACGGATCTTGGACGCGGCCCGCCTCCCAACGCCGGGTCCCCCACACCACGAACCCGGCATGACGGTCATCGAGGCGTCGGATCCCGAAGACCTCGACGAGTTCTTCTTCCGCGCCTCACTCGCCGACGTCGCCCGAGCGCTGCACCAAATGAACCGCATGGATGGTGGCGAGCACCGGCTCGCGAGCGAGCACGCTGGCGGGTCGGTGCGGATGACGATTGCACCGGGATGGGTGCGCGAATACGCTGGCCTGGTCTCGTTCACCGCCGAGGTGCGCTACGTCGAACGTGGCAGCTGTCCGCTGGTGCGACTGCGATGGTCCTCGTACAGCGCGCAGACCACGGAAGGCCGAAGGAGCCTTGATCGGGTCATCGACGACGCAGCCGTGGGCATAGAACGTGCCCACGACCTCCTGACTCAGTTGCTCGGCGAACCAGACGTCCGGCCAAGACCACGGCATACCCCGCCACGTCCCGATCCGTCGCGGCCCAGCCGGAGACGGTGGTTCGGGGCCTGGTCGCGGCCCTAGCGGTGGCCGGCGCCTCACTCGCCCGCGAACCGACGCCCGGGGGGGCAGCGTCGCGCGCCCGGGATAGGTGTAGCCGGGCTCGGACCGAGCATCTCTGAGACCGGCGGCCGTCGGGATGTGGACTGCGACGATGACGCGTTGACCTCTGTGCGGGGAAGTGCTCGCCGTCAACGCTTGCCGTTTGGATCTCGGATCCACATAAGGGACTGCTGAAGGTTCGGTTGTCACCTGACCTGCGGCGGCATGTGTCGCCGCTGGAAGGATGTCGACCATGCCTGCTCCCCATCCCAAGGAGTTCCGCGACGACGTCGTCGCGGTCGCCCGACGCGGTGACGCACCCGTGGCTCAGATCGCGAGGGACTTCGGGATCAGCGAGTCCTTCCTGCGCAACTGGCTCGCGAAAGCCGACGTCGAGGACGGCGTCCGGCCTGGCGTCACCAGCGCCGAGAACGCCGAGCTGCGTGAGGCTAGGAAGAAGATTCGGCTCCTCGAGCAGGAGAACGAGGTCCTACGCCGCGCAGCTGCCTATCTCTCGCAGGCGAATCTGAAGCTCGGCCAGTCCCCAAAATGACTTTCCCGCTGGTCCGTGACCTTGCCGCCGACAAGACCTTCCCGGTCCCTGTCGCGGTGGCCTGCCGGGTGCTGGGCTTCTCCCGTCAAGCCTTCTACGCCTGGGACCGCAACCCGGTCAGCGACCGCGACCTGGCCGATGCCTACCTGACCAACGCCGCCCTCGACGTGCACGCCGACGACCCCGAGTTCGGCTACCGGTTCGTCGCCGACGAGCTCGCCGCGGCCGGCCACGTGGCGTCCGAGCGGCGGGTGTGGAGGCTGTGCTCGCAGGCCCGGATCTTCTCCGCACACAGCCGCCGGCGGGGCACCGCGAAGCGTCCCGGGCCGCCGGTCCACGACGACCTGGTCCAACGCGACTTCACCGCGGATGCGCCGAACCAGCTGTGGCTCACCGACATCACCGAGCACCACACCGACGAGGGCAAGCTCTACCTCTGCGCGATCAAGGACGTCTTCTCGGCACGGATCGTGGGCTACTCCATCGACTCACGGATGAAGACCCGCATCGCCGTCGCGGCCCTATCGAGCGCGGTCGCCCGCCGTGGTGGACCGGCCGCAGCGGCCGGGTGCACGGTCCACTCAGATAGGGGTAGTCAGTTCCGGTCGAGGAGGTTCGTCGAGGAGTTGAAGCACCAGGGCCTAGCCGGGTCGATGGGCCGCGTCGGTGCGGCCGGGGACAACGCGGCGATGGAGTCGTTCTTCGCGCTGCTGCAGAAGAACGTCCTGAACCGGCAATGCTGGCGCACCCGCGAACAGCTCCGGCTGGCGATCGTGACCTGGATCGAAAGGACCTACCACCGCAGGCGTCGCCAACGAGCACTCGGGAAGCTGACTCCGATCGAGTTTGAGACCATCTACGCGGCCGCTGACGCGGCCTGAAACCACTCACCACGAGTGACAACCAGACCTTCAGCAGTCCCTCTCTTGGCAGAGAACGTGTCGGTGGCGACCGTCGCGCGGATCTCTGGGTTGAATGTAGGCAAGCTACGACGCCTGCGATCTGGCTGGTCCAGCGATTGAGCGGTCGGGATGGGGAGGCCGCCGGAGGAGCCCGGGGAACCGCCGGAGAACTCGGGGGTAGGGCTCCGTCGGCGGCACTGAACCTGATTGGAGGACCATGGCCAAGGATCGACGATCGAGGCTTGCGGCCTGAGGCGTAGTCCCTAGCCCGACGCATCAGTGCGACGCCGTAGTCGAATCGGGCGATGGGCTGACCTATGGCGAGGGGGAAGTCGCCTTCCTCGCTGCGGTCCTCTTGGCAGGCTTGTTCTGCTTCTTCCTCGGCGGCGCCGTGTAGGCGTCCTTCACAAGCATCACTTTCGCCTCGGTCCTCATGGAGGTCAGGGTGCGGGCGGCTCGGCGGAGGCTGATTCGAGAGAAGAGAGGGAGGGCGCCCGAAGCCAGGGCCACATCGTTCTTCGTGACGATCACGTACTCGACCTTGAACCTCTGATCGCTCAGACCGCTCAGGTCGAAGGTGGAGTCCCGGCCCTTGATGAGCGCGTCAAGCTTGTCCCGCGCTTCCGGCACTCCGTACAGAAGGTCGAGTGAGGTGGTGCCCTGGTTGAACAGGTGGCTCAGATCCGACGCGTGGACCCCGAGCTTCACGTGGGTCAGGATTAGTGTCTTGTTCTCGGAGCGTGCGACATCGCAGGGCTCCACCTGCCGCTGGCCTTTCGGGCTGATGTTCGTCGTGTCCAGGAGGACGGACCCGCTCCAGTGCGGGACGAGCTGGTCCTTGTTGTACTCGGACTCGTAGTGCACGGTCCTCGTGGGCAGGTTGCCGTCATTGAAGAGGGGATCAATCTCCGCGGCCAGGGCCTTGAGGTAGTCGGCTTCGACCTTGTACCAAGTGCCTTCGCTGAGGTGGTAGGCCTCGGTGGCCTGGCCGTCGAGGGTGGTCTCGAAGACGAGCGACTTGTAGATCGAGTAGTCGCCCTTCCTGGCGCCGTCGTCCGTGGTCACGCAGAGGCGGTCGTGCTGAAGGCGCTCGGCGGTGAGGACGCTGAGGTCCACGCTGTGGGTGTCCAGGTAGGTGTAGTAGTCATCGAGCGAGGCTTCCGGGTACAGCTGGCTCTTCCCCGCGCCGCTGTAGGAGACCTCGAAGTCTTCCTGGAAGTCCACCAACTCCGGGATGGTGAGCGTCAGGCCGTCGCTCTTGGTCTGGACTGCCGCCTCCAGCTTCTTGTCCAGGCGAGCGAGCTCAGCCGGGTCTCTCACCGGCTGGATGTTGATCGCGTCGGGGAACGCGGTGCGGTAGGTGTCCTTCTGGTAGACCTTGAAGATCTCCTTCAGGAGGTCAGGAAGGTCCCCCCGCAGCTTCTTGCTGCTCACGCGGAGGTTGCTCGCTCCGGTGGCGTGCGAGAACAGCGCCTTGTACTCGGGGCGGATGGCGCCAGTGAGCGAGCGAAGGACCGCGCTGTCACCGTCGAAGTCGAAGTAGTTGATGTCGGAACGCTCGGCCAATTGAGTGCGGCGTCGCCGAGAGGTGGCCGGATCCAGCTCGTCCGTGTTGCGGATCTCTTTCGGGTCTACGGCATTGAGGGTGGTGCGGAGTCCGAAGTCGTACTCGTAGGCTTCGTCGCGCAGGTGGTGGCGCGTGTGGCCGAAGGTCAGGGCGAAGGTTCGATTGCTCGCCGTCACGAAAACGATGGCTCCGGCGAAGCCCTGGGCGACCGGGGTGCTGATCCCGAAGTAGTCGCGCCACCACGGCGAGGCGCCCGGCTTCGAGGCGAGGTAGGTCGGCCAGGTCTTGCCCACGGCGCCGTCGTGGAGCGCCTTCGAGAGGCCGTGATCGGCCTTCAGTGCCTTCGTCGGCGTGTCGTAGTCCTCCTTCAGAAGGAAGATCGAGAAAGACCGCGCCTTCGCCATGTGTCTACCCCCGTATGCGAACCTGCTCTCATCGTTCCACGAGGTGTGCCGTAGGAGGCCGCTATTCAGCGGGTGTCGAGCGCCGATCGCGGTGCCGTGAGAGGCCAGTAGCCGCCGCCAGAGCGAGTGCCCGCACGCACCCGGGCGGATGCCGCCCGAGATGGAGACCGGCTCCTGCGCTAACCGTCCACGCCGGAGTGGTGGTCCGCGTGTCGGATGTCCAGCCGGCCAATGTAGGTGGAGCAACCGAGGACGCCGATACGGGCCGGATCGAGGTGAAGATCTACGCGTTGCGGGCGCGGCACTGCCACAGGAAGCGGTGCTAGCGATTGCGCACGTGCTTAACAAACTCGCCGCGTCGCCGGGCAAGAGCCTCTGTCGCCGACGCAACATCGGCTTGATTCACGGGCCTCTGACCCCGGAAAAGCAGGTGCAGGACGCGACGGAGCCTGCTGGAGTTGGGAGCGCCGAAGGCTTTCAGCACCTCCATGCCCGCCTCGACGACGGCCTCCGCGCGTGCGACCGTTGCATGATCGCTCGAGAGGCGGACGCGAGCAACGGCCCGTTCAAGTTCGATTGTCTCTGCGTGAACTGGCTCGAGAAGGTGTCGGTAGTCGACCGGAGCCATGACGCCGATGAGTCGCGCGAACAGCCCGTCGATCGAAGCGATCGCCGGGGAGATCACCGCGACTTCGTGGGAGCGTAGGACGACGGCGCTTGATCTCACCAACACCTCCTCGATGGCTCTCTGCTCGTCGCGGCGATCGGCGTCCCGGCGTTGGAGCACGGATTGAACAACCATCGCCCCGATAGCCGCAAACGCGCCGATCGCCGCGCCTGTTAGCGAGGCCCAGAGTTCCGACGTCATGCGCGCAACGTAGACATCGCCACTGACAGCGGGGATCCGACGCCAGTACAACTCCCGCGTGTCCCCGATGCCTGACGCAAGCCTCAGCGGCCCGGGCAGCACACCTCACCGATTGGGACCGCGTGTCCTATTCGTGTACTGGTGCACGGCGAGGCGCTTGTTTGCCCAGGTCAGAGGCTTGAGTCCGGAGGACGGTAAATCCGTCGGCGTAGCCTTCGAAGGTTCGAATCCTTCACCCGCCACACGCAACAGAACGGCCTCGGTCCAGCGGACCGGGGCCGTTCTGCGTCGGGCTCCGTGGTGCCGCTCAGCGACACTCCATCTGCGCGTCGAAGAGCGCCTCGCGTGCCGCGGCGACGTCGTCGGGCTCGGGGGCGAACTCCTCCGGGTCCTTGTCCTCCAGGTAGGCCACCCAGGTCTCCTGCTCCGCCTCGAGACCGTCGGGCGCACCGGCGGTCTTGAGGAAGTCGAGGATGCCGTCGACGTCGACGTTCTGGCCGGGCAGCACCGGGTTGTAGGCGACGGCAGCGGACGCGTTGTCCGCCTCGACGGCGTCGCAGAACGCGGTGTTCCCCCCGTTCCCCTTGCCCTGCTGGTCCGTCGTGGTGCCAGATCCGTCCTCGTCGTCACCGCCGCAGGCCGTCAGGGTGACGGCGGCGGTGAGCGAGAGCAGGAGCGCGGCGGCGGTGCGGTGCATGGGGTGTCCCCGTTTCGTCGTGGTCGGTGGGTACGCCGCAGGTCCCTGCCCCGCGCGCACCGTGCTCATGCGTCAGGGGCCGACCCGGTTGGACGCGGCGCCCCCGAGACGGGGGTGACTCGGGGGGCCGCGCTCGGTCGGTACCCGGACACGCACCGTCCATGCGCACCGTCCATGCGCACCGTCCGCCCGGCCCCCGCGAGTGGCCCCCCAGGTGGCCCCGGACACAGTTCCGGACTGACGCACTCCGGAAACGCCTGCGAAATAAGGCGCTCTTAGGTTCCTCAGGTCCCTCACAGGCTCGGGCCGTGCAGCGGATCTCCACCACCCCCACGAGAGGTCTGCCTTGTCTTCTTCACGTGCTGTCCTGCGGCCGTCGGGAGGTTCCCCGACGGGCCGCGCCCGAGCCGGCTCCCGCTTCCTCGTCGCCCTGGCCCTCGGCGCCGCGGCGCTCCCGGCCGTCGCGGGGCTCGCCCCCGCGTCCGCCGCACCCGGCGGCGACGACTGGACCGTCGAGCCCGTGGCCGGCGGCTACGAGGTGACGGTCGAGCTCGACGAGCCCCTGCCGATCGTGTCCGACGCCCCCACCATCGTGGTCGACGGCGAGTCGCTCGGCGTGGCCACGGAGTCCGCCGACGGTCGCAGCCTCAACGTCTTCACGACCGACGCGTCGGTGCTGCGGGCACGCACCGCCGAGGCGGGCTGGTCGGCGACGGACCCGGCCGGCGCTCCGTCCGGCACGCCCGAGGCCCTCGACGTACCGGCCGAGGAGGCGGAGGCGCTCGCCGCCCTCGCCGACGACCCGGCCGCGCTCGGCGACCAGGAGTGGGACGAGGCGGTCTACAAGTTCGGCGACCAGGCCATCGACCTCGCCGGCATCGGCGGCATCCGCGGCGAGCTGGAGGGCAAGGTCTACCTGCCCGAGGGCGGCGGCGCCCGACCCACGGTCCTGCTCCTGCACGGCCGGCACAGCTACTGCTACGGCACCGGTGACGCGAACCCCGCGCGGTGGCCCTGCTCAGCCACCCAGCTCTCCATCCCGAGCTACCTCGGGTACGACGGCACGGCCCGCGCGCTCGCGAGCCACGGCTACGCGGTGGTCTCGATCTCCGCCAACGCGATCAACGCCAACGACAACCAGCTGGCGGCCGACCAGGGCGCCCGGGCGCGCGGCCAGCTCGTGCTCGACACCCTCGACATGCTGCAGGACGCCTCGGCGGGCGCCCCGGTCTCCTACCGCGACGCCGCCACCGGCGCCGACGTCTCGCTCGACGAGGCCTTCGAGCTCGGCGAGGCCGCGGTCGCGCAGCGGGCCGAGGGCTTCGTCGACGGCTACGACGGGCTCGACCCGATGACGGCCGCCGACCTGGCCGGCCGCTTCGACCTCACCAACGTCGGCCTCATGGGCCACTCCCGCGGCGGCGAGGGCGTCACGTCCGCCGCCGTCCTCAACGGGGCCCGCGAGACGCCCTTCGGCTTCACCTCCGTGCTGCCCCTCGCTCCGGTGGACTTCGGCCGGATGACGGTGCCCGGCCTGGCCATGAACGTGCTGCTGCCCTACTGCGACGGTGACGTCAGCAACCAGCAGGGCCAGCACATGCTCGACGACAGCCGCTACGCCTTCGGCGACGACGCACTGCGCGCCGGCACCTGGGTGATGGGCGCGAACCACAACTTCTACAACACGGTGTGGACCCCCGGCGTGTACCGCTACAGCGTCAGCGACGACTGGAGCGGCACCAACCCCGCCAGCGCCCGCGCGACGGAGCCGATCTGCGGCACCGCGCCGAGCACCGCCGCGACGTCCATCCGCATGACGGCGCAGGAGCAGTACGACCAGGGCACCTCCTACATGACGGCCTGGTTCCGCCTGACCCTCGGCGGCGAGGAGCAGTTCCTCCCGATGTTCGACGGCTCGGGTGCCGTCCCGGCCGCCCTCGGCGACGAGGACGTCCGCACCCAGGCCACCGCGCCGAGCTCGGCGCGCTCGACGATCGCCTCGTTCGAGCGGACGAGCTCGCTCATCCGCACGACCTCCGGTGCGACGGCGACCGTGTGTGCCTCCCTGGCGGGTCGCACGGTGACGCAGACCCTCCCGGCCTGCGCCACCCTCTCCGCCTCGGCCCAGGTGCCCCACTGGACGCCGGCCTCCAACGGCACGAACGTGCCCGCCAGCCCGATGACGCGCCTCGCGTGGACCGCGCCCGGCGCCGGGGTCCGGGTGACCCTGCCGGCCGCCCAGCGCGACGCCTCGTCGTACGAGCGCCTCTCGCTGAAGCTGGCCGCGGACGAGGCGGTGGTCGGTGCGACCGACCTGACGCTCGGCCTCGTCGACGGCCAGGGCCAGCAGTGGAGCCAGCCGGTGTCCGCGCTCAACCCGCAGGCGCTGCGCCGGCTCCCGGCGTCCGCCACGCCCACGAGCGCCACGACGCTCGGCAAGATCGTGCTCCAGCAGCTCGTCCTGCCGCTCGACGTGGTCGCCGAGGCCGGTCTCGACACCACGGACCTCCGCGAGATCAGCCTCACCGGCGTGGCCGGCGAGGACGGCACCGCTGCCGGCGGCGCCTACCTCTCCGACCTGGCGTTCGAGTCGCCGGCCGTCGGGGACCTGGCCGTCGAGGACCTGCCGACCGTCAGCGTCTTCGCCCCGGCCACGGAGGAGGGGAGCGCGCCCGGCACGACCGACATCGCGGTCTACCTCGACGCGGCCGCCGACGCGCCGGTGGTCGGCTACGTCTCGCTCCTCGGCTCGACGACCTCCCGCGCGGGAGCCGCCATGGAGCGCGTCGTGTTCGCCCCGGGCGAGACCTGCCGGGTCGTGACCGCCTCGGTCAACGGTGACCGGACCCCCAGCACCTCGGCCTCCACGTCGGTCAAGGCGTCGGTCATCAACACCGCGGGCGGTGTCATGGGCGCGGACGCCATCGTCTTCGCCACCATCCGCGAGGACGACGGCGTCGTGCCGGCGCAGAACGGCTCGGTCGCCACCGAGCTGCCGCCCGTGGGCGTCAGCGGCGACCCGTGCGACGAGCTCGCCGACCTGCGCGGCGGCACCCTCCAGGTCGCGGCCGACGCCGTGCCCGGAGCGCCCCTCACGGTGACGGCCCCCGGCTTCCGTGCCGGCGAGTCGGTCACGGTGAGCGGCGCGGGGCTCGCCCCGGTGACCGCGGTCGCCGACGGCGACGGCACCGCCACGGTCGCGCTGGCCGTGCCGGCGGACGTGGCCCGGGGCGCCATCGTCCTGACCGCGACCGGTGCGGGCACCACCCGCACCACGACGGGCACGACCTCCGTCCGTGACGCGACGACGCTGACGTCGCCGGCGACGGCCGCGGGTCGGTACGCCCGGTCCGCCGTCGTTGCGGTGGACGTCGCCACCGGCGAGGGCGCGGCCGCACCCACCGGCGTCGTCGAGGCCCGCTGGGGCACCGCCAACGGCGGCGTCGTGGCCACCGGCGAGATCGTCGACGGGACGGCCACCCTGCGCCTGCCCGCCAGCTGGAAGCCGGGCACCTACCGGGTCGGGCTCCGCTACGCGGGCAGCGACACGACGATGCCCGCCCAGGGCGGCGTGGTCGTGACGGTCTCCAAGGGCACCGTGTCGCTCGGCAACTCGCTGCCGACGCTGCCGACCCCGACGCGGGGCAGCAGCTTCCTCGTCGGCGCGGCGTTCGTCGGTGACGGGGCCGGCCAGGTCGCACGACCCGCGGGCCCGATGGTGGTGCGTCTCTACACCTCCGCCGGTCGCGGTGTCTGGTGGTCGGGCGTGCAGCGCCTGAGCAACGGCACGGTCCGGGTGAACCTCCCGGCCCTGCCGCGGGGTTCCTACCGGGCCGAGATCTCCTACGGCGGCGACGCCCTGTCCCTCGGCGCGACCCAGGTCCGCACCTTCACCGTCCGCTGACGTCCGGCGCCCGGTGACGACCGGCCCCCGTTCCCTGCCAGGCGGCAGGGGACGGGGGCCGGTCCGCGTCGTGCCTCACCCCAGCCCCAGCACCTCGATCAGCTCGGCGAACCTCCGCCGCAGCAGCGTGGCGACGGCCGGACGGCGCCGGTAGAACGCCGCGTGCTCGACCGCGACGTACGCCGCGGGGACCCGTTCGCCCCGCACCCGCCAGTCGGGCTCCGGGTCGCCGTCGAGCCCCCACGCCGCCACGACCGGGGCCTCCACGGGCGCGTGCACCGCGTCGAGCACGGGTCGCCGGAGCCCGGGCGGCGCGGGGTCGAGGCCGAGGGCCTCCCGCAGCCGTGCGGCGACCGGCTCGAGGACGCTGTTCCCCGGGTGGTTGACCGTCCGCATCATGTCCCGCCGCGGGGTCGCGAACAGGTCCGAGACGATCACGGACGAGTGGAGGGCCTCGCGCCGCTCCAGCTCCGCGACCGAGCGCCGACCGACCTCCTCCACGGCGCCCGGCGGGGGCGCGGCCCGCGGTCCCCGGCGGCCCGTCAGCACCCGCAGGTCGTGGTAGGCCGCGACCGGCGGGTCGGGGTCCTCGAGGCCGGGCGGGTGCGCCACGACGTGCCACGGGTGGAGGCCGTGGTAGCGGATCGGGGTCACCAGCGCCGTACGCGCGTCGGCGGGCAGGTGCTCTGCCAGCTGGTCGGTGCCGATCGGCAGGCCGCGGTAGCCGTCCCCGATCGGCTGGCTCACGAAGAGGTCGGTCCGGGCGAGCAGGCGCTGCAACCGCGGCACGTCGTCGGCGGTGAGCTCGTGGGCCGGGGGGATGCGGACGGTGCGCACGTCCGTCCCGCGGAGCAGGAGACGCAGCGACTCCGCCTGGCAGTTGCCCATCACGACGAGCTGGGGGAGCGCCGGGTCGGTGGGCTCGGGGCCGTCGGTGGGCGCGTCGTCCACCCGCACCGCGAGCTCGTGGAACGCGGCGTAGTGCCGCTGCTCGGCCTCGCTGCGGCTCATCGGGTACACCTGGGAGCGTGACGCCCGAGCCGACGCCCGACCCCGACCGCGCGGTGGTCGTCGCCTCCGTGCCCGCCGACCACGCCTACGTCCGTCATCTCGCTCCCCTCGACCGGCCCGGGCCGGTGCGCCTCGACGACCCGCCCGGTGTGGACGAGCACGGTGTGCCGACGGGCCACTGGTGGCCGCCGGTGCTGCTCGACGCGGCCCGCACCGTGCGGGTCACGGCCGACGTCCTGCACGTCCACTTCGGGTTCGAGGGCCGCACCCCGGCCCAGCTCGAGGAGCTGGTGACGTCGCTGCGGCACGCCGGCCGCGCGCTCGTGCTCACGGTCCACGACCTGCACAACCCGCACCTGACCGACCGCACGGCCCACCTCGCGCAGCTCGACGTGCTCGTCCCGGCCGCGGACGGGCTCGTCACCCTCACCCCGGGCGCCGCCGCCGAGGTCGCGCGCCGCTGGGGCCGCACGCCGGTCGTCGTGCCGCACCCCCACGTCGTACCGCTCGAGGAGATGCCCGCCTGGCAGGCCCGCCGGCGCCCTCGGGGTGCCGGGGAGCCCGTCCGCGTGGGCGTCAGCCTCAAGAGCCTGCGCCCCAACGTCGCGGCGGTCCCCGTGCTCGAGGGCCTGCTCGCGGCCGTGCCCGCGGTGCCGGGCACGACGCTGGAGGTCGCCGTCCACCGCGAGGTGCTCGACGCCGACCACCCGCGGCACGACCCGGCCGTGCTCGCGCTCCTCGACCGGGCGGGGGGCGTGCCCGGCGTCGCCGTGCACGTCCACGACTACCTCGACGACACGGCCCTCCACGCGCAGCTCGTCGACCTCGACGTGTCCGTGCTGCCCTACCGCTTCGGCACGCACTCCGGCTGGCTCGAGATGTGCCGCGACCTCGGCACCGACGTGCTCGCCCCCGACCTCGGCCACTACGCCGACCAAGGCCCCGTCGACGTCTACCGCACCGCCGCCGACGGCTCCGTCGACGTCGACTCCCTCGTCGCCGCGCTGCGGACGGTCCGCGACCGGGGTCCGCGTCCACCGGTCACGGTCGAGGAGCGGCGGCGGCAGCGCCAGGACGTCGCAGCCGCGCACGACGAGGTCTACGCGCGGGCGATCCACGGCGCCACGGAGCGGGCCACGGTGCGGACCACGGAGCGCGCTCACCGCCACTGACCCAGGTGCGCGTCGAGCCGGGCACCGTCCGGCAGCCGTCGCAGTCCCGCCACCTCGACGTGCCCCCGACCGACCAGGTCCGGACGGTCCCACCGCGCGGCGCGCCGGTGCAGGCGCAGGTCCCGCACCTCGGCGATGCCGTCGTTCACCACCCACGTCGCCGACGAGCCGTCGACGGCACCCAGCAGGGCCTCGTACGCCGCGGCGTCGCCCACCACGCCCGCGTGGAGCCGGACGTGGAGCCGTGCCGTGGCGAGCAGGTCGGCGGCCTCGGCGCTCGCGAGCACCCGCGGGTCGGGTCCGACCACCCGGTGCTGCGCGTCGTCGAGCACCACGCGTGCGCGGGGCAGCGCCGCCAGCAGGGCGTCGACGGCGACGAGCAGCGCGGCGGGGGAAAGGGCGGCGGGCACGTCGACCACGACGTCCGCCGGTCCGCGGAGCAGCCCCCGCCAGGCCACGCCCGGCACGCCCACGCGGTCGGCGACCCCGGTCGCCTCCGCCGTGCCGGCGTCGGCCGTGCGCGGGGCGGCACCGGCGTCGGGCCCGTCGTGCCAGGCCACCGCGTCGCGCACGTGCGCCACGAGACCCCCGGCGAGCCAGGAGCGGTGCGCCAGCTCCCAGTCCTCCCCGCCGTAGCCGACGAACGTGGCGTCGAAGCCGCCCAGCTCCTCGAACCACCACCGCGAGCAGGCGAGCACCGCCGAGATCACGAACCGGAAGCTCGTCGCGTCGGCGTCGAGCAGGTCACGGCTGCCGGCGTGGGCGTCCGCGAGCCACGCCGGCTCGTCCAGGTGCCGCTCCCGGGGCGGCGGGAGGTGCGCGTCGGCGGGCAGGCCGGCCAGCCGCGCGTGGCGGCGACGGCCCACGGCGACCAGCTCGGGGAGGTGCGCCGGCAGACGGGTGAGCCGCTCGAGGAAGGCCGGTTCCGGGGTGGTGTCCGCGTCGATGAAGACGAGCAGGTCGCCGCCGGCGGCCGCGGCCGCCAGGTTCCGTGCGGCCGCCGCGCGGAAGCCCCGGTCCTCCTGGCGCAGGAGCCGCACGCCGGGCGGCACGACGGGCGGCACGGCCGAGCCGTCGTCCGCGACCAGCACCTCGTCGGGCCGCACCGTCTGGGCGTCCAGCGCCCGCAGCGTCCGCGCCAGCTGCTCGGGCTGCTCGAAGTGGGGCACCACGACGCTGACCGTCCGCCGAGGAGCCGGGGCCGCCACCAGGTCCCACCGGTTGCCCGGGACGGTCGTGCCCCAGGGCGGCCGGCTCACGCGGCCTCCTCCGCGAGCCGGCGCCACCAGCCGCGGTACGCCGCAGCCACCTCCGCCGGCCCCGGTCCGACCGACGTCCCGGCGGACAGCCAGGTCGACGACGGGTCGGCCAGCGCCCCCGCGACGGCACCCGCGAGCCCCGCGTCGGTGAACAGCGACGTCGTCCCGGGGCGCAGCGCCGCCATCTCGCGCGCGTAGACCCCGTCCCGCACGAGCGGCCGGCGTCCGGCGGCGATCCAGGAGTTCTGGCTACCCGAGGCCGACACGTTCCGGTGCGCGACCACCGGCACGGTGACGTCCCGCAGCGCGCCCGCCACCGCGTGCTCGGGCACGCGGCCCGTCACGCGGACGGGTACGCCGAGGGCCTGCCCGCGCCGTACCAGCGCCTCCAGGTCGGCCGCGTGCCCGGCCGCGGCGGCGCCGAGCACGCGCAGCTCGACCGGTCCGGACGCCGTGGCACGGGGGAGCGCCGCGATCGCGGCGAGCGCCTCGGCGTGGCCCTTGCCCGGGTAGACGAAGCCGAAGACGCCCACCGACAGCGGGCCGCCCGCCGCACCGTCCAGCGGCACCCCGGAGAGCGGAACCCCGGAGAGCGGCACCACCGGCAGCGGCACCACGTGCCCCGACGTGCGCGGGTGGCACCAGCGCGCGACGAGCGCCCGCTCGTGGTGGGAGCTGACCACCCAGCCCGTGGCCGCGCCGAGCACGGCGCGGTAGCACTCCACCCGGCGCAGGAACGCGTCCCCGTCCGTGGGTTGCGGCACGTCGTGGAGCGTCACCGTCAGGTCGTGGCCCGCCCCGAGCTCCCGCACCGCGAGGACGGCGGCCTCGGGGGAGCGGCCCAGCACGCGATCGGTCACGTGGAGGTGCACCCGGCTGCCGGGCCGGAGGTCGACGGACCGCCGCGCCACCGGTGCTCCCGTCCAACGGGCCACCTCCAGCGCGAAGCGGGTGACCCCGTGCGCCTCGTCGCCCAGCGCCAGCGTCACCGGCAGGTCACCCACGAGCATCTCCGTCCACCAGCTCCCATCCCTCGTCCGGCCCGCCGTCCCGGCGCCGCACGACGCCCAGCTCCGCCATCTGCTCCAGCCACCCGGCCATCGGCCACCAGCCCCACCGCTCCGCGAAGAGCCGGCCGTTGCGCACGATGTCGGCGGCGTGCTCCACCGGCGGCCGGGACACCGGGTGGTGCTGGTGGTAGGCCCGCGCCGAGCCGTCCCAGCGCAGGTCGAGCCCGGCGCGGGCGCACCGCTGGCCGAAGTCGGTGTCCTCGGCGCCGTAGCCGGCGTACGCCTCGTCGAACCCGCCGGTCGCCGCCCACGCGTCGCGGTGCAGGGCGAAGGACAGCGACCAGAACAGCTCCCAGCGCTCCTCGACGACCCGGTCGCCGGGGGGCGGCGCGGGGCGGGCCGCGTGCGGGGCGTCGAGACGCGGGAGGTCCTCGAGCCGGTAGGGCCGCGCCTCGGCGGGCAGGTAGGTGACCGGGCCCGACCAGACGGTCCCGGGGTGCGCGGCCGCAGCCGCGGCGTACGCCGCGACCGTCCCCGCCCCGACCATGCAGTCCACGTCGAGGAAGACGAGCACGTCCGCGCCCCGCTCGAGCGCCGCGCGGGCGGCCAGGTTGCGCCCCGCCGCCAGCGGGAGGGCGGCGGGGTCCGCGGGCAGGTGCACGACGTCGGGTCCGGTGAGGTCGGGGTCGCCGAGCGCCACGACCACCCGTACGTCGGGGGCCTGCGTCCCCGCCGCCAGGGACCGCTCCTGCGCGGCGAGGTGGTCGGAGCGGCCGTGCACGACGGTGAGCACCGCGGTGCGGGTCATCGTCGGTTCCCGACGGTGCGCACCACGTCGGCGAACCGGGCGGCGGCGTCGCCGTCGCACCAGGCGCTCCAGCGCCGACCGTCGAGGGCGGCGACCTCGTCGAGGAGGCCGGGCCAGTCGTCGTGCGCGAGGGTGGGGAGCACCCGGACGGGCCAGTCGCCCGCGGCCAGGGCCCGGGCGGTGGCGTGCTGCTCGTGGTGGGGGCGCTCGGCGGGAACGACGACCGCCGGGACCCGTGCGGCCGCCACCTCGGCCAGTGCGTTCTGCCCCGCGTGCACGACGACGACCGCGGCGGCGGCGAGCGCGGTCGCCGGGTCGGGATCCCACCCCGCCGCACCGCCGAGCTCGCGCACCGGACGGCCGGCGTCCCGGCGCAGCAGGTCGAGCTGCTCGGGCGTCCACGCGTCGCCGCCCGACCCCCCGAGCACCAGCACGCCCCCGCCGCGGGGGACAGGAGCGGCGCCGGACGCGACGGGGAACCGGGAGAGCCCGCCGACGGTCACGACACGCGCCGCGACCTCCGGGGGCAACCCGGAGACGAGCATCCCGGCGGCAGCGGGCCAGCACGCGACGAGCACGTCCGCGGCGCGGAGGCCGGTCAGGTGGGGCGCGTCGGAGCGGTCGCCGGGCTGCACGACCGCGACGACCGGCACGCCGTGGAGCCGGCAGAGGAGCGCGACCTCCTGCGAGACGTCGCAGACCACGACGTCGGGCCGCGTCGCCGCGATCCACGCGGAGATCGCGTGCATCCGCGCGCGCAGCCCCTCGTGGTGACGCGGCGCCCAATGGAGGGTGCCGTTGGCGGTGACCGCCCGGGGCTCGCCCCCGTCGTCGCGCGGCAGCTCGACCCAGGACGCGACCGACGGGTGCGGCTCGGCCGGGCGGGAGCCGAGCACGGTCACCTCGACGCCGTCGGCCGCCAGCACGCCCGCGACCGCCAGCGCGCGGTGGAGGTGTCCGTGCCCGTGGTGGTGGACGTACCAGCCGACCCGCAGCCCCGCGCTCACGCGGCGTCCGGGAGGGCGGTGACGGCCTCCGCGTACACCCGCTCGTAGGCGTCCACCATCGCCGACAGCGAGAACGCCTCCTCCACGCGGCGCCGCACCTGGCGGCGGTCGAGGCGGGCCGCCGCGTGCATCGCGTCGGCGAGCGCGTCGACGTCGTCGGCGGCGGCGAGCCGTCCCGAGGTGGTGTCGACGATCTCCGCGAGCGCGCCGCGGGCGAAGGCGGCGACGGGGGTGCCGGCGGCCATGGCCTCGACCGCGACGAGCCCGAACGGCTCGTCCCAGGCGGGCGTCACGACCGCCACCGCGGCCCGGCCGAGCACGACGTCGAGGTCGCGGTGGGCGAGGTGGCCGACGTGTCGCACCTGCTCGCCTAGGTACGGCGCGACCTCCCGCGCGACGTACGCCTGGTCCCCGATCGGTCCGACCAGGTCGAGGCCCATCCCGGCCCGGCGGGCGGCGGCGATCGCCAGGTGGGGTGCCTTCTCGGGGACGAGCCGGCCGACCCAGACGGCCCGCGGCCCACCGGGACCGACGCGCCAGCGCGAGGGGTCGATCCCGTTGGGCACGACGACGGAGTCGACGGTCGGCGCCCAGCCGGCGGCCATGGCGGCGCTCACCGCGATGAAGCGGGAGCGGGAGGACGCGAACTGCACCGCCGACTCCAGCCAGGGCAGCGGCGGGGTGTGCAGCGTCGTGACGACGGGTGCCGCGACGAGCGGCGAGAGCGCGATCGGGAGGTGGTGGAGGCTGTTGTTGTGGATGACGTCGACCTCCGCGTCACGCAGGCTCAGCATGAGGTCGAGGTAGGCGTGGTGCTCCTCCATCCAGCGCTCCGGGGGCGCGGCCACGTCGGCCCGCGCCTCGGGGGTCGCGACGAACGGCTGGACGGGCAGGACGGTGGCCCCGAGCGCCGTGTCCGAGCCGGGTGCGGCGAACACGACCACCTCGTGCCCGCGTCGCCGCAGCTCCAGCACCAGCTGGTGGCTGTGGGCCTCGAGCCCGCCGGCGAACGGTTCCGCCAGCGGGAACCGGCTCGATGCGACCACGCAGATCCTCACGTCGCGCCACCACGTCCTCTCGTCGTCTGCCAGGGGGTCCCAGAGGCAGTACCCGCGGGCGTCCCGTCCAGCCGCGTGACCGGCGTCTCGTTGGCGTGGCCCGCCTAGGCTGAGGGCCGTGAGCCCTTCCCCCGCCGCCCGCGAGCTGGCCCCCTCGGGCGTGCTCCCCGTCATCCTCAACCTGGGCAACCCGGTGCTGGTGCAGGGCACCTCCGACGCTCCCACCGGCGTCACCGTCGACATCGCGCACGAGGTGGCGCGCCGTCTCGGGGTCGAGGTCGAGCTGCTGCCCGTCGCCGCGGCCCGCGAGGCCTACGCGGCGCTCGTCGAGGGCCGCGCCGCGCTCGGCTTCCTCGCCGTCGAGCCGGCCCGCGAGGAGGGCGTGCGGTTCACGGTCCCCTACGTGCAGATCGAGGGCGTCCACGCGGTCCGGCCCGACGCGCCGCTCACGAGCAGCGCCGAGGTCGACGTGGCCGGCACGACCATCGGCGTACGCCGTGGCTCGGCCTACGACCTCTACCTCACGCGCACGCTCACCGCCGCCACGATCGTGCGCGGCGACGAGGCCCACGAGGTCTTCGAGGAGCAGGGCCTCGACGTGCTGGCGGGGGTGCGGCAGCCCGTCGAGGCGTACGCCGCGGAGCACGGCCTCCGCGTCCTCGAGCCGGCCTTCCAGCAGATCAGCCAGGCCGTCGCCCTGCCGCGGGCGGTCTCGGACGCGACCGCGGCCGAGGTCGACGCCGTCGTGGCCGAGCTGAAGGCGAGCGGGTTCGTGGCCGAGAGCCTGGAGCGGGCCGGGCAGGTCGCCACGGTGCCCGACGCTCGCGGCTGAGCGCTCAGGCCGTCGCCGGCTCCGGTTCCCGCGCGACCCGTCGGCGCAGCACCGTCCCGGCCACGACGGCGAGCGGGAACATCAGCACGCCGTAGACGGCGGCCGGCACCGCCAGCGTCTCGTTGTCCAGCACGCTGAGGGCGATGGTGATGGCCAGCGTGCTGTTGTGCAGCCCGACCTCGAAGCACGACGAGAGCGACTGGCGTGCGTCGATGCCCGCCGCCCGCGGGATGAGGTAGCCCAGCACGAGGCTGGTCGCGCAGAAGAGCGCCGTGACGACGCCGACCTGCGCCAGGTAGTCGCCCACGTTCTCGTCGGCGAGGAGCGCGCCCACGATGACGGCGATCAGCACGACCGCCGACGCGATGCGCACGGGGCGGTCGGCGCGGTCGGCGAACGCCGGGGCGCGGTGGCGCACCGCCATGCCGACGAGCACCGGCACGAGCACGATCGCGAACACCTGCATCGTCTTGCCGAACTGCAGCCCGAGCGTGTCGGGCCCCCCGGGCTCGAAGTAGCCCAGCGCGAGGTTGACCACCAGGGGGAGCGTCACGATGGCGATGACCGAGTTGACGGCCGTCAGGGTGATGTTGAGGGCGACGTCGCCGCGGAAGAGGTGGGCGAACAGGCTGGCCGTGGTGCCGCCCGGCGAGGCCGCCAGCAGCATCATCCCCACCGCCAGCAACGGCTCGAGGTCGAAGGCGAGCACCAGCCCGAAGCAGATCGCGGGCAGGAGGAGCAGCTGCGCCCCGAGGGAGAGCACCACCGGCTTCGGGTCCCGGCCGATCCGCAGGAAGTCACCGATCGTCAGGGTGAGGCCGAGTCCGAACATGATCACGGCGAGCGCGATCGGCAGGCCGATGGTCAGGAGCGAGTCGTTCATCCGGGGTCCTCCTCGGGTGCGCGGTGCGTGCACTGTGGCACGGGTCACACGCGGCTGTCTCCGCCCGCTTTTAATGTCGTCATGACAATTAGTGCTACGGTGGGCGAGCCGCCCGACGCCCCAGGAGGACCCGATGCACCTGACGTCCGACCAGATCGACCGCGCCGCCGGCGTGCTGCTCGCGAGCGCGGCGGGCGACGCGCTCGGTGCGGGCTACGAGTTCGACTCCGCGCCCCTGCCCCCGCCCGGTGAGGCGCCGCGGATGATCGGCGGCGGGCTCGGTGGCTTCGCGCCCGGCGAGTGGACCGACGACACCGCCCAGGCCGTCGCGATCGCCGAGGTCGCCGCCACGGGGGCGGACCTGCGGGAGGAGGTGGCCCTCGACCGGATCGCCCAGCGCTTCGCCGACTGGTACGCCGCGGGCCCGCCCGACGTCGGCATCCAGACGCGCGCCGTGCTCGAGGCCGCAGGTCGCCGCCCGTCGGCGGCGACGATGCGCGCCGCCGCCGACGCCGTCCACGCGCGCACCGGGCGGTCGGCCGGCAACGGCTCGCTGATGCGCACCGCGCCCGTGGCCCTCGCGCACCTCGACGACCCGGCGGCGCTCGTCACGGCGGCGTACGCGGTCAGTGCGCTCACCCACCACGACCCGCTCGCCGGCGAGGCGGCGGCCGCGTGGTGCCTCCTCGTGCGGCACGCCGTGCTGGAGGGCACCCTCGACGGCGCCCGGGGCGAGCTGCGACACCTCCCGGTCGACGCACGCCACCGCTGGCTGGCGATGCTCGACGACGCGGAGGCGCAGGACCCGCGCGCCTTCACCAGCAACTCGTGGGCCGGCGGAGCCCTGCAGGCCGCCTGGTCGTCCGTGGTGCGCACGCCCGTCCCGGTCGACCGGCCCGCCGACCACCTGCAGCACGCGCTCGCCACCGCGATCGGGATCGGGGGCGACACCGACACCGTGGCCGCGATCGCCGGTGCGCTCCTCGGCGGTCGGTGGGGTGCGGGGGCCGTGCCCGACGGGTGGACCCGCCTCCTGCACGGGTGGCCCGGTGACGGCCCGACGGCGGGCGTCGACGCCCGCCACCTCGTCGACCTCGCGCGCCGTACGGTCCGCCGCGGGGCCCCGGGGCCCGAGGCCCGCTAGGGTCGCGGAGGTGGGACGCACCGAGGACGAGCTGCTGCGCCGCCTCGGCGCGGAGGTCATGCGGCTCGCCGCGCGCCGCACCGCGACGTACGACGGGGCGGTGCTCGACTACTCGGCGTTCCGCATCCTCTGGCGCCTGGTCGAGCAGGGCCCGCTGAGCCTGTCCGCGCTCGCGGAGGAGCTGCAGCTCGAGCGGTCGACGGTGAGCCGGCAGGTCAGCGCCGCGGTCGAGAGGGGCCTGGTCGAGCGGGGCGCCGACGCCGACCTGCGCAACCGGCACGTGCGCCCGACGGAGGCCGGGCTCGCGGCGTACCGGAACGACGTCACGGCCCGTGCCCGGGTGTGGGGTGCCGCCGTGGAGGAGGTCGGGGCCGAGCGCGCCGCCGGTCTCGCGGAGGAGCTCCGGAGGTTCAACGACGCGCTCGACCGCGCCCACGGCGACGCCTGAGGCGCCGGTCAGCCAGCGTGCTCGGGCGCGGGGACGGGCGGCGCGGGCTCGATCGTCGCCGTGTCCGCCCGGGCCGGGATGAACGCGGCCAGCGCGACACCCAGGGCCGCGGCCACGGCTCCGGCCGCGAAGCACCACTGGAAGGCGCTCAGCGTGGGGAGCTCGATGCCGGGCCCGGACGACGTGGTGCTGCTGGTGAGGATCGTGCCCATGACGGCCGCGGCGAGGGTCGTGCCGAACGAGCGCATGAGGGAGTTGAGCCCGACCGCGGCGGCCGCCTCCCGCGGGGGCGCGGCGTCGAGGATGAGGGTGGGCATGGCGGCGTAGCCGATGCCGACGCCCGCCGACGAGATGCACGACGCGATGAGCAGCTGCCACGGGGCGTCCATGAGGAAGAGCGCCGCGACGTAGCCCAGGCCCAGCACGACCGCGCCCGCCATGAGCGTCTTCTTGGCGCCGACGCTCCCCAGCAGTCGGCCCGAGAGGGGGGCGAAGACCATCATCATCAGGCCGGCCGGCGCCATCCACAGGCCGGCGGCCAGGATGCTCTGGCCGAGCCCGTATCCCGTGAAGGCGGGCAGCTGGAGCAGCTGGGGCACGACGATGGACTGCGCCATCATCCCGAAGCCGATCGCGACGGCCGCCACGTTCGTCATGAGCACCGGCAGGCGGGCGCTGGTACGGAGGTCGACGAGGGGGTCGTCCCGGCGCAGCTCGAAGGCACCCCAGGCGACGAGCACGAGCAGGCCCGCGGCGATGGACCCGAGCGTGCGGGCGTCGGTCCAGCCCCACGTGGTCGCCTTCGAGATGCCGACCAGCAGGGCGACGAGGCCGATCGCGAGGCCCACCGCGCCCGGTACGTCGAGGCGACCGCCCCGAGCGTCGTGCACGTGGGGGACCAGGACCCAGGTGAGGACCAGGACCACCACGGAGATCGCGCTCGCGACCCAGAAGAGGGTGTGCCAGTCCCCGGTCTGCACGATCCAGGCCGACAGGGGCAGCCCGATGGCGCCCCCGACGCCGAGCGTGGCGCTCATGGCGGCGGTGGCCGTCGCCGTCAGGTGCGGCGGCGTGATCTCCCGCATGAGGGAGATGCCGACGGGGATGAAGCCCATCGCGACGCCCTGCAGGGCCCGGCCGGCGAGCACCGGGACGAGGGAGTCGGACAGCGCGCAGACCAGGGACCCGACGACGAGCACCGCCGCCGAGGCGACGAGCACGCGTTGCTTGCCGACCAGGTCGGCGATCCGCCCCGAGACCGGCATGGCGACGGCGCCGGCGAGCAGCGTGATGGTGACGACCCACGCGGCGTTCGCGGCGCTGGTGTCGAGGAGCCCGGGCAGCTCGGACTGGATGGGGATGACCAGCGTCTGCGTGAGGGCGGCAGCGAGGCCGCCGAAGCAGAGCACGACGACGGCGGTCAGGGGACCTCGCTCGGTCGCGCGGTGGGGGTCGGACACGTTCACTCCTCGGGGGACGGACAGCGAGTTGCACCCTACACATGATTGCTAGACGCAACTATCCGTGTCCGCGCGACGCTGGTCATGCCCCCCGTCGTGGGCGATGGGGCAGACTTGCCCGTGGCCGAGGGACGGCCACCCGCCCGGCAGCGACCGGGCGCGAGAGAGAGGCAGCCGGTTGTCCACGCACGCGAACGTCCTCGACGACCTGGAGTGGCGCGGTCTCGTCGCCGACTCCACGGATCGTGACGCCCTCCACGAGCACTTGGGCACGGGCAGCGTCCGCTACTACGTGGGCTTCGACCCGACCGCCCCCAGCCTGCACCTGGGCAACCTGGTGCAGATCCTCACCGCACGGCGGCTCCAGGAGGCGGGGCACACGCCGTACCTGCTGGTGGGTGGCGCGACCGGCCTCATCGGCGACCCGCGGGACTCGGGGGAGCGCACGCTCAACAGCGCCGACACCGTGAAGGAGTGGGTGGAGCGGCTCCGGGCACAGCTGGAGCGGTTCCTCGACTTCGACGGGCCGAACGCGGCGACGATGGTGAACAACCACGACTGGACGGCGTCGCTGTCGACGATCGACTTCCTCCGCGACATCGGCAAGCACTTCCCGGTGAACCGGATGCTGGCGCGCGAGACCGTCAAGCGGCGCCTGGAGTCGGGCATCAGCTTCACGGAGTTCAGCTACGTGCTGCTGCAGTCCATGGACTACCTGAACCTCTACCGCGACCACGGCATCACGCTGCAGTTCGGCGGGTCCGACCAGTGGGGCAACCTCACCGGCGGGGTCGACCTGGTGCGCCGCGCCGACGGCGGCCACGTCCACGCCTTCTCGACGCCGCTCATCACGAAGGCCGACGGCACCAAGTACGGCAAGTCGGAGGGCGGCGCCCTCTGGCTCGACCCCGAGATGCTGTCGCCCTACGCCTTCTACCAGTTCTGGCTCAACGTCGAGGACGCCAAGGTCGGTGAGCTCCTGCGGGTCTTCACCTTCCTCGAGCACGACGAGATCGAGGCCCTCGAGGCGGAGAGCGCGGAGAAGCCGTACCTGCGCCTCGGGCAGAAGGCGTTGGCCGCGCACGTGACGACGCTCGTGCACGGAGCCGAGGAGACCGCCCGCATCGAGGCGGCCTCCGCCGCCCTCTTCGGGGGCGGCGACCTCACCGCACTCCCGGGTACGACGCTGGCCGCCGCCCTCCGGGAGGCGGGCGCCGTCACGGCGCCGGCCGGCGAGGACCGGTGGGGGATCGTCGACCTGTTCGTCGCCGCCGGGTTGGCGAAGAGCAAGGGGGAGGCGCGACGCACCGTGGGGGAGGGCGGCGCCTACCTCAACAACGAGCGGGTCACCGACCCCGACCTCGTGCCCGGACCGGAGCACGCCCTCGACGGGGGATGGCTCGTGCTGCGGCGCGGCAAGAAGAACCTGGCCGGCGTGGAGCTGGTCTGACCGACGTACGTCGCCCGCGTGGGCCCGCCAGACGGCGGGCCCACGCTGCATTTGCCGGCCCGACCGAGGGGCCCGGGGAGCGGGTGGCCCACGTCACGTCGCCCCGAGTTGACCGTCCTGTCGTCCGGACGTAATGTTCTTCCTCGTTGCCCCGAACGCGACGGGGAGCAAGGCCGAGAGGCCGGGCTCCCGGCAGGGGTAACCACCAACTACTGAGCAAGCCTCGGAAGAGGCCGGGTTCGCCGCGTGCGAAACCAGCCGATAAAGAGGCTTACCAAGTATGCGGTGAATCGGAGAAAACGCCCGAGTTTGCATCTGGGAAATTCTCCGGTAATGTTCCACCTCGTTAGCCCCGAGGGGCTGAGGGAAACCTCAGCAAAGCGGTGCGCGTGTGATTCTTGAGAACTCAACAGTGTGTCATATAAGTCGACGAATTAGTTTGTTTGTTTTTGCCTCGTCGGCTCTGCTCGGTGGCCAGCTTTGGTTGTTTGGGTGGGGTTGATGT
>NZ_JAAGXA010000029.1 GCF_010686755.1 Nocardioides zeae | reverse complement strand
TCAACGGCCAGAAGGTCCCCGGCGCCACGTCGCGTTCCTGGACGCCGCCGGCCAGCACCCGCGGCAAGACCCTCACGCTCGGGATCGCGGTCAGCAAGCCGACGTGGAAGTCGCTGAACCAGACGGTCTCGTTCGGCCGCATCGGCTGACGCACCACCCCTGGGCTCGTGGCCCCAGCGCGACGGAATCCGACGCGCTGGGGCCACGACGCGTTCCGCCGGGCTCGCTCCTGGTCGGGGCGGTCCAGACCAGCGCGCCGGATCGCCCGCGTCGTACGCCTCCGTGCCCTATGGTGCGCACCACGAGCCCGGTGCACGTCGCACCGGGCTCCTCACGTCGAGGGGGAACTCATGCGCACCATCGTCAGGTCCGGCGTCGTCGTCGCCGGCACCGCGGCTCTCGCAGCCAGCGGGCTCACGCTCGTCGGGCCGGCCCAGGCCGACCCGGCCGGGCTCTCGATCACCGACGTCCACTACCTGACGCTGGACGACCTGCCGGAGGACTTCCCCGACGAGCTCTTCCTGCCCTACGTCGCGCCGTTCTGCGGCATCGCGCTCGAGTTCGACGACGCGACCCCGGGCTCCTCCTACCGCGTGCGGCTCTCGCCCGAGGCGCAGGTGGAACGCGAGGCCGGCTGGTACGCCGAGGAGGAGACCGGCTACGCCTACATCGACTGCGGCTTCGGCGAGGACGTCCTCGTCGACGGCCAGACCTACACGATCACGGTCGAGCAGCTCGGCATCCGCGGCCGCGTGGTCGAGTCGACGAGCACGGAGTTCACGTACGACGAGATCGACAGCCCCGTGGACGCGCGGCTCGAGGTGGCGGGCCAGGTCGTCGACGAGGACCTCCCGACCGGCAAGCCCATCGACATCGCGTTCGACGGCGCCTGGGAGGAGGGCACGACCTTCCACACCCGCGTCGTCACCGTGTCGGCGGAGGACTGGGACTACTGGGGCTGGGGCTTCGACAGCGACTTCCGCACGGCCGACCGCGCGGCGGTCGCGGCGGCCGCCCGTGCCGCGGCGCGCGACGACGACGGCGTGGCCGTCGTGGTCGTCGACGGCGAGGAGATGGAGCTGCCCTTCGACCTCGTCGTCGACGAGGTCACCACCGGTGCTCCGGTGACCCGCTTCGCGCTGCCCCACACCGCGGGCGACAGCCTGGCGTTCGTGTCCATCCGCGCGGAGAAGGCCGACCGCGGCTCGGTCTACCTCGGCTGGGACGAGCCCTGGTGGGTCGTCACGTCCGACCCCGTCGCTCAGTTCCCCGCGGGCTGGATCAAGAACCCGGGTCGCAAGTCCGGTGCTCCGGTCGCCGGGTCCTCGGTCGGCGTCACCCCCGCGGTCCTCACCCACACGGGGGCGGTGTCGGGCGTCAAGGCCAACTACCAGTGGTTCCTCGACGGCAAGAAGATCCCGGGCGCCACGAAGCGCACCTACGTGCCGCCGGCGCCGAGCGTCGGCCGGCACCTCACGCTCGGCATCCAGCTCACCGCGCCGGGCTACTTCCCGCGCAACGGCTCGTTCGACTTCGGTCGCGTGGGCCAGCGCTCCGTGCCGGCCGGTTGGGTCGCCGCTCCCGCGGTGCGCTCCGGCGCGCCCCGGGTGGGCCGCGTCTCCTCGGTCACCGGACCCGCGCTGACGGCCACGGCCGTCACGTCGGGCGCGACGGTCTACTACCAGTGGTTCGCCGACGGCGCGAAGATCCCGGGCGCGCGCTCGTCCTCGTGGACGCCCACCGCGGCGTACCGGGGCAAGAACCTCACCCTCGGCATCGCCATCGCGAAGCCGGCCTGGAAGTCGCTGCACCAGACGGTGTCGTTCGGCCGCATCGGCTGACCCTCCGCCTCGCCGTACGTCGCGGGCTTCACCCCAGGCGTACGGCGAGGACGGCGACGTCGTCGTCCTCGAAGGGCCCGAGGGCCGTCAGCACGTGGTCGCACAGGGCGTCGGGATCGACGTCCGGCCCCACGCCGGCGTCGCCGACGGCCGCGCGCAGGCGCTCGATGCCCTCGTCGAGCAGCTCGCCGCGGCGCTCGACGAGGCCGTCGGTGTAGAGCAGGACGGTCGAGCCCGCCGGCACGGCGACCTCGAGGTCGGTGCGCGGCGTGTCGGGGTCGATGCCCAGCAGCATCTCGCCCCCGGCGTCGAGCAGCGACGCCGTCCCGTCCGGTCCGAGGAGCACGGGCGGCGGGTGGCCGGCGTTGGCCCAGCGGAGCATGCAGCCCGGGTCGCCGTCGAGCTGCTGCAGGACGCTGACCTCGGCGAGGAGGAAGGTCGCGACGGCGCCCACCTCGAAGTGGTCGATCGCCTGGTCGAGCAGCTCGGTCACCCGGGCCGGGCTCGGCCGGCCGCCCGCGCCGGCGGTCGCGAGCACGATGCCGCGCACGAGGCTCCGCAGCTGGCCCATCGCGGCGGCTGCGCGGCCGTCGTGGCCGGCCACGTCGCCGATGGTCACGACGAGCGGACCGTCGGGCAGCGGGAACGTGTCGTGCCAGTCGCCGCCGACCTCCTGCCGGGCGGACGCGGGCACGTAGCGGCTCGCGGTGCGGGCGCCCTCGAGCTGGCGCGCGTCGTGGCGGGAGGCGAGCATCGCCGTCTGCAGCTCGAGGGACAGGGCCCGGTCGCTGGCCGCGTCGGCCCGCTCGCCCTGGAGGCCACGGATGCGGATCACGGCGGCGGCGAACGAGTCCGCGACGACCTGCAGGAAGGGGCCGAGGTCGTCGTCGGCGGCGACGTCGCCCCGGCAGACCAGGATGGTCTGCTCCTGCAGCCAGGCGACGGAGCCGAGCGAGCTCAAGCGGACCGCGCCCGGCGGGCGGGCCTGGTCCTCCTTCGGCTCCCACGCCACGATGCCGTGCCCGGGCCCGATGCCGTCGGGGTGCGTCCACCAGCGGTCGGCTCCCGGCACGGCGGTGTCCTCCGCGGCGGCCGGGGCCTCTCCCGCCTGGCGGTTCGCGGCGACGACGGTGCGCGTGCCGGGCGCGGCGGCCTCGGTGACCGGTGCGGGCATCCGCAGGTCGACGACGTCCACGGAGGGCAGCTCCGTGCGCAGCATGCCGAGGGCGGCGACGCGGAGGGTGAGGAGGGACTGGGCTCCGGAGGTCGCGCTGCCGAGGGCGTTGAGCAGCTGCAACCGGCGCTGGGCGAGGACCTGCCGGGTGGTCTCGATCGAGACGCCGTGCACGCCGACGATCGTGCCGTCGAGGTCGCGCACGGGTGAGTAGGCGTAGCTGTACCAGTGGTCCTCGACCTCTCCGTGGCGGGCCACCGGCACGAGGGCGTCCTCGAGGCGGGCGGGAAGGCCGTGCTCGAGGACGTCCGTGATGAGCGGCCCGACCTGGCTCCACGACTCCGGGAAGGACGCCTCGGCGGGCTGGCCGAGGATCAGGGGGTGACGGTCGCCGAGCACGTCGGCGATGGCCTCGTTGTAGAAGTACGTGCGCTCCTCCCCCCAGAAGAGCACCGACGGGATGGGGGTGGCCAGCACCAGCCGCAGCGCGACGACGAGGGCGGGTGACCACGAGGCGGGCGGGCCGACCGCGGTCGCGGCCCAGTCGACGCGTTCGTACGCCGCGAGCAGGTCCGGGCTCGCCGCGCCCGCGCTCGAGCGCAGGCTCTGGAAGGGCTCCACGGACGGATCCTAGGTGGCGCGACCGAGGCCGTCGAAGGCGATGGCCACGACGGCCGCGGCGACCTGGTCGGCGGTCGTGGTGGCCGCCGCGTCGCCGGGCGGTCGGAACCACTCGACGAGCGAGTTGACCATCCCGAAGAGGAGGCGGCTCACGAGCTCGGGGTCGAGGTCGTCGCGCAGCGCGCCCTCGTCGACCGCCTCCTGCACGAGGGCGGCGACCTCGCGGTCGATCCACCGGCGGCGGCGCAGCGCGTCCTGCTCGAGCTCCGAGTTGCCACGCACGCGGAGGAGCAGGGTGACGGCGGGCTGGTGGGCGACGAGCACGTGCACGCTCTCCTCGACGAGGGCGCGCAGCCGCTCGGCCGCCGTGCCGTCCGTCCGCGGGTCGCGAGCCCGCTCGACCGCGGCGGTGAGCTCCTCGAGCGACTCGTCGAGCGCGGCCTTGAGCAGGTGCTCCCGACTCGGCACGTGGTGGTAGATGGCCGACTTCGTCAGCCCGAGCTCGGCGGCGAGGTCGCCCATGCTCGTCGCGTCGTAGCCCTTGCGGTTGAACACGTCGATCGCCCGGCGCAGCAGCGTGGCCTGGTCGTAGCCCGGCCGCCCGCGGCGCGCCCGCGGAGCGGCGTCGGGCGCGGGGTCGCTGTCCGTCACGGCGAGCAGATTCTCACGGGGGCGGCGCCGTGCTATTACTGACCCCATGGTCAGTAATCCTGGCTCGCCTGTCCGCGTGGAGCACGACGGAGCCCTCGCGGTGGTCGTGCTCGACCGTCCGGGGCAGCGCAACGCGCTCGACGCCGCGCTCAAGGTCGCGCTGCGGGACGCCCTCGACCGGCTCGGCCGGGACCCCGCGGTCCGAGCCGTGGTGCTGACGGGAGGCGGCTCCGCGTTCTGCGTGGGCCAGGACCTCGGCGAGCACGCCGCCGCCCTCGAGGCCGACCCGGCGACCGCGTTCGCGACGGTGACGGAGCACTACGCCCCGATCGTCACCGCGATCACGACGATGCCGAAACCCGTGGTGGCCGCCGTCAACGGCACGTGCGTGGGTGCCGGGCTCGGGTTCGCGCTCGCCTGCGACGTACGCGTCCTCGCCGCCGGTGCGACCCTCGGCACGGCGTTCAGCGGCATCGGCCTGACCTGCGACTCCGCGCTCTCGGCGACGCTCGCCGCCGAGGTCGGCGTGGGGCGTGCCCGCGAGCTCGTGCTCCTCGCGACGCCCTTCACCCCGGAGGACGCCGTCGGGTGGGGGCTCGCCGGTCGGGTCGTCGCGCCCGACGAGGTCCTGCCGACCGCCCGGGAGCTGGGCCTGCGGCTCGCCGCGGGGCCGACGGCCGCGTACGCCGCGTCCAAGCGCCTGCTGGCCGCGGGAGTCGGTCGGTCGCTGGCCGCCACGCTCGCCGCGGAGGCCGACGAGCAGGCCGCGCTCGGGCTGACGGCCTACCACCAGGGCGCCGTCGCGGCGTTCCTCGGCAAGCGCCGCCCCGAGTTCCGCGGGGAGTGAGGGGTCAGACCCGCTCGCCGACGAAGCGCAGCTGCGGGCCGACGAGGCGGCGCCAGTAGCCGCGGTCGTGGTCGCCGCGCTCGAAGCCGCCGGCGGGGCGCTCGTCGAACCCCGCGACGTACTCCTCGGCCGCCGCGCAGAACGGGTCGCCCAGGCCGCAGTCGACCCGGACGGGGATGCCGTCGAGATCGCCCTGTCGGCCCATGACGGTCACGGCGTCGAAGTCCGCCGCGTCGTCGAAGGCGCCGGGTGCGGTGTCGTCGAAGTCGCGCCAGAGGGCGGGGCTGAGCGCGGCGACGGCCCCCACGCGGCCGGGGCCGAGCAGGCCGGCGAGGCGCAGCGCCCCGAAGCCGCCCATCGACCAGCCCAGGAATCCGAGGCGGCCCGTGTCGAGGCCGCGGTCGGCGAGGAGGGGGAGGAGCTCGTCGACGACCATCGCCCCGGGGTCGTCCCCGTCCGCGCGCGCGTGCCAGTAGGCGTTGCCGCCGTCGATGCTGGCGAGCGCGACCGGCGGCATCCCGTGGGCGACCGCCGCGGCGAGGAAGCGATCGAGCCCGAGGTAGGCGGGGGAGAACGCCGAGGTGTGGTCGCCGCCGCGGGCGTGGAGCACGACGACGAGCGGGAGGCCCTCCGGCGTCACGCCGGGCGGGATCGCGAGGCTCCAGCCCACGCGGCGGCCGCCGCGGGCGGCCGAGACGAGCTCGCCGCTGACGACGTCGCCGGGCTCCACGTCGGGGATCCGGCCGTCCTCGCCGTCGAGACCGAGGCGGGAGTAGAGCTGCGCGCGTCCCGGGAGCGCACCCGTCACGACACCCGCGCCGCCGACGACCACGGCCGCGGTCCCGACGCCCGCGCCGGTGAGCGCCGCCCGACGGGAGATCCTCACGCGTGCCTCACAGCAGCGTCGACCAGTAGTCCCAGAAGCGCTGCAGGATCAGCAGCGTGACGAGCAGGTAGACGAGCACGACGGCGAGCACCGACCACGAGCGGGCGACGCGGACGGCGCCCGAGCGGGCGACCCCCGCGCCGAGGACCCCGGCCTCGGCGTTGCGCACCGTGACCTGCCAGAACAGCGGCACCATCACGACCCAGACCACCATGCAGTAGGGGCACAGCGCGTTGATCTCGTAGAGGCTCTGGCTGATCAGCCACGCCACGAACCCGATCCCGAACGTGACGCCCACCTGCAGCCCCGCCCAGAGCCAGCGTGCGTAGACCGCCCCCGCCAGGATCCCGGCGCCGAGCACGGCGACGGCCGGGAACGCCGCGACGCCGATGACGGGGTTGGGGAAGCCGAACACCCGCGCCTGCTCCGTGGTCATCACCGAGCCGCAGCTCAGGACGGGGTTGAGGCTGCAGGACGGGATGTAGGACGGGTCCACCAGCAGCTGGATGCGCTCGAGCAGCAGGGTGACGGCCGCGACGGCGCCCACGATCCCGGCGACGAGGAGGAGCCAGCCGAGCCTGCGGTCGCGGCGCCCGGCCTCGTGCGCCGCGAGCTCGGCCCGCTCGTCCTCGGTGAGGTCGAGGACGAGGTCGGCGGGCGCGGCGGTCACGCGCGGCAGGGTAGTCGCCGATGCTGAGGGGATGGTGAACTCGGCCCCCGCGTCGAGCTTGGTCGTACGGCGCGGCGGGTGCGTCGAGTTGTCAGGTACGGCGTGGTGCGGGGTCGTCGAGTTGTCACGTACGCCGCGTCGGTTGGGGCGTCGAGCTAGTGGATGCGGGACTGTGGAAACGCGGTGGCGGGGGTCGCTGGGCGGGCGTAGAATCGCACACATGTTCGATCATCTCTCGCCTCGTGGGCTGCTGGATGCAGCCGCGGAGGCGGTGCGCGCCCGCCGCCTGGCGGAGGTGCGTGACCTGGAGGTGATCGCGGCGTGGGCGGCGGTGCACTCGGGCGAGTCGACCGGTCTCGTGCGCCGGATGAACCCGCTGGTGACTGTGGGTGGGGAGGGTACGCCGCGGGTGCAGGACCACGCGCTGGGTGAGATCGCGCTCGCGCGGAGCTCGGGTGTGGCGGCTACGATCAACGCCCTGGCCGACGTGCTGGACCTGCAGCACCGCCTCCCGTTGACGTGGGCGGTGGTGCGGGAGGGTGGCGCGGAGGTGTACGTCGCGCGGAAAGTCGCCCGGATGTCGCGGCACCTGCCGGGTGCGGTGGTCGGGGTCGTCGACGCTGCGGTGGCACGGATGATCGCGACCGAGGCACCCGGACGGGTGCTGACCGTGGCCGAGGGCAAGGTGATCGAGGCCGACCCCGCCCTGCACGAGCAACGCGTCGAGGAAGAGAAGCGCCGCCGCTACGTGGCCCTGGGCCGGAGCGATGAGTTCGGGTTGCGGACGTTGATCGCGCGCCTCGACGCCGGGGACGCCGCGTGGGTGCAGGCCACCGTCACCCGCGTCGCGGAGATCATCACCCCGGGCCACCCCGACGCCACCGCCGATGAAGTCCGCGCCATCGCCCTGGGTTACCTCGCCCGGCCCGCCGAGCTCCTCGCCCTCCTCGTCGAGCACGAAGCGACCGCGAGCCAGGCCGAGACTGAAGCCGAGCCGGTCACCGACGATGAACCCCGCGAGCCCTCACGGGCCACCGCGTTCCCGAGCGACCTCCTCGACCAGCTGCGCCGCACCGACCTGACCAAGCTGCGCCCGAAGACGGTCCTCTACGTCCACCTGCACGAGGCGACGTTGCTGGGCGCC
>NZ_JAAGXA010000028.1 GCF_010686755.1 Nocardioides zeae | reverse complement strand
GCGTGGGACACGAAGGCCTCCTGGTGTGTGAAGCGGTTCCTTAGACAGCTCCACTTCACATCCGGAGGCCTTCACCTTTCAGACAGGCTCACCGACGCTGGTCGGTACAACCTCCCTGGACATCACAACTAGCCCGCGCGCTCGGCCCCGCGCACCGGCGCTCGGCCCCGCGCACCAGCGGGGGCACCGGCGGGGGCACCGGCGGGGGCACCGCTGGTCGCGGCGGCGCGGTCAGCGCAGGAAGTCCGCCAGGCTCGCCTGCACGACGTGGACCGCTGACCCGAGGGTCGCCCCGGAGTCGGCCTCCCGCGCCTGGACGCGCAGGGGGGTCCGACTGCGGCCGGCGGCGACGAGGTCGTGGTTGCCGGTGGCGCGCTCGGCGATCGACCGCGTCAACGCCACCAGGGCGTCGCGGTGGTCGGTGAGGATGGTGCGCCACGGTTCGTCGCTGCCCTCCGCGAGCTCCCGCAACGTCGGCCCCGGGGCGAGCCCGGCCGCCGCGGCCGCCTCGTCCGTCACGACGGCCCTCAGGAGCTCCGTCTCGCCCACGGTCGTGCGCGCGGCCGCCACGTCCTGGGCGGTGCGCGCGTGCCATCGCGCACGCCCGCTGGCCAGCACGAGCTGCTCGAGCTCGACGCGGTAGAGCAGGGTGTCGAGCAGCTCGCGCTCCCGCCACAGGACGAGCGACAGCTCCTCCACCTCGGACCCCCTGGTCGTGTCGAGCGATCGGCCGTCGGCCCGGACCGCGGGCACTCCCGACCGTCGACAGGAGCCCTCCCGCACCCCCTGCCCTTCGGCGGCGCCACCCGGCTCCTGAGACAAATTCCCGAGCGGAGGAGGTAGCCGGCGACGAGCGACGCGTCACGGGACACTCGTCGGACGCCTCCCACGTCGCTTGAGACTTCCTTGAAGTTCTCTTGCACCTTCCTTCCGAGTCATCCCACCCGGGACCTCCGGCGTGACCGAATGGAACTAGGTCCGACCGGGACCAAGGTCCCGACTGTGCGGACGAGGGGGCCTCATAGCAGTGACGACATCGCCAAAGCGGACCGACACGCCAAGGATCGAGTCATGGCTCCGATCCACCTCCCTCAGCAGGACGAGCTGATCACCTCCCACGTGGCGCTGGTCGGACACATCGTCCGCGAGACGATGACCCGCGTCCCCGCCCACGTCAGCCGCGACGACCTCATGTCGGCAGGTCTCACCGCGCTCGTCCAGGCGGCGCAGTCGTTCGACGAGGACCGCGGCGTTCCCTTCACCCGGTACGCCGCGCGCCGGGTCCGCGGAGCCATCCTCGACGAGCTCCGGAGCGTCGACTGGGCATCGCGTTCGGTGCGGCGCCGAGCACGCGACCTCGAGGAGGCCCGGGGCCGCCTCGCCGCGACGCTGGGCCGCCCGGCCACCCCTGACGAGATCGCCGCGGCCACCGGCCTGACGGTCACCGAGGTCGAGGCGAACCACGACGACATCGCCCGCGCGCAGCTGCTCTCCCTCCAGGGCACCACCGGCGCGACGCTCGAGGAGACGCTCGTCAGCGCCGCCTCCACCCCCGAGGAGGCGCTCGAGCACGCGGAGCAGCTGCAGTACCTCGTCGCTGCCGTCGCCGAGCTGCCCCACCGGCAGCGCGTGGTGGTCGAGGGGTACTTCTTCGCCGAGCGCCCGATGGCCGAGATCGCCGTCGAGCTGGGCGTCAGCGAGTCCCGCATCTCGCAGATCCGCGCCGAGGCCCTCGTGCAGCTGCGCGACGCCATGAACCACGCGCTCGCCCCCGAGCTCGTGCGGCCCGCGGCACGACCGGGCGGTTGCGCGGCGCGGCGACGCGACCAGTACGTCGCGGCTGTCATGGCCCGGCAGTCGGCCGGCGCGAGCCGCGGCACCGGCTCGCGGGTGCTGCCGTTCCCGCAGGTCGCCACCGCACCGCGTCGGGCCGTCGCGAGCGCCTCCGGCCTCGCCGGCTGAGCCGTCGCCGTCCCTGGACATGACAGGACAGGACAGGACAGGACAGGGCAGGGGACGGTGACGGCCGCCGCGGAGCGACCGAGCGGGCGCCATCAGGCCCGCGCGTCCGGCACCGGGCGCGCACCGGAGCCCCGGGCCGCGTCGGGACACGGGTCCGCGTCGGGACACCGGTCCGCGTCGGGGTAGGACGGCGCGGCGAGCACCGCTTCCCGCACGACGGCGATGTCGTCGATCGCCACCTCGAGAAACCCCGGCCGGAACACCACGCCCCAGCCCGGCTCGTCGCGCACGAACGACAGCCGGGGCAGGAGGGGCTCGACGGCCGCCTCTCCGCCCGTGTCGACGAGCTCGACGGCCCGGCACCAGTCGTCCGGCATGGCCCCGTCGCCCTGGTAGGGCGCCACCCCCGTCACCGTGCCGACGGCCGTGAACCGTCGGACGACCGCACCGGCCCGACGTTCCTCCCGCGGGGAGTAGACGGCCACCCCGTCGCCGAGCCGCATCCGCCGCAGCCGCCCCTCGCCCCGGGACCCCAGGCAGAGCGTGCCCGTCGCGATCGCCGCGAGGGCGTCCGCCCGGCTGAGCACGCAGATCCACCCGGTGGCCTCGGCGCGGTCGTCGGGGACCAGCTGGAGCCTCCCGGTGCGCCCCGGCACCACCCTGACGTCATCACTCATCCCGTTCCCCCTGTGCTCGACCGGCGCCGGGTGACGCCTGCGGCCCACCTTGCCGCGCGACGGGGACCCGCGAGGTGCGTGCGGTGCCACCTGGGGAGAAGGTCGTCGTCCCGCGCAGCTGTGGACGACCACCGGGCCTGTGGAGAGCCGGTGGCGGCCGCGCGCCGATCGCCCGAAGGTGGTGCCCATGGACACGACGACACCGAACCCGCCCACCGCCCGCACCGCTCTCGACCTGCGCGCAGGATGGCAGCAGCTGCTCGACCCGCCCGACCACGAGGGGCACAGCCTGTGGGTCCTCGTCGTCGACGGCGAGACGCGGCGACTGACCTCCCTGCTGCACGAGGTGGCCGACCTGCCCGCGGTTCCCGCGACTGGCGACGCGGCGCAACTCGAGCGGTTCCTCGCCCAGCTCGCCGCCTCGGTCCTGCGCGACCGCCACCGCGTGGCGGTCGCTCTCCGTCGGCGGGGCGGCCCGCTGCCCGACGAGACGGACTTGTGGTGGATCGCAACGGTCTACGAGGCGTGCGACGCCGTCGGCGCGCCGTGCGAGACGGTGCACCTCGTCGGCGACGCGGGGGCTTTCCCGGTCACCCGCGCGGAGGTGCGGGCGGCGCGGGCCGCTCAGCGCTCCCGGGCCGCCCGCTCGAGCAGCACGACGGCCTCGTAGTGAGCGGTGTGGGGAAACATGTCGAGGACCCGGCCGCGCACCGGCCGCAGCGAGGGCATCGCCTCCAGGTCGCGCGCCAGGGTCACCGCGTTGCAGCTCGAGTAGACGACGTGCCCGGCGCCTGACTCCTCCAGGAGGCTCGCCAGCCGGGCACCGATGCCCCGCCGCGGCGGATTGACGACCACGAGGTCCGCGACCGGCTCACCGGCAGCCACCGCGTCGGCGACCCACGTCGTGGCATCGGCGGCGACGACCTCGACGGCGAGACCGTGGTCGGCGGCGCTGCGGCGTGCGCTCTCCGTGGCGGCGCCGCTCACCTCGACGCCGACCACCCGGCGGCCCGGAGCCGCGACGTGCAGCGCGAACCCACCGACCCCGCCGTAGAGGTCCCAGACCGACGCCGGGGCGATCTCGTCCACCCACTCCGCGACCTGGCGGTAGAGGGCGGCGGCCACCCGGGTGTTGGTCTGGAAGAAGCTCTGCGGGAGCAGGTGCAGGTCGAGGTCGTTGACCCGCACGCGCAGAGAGGTCGCATCGGTGAGCACGATCTCGCGCGGCCCCTCGAGCACGGCCTTGGGGTCGGGCTGCAGGTTCACGGAGACCACCCGCGCCTCGGGCAGCCGCCCGAGCAGCCAGGGCAGGTGCTTGCGGATCCGGGTGACCGCCTCCTCGGAGCGCAGCACGAACCGCACGAGGAGACCTCCGTCCGGCGCGACCGTCACGAGGAGGTGCTTCAGCTCACCGCGGCGCCGCACGACGTCGTACGGCGCGATCCGCGCCCGCACGACCAGCTCCGCCAACGGGTCGGCCGCGGCGACCAGGCGGGGGTCGTGGAGCGCGCAGTCGCGGAGGTCGACCCCTCGCCCCTCGGGGTCGAGGATGCCGAGGGTCGGGGCTTCCGGGGTCCCGCCCACGACGAGCTTCGCCTTGTTGCGGAACCCGCCGAGACCACCCTCCACCACCGGCTCCCAGGCGATCCCGGGCCAGGGGGCGAGGAGCGCCCGGCAGGCCCGCTCCTTCTCCGACAGCTGCTCGTCGTAGGGCCGGGGCAGCCAGGTGCACGACCGGCACTCGCCGCGCGCGTAGTGGTGGCAGTCCAGGAAGCGGGGCGCTGCCACGCCTTCGACACCGGACCCCAGCACGGGTCGAGCCTACGCGCACACCGGCGCGCCCACCGCTCCGGACGTCATGCGCGGCGGCGGCGCCGGCCGCCAGAACGCATGACGTCCGGGGGGGGTGGGCTGGATCACGTGCATTCTGCCAGCTTTGATGTAACACTCCCGATGTCACATTGGCGCGCAGGAGGAGTACGACGTGGTGCACTCACCGCTGGCCCACACGCGACGAGGCTCCGGGGAGACCGTGGTCCTCATCCACGGCATCGGTCACCGCCGGCAGGCCTGGGGCCCGGTCTTTGACCGGCTCAGCGAGCGTTACGACGTGATCGCCGTCGACCTCGCCGGCTTCGGGGAGTCCGCGCCGTTCCCCCGCGGCGTTCCCTACACGATGGACGTGGCCTGCCAGCACCTCGCCGAGCAGTTCGCGGAGTGGGGCCTCGACCGCCCCCACGTGGTCGGCAACTCCCTGGGCGGGGCCATCGCGCTCGAGCTCGGCTCGCGGCACCTCGTCTCCTCGGTCACGGCCCTGAGCCCGGCGGGCTTCTTCGGCCGCTTCGACCGCTTCCAGGCGCTCGGGCTCCTCAGCCTCATGCGCCTCACCAGCCAGCTGCCCGACGGCGTGCTCCGCGCCGCCGCGCGTCCCGCGCTCGGCCGACGCCTCATCGGCATGGCGCTCTACGCGCACCCCGAGCGCCACGACGCTGCGTCGACGTACGGCGACGCCCTCGCCCTCAAGAACTGCACGGGTTTCGCGGCCGTCGCCCGTGAGGGCGTGCACTACGCGTTCCGCGGAGCGGTGGGCGTGCCGACCACCGTCGCGTGGGGCACGAAGGACCGGATCCTCCCCTACCGCCAGGCGGCGCGGGCGCGGGGGCGACTCCCACACGCCGTCCACGTGCCGTTGCGCGGGGCCGGCCACGTCCCCATGGCCGACTGCCCCGACGAGATCGTCGCCGCCGTGGACGCCACCGTCGGTCGCGCGCGCGAGGTCGCTGCGGCCTGAGACCCTGAGCGGGTGCGTGCCCTCGACCTGCCCTGGCCCCTCCCCCGTCGCACCGACGTGCGGGACGAGCTCCTGGCCGCCTACGGCACCGGCCGCGGCTACCACGACCTCCGGCACCTCACCGAGGTGCTGGCTCGCCTCGCCGAGCTGGGACGAGGCGACGACGTGGAGGTCGTGCTGGCAGCGTGGTTCCACGACGCGGTGTACGACGGCGGCACCGACCTGGAGGAGCGTTCCGCCCTCCTCGCCCGTGCACGACTCGCCGGGGAGGACGTCGACGTCGACGAGGTGGTGCGGCTCGTGCGCCTGACGGCTGACCACCGACCCGCGTCCGACGACCCCCGGGGACATGCCCTGGTGGACGCCGACCTGGCGATCCTGGCGGCTCCCCCGGAGCGGTACGACGAGTACCGACGCGCCGTCCGGACCGAGTACGCCCAGGTGCCCGAGCCGCAGTTCCGAGCCGCTCGGCGGGCCGTCCTGCAGGACCTGGCGGACCGGCGACGCCTCTTCCACACCGCCCACGGGCACGCCCGGTGGGATGCGCCGGCGCGGGCGAACCTCGCCCGCGAGATCGTCGAGCTCAGCGACTGAGGTCCCCGCGGCCGCGCCGGGTCTTGCGGCGCCGCAGCCCTGCGGCCGACAGCCGCGCGACCAGCTCACGACTGCGCACCTCCACGGCGCCTGCCGCCACCGCCGCGTCGTACAGCTCCGCCGGCACGTCGTAGTGGTCCCCGTCGAAGGCGCGCTCCGGGACGCCGAGCGTCGCCGCGAAGGCGTGCAGCTCTGCATAGGACGTGTCGGAGGCCAGGTGCGACCACCACCGCCCCCGCCACGGCACCTGCGGCTCGTCGATGAGGATCACCGCGGCAGCCTACGGCCCGGGGGCGTCCAGCTCGTCCGCCAGGCACTCCCAGCCCTCGGCGAAGCGCTCGGACACGAGGAACCGGCCCAGCGCCTCGCCCTCGCTGGCGGCGGCACCGCACTCCTCGCGCCTCGCCCGCCACTCCACCAGGTCGATCACGTCACCCCTGCGACCCATGTCGTCTCCTCTCTCCGGCACCAGGATGGACCGTGGAGGAGACGCCACGCCGACGGGAGGCATCGGCTGCGGAGAACCGCTCCGCCGACCGCCCCTGGGGACGGCCGGCGGGCCGTCACTCCGCTGCGGAGTCGAGCTTCTTCTCGAGCTCGGCCGCGCGGTCGGCCGCGTCGGTGATCTCGTCGGCGTCGAACGCGTGCGTCCGGTGGAACCACTCGAGCGCCTCGGCGGGTCGACCGGCGGCCAGGAGGGCCTCGGCGTACACGTAGCGCAGCCGCACGACCCACGCCGCGCGGGTCTTGTTGTTGAGCGGGGAGAGCTCGAGCGTGCGCAGCGCAGCATCGGTCTGCCCGAGGTCGAGGCGCGCACCGGCCTCCACGATCGTCATCTCCGCCTTGGCCTCCGCCGAGAAACCCTTCACGGAGGGGCTCTGGGCGAGCTTCAGCGCCTGCTCCGGCTGCCCCAGGGCGCGGTGGCAGTCCGCCATGATGGGGAGGTACGCCGTCGCGCCGTTCATGCGCTTCGCCGCCCGCAGCTCGGCCAGGGCCTCCTTGTAGTGGCCCGCGGCGTACGCCGCCTCGCCGACCGCCTCGCGCACCATGCCGAGACGGGACGCGCGCGCCCGGGCGGCCAGCGTGTGCTGGTACGCCGTCTCCGGGTCGGTCTCGATCAGCCGCGTAGCCGCGACGAGGTGGCGCGCCACTCGCGTCGCGAGCTTCTCGGGCATGCCCTTCAGCTGCGAGGCGAGGTTGCGGTCCAGCTCCTGGCCGGTGATGTCGGCATCGAGCTCGGGACCGTCGTACTGGGCTTGCGCCACGGAGCGCTCCACGCGCGGCTCGTCACGACGATCGCCGCGCGCACCGCCGGGACCCGTACGTCGCGGACCGCCCCCGGCCGACGAGCCACCACGGCCGGGGCCACGCTGGGAACCACCGGGACCGCCGGAGCGTCCACCCGAGGACGGCGCGCCGTCGCGACGGGAGCCAGCACCGGTGCCGGCGCCCTCGGGCTTCCCCCCACGACCACCAGGACGACCCTGTCCGCCGGGCCGACCGGACCCCGCGGAGCCGCCCGGCCCACCGGAGCGGCCCTGCTGACCGCCGCGCGAGCTGCCGCCGGATCCACCGGGACCGCCGGAGCGACCCTGACCCTGACCGCCCGGGCGACGTCCGCCGCCGCCCCGACCGGCACCCTGACCTCGACCGCCCTGCTCCGCCACTGTCCGACTCCTCAACGCTGGAACCACCCGCATCCCGCGGGCACGCAAACAAGAGTAGGGGTTGTCGTGACCCGAAGGTCACGACAACCCCTACTAGAAGAAATGTCCGGCGGCGTCCTACTCTCCCACGACCTCTCGATCGCAGTACCATCGGCGCTGAAA
>NZ_JAAGXA010000027.1 GCF_010686755.1 Nocardioides zeae | reverse complement strand
CGGGGTCGCCGGCTTCGGGGCCGGACGCGGACCCGGGGTGGCCGGACGCGGGCCGGGGGCCGCCGGGGCACCGCCGGAGGGGCGGGGTCCGGGCGCGGCCGGGCGGGCCGTGGGCTGCGCGGGGGCGGCCGGGGCGGAGCCGCCGGCCGTCTTCAGCTCGTTGCCGAACTGCTTCTTGAACCGCATCTCGACAGGCGGCTCGATCGTCGAGGAAGCCGACTTGACGAACTCCCCCATCTCCTTGAGCTTGTCGAGAACGAACTTGCTCTCGACGCCGTACTGCTTGGCGAGCTCGTGAACTCGGGTCTTGGCCACGTTTCTCCTTCTGGCCTGTGACCCGGTTCCGGGGGTCTCAGACCGTTGGTGGGTGTTGCAAACTCATTGCGAGTTACTCATCGAGTGCTCATGAGCTGCTTGCTCCAGCTTCTGGTCGCGGTCGCCCACGTCGGGCGACCTCGTCGGTCGGTCAGGTCGTGCTTCCACCACTCCGCACGGGGGTGGTGGTGAGCGTGTCGAGGTGCTCCCCCACGGCGTCGACGGGCAGCCCTCCGCGCCGCAGGGCACGGGAGAAGGCCTTCCGCCGGACCGCGAGGTCGTAGCACTCGCGCACGGGGTGCAGGTGGGCACCCCGCCCGGGTGCGGTCGCCGACGGGTCCGGCGCCACGACCTCACGGCCGTCGGCACCGAGCCGCACGGTCACCCGCAACAACTCGCTCTTCGCGGCTCGTCGACGACACCCGATGCAGGTCCGGACCGGGCCGGTTCCCCCGAGAGGGTCGGGCACATCGTCCGTCCCCGCGTCAGCATGCCGACCGCGAGCCACTCGTCACACTCTACTCCTCCGCCTCGCCCGGGCCGAAACCGCGCCCGGAGGGCAGCGGGACGATCGCGCCGGGCCGGCGGATCAGTCGTCAGCGCCGGAGACGTCCTCCGGGACCTCCTCGTCCGAGCGGATATCGATGCGCCAGCCGGTGAGCCGCGCCGCGAGGCGGGCGTTCTGGCCCTCCTTGCCGATCGCGAGCGACAGCTGGAAGTCGGGGACGACCACGCGAGCGGCTCGTGCGGCAGCGTCCACGACGGTCACGCTCGTCACCTGCGCGGGCGAGAGGGCGTTCGCGACCAGGCGGGCGGGGTCGTCGGCCCAGTCGACGATGTCGATCTTCTCGCCGTTGAGCTCCGACATCACGTTGCGGACGCGCTGGCCGACCGGGCCGATGCAGGCACCCTTCGCGTTGACGCCGGGCACGGTGGTGCGCACGGCGATCTTGGAGCGGTGGCCGGCCTCACGCGCGATCGCGGCGATCTCGACGGTGCCGTCGGCGATCTCCGGCACCTCGAGGGCGAACAGCTTGGTGACGAGGTGGGGGTGCGTCCGCGACAACGTGACCTGGGGGCCACGCATGCCCTTGCGCACGGAGACGACGAAGCACTTGATGCGCTCGCCGTGCACGTACTTCTCCCCGGGCACCCGCTCGCCCGACGGCAGCAGGGCCTCCAACCGACCGAGGTCGACCATCACGTCGTCCGGGTTGCGGCCCTGCTGGATGACACCCGAGACGATGTCGCCCTCGCGACCGGAGAACTCGCCGAACTTGATCTCGTCCTCGGCGTCGCGCAGGCGCTGCAGCATGATCTGCTTCGCCGTGGTGGCCGCGATGCGGCCGAAGCCGGCGGGCGTGTCGTCGAACTCGCCCACGGGGTTGCCCTCGTCGTCCAGCTCCGTCGCGAGCACGCGCGCCCGGCCCGACTTGCGGTCGAGGTCCACCCGCGCCCGGGAGCTCGCGCCCGGGGACTTCTGGTACGCCGTGAGCAGGGCCTGCTCGATCGCCTCGACGAGCACGTCGAAGGGGATCTCCTTCTCGCGCTCGAGCACGCGCAGGAGGCTCATGTCGATGTCCATCAGGCGTTCTCCTCCTCGGCGGCACGCCGCCGGTTGAACTCGATCTGCACCACGGCGCGCGCCACGTCGGCGTACTCCACGCGGGCGGGGTCCTCGCCCTTCGTCTCCGGGTCCACGAGGGCGCCGCTGTCGTCGCTGCCGACGATGCGACCGACGACCTCGCCGCCCTCGACCAGGGAGATGCGCACGAGCCGGTCGCTGTTGCGACGCCAGTGGCGCGGGTGGGTCAGGGGGCGGTCGACGCCACGGGAGGTGACCTCCAGGGTGTAGGGCTGCTCGCCCAGCACGTCCGCCTCGTCCAGGACCTCCGAGACGGCCTTCGTCGCGGCGGCGACCTCGTCGAGGTCCACCCCGCCGTCCTTGTCGACCGCGACCCGCAGCACCCTGCGCTTGCCGGCGGGCGTCAGCTCCACCGCCTCCAGGTCCATCCCCAGCTCCGCGAGAGGGCCGGCGATCGCCGACTCCACGGCGCCGACGACGGCGTCCTGCTTGCTGCTCACGCCTGCTGCCTCCTGTGCTGTTGTCGTGCTGCCCGGCGCGCACCCGGTGCGACGCCGTCGACCACCATAAGGCAGCCGGGGCGCCCCCCGAAACGCAGCGAGCGCTAACCTCCCCGCGTGGTCCCTGCCCCGTCCCGCCCACCGGTCCCGGCCCTCGCGCCGGCCCCGCGGCTCGCCTCGCGTCGCGCGGTCGTCGTGGCGCCTGCCGCCCTGGTCGTCGCGCCGCTGCTGGCCGGCTGCGACGACGACGCGGGCTCGTCCGACGGCGTGGTCACGGCCACGGGGGACGGCACGTCCGCGGACGTCGCACGGGTCGACGAGGCCCTCGCCGCGATCGGCACGGCACGCACCCAGGCGGCGGCCGCCGGCACGACCCACGCGACCCTGGCGCCGGCGTTGGCGCCCCTGCTCGCCGTCCACGACGCCCACCTCGACCTCCTGGCCGACGCGAGCGGCGCGGACGACCCGACCGACGGCACCCCGAGCGCGACGACGGACACGACCGGGCCGGCCGGGACCCCCGCGGACCCGGTGCTCGACCCCGCGGCCGCGTTGGCGGCGGTGCGCACCACCGAGACGACGCTGGCCGGGACCCTGACGGACCTCGCGGTCGCGGCCGACAGCGGTCCGCTGGCCCGCACGCTCGCCGCGATGGCCGCGGGCGTCGACCAGCAGCTGCTCCTGCTCGCCCGGGCGTCCGCGTGACGACGGCCGCTCTCCAGACCGCGCTCGAGGCCGAGCACGCCGCCGTCTGGCTGTACGCGCTCCTGGGTGCGCGCACCTCCGCCTCGACCGAGTCCGAGCTGCACGCCGCCCTCACGAGCGCGTACGTCGCCCATCGCGCCCGCCGCGACACCCTCACCGCCCTGGTCATCGACGACGGGGAGGAGCCGGTCGCGGCCGCGGCCTCGTACGTCGCTCCCACACCCCTGACGACGTCCGAGGAGGTGCGGACGGCGGCCGCAGCGGCGGAGACGGCCGCAGCCGCGACGTACGGGTTCGTGGTCGCGAGCACCAGCGGCGAGCGGCGCCGCACGGCGGTGGCCGCGCTGCGGGACGCCGCCGTGCGCGGCCTCGGCTTCGGCGGCGCCGCCGAGGACCTGCCCGGGGGCGACTGAGTCGACAAGGCCCCGCCGCCGGTCCCTGCTCACGACGCACGAAGGGCCTCGGCCAACCGGCCGAGGCCCTTCATGACTCGCGGCCCGATCCGCGAGATTCCCCGAGAAGTGCGACGTCGGACTCGGCTCCTCCGAGGAAGTCCCGAGATCTCCCCCGAAGGAGCCGAGTCCGTCGTTGCTGCGAAACGTTCGTCAGTTCGTTCCGTCTGCAGAAGTGTGTAACGCGCAGCCGCCTCCCGTAAACGGAAGATGGGCTGCAACTTTCTGCATTGCGAGAATGTGAAGGTGCCCCGGGTCTCACATCCGGCCGTCGCGGAGGAAGGCCAGGTGCCAGCCCAGGGCCTCCTCCAGCAGGTGCGGCGTGTGCCGGGCCTCGGGTCGCGCGGCCTTCGCGCGGTCGACGTAGTCGCGCAGGCGGTCCGCGTAGTCCGGATGGGCACAGTGCTCGATGATCCGGTCCGCGCGGTCCGTGGGCGAGAGACCACGGAGGTCGGCGAGGCCACGCTCGGTCACGAGCACGTGGACGTCGTGCTCCGTGTGGTCGACGTGGCTGACCATCGGGACGATCGAGGAGATGCTGCCGCCCTTCGCCGTGGACGGCGAGACGAAGAAGTTGAGGTAGGCGTTGCGGGCGAAGTCGCCGCTGCCGCCGATCCCGTTCATGATCGCGCTGCCCATGACGTGGGTGGAGTTGACGTTGCCGTAGACGTCCGCCTCGATCATGCCGTTGATCGCGACCACCCCGAGCCGCCGCACCAGCTCCGGGTGGTTCGAGATCTCCTGGCTGCGGAGCAGGATGCGGCCCTTGTAGTGGCCCGGGTCGGCGAGGAAGCGCCGGGCGCCGTCCTCGGACAGCCCGAAGGACGTGGCCGACACCGCGTCGAGCTTGCCCGCGTCGAGCAGGTCGAGCAGGCCGTCCTGGATCACCTCGGTGAACGCCGTCATGCCCTCGAACTCCGCCGTGAGGAGACCCTCCATCACGGCGTTGGCCACGTTGCCGACCCCTGACTGCAGGGGCAGCAGGCTCGGGGGCATCCGCCCGGCGGCGACCTCGTGGCGCAGGAAGTCGACCAGGAAGCCCGCCATGTCGCGGGAGGCGTCGTCCGGCGGGCTCAGCGGGGAGTTGCGGTCGGGGGCGTTCGTCTCGACGACCGCGACGACCTTCGCCGGGTCGACCCGCAGGTAGGGGTCGCCGATGCGCTGCATGGGGTGCGTCATCTGGATCGGGAGGCGGTGGGGCGGCAGCGCCGTGCCGTAGTAGACGTCGTGGAACCCCTCGAGGTCCCGCGGCTGCCAGTGGTTGACCTCGAGCACGACCTTCTCGGCCCGCTCCAGCCACGCCTTGTTGTTGCCGACCGAGCTCCCGGGCACCAGCAGCCCGTTGGGCAGCACGGCCGCGACCTCGACGACCGCGACGTCGAGCGGGCCGTAGAACCCGAACCACGCCTGCTGCGCCGTGTGGGACAGGTGGGCGTCGACGTAGTCGACCTCGCCCGTGTTGATGAGCCGTCGCAGGGTGGGGTCGCCGTTGTACGGCAACCGCTTGTCGAGGCCGTGCACCTCGGCGAGGCGTCCGTCGACCTCCGGCGCCGTCGACGCGCCCGACCACAGCCCGATGCGGAACTCCTCGCCCCGCGCGTGGGCGACCGCGATCCGGTCGGCCAGCGCGCCGGGCACCGCCTTCGGGTGCCCGGCGCCGGTGAAGCCGCTGATGCCGACCGACATGCCGTGCTCGACGTGACGCGCGGCCTCCTCGGCCGTCGTGACGCGCGTGGCCAGGACGGGGCAGGTGATGCGGTCCGCGTGGGCCATCGACCGGCTCCGCGTCAGCCGCGGACGGCGGCCAGGGTGCGCGCGACCACCGCGTCGACCGCGACCTCCTCGCGCTCCCCGCTGCGCCGGTCCTTGATCTCGACCACGCCGTCGGCGAGGCCCTTGCCGACGACGACGATCGTCGGGACGCCGATGAGCTCGGCGTCCTTGAACTTCACGCCCGGGCTGACCTTGCCGGCCCGGTCGTCGTAGACGACGTCGAGACCGGCCGACGAGAGCTCCGTGCTGATCCGCTCCGCGGCGGCGAAGAGCTCCTCGCCCTTGCCGGCCGCGACGACGTGCACGTCCGCCGGGGCGACCTCGCGGGGCCACACGAGCCCGGCCTCGTCGTGGTTGTACTCCGCGATGACCGGGACGGCGCGGGAGACACCGATGCCGTAGGAGCCCATCGTGACCGTGACCAGCTTGCCGTTCTCGTCGAGCACCTTGAGGCCGAGCGCCTCGGCGTACTTGCGGCCGAGCTGGAACACGTGGCCCATCTCGATGCCGCGGGCGAGCTCGAGCGGTCCGGAGCCGTCGGGCGCGGGGTCGCCGGCGCGCACCTCGGCGGCCTCGATCGTGCCGTCGGGCGTGAAGTCACGGCCGGCGACGAGGTCGATGACGTGCTGGCCCTCGACGTTCGCCCCGGTCACCCAGCGGGTGCCCGTGACGACGCGGGGGTCGACGAGGTAGCGGATGCCCGTCTCGGACTCCTCGCCCAGGATGGTGCGCCCCTCGTGGGCGGGGCCGATGTAGCCCTTGACCAGGGCGGGGAACGCGGTCAGCTCCTCGTCGGTCATGGGCGCGACCTCGATCGGCTCGAGCTGGCCCTCGAGCCGCTTCTGGTCGACCTCGCGGTCACCGGGCAGTCCGACCGCGAGCGGCTCGCGGGTGCCGTCGGGGTGCGTGAGCATGAGCAGCACGTTCTTCAGCGTGTCCGCGGCGGTCCAGGGCCGGTCCTCGCGCGGGAACGCCGCGTTGAGGTGGTCGACCAGGGTCGCGATGGTCGGGGTCGCGGGCGTGTCCTCGGCGTGGGCGGCGGGCACGTCGTCGTACGGGAGCGGGTCGGGGGCCGGGGTCGTGACGGCCTCGACGTTCGCGGCGTACCCCCCGGGGCTCCGCACGTAGGTGTCCTCGCCGACGTCGAGCCGCGCGAGGAACTCCTCGCTCCGCGAGCCGCCCATCGCGCCGGAGGTCGCCTTCACGATCGCGTAGTCGAACCCGAGCCGGTCGAAGATGCGCACGTACGCCGAGCGGTGGGCCTCGTAGGACCGCTCCAGGCCGGCGTCATCGACGTCGAAGGAGTAGGAGTCCTTCATGACGAACTCGCGGCCGCGCATGAGGCCGGCGCGGGGGCGCGCCTCGTCGCGGTACTTCGTCTGGATCTGGTAGAGCCAGACCGGCAGGTCCTTGTACGACGAGTACAGGTCCTTCACCGTGAGGGTGAACATCTCCTCGTGGGTCGGGCCCAGGAGGTAGTCGGCGCCCTTGCGGTCCTGCAGGCGGAAGATGCCGTCGCCGTACTCCGTCCAGCGGTTCGTCGCCTCGTAGGGCTCCTTGGGGAGCAGTGCGGGGAACTGCAGCTCCTGCGCCCCGATCGCGTCCATCTCGTCGCGCACGATCTGCTCGACCTTGCGGTAGACGCGCAGGCCCAGCGGCAGCCACGTGTAGATGCCCGGCGCGGCGCGACGGATGTAGCCCGCGCGGACCAGCAGCCGGTGGCTCGGCACCTCCGCGTCGGCGGGGTCGTCGCGGAGCGTGCGGACGAACAGCTGGGACATGCGCAGGATCATGGGACGAAGGCTACTGGCGGGTGCGGCGGCGCCGCGCACGGGTTTCCACAGGCGCCCCGCGGCCTCAGCGACCGGCGCGCAGGGCGGCGCGCACGAGCGGCACCTGCAGCGGGAGGCGGGCGACGGTGCCCCACCGGTACGCCGCGTTCCGGCTCCGACGGGCCCGCCAGGCCATCGTGACGTTGCCCGGGAACACGCCGACGAGGAGGGCGGCGCTGGCCAGGCCGGCCGCCTGGCGCGTGCGCGGGTGGAGCAGCCCGGCGGCGCACGCCAGCTCGGCCACCCCGGAGGCCTTGATCAGCTCGGTGTGCGCGGGCAGCGCCTTCGGCATGAGCGGGGTGAAGGTCTCGGGGCGCACGAGGTGGACGACACCGGAGACGGCGAAGGCGGCGGCGAGTCCCCGCGCGGTCGGGGTGAGCGGCTGGACGTCGGTCGAGGTCATGGTCGGCAACGTTACCGGCCGGTCACCGGCGTGCGGGGCGACCCGACCCGGCGGTGCAACGTGGCGCAGCGCTGTCGCCGCCCGCCGCGGCGTACCTAGCGTGGATCGGTGATCCGCACCCACCTGCGACGAAGGGCAACGAGATGAAGGCAGCGCGCTACCACGACCGGGGCGACATCCGCATCGAGGAGGTGCCGGAGCCGGTGGTCGCGCCGGGCACCGTCGGCATCGCGGTCGCGTTCTGCGGCATCTGCGGCACCGACCTGCACGAGTACCTCGACGGCCCGATCTTCGTGCCACCCCACGGCCACCCCCACCCGATCTCGGGCGAGGCAGCCCCCCTCACGCTGGGGCACGAGATGTCGGGGACCGTCTACGCGCTAGGTGAGGGCGTCGACGACCTCGAGATCGGCGACAGCGTGGTCGTCGAGCCCTACATCGTGCGCGACGACGTCGACACCAGCGCGGCGAACGACTCGTACCACCTCTCCCCCGACATGAACTTCATCGGCCTCGGCGGCCGCGGCGGCGGTCTGTCCGAGAAGATCGTGGTGCAGCGGCGCTGGGTGCACCCCGTCGGCGACCTGCCGCTCGACGAGGCAGCGCTGATCGAGCCGCTCGCCGTCGGCTACCACGCGTTCCAGCGCTCGGGCGGCCAGCGGGGCGACGTCGCGCTCATCACCGGCGCCGGGCCGATCGGGCTGCTCACCGCGGCCGTGCTGCGGGCCGAGGGCATAACCGTCATCATCTCCGAGCCCAGCCCGCTGCGCCGGCAGAAGGCGCTCGAGACCGGCGTCGCGCAGCACGTGCTCGACCCGACGTCGCAGGACGTCGTCGCCGAGGTGCTCGCCCTCACCGGCGGCGTCGGTGCCGACATCTCCTTCGAGGCCACCAGCGTGCAGCCGGCCCTCGACACGCTCGTCGAGGCGACGAGGCCGCGCGGCGTCATCGTGGTCGTCTCGATCTGGGGGCACCGCGGCGAGCTCGACGTGCAGAAGCTGGTGCTCAAGGAGCTCGACCTGCGGGGCACGATCGCCTACGTGAACTCCCACCCGGCGACGATCGCGCTCGCCCGCGAGGGCAAGGTCGACCTCAAGCCGTTCATCACGGGCGTCATCGGGCTGGACGAGCTGGTCGACGCCGGCTTCGACACGCTGATCCACCGCAACGAGACGGCGGTCAAGATCCTCGTGGACCCGCGTCGCTGAGGGACCGACTCAGAACATCACGGTCGTGAAGCGCGCCGTCTCGACGAAGCCGACGCGCTCGTAGGCCAGCCGCGCCCCGGTGTTCCACTCGTTGACGTAGAGCGAGACCACCGGGGCGATCTCGGCGCGCACCGTCTCCACGACGGCCGCCATGCCCGCCGTCGCCAGCCCCGCGCGCCGGTGCTCGGGCGCCACCCAGACGCCCTGCACCTGCGCGGCGTACGGCGACGTGCACGCCACCTCCGCCTTGAAGACGACGCGACCCCGGTGGTCGAAGCGCGCGAAGGACCAGCCCCGCGCGACGAGCTGGGCCACCCGCGCGCGGTAGAGCTCCGCGCCTCCCCCACGCTCGGGCGAGACGCCGACCTCCTCCGTGTACATCGCCACGCACGCCGGGTAGAGCGCGTCCATGTCAGCCGTCGTCGTGCGGCGCACCTCGGGGTCGGGCGCGACGAGCGGCGTGTCGCCGATCTCGAGGTGCGGCTGGGCGAAGCGGATCTCCCGCGGGGTGCCCCACCGGGGCGAGACGCTGCTCCAGAAGGTGTCGACCGCCGGCTGCGGACCCACGATCGTCGACACCGAGCGGATCCGCTGGGGCGCATGGGCCGCGAACGCCCGCACCGCCTCCGCGTCGGCGTTGACCGGCACGAGGTTCGCGGCGACGTGGCAGGCCGCGACCAGGTCGCCGGCGTCGTAGTGGCCCCACACCTCACCGCCCAGCCAGCGTGGCTGCAGACGCGTCGTCCGGGCGCGGTGGTCGACGAAGACGTTGACGACGGGGTCGCGCTCGACGAGCGCGAGGAACTCGTCGAGATCCGCCGGGCCCAGCACCCGGACCCCCTGCTTCGTCAGCACCACGCTGCGAGCCTAGGCGAGGCCGCCCCGTCATCCACAGGTCCCTCCCGCGGGGGTGGTCGGGTAGGTCGCGGCTGTCCTAGATTGTGCGCGGTTGCCGACGCGATCGGGCGTGTCGGCCCGGGCTCGGTGGAGGACCGCATGCAGCGCCGTGGGGGCACGTTGGTCGGACTCGTTGTCGGTACGTCGCTGCTCGTGGCGTGCTCGGACGCGGGGGGCGAGGCGGAGGGGCCGTCGTCCTCGCCGTCGTCTTCTTCGTCGTCGGTTTCGCCGGGGCCGGGTGGTGGGGAGAGCTCGTCGGCGCCGGTGGTGCCGGTGTTGCCGGAGGCGGCGCGGGGTGATGACGACGCGGCCGCCCTGGCGTTCGTGGAGCACTGGGTGGAGCTGGTGAACTACGCGGCGTTCTCTGGCGATGTCAGCCAGATAAGACGAGTCACTCGTGCCCAGTGCGAGGTCTGCGAGTCGCTGTACTCGTCGATGGACGGCCGGCCGCTCTCGTCGGCTGATGGTGCGTGGTCGACCAGTGGTCTCACCACGCGAGCACCGGCGCCGGCTGACCCGGTCGCAGCCGACGTCGTGGTCACAGGAGACATCGACATCAGCGGTTCCGCGTCCTCGCCATTCGGATCGCTTGCGCTGGGTCTTGCCCGCGAGAACGAGGAGTGGAGCGTGGCATGGCTTCTCACCGAGCAGTACTGAGCACCCTTGCGAGCACACTGGTCCTAGTGATCATGATCGGGGCCTTCGGACCCCGCCCGGGCCACGCCGCGAGCTCGGACGAGGATGAGTCCACCGTCGAGGCGCGACAGCAGCACTTCCTTGCGACGGTCGACCGCTCGCAGGAGATCCGCCACCAGGCCGCCGCCGCGGCCGGGGCATCCGCCAGCGGACCTTCCCAAGCCCAGATCATGGCTGCGCGACAGGCCTACGTCGACAGCTCCATCTGCCTGCCCACCGCCATCGCCGGCCTCGCCCTCGGCAACATCTGCGCCGGACGCATCGCCTGCAACGAGACCGACCTCGGCGGCTACCTGCAGAACCCCTACCTCGCCACCGGAGCCGGACGCCCCACCGACT
>NZ_JAAGXA010000026.1 GCF_010686755.1 Nocardioides zeae | reverse complement strand
CCCCCACGACCGCGTCAAGACCGTTTCGCTAGGTGGGCACCCGGAAGAACGCCGCGGAACCCGACTAGGTTGCTGCACATTGCCGGACGCCGCAGAGCCGCGGCCCTCCCGAAAGGTGCAGCCATGACCTACCGTCCCGAGACCCTCGCCGTCCACGCCGGACAGGAGGAGCCCGACTCCGCGACCAACGCGCGGGCGGTGCCGATCTACCAGACGACGTCCTACGTCTTCGACGACACCGAGCACGCCGCGAACCTGTTCAACCTCTCGGTGCCCGGCAACATCTACACGCGGATCATGAACCCGACGCAGTCGGTGTTCGAGGACCGCATCACCCAGCTCGAGGGCGGCGTCGGCGCGCTCGCGGTGGCCTCGGGCTCTGCGGCGATCACCTACGCGGTGCTCAACCTGACCTACGCGGGCGACAACATCGTGGCGCTCTCGACGCTGTACGGCGGCACCTACGCCCTCTTCGCCCACACGCTCCCGCAGTTCGGCATCGAGGTGCGCTTCGTCGACGCCGACAAGCCGGAGGAGCTGGCGCAGCACGTCGACGGGAAGACCAAGCTCGTCTTCGCCGAGACGATCGGCAACCCGCGCCTCAACGTCGTCGACGTGCGCGCCTGGGCCGACGCGGCCCACGACCAGGGCCTGCCGCTCATCGTGGACAACACCACGCCGACGCCGTACCTGGCGCGGGTCTTCGACCACGGTGCCGACGTCTCGGTGCACTCGGCGACGAAGTACATCGGCGGCCACGGCACCTCCGTCGGCGGCGTCATCGTCGACTCCGGCACCTTCGACTGGGCGGCGCACGCGGAGCGCTTCCCCGGCCTCACGCAGCCGGACGGGGCGTACCACGGCGTCGTCTGGACGGAGGCCGTCGGCAACCTGGCCTACATCATCCGGGCGCGCACCGTGCTGCTGCGCAACACGGGCGCGGCGGTCGCCCCGCTCAACTCCTGGCTGTTCCTCCAGGGCCTGGAGACGCTCCACCTCCGCCTCGAGCGCCACAGCTCGAACGCCCTCGCGGTGGCGCAGCACCTGCAGGACCACGAGGCCGTGGCCTGGGTGAGCTACCCGGGCCTCGAGGGCGACCCGTCGAAGGAGGTCGCGGACCGGATCTTCACGGGCAAGGGGTACGGCGGTCTCGTCAGCTTCGGCCTGAAGTCGGGCCGTGACGGCGGCAAGCGCTTCGTGGAGGGGCTCGAGCTGTTCAGCCACCTCGCCAACATCGGTGACGCCAAGTCGCTGGCCATCCACAACGCGACCACCACCCACAGCCAGCTCACGCCCGACGAGCTCGAGGCGGCGGGTGTGCCGGAGGACCTCGTGCGGCTCTCCATCGGCATCGAGAACGTGGACGACCTCATCGCCGACCTCGACCAGGCGCTCGCCCAGGCGAAGTGAGCCCCCGACCTGGCCTCGGCCTCGTCGCCACCCAGCACGCCGTCGTCGCGACGCCGGAGCACCCGCTCCGGCTGACCGACGGCGGCGTGCTGCGGCACGTCGAGGTGGCCTTCGAGACGTACGGCGAGCTCGCCGCCGCCCGCGACAACGTCGTGCTCGTCGCGCACGCCCTCACCGGCGACGCCCACGCGGCGGGCCACCACGGCGACCCGGCCCGTCGCGGGTGGTGGGACAACCTGATCGGACCGGGGCGGCCGATCGACACCGACCGGTTCTTCGTCGTGTGCCCCAACCTGCTCGGGGGGTGCCGGGGGACGACCGGCCCGTCGTCGGTCGACCCCGCCACGGGCCGGCCGCACGGACCGGACTTCCCCGAGCTGCACGTCGCGGACCTCGTCGCCGTGCACCGGCGGCTCCTCGACCACCTGGGGATCGGTGCGGTCCACGCGGGGGTCGGGGGCTCCCTGGGGGGCATGCAGCTGCTGCAGTGGCTCGCCGACGAGCCGGGGCGGCTGCAGCGGGCCGTCCTCGTGGCCGCGACCGCGCGCCTGACGGCCGAGAACATCGGGTTCTCCTCGGTGGCGCGCGAGGCGATCACCGCTGACCCCGACTTCCACGGCGGACGGTACGCCGAGCACGGCGTCGTGCCCGCCCGCGGCCTGAAGGTGGCGCGGATGATGGCCCACATCACGTACGTGTCGGCGCAGGGCCTCGAGGAGAAGTACGGCCGGGACGGGATCGAGGGCTACCTGCAGCACCAGGGGGAGGCGTTCGTGCGGCGGTTCGACGCGAACTCCTACCTCGTGCTGACGCGGCTCCTCGACCGCTTCGACCCGTTCGCCGACCCGGCCTTCGCCGCGGCGGTCGCATCGGGCGACCCGCGGGTCCTGGCGATCAGCTTCGACTCGGACTGGCGCTTCGGCACGGCGCACTCGCGGTTCGTCGTCGACGAGCTGGCCGCGGCGGGGCAGGAGGTGGCGCACCACGAGCTGGCCTCGCCGTGGGGGCACGACTCGTTCCTGCTGCGGCCGCCGGGCTACCACGAGCTCGTGGCGGACTTCCTCCGGTCGTGACGCGGATTGGCCGTCGGCGCCGTGGTGGGGGAGGATGGCTCCTGCGTCACCGGGAGCCCGGCCGCACCGTTTTGCCGAAGCGGCGTGGCTTCCGTAGTATCGACTCTCGGTGTGCTCGCTGCGCACCGTTTTCTGCGTGGCGCCGCCACTAGGCGTACGACTCCCGGGTCCTCCGGAGGTCGCGCTGTGCGGTGCACCAGCAGACCGAAGCGTGAAGAAGCAATGACGAAGGAGACCGCGGTGTACGCGATCGTGCGCGCAGGCGCCAAGCAGCAGAAGGTTGCCGTCGGCGACGTCATCGAGATCGACAAGACCGAGGTCGCGGTCGGCGAGTCGCTGACCCTGCCGGTGGTGCTGGTCGTCGACGGCGAGACCGTGTCGTCGACCGGTCTGGACAAGGCCTCCGTGACGGCCGAGGTCGTCGGGGCCACCAAGGGCCCGAAGATCATCATCCAGAAGTACAAGAACAAGACCGGCTACAAGAAGCGCCAGGGTCACCGTCAGAAGTACACCCAGGTCAAGGTCACCGGCATCTCTCTCTGAGAGACCTGAGCTCCCACCGCTCTCCTCCACCGAAGGACTGAACTCATGGCACACAAGAAGGGCGCCGCGTCCACCAAGAACGGTCGCGACTCCAACGCGCAGCGTCTGGGCGTCAAGCGCTACGGCGGTCAGCTCGTCAACGCCGGCGAGATCATCGTCCGCCAGCGCGGCACGCACTTCCACCCGGGCAACGACGTCGGCCGTGGCGGCGACGACACGCTGTTCGCCCTCGCGGCGGGCAAGGTCGAGTTCGGCACGCGCCGCGGCCGTCGTGTCGTGAACATCGTCCCGGGCGAGTGAGCTGACGCTCACCCACCCCGCAGCATCCGAGTGAAGGGCGTCCCGGCAACGGGGCGCCCTTCCTCTTTTCCGGCACCACCCGTCCGCCGCCGTGCGCGGCGGCTCATCGAGGAGCACCCATGGCCGTCCCCACCTTCGTCGACCGCGTCACCCTGCACGTGGCGGCGGGCCGGGGCGGCAACGGCGTCGCCTCGGTGCACCGCGAGAAGTTCAAGCCGCTCGGCGGCCCCGACGGCGGCAACGGCGGCCCGGGCGGCTCGGTCATCCTGCGGGTCGACCCCAACGTGACGACGCTGCTGGACTACCACCACAGCCCGAAGCGCCGCGCGGAGCACGGCGGCCACGGCGCCGGGGCCCACCGCAACGGTGGCCACGGCGGCGACCTCGTGCTGCCGGTGCCGGACGGCACCGTGGTGCGGGGCGAGGACGGCGAGCTGCTCGCCGACATGGTCGGCGCGGGCACCGAGATGGTGATCGCCCAGGGCGGTCGCGGCGGTCTCGGCAACGCCGCCCTGGCGTCGTCGAAGCGCAAGGCGCCCGGTTTCGCGCTCCTCGGGGAGCCCGGTGACGAGCTGACGATCAGCCTCGAGCTGAAGGTCGTGGCCGACATCGGCCTGGTCGGCTTCCCCAGCGCGGGCAAGTCCTCGCTCATCGCCGCCATGTCGCGGGCCCGGCCCAAGATCGCCGACTACCCGTTCACGACCCTCGTGCCCAACCTCGGCGTCGTCACCGCGGGCGACACGGTCTTCACCGTCGCCGACGTGCCCGGCCTCATCGAGGGCGCCAGCGAGGGGCGCGGCCTCGGCCACGACTTCCTCCGCCACATCGAGCGCTGCGCCGCGCTCGTGCACGTCATCGACACGGCCAGCATCGAGCCGGGCCGCAACCCGGTCGACGACCTCGACGTCATCGAGAACGAGCTGGCGCGCTACGGCGGTCTGGAGGACCGGCCGCGGCTCGTGGCCCTCAACAAGGTCGACGTGCCGGACGGTGCCGACATCGCCGACATGGTGGTGGAGGACCTCACCGCCCGCGGGCTCGCCGTCCACCTCGTCTCGGCGGCGTCCGGGTCGGGGGTGCGCGAGCTGACCTTCGCGATGGCGTCGATCGTGCAGGCGGCGCGCGCCGCCCGCCCGGTGGTGGAGGCGACCCGGATCGTGCTGCGCCCGGGGGGTGCCGACGGCGGCGACGACTTCACGGTCACGGAGACCGGCGACGGCTGGCGCGTGCGGGGCACCAAGCCGGAGCGCTGGGTGCGCCAGACCGACTTCAGCAACGACGAGGCCGTCGGCTTCCTCGCCGACCGCCTCAACCGGCTGGGCGTCGAGGAGAAGCTGGTCAAGCTCGGGGCCGTCGAGGGCGACACCGTGCTCATCGGGCACCCCGACAACGCGGTCGTCTTCGACTTCAAGCCGGGCATCGACGCCGGGGCCGAGATGCTCGGACGACGGGGCGAGGACCAGCGCTTCACCGAGGAGCGTCCCGCCGCGTCCCGCCGTCGCGCGATCGACGAGGGCTTCGAGGACCGCGCCGAGGGGGAGGCGCGCGCCGACGTGGCCCGCCGCGTCGACGGCCCCGTGTCCTACGAGATCGGGGGCGCCGACGACCCGGACGCCGAGCAGGTGCCGGCCGACCTCGGTTGGAGCGAGGACGACCCGTCCCGCGGCGAGGAGCGGTGAGCCGGCCGGAGGTGACGGCGGCGCGTCGCGTCGTCGTCAAGGTCGGTTCGTCCTCGCTCACGACGGCCGCGGGCGGCATCGCCCCGGAGCGCCTGCAGTCGCTGGTGACGGCGCTCGCCGCCGTGCGCGCCCGCGGGGTCGAGGTCGTGCTCGTGTCCTCCGGGGCGATCGCGGCCGGGCTCGCGCCGCTCGGCCTCAAGCGCCGCCCCAAGGGCCTGGCCGCGCAGCAGGCGGCCGCCTCGGTGGGCCAGGGGCTGCTGGTCGCGCAGTACACGGCGGCGCTCGCGGCGTACGGCGTCACCACGGGCCAGGTGCTCCTCACCGTCGACGACGTGGTGCGGCGCTCCCACTACCGCAACGCCCACCAGACGTTCGCGAAGCTCCTCGAGCTCGGGGTGCTGCCGATCGTCAACGAGAACGACACGGTGGCCACGCAGGAGATCCGCTTCGGCGACAACGACCGCCTGGCCGCGCTCGTGGCGCACCTCGTGCACGCGGACCTGCTCGTGCTGCTGTCCGACGTGGACGGGCTCTACGACGGCAACCCGGCCCTGCCGGGCACGTCGCTGCTCACCGACGTGCGCTCGGACGCCGACCTCGCCGAGGTCGCGATCGGGTCCGTCGGGTCCGCGGGCGTCGGCACGGGCGGCATGGTGACGAAGGTCGAGGCGGCGCGGATCGCGACCGGCGCCGGGATCCCCGTCGTGCTGACGTCGGCGCCGAACGCCGCCGCGGCGCTCGCCGGCGACCCGATCGGCACCCTCTTCCACGCCACCGGCCGCCGTCGCCCGACGCGGCTGCTGTGGCTGCGGCACGCCACCGAGGGCAAGGGCGCGCTGCTGCTCGACGCGGGTGCGGTGCGCGCCGTGCTGGGCCGCCGCGCCTCGTTGCTCGCCGCCGGTGTCACCGGCGCCGAGGGCACGTTCCACGCGGGCGACCCCGTCGACCTCGTCGGCCCCGACGGCGTCGCGGTGGCGCGGGGGCTGGTCAACTTCGACGCCGAGGAGATCCCGCGGCTCGCGGGGCGCTCCAGCACCGAGCTCGCCGCCGAGCTGGGCGCCGAGTACGAGCGCGAGGTCGTGCACCGCGACGACCTCGTCCTGCTCTGAGGCGTCAGCCGGGCCCGGTGCGGATCGTGTCGACCCCGGCGGCGCCGTCGGGCCCCGCGGCGTACCCGTGCGGGACGTCGGCCCGCCAGGCGTGCGCGTCGCCGGGGCCGAGCGAGGTGGGGACGCCGTCCACGGTGACGACGAGCGACCCGCGCACGACGAGCACGTGCTCGACGGCCCCGGCGGTGTGGGGCACGGAGTCGCGCCGTCCGCCGGGGGGCAGCTCGATCCAGTAGACCTCCGTGGTCGTCCCGGGGTCCCGGTCGACGTGCAGCAGCCGGGCGACGAGCCCGGGGTCGCCGGGCCCCTCGGGGTCTCCCGGGTCCGCCACGACGGCTCCGGGGGCGTCGCCGAGCAGCGCGACGAGCGGTACGCCGAGGGGGCCGGCCACGGCGTACAGCGTCGCGAGGGTGGGGTTCCGGCGGCCCTGCTCGAGCTCCGAGAGCGAGGCCTTCCCGATCCCCGCCGTCCGCGCCAGCGCGCTCAACGTGAGGCCCCGCTCGGACCGCAGCGCGCGAACGCGGGCGCCGACCGCGGCGGCCGTGGGGTCGCGGGGCTCGTCCATCGGGCCATCATGACGCACCGCCTTGTTCCGTATACGGAACAGGGCGTAGCCTGCGCCCGTGCCCAGCGTCGACCGTTCCCTGACCGCCCCCGTCCTCGCGGGCGTGGTGACCGCGGTGGTGGGGTTCACCTCGTCCTTCGCCGTCCTGCTCGCCGGTCTCCGCGCGGCCGGGGCCACGGAGGAGCAGGCCGCCTCGGGGCTGCTCGCGGTCACGCTCGCCTTCGCGGCGGGCATCATCGTCCTGGCCCTGTGGCACCGCATCCCCATCACGCTGGCGTGGTCGACCCCGGGTGCCGCGCTGCTGGTCGGCACGGGCGTGGTCGAGGGCGGGTGGCCCGCGGCGGTCGGGGCGTTCCTGGTCACCGGGCTGCTGTTCGTGGCGACCGGGTACGTCGGCTGGCTCGGCCGGCTCGTCGCCCGGATCCCCGCGGGGGTGGCGCAGGCGATGCTCGCGGGGGTGCTGCTCCCGCTCGTGCTGGCGCCCGTCGAGGCGGTGGCCGAGGTCCCGGCGCTGGCGCTGCCGGTGGTGGTGGTGTGGCTGCTCGTGGTGCGGTGGGCGCCGCGGTGGGCGGTGCCGGCGGCGCTGGTGGCGGCCCTCGTGGTCATCGCGGTGGAGCTGACGCGCACCGGCACGCCCGTCACGGGCTCGCTCGCGCCGTCGCTGGCGTGGACGACCCCCGCCTTCACCCCGGCCGCACTCGTCGGCATCGCGCTGCCGCTGTACGTCGTGACGATGGCCTCGCAGAACGTGCCGGGCGTCGCCGTGCTCCGCTCCTTCGGGTACGACGCGCCCTGGCGCTCCACGATGACGGTGACCGGGGTCGGCACGGTCGTCGCGGCGCCGTTCGGGTCCCACGCCATGAACCTGGCCGCCATCTCGGCGGCCCTGGCGGCCGGTGACGAGGCCGGTCCCGATCGGGACCGGCGCTGGATCGCGGCGGTGAGCGCGGGGGTGACGTACGTCGTGCTCGCCCTCTCCTCCGGGGCCCTGGCCAGCGTGACGGCGGCCGCTCCCGGCGGACTGGTGGAGGCGGTCGCCGGGTTGGCCCTGCTCGGCGCGTTCGGCGCCGCGGTGGCCTCCGCGCTGGCGGACGCCGCGACGCGGACGAGCGCCGTGGTGGCCTTCGTCGTCGCCGCGGGAGGGCTCAGCCTCGGCGGCGTCGGCGCCGCCTTCTGGGCGCTGCTCGCCGGGCTGGTCGTGCGGGTCGCCGTCGAGCGCCCCGTCCGCGGCTGACCGGGAGAAGGGCGGTGGCGGGGTCGCGGCGTACGCTTGTCCGCGCCATGCCCGCCTACCTCGACCACGCCGCGACCAGCCCGCTGCGCCCGCAGGCCCGCGACGCGCTGCTCGCGCACCTCGGCGCCACGGGCAACCCGGCGTCGTTGCACGGCGCGGGCCGCGACGCCCGTCGGGTGCTGGAGGAGTCGCGGGAGAGCGTGGCCGAGTCGCTCGACTGCCGGCCCAGCGAGGTGGTCTTCACCTCGGGCGGAACGGAGTCGGACAACCTCGCGTTGAAGGGTGCCTACCGCGCTCGCCGCGCGGCGGACCCGGCCCGCCGTCGCGTGCTCGTCTCCGCCGTGGAGCACCACGCCGTGCTGCACGCCGCCGCGTGGCTCGAGCAGCGGGAGGACGCCCGCGTCGAGCTGCTCCCGGTCGACGCCGAGGGCCGCGTGCTCACCGACGCGCTCGAGGCCGCCCTGGTCGGCGACGACGTCGCCGTCGTGTCGGTCATGTGGGCCAACAACGAGACGGGCGTGATCCAGCCGGTCGAGCGTCTCGCGGCCCTCTGCCGCGCCCACGACGTGCCGTTCCACACCGATGCCGTGCAGGCGGTCGGTGCGGTCCCCGTGTCGTTCGCCGACTCCGGGGTGGACCTCCTGACCGCGACCGCCCACAAGGTCGGTGGACCGCACGGCGTCGGGGTGCTGCTCGTGCGGCGCGGCGTGCAGGTGGCACCCCTCCTCCACGGGGGCGGGCAGGAGCGCGACCTCCGCAGCGGCACGGTGGGCGTCCCGTCCATCGCGGGCCTCGCCGCGGCGTACGAGATCGCGGTGAAGGAGCAGGCCGGTGCGGCGCTCCGGCTCGAGGCCCTCCGCGACCGGCTGGTCGAGGGCGTGCGCGCCGTCGTCCCCGGGGTGGTCGTGCACGGTGCCGGTGCCGACCGGCTGCCCGGCATCGCCAACCTCGGCTTCGGCGGGTGCGAGGGCGACTCCCTGCTCATGCTCCTCGATGCGCAGGGTGTCGAGGTCTCGACCGGCTCCGCCTGCTCGGCGGGCGTGCCCCAGCCGAGCCACGTGCTGCTCGCGATGGGGATCGGCGAGCAGGAGGCCCGGGAGGCGCTGCGGGTCTCGCTGGGCCACAGCAGCAGCGACGTCGACGTCGACGCGTTCCTGGCGGCGATCGGTCCCGCGGTGGAGCGGGCGGGGGCCGCGCGGCGGGTGCGCCGATGAGGGTCGTCGCCGCCATGTCGGGGGGCGTCGACTCCGCCGTCGCCGCGGCCCGCGCGAAGGAGGCCGGCCACGACGTGACCGGCGTGCACCTGGCGCTGTCGCGCAACCCCGCGTCGTACCGCTCCGGCGCCCGCGGCTGCTGCACCATCGAGGACAGCAACGACGCCCGTCGGGCGGCGGACGTCATCGGCATCCCGTTCTACGTCTGGGACCTCTCGGCGGAGTTCCACGAGGACGTGGTCACGGACTTCATGGACGAGTACGCCGCAGGTCGCACCCCCAACCCGTGCCTGCGCTGCAACGAGCGGATCAAGTTCGCCGCCGTGCTCGACCGGGCCCGCGCGCTCGGCTTCGACGCGGTGGCGACGGGCCACTACGCCGACCTGCGCCCCGGCTCCGGCGCGAGCGAGGGGCTCGTCGAGCTGCACCGCGCGGCGGACGCCGCCAAGGACCAGTCCTACGTGCTCGGGGTGCTCGACCAGGACCAGCTGCGGCACGCGCTGTTCCCGCTGGCGGGCACGCCGAAGCCGGAGGTACGGCGCGAAGCCGCCGCCCGCGGCCTGCTCGTCGCCGACAAGCCCGACAGCCACGACATCTGCTTCGTCGCCGACGGCGACAACGCGGGCTGGCTCGCCGAGAAGATCGGCGACCGGTCGCCGCAGCCGTCGGGGGAGTGGGGCGGCGACATCGTCGACGACGCGACCGGCGAGGTGCTCGGTCACCACACGGGCACTTACGGCTACACGATCGGCCAGCGCCGCGGACTGCGCATCGGCCGGCCGGCTCCCGACGGCAAGCCGCGCTTCGTGCTCGACATCGAGCCGGTGAGCGGCACCGTGCGCGTGGGTCCGCGGGAGGGCCTGCGGATCGACGGGCTGAGCGGCATCCGGCCGCGCTGGTGCGACGCGCCGCCGGAGCCCGACGTCCCGCTCCGGTGCACGGTGCAGCTCCGGGCGCACGGTGCCGAGCACGCGGCGGTGCTGACGGTGCTCGACGCGTCGCCCGACGGGTCCGTCGCGGTCGAGCTGCTCGAGCCCGCCGAGGGGATCGCGCCCGGCCAGGCGGCGGTGTTCTACGACGGCACGCGCGTCGTCGGCTCCGCGACCATCGCGACGACGAGGCGGGCGGCATGACCTTCGCGACCGGCATCGGCTCCCACCCGGGGGCCGACCAGGCCGCGTACGACGAGGCGTTGCGCCAGGTGCTCGACGTGCTCGGCGGGGACGGTGACGCAGGCCCGGGGCTGCCCTACGTGCCCGAGGTGCCCGGACGGGGCGCCGGGGCGGCGATGACCGGACGGGCGCTCGCCCTGCAGACCGGGCTCGACGTCGACCTCCAGCCCGCGGGCTGGCGCCTGACCGGTACGTCGGGGTCGCCCGGCCTCGACCAGCGTCGCGCCCGGAGCCTGCTGATGCAGGACCTGGACGCGCTGGAGGAGCGGGTGCAGGGCTACGCGGGGCCGTTCAAGGTGCAGGTCGCGGGACCGTGGACGCTGGCCGCCACGACCGAGCGCCCCCGGGGCGACAAGGTGCTGGCCGACCACGGCGCGCGGCGCGACCTGGCCCAGGCGCTCGCGGAGGGAGTGGCCGACCACGTGGCCGAGCTGCGCCGCCGGGTGCCGGGGTGCACCCGCGTGGTGGTGCAGGTCGACGAGCCCGCGCTGGTGGCGGTGCAGCAGGCCCGCGTGCCGACGGCCTCGGGCTGGGGCCAGCACCGGTCCGTCGACCGGCCCGAGCTCGCCGAGGTGCTCGGCTGGGTCCTGGCCGCGGCAGCCGGCGCCGGGGCCGAGCCCTGGGTGCACGCGTGCGCCGCCGACGTGCCCTGGGCGCTGCTGCGGGGCGCCGGGGCGCAGGGCCTGCTGGCCGACGCCGACCTCCTGGGAGCGGGCGACCTCGACCAGCTGGCCGAGGCGTACGAGGCCGGGATCGCGGTCGGCCTCGGCGTCGTCGCCACGCACCCGGCGCCGACCGCGGCACCGGCGGAGCGGCGCCTCGCGGAGCGGGCGTCGCGCTGGCTCGAGACCCTCGGGCTCGCCCCGGGCGACCGCCTCGGCCTGGTGCCGGCGTGCGGCCTCGCGGGCGTGCCCGCCTCCGTCGCGCCCCGCGTGCTGCAGGCGCTGCACGACGCCGCGCGGCGGGTGGACGAGGCCTGAGCCGCCCCTTCGGGTGGGTGTCTAGCCTCGAGGGATGAGCACCCAGGGAGAGCTGACCGGACGCCGGATCGCCATCGTGGCGGGGGACTACTTCGAGGAGGTCGAGCTGACGACGCCGCGCGACGAGCTGCGCGCGAAGGGCGCCGAGGTGCACGTCTTCTCGACGACCGGCGAGCCCATCCAGGCGATGGAGGGCGACACGGAGAAGACGTCGAAGGTCGAGGTCGACGGCGACCTGTCCGGTGTCGACGTGGCGACCTTCGACGCGGTCGTCGTGCCCGGCGGCACCGTCAACGCCGACCAGCTCCGCACCGACGAGACCGCGCAGAGGATCGTCACCGACGCCCTCGCGGCGGAGAAGGTCGTCGCCGTCATCTGCCACGGCCCGTGGCTGCTCGTCTCCGCGGGCCTCGCGCAGGGCCGCCGGCTCACGAGCTTCCCGTCGCTGGCCGACGACGTGCGCAACGCCGGCGGGGAGTGGGTCGACGAGGAGGTCGTCGTGGACGGCACCCTGATCACGAGCCGCAACCCGGACGACCTGCCCGCGTTCGTCGGGGCGATCACCGCGCAGCTGGCCTGAGGCCGGTCACCGCAGCGGGCTCCCTCAGTCCGCCTCGACCGGCTCGGTGATCCAGCCGGAGAAGGCGGGGAGGGGGCCCGCTGCCGTCCGCACCGTCGCCACGACGGCGTACGGGCGGGCGAAGCGCGCGGTCCCGCGGCGTACGCGGCCCCGGATCGGCGCCCCGCTGGCCGCCCGCATCATCGCGGTGACGGCGGCGGCCTCGAAACCCTCGCGGGAGTAGCGCGCGACGCACTTCTGGAGGGCCGCGGACTTCTCGCCCGGAGCCGGCGGCAGCAGCTCGGCCAACGCCGCGAACCCGGCGTCGACACCCGACGGCACCTTCCGGAGGTCGACCTCGGTGTCCGCGGACCACGCCGGCAGCAGCGCGTCCGTGCGGTCGCTACCGAACCCGTCCTCCTCGACGACCGTCCACACGGGCCCCTCACCGAGGGGCAGGTCGGCGAGCGGCACGACGGTGCCGCCGCCGAGCGCCAGGCGGTGGGCGGCGGCGACGACGTCCGCCGGGTCGGCGCCGGGATCCTCGGCGACCACGCTGAGCACGGTGGTGTCGCCGCTGCTCGCGGCGCGGTGCACGGCGTACCGCGCGCCGTCCACCTCCACCGCCGCGACGGGGTGCTCGACCGGGCTGCGGAGCACCCGCTCGACCATCTCCGCCCAGCGGCCCCCGAGCTCGGCGGCGGGCACGGCCCGGAAGGGCTGCGCCCAGGAGATGCGGGTCATGACGGCACTCGCCAGGAGCACGCTCGTGGTGGGGGGCACGTCCGCGGGGAACCGGGGGATCATCCCGTCGGTGTGCTCGTCCGCCCACGCGTCGAGCTCGGCCTGCGACGGGATCGGACCGGTGCCCGCGGAGCGGGGCAGGCTGCGGGACCACACGTCGTACGCCGCCGGGTTGGCCGCCTGCCGCGCCGCGTCGGCGACCCAGGCGCCGACGGCGAGCCGCAGCTCCACGGGGGCGGCGTCCACGAGCGCGCGCGTCGCCTCGGCGGCGTGCTGGGGGTCGACCCCCAGCACGTCGGCGATCCGGCGCTGCGTCTCCGCACGGGTCGCGGCAGTGCCGGCGAGGACCAGCACGAGCCACACGCCCAGCGGTGAGACCACGTGGTGGGTGTCGCCGAGGGTACGGTGGAGCCGGTCGGCGTACGCCGCGACCCGCCCCCCGAGGTCGAGGTCGGGCCGCAGGGCGCTGGTGCTCGTCTCGCTCACGTCTCCGAGTCTGGCACTCCCCGGTGCGCCGCAGCCAGGACCTCCAGCGAGCGCTCGAGCGCGAACGCGTTCCACCGCGCGACGTGGGTGAACATGTAGTGCCCCGCCCAGCCCGCGCTCTCGAAGGTGGCGTCGGCTCCGGCGGCGGCCGCACGCTCGACGTACGCCGCGGAGGCGCGCGCCGAGGTGATCCGGTCGCGGGCCCCGTGCAGCACCCGGAGCGTGCGGCCGGGCACGGCGGCGACGGTCTCGCCGGGCGGGAACCACGGGGCGAGGGCGACGACGCCCGCCACCGTGGGGTGGTCGGCGACGTGGACGGCCGTGCGGGCGCCCATCGAGTGCCCGAGCAGCACGACGGGCAGGCCGGGGAGCTCGGCGTCGGTGCGGCGCAGCGCGGCCCGCGCGTCGACGACCGGGGCCCCGCCGTTCCAGCCCCGGAGCCGGTAGCGCAGGAGCCACGTCGCGTAGCCGGCCTCGGCGAGGGCGGGCGCGATCGTGCGCTGCATGGCCGCCGCGCGTCGCCAGGACGCGCTGCGGCCGTCGACCGCGCGGTCCGAGTGCTCCTTGCCGCCGTGGAGCATCAGCACCACCCCGCGGGGGTGCGCCACGTCGACGCGGGTGAGGGCGTGGTCGGGTGCGAGGTCACGTGCGGTCTCCACGATGTCCCTTCGTACCCGGCCACGCCCTCGGATGGGTCGGCCGATCCCGGTGCCGGCGTCAGCCGACGTGCACGCCCTCGGGGGCGTCCGTCGCGAGCTCCTCGTGCTTCACGTCGACGAAGAGCCAGACGACGACGGAGCCGAGGAGAATGAGGCCGGCGCCGACGAGGAACGCGGTCGTGCTGCCGTCGGCGAACGCCGCCAGCTGGGTCGCGGCCTCGGTCAGAGTGCCGCCCTGCTCGGGGGGGATGCCGGCGCCGGCGACGGCCTGGCCGGCCTGCGGGCCGAACGTCTCGGCGCTGGTGGTGGCCACGTGGCTGGCGACCGTGGCGAGGGCCGCGAGGCCGAGCGCGCCACCGACCTGCTGCATGGTGTTGAGCACGCCCGAGCCGATGCCGGAGTCCTCGGCGCGCACGTGGTGCACCGCGGTCAGGGTGAGCGGCACGAAGGTGAGGCCCATCCCGAACGACATCAGCAGCAGGTAGGGCAGCATGCCCGACACGTAGTCGATGTCGACCGCGGAGCCACCCGACGCGAGCGACGAGACGACGTCGCCTGCGGCGAGGTCGGAGGGCAGCCGGGAGAACCCGAACAGGGCGACGGCGGCCAGGATCGTGCCGGTGCCGGCGATGAAGCGGGGGTCGATGCGGTTGACCAGGTTCGACGACAGCGTCGCGCCGACGATGATGCCGATGGAGAACGGGAGGAACGCGAACCCGGTGTGGAGGGGCTCCCAGCCGCCGAGGTTCTGCACGTAGAGGCTGAGGAAGAAGAACATCGCGAACATCGCGGCCGGCACCACCATCATCGCGATGAAGCTCGCGGCGCGCGTGCGGTTGGCGAAGATGCGGATCGGCATGAGCGGGTCGGAGACGCGGGTCTCGATGACGATGAAGGTCGCGAGCAGCACGACACCGGCGACGAGGGACGCGATGGTGCCGGTGTCGCCCCAGCCGTGGGCCTCCTCGCTGGCGCGGGTGAGGCCGAAGACGATCGCGAGCAGGCCGAGCGTGCCGGTCACGGCGCCGGGGACGTCGAGGCGACCCGCGTGGCGGTCCGACTCGGGCAGGAAGCGCGGGGCCAGGAGCGCGGCGATGATGCCGATCGGCACGTTGATGAGGAAGGTCATGCGCCAGCCCTCGACGTCGATGCCGAAGAACGAGCTGTGGCCGGTGAGCCAGCCGCCGAGGATGAGGCCGAAGGCGGCGCCGATGCCGGACATGGCGGCGTAGATCGCGAACGCCCGGTTGCGGGCGGGGCCGGCCGGGAACGTCGTCGTGATGAGCGCCAGGGCCGCCGGGGAGGCGAGCGCCGCGCCGAGGCCCTGGAGACCACGGGCCCCCAGGAGCAGGCCCTCGTTGGTGGCCAGGCCGCCGAGCAGGGAGGCGATGGCGAAGATGACGAGGCCCGCCATCAGCACGCGACGGCGGCCGAGGAGGTCGCCGAGACGGCCGCCGAGCAGGAGGAGGCCGCCGAACGCGAGGGCGTAGCCCGTCACGATCCACGACAGGTTGGCGTCGTCGATGCCGAGGTCGGCGCCGATGTAGGGCAGCGCGATGTTCGCGATCGTCGCGTCGAGCACGACCATCAGCTGGGCGACGGAGATGAGCACGAGCGCCCAGCCGAGGTGGCGCGTGGCCGGCGGGGCGGCGGCCTCGTCCTGCGCGGGCGCAGGGGAGGTCGGGGACAGGTCGGTCATGGGGTTCCTTCGGTGGTTGTTCGACCGCGTGCGGGCGCGGCGGCGTACGGCGGGTGCGGGCGGCGAGCGGGACGGGTCCCGGGTGGCCGGTCAGGTCGTGGGGACGGGCTCCTCCACCCGGCGGGTGGCCGCCGGGAGGATGATCTCGTCGATCACGCGCACGACGAGCTCCCGCGTGGGGGGCTCGCCGAGCACGATGGCGCGGTGCAGCACGATGCCCGGCAGGGCGGGCTCGAGCAGGTCGAGGTCGAGGTCGGGCCGGATCTCCCCGCGCTCCTTCGCGCGGGCGTAGATCTCGCGGCTGACGGCGAGCTTGGGGCCGAGGAACCGCTCGCGGAACCCCGCGGCGAGCTCCTCGTCCGTGGCGATGGCGGTGAGGACGCTGGAGAAGACCGTCAGCGCCTTGGTGTTGACGAAGCCCGTGGGGGTGCCGAACGCGGCGACGAGGTCGCCGCGCAGCGAGCCGGTGTCGATCGGCGTCTCAGGGCCGGCCTTGAGGGTGCAGAGCGTGTCCAGCACCAGGCTGGCCTTGGTCTCCCACCGGCGGTAGAGCGTCGCCTTGGAGGCCTGTGCGGCCTTCGCGACGGCGTCCATGGTGAGACGGTCGTACCCCACCTCCGCGAGCACCCGCGCCGTCGCGTCCCGGATCTCCTGCTCGCGGTCCCCCTCGACGCGGGGACGGCAGGTGGGACGGCGCAGGCTCATGGGGTCCTCGAGGTTGTTAATGAAACGGAACGGTTTCGTTCCGTCGGAGACTGTAGACCCGTTGCGTGATGAAACCAAGTCGTTTCATCGGTGGAGTGGATCACGCTCGTCGAGTTGTCAGGTACGCCGCGGTGGGGGCGTCGAGTTGTCAGGTACGGCGTGGTGCGGGGTCGTCGAGTTGTCACGTACGCCGCGGTTGGTGGCGTCGAGTTGGGCCACGCTGGCCTGTGGAATCGCGGTGGCGGCGCGCGTGAGGCGGGCGTAGAATCGCACACATGTTCGATCACCTTTCGTCTCGTGGGCTGCTGGATGCAGCCGCGGAGGCGGTGCGCGCCCGCCGCCTGGCGGAGGTGCGTGACCTGGAGGTGATCGCGGCGTGGGCGGCGGTCCACTCGGGCGAGTCCATCCGTCTGCGGAACCCGCTGGTCAACGTGGGTGGGGAGGGTACGCCGGGGGTGCAGGACCACGCGCTGGGCGAGATCGCGCTCGCGCGGAGCTCGGGTGTGGCGGCCACGATCAACGCGCTGGCCGACGTGCTGGACCTGCAGCACCGCCTGCCGTTGACGTGGGCGGTGGTGCGGGACGGTGGCGCGGAGGTGTACGTCGCGCGGAAGGTCGCCCGGATGTCGCGGCACCTGCCGGTTTCGGTGGTCGGGGTCGTCGATGTCGCGGTGGCGCGGATGATCGCGACCGAGGCACCCGGGCGGGTGCTGACCGTGGCGGAGGGCAAGGTGATCGAGGCCGATCCTGCCCTGCACGAGCAGCGGGTGGAGGAGGAGAGGCGCCGCCGCTACGTGGGGCTCGGGCGGACGGATGAGTTCGGGTTGCGCACGTTGATCGCCCGGTTGGATGCCGGGGATGCCGCGTGGGTGCAGGCCACCGTGGCCCGGGTCGCGGAGATCATCGTCCCGGGCCACCCCGATGCCAGTGCGGATGAGGTGCGGGCCATCGCCCTGGGTTACCTCGCCCGTCCCGCCGACCTCCTCGCGCTCCTCGTCGAGCACGAAGCGACCGCGAGCCAGTCCGAGACTGGAGCCGAGCCGGAGCCGGTCACCGACGACGAACCCCTCGAGCCCTCACGCGCCACGGCGCTCCCCACAGACGTCCTGGCCGGGCTGCAGCGCACCGACCT
>NZ_JAAGXA010000025.1 GCF_010686755.1 Nocardioides zeae | reverse complement strand
AACCCAACAGCGCAACACAGCCCTCCCGGGCTGGCTCCACTTCTACAATCACCACCGCGCCCACTCCGCGATCGGAGGCCGGCCACCGATCACCCGGCTGACCAACGTGCCTGGACATCACACCTAGTCGTGCTCGGCCCCGTTGTCGCGCTCGGGGCCTGCCAAGAAGACCCAGAGCGGCAGGCCGACCCGTCGCCCCCCGCTACCTCGCCCACCACGACAGCCACCGGTCCCGCGGAAGATGCGTGGCGCGACGAGTTCACCGCGGACCAGCTCGCGGCGTACGACGGGGCGAGAGCAGCGTTCGAGACCTACGAGCAGCAAGAGACGAGCCGACGATCGCCGACGACAGTGGAACAGTCGGTCTAGGTTCTGCTTCAACGTGTAGTCAGCGGCGACGCCGCGACCACGCTCCTCACGGGATGGCGGACCTACCTCCGCACCCCGCTCGCCCTGACGCCAGGAGTGGACCGCACGTCGAGCCGTCAGGAGCCGATGAACTCCAGGATCGCGGCGTTCACCGCGGCCGGGTTCTCCTGCGGAGAGGTGTGCGTCGCGCCCGGGACGGTCACCAGGCGTGCGTCGGGCAGGGTGTCGACGAGTGCCTGCGAGTGTGCGACGTCGAAGAACTGCTCGTTCTCGGCGTGGAGGACCAGGGTGGGGTGCTGGATCCCCGCCAGGTCCGCGAGCTCGAGCCTCGGCTCCCTGGTCCACGTCCCGTTGACCAGCTTGTGCCAGAACCGGAGCCACGACTCCTCGTCCCGGAACTGTGCCCGGGCATCCGTGATCGTCTCGGCCAGGGCCGAGTCCGTGCCGACCATCTCGTAGAGCTGCTCCGTGGTGATGGTCGCGAACAGGTCCGTCGTGCCGGGGTGGTAGTTGTCGGTGTGGTGCGGCGTACCGATGAGCACCAGGCGGCCGACCAGGTCGGGGTGCTGCTGGGCCAGCAGGAGGGCGACGCACCCGCCGTCGCTGAATCCCACCACGTCGACCTTCGAGAGCCCCAGGGCGCCGAGCAGGCGGACGGCGTCGTCGGCGAAGAGCTGGTAGCTGAGGTCCACGTCGGCGTCCGTGCTGCGGCCGTGACCGCGGGTGTCCGGCGCGACGACGCGGTGGTGCGCGGCCAGGGCAGGCAGCTGGTTGCCCCAGGACTGATGGTCCATGATCCCGCCGTGCACGAGCAGGATCGGCGATCCCTCGCCTTCGGTGTGCACGTAGAGACGGACGTCGCCCAGGTCGACGAGCTCCCCGTCTCCCGAGGTGGTGGCGACCAGCTTGCTCATGGCGGGCTCCGATCTTCGGCGGGTCAGGAGCTCGCACCGTAGATCGGCGTGGCCCGCGGCTCCCATCGTCGCTGGTCGAAGATCCGCCCCCTCGGGAGCGACAGGCGTCGAGGCTCGAGCCGACCGCTCGGCCCAGTCAGCGCGAACCGCCTGCGAGTGGAGTGGCACACGGAGGTGCGCGGGTTTCCCGTCGTGGTCCACGGGTGCGGACCGGCGCGCGGATGAAGGTACGGTCCGGCAGGCGTCAGCCTCGGCGTCGACGGCCCCACAACGGCTCCTGCGGGTCGGTGTGCCGGAGGAAGAAGTAGTGCATGACCGCGGCCCAGAAGGCCGTCGTCAGAGACGCGGTCACGATCACCTCGCTGAACGACGACCGGAACACCAGGGTCTGGATGGCCACGAAGAGCGTGAAGAAGACGACGGCGGACAGCAGGGTGCGCTGCCACGGCGCGATGGACCGCGCCCCGCCCGCGGGCCGCTGGTCAGCCATCGTCAGCGCGCCCGCTTGCCACCCCCGCGCCGGTCGCGCAGGGACTGCACGGCGCGGTCGATCTTCGCCTTGTTCTGCGGCTTGCGGGACTCGTCGTACAGCTTCTTGCCGACGGCGACCAGGGCGGCGGTGCGGAGGATCTTCATGCCGTGGACGGTACCCGCGGGCCGGTGGCGCACCCTGCCCCTGGCAGAGGGCGACCACTGTGCAGATGGGGCAGGTGGGACGCGACCGGGGCGACCCCATCCGCACATTTCGGCGGACCGGCGGGCCAGCGGACCACGAACCCCACCCCTCGACACCTGTCGAAGCCCGACCTACGGATCCTCGACAGAACCCGCAGCGCAGGATGGCGGCCTGCTGCTTGACTGCGGCAATGAGCGGCAACGACTTCCAGACCATCGTGGTGGGAGCGGGCTCCATCGGCTCCGCCACCGCCTACTGGCTCGCGGAGCGCGGGCAGACCGACGTGCTCGTCCTCGAGCAGTTCGAGCTCGACCACCACAACGGTGCCTCGAACGACCACTCCCGGATCATCCGGCACAGCTACCACAACAGCACCTACGGACGGCTGACCGCGCCGGCGTACGCCAACTGGGAGCGGCTGCGCAGCGCGAGCGGGATGCAGGTCGTCACCGTCACCGGCGGCCTGGACATCGCTGTGCAGGGCACCCCGGGCGTCGAGTCGGTGGAGAACTACCGGCGCACGCTGACGGAGAACGGCCACTCCTTCGACGTGCTCGACACCGCGGGCCTCGTCGAGCGTTTCCCGCAGTGGTCGATCGACCAGGACGTCACCGCGACCTACCAGGCCGACTCCGGCATCGTCGACATCCGCCGCGCCGTCCAGACCCACGTCGCGATGGCCGAGGCGAAGGGCGTCGCCTTCAAGGAGCACACGCCCGTGCGGCGGCTCGAGAGCATCGACGGCGGGGTGCGCGTGCACACCGACGACGCGGCGTACACGGCTGACAAGGTGGTCGTCTCCACCGCGTCGTGGTCCGACAGCCTCCTCGCCCCGCTGGGCGCCACATGGGCGACGACCATCAGCCAGGAGCAGGTGGCCTACCTGGTGCCGCGGGACCTCCCCGACTTCACCATCGGGCGGTTCCCCCTGTGGGTGTGGCACGGCGAGGTCATGTACTACGGCTTCCCCGTGTACGGCGAGACCGCCATCAAGGTCTCCCGCGACGTCACCGGCAACTTCGTCACCCACGCGACGCGCACCATGGAGCCGATCGTCGAGGAGACGGCACTGCTGACGCGGTTCGTCGAGCAGCACCTGCCCGGCGGCTTCCGTCGTGAGCTCTACAGCAAGACGTGCGTCTACGACATGCCGCCGGACCGTGACTTCATCATCGACAGCCTGCCGGGCCACCCCGACATCGTGCTCGGGCTCGGGGCCGGCCACGCCGCGAAGTTCTCCGGCCTGTTCGGCGAGATCGTCTCCGAGCTCGTCGTCGACGGGCGTAGCACCCACCCCATCGATGCGTTCGGGGCCACGCGTCCCGCGTTGACCGACCCGTCGTACGAGGCCCACTTCGTGCTCAAGGGCTGAGCCCCCCGCCACCCCGTCCCGAAGGCCGCCGGTCCCCGACCGGCGGCCTTCGTGCGTCCACGACCCGTGGCCGGCGACAGCGGTGCGAAGCCTTCGACGTCTGTCGAAGGGGGCGGCCACGACCTTCGAAGCACGTCTCTCGCTGCGCCCCTGTCGCGCGACCCAGACTCCTCGCACAGCCCACGAGAGGAACCACCCATGGACCGAGCACCAGACGTCGTCGTCATCGGCGCCGGCATCGTCGGCGCGTCGACGGCTCTCGAGCTCGCGCGAGCCGGCTTCTCCGTCAGCGTGGTGGACAAGGCGGCCGGCCCCGGTCACGGCTCGACGAGCGCCTCCAGCGCGGTCGTGCGCTACAACTACTCCACCTGGGACGGCATGGCCGCCGCGTGGGAGTCGAAGTTCCGCTGGGAGAAGTGGGAGGACCACCTCGGTTTCGTCGACCCCGACGGCATGGCCCGCTTCAACCGCTGCGGCCTGGCCTTCCTCGACGTCGAGATCATGCCGCGGGACCGGATGGTGCCGCTGCTCGCGTCGGCCGGCATCCCGTTCGAGGAGTGGGGCCCCGTCGAGCTGCGCGCGGCCTTCCCGGGGCTCGACACCGGTCGGCACTACCCGCCGAAGCCCGTCACCTCCGAGGAGTTCTTCGCGGACGCGGACGGCGAGCTCGGGGCGGTCTGGACGCCCGACGCCGGTTACGTCGACGACCCGCAGCGCGCCGCCGCGAACCTCGCCGGTGCGGCCACCCAGGCGGGAGCCCGGTTCACCTTCCGTCGCAGCGTCGTCTCCCTCGAGCGCACCGGGGAGACCTGGCGCGTCGGCCTCGACGACGGCAGCGTGCTCGAGGCTGCGATCGTCGTCAACGGGGCCGGTCCGTGGTCCACCCGCATCAACGCGCTGGCCGGGGTCGGCGGCGACTTCACGGTGCACGTGGGCCCGATGCGGCAGGAGGTCCACCACGTGACCGCGCCGAGCAGCCTCCCCGAAGGGCACGGCATCCTGGCGGATGCCGACCTCGGCACCTACCTCCGCGGCGACTCGGGCCACCACCTCCTCGTCGGCGGCACCGAGCCCGAGTGCGACCCGCTCGAGTGGATCGACGACCCCGATGCCGCCGACCTGCGCCCGACCCAGGAGCGTTTCGAGGCCCAGGTCTTCCGCGCCGCCCGTCGCCTCCCCGACCTCGCGGTGCCGAACCGCCCGCGCGGCCTCGCCGGGGTGTACGACGCGGCCGAGGACTGGACGCCGATCTACGACCGCACGGAGGCCGACGGCTTCTTCGTCGCGATGGGCACCAGCGGCAACCAGTTCAAGAACGCGCCGCTGATCGGTTCGCTCATGCGGACGCTGGTCGAGGCCGTCACCGGCGGTCACGACCACGACGCCGACCCGCTCGTCTACGTCGCACCGCACACGGGGCACGAGATCGACCTCGGGTCGTTCTCGCGACGTCGGCAGCGCAACACGGACTCGTCCGGCACCGTCCTGGGCTGAGCCCGCCACCACAGAGGAGACAGCACATGCACGAGGTCGAGGCAGTCGTCGCGAAGTCGGTCGGGGAGCCGGTGAGCCTGGAGACGATCCTGGTGCCGGACCCGGGGCCGGGCGAGGCGCTGGTGAAGGTGCAGGCGTGCGGGGTGTGCCACACCGACCTGCACTACCGCGAGGGTGGGATCAACGACGAGTTCCCGTTCCTGCTCGGCCACGAGGCCGCGGGCATCGTGGAGGCCGTCGGCGAGGACGTCACGACGGTCGCCCCGGGTGACTTCGTGGTGCTGAACTGGCGCGCGGTGTGCGGGGAGTGCCGTGCGTGCGACCGCGGGGAGCCGCAGTACTGCTTCGACACCCACAACGCGACGCAGAAGATGACGCTGGCGGACGGTACGCCGCTGTCCCCGGCCCTGGGTATCGGCGCGTTCGCCGAGAAGACGCTGGTGGCGGCGGGCCAGTGCACGAAGGTCGACCCGGAGGCCCGTCCGGCCGCGGTGGGCCTGCTGGGCTGTGGCGTGATGGCCGGGATCGGTGCGGCGATCAACACCGGTGGTGTCTCGCGCGGTGACGTGGTCGCGGTCATCGGGTGCGGTGGCGTCGGGGTGGCGGCGATCGCGGGCGCAGCCCTGGCGGGTGCCGGCACGATCATCGCGGTCGACATCGATGAGGCGAAGCTCGAGGGCGCGAAGAAGCTGGGCGCGACGCACACGGTGAACTCGAAGGAGACCGACCCGGTCGAGGCGATCAAGGCGATCGCGGGCGCAGCCGCGGGCCACGAGGGCGCGGACGGCGCGGACGTGGTGATCGAGGCCGTGGGTCGCCCGGAGACGTGGAAGCAGGCGTTCTACGCCCGCGACCTGGCCGGCACGGTGGTCCTCGTCGGTGTCCCCACGCCCGACATGAAGGTCCCGGAGATCCCGCTGATCGACGTGTTCGGTCGGGGCGGGTCGCTGAAGTCGTCGTGGTACGGCGACTGCCTGCCGAACCGCGACTTCCCGATGCTGGTCGACCTCTACCGGCAGGGACGTCTCGACCTGGACGCGTTCGTGACCGAGGAGATCGGCATCGAGGACGTGGAGGCCGCCTTCGCGAAGATGCACCACGGCGAGGTCCTGCGCAGCGTCGTCGTGCTCTGACCCTCGTCGACCCACGCCGCAGCAGCCGTCGGAACAGGAGACACCGTGAACCACCCCCCGCAGCCCCTGCTCGAGGCCTCGGACATCTGCATCGCCTACGGCGGGCACCAGGTCGTCCACGACGTGTCGCTCGCCGTGGCCCCCGGCGAGGTCATCTCGCTCATCGGTCCCTCGGGTGCCGGCAAGAGCAGCTTCCTGCGCTCCATCAACTGGCTCGAGCCGCCCTGCTCCGGCACCCTCACCTTCGACGGCAGCACCTTCCGTGGCCTGCGGGACGGAGGAGTCTCCAAGAGGCAGCTGCAGGGCCTGCGGCGCAGCATCGGCATGGTGTTCCAGCAGTTCAACCTCTTCCCGCACCTGAGCGCGCTGGAGAACGTCGTGCTCGCCCAGGTGCACGCCCTCGGGCGGTCGAAGGCCGAGGCCCGCGAGCGCGCGCTGCAGGAGCTGCACCACGTCGGGCTCGGGGAGGTCACCGACAAGCTGCCGAGCAAGTGCTCGGGCGGTCAGCAGCAGCGCATCGCCATCGCCCGTGCCCTGGCGCTCGACCCCCAGGTGATGCTCTTCGACGAGCCGACCTCAGCGCTCGACCCGGAGTACGCCATGGACGTGCTGGTGACGATGCGCCGGCTCGCCGACGAGGGCATGACCATGCTGGTCGTCACCCACGAGATGCACTTCGCCGCCGAGGTGGCCGACCGTGTGGTGTTCATGGCGGAGGGGCGCGTCGTCGAGGAGGGCCCGGCCGCGGCCCTGATCCGCGATCCCCAGCACGAGCGCACGCAGAAGTTCCTCGCCGCCGTCAAGGGGCGATGACCGTGATGGAGCACCTGCAGGCGCTGGCCGGGGGCATCGGCACCACGGTCACCCTGACGCTCGCGGCGTTCGGGGTCGGCGCCGTCGCGGGCTTCCCCCTGGCCCTCGCCCGGCGCTCGTCGCAGTGGTGGCTCCGGCTGCCGGCCCTCGCCGTCATCGAGGTCCTCCGCGCGATCCCGCCGCTCGTCTGGCTGTTCATCGTCTTCTACGTCATCGGAGCGGACTTCCCGCTCATGACGCCCTTCCAGGCGGCCGTCGCCGGTCTCGGGCTGATCGCCGCGGCGTACCTCGCCGAGATCTACCGCGCCGGGCTCGACGCCGTGCCCGACGGCCAGTGGGAGGCGGCCTCGGCGACCGGCATCGGCACGCTGACCACCTACCGCAAGGTGGTGCTCCCGCAGGCCGCGCTGATCGTGGTGCCGCCGGCCGCGACGTACCTCATCGCCCTGTTGAAGGACAGCGCCGTGGCCTCGGTCGTCGGTACGACGGACATCACCTTCCTGGCGTTCCAGGAGGCCCGCGTGACGCTGGAGGGCTTCGAGGTCTTCGTGATCGCCGCGGCGCTCTACCTCGCGCTGAGCGCCCCCGTGGCCCTCGTCGCGCGGACCGCCGACCGTCTCATCAGCAGGAGGTTGGGACTGTGAGCACCTGGATCGAGCTCTTCCCCGACCTGCTGCCCGGCCTGTGGGTCACGATCAAGCTCACGCTGCTCGCACTGGGCCTCGGTCTGCCCTGCGGCGTCGTGCTGGCCGGTCTGTCCGCAGCGCCGTCGCGGTGGGTCCGCTGGCCGGTCATCGTGGTCGTCGAGATCGGCCGCGGCGTGCCCGGCCTGATCGTCCTCTACCTCGTCTACCGGGGGCTCCCGCAGGTCGACGTCGTGCTGTCGGCGTTCCTCTCCGCCGGGGTCGGCCTCGCGTTCAGCACCGCGGCGTACACCGCCGAGATCATCCGGGCCGGCATCGCCGCCGTCCCGGTCGGGCACCGGGAAGCCGCTCGGGCGCTCTCCCTCAGCCCGCTGCAGGAGTTCCGGCTGGTCGTGCTCCCGCAGGCGTTGCGCACCGTGATCGCGCCGCTCGTCGGCTTCTCGATCATCCTCTACCAGGGCACCTCGTTGGCCTACGCGATCAGCGTGCCCGAGCTCCTCAGCCGCGCCTACAACGCCGCCTCGATCACCTTCCAGTTCGGTGCAGCCCTGACGCTCGCCGGCGCCATGTACGCCGTCGTCTCGCTCACCGCCACCGCACTTGCCGGAGCCCGCTCGCGCGAGCGGGTCCTGTGAGAACCCACCACCCGAGGAGAACCGTCATGACCCGTCGTCGTCTCGCCCCCCTGAGCACCGCCGTGCTGCTCGCCGCCGCCCTGAGCGCGTGCGGCGGAGGGGGTGGATCCAGCAGCGTCTCGGAGGACTGCGAACCCGCCCACGCCGATCTGTCCACGGTGACGGACGGGACCCTGCTCGTGTCCACCTACGTCTCGCCGCCCTACACCGAGCTCGACCGGGCGGGCGGGGAGCTGGGCGGGGTCGACGGCGAGATCATCCGCGCCCTCGCGGAGAAGGAGTGCCTCGAGGTGAAGGCCAGCCCCGTCACCGGCGCCGCCTTCACCGAGGGCGTCTCGACCGGCCGCAGCGACGTCGTCATCGGTGGCGTCTACGCGACGCCGGAGCGTGCCGAGGAGTTCACCCTCTCGAGCGCCATGTACCGCGACGGCATGGCCTTCCTCTCCGAGGACGGCGTCTCCTCGATCGACGACCTCGAGGGCAAGAAGCTGGGCGTCATCCAGGGCTACCTGTGGACGGAGGACCTGCAGGACACGCTCGGCACCGACAGCGTCGTGATCTTCCAGGACGCCGACTCGATGATCGCGGACCTGGGGGTCGGCCGCATCGACGCCGCCACGCTCACCACCGCCGAGGCCGGCTACCGCGCCGGGCAGGTCGACGGGCTCCAGGCGGTCGAGGTGGAGCCCGACGACCGGGTGGCGGCCTCGACCGCGCCGAGCGACGTGGTGCTGCTGATGGCGAAGGACACGAAGCTCGCGGAGGCCTTCGACGCCGACATCGAGGAGCTGCTGGCCGACGGCACGATCGCCGGCATCCTCGAGGACAACGGCATCGACGGCGGCCTGGCGGGGAGTGTCGACTGACCGACGGATCGGAGAGGATCGACCCTGTGATGATCGATGCTCTCCAGGAGCTGGTCGAGGCCCTCGCCGAGGACCTCGGCCGCTCCGTCGCGGTCGACGACCCGGGCCTGCGCCTCCTCGCCTCGAGCGCCCACTACGAGGACGTGGACCGCGCGCGGCTCGGGTCGTTGATCGGTCGACGGGTCGCCGGCCCCACCCGCGACTACGTCATGCAGCAGGGCCTGCAGAGCTGGCGGGTGCCCACGCGGCTCGAGCGCAACCCCGAGGTCGGGATCGAGCACGACCGGCTCGGCTTCCCGCTGCGGTCCCGCTACGAGCTGCTCGGCTTCCTCTGGCTCATCGACGACGGCACGCTGACCGACGAGCACGTGCGTCTCGCCTCCGAGACCGCGACCCGCGTGCAGGAGATGCTGGTGCGCAAGTCGCAGACGCAGCTCGACGCGGACATCGAGATCGAGGCCATCGTGCTCGGCCTCCTGCTCTCCGACCGGGCCAGCCGCCTGCAGGCGGCCACCGACCTCGTCGACCTCGGTCTCTTCCCCCGGGCCGAGCACTTCTCGGTCGTGGTCGCGCGCGTCGCGACCGAGCCCGGGGGCCCGTCGCCGCTGACCGTGCGCGACGCCACCCGACGGGGGATCGCGGGGGCCCTCCAGGGCCACCTGCGCGAGTCCTACGCCTTCTCCGTCGGCGCCGACCAGACGATCCTGGTGGTGGGCCACCGCACGCCGCCACCCGACCACGTGCTCACGTCCACCGGCACCGCCCTCCACGCCGACATCGCGAAGGCGGCGGCCGAGGTCGCGGCCATCACCACCATCGGTGTGGGCAAGCCCGTCGCCGACCTGGCCGAGGCGATCCAGAGCTTCGACCAGGCCGTCGTGGCCGCCCAGGTCGCGGAGGGCCGGGGCCAGTCGGTCGCCCTGTGGGCCAACCACCCCCTCGACGCAGCGCTCCGCAGCTGGCTGGCGCCGCAGCTGCGCAACCCGTTGCTGCCGGACCTCGTGCGCACCTTCGCCGAGCAGCCCGAGGAGACGATCGCGATGGTCGAGGCCTACCTCGACGCCGGCACCAACGTCTCGGTCGCGGCCGCCGCGTTGCACCTGCACCGCACGACGGTCTACTACCGCCTCGCGCGCCTCAAGGAGACCGCCGGGATCGACCTCGACGACGGGGCGACCCGCCTGCTGGTGCACCTGTGGCTCAAGGCGAGACGGATCCGTCCGACCGTCGACTGACCGCGCTGCCGTCAGCCGTGGCGCGTCCACTGCTCGAGCACGACCTGCGTCTTCGTGCTGCTCACCGCGGGGCCCGAGCGCAGCGCACTGACGGTGCGGCGCAGCGCCTCCACTCCCTCCACCCGGATCCGGACCAGGGCGTCGGCGTCCCCGGCGAGCGTCAGCACCTCCTCGACCTCCGGGATGGCGGCGACGAAGGCCACGATCTGGGCGATGTCGAGGTCGTCGGCGAAGTGGAGCTCGGCCATGGCCTCGATGCCGCCGGCGATGCGACCGTGGTTGACCTGCACCGTGTAGCGCTCGATCACCCCCGTCGTCTCCAGGCGCGCGATGCGGCGCTGCACGGGCGCCACGGTGAGGCCCACCTCGGCTGCGATCTCGCGCAGCGGACGCCGGGCGTTGTCGCGTAGCAGGGCCAGGATGGCACGGTCGACCGAGTCGATCACGGGTTCGTCTGTCACGCAACAGACCCTATGCCAGGCAGTTGATCTGTTGCGTCCTGCGGTACGTCCGGGCCCCTTCTGTTGCGGATCGTCGCTCGTGTCGGGGAATGGTCTTGTGAGCCCGTTCACGCGCAGCGCAGGCTCTCGTCGTCCGCCGACCGCCCCAGCCGCAGGAGCGCCGCATGACCGTCACCGCCGTCCCCACCGCCCCCGACCTCGTCTTCGAGCGCACCGACGAGCTGGCCACCGCCGGCCACGAGCAGGTCGTGTTCTGCCGGGACCGGGCCAGCGGGCTGCGGGCGATCATCGCCCTGCACGACACGCGGCTCGGCCCGGCGCTGGGCGGCACGCGCTTCTACCCCTACGCCTCGGAGGCCGCGGCCCTCACCGATGTGCTCCGGCTCTCGCAGGGCATGACGCTCAAGGCCGCCGCGGCGGGCCTCGCGCTCGGCGGCGGCAAGGCGGTCATCATCGGCGACCCCCACGTCCACAAGACCCCGGCGCTGCTCGCGGCGTACGGCCGGTTCGTCGACTCACTGGGCGGGCGCTACCTGACGGCCGGCGACGTCGGCACCACCGCCGAGGACCTCGACGTCGTCGCGACCACGACGTCGTACGTCGTCGGGGCCAACGGCGGGTCGGGCGACAGCGGCCCCTCGACCGCCCTCGGCGTCTTCAGCGCCCTGCGGGCTGCGGCGGAGCACCGCTGGGGTCCGGACGGACTCCGGGGACGGCGGGTCGGCGTGGAGGGCGTCGGCAAGGTCGGGCTGCGACTCGTCGGACTGCTGCTCGACGCCGGCGCCGAGGTCACCGTCGCCGACGCGTCCCCAGCGGCGCGGGCCGCGGCGATGCAGCGCCACCCCGGCATCACCGCACGCGACGAGGTGCTGGGTGCGCCCCTCGACGTCTACGCGCCCTGCGCGATGGGCGCGACCCTCACGCCCGCCTCGGTCGCCCGGCTCCGCGCCGAGGTGGTCTGCGGTGCCGCCAACAACCAGCTCCTCGACAGCTCGGTCGTCGGACTGCTGGAGGGGCGCGGCACCACGTGGGTGCCCGACTACGTCGCGAACGCCGGCGGCCTCATCCAGGTGATGGGCGAGATCGAGGGGCGCGACGCCGCCGCGGTGCGCGAGCAGGTCCGAGCCCTGGCCACCACGGTCACCACCATCCTGGAGCGGGCGCAGGAGCAGGGCCGCTCGACGAGCGCCGTCGCGGGCGAGATCGCCGCCGAGCGGCTTGCCGCGGCTCCGGTGGGCCGATGACCAGCACGCTCGGCAGCGACGAGCTCCGGACGGTGGACCTGCGCGACCGGTACGCCGCGACGGCGGGCCGCGTGCAGCTCACCGGCATCCAGGCACTGGCCCGGCTCCCCATCGACCAGCACCGGCGGGACCGGGCCGCCGGACGCGCCGTCGCGACCTTCGTCTCCGGCTACGAGGGCTCCCCGCTGGCCGGCTACGACCTGGAGCTCGCCCGTCAGAAGGACCTGCTCGACGCGAACGACGTCGTCCTCGTCCCCGGCCTCAACGAGGAGTCCGCCGCCACGGCCGTGCAGGGCAGCCAGCTCGTCCTCACCCACGACGGCGCGACCCGCGACGGCGTGCTGGGGATCTGGTACGGCAAGGCGCCCGGCCTCGACCGCGCCACCGACGCCCTCCGGCACGGCAACCTGATGGGGGCGCACCCGCAGGGCGGCGCGTTGGTCCTCGTGGGCGACGACCCGGCCGCCAAGTCCTCGAGTGTGCCGTGCGCCTCGGACGCGGCGCTCGCCGACCTCGGCATGCCGTACGTCTATCCGGCCGACTCCCAGGACGTGCTCGACCTGGGGCTGCACGCCGTCGCGCTCTCGCGCGCCAGCGGGCTCTGGGTCGGCATGAAGATCGTGACCGCGGTCGCGGACGGGTCCTCGACCGTCGACCTGGCGGCGGTCGGCACCGACGAGCCTGTGGTGCCCCGCGGCGCGCACCGCCACGTGCCGACGTCCCGCCTCCTGCAGCCGACGCTCGGCCCGCTGGAGCGCGACATGGTGACCACCCGGCTGCGCATCGCGCGGGAGTACGCCCGCGCGAACCGGCTCAACCGCGTCGTCGCGGCGGGTCCGGCCGACCGGATCGGCATCGTCGCGGCGGGGCGCACCTGGACCGACACGCTCGCTGCCCTCGCACGGATGGGCCTCGACGAGGCGGCCCTCGAGGTCGCCGGCGTCCGCCTCCTCCGGGTCGGCATGCCCTGGCCGCTGGAGGAGCATTCCGTCGTCGAGTTCGCCGACGGCCTCGACGAGATCCTCGTGCTCGAGGAGAAGCAGTCGTTCCTGGAGTCCGCGATCCGCGACATCCTCTACGGCACCCCGGGCGCCCCGCGGGTGCTCGGCAAGCGCGACGTCGACGGCCGCGAGCTCGTGCCCGCGTACGGCGAGCTCGACGTCGACCTCCTGGCCCCGCGGATCCACCGCCGCCTGGTCGCGAACGCCGTCCCGGTCGCCCTCGACCCCGATCTGGACCCGACCCGTCCGGCGGGGCGGATCCGGCTCGCGCTCATCACGAGCGCCGGCCCGGCGGCGGCCGGGGACGAGCCGTTGGCCGCACGCGCGCCGTACTTCTGCTCCGGCTGCCCGCACAACTCCTCGACCAAGCCGGTGGGCGACAGCCTCGTCGGCGGCGGCATCGGCTGCCACGCCCTCGTCCTGATGATGGACGAGTCACAGGTCGGTACCGTCACGGGCCTGGCCCAGATGGGTGGCGAGGGTCTGCAGTGGATCGGCATGGCGCCGTTCACGGAGCGGGACCACTACGTGCAGAACCTGGGGGACGGCACCTTCGACCACTCGGGGTCGCTCGCGGTCCGCGCCGCCGTCGCCAGCGGCGTCGACATCACCTACCGGCTGCTCTACAACGCGGCCGTCGCGATGACCGGCGGCCAGCGCGCCGTCGGCGGCATGGGCATCGAGAAGATCGTCGCGGTGCTGCAGGCCGAGGGGGTCGCCCGCGTCATCGTGACCACCGAGGAGCTCCGCCGCTACCGCGGGGTGCGCCTGCCCCCCGGCGTCGACGTCTGGGATCGCAGCCGCATCGACGAGGCGATGGCGATCCTCGCGGCCACGCCCGGCGTGACGGTGCTGGTCCACGACCAGGAGTGCGCCACCGAGAAGCGCCGCAAGCGCAAGCGCGGTCGGCTCGCGACCCCCGAGACCCGGGTGGTCATCAACGAGCGGATCTGTGAGGGCTGCGGCGACTGCGGTCGCAAGTCGAACTGCCTCTCGGTGCACCCTGTCGAGACCGAGCACGGTCGCAAGACCCGCATCCACCAGGCCTCGTGCAACGTCGACTACTCCTGCCTCGAGGGCGACTGCCCGGCGTTCATGACGGTCGTTCCCGGCACGCGGGCGGCGCACGCGGGCCCCGAGGAGCTCGATGCCGCCGACCTGCCCGCCCCGGAGCCCGTGCCCGGGCGCGGAGACGGGTTCGGCGTGCGCATCACCGGCGTCGGGGGCACCGGCATCGTCACCGTCTCCCAGGTGCTCGCCACGGCGGGTCTTGTCGCCGGGTGGTCGGTGCGTTCGCTCGACCAGACCGGCCTGGCGCAGAAGGGCGGCGCGGTCGTCTCCGACATCCGCTTCGCCCGTGACGGTCGAGCGATCTCCAACAAGCTCGGCGCGGGGGAGTGCGACCTCTACCTCGGCTGCGACCTCCTCGTCGCGGCCGACGCCGGCAACCTCGGGGTGGTCTCCGACGAACGCACCGTCGCGGTCGTCAACACCGCCGACGTGCCCACCGGGCACATGGTCGCCGACCCGAGCCTGGTGTTCCCCGACGTCGCGGCCACGGCCGCGCGGGTCACCGACCGGGCGCGATCCGGCGCGCGGGTGCTCGACGCCCGGGCGCTCGTGCTCGGCCTGTTCGGCGACGACCAGTACACCAACATGTTCCTCGTCGGGGTCGGCTTCCAGACCGGGGCGCTCGCCCTCCCGGCCGCGGCGATCGAGGAGGCCATCCGCCTGAACGGTGTCGCTGTGGCCACGAACCTGCAGGCGTTCCGCCACGGCCGGTTGCACGTGCTCGACGCCGCCCGGGTCGAGGCGCTGGCGGGCGCGGCGACCGCCTCCACGGGCCCCACGGGGTCCGACGAGCTGGCCGCCCGGCCGGGCGAGTCCGAGGTCGACCGCCTCGTGCGCACCCGCTCGGCCGAGCTCGTGGCCTACCAGAACGAGGCCTACGCGCGTCGCTACCGCGAGGCCGTCGCCGCCGTACGACGCCGCGAGTCCGCCGTCGTGCCGGGGAGCGCGGCGCTGGCCGAGGCCGTGGCGCGGTACCTCTTCAAGCTGATGGCCTACAAGGACGAGTACGAGGTCGCCCGGCTGGCCCTCGACCCCGACGTCGCCGCGAGCGTGACGGCGCAGTTCGGGGCCGACGCGGAGACGCGCTGGAACCTGCACCCGCCGGCGCTGCGCGCCCTCGGGATGCAGAAGAAGCTGCAGCTCGGCGCGTGGTTCGCGCCCGGCTTCCAGGGCCTGTACCGCCTGCGTCACCTGCGTGGCACACCGCTCGACCCGTTCGGCCGGGCCCACGTGCGGGTCGTCGAGCGGGAGCTGGTCGAGGAGTACGTCGCGATGCTGCAGCACGTGCTCCCGCGGCTGACGCCCGACACCCACGCCACGGCCGTGGAGCTGGCCGCACTCCCCGACGTCGTGCGCGGCTACGAGGAGGTCAAGCTGGGGAGTGTGGCGACGTACCGTGCTCGGACGCTCGAGCTGCGCGCCGCCCTCGACGCGCAGGTCGGAGGGTGAGGGACCCCCTCACCCCAGCGGCGGCCGCCGGTCGGCCCAGGGCACGGCCTCCTCGAGCTGGGCGGCGAGGCTGATGAGCAGCGGCTCGCCGCCCAGCGGGGCGACGAGCTGCACACCGAGCGGCAGGCCGTCGGCGGTCCAGTGCAGGGGGAGCGAGATGGCGGGCCGGCCGGTGACGTTGGCGAGCTGCGTGTAGGGCACCCAGCCGAGGTTCTTCTGCACCATGTCGTCGACGACCGGCGTGTGCTTGAGCAGCCGCGCGGTCTTGGTGCGGAGCAGTGCGTCGGAGGCGATCTTCAGGGGCGCCGGCAGGTCGAACGCGCCGACCCGTGGCGGCGGGGTCGCGAGCGTCGGGGTCAGCAGGAGGTCGAAGCTCTCGAAGTACGTCGTCAGGCGTCGCGCGTGCTGGTGGCGACGCTCGACGGCGTCGACGTACTGCGGCCCCGTCGTCGCCGCACCCAGCGCCGCCATGATGCGGGTGTCCCGCTCGAACGCGTCGTCCCCGGCGCCGGTGAGCCGCTTGGCCTCGGCCACCTCCCACGCGATGAACACGAACCAGGCGAGCAGGAACTCGGCGGCCAGGGCCGCGTCGTCGAACGGCGCCTCGGGCAGCTCCTCGACGTGGTGCCCGAGGTCGGTGAGCGCGCGCACCGCGCCCTCCACCGCGGCGTACGCCTCGGGGTGGGGGTCCGGCGTGATCGCCGACGGCACGCGCACGCCGATGCGGAGGCGGCCGGGGTCGCGGCCGACCGCGGAGAGGTACGACGAGGAGGACGCCCCCGGGACGTACGGCCCGCCGGGCTCGCCGCCGGCGATGACGTCGAGCATGGCGGCGGAGTCGCGGACCGAGCGGGAGACGACGCCCTGGACGGCCGCGCCGTGCATGAGCTCCGAGGCCCCCGGGCCGAACGACGTCAGGCCGCGCCCCGGCTTGAGCCCCACGAGACCGCAGCAGGCGGCGGGGATGCGCGTGGAGCCGCCGCCGTCGTTCGCGCCGGCGACCGGCACGACCCCGGCCGCCACGGCCGCGGCCGATCCGCCCGACGATCCGCCCGGGGTGCGGTCGAGGTCCCAGGGGTTGCGGGCCGGCCCCCAGGCCTCCGACTCGCTGATGCCCTTGGCGCCGAACTCGGGCAGGTTGGTCTTGCCGAAGATCATGAGGCCGGCGTCGAGCCAGCGCTGCACGGTGGTGGAGTGCTCGGCCACGGGCGTGTCCTGCAGGGCCCGGGACCCCTGCGAGCTGGGCAGGCCGGCGTAGTCCTGCCCGAGGTCCTTGATGAGGAACGGCACCCCGGCGAACGGGCCGGTGCGCGGCTCGTCGGGGTCGCAGGGCACGTCACGGACGACGGCGTTGAGGCGCGGGTTCACCTCGGCCAGGCGGGCGCGGGCCACGGCCATCAGCTCGGCGGGCGTGACCTGTCGGTCGGCGACGAGTCGGGCGAGGCCGGTGGCGTCGTGACGGCGGTACTCCTCGTAGTCCATGCGCGCAGTGTGGCGCAGGGCACGGTCGGGTCAGGGCGTCGGCACGCCGATCACGCGCACGCCGCTGGCCTCGGCGCCCGCGACACCGCGGTCGAGGGCGAACTCGACACGGTCGCCCACGGCGACCGGTCGTCCCGCGTCCCAGAGGTCGCGGCCGTGCACGACGACGGGGGCGTCACCGTGGTCCTGGGTGATGTAGCCGTAGCCCTGGCCCTCGTCGAACCACGTGATGGTGCCTGCTGCCATGGGTGCTGCTCCGTTCCGAGTCCGTGCCCGGGCCGTCGCCCTGGCCCCGGCCGGTACCCACCCCGGCCGTCACGATGCGCGGCGGCTCCGGACCAGGTCGACGGCCGCCGCACGCCACGCCGGGTGCTCGAACGTGAACCCCGCCTCCAGCAGCCGGCCGGGCACCACGCGTCGGCTCTTGAGGAGCAGCTCCGGGTCGGAGCGGAGCGCGAGGGCGCCCAGCCCGGCCATCCACCGGGTGGCCGGCAGGCCGGGCCGTCCGCCCCAGGCGCGGCGCAGGTCCCGCATGAGCGTGCGTTGGGGGAGCGGCCCCGGCGCGGCGACGTTCACCGGTCCCGCGATGTCGTCGGCCGCGAGCAGGAAGGTCACGGCGCGCACGAGGTCGTCCGCGTGGATCCACGAGACGAACTGGTCCCCACCGGCGACCGGCCCGCCGAGGCCGGTGCGGGCGAGCCAGGAGAGGTAGTCGAAGATCCCGCCCCGGTCGGGGCTCATCACCATCGCGGTGCGCAGGGCGACGCGGCGCGTGCCCGGGAGGTCCTCCTCCAGCTGTGCCGCCTCCCAGCGGCGGGCGATCCGCACGCTGTACTCCCAGTAGAGCGGCACGTCCGGCTCGTCGCCGCCGATCACGCCCGTCGTCTCGTCGTGGGCGGGACCGCGGGTGTCGGCGTAGATCGTGGCGGTGCTCATCTGCAGCCACACCGCCGGCGGCCGCTCGGCGCGCGCGATCGCCGCGCCGACGGCGCGGGTGGAGTCGACCCGCGAGTCCATCATCTGCCGCAGGTTCCGGTCGGTGTAGCGGCAGCTCACCGACCTGCCCGCCAGGTTCACGACCGCGTCGGCGCCGTCGACCTCCGCCTCCCACGCGCCCGGGCTCCGGCCGTCCCACACCACGTGCCGGATCCCCGGCTCGAGCGTCTCCGGCCGCCGGCTCAGCACGACGACGTCGTGTCCGTCCGCCACCAGGGCGCGCCGCAGCACGCCCCCCACCTGCCCGGTGCCACCGGGGACCACGATCCGCATGGACTCACCGTACGACGCTTTTTGAACGTGTTCAATTCTGTGCTGGTCAGCGCACGGGCAGCCACCCCGACGTGCGCACCTCGTGGCCGTCGATGATGTCGAGGGGGTACGCCGCGGGGTCCAGCGCGACGCCCACCCCCGGTCCGTCGGCGGTGCCGTCGAGCACGAGCTGGAAGGCGCCGACCCGCTCGTCGTAGGGGCCCACCGGATCGCCGCGCCACCCCACGTGCACCCGGGCCGCGGCGCCGGGCGCTACCTCGAGCGTGCGTGCCTCGCCGTCGGCCGGGTCGCTCCAGACGCCCTCGACCCGCGCCAGCGTCAGGTCGCTGCCGGCGAGCCCGGTGCCGTCCACCCCGGGGAAGCCGTCGAGCACGCAGGCCAGGTCGGAGGTGTTGGTGACGACCACGTCCATCTGGCGGTAGCCCGTGGCGGCGTCGACCGGGGTCGACACGGCGATGAGCTGCGAGGGCTGGCAGGGCGCGCCCGCTGCGGGCGGGACCGCGTCGGGGTCCGACACCGGCGCCGGCTGGTCGGGCGTCACCGGAGGTGGCTCGGGCTCGGGGGTGAACCCCGTCCCGTCGCGGGGCGGCTCGGTCGAGGCGGACGCCCGGGCGGCCTCGGAGGCCTCGGAGGCTCCTGCGCCGCCGGGCTGCTGCGCCGCGCACCCTGCCAGCGTCGCGCCCCACGCGGCCAGCGTCACCGCGAGCAGCGCCGCGCCGCGCCGTACCGGCCGTCGTTCGTGCTCTTCTCCAGGTCCCCGTCCGGTCACCGGCGTCACACTAGGGGGTCGGACTGCACCGAACCGACCGCTGTGACCATCAACGTTGATGGTCGAAGCGGCGTGTTCCCCGGTCAGCCGGGGAACCGACCGGTACGCCGCACCCCCACCCACCCGGACTCGTCCGGTCCGCACCGGGCTCGTCCGCATCGCCCGTCTGGGTACCGTCACGGGCATGAGTGCGGTGCGGAGCGAGGACGCGTGCTGGGGCGAGGTCGTCCGGCTGCCGGGCGCGGACGCGGTGCGCCCGCTCCCGACCGCGGCGCTGCTCGACCCCGTCGCCGTCGGCGCCTGCCTGGACGAGGAGATCGCCCGGCGCCGCGTCGTGCTGGAGGACGTCGATCCCGGGCTCGGCGCGGTCGTCGACGCCGTCGAGCGGCTCGCCGCGCGCGGCAAGCGACTGCGGGCAGGCTTCGTCCTGCTCGGTGCCGCCGGGGCCGCGGGTGGGGAGGCCGTGCCGGGTGCGCTCGGCATCGCGACGGCCGTGGAGCTGTTCCACCTCGCGGCCCTCGTGCACGACGACGTGATGGACCACGCGGACGAGCGCCGCGGCGTGCCGACGGTGCACCGGGTCTTCGGGGCCCGGTCGGCCGAGCACGGCACCGCGGTGGGCGTGCTCGCCGGTGACCTGCTGCTCACCTGGGCCGACGACGTGCTGGCCCGGTCGACCCTGGGGCTCCCGACGGCGGCCGCCGTGCGCACCGTGTGGGAGCAGATGCGCGACCAGGTGCTGGCGGGGCAGTACCTCGACCTGCGGCTGCAGGCCGAGGGCGGCGCGGGGTCGGTCGCGGACCCCGCCGACGTCGACGCGGTCGTCCGGATGCTGCAGTTCAAGAGCGCCAAGTACACCGTCGAGCACCCGCTCCGCCTCGGCGGCACGCTGGCGGGCGCGGGCCCCGACCTGCTGGAGGGCTACGCGACGTTCGGCCTCGCGATCGGCGAGGCGTTCCAGCTGCGCGACGACGTGCTCGACGTCTTCGGCGACCCGCGCGCGACCGGGAAGGCCGAGGCGGGCGACCTGCGCGAGGGCAAGCGCACGCTGCTCGTCGCGCTGGCCCTCGAGCGCGCCTCCGCCGCTCAGCGCACCGTGCTGGCCCGGCGCCTCGGCGACCCCGGCCTCGACGCCGCGGGTGTCGCGGAGGTGCGCGACGTGCTGGTCGCGACCGGGGCGCGCACGCGCGTCGAGGAGCGCATCACCGCGCTCGTCGACGACGCCCGCCGCGCGTTGGCCGACCTCCGGCTCGACGGCCGCACGCGGGCTGCGCTCGAGGCCCTCGCCGACGGCGCCGCGTGGCGCTCCCGGTGATCGGCGGGCCAGCGCGGCGGCCAGCGCGGCGGACTTCGGGCTCAGGCGTCGTCGCGCCGCCCCAGCAGCCGCGCGACCGCGGGCACGGGGCCGGGACCGACCTCGCGCTGCACGCCGCGACGGCCCCACCAGACCCACCACATCATCGACTGCGTGACGAGGCTGAACCCGAAGAACACGTCCTCGACCGGCTGGTGGCCGATGCGCCAGCCGAGGATCGCGTCCTCGCCGTACTGGAACACGCCCTGCCACGTCAGCCACTCGTTCGTGACGAGCTGGAAGAACAGCACGATGGCGTAGGACGCCCAGTACGCCTTGCGCGTCAACAGACGGGTGCGCAGCACCCAGAGGTCGAGCACCACCGTGACGGCGATGCCGAGCAGGGAGGCCTCGGTGTGCGTCACGCGCGCTCCTCCTGCTCGTCGCCGACGGTCCAGCCGCGCACGCTCCGCACGGCCTCCAGCGTCAGCACGGAGGCGATCGGCACGACGAGGAAGAACATCCACTCCTCGAGGGGGAGGCCGCCGGGGAGCTCGATGCCGAGCGTCAGGTCGAGGTCGAACCACCAGTGCCCGGCCCGGGTCGCCGCGATGTCCCAGAGGACGAACGGCACGCCCACGCAGACGATCGTCAGCGCCAGCCGCGTCATCCGGGCGTACACCCGCGTGCGCAGCACGAGCTCGAGCGGGAGGGTCGCGAGGAGGACGAAGACGAGCATGGCGACGTACGTCAGGGTGCCCATGCCGCCATTCTCAGCATGCCCGCCCAAGCCGGTGCCGTCGTGGTGAGCGCGGGCCGCGTCGTGGGGGAGGCGCGCGACCTGCTCCGGGGGACCGGCCGCCTGCTGGAGGGTCGCGACCTGTCGGCGGCGGCGGCGACGCTCACCTACTTCGCGGGCATCGCGGTCGTGCCGTGGCTGTTGCTCGCGCTCTGGTCGACGACGTGGGGTGCCGGCGCCGACGCCGCCGAGGTGCGGCTGCTGGGCCTCCGGGTGCTGGTGCCGCCGGACATGGGGGCGCGCCTGCCCTACGACCTCCTCGTCGACACCGCCGTGCACCTCGGGGTGGTGGCGGCCCTCGTGCTGCTCTTCCCGGCCTCGTTCTACGGCGAGGGCCTGCGCCGCGCCGGCCTCGCGCTGGCGCCGCGGACCGACCGGTTCACGGGCTGGCGGGCGCGTCTGCTGGTGCTCGTCGCCCTCGTGCCGCTGCCCGTGCTGACGGGCGCGTTCCTCGCCACCGGCGACCTGCTCGTGCCGCTCGCCCCCGAGGGCGGTGGCGAGGGCGTGGGGGACCGGCTGCTGCGGATCGTCCTCGGCTTCGTCGCCGCCTGGCTCGTGCTCTCCGTGCTCCTGGCCTGGGTGTTCGTGGCCGTCATGCCCGCGCCGCTGCGGTGGTGGGTCGCGGCCGTCGGCGCGCTCGGCACCGGGTCGTTCCTCGCCGGCTTCCTCCACGGCTTCCAGCTCTTCCTCGCGATCCCCATCGACGTCGGGCTGCCCTTCGGCGGCCTCGGCGTGGTGGGCGGCGTCGTCGCGGTGGGGTTGTGGCTCTACGTGCTCCACGTGTTCGTGCTGCTCGGCTGGACGGTGACCCGGGCCCTCGAGGAGCGGGTACGCCGCGGCGCGGTCCCCGAGGGCGGTCCGTCGGCGGCGGTCGGGGGGACGGGATGAGCGCCGGGAGCGTGCCCCACGTCGAGCTCCGCGTCTGGGGCACCGACCGGGTGCTGCCCGCGCTGGGACGGATGGCGACGGGTGGACCGCGGCTGCGCCGTACGCCGGGTCTGCGGTTCGCCAAGCTCCTCGGCACCGGGTCGGCGCGCACCTTCACGCCGCGCGACGCCGACCCGCACCACTGGGCGCTGCTGACCGTGTGGGACGACCGGGCCGCCGCGGCGGCGGCGGCCGGCTGCCCGGTGCTGCGGTCGTGGTCGCGCGCCAGCCACGAGGAGCTGCGCGTGGCCATGAGCCCGGTGCGCTCCCGCGGCCGGTGGTCGCGGCAGGAGCCGTTCGCGCCGGTGGGGGAGGCTGCGGTGGGGGAGGCCCCGGTGGGTACCGGGGCCGTCGCATCGATCACGCGAGCCCGGCTGCGCCCCACGCGGGCGCTGTCGTTCTGGCGGGCCGTGCCGCCGGTCGTCGAGGACCTCACCGCCACGCCGGGCCTCCGGCTGGCGCTGGGCATCGGCGAGGCGCCGATCGGGCTGCAGGGCACGTTCTCGCTGTGGGACTCCGACGCGGCGCTGCGGGCGTTCGCGCACGGCTCGGCGGCCCACCGTGCGGCGGTGCGGCGCACGGAGCCGGAGCGGTGGTACGCCGAGGAGCTGTTCGCCCGGCTCGCCGTGGTCGACGTCGAGGGAACCTACGAGGGGAGAACCGTGTGACCAGCACGTCCGAGCCGTTCGCGGTGGTGCCGCGCCGTGCGCACCGCAGCGCTCACCGCGGAGGGCGGGCCGTCGCACCGCACCGCTGGCCGGCACTGGTGCTGGCCGCCGGGGGCGTGCTCGCCCAGATGGCGTTCCCGTTCACCGACGGCGGGACGCTCGGCCTCACGACCGCGAGCGTCGTGCTCCTCGCCGCGGCGGCCCTCACCGACGCCTGGGCGACGCGCGGGCCCGTCGCGGCGGCGACCCTCGCCGCCGTCGCGGGGATCGGTGGGCTCGTCGCCGAGGCCGTCGGCGTGCGCACCGGCTTCCCGTTCGGCGACTACGCCTACACGGGCACGCTCGGCCTCGAGGTGCTCGGCGTGCCGGCGCTCGTGCCGCTCGCGTGGATCATGATGGCGTGGCCCGCGCTCGCCGTGGCGCGTCGGCTGGGCGGCGCGAGGCCCTGGGCGGTCGCTCTCGTGGGGGCCGCCGCGCTCACCGCCTGGGACGTCTTCCTCGACCCCCAGATGGTCGACCAGGGCCACTGGACGTGGGCCCACCCCTCGCCGGGCCTGCCCGGCATCGACGACGTGCCGCTCACCAACTACGCCGGCTGGCTGCTCGTCTCCTTCCTCATGGTCGGCGCGCTCGACCGGCTGGTGCCGCGGGACGGGACCGGCCGGACCGGCCGGGACATCCCGCTCGACGCGGTCCCGCTCGCGGTCTACCTGTGGACCTACGGCTCCTCGGTGCTCGCGCACGCCGTCTTCTTCGGGCGTCCGCCCGTGGCGCTGGTCGGCGGGCTCGTCATGGGCCTCGTGGCCGTCCCCCTCGTCGTACGGCTGCTGCGGGAGCCCGCCGGCCGCCGCGCCGGCCGTCGCACGGGCGACCGCACCGACGGGGGCAGCGGGGCGGTGCCGCGGTGAGCGCGCTCGCCGGCGCCGGTCGGGCGGGCGTGGCCGTGGGCTCCGCGGTGGCCGTCGGGTGCCTCGCGCTGACCGTCGACAACCTGCGCCGGCTGCGCGCTCCCGTGCTGCCGGCGCGGGCACCGGTCGCCGGTGGCGCCGCCGAGCCGCTCACGGTGGTGCTCCCGGTGCGCGACGAGGAGGGCGACCTGCGCGCCTGCGCCGCCGGCGTGCTCGCCGCGCTCGACGGCTGGCCGGGCCGGACGCGTCTCGTGGTCGTCGACGACCGCTCCACCGACCGCACCCTCGCCGTCGCCGCCGAGCTCGCCGAGCAGGACCGCCGGGTCGTGGTGCGGGCCGGTGCCCCGACCCCGCGCGGGTGGTTGGGCAAGCCGTGGGCCTGCCACCAGGGCGCCCAGGCGGTCGACGCCGAGGGGGTGCTCGTGTTCGTCGACGCCGACGTGCGGCTCGCCCCCGATGCCCTCGTCGCCTCGGTCGACCTGCTGCGCTCCAGCGGCCTCGACCTGGTGAGCCCCTACCCGCGGCAGCGCGCGCACGGCGCCGCGGAGCGTCTCGTGCAGCCGCTGCTGCAGTGGTCGTGGATGAGCACCCTGCCCCTCGGCCTGGCGGAGCGCTCGCCGCGCCCGTCGCTGAGCGCGGCCAACGGGCAGCTGCTCGTCGTGGACGCGCTGGCCTACCACGACGCCGGCGGCCACGCGGCCGTGCGCACGGCCGTGCTCGAGGACATCGCGCTCCTGCGCGCCCTCAAGGCCGTCGGTCGCCGCGGCGGCGTCGTCGACGGGAGCGACCTGGCGACGTGTCGGATGTACGCCGGCTGGCCCGCCCTCCGCGCCGGCTACCGCAAGTCGCTGTGGTCGGCCTTCGGGTCGCCGGCCGGGGCGGGCGGGGTGCTGGCGCTGCTGCTGCTCGCCTACGTCGTGCCCCCGCTCGCCGCGCTGCGCGGCTCGCGCGTCGGTCTGCTCGGGTACGTCGCGGGTGTCGCCTCCCGCGTCCTCGTCGCCCGGCGGACCCGGGGCCGGGCGCTGCCCGACGCGCTCGCCCACCCCGTGTCGGTGCTCGTGCTCGCCGGCCTCACGGTGGACTCCGTCGCGGGCCGCCGCCGGGGCGAGCTCCGCTGGCGCGGTCGGCCGGTGGAGGCGGAGCGGTGAGCGCGCCGACCACCCGCCGGGTGGTCGTCGTCGGCGCCGGCGTCGGCGGTCTCGCCGCCGCCGTCCGGCTGGCCGCGCTGGGCCACCGCGTGACCGTGCTCGAGCAGGCCCCCGACATCGGCGGCAAGCTCGGCGTGCACGAGCACGACGGCTTCCTCTTCGACACCGGCCCGTCGCTGCTGACGATGCCCCACGTGCTGGAGGAGCTGTTCGCGGCGACGGGGGCGCCGCTGGCCGAGGTGCTGCCGATCGAGCGGCTGGCGGTCGCCTGCCGCTACCGCTTCCCCGACGGCACCGTGCTCGACCTGCCCGGCGACGTCGCGGCGATCCCCGACGCGCTCGACGCGGCGCTGGGGCCGGGACGGGGCGCGCAGTGGAGCGCCTTCCTCGACCGCGCGCGTCGGATCTGGGACGTCACCCACGAGCCGTTCCTCGAGTCGCCCATCGGCTTGCGCGACATGGTCCGGCTCTCGCGGCGGCTCGACGACGTGCGCACCGTCGCGCCCTGGCGCACCCTGCGCGGGCTGGGCCGCCAGCACCTGCACGACCCGCGGCTCGTCATGCTGCTCGACCGCTACGCGACGTACACGGGGTCGGACCCCCGACGTGCTCCCGCCGCGCTCGCCGCGGTGCCGTGGGCGGAGCAGCGGTGGGGGTCCTGGTACGTGCCCGGCGGCCTGGGCCGCATCGCCACCGCGCTGCGGGCGCGGTTGGAGCTGCTGGGCGGCGAGGTCGTCGTCGGCGCCGCGGTCGCGGAGGTCACGACCCGCGCCGACGGCCGGGTCGACGGGGTGGCCCTGGCCGACGGCAGCCGCCTCGCCGCGGACGTCGTGGTCGCTAACGCGGACGCGCGCCAGGTCTACGGGCACCTCGTGCGGACGCCGGCGGCGCGCCGGGCGGCGGCGCGCGTCGGGCGCACGACCCCGTCGCTGTCGGGGCTCGCCCTGCTGCTGGCGGTGGACGGCCCGCCACCGGACCAGCCGCACCACGCGGTCTACTTCGCCGAGGACTACGACGCCGAGTTCGACGCCGTCTTCGGCCGGCGCGGGCGTCCGCGGCCCGTCGCGCGGCCGACGGTGTACGTCGCGGCTCCCGACGACCCCGCCGTCGTGCCCGCACCCGGCACGGGTGCCTGGTTCGTGCTCGTCAACGCCCCGCCGCACGATCCCGGCCGTGGCACCGACTGGGACGCCCCCGGGCTCGCCGAGCGCACCGCCGACACGGTGCTCGACCTCCTCGCGGAGCGCGGCACCGACGTGCGCGACCGCGTGCGGCACCGCACCCTCGTCAGCCCGGCCGACCTCGAGCGACGCACCTGGACGCCGGGCGGGTCGATCTACGGCTCGTCGTCGAACGGCCCGCGCGCGGCGTTCCTGCGGCCGGCGAACGCGTCGCCGGTGCCGGGGCTGTTCCTCGTCGGCGGCTCGGCGCACCCCGGCGGCGGCCTCCCGCTCGTGCTGCTCTCCGCGCGGATCGTCGCGGGGCTCGTCGGCCCCGCCCGTCGCTGAGCGGCGGTCGATACCCCCGGGGGGTACGACACTTTCCCCGGTCGACCGGGGAAAGTGTCGCTCTGACCATGGCGGAGTCCATCGGTCTAAGCAACGCCTGCTTGATGAGGGGTGTGGGCGTTGCCGAAGGTGTTCTCGTATGAGACGCGTGATGAGTTCTTCGAGTTGGTCTGTGGTGGGTTCTCGTTGCACAGAGC
>NZ_JAAGXA010000024.1 GCF_010686755.1 Nocardioides zeae | reverse complement strand
CGAGCCCGAGCCGCCGGCCCCTGCGGCGCCGCAGGCGGCGCGCCCGGAACCGGCTCCCCGGCCGGCGGACGCCGCCCGCCAGGCGCACGCGGCCGCCGGGCAGCGGGGTGCGGCGCAGGACGGTCCGCCGCCCGACGAGCCGCCCGCCTGGCTCGACGACCCCGACGACGCGGCATCGCCGGACGACCCCGTCGACGACGCCCCCGACCTCGCCGGCACGGCGCTGCTCGAGCGCGAGCTCGGCGCGGTCGTCATCGACCAGATCCGCCACGACTGACCCGCACACCACCCCGGCACACTGGGGCCCGCAGCCCCGACCGACCCGACCGATCCACCGAGGAGCACCCGATGAGCCAGAACCCGTTCGACCCGGCCGGCGGCCTCCCCGGGGGAGGCGGCTTCGACATGGGCGCCCTCCTCCAGCAGGCCCAGCAGATGCAGGAGCAGCTCGTGGCCGCGCAGGCCGAGCTCGAGGAGGCGGAGGTCGACGGCTCGGCCGGCGGCGTCACCGTGCGCGTGTCCGGCTCGGGCGAGCTCAAGGGCGTCGTCATCCCGCCGAGCGCGGTCGACGCGGCCGACCCCGACTCGCTCTCCGACCTGGGTGACCTGATCGTGGCGGCGTACCGGGACGCGCGCACGCAGGCCGACCGCATGGCCGCGGAGAAGCTCGGTCCGCTCGCGGGCGGCCTCGGCGGTTTCGGCGGCCCCGAGGGCGGCCCCCAGGGCGGTGCGCCGGGCCTGCCCGGCGGCATCGGCTTCTGAGCGGCGGTCCCGCTCGGTGTACGAAGGCGTCGTCCAGGACCTCATCGACGAGCTCGGCCGGTTGCCCGGCGTGGGTCCGAAGAGCGCGCAGCGCATCGCCTTCCACCTGCTCCAGGCCGACCCGACGGACGTGCGGCGGCTCGCCGACGCCCTCGTCGAGGTCACGGTGAAGGTGAAGTTCTGCCGCATCTGCTTCAACGTCTCCTCCGAGGAGGAGTGCCGCATCTGCCGCGACACCCGTCGTGACGTCTCGGTGATCTGCATCGTCGAGGAGTACAAGGACGTCGTCGCGATCGAGCGCACCCGCGAGTTCAAGGGGCGCTACCACGTGCTCGGCGGCGCCATCAGCCCGATCGACGGCATCGGCCCGGAGCAGCTCCACATCCGCGAGCTCATGGTGCGGCTCGCCGACGGGGCGGTCACGGAGGTCATCCTCGCGACCGATCCCAACCTCGAGGGCGAGGCGACGGCGACCTACCTCACGCGCATGCTCAAGCCCCTGGGGTTGCGCGTGACCCGACTTGCGAGTGGACTGCCGGTGGGTGGTGACCTCGAGTACGCCGACGAGGTCACCCTCGGCCGCGCTTTCGTCGGGAGGAGATCGGCAGATGACTGACAGCTTCGAGGACGACGGGGTCGTCTTCGACCTCACCGGGCTCGACCCGGAGGACCAGGCCGCGCTGCGGGACCTCGCCCAGGTCGCGCCCACCCAGGTGCGGAGCGACGAGCCCGACGACTTCGCCCAGCAGATCGCCGACCAGGTCGAGAGCTTCCTCGTGGCGCTGCAGGCCATCGCCCGCGAGGCCGACGGCAGCCGGTCGATCTCGCTGCTGCTGCTCGAGGTCTCCCAGGTCCTCCTGGCCGGGGCGCGCCTCGGCGTGCAGCAGGACTTCGACCCGGTCGAGGAGTTCGAGCCCGACGCCGGGCCCGAGCCCGACCTCGACGCGATGCGGTTGCGCCTCGCCGAGCTGCTCGACGGGGTCGACCATTTCACGGAGGTCTTCGACCCCTACGGCCCCGACACCGGCGGCGCACCGGAGCTCGTCGAGTCGACGCTGTCGGACGACCTCACCTCGGTCGCCTCCGCCCTGGCCCACGGCCTGCGCCACTTCAAGGCCGGCCGCGTCGCCGAGGCGCTGTGGTGGTGGCAGTTCTCGTACGTCGCGAGCTGGGGCAGCGAGGCATCGGGGGCCCTGCGGGCGCTGCAGTCGATCGTCGCCCACGCGCGCCTCGACGCCAGCTTCGTCGGCGAGGTCGAGCGCATCGCGGCCGCCGACGAGATGCTCGACGCCGGTCGCTGAGGCGCCGTCCCCTCGGCGGGTCCGCCAGCCGTCCCGCCGTGGGACGCGGTCGGGGACACCCGCGTCGCGCCGGTAGGATCGGCGCCGGTCAAGAGCGGTCCGGTCGCGAGGCGACGGGCCGCGTCGTACTGGGTGAAGAGGGTCTGACGTGAGCATTGTCGTGCAGAAGTACGGCGGCTCGTCCGTGGCCGACGCGGCCGGGATCAAGCGGGTCGCGCAGCGCATCGTGGCGACCCGCAAGAAGGGCCACGACGTCGTCGTGGTCGTCTCGGCGATGGGCGACACCACCGACGAGCTCCGCGACCTCGCGCAGCAGGTCACGCCGATCCCGCCGCCGCGCGAGCTCGACATGCTCCTCACCGCGGGCGAGCGCATCTCGATGGCCCTCGTCGCGATGGCCATCAACCAGCTGGGCTACCAGGCCCGCTCGTTCACGGGGTCGCAGGCCGGCGTCATCACCGACTCCGCGCACGGCCGCGCCAAGATCATCGACATCACGCCGGGCCGCATCGAGCAGGCGATCCAGGCCGGCGACATCGCGATCGTGGCAGGCTTCCAGGGCGTCAGCCAGGACACGAAGGACGTCACGACCCTCGGGCGCGGCGCCTCCGACACGACGGCGGTCGCGCTCGCGGCGGCGCTCGGCGCCGAGGTCTGCGAGATCTACTCCGACGTCGACGGCGTCTTCACGGCCGACCCCCGCATCGTCCCCAAGGCCCGCAAGCTCGACCGCGTCTCCACGGAGGAGATGCTCGAGATGGCCGCGAACGGCGCGAAGATCCTCCACCTGCGGTGCGTCGAGTACGGCCGCCGCCACAACATGCCCATCCACGTGCGCTCGACCTTCTCCCAGAAGGAAGGCACCTGGATCGTCCCCGAGCAGCAGGGAGCAGCCATGGAAGACGCGATCATCTCGGGCGTCGCCCACGACAAGAGCCAGGCCAAGATCACCGTCGTCGGCGTGCCCGACAAGGTGGGCGAGGCGGCGCGCATCTTCGAGACGCTCGCGACGTCGGCGGTGAACCTCGACATGGTGGTGCAGAACGTCTCCGCTGCCGCGACGGGCCGCACGGACATCTCGTTCACGCTGCCCCGCGAGGACGGCCAGACGGCCGTCACGGCGCTCGCAGCGCTCCAGGAGCAGGTGGGCTTCGACAAGCTGCTCTACGACGACCAGATCGGCAAGGTCTCGCTGATCGGCGCCGGCATGAAGTCCCACCCGGGCATCACCGCGAAATTCTTCGCGTCCCTGGCCGCCGCGGGCGTCAACCTCGAGATGATCTCCACCTCGGAGATCCGCATCTCGGTGGTCATCGACGAGACCCAGATCGAGGACGCGGTGCGCGCCGCCCACACGGCCTTCGACCTGGACGACAACGACCCCGACGGCGGGGCCGTCGTCTACGCAGGGACGGGACGCTGACATGGGCGTGAACATCGGCGTCGTGGGCGCCACCGGGCAGGTCGGCGTCGCGATGCGGCAGATCCTCCTCGAGCGCGGCTTCGAGGCCGACGAGGTGCGCTTCTTCGCCTCGGCGCGCTCGGCGGGCACCGTGCTGCCCTTCGGAGACCGCGAGGTCACGGTCGAGGACGCCTCCACGGCCGACCCCACGGGCCTCGACATCGCCCTGTTCTCCGCGGGCGCGACGACCTCGCGCGCGCAGGCGCAGCGCTTCGTCGACGCCGGCGTGATCGTGGTCGACAACTCCAGCGCGTTCCGCAAGGACCCGTCGATCCCGCTGGTCGTCTCCGAGGTCAACCCGGAGGCGGCGGCCCCGGTCATCCAGGCCGGGCGCGGCATCATCGCCAACCCGAACTGCACCACGATGGCGGCCATGCCGGTGCTCAAGCCGCTGCACGACGAGGCCGGCCTGGTGCGGCTGGTCGCGTCGACGTACCAGGCGGTCTCGGGCTCCGGCGTCGCCGGCGTGGAGGAGCTCGCCACCGGCATCGAGACGGCGGGCGACAAGGCGCGCGAGCTTGCCTACGACGGTGAGGCCGTCGCGTTCGGCGAGCCGGCGATCTACAAGAGGACGATCGCCTACAACGTGCTGCCCTTCGCCGGGAACCTGGTCGACGACGGCCTCGAGGAGACCGACGAGGAGCAGAAGCTGCGCAACGAGTCGCGCAAGATCCTCGGCATCCCCGAGCTGCGCGTCTCCGGCATCTGCGTGCGCGTCCCGGTCTTCACGGGTCACTCGCTGGCGATCAACGCCGAGTTCGCACGGGCGCTCTCGCCGGCGCGCGCCAAGGAGCTCCTCGCGGACGCCCCGGGCGTGCAGCTGGTCGACATCCCGACGCCGCTCGACGCGGCCGGCAAGGACCCGTCCTACGTCGGCCGCATCCGCGCCGACGAGGGCGTCGACGGCGGCCGGGGCCTCGCCCTGTTCGTCAGCAACGACAACCTCCGCAAGGGCGCCGCGCTCAACACGGTGCAGATCGCGGAGCTCATCGTCGCCTCGCGCTGACCTGCCCCCCGTCCCACCTCCCCCACCCGGGTCGTGGTGCCTCGCCTGCGGTTTCCGCGGGCCTGGCACCACGACCCGCGGTCGTTCGGAGCGACCGTGCCCGTGGGAGGCTGGGGCTCATGAGCCACGTCGACCTGATGGCGGGTCCGCCGCCGACCCGTCTGCCCGAGGACCCCGCCGCCGCCGAGCTGGAGGGCGCCGCCCCCGCTGACGTCGTCCGCCGCCACCCGGAGTCGCCCGTCGCCTGGGCCGCGCTCGCCGAGCAGGCGAAGGCCGAGGGGGCGGACGCCGTGACGGTCTACGCCTACTCCCGCGTCGGCTACCACCGCAGCCTCGACCTGCTGCGCCGCAACGGGTGGAAGGGCTACGGCCCGGTCCCGTGGGACCACGAGCCCAACCGCGGCTTCCTCCGCGCCCTCGCCCTGCTCGCGCTCACGGCGCGGGAGATCGGCGAGACGGCGGAGTGGGAGCGCTGCTCCGCGTTCCTGCGCGACTCGAGCCCCGCGGCGTACGACGCCCTGCTCGGCGCCGCCTGACCCTCACCACCCCTCCGGACGTCATGCGAGGCGGCGGCTCCGGCGACCGCTCCGCATGACGTCCCGGGAGAGGGCCTGACTCAGGCCGCCTGGATGAGCGCGTAGACGGTGTCCAGCCCGAGCGCGAGCACGAGGGTGGGCAGCCGGGGGCCGCGCTCGGCGTCGACGAGCAGCCGGTAGAGCAGCCGGAAGAACGCCTTCTGGTCGGCCTTCACCTCGTCCGTCGGCTGGTCCTCCAGCGCGAGCCCGCGGGCCAGCTTCGGCACGCCGTAGACCACCGTCGTGACGCGGTCGAGGTCGGGCGAGCCGTCGGCCCAGGCGCTCGGGAGGTGCTCGAGGAACAGGTGCAGCCACGTGCGCTCCAGCTCGCCGAGGGAGGCGAGCAGCTCGCGGTCGGGGGTGGTGCGCACCGTGGTGCGGTCCTCCTCCGGCACGAACTCGTGGGTCCACGTGATGGCCCGGCCGAGCCGCGGCTCGAGGTCGGCCACGGAGTCGTGCGCGTGCCCGAGGTCGCCGACGAGACGGCTGATCTGGTCGGCGCTGCCCGCGGTGACGTCGGCGATCGACGACAGCGTGCGGAACGGCACGACGACGGGCGGCGTGGGCAGCGTCCCGGCGCTCGAGGTCGTCGAGGCGCGCTCGAACGCCAGCACGTGGGCATCCCGCTTCGCCGGGTTCGCGGCCTTCTTGCCGAGGGCGTCCCACTCGTCGTACAGGCGCACGACCTCGGGACCGAGGTCGACCGTGAAGGCCTGCTTGGGCTGCCGCCGCGCGTAGAGCCAGCGCAGCACGGGGGCCTCGAGCACGCGCAGCGCGTCGGCCGCGGTGGGCACGCCGCCCTTCGACGACGACATCTTGGCCATCCCGGCGACGCCGACGAACGAGTAGCCCACGAACGAGGGCGCGCGGCCGCCGTAGAGCTTCACGATCTCCTTGCCGACGGTGTATGACGACCCGGGAGAGGCGTGGTCGACACCGCCGGGCTCGAAGTTCACGCCCTCGACCGACCAGCGCATCGGCCAGTCGACCTTCCAGACGAGCTTGCCCTCCGGCTGGGTGCGCACGTTGGTGACGTGGGAGTCGCCGCAGACGTCGCAGGTGTAGGCGAGGTCGGTCGTCTCGTCGTCGTAGGACGTCAGCGTCACCGTGTCGCGTCCGCAGGTGCGGCAGAACGGCTTGTAGGGGAACCGGGCGAGGTCGCCGGTCTGGGTCGGCTCGTCGTCTTCAGCCACGGAGTCCTCGAGCGCCGCGGCCTCCTCGGCGGAGGCGTCCTCGGGCACGGCCTGCTTCGTGCGGTGGCGCGCGAGCACCGACTCGATGACGTCGCGACGCTCGATCGCGTGGAGCACCTGCTCGGTGTAGGCGCCGGCCCGGTAGCGGTCGGTCTGGTCGACCTCCTCCATCGTGCAGCCCATCTCGGCGAGCGCTGCCCGCAGCGGGGCCTTGAAGTGCTCGGCCCACGAGGTGTGGCACTCCCACGGGTCGGGCACCGCGGAGAGCGGCTTGCCGATGTGGGTGGTCCACGACGGGTCGACCCCCTCGGGGATCTTGCGGAGCCGGTCGAAGTCGTCCCACGACTGGAGGTGACGAGCCGGTACGCCGCGGCGCTTCAGCTCCTCGGCCACGAAGTGCGTCGTGAGGAACTCGCGCAGGTTGCCCAGGTGGATCGGGCCCGAGGGGCTGATGCCCGAGGCGCAGGTGACGACCGTGCCGGCCGCCCGGAGCTGCTCGGCCACCGCGGGGTCGCGCGGGTCGCCGCCTGCGTGCCGGATCGCGTCGTCCGCCGCCCGGGTCACCCAGTCGGTGGGCTCGGGGGCGGGGGAGTCGCTGCTGCGTCGTGCCATGCCTGGGTGCTCGCCTGCTTCGCTCTGGTGCGTGGGGATGGGCCGCACGGCAGGCTACCGGGCCGGGTGAGGGCCCGAGAAATGTGCGAGGGCGCCGTATCCCCTCGGCACGGCGCCCTCCGCTGACCCTCGCGGACCCGTCCCCCGACGGGCCGACTGATCGCGTCCCCCGCGGAGCGACCGAGTGTCGAGGCAGATCGTTCCACTGACCCGATCCGGACAGGTGGCTCCGACGAGACAGTGACAGGAAGTTGCCATCTTTCGCTAGGGTAGCGACATGGTCACGCGGCGGGCGGTGCAGGCGGCGCTGTCGGAGTTCGGGCTCACGCTGGAGACCGAGGACCTCTACTGGCGCGTGCACGGGCGGCACGGCCAGGCGCTGGAGGACGCGGCGGCGGCACTCGACTACGACGGTGTCGCGGAGCTGCAGGCGGCCCTCGCGCCCCTCGTCGCCATGGGGGCCGTGGCGGTCGACGCCGCCGGACGCCTCCAGGTGCCGCCGATGGCGCACGTGCTCAGCCACCTCCTCGACGACGAGGTGCAGCGCATGGAGGCCGCCGTGCGCCGGGTGCGGGAGCTCGCCACCACGGTGCCGCACGTCGTGCCGCGCCTGCCGGTGGGACCGGACGAGGCCGAGCCGCTGGCCGGGCGTCGGATCCCCGAGGGCGAGGCCGCCACGACCATGGCCCGCTGGATCGAGGAGAGCGAGGGCGACATCCTGTCGCTGCGTCCCGACCAGTGGCGTCAGCCGACCCACCCGGCGCTGCAGCGGGCGCTCACCACGGCGCTCCGTTCCGGTCGCACCGCGCGGACCCTCTACCCGGTGCGCGCGCTCGAGCAGGCCCCCGAGGCGCTGGCCGAGCGCGCACGGATGGGGGAGGAGATCCGCGTGCTCGCGCACGTGCCGACCCGCCTCTTCGTCATCCCGCTGACGCACGCCCTCGTGCCCGACATGCCCGGCTACGAGACGGCCGGCGTGCTCGCGGTCCACGAGCGGGCGCTGGTGCTGCTGCTCGCGCAGTACGTCGAGCTGCTCTGGGACCGCGCCGTGCCCGTGCCGGAGCTCGACCTGCGCGGGGCCCGCGAGCGGAGCCGGCGGCTCCTGCTCTCCGAGCTCGCCGCGGGCGCCGCCGACGAGCAGATCGCCCGCACGCTCGGGGTCAGCCTTCGCACGGTCCGCCGCCGGGTCGCGGACCTCATGATCGACCTGGGCGCCGACTCGCGGTTCCAGGCCGGGGTCGAGGCCGCCCGCCGCGGCTGGATCTGAGGCGCGGGGACGTCAGACGTCGGGGGTCTCGCGCGGCAGCGTCATCCGGTACGCCGCGGGCTCGACCCGCCACGACCGACGGCGCTCCGGGCCGGAGATCTCTCCGTCCGCGCTCGTCCAGAACTCCTCACCGGCGACCGCGACGGACGTGGCCCGCAGGTAGCGCACGTCGTCGCGCTCGTGGTGGCGGCGCAGGGCGAGGTCCGCGACGTACCCCAGCTTCTCGACCGGGCCCGTCGCGAAGGCGATCATGACGTCCGCCTTGCCGTCGCCGACCTCGGCCTCGGGGGTGATCGCCGCGCCGCCGCCGACGGTGGCGCCGATGCCGACGGCCACCATGAGCACGGGGTGGTCGAGGTCGGCCACGGTGACGCCGTCGACCTCGACGTGGAGCCGCAGGTGCGGGGGCTTGACCGCGGCGATCGCGGCGCCGATGGGGTAGCCGAGCTTGCCGAGGTTGACCTTGCCGACCCCGACGGCGCCCAGCCGCTCCTTCCAGCGCACGGCGCGGCGGCTCGCCTGCGCGCCGGCGCCCAGGTGCACGTTGTTGACGACGACACCGCCCAGCTCGTCGACGAGCACGTCCACGGGCTGCACCTCGCCGTCGAGCACCACGCGCGCGGCCGCCTCGATCTCGAGGGGGATCCCGGCGCCGCGGGCGAAGTCGTTGCCGGTGCCCAGGGGCAGCAGGCCGAGCACGCGGTCGCCCAGCTCGTTGCGCCGGTGCAGCGCGGTCACCACGGCGTGCAGCGAGCCGTCGCCCCCGGCGACGACGATCCGTCGCGATCCCGCGCGGTGCAGCACCCCGTCGAGCTCGCCGGGGTTGGACGTCGCGGCCACCTCCACCGAGGCCTGCTCGCGCAGCACGTCGAGCGCCCGCTCCAGCGTCTCCTCGTCGGAGGTGCCGGCGGACGCGTTCGTGATCACGAGCAGAGGATCCATCGGCGCGAGACTACGCGAGGCCCCCACCCCCAGGGGTGCGGAGCGCATCGACGAGCCGACCGGCCGGGGCGTTGTTTGGTAGCGTGGGGCCGCAAGAGCCCTGGTCGACCGGCACCCTGGTGCCGCACCGGGGCTCGTGCGTTGCACGGACCGCAAGCACGACACCGACGACGAGAGGGCTGCGATGCCCGCCATCATCATCCTGGGCGCCCAGTGGGGCGACGAGGGCAAGGGCAAGGCGACCGACCTGCTCGCCACGACGGACGACATCGACTACGTCGTCCGCACGAGCGGCGGCCACAACGCCGGCCACACCATCGTGGTGGACGGCAAGAAGTTCGCCACCCACCTGCTGCCGAGCGGGATCATCACCAAGGGTGCGACCTGCGTCATCGGCAACGGCGTCGTGGTGTCGCCCGAGGCGCTGTTCCGCGAGCTCGACCTGCTGCACGAGCAGGGCGTGGAGACCGCCGACCTGCTCGTCAGCGCCAACGCGCACGTCATCGCGTCGTACCACTCCACGATCGACAAGGTGACCGAGCGCTTCCTCGGCAACAAGAAGATCGGCACGACGGGCCGCGGCATCGGTCCGGCGTACGCCGACAAGGTGAACCGCGTCGGCATCCGCATCGCCGACATCTTCGACGAGAAGATCCTCACCCAGAAGGTCGAGGCGGCGCTCGAGACGCGCAACCACCTGCTGTCGAAGGTCTACAACCGCCGGGCCATCGAGGTCGGCGCGGTGGTGGAGGAGCTGACGTCCTACGCCGAGCGCCTGCGCCCGATGGTCGCCGACACCTCGCTGCTCATCAACGAGGCGCTCGACGCCGACAAGACGGTGCTCTTCGAGGGCGCCCAGGCGACGATGCTCGACGTCGACCACGGCACCTATCCGTTCGTCACCTCGTCCAACCCGGTGGCCGGCGGCGTGTGCGTCGGCGGCGGCATCGGCCCCACGCGCATCGACCGCGTGGTGGGCGTCATCAAGGCGTACACCACCCGCGTCGGCTCGGGCCCGTTCCCCACCGAGCTGTTCGACGCCGACGGCGAGGCGCTGCAGCGCATCGGCGGGGAGGTCGGCGTCTCGACCGGCCGCACGCGCCGCTGCGGCTGGTACGACGCGGTGATCGCCCGCTACGCGACCCGCGTCAACGGCCTCACGGAGTTCTTCCTCACCAAGCTCGACGTGCTCGACTCCTGGAAGCGGATCCCGGTCTGCGTGGCCTACGAGATCGACGGGCAGCGGGTCGAGGAGATGCCGATGACGCAGACCGAGTTCCACCACGCGACGCCGGTCTACGAGTACTTCGAGGGCTGGCAGACCGACATCTCGGGCTGCCGCACCTTCGAGGAGCTGCCGGCCAACGCCCAGACCTACGTCAAGGCGCTCGAGGAGCTCTCCGGTGCGCCGTTCTGGGGCGTCGGCGTGGGTCCGGGCCGCGAGCAGACGATCGTCGTCAACCCGGTCTGAGCACCCGGCGTCAGTCCAACCCGGACAGCACCGACGGGAGCAGTCCGGGCAGGGCGGCCTCGACCGCGTCGAGGCAGAGGCGCTGGTGGAGCACGCCGCCCACGGAGGTGCGCTCCGTCAGGCCCGCCTCGCGCAGCACCTTGAAGTGGTGGCTCGCGGTGGACTTGCCGATGTCGTCGTAGAGCGCCGCGCAGCGCTCGGTGCGCCCGGGGGCCGCGGCCATGCGTCGCACCATCTCGAGGCGCACGGGATCGGCGAGCGCGGCGAGCACGACCTGCACGGGCGCCACCGCGGCGGTCGCCGCCAGCCCGGGCACGGGGGAGCACGCCTCCGTCTCGGCCATCGGTCCTCCCGTTCCGTGGGTTCGATCGCGATCGAACTTGTTGTACCCTGCCACGAGTTCGATCGCCATCGAATCTAGCAGGAGGCCCGCATGACCCCGACCGACCGGTCCGTCCGGTGGCCCTACCCGGCCCTCCTCCTGCTCACCGCGCTCGGTCTCGGCGTCTCGGGCGCCCCGGCCCCGCTCTACGGGATCTACGCCGCCGAGTGGGACTTCGCGCCGATCACGACGACGGTCGTGTTCGCGGCGTACGCGGTCGCCGCCCTCGTCAGCGTGCTCGTCGCGGGATCGGTCTCCGACCGGTTCGGTCGGCGCCCCGTGCTGCTGGTCGCGATCGGCCTCGTGCTCGCCGGGCTCGCCGTGTTCGCGCTCGCCGACGGGGTGGCGGCGCTGCTCGTCGCCCGCGTGCTGCACGGGCTCGGGGTCGGCGCCGTCGTCGTGGCGGGGTCGGCGGCCCTGCTCGACCTGCGCCCGGCCGACGGCGCGCGGGTGGGGCTCCACTCGGGCATCACCATGAACCTCGGCATCGCCGTCGTCATCTTCCTCGTCGCGATCGACGCCGAGCTGGGCGCGGCGCCGCTGGTCGCGCCGTACGTCGTGCTCGCGGTCCTGGCCCTCCTCGGCGGTCTCGCCGTGCTGCGCATGCCGGAGCCCCACCGCGACGGCCGGGCCGTGCGGCTGAGCGTCGCGCGTCCGCGGGTGCCGCGCCCGATCTCCGCCGACTTCCGGTTCGCCGCGCTCGGCGTGATGGCCGCCTGGTCGGTGCTGGGCGTGTTCCTCTCGCTGTTCCCCGGCATCGCCGCGCACGCCGTGGGCACGACGAACCTGCTCTTCGGCGGCAGCGTCGTGGCGATCTCGGCGGCCACGGCCGCCGCCAGCCAGGTCGTGGGGGCGCGGTGGACGGCCCGGCACGCCGCCGTCGTCGGCGACCTCGGGACGGCGGTCATGCTCCTCGTCTGCATCGGCGCGGTGGCGCTCGGCAACGCCGCGGTGCTGCTGCTGACGTCGGCCGTCCTGGGGTTCTTCTTCGGCCTCGCGTTCGGGTCGTCGCTGCGCCACCTCGGCCAGGTCGTGCCGGCCGACCACCGGGGCGAGGTGATGTCGGCGTTCTACGTGCTGGCGTACGGCGCCATGGCCCTGCCCACGATCGTGGCGGGCTGGGCGGCGACCGTGTGGGGTGCCGCCGAGATCTTCGCGCCGTTCATGGTCGTCGTCGCGCTGGCGTGCACCTCGGCCGCCGTGCTGGGCCTGCGCGTGCGCGGCACGCAGCCCGACGTCGAGCTGGGCGGGCACGCGGAGCAGGGGCAGCCCGCGCCCCGTTAGGATCGTCGCCCGTGACGACCCCCCTCAAGACGCTGGTCATCGGCAACGGTGGGCGCGAGCACGCGCTGGCCCGGGCCCTCTCGCTCGACCCCGGCGTCGCCGAGGTGCACGCGGCTCCCGGCAACCCGGGCATCGCCGACGTGGCCTCGCTCCACGACGTGGACCCCCTCGACCCGGCCGCGGTCGCCGCGCTGGCGCAGCGCCTCGCGGTCGACCTCGTGGTCGTGGGTCCCGAGGCGCCCCTCGTCGCGGGCGTCGCCGACGCCGTGCGCGAGGCGGGCATCGCCTGCTTCGGGCCGTCCGGCGAGGCGGCGCAGCTCGAGGGCTCGAAGGCCTTCGCCAAGGAGGTCATGGCGGCGGCGAACGTCCCCACGGCGGCGGCCCGCGTCTGCACGACCCCGGAGGAGGCCGCCGCGGCCCTCGACGAGTTCGGCGCGCCGTACGTGGTGAAGGACGACGGGCTCGCCGCCGGCAAGGGCGTCGTCGTCACGACCGACCGCGCCGAGGCGCTCGCCCACGCGGGGCAGTGCGAGCGGGTGGTGATCGAGGAGTACCTCGACGGCCCCGAGGTCTCCCTCTTCGCGATCACGGACGGCAGCACGGTCTACCCGCTGCAGCCGGCGCAGGACTTCAAGCGGATCTTCGACGGCGACGAGGGCCCCAACACGGGTGGCATGGGCGCCTACACGCCGCTGGACTGGGCGCCGGAGGGCCTCGTCGCCGAGGTGCTGCGCACCGTGCTGCAGCCCACCGTGGACGAGATGGCCCGGCGGGGCACCCCGTTCGCGGGGCTGCTCTACGCCGGCCTGGCCCTCACCTCGCGCGGCACCCGCGTGGTCGAGTTCAACGCCCGCTTCGGCGACCCCGAGACGCAGCCGCTCATGGCGCTGCTCGACTCGCCGCTGTCGCCGCTCCTGCTCGGCGCCGCGACCCGCACGCTCCACGAGGTCGCGCCGCCGCGCTGGAAGTCGGGCGCCGCGCTGGCCGTCGTGATGGCCTCGGGCGGCTACCCCGAGACCTCCTCGACGGGCGACGTCATCTCCGGCCTCGCCGACGCCGAGGCCCTCGACGGGGTCCACGTCATCCACGCCGGTACGGCGCGGGACGGCGCCGACGTCGTTACCGCGGGTGGCCGCGTGCTCGCCGTGACCGCGGTGGCCCCGTCGCTCGCCGAGGCGCGGTCCGCGGCGTACGCGGGGGTGGAGCGGATCAGCTTCGACGGCGCCCAGCACCGCACGGACATCGCGCTCGCCGCGGAGCGGGGCGAGGTCGGCGCCTGACGAGTCCGTGGCCCCGGTCGGTCAGTACTTCCCGAAGTTCTGCACGTAGTAGAGCTGCCCGTCGGAGCCCTTGGCGACCCCGACGCCGATGTGCGTGAAGTCGCCGAGGATGTTGGCGCGGTGGCCGGGGCTGTTCATCCACGCGTCGACGACCGAGGTGACGCCGTAGCCGTAGGCCACGTTCTCCGCCGCCCGGGTCCAGCCGCGCGGCATCTGGCTGGCGTAGCTCGGGTTGTGCTCCATGCGCCGGTTCGCGGCCATCGTCTGCGCCCAGTTCTGGGCGACCGTGGTGATGCCCGCCATCTGCGCGAGGGCGGGCAGGCCCTGTCGGGCGCGGGCCGCGTTGGTGTCGGCGACGATCCGGTTGCGGGCCTCGGCGATCTCGTCGGTCGGCGGCGGGGCCGGGGTGCCGACCGTGACGCTCACCCAGCTGCTGCCCACCCAGGTGCCGCCGGAGGTCGCGATCGTCCGGAAGGTGCGCACGCCGTCGCTGTCGCCGGCGGGGTGGGTGAAGCCGTAGTTCCGGTACGACGGGAGCGACGCCACCGTCGACCACGTCGAGCCGCGCTTCTCCTGGAGCTTGAAGGAGCCGGCGTCGGGCAGGAACGTCGAGCGGGCGGCGAGCTGGATGGTGCCGCCCTTCGCCACCTGCGACGTCGTGGTGCTGAGCGCGGTGGAGGTCGCCGAGCGCACGGTGATCGCGACGGCACGGCTGTGGACCCACGTGCGGCTGTCCGACTTGGCCGCCACCCGGAACGTGCGGGTGCCCGTGGTGCTGCCGACGGCGAGGTCGAAGCCGTAGTTGCGGTAGGACGGCAGCTCCTTCGTCGTCACCCACTGCGTGCCGCGGCGCTCCTGCAGCCGGAAGTTCCCCGCGAGCGGCGTGAAGGTCGACCGGATGACGACGGTGGTCGTGCCGCCGGCCGCGACCGACGTGGGGGACATGCTCAGGGTGGTCGTCGCGGCGGCGGTGGCCGGTGGGGGCGCCACCAGCAGCACGCCGGCGACCAGCGACAGGGACAGGACGAGACCGGACAGCAGCTTCCGCACGGGGGCTCCTCGATGCTCCGAGACATCGCCGGGAGGGGGGTCGCCGACGACCGTTCCCCATCGTCGTCGCCCGGCGGCCCTCGCGCCACCCCCCTCCGGGCGAGCGTGGGAGGATGCGGCCCGTGACCCGCGCCTCCGTCCCCAACGTCCTCGCCACGCGCTACGCCGCCGCCGACCTGGCCGGCACCTGGTCCCCGGAGCACAAGATCGTGCTGGAGCGCCAGCTGTGGATCGCGGTGCTGAAGGCGCAGCGCGACCTCGGGATCGACGTGCCGGACGGTGTCGTCGAGGCCTACGAGGCCGTCGTCGATCAGGTCGACCTCGCCTCGATCGCCGCCCGCGAGCGCGTCACCCGCCACGACGTGAAGGCGCGCATCGAGGAGTTCTGCGCCCTCGCGGGCCACGAGCACATCCACAAGGGCATGACGTCGCGCGACCTCACGGAGAACGTCGAGCAGCTGCAGGTGCAGCAGTCGCTGCTCATCCTCCGCGACCGCGCCGTCGCCGCGCTGGCCCGGCTGGCGAGGCTCGCGACGGAGCACGAGACCACGGTGATGGCCGGCCGCTCGCACAACGTGGCCGCGCAGGCCACGACCCTCGGCAAGCGGTTCGCGACCATCGCCGACGAGATGCTCGTCGCGGTGCAGCGCATCGAGGAGCTGCTGGCGCGCTACCCGCTCCGCGGCATCAAGGGCCCGGTGGGCACCGCGCAGGACATGCTCGACCTGCTCGGCGGCGACGCCGACAAGCTCGCCGCGCTCGAGGAGCGCGTGGCCGCGCACCTCGGCTTCTCCCGGGTGCTCACCAGCGTCGGTCAGGTCTACCCGCGCTCGCTCGACTTCGAGGTCGTCTCCGCGCTCGTGCAGCTCGTCGCCGGCCCCTCCAACCTCGCCACCACCATCCGGCTCATGGCCGGCATCGAGCTGGTCACGGAGGGCTTCAAGGAGGGCCAGGTCGGCTCGTCGGCGATGCCTCACAAGATGAACACGCGCTCCTGCGAGCGGGTCAACGGTCTCGCGGTCATCCTCCGCGGCCACCTGTCGATGGTCGGCGAGCTCGCCGGCGACCAGTGGAACGAGGGCGACGTCTCCTGCTCGGTCGTGCGCCGCGTGGCCCTGCCCGACGCGTTCTTCGCCGCCGACGGCCTCTTCCAGACCTTCCTCACGGTGCTCGACGAGTTCGGCGCGTTCCCGGCCGTCATCCAGCGCGAGCTCGACCGCTACCTGCCGTTCCTCGCCACCACCAAGGTGCTGATGAGCGCCGTCCGCAACGGCGTCGGCCGCGAGAGCGCCCACGAGGCCATCAAGGAGCACGCCGTCGGCGTCGCGCTCGAGATGCGCCAGGGGCTCGCCGTCAACGACCTGTACGAGCGCCTCGCCGGTGACGCCCGCCTCGGCCTCACGCGCGAGCAGATCGACGCGCTGGTGGCGGACCCGATCGAGTTCACCGGTGCTGCCCGCGCCCAGGTGCAGGCCGTGGTCGCCGCCGTCGAGACGCTCGCGGCGGCGCACCCCGAGGCCGCGGCGTACGCGCCGGGGGAGATCCTCTAGCGGCGGGGTGCGTCCGCTGCTCGGCCGCGCCAAGGCCCGGGCGAGGTCGGCGCGGCCCGCGGCGGAGAAGCCCGAGCCGCGCAGCAGGTCGAACCACGCCCGGAGCCGGTCGTGGTCGTGCGGTCGCCCCAGGGCGCGGTCGGCGTCCCGCAGGACGAGGTGGGCGCGTCGCAGCACGTCGTTCCGCACGTAGCCGTTCCGCAGAACTCGCGCTGGCTGGCGCCGGGACAGGACCGGCTGACGCTCAGGCGGACGGAGACACGTCCAGCACGACCTCGAACTCGAGCAGGTCGGCACCCGACGCGACGGGCTTGCGCGGTGCCTCGCCCTCGGGCGCGGCGTGCGCGGCGCGGGCGTCGCCGTCGCGCCAGGCGGCGAACGACTCCTCGTCGGCCCAGTGGGTGACGACGAAGTAGCGGGTCTCGCCCGCGGTCGGGCGCAGCAGCTGGAAGCCGAGGAAGCCCGGCTGGCCCTCGACGGTGCCGGCGCGCGCGGCGAAGCGCTTCTCGAGCTCGGGCGCGGCCTGCGGCGGGACGGAGATGGCGTTGATCTTCACGACGGACATGCCCCGAGCGTAGGCCGACGGCGCGGGGGTCGGGCACCCGACCGAGGCGGGTCTCACACCGTCGCGGGCGTGCGCGCGGCGTACCCCGTGCCGTTCCATGGGGTCGCATGACGGCACAGCAGGCGGGACCGGTGACGGTCGCCGCGACCCGGTACGCCGATCCGGCGCGCGAGGCGGAGATGATCGCGTGGATCCGGGCGGGTACGGCGCTGGCCGAGCAGTTCCCGGGGTTCCTGGGCCACGGCTACGTGCGGTCGGCGGAGGGCGACGACGCGTGGCACATGCTCTACCGGTTCGCCGACCACGAGGCGCTCGCGGCCTGGGAGGCCTCGCCGCAGCGGGCGTGGTGGCTCGGTGCCGCGCAGGGCCTGGTGGGGGAGTTCCGCGTGCAGCGGATGACCGGTATCGAGGGCTGGTTCGACCCGCCGGAGCACCACGACGTGGACTACCCGGGCGTCCCGGCGCCCCCGCCGCGCTGGAAGCAGGCGATCTCGATCTTCGTGGTCTTCCTGCCGCTCAGCCTGTTCCTCGGTGAGCTGGGCGCGCGCCTGCTGCCCGACCTCGCGCTGCACTGGCGCATCACGCTGCAGACGGTCGTGGCCACCCCGGTCATGGTCTGGTTCGGGCTGCCGTGGATCACCCGGCTGCTGGAGCCGTGGCTCCAGGGACGTCCGCGGCGGCGCTGAGAGGGGCGGAGGCGGGTGGGAGGATGGCGCCCGTGATCGCGAACATCCCGCCCGCCCCGGTCCTCGAGGGCGCCACCCACCTGCACTCCGGCAAGGTGCGCGACCTCTACCGGATCGACGCCGGCGAGCACGCCGGCCGGCTCCTCATGGTGGCGAGCGACCGGATCTCGGCGTACGACCACGTGCTCTCCTCCACCATCCCCGACAAGGGCGAGCTGCTGACGCGGATGTCGCTGTGGTGGTTCGACCAGCTGGCGGACCTCGTGCCGAACCACGTCGTCTCCACCGACGTGCCCGCCGCCGTCGCCGGCCGGGCCGTCGTCTGTGCGAACCTCGAGATGTTCCCCGTCGAGTGCGTCGCGCGGGGCTACCTGACGGGCTCCGGGCTGGCGGACTACGAGGCCACCGGCGAGGTCTGCGGCATCGCGCTGCCCCCCGGCCTGGTCGACGGCGACCGGCTCCCGTCGCCCGTCTTCACGCCGGCGACCAAGGCCGACCTCGGGGACCACGACGAGAACGTGTCGTTCGACGCCGTCGCCCGCACCGTCGGCGCCCACGACGCGGAGGCGCTGCGCGACCTCACGCTCCGCGTCTACGCGCGCGCCGAGGAGCTGGCCCGCGAGCGCGGCATCCTGCTCGCCGACACCAAGCTCGAGTTCGGCCGGGCGCCCGGGGAGGGCGAGCGCGGCACCATCGTGCTCGCCGACGAGGTGCTCACCCCCGACTCCTCCCGCTACTGGCCGGCCGACGACTGGCAGCCGGGGCGCACGCAGGCGTCCTTCGACAAGCAGGTCGTGCGCAACTGGCTGACCTCCGACGCGTCGGGCTGGGACCGCACGTCGGGCGACGAGCCGCCGGCGCTGCCCGCGGAGGTCGTGGCCCTCACCCGGGCGCGGTACGTCGAGGCCTACGAGCGCCTCACCGGCGAGCGGTTCTGACGTGGCCGTCCCCCGGCTGATCGCCGACCTGACGGTGCCGTTCGCGGCCCCGCCCGAGGTCGTCCACGCCTACCTCGCCGACCCGGCCCACCGCCCGGAGTGGCAGTCCAGCCTGCGCCGCGTGGCCGCCGTGACGGCGGTCGGCGACCACGCCGGCGACGCCGGTACGTCGTGGGAGGACGTCACCGTCGTCCCCGGCGTGCGGCCGCGGATGACGGTCGAGGCGAGCGAGCCGCCCCACCGGTGGGTCGAGGCCGGGACGTGGCGCTTCGTGCGGGCCACCCTCGCGATGACCTACACGCCCCGTGCCGACGGGGGCACCGACGCCCGGGCCGTGGCGCACCTGGAGGTGCCCGGGCCGCTCGCGCCGCTGGCCCTCGCCCTGCGGGTGGCGGCGCCGACCGCGCTCCGTGCGGACCTGCGGTCGGCCGCGCGGCTGTTGGCGCGCCGTACCGGGTGACGGGCCTCACTACCTCCCAGTAGGTTGAGTCCCATGACCAACCTGTCGTCCCTGCTCGAGGGCTCCGCGCAGCAGTTCCCCACCCGCACCGCGATCATCCTGGGCGACACCCGCCTGAGCTACGCCCAGGTGGACGGTGCCGCCAACCAGGTCGCGAACCTGCTCGTCGCCCGCGGCATCAAGCCGGGCGACAAGGTGGCGCTGACCTGTCCCAACCTGCCGTACTTCTCGATCGTCTACTACGGCATCCTCAAGGCCGGCGCGACCGTGGTGCCGCTCAACGTGCTCCTCAAGGCCCGCGAGATCGCCTACCACCTGGACGACTCGGACGCGAAGGCCTACTTCTGCTTCCAGGGCACGCCGGAGCTGCCGATGGGCACCGAGGGCAAGGCGGGCTTCGACCAGACGCCCGGCACGGAGCACTTCTTCGTGATCACCGCCGACCCCTCGGCGGAGTCGCCGATCGAGGGCGCGGAGACCTTCGCCCAGGCGCTCGCCGGCCAGGCGCCCACCTTCGAGTCCGTCGCCACCGACGACGGCGACACGGCGGTCATCCTCTACACGTCGGGCACGACCGGCCAGCCCAAGGGCGCCGAGCTCAGCCACTCCAACATGCTGTCCAACGCCCTGGTCAGCGAGCAGCTCTTCGGCGCCGATGCCGAGAACCCCGACACCTACCTGTGCGTGCTGCCGCTGTTCCACTCCTTCGGCCAGACGGTCATCCAGAACAGCGCGTTCGCCTTCGGCGGCACCGTCGTCATGCTGCCGCGCTTCGAGGCGCAGCCGGCGCTCGGGCTCATGCTGAAGGAGGAGGTGACGTTCTTCGCGGGCGTCCCGACGATGTACTGGGGCCTCCTCGGCGCACTGGACGACGCGGTCGACGTCTCGAGCCTCGCCGCCAACCTGCGCGTCGCGGCCGCCGGCGGTTCCGCGCTGCCGGTCGAGGTGCACAAGAACTTCCAGCAGAAGTTCGGCGTCACGATCCTGGAGGGCTACGGCCTCTCCGAGACCTCGCCCGTCGCCTCGTTCTCCCCGTGGGGCGAGGAGCCGCGCGTCGGCTCGATCGGCACCCCCATCCCCGGGGTCGAGATGAAGCTGATCGACGCCGAGTGGAACGAGCTCACCGAGGACGACGCCGTCGGCGAGATCGCCATCAAGGGCCCCAACATCATGAAGGGCTACTACGGCCGTCCCGACGCGACGGCCGCCGCGATCCAGGACGGCTGGTTCCGCTCGGGCGACCTCGGCAAGAAGGACGCCGACGGCTGGTACTACATCGTCGACCGCGCGAAGGACATGATCATCCGCGGTGGCTTCAACGTGTACCCCCGCGAGATCGAGGAGGTGCTGATGACGCACCCCGCCGTCTCGCTCGCCGCCGTCATCGGCGTCCCGCACGAGTCGCACGGCGAGGAGGTCAAGGCGTACGTCATCCTCGACAAGACCGCGGACCCGGTGACCTCCGACGAGCTGGTCGCCTGGGGCAAGGAGCAGTTCGCGGCGTACAAGTACCCGCGCACGGTCGAGATCGTCGAGACCCTCCCGATGACCGCCACCGGCAAGATCCTCAAGCGCGAGCTCGGCTGACCCGGTCGCCGGCCGTCGGGTTTCCCCGGCGGCCGGCGCGGGAACGACCTCCGCCGGTTCCGCCCCCGACGGGAGAGGGGCGGCCCGACGAGGAGGACCGGATGGTCGACATCGACACCCTGCTGTCCTGGAAGCCGACCGACCTGGCGGCGGTGGGCGACCGGCTCAACGAGGACCGGCGCACGCTGCTCGACCTGCAGGACGAGGTCGACGACGGCTACCCGCCGAGCACGTGGACGGGTGAGGGATCGACGTCGGCCCGCACGAACCACACGCGGCTGCGCGACGACCTCAACGACCTGGTCGCCGAGATCGCGCCGGTCATCACCGGCATCGACAGCGCGGCGTCCACCATCCTGACGGCGCAGCAGCAGGTCGAGGCGGCGCGGCAGACCATCGCAGCGCGCGGCTGGCTGCTGTCGACGGCCGGTGGCCAGGTCCGCGCGGACCCCCCGGCGGGTGCCGAGGAGGGCGACGGCGACCGCGAGGCCGTCCAGGGCGCGATCGACGAGATCACGACGGCACTCTCCACCGCGCAGCAGGCGGACACGGACCTCGCGGCCGTGCTCGGCAACTCGGAGTCGAACCAGTACGACGGCGGCACCGGCACGCTGTCCGACGCGGGCCTGCCGCCCCACCTCCAGGGCCTCAGCGAGGCGGACCTCGTCGACTACTTCATGGAGCACCCGGAGGAGACCGCGCCCTACGTCGACCAGCTCTCGACGCGGCAGCAGCAGGCGCTGGGCGAGTCGCTGGCCGGTCAGCTCGAGCGGCTGGACTACGGCGACTGGAACTACGGGGAGCAGGAGACCGACCCCGAGGACTGGCTGACGGACTCCGAGCTGGCCCAGCTCAACGCCCAGCTCGCGGCGTTCGGCCACAACCCGACGGTCGCGACCACGGCGCTCGACCAGATCGGTCCGGAGACCTACCTGGAGCTGCAGCAGAACCTGCTCATGCCCCACGGCGACCAGGGCACGGAACCGCCGACGGTCGGCACCATGGGCGAGTCGCAGCGCCAGCTCGGCGCCCTCCTGGCCGCCGGCACGTCGGGCATCACCGCCGACGGGCAGGCCGGTTCGACGACGCACGTCGCGGAGTCGTGGGTCGACACCCTCGTCGACCACGCCAGCTCGACCGACTACAACTACAACTGGGGCACCGACACGGTGAACGGCCTCCAGCTGCTGGGTGTCGCGGCCGGTGAGCCGGGCCACGGGTCCTACTTCCTCAACCGGCTCGGCTCCGAGGTCGAGCGCTACGAGCTCGACTACCTGGCCGAGAACGGCGGGCACCCCTGGAACCAGTGGTCCACCGGACCGGACGCCCGGCTCGACTACACGGCGTACGGGGCCGACGACGACCGGTCGTGGGAGGACTTCATGTACGACGACCGCCTCGACCCGGGCACGCCGAGCGGCTTCGACCCGATGGCGGGCGTCTTCGAGGGCATGTCGCACAACCCCGACGCGGCGCGGGAGTTCCTGTCGGGCGACCCGTACGTCGCGGAGGGCCAGGACGCTCCGGAGAACCGGATCGACTACTACCTCAACGACCGCGAGTGGGACATCAGCCCCCACGAGGACGAGTGGGTGACGGGCATGCGCCACTTCGGCGACGCCCTCGTGTCCGCGACGACCGAGTCGCCGACGCCGGTGTCCGCCGACCTCGCCGAGCAGGCGGTGACGGCGGCCCAGGGTGGCGCGCTCGACGACTACCCGTCGCTGCAGCGCGACTACTCCACGATCCTCGGCGCCTACATGCCCGACGTGTACGACGCGTTCAGCGGCCCCGGTGCGCAGGACCTGCAGTCGCAGGGCGACACGAACCCCTGGCTGCCCGGCGAGCAGACCGCCGACATGCGGGCGCGGTTCTCCGAGGCGGAGCTCCGGGACGTGCTCCAGCAGGTCGGTCAGGACGAGACCGCCGGGCAGAACCTCACGGGCGCCGCGACCCTCTACGCGAACTACGGGTACGACGCGGTCTTCAGCGGCGCGGTCGACGCGGGCGCGGAGGGCCAGGACCTCACGGGCCAGTGGAACTCGCGGCTCGACAACGCCATCTCGTCGGTCAACTCGCCGTTCGCCGACGTCGTCGGCTCGCTGGGCGAGGGCTACAGCGAGCACCTGCGGGCGGAGGGCCTGCGCGCCGACCAGGAGGCGAGCAGCGCCGGCGACGGCTACTGGCAGGCGGGCGGGTACGTCGCCAACAAGCTCGCCGGCGAGATCCCGTTCGTGGGCGCGGTGGCCCCGGACGTCGTGGACCTCGCGGTCGACGGCATCACGGGCCTCAACGACGTCGACACCACCAACGAGGTGCGCGCCGACATCGGCTCGTACGTCTACAACACCGAGGGCGCGCTGCAGGGCGTGGCGGAGGGTGCGGTCTACCGCAACCTCCCCGTCGACTACCTCCAGCAGTACGCCCCCGAGCTCGTCGGCCCCGACGGCCGGGCGGTGCCGATGAACGAGTGGACCCAGGCCCAGGCCGACGCGTGGGCCGGCCTCAACGGCACGAGCGGCCCCGGCGGCGTGGCCGGCCAGCTCTCCAGCGACCTCGCCGACCAGCTCGACGGGTCGGCCAGCCAGACGGAGCGCCAGGACGGCCAGTGAGCCGGTCCCGGCAGGAGGAGGTACAGGCATGACCGTGGCCATGGTCCGTGCGGACATCCAGAGCGCGGCGGAGCGGATCGGCGCCGCCGGCGAGGCGGTCGACGGGTTGTCCGCCGGCGAGCACGCCGGCCAGATCGCGGCGGCGCTGCCGGGCTCGAGCTCGGGCCCCGCGTCGTCGACGCTGCAGACCACCTGGACGCAGGAGTACGACGGCTGGGCCCGTCGGGTCCGGGAGCACGCCCAGGCGATGCAGGACGCCGCGGCGGACCTCGAGGAGACCGACATCACGGTCGCCGCCGGCATGCGGCCCGGCGTGCCCCAGCCCATCTGATGGGGCCCCGCTGATGGCACCGCGGCGCTCCGTGGTCGGCACCGCGGTGTCGGTCGCCGTCGCGGTCGTCGTCGTCGCGGTGATCGGGGTGGTGGCGCTCGTGCGTGACGACGGGCCGTCAGAACCGTCGGTGCCGGACGCGCTCGCCCGCGCGGCCGACCGCGCCACCGTCGACCTCGTCGCGGGGGGCGACGGGCTGCCCGCGGACGACGCGGAACGATTGCGGGCCGTGCTGGTCGAGACCCCGTGGTCGGGGGCGCAGGCGGCGCGGGTGGCCACTGCGCTGCCGTACGCGCTCGCCCCCGACGCGGACACCGACGACCCCGCAGGGTTGCTGACGATGGCCGTCACGGTCGTCGCCGACGCGGGCGACATCCAGCCCGGGCTCGCGGACGCGTTCCTCGCGACGCTCTCCCGGTGGCCGTCCGCCGTCCACGCCGCGCTGGGCGGGCAGGTCCCGGCGGGCTCGGGTCGCGTCGACGCCGTCGCCCCCGACCTCCGGCGCGACGACCTGCTGCGGGCGGTCACCGTCGCGTCCCGCGAGGGCGGCGGCGGCCAGCTCTTCGCCACGTCGTACGGCGCGTGGGCCGCCGACGTGTTCCGCGACGACCTCGAGGCGGCGGTCGCCGACGCGGGCGCGATCGGGCCCGACGTGGTCGAGGGCGCGGGATCGGCCTACGTCGGCGCGGTGCGGATCGCCGAGGCGGTCCGCGACGGCGAGTGCGCCGACGGGGTCGACTGCTGGATGGTCGAGGACGCGCTGCGCGACGCGCTGACGCCGCAGCTCCTGCAGGTGGTGGTCGACGCGACCGACCCCGCGGACCTGCCCCCCGGGCTCGTCGAGGCCGACGGTCGCCCCGTTCGTCTCGACCCGGCGACCATGACGCCGGACGAGCGCGCCGCCTACGGCGACTACTACGCGAGCGTGTCCTCGGCGACGCCGGTCATCGCGGAGCTCGGGGAGATCTGAGCGTCGCGGTAGGGCGCGCGGTTGGTCGGCGGCTCGCGCCTCACCGGGGGCGCGAAGTGTGCAGCTGGGGCGGGTCCGGCTGGGTGCCGGCCGCACCAAGCGCACATTCCTGGCGCCTCTCTGGCCCCCCGCGCGCCCTCCGCGCCCCGCGCCCCGCGCCGCGCCCGACCGCGGGACGTCATGCGCGGCGGTGGCCGGGGGCGCCGGTCCGCATGACGTCGCGGTACGGCGCGCGCTCGCCCGCGACGTACGAGCGCCGCTGACCAGACCGGGGCCGCGAAATGTGCAGCTGGGACATGCCTGGGGGCGTCCGGGCTGCACCAAGTGCACTCTTTCAGGCACCCGCCCGGCGCCACCCCCGGACGTCATGCGCGGAGGTGGCCCGGGGCGCCGGGGTGCATGACGCCGCGGTACGGCGCGCATTCGCCCGCGGCGTACCGGGGCCGCGAGGTGTGCGGCTGGGACGTGCCCGGCGCCGCCGGGGCCGCACCGAGCGCACTGTTCGCGCGCCTGCGGACCTCGGATCAGGCGAACGGGTTCGGCAGGGCTCCGGGGAGGTCGGCGAGGAGCTCGCGGGCGCGGGCGGCGTGCTTGTGCTCGACGAGCACCTCGTAGCGGGTCGCGACGACGGAGCTGACCGAGCTGAAGTCGCGGCGGCCACCGGTCGCGGCGTACCCCAGCACGGCCCAGACCACGCTGAACGCGACACCGAGGAGCACCGTGGACAGCAGGATCGCGCCCAGGCTCTGCTCGACGAAGAACGAGAAGATGAGGCCGAGGAACAGGCCGAGCCACGCGCCGGAGATGGCGCCGGCGGCAGCCACCTTCGGGTAGGTGAGACGGCCGGTGACGCGCTCGACCTGCTTGAGGTCGGTGCCGACGATCATGCAGTTCTCGACGGGGAACTCGGCGTCGGACAGGTGGTCGACGGTGCGCTGGGCGGCGGCGTAGTCCTCGTAGACCGCGAGCGACTGCGGGAACTCGAGGGACAGGGCCCCGGCGGCGCCGGGCGGGACGCGGTTGGACATGCCTCCAGTGTGCCGCGTCCGTCCAGACGAGACCCGCGATCCGGCCTCGGATCAGGGCAGTGTGCGGAGCGTCTCCACGACGGTGCGGGCGAAGACCCCGCCGCCCTGCTCGCCGGGGTGGATGCCGTCGGAGGCGAAGTCCGTGACCTGGGCGGCCGCCTGGTCCCAGCGGGCGAGCCCGACCCAGGGGTGCGCCGCCACGAAGGCCTCCAGCTTGCGGTTGACCTCGGGCATCCAGGAGCGGTTGCCGTGGGCCGTCACGAGCACCAGCCGGTGACCCTCGCCCATGGCTGCGACGATCGCGCTCAGGTCGCGGCTGCTGATGTCGCCGTTGGTGCCGAGGGCGACGACGAGGTACGGACGCAGCCGACCCGACTCCCGCAGGGCGGTGACGATCGCGGGCGCCTCGGCGAGCTGGCGGCCGACGGCGGCGTCGACGCCGACCCCGGGCAGCTCGGCCACGAGACCGGGTGCCGCCGCGAGGGTGACGGAGTCGCCGACGACGACGGTCTGGGCGCCGATCTCGGCGGGGGAGGCCTCGGCCAGGGCGGGCGGCGCGGGCCGGTCGGGCTCCGTCGACGGCGTGGCCGCCCCGGGCCCGCCCTCCAGCGACGCCCCCGCGTCGGCGAGCGCGTCCTGCCCGGTCGCGACGAGGCTCTCGACCTGACCGCGGTCGGGCGCCTGGCGCAGGCCCTGGCCGGCGAGCAGGGCGAGGACCGCGAGGCCGACGACGAGCACGACGCCGCGGGGGAGGAGGTCCGCCCGCACGACCCGCCAGCCGCGCCGCGCGGCGCCGCGGAACCCGTGCCGCAGGATCGGCCGCTCGACGTAGCGCCAGCTCAGCGAGGCCGCCGCCAGCGTGAGGTAGATCGTGAGGGCGCCGCGCAGCATCCCCGAGCTGTCGGGGAACGCCCCGCGCAGCAGCACCAGCACCGGCCAGTGCCACAGGTAGATGCCGTAGCTCCGCTCGCCCAGCCAGACGACCGGGCGGGTCGCGAGCACGCCGTGGACGGGCCCGCCGCGGCGGACCACGAGGCCCACGAGGAGGAGGGCCGTCGCGAGGGCGACGGTCGCGATGCCGCCGCGGTAGGTCACGTCCAGCCCGTCGCGGAGCCTCGCCATCGCCACGAGCACGCCGAGCGCTGCCGCGACCGGTACGACGGGGTGCGTCAGCCCGCGCTGCACGGCGGCCACCCGGGGGGTGCGCGGCGTGCCGGTCAGGAGGGGGACCGCGAGCGCCGCGGCCGCGCCGAGCAGGAGGCCGAAGCCGTGGGTGTCGGTGCCGAAGTAGAGCCGGCTCGGGTCCTGGCCCGGGGTGTGGAACCAGGCCATGGCGCCCGCGCTGGCCGCGGCGGCGACGAGCACGACGACCACCCGCGTGCGGGGCCGCCGGACCACGACGAGGAGGAGCGCGAGGAGCAGCGGCCAGACGAGGTAGAACTGCTCCTCCACCGCCAGCGACCACAGGTGCTGCAGCAGCGGCGGGTCGGTGTGGTCGAAGTAGGAGAACTCGGCGCTCGCCTGGAACCAGTTGCTGGTGAACGTGAGCGCCGACAGCACCTGCTCCCGCAGCCGCCCGCTCACGTCCGGGCCGACGAGGGCCGCGGCCGCGGCGACGGCGAGGAGCAGGGTCAGCAGGGCGGGCAGGAGGCGCTGGGCGCGCCGTACCCAGAACCGCACCAGCCCCGGACCGCCCTCGACGCGGCGCTGGTGGACCAGGCTGGCCGTGATGACGAACCCGGAGATGACGAAGAAGACGTCGACGCCGAGGTAGCCGCCGGGGACGAGCGTCGGGAAGAGGTGGTAGAGCACCACGGCCGTGACCGCGACCCCGCGCAGGCCGTCGATGGCCCGCACCCGCGGCGGGTGGGGCGTGCCGGCGGGCTGGGGGCTGGTGTGCGGGTCGACCGCCGGGGCCGCCCCGGCCGCCGGACGCGGCGCGGGACCGGCCTCGGGCGACCGCTGGAGGGTGGCGGTGGGAGGAGTCATGGGGAGGGGAGCACCTGGGTCGGGGGAGGCTGACGACCCGATCGAGTTTCGCACAGGTGGTTCCCGCCGCACATCTCCCCGACGGCCGTGTCCCGCTGGTCGGTCGTGGTCCGGAGCGGGACTAGGATGGCGGCTCGTCAGCCCCCCGCATCTCCAGGAGCGCCCCGTGGCCCGTGTGGTCGTCGACGTCATGCCCAAGCCCGAGATCCTCGACCCGCAGGGCAAGGCGGTGGCCGGCGCGCTGCCGCGCCTCGGCTTCACCGGCATCAGCGAGGTCCGTCAGGGCAAGCGCTTCGAGCTCGAGGTCGCCGAGGTGACCGACGAGGTGCTCGCCCAGGTCCACGAGGCCGCCGAGAAGCTGCTGTCCAACCCCGTGATCGAGAACTTCACGGTGCGTGTGGAGGACCAGGCGTGAGGATCGGCGTCGTCACCTTCCCCGGCTCGCTCGACGACGTCGACGCGCAGCGCGCGGTCCGGATCGGCGGCAACGAGGCGGTCGCGCTCTGGCACGGCGACGAGGACCTCCGCGGCGTCGACGCGATCGTGCTGCCGGGCGGCTTCTCCTACGGCGACTACCTGCGGTGTGGTGCCATCTCCCGCTTCTCGCCGGTCATGACGTCGGTGGTCGAGGCGGCCGGGAAGGGCATGCCCGTCCTCGGCATCTGCAACGGCTTCCAGGTGCTCTGCGAGTCCCACCTGCTCCCCGGCGCGCTGATCCGCAACGACCACCGCAAGTTCATCTGCCGCGACCAGCGCCTCCGGATCGAGAACGCGTCGACGGCGTGGACCTCGGCGTACGAGGCCGGGCAGGAGATCACGGTCGTCCTCAAGAACGGCGAGGGGGCGTACGTCGCGGACGAGGCGACGCTCGACCGCCTGGAGGGCGAGGGGCAGGTCGTGGCGCGCTACGTGGGCAACCCCAACGGGTCCCAGCGCGACATCGCGGGCGTCACCAACGCCGCGGGGAACGTCGTGGGCCTCATGCCCCACCCCGAGCACGCGGTCGAGGACCTCACGGGCCCCGGCACCGACGGTCTCGGCTTCTTCACGTCGCTCGTCGAGCGGGCATTCGCCTGACCTACGACACGTCGTCGTAGGATGCGGGTCATGTCGCCCCGCCGCCTGTTCCGCGTCGTCGCCGTCACCGAGGCCTGCACCTGGGCCCTGCTGCTCGTCGGGATGTTCCTGAAGTACGTCACGAAGACGACCGAGGCGGTCGTCAGCGTCGGCGGCATGCTCCACGGCATCGCGTTCATCGCGTTCCTGCTGACGACGATCGTCGTCGCGCAGGACCAGCGGTGGTCGTTCCGCCGGACCATCACGGGCCTCGCCTCCGCGATCCCGCCCTTCTTCACCATCTGGTTCGACCTCGCGACGGAGCGGAAGGGCCTGCTCGGCGACACGTGGCGGCTCGCGAGCGAGCCGGCGTCCGGTGGCCTCGAGAAGCCGGTCTCGTGGCTGGTCCGCAAGCCGCTGCAGGGCCTGGCCGCCGGCGTCGTCGCCGTCGCGGTGCTCACGGGCCTGGCGCTCGTCGCGGGCCCGCCCGTCGGCTGAGGCCCGGCCCGGGTCGGCGGGCTTCAGGCCCCCCTCAGCAAGGCGCGTCACCCTCGGGGGATGGGTCGTCCGCGTCGTACCGTCCTCGTCACCTCCCGCTGGGTCGCCTCCGCCGCCGTGATGGCGGCGATGGCGACCGGAACGGCGGCCGCCGCCGCGGAGGAGGGGCCGTCGGGCTCGCGCGGCCCCACGTCTCCCGGCTCAGCTGCGGCCTCGGTCGCCGGCCATGCGTCCGAGCCGCTCGGCGAGGGCAGCGGCCGCGGTGCGGAGCCCGGGCGGGTCGAGGAGCTCCACCGGGGCGTCGATCTCCGCAAGGCGTAGCACCACCCACTCCAGGTCGTCGGCGCCCGCCACGATCCGCGTCCACCCGGGTTCCGGGTCGGGCTCGGCACGCGCGGTCTGCGGCCCCAACATCTCGCGCACCTCGTCGAGCGGGAGCGCCACGCGGGCCGTGGTGACGAACCGGTACGGCGAGGCGGTGACGCTGCTGTGCACGTACGACGCGGGATCCGGGTGCGGCGGCCGGCTGCAGCGCCACGTGGTGACGACGAGGCCGCCGATCCGGTCGACCCGGAACGTGCGCCAGGCGTCGCGGTCGGTGTCCCAGGCCAGCAGGTACCACCGTCGTCCGGTGGCGACGAGGCCCGACGGCTCGACGTCGCGCTCGGCGGGCTCGCCCCCGGGCCGCGCGTAGGCGAAGCGGACCCGCACCCGGTCGCGGGTCGCGCCCGCCAGCCGCATGAGCACGCCGCCGTCGACCTGCACGCCGCCCCGCTCGAGGGTCGCCGTGGTCTCCGCCATCGCGCGCACCTCCGCGCGCAGGCGGGGCGGCAGCACCTGGTCGAGCTTGGCGAGGGTGCGGAGGGTGGCGTCGGCCGCTCCCGCGACGGTGCCGCCGGCCGCGAGCAGCAGCGAGACGGTCGTCGCGATGGCCTCGTCCGGGGCGAGCAGCAGCGGCGGCAGCGCGGCGCCGGCGCCCAGCTGGTAGCCGCCGCCCACGCCTTGGGCCGCGTTGACGGGGTAGCCGAGGTCGCGCAGGCGGGTGACGTCGCGCCGTACGCAGCGGTCGGTGACCCCCAGCTCGGCCGCCAGCTCGGGGCCGGTCCAGGTGCGCCGCTGCTGCAGCAGGCCGAGCAGGCGCAGCACCCGCTCCGTGGTCGTCTCCGGCACAGCCGTGATCCTGCCACTGATTGCGGACCGAACCGTTCCTGAATGGCTGCGACGGTGGGGACATGGAGATCGAGCAGCGGTACGTCAGGTGGGGTGGGTTGCTCCCGGCAGGGTCGTCGGCGGAGGCGGGCGGGCGGGTGCGGACGGAGCGCGCCGAGCGGTCGCGCCGGGTCGCGCGTCCGCGGCGACGGAAGGAGCAGGGCTGATGGCGGTGACGGTGCAGGTGACCTTCGACTGCGCGGACCCGGGCGCGCTGAGCGCGTTCTGGGCGGCGGCGACGGGCTACGAGATCGACCCGCCGCCGGCGGGGTTCCGCAGCTGGGAGGCGGCGCTCGACGCCTGGGGCGTGCCGCCCGAGCGGCGCCACGACGCCTCGGCCTGCGGGCCGCCCCCGGGCTCGAGGGCGAGGCGCGGATGGCGGCGCTCGAGGCGGAGGCGGAGCGACTGGTGGCGCTCGGCGCGACGCGCGTCGAGCGCCACGAGGCCGAGCCCGGCCTCGGGAAGGGGCACGTCGTGATGCGTGACCCCGAGGGCAACGAGTTCTGCCTGGACTGATCCTCCGACGGGGGCGACTAGGCCACCGTCTCGACCTCGCCGACGAACATCGAGGCCGGTACGCCGAGGGTGGCGGCGTGCCGGCCGGCCTCGGCCATCTCCGGGGAGCGCAGCGCGGTCTGCAGGTCCTCGGCGCTGGCGAAGTCGAGCTGGGCCACGAGGTGGACGACCTTCTCGCCGGCGAGCGGCCGGGGCCACGACAGCGTGCAGCCGGCGATGCCCGGCAGCGCGTGGACGAGCGGCACGTGCTCGGCACGGTAGCGGGCGTCGAAGTCCGCGGGGTCGGTGGGGACGGCGTACTGGACGGTGACGCGGTGCATCGGTTCTCCTTCGTCGGCGGGGGCCGGTCCCGTTGTGGGCCGGGCACACCCGTGCCATGCTATTACTGACCGTTCGGTCTGTTAATGGGTCGAGCCCTCGGGAGGGCACGTGGACACCATCGTGCAGGAGGACCTGCAGGAGCAGTTCGAGGCCACGCTCGCGCGGGGCGACCGGATCGAGCCGCGGGACTGGATGCCCGACGACTACCGGGCGACGCTCGTGCGGCAGATCGCCCAGCACGCCCACTCCGAGATCATCGGGATGCAGCCGGAGGGCGCCTGGATCTCCCGCGCGCCGTCGCTGCGGCGCAAGGCGACGCTGCTCGCCAAGGTGCAGGACGAGGCCGGGCACGGGCTCTACCTCTACTCCGCGGCCGAGACCCTCGGCACCTCGCGCGGCGAGCTGACGGAGAAGCTGCTCGCGGGACGGCAGAAGTACTCGTCGATCTTCGCCTACCCGACGCCCTCGTACGCCGACGTGGGCACCATCGGCTGGCTCGTCGACGGGGCGGCCATCTGCAACCAGGTGCCGCTGTGCCGCACGTCCTACGGGCCCTACGGGCGCGCGATGATCCGGGTCTGCAAGGAGGAGTCGTTCCACCAGCGGCAGGGCTTCGAGCTGCTGATGACGATGATGCAGGGCACCGACGAGCAGCGGGCGATGGTGCAGGAGTCGGTCGACCGGTTCTGGTGGCCGGCGCTCATGATGTTCGGCCCGCCCGACGCCGACTCCCCGAACACCGCCCGGTCGATGGCCTGGGGCATCAAGCGCGACACCAACGACGACCTGCGCCAGAAGTTCGTCGACATGACGGTGCCGCAGGCCGAGCGGCTCGGCGTCCGGCTGCCTGACGACGGCCTCGTCTGGAACGAGGCGCGCGGCCACCACGACTTCACGCCGCCCGACTGGGACGAGCTCGCCGCGGTCGTGCGGGGCGACGGGCCGTGCAGTGCCGAGCGGCTCGCCCACCGCCGCCGCGCCCACGAGGACGGCGCGTGGGTGCGGGAGGCGGCGCTGGCCTTCGCCGCGCGCGCCGAGGCCGACCGCGCCGGGGAGGGCGCCCGATGAGTGCCGAGTGGCCGCTCTACGAGGTGTTCGTCCGCGGCAAGCGGGGCCTCAACCACGTCCACGTCGGTTCGTTGCACGCCGCGGACGACACGATGGCGGTGCGCAACGCGCGGGACGTCTACACCCGGCGCAACGAGGGCGTCAGCATCTGGGTGGTGCGCGCGGACGCGATCACGGCCTCGAGCCCCGACGAGAAGGACCCGATGTTCGCCCCGGCGGGCGACAAGGTCTACCGCCACCCGACGTTCTACGACGTCCCGGCCGACGTCCCGCACCTGTGAGCGGCTCCGTGACCGGCGACGACGCCCACTGGGCCTTCGGCACGTCGTTCGTCGACCCGTTGGCGGGCGTCGACACGACGCTGCCGGACGGGGTCGACGGGGGTGAGCTGGCGGCGTACTGCCTCATGCTCGGCGACGACGCCCTCGTCGCCTCCCACCGGCTCGCGGAGTGGTGCAGCAACGCGCCCGACCTGGAGGAGGACGTCGCGCTGGCCAACATCGCGCTCGACCTGCTCGGCCAGGCGCGGCTGCTGCTCGCGCGCGCCGCGGCGGCGGACCCGGGCGCGGTGCCCCCGCTCCCCGCGGGCTCCCCGGTGCCGGGGGAGGACGCGCTGGCGTTCTTCCGCGACGCGGACGACTACCGCTGCGTGCGCTTGGTGGAGCCGGAGAACGGCGACTTCGGCGAGACCGTGGCGCGCCTGCTGTGCTTCGCGACGTGGCGCCTCGCGCTCCTCGCGCGGCTCGTCGACAGCCGCGACCCCGTGCTGGCCGCGATCGCCGCGAAGGGTGTGAAGGAGGTGGCCTACCACCGCGACCACGCCGCCCGCTGGGTCGTGACCCTCGCCCGGGGGACGGCGGAGTCGCGGCGCCGCGTCCGCGCGGGGCTGCGCGCGGTCTGGCCGCACCGGGCGGAGCTGGCGCGCACCCACCCGGTGGAGGCGCGCCTGGCGCGCGCCGGGGTCGCGGTCGACCCGGCGGACGTGGTGGCGGAGGTGGACGGCGTGCTCGCGCAGGTGCTGCGGGCGGCGGACCTCGACGACCTGGGCCCCTGCGCTGCGGGGCCGGTGCTCGACGGGCCGGGTGGCCGCGACGGCCGGCACACCCCGGACCTCGCGGCGCTGCTGGCCGAGATGCAGGTCGTCGCGCGCGCCCACCCGGCGGGGCGGTGGTGACGGTGCTCGGGTCCCCCGTGTGCGACGCCCGGGAGCTCGCCGCCCAGGTCACCGACCCGGAGATGCCGATGCTCACCCTCGCCGACCTCGGCGTGCTGCGGGAGGTGAAGGTCGAGGGTGACCGGGTGCGCGTGGTCATCACGCCGACCTACTCCGGCTGCCCCGCACTGGCCACGATGCGCGACGACCTCGTGCGCGTGCTGACGACGGCGGGGTACGCCGCGGTGGACGTCGTCGTCGCCCTGGCGCCCGCGTGGTCGTCGGACTGGATCACCGAGCGCGGCCGCGCGGCCCTGCAGGCCCACGGGCTGTCGGCGCCGGGGCCCGCACCGCGACGTACCGGGCCGGTCGTCCTCGACCTCGGGCCCACGCGCCGCGACGTGGCGTGCCCGCGCTGCGGGAGCGGGGAGGTGGTGCTGGCCTCGGAGTTCGGGCCGACGGCGTGCACGGCGCTCTACCGGTGCCGGGCGTGCGCGGAGCCGTTCCAGCACGTGAAGGAGATCTGATGCCGCGCGCCTTCCACCCGTTGCGGGTCGCGGCCGTCGACCGTCTCACCGACGACGCAGCCGCGGTCACGTTCGACGTGCCGCCGCACCTCGCCGCGGAGTTCCGCTTCGACGCGGGGCAGTCCCTCACCCTGCGGCGCGAGGTGGGCGGCCGGGAGCACCGGCGTTCCTACTCCATCTGCGCGCCCGTCGGCGCACCGCCGCGCGTGGGTGTGCGGACCGTGCCGGGCGGGCTGTTCTCGACGTGGCTCGTCGAGGAGGTGCGTCCGAGCGACGTCATCGAGGCGCAGCGCCCCTCGGGCTCGTTCCGGGCCACGCCGGAGCAGGGCGGACGCCACCTGTGCGTCGCCGCGGGGTCGGGCATCACGCCGATGCTCTCGATCGCCGCCACCGTGCTGCGGCACCCGGAGGCGCGCGTGACGCTCGTCTACGCCAACCGCCGCGCGTCGACGGTGATGTTCGCGGACGAGCTGGCCGACCTCAAGGACCGGTACGGCGCGCGCCTGGCCCTCGTCCACGTGCTGTCTCGGGAACCCCGGGACGTGGAGCTCTTCTCCGGGCGCCTCGACGCCGACCGGCTGGGCCGCATCGTCGACGCGCTCGTCCCCACGGCGGGCCTCGACCACGCGTGGCTCTGCGGGCCGCTGGGGCTGGTGGCGGAGGCCCGGGCGGTGCTGGCGGACCGCGGCGTACCGGCCGCGAGGATCCACGCCGAGCTGTTCCACGTGGACGGCCCGCCACCGGCGCCGCGGCGGTCGGAGGACGCGCCGCCGGGGGCGACGAGCGCCGTCACCGTGGTGCTCGACGGTCGGCGCAGCACCGACCGGTTGCCGCGTGACGCGACCCTCCTCGACGGTGCGCAGCGGGTGCGTGCCGACCTGCCGTTCGCGTGCAAGGGCGGGGTGTGCGGCACGTGCCGGGCGCGGCTGGTGGACGGCGCGGCCGACATGCGGCGCAACTTCGCGCTCGACCCGGCCGAGGTCGCGGCGGGCTTCGTGCTGACCTGCCAGACGTTCCCCGTGGGCGACGCGCTCACGGTCGACTTCGACGCGTGAGCCGGTCCAGACCGGTGGACCGGATCCACGTCTGCTGAGCGCCGATCAATCGATTCCGCCCCGCGACCGCGCCGCTGCTCCTAGTCTTCCTGAGAACTGTCTGAGGAGAGGGAGCACATGCGCACCACCACCACGACCGGCGTCGTCGCAGCCGCCGCGCTCGCCATCGGCGGGCTGACGCTCGCGCCGGCCCAGGCGGCAGCGCCGGGCGGCATCACCATCAGCGGCCCGACCTACCCGAAGCCGGAGGCCGGTGACACGGAGTGGTCGCCCTACGTCTCGGAGACCTGCGGGTTCGAGGTGTCGTTCAGGGACGCGACCCCGGCGGCCGACTACGACGCCACGATCGCCAGCGCGACCGCGCCGGGCACGCCGCTCGACCTGGTGAACTGGGTCGACTACGACGGCCGGGGCAACGGTGCGGTGGGCGTCGACTGCGGCTACGACGACGTGTTCCTCGTCGACGGCGAGACCTACCTGGTGACGGTCCACGAGTACTCGGCGCGCGGCATCGAGGTCGGCTCCACCACCTCCGAGATCGTGTACGACGAGGTCGGCGCCCCCGTCGACGCGTGGGTCGCGGTCGACGGAGTGCGTGCCGGCGACACCCTGCCGACCGCGCGGGCGATCGACATCGCCTTCGAGGGCGCCTGGGAGGAGGGCTCGACCTTCACCACGCGGGTGAGCGTCGTCCCGCACGAGGTCGTCGACAGCGACTGGGAGGTCGACGAGGACCCGTTCGTCGACGTCCTCAACCGCACCGTCACCGGCTCCGCGCCGGTGTCGCGCTTCTCGCTGCCGCACCACCTCGGTGGCGACTACGTCTTCGTGTCGGTCCGCGCCGACAAGCCGGGCAAGGCCCCGGTGGTCGTCACGTTCGAGGAGCCGTTCGAGGTCGTCACGTCCCCGCCGA
>NZ_JAAGXA010000023.1 GCF_010686755.1 Nocardioides zeae | reverse complement strand
ACAACTCGGCGCCGATCAGACCCCCAGCACCCGGCGGCCGGCGGCGAGGAGGGCGGTGTCCTCCTGGGGCGGGTGGACGCGCACGCAGAGCACGTCGCGCAGGTGCCGCTCGAGCGAGCCGTGCCGGGACAGCGCGGGGTTGCCGAGGGCCGCGACGGCGGTCTGCACCGCCGCCACCACGGACCTCGCGATGGCGACCTTGATGCCGGCGAGCTCCGGCACGACCGTCGTGTCGCCCGCCTCGAGGCGCAGCAGCGCGCCGTGCAGCAGCGTCTCCGCCTGCACGACGAGCACGTCCACCTCACCGGCGACCGCCTGGATCCGCTCGGTGGTCGCGATGGGGCGGCCCAGGGCGGCCGGCGCGCGCGTGCGGGCGAAGTCCACGAACGCCGCCCGGGCCGCGCGCGCCACGCCGACGTACAGCGCCGCGTGCCCCAGGCTGCCCGGCCCCGGCACGGCGGCCGGGTCGCGGTAGACCCCGTCGGCGCCGCGCGGGATCTCGACGAACGACGCGGCCGGCACCCGCACGCCGTCGTAGACCACGTCGTGCGTGTTCGACGCCCGCAGGCCGAGGTGGTCCCACGTCTCGATCCACGTGATGCCGGGGGCGTCGGCCGGCACGAGCACGTGGCCGACGCGGGGTCGCTCGGGGTCGCCGTCCGGCTCGTCGGCCACCGCCCACACGACGTGGTACGCCAGGGCCGTCCCGCCGGTCGCGTAGGCCTTGTGGCCCGACAGCTCCCACCCGTCGTCGGTGCGTCGCGCCGTCGTCGCCGGCAGCCCGCCGCGCGCGGGGGCACCGAGCTCGGGCTCGGCCCGGATCGCGTTGACCGGGGCCGGGCCCTCGAGCGAGCGGCGCAGGAGGTCGTCGTACGCCGCCGCGGGCCAGTGCGGCCGCTCCGCCTGCGCGGCGTGGGCGTTGAGGGTGTTGGCGACGACGAGCGCCACCGAGGCGTCGCCCTCGCCGAGGGCGGTGAGGATGCGCACCGCGTCCCGCGGTCCGAGGCCCGGGCCGCCGTGGGCCGTGCCGACGGTGGCCGTCAGCAGGCCGGCCCGGTGCGCGACCTCGAGCCCGGCCGTCGGTACGGCGCCGCTGCGGTCGTGCTCCGCGGCGTACGTCGCGACCTCGGCCGTCACCGCCGCGAGGGCGGCGGGGGAGAGGTCCGGGACGGGCAGCGTGCGGACCGGCGCCGTGGTCGCGGTCATGCGCGTCCCGCCGTCGCGAGCCGGCGGTACTCGTCGGTGTAGCCGCCGAGGTGCTCGGCCTGCAGGGTGCCGCGGCGGCCGGTGGTCGCCCGGTGCGCGAGCTCCTGGCGCACCAGGGGGATCACGTGCTTGCCGTAGTCGACCGCGTCGTTGAGCGTGTCGTAGCCGCGGATGCTCACGAGGTCCGCGCCGCGATCGACGTAGTCGAGGATCGCCGCCGCGACCGTCTCCGGCGAGCCGACCAGCGCGGTCGAGGCGCCGGCGGCGTTGGTGGCGGCCGCCGTCTTCGTCCACAGCGCCCGGTCGTAGAGCTCGGAGGCGTTCGCGAACGTCAGCGCCCGCTGCGAGCCGACGTTCTGCGGGTCGCCCTTCTGGTGCAGCTGCTTGCCGAAGACCCCGCGCTCGAACGTCGCGGCGATCCGCGTGACGTAATCGTGCGCCTTCTCCCACGCCAGCGCGTCGGTGGCCGCCACGATGGGACGGAACGTCACCCAGATCCGCGGCAGCGTGGTGCGCCCGGCGGCCCGCGCGATGGCGTGGACGCGCTCGATCTCGCCGCGGAGGTCGTCCAGCGGCTCGCCCCAGAAGCTGAAGACGTCCGCCTTCTCGCCGCCCACGGCGAACGCCTCGTCCGACTGACCGCCGATCGAGATGGGGATCGGGGAGTCGTACGGCGCGAAGCCGGGCCCGAAGCCGTCGAAGTCGTAGAACTCGCCGTGGTGGTCGAACGGCGCCGGCTCGGTCCACGCGCGGCGCAGCAGGTCGATGTACTCGCTCGTGCGGGCGTAGCGGCGCTCCTTCGGCAGGTAGTCGCCCTGCCGGGCCTGCTCCGCGTCGCTGCCGCCGGAGATGAGGTGGACGACCGCGCGGCCCTCGGTGAGCTGGTCGAGCGTCGCCAGCTTCTGGGCGGCGACCAGCGGGAACGTCGTGTTGGGCCGCAGCGCGACGATCGGCTTGATCCGCTCCGTCAGCTGCCCGACCGCCGAGGCGACGACGAACGAGTCGGCGGTGCCCGAGCCGTACGGCAGCAGCGTGTAGTCGTAGCCCCCGTCCTCCAGCGCCCGCACGTAGCGGCGGAAGTAGGGCAGGTCGATGCCGCGTGAGGGCACGGGCTCCAGCTCGGTCGACGGGTTGAGGTGCGAGAGGCTGATGAACTCGACCTGGCGCGCCGCGGTCTCGGGGATGGTGGGGTCGAACTCGGGGGTGCTCACCGTGGGCTCCTCGCGTCGGTACGTCGGGTGGCGCGGCACGTGCCGCGCCGGCGGTTCGACGCTAGGCGCGGGCACCGTGCGGGGTCCAAGAGCAATGGGGGATGGGGATCCATCGGCGGTGCCTATGCGTCGGCGCGCCGTTGCCCGTTCGACCGCGGACGGACCCGCGGATCACTACGATGGCGGCCTCGGCGTACGTCTCGTCGACGTTCACGATGGGGATCCATGTCCGTCCACACCACGCGCCGTCGCGTCCTCGCCACCGCTGCCTGGGCCGCGCCCGCCGTCGCCGTCGTCTCCGCCGCGCCCGCGTTCGCGGCGAGCACGGCCAACGGGACGTTCACCATCACGCGCGGCCTCTCGCGCACGGGTCCGGCGCCGCTCGACGAGGGCCTCGACGCGCACGCCCTCTTCTTCAACGGCTTCACCATCACGCCGAGCCGCTCCAGCGCGGCCGTGCTCACCCTCACCGTCACCCAGGTCTGGAGCTCGCTGGCCAACTCGCAGTTCATCACGGCGCCTCCCGGATGGATCCTGACGTCCGCGCTGGACACCCACCCGATCACGTACGTCTGGGGGACCGGCCTGACGGCCGCGCAGCCGGTGGCGTTCGGTCCGACCGGCTCGGAGTCCGTCTACTTCGACGACGGCGGCTCGCGGGGTGACTTCACCCTGACGGTGACGGCCCCGGGCTTCGACTCGGCGGCCACGGTCTTCCAGTCGCGCATTCCCGTCTGAGCCGCCCGGTCCCGCGTCGTACCCGGGACGTCATGCGTTCCGGCGCCTCGGGCGTGCGGTGCGCATGACGTCCGCGAGGTGGGCGGGGTCGGCGGGGTGGTCAGGGTCGGGCGGGCCGAAGTGGGATGTTGGTACGTCGCTGCCCCGGTCGGGCGCGTCCCGGCCGCACATTTCCGGCCCCCGGTCGGGACGAGGCCGCGTGGCCCCGACCAGATGACGTCAGCTGGCCTTCGCCGCCGTCTTGCGCGTGGTCGTCTTCTTCGCCGGTGACTTCTTCGCCGCCGTCTTCTTGGTGGCGGCCTTCTTCGTCGAGGTCGTCTTCTTCGCCGTCGCGGTCTTCTTCGTGGCAGCTCGCTTCCGCGGCGCCGGCTCCGCCTCCCCGGACCCGTCGGCCCAGTCGGCCCCGTCGGCCGCGTCGGCCCCGTCGCCGTCCGTGGCGGAGTCGTCCACGTCCTCGCCCCGCGACTTCTTCGCGGCCTGCACCGACCGCTGCAGCGCGGCGAGCAGGTCGACGACCTCGCCGGAGCCCTTCGTGGTGGTCTCGGTGCGCTGCACCTCGCCGCCCTCGATCTTCGCCTTGACGACGGCCTCGACCGCCTCGGCGTAGTCGTCGGAGAAGTCGGAGGCGTCGAAGTCGCCCGCGAGGGTCTCGACGAGCATCTGCGCCATCTTCACCTCGGAGTCCTTGATCTCGCCGAGGTCGTCGACGTCGACGGAGAAGTCCGGGGTGCGCACCTCGTCGGGCCACATCATCGTCTGGAGCACGATGACGTCGCCGTTCTCGGTCTCCCGCACGCGCAGCACCGCGATGCTGGTGCGGTTGCGGATGGCGACGGTGACGACGGCCATCCGATCGGCGTCCCGCAGGGCCTGGCGGAGCAGCGCGTAGGGCTTCGCGCCCGTCTTCTCGGGCTCCAGGTAGTAGCTCTTCTCGAAGAGCAGCGGGTCGATCTGGTCGCTGGGCACGAACTTCTCGACGGCGATCTCGCGCGACGACGCCGACGGCAGCGCCGACAGGTCGTCGTCGTCGAGGACGACCATCTCGCCGTCCTCCGTCTCGTACCCCTTGGCGATGTCGGCGTAGGGCACCTCCTCGCCGTCGAGCGAGCAGACGCGCTGGTAGCGGATGCGGCCGCCGTCCTTCGCGTGCACCTGCCGGAAGGACACGTCGTGGGACTCGGTCGCGGCGTACAGCTTCACCGGCACGCTGACCAGCCCGAAGGAGACCGCGCCCTTCCAGATCGCCCGCATCGTTGCTCCTTCTCGTCGTCGCCGTGCTGCCCCGGGAACCGGCCCTCCCGGTACCCCGCCGACCGCTCCGCGAACCAGTCTGGAGGAACGACCCGCCCACCGCCACGGACTCATCGGTGCCGGACGAGCGAGGATGGCACCGTGCCCGCTCCGCTGCGCCCCATGCTCGCGACCCGCGGCGACGCCGTGCCCGCCGGCGACGACTGGCTGCACGAGGTGAAGTGGGACGGCATGCGCGTCCTCGTGCACCTCGACGGCGCCGGCGGCCTGCGGCTCGAGAGCCGCAACGGCAACGTCGTGACCCCCGCCTACCCGGAGCTGCACGGCCTGGTGGACGCCGTGGCCGGCCGGTCGGCGGTGCTGGACGGCGAGGTGGTGGCGTTCGACGAGGCCGGACGACCCAGCTTCGCCGTGCTCGCCGAGCGGATCCACGAGCGCCGGGCGGCCCGGGTGGCGGCCCACGTCGCGGCGCGGCCCGTCACCTTCGTGGCCTTCGACCTCCTCGCGCTCGACGACCGCGACCTCACGACGCGCCCGCTCGAGCGCCGCCAGCGCCGCCTCACGAGCGTCCTCGAGGTCGACGGCGCGGCACCGTGGACGCAGTCGACGACGTACGACGACGGTCCGACGCTCCTCGCCGAGACCGCGCGCCTCGGGCTCGAGGGCATCGTCAGCAAGCGCCGCGACGCGCCGTACCGCCCCGGGGTGCGGAGCCGGGACTGGCTGAAGTTCCCGCACCGGACCCGGGAGTCGTACGTCGTCGGTGGCTGGCGGCCCGAGACCGGGACGCGGGACCGGCTGGGTGCGCTGCTGGTGGGCACGCCGACGCCCGAGGGGCTGCTCTACCGGGGCCGCGTCGGGTCCGGCATCGGCGGCCGGGCCGGGCGCGACCTGCGCGCGCTGCTCGACCCGCTGGTGCGGGCCACCAGTCCCTTCGCCGACGAGGTGCCGCGCGAGGACGCCCTCGGCACGACATGGCTGGAGCCGACGGTCGTGGTCGACGTCGAGGCCCTCGGGCTCAACGGGTCACCCGAAGGGAGCGGTGCGCGGCTGCGGCAGCCCACGTACCGTGGCGTGCGATCCGATCTCGGTGCGGAGGACCTGTGACGACCCACCCCTACGACGCGTCCCGGCGCGCGGTGCTCGCCTCGGTGGGCGCCCTGACGCTCACCGGGCTCCTGCGCCCGGTCCCCGCCACGGCGGCGAGCGCGGCCGTCGGCACCGTCCGGCTCGACAACATGCCCGTCGCGCTCCGCGCCGGCACCACCCAGGTGGTGACGTGCAACCGCACGAGCGGCTACAAGGCGCGCGTCGCGTTCTGGCGCCTGGTGGACGGCCGGTGGCGCAGCGAGTTCAGCACGACGGACGGGCGCATCGGCTACGGCGGGCTGGTCTCGCCCGGCTCGCGTCGCCAGGGCAGCGGCACGACGCCGATGGGCACCTACGGGATCCCCTTCACGTTCGGCCGGTGGAACCGCTCGACCGCGTGGCGGATGCCCTACCTGACGATGGTCACGGGCGACTACTGGGTGCTCGACAACGACTCGCGCTTCTACAACCGCTTCCGCAAGCGTTCCTCGGGCGGCTTCACGACCGCGGGCTCCGAGCACCTCGTCGACTACGGCGACCAGTACGAGATGTCCGCCGTGCTCGACTTCAACTACGCCTCCCCGGTGCGCCACCGCGGCGGCGCGATCTTCCTCCACGTCAACGGCCGGGGTGCCACGGCGGGCTGCGTCAGCGTGCCGCGCGTGATGATGGGCGCGGTGATGCGGGAGCTGCAGCCCGCCGCCGTGCCGGTCGTCACCATCGGCGCGGGCTGATCGGGCAGACTCGACGCCGTGCCGGCACAGGGCGAGGGGACCGAGGTCAGGGTCGACGTCGAGGGCCGCGTGCTGCGCCTGACGAACCTGGAGAAGGTGCTCTACCCGTCCACGGGCACCACGAAGGGCGAGGTGCTCGACTACTACGCGCGCATCGCGCCGGTGCTGCTGCCGCAGCTGCGGGACCGTGCCGTGACCCGGGTGCGCTGGCCCCACGGCACCGGCAGGCCGAGCTTCTTCGAGAAGAACGCACCGACGGGCACGCCGTCCTGGGTGCGCACCGCCGAGGTGTCGACGACGGGGTCGCGGCGGTCGCGGTCGACCGGGGAGGAGGCGCAGGAGGGCACGCTGGTCTTCCCCGTGATCGACGACCTCGCGACGCTCACGTGGGTCGTCAACCTGGCGGCCCTGGAGCTGCACGTGCACCAGTGGCGCGTGGGCCGCAGCGGCCGCTCCCGCCGGCCCGACCGCATCGTCATCGACCTCGACCCGGGCGAGCCCGCCGGGCTGGGGGAGTGCTGCGAGGTGGCCCTGCTGGTGCGTGGCCTGCTCGCGGACCGGGGGCTCGAGGCCACCCCCGTGCTGAGCGGCAGCAAGGGCCTCCACCTGTACGCAGCGCTCGACGGCCTGCCCCGAGGAGAGGCACCGGCGGACAGCCACGAGTCGACCGACCTGGCCCGCGAGGTCGCCGAGCAGCTGCAGCGCGACCACCCCGGCCTGGTCACGGCGTCGATGACGAAGCAGCGGCGCGGCGGCAAGGTGTTCCTCGACTGGTCGCAGAACGCCGGCTCGAAGACCACCGTCGCGCCCTACTCCCTCCGGGGACGCGACCGGCCCTACGTCGCCGCGCCCCTCACGTGGGACGAGGTCGTGGCCGGTGCGGAGGACCCCCTCGACATCGACCAGCTCACCTCGAGCGAGGTGCTGGCGCGGGTCGAGGCCCAGGGGGACCTCTTCGCAGCGGGGTGAGCGCCGGTCCGGCGGTCAGCCGATGAGCTCCTTGAGCTCCGCGATCGTGGCCGTCGGGTCGGCCGTGGCGGGGATGACGTTGAGGTCCGTGACGCCCGCCGCCTCGAACGCGGCGAGGCGCTCCTTCACGTACGACGCCGGACCGATCAGGTTCGCGGCCTCGAGCCACTCGGTCGGGACGAGGGCCTCGGCCTCGCGCTTCTTGCCCGACAGGTAGAGGTCCTGGATCTTCTCCGCCTCCTCCTCGTAGCCGTAGGCCCGCGCGACGTCGTTGTAGAAGTTCTTGCCCTTGGCGCCCATCCCGCCGACGTACAGGGCGAACATCGGTCGCGCGAGGTCGAGCGCCGCCCGCGTCTCCTCGCCCTCGCCGATGGCGACGAGGCCGCCGGCCATGACCTGCAGGGTGCCGAGCTCCTCGGGGCGCTTGGCGGCGCCCTTCGCGAGCGACTCGCCCCACACGTCCTTCGCCTTCTCGGGGTGGAAGAGGTGGGGGATCCAGCCGTCGGCGTACTCCGCCGTGTGCTCGACGTTCTTCGGGCCCAGCGCGGCGATCCAGATCGGGATGGACGAGCGCTCCGGCTTCGTCAGGATCTTCAGCGGCTTGCCGAGACCCGTCACGCCACCCTGCTCCTTGGTGAGCGGCAGCTTCACGATGCCGTCGTTCTCCAACGGCTCGCGGCGCAGCCCCCGGCGCACGATGTCGACGACCTCACGGGTGCGGCCGAGCGGCTTCTCGTACGGCACGCCGTGGAAGCCCTCGATGACCTGCGGGCCGGAGGCACCGAGGCCGAGGATCGCGCGTCCGCCGGAGACGTTGTCGAGGCCGGCCGCCGTCTGCAGCAGCGCGCCGGGGGTGCGCGAGAAGATGTTGAGGATGCCCGAGCCGATCTTCACGGTCTCGGTCTTCGCGGCCAGGTAGCCCATCAGCGTGGGCGAGTCGAAGCCGTACGCCTCCGGGACCCACACGGAGTCGAGCCCGGCCTTCTCCCAGGCAGCGACCTGGTCGGCCGCGTCGCGGGGATTGCCGGAGTAGTTCAGCAGGGTCGCGATACGCAGTGTCATGGCGCCACCATGACAGCACTGCTGTCACGGTGACAAGCGTCGCGGCTGCGCCGGCTTGGAACGTGTCCGCTCGGGCGCTCTAAGGTGGGCACCGTGAGCTCGGAGGCGTGGTGCGACCACTGTGACATGTCCTTGATCAGCTGCCCCCACGGTGCGCCTCCGCCTCCTCCGCCGCCGGCCCCCGAGCCGAAGGCGTCGCGGGTGCGCACGTCGCGGGTGACCGAGCCGGGCACCCCGGCGACCGGGGTGCGGTCGTCCGTGGCCCGACCGAGCGGGGCCCGCGTGCCGGGCACCCCGGCCCCGGCGCCCGTGCGGCGGTCGCCGATCACGAAGCCCGGGCGCACGCCCCAGGCGGCCTACCGCCCCTACCTGCTGTCCGTGGTCGCCGCGGCCGACGGCCGCATCGAGCGGGAGCCCGCGCTCGACGCGCTCGCCCGCCGCATGGCCGACGTGCTCCAGCGCGACGACCTGGCCGTCGGCCCCAGCGGCGAGCTGCGCTGGCGCACCGCCGCCCAGAAGGAACGGCGCGCGATGGTCGACGCCGGGCTGCTGCGCTCCGGCGGGCCGGGGGTCTGGGAGCTGACGCGGGCGGGGTACGACGCGCTCGACGCCTTCCGCGCCGCGCTGGCCGCCAGCGAGGCGGAGCAGTCCGAGCAGTCCGAGCAGTCCGAGCAGTCCGGACAGCCGGAGCAGTCCGAGCCGGGCGACGCGGAGCCGCCCACCTCCTGACACCTGGGCGACACCTGGACGTCGGACGGGTGTCGCTCGCGGCTGGTGCGCTCGAACGCGTGACGGTCACCCTCGCCACCCGGTCGCGGACCCGACCCAGCCTCGTCGTCACGCCGGGTGTCACCGCCCACCGCGGCGCCTCCGGCTGGCGCCCCGAGCACACGCTCGAGGCCTACCGCACGGCCATCCGCTGCGGCGTCGACGACATCGAGCTCGACCTCGTCTGCACCGCCGACGGCGTGCTCGTCGCCCGCCACGAGAACGAGCTGTCGGTCACGACCGACGTCGCTGCACGGCCGGAGCTCGCCCACCGGCGCACGCGGCGGCTCGTCGACGGGGAGCCCTGCGACGGGTGGTTCGCCGAGGACCTGACCGTCGCGGAGATCAAGACGCTGACGGCACGGGAGCGCTTCCCCCACCTGCGCCCCTCCTCCGCTGCCCACGACGGGCAGGAGGGCGTGCCGACGCTGACCGAGGTGCTCGCCATGGTCGAGGCCGAGTCGGTGCGCCGCGGTCGCGGCGTGGGCATCATGCTCGAGCTCAAGCACGTCGAGCACGCCCGCAGCCGTGGGCTCGACTACGAGGGCGCCCTCCTCGACACGCTGCGGCGCCACGACCTCGACCACCCGCGGGCCCGGGTCACCGTCATGTCCTTCGAGGTCGAGGTGCTCCGCCGCCTCGCGCGGCGCACCCGCGTGCAGGTGGTGCAGCTGCTCGACGCGGCGACCCCGTCGCCGCCCGACGCGCACCTCGCGGGCGTGCCCGCGACGTACGCCGCCATGGCCACCCCCGAGGGCCTCGCACGCATCGAGGAGTACGCCGACGGGATCGGCGTCGCCAAGGCCCTGGTGCTGGCGCCGGGGCCGGACGGCGGGCTTGGGGCGCCGACCCCGCTCGTGCGGGACGCCCACCGGCGCTGGCTGACCGTGCAGGTCTGGACCCTGCGGGCCGAGAACCGGTTCCTGCCCGCCGACCTGCGGTCGTCGACCGACCCGGCCGACGAGGCGGCGTTCGGTGACCTCGCCGCCGAGGCGAGCGCCTTCCTCGACGCCGGCGTCGACGGCCTCACCACCGACCACCCGGAGATCGTGCTCGGGGTCGTGCGGGCGCGGGCCTGAGCGCTCAGTCGTCGGTGTCGGCGCCCACCGCGGCGTCGAGACGCTCGCGGGCGCCGTCGAGCCAGGTCTGGCAGGTGCGGGCCAGCAGCTCGGCGCGCTCCCACAGGGCGAGCGACTCCTCGAGGGTCGTGCCGCCGCTCTCCAGACGCCGGACGACGTCGACGAGCTCGTCACGGGCCTTCTCGTAGGACAGGCTCTCGCTCGTGCCGGTCTTCTCAGGCATCGTCGTCCTCCGCGGGTTCGGTCGGATGGGTCGGGTCGGCGAGCGGCTCGAGCCGCGTCGTCGTCGCGTGGAGGCGCCCGTCGGCGACCCGCACCGTGACGTCCGCGCCGGGCGCGGTCTGGGCGAGCGAGGTGACGACCGCCCCGTCGGCGGTCTGCAGCACCGCGTACCCCCGCCGGAGCGTCGCGAGCGGCGACAGCGCCTCGGCCCGGGCACGGCGGTGCTCGACGTCGTCACCGGCACGGTCGAGACGGTGACGCAGCGTGACGCGGGCGCGGTCGCGGAGGGCGGTGACCTCGTCGCGACGCACGTCGAGCAGGTGGCGGGGGTCGGCCATCGCCGGGCGCGAGCGGAGCGCGTCGAGCGCCGCCTGCTCCCGCCCGAGCCAGTGCGCCAGGACCCGGCGCGCACGGTCGCGGGCGGCGGCCACCTGCTGCTGCTCCTCGACCACGTCGGGCACGACGCGCTTGGCGGCGTCGGTCGGCGTCGCGGCACGCCAGTCGGCGACGAGGTCGAGCAGGGGGGAGTCGGGCTCGTGACCGATGGCGGAGACCACCGGGGTGCGCACGGCGTGCACGGCCCGCACGAGCCCCTCGTCGGAGAACGGCAGCAGGTCCTCCACCGACCCGCCGCCCCGCGCCACCACGATGACCTCGACCGCCGGATCGCGGTCGAGCCGCTCGACGGCCTCGATCACCTCGCCGGCGCTGCGTGGGCCCTGCATCGCGGCGTACGCCACCGTGAACTTCACCGCCGGCCACCGCCGGCGGGCGACCTCGAGCACGTCGCGCTCCGCCGCGGAGCCGGGCGCGGTCACGAGCCCGACGACGCCGGGCAGGAACGGCAGCGGACGCTTGAGGTCGGGCGCGAAGAGCCCCTCGGCCGCGAGCAGCTGACGGCGCCGCTCGAGCCGTGCTAGCAGCTCGCCGAGCCCGACCATGCGGATCTCGCGGGCGGCGAGCGAGAGCGTGCCGCGGTTGGCGTAGAACGACGGCTTGGCGTGGACGACCACGCCGGCGCCCTCGACGAGCGGCGGGTTGAGGCTGTCGAAGAGCGTGCGCGAGCACGTGAGCGTCACCGAGAGGTCGGCGACGGTGTCGCGCAGCACCATGAACACGGTGCTCATCCCGGGTCGACGGTTGACCTGCGCGATCTGGCCCTCCACCCACACCGCGCCGAGCCGGTCGACCCAGCCGGCGATCGCCGTGGCGATCTGCCGCACCGGGGCCGGTTGCTCGAGGGAGGTCTCCAGGGCCACGCGCACGAGGTTAGGGCCTGCCGCCGACGGTTCTGCCCCGCGTGCCCCCCTCGCCTAGACTCGGGCCCCATGAGCACCGACCTGGGTACGCCGCGACTCCTGCCGCGCGACGACGCCGAGCGCGCCGTGCTGCTCGCCGCTCCGCGCGGCTACTGCGCCGGCGTCGACCGGGCCGTCATCACCGTCGAGAAGGCCCTCGACCTCTACGGCGCGCCGGTCTACGTGCGCAAGCAGATCGTCCACAACAAGCACGTGGTGAGCACCCTGGAGGAGCGCGGCGCGATCTTCGTCGAGGAGATCGAGGAGATCCCCGAGGGCGCCACCGTCGTGTTCTCCGCCCACGGCGTCTCGCCGATGGTCCACGCCGAGGCCGCGGAGCGCTCCCTCAAGACCATCGACGCGACGTGCCCGCTCGTGACGAAGGTGCACCACGAGGCGCGGCGGTTCGCGGCCGAGGGCTACCGCATCCTGCTCATCGGCCACGAGGGCCACGAGGAGGTCGAGGGCACGGCGGGCGAGGCCCCCGATCACATCACCCTCGTCGAGACGCCCGACGACGTCGCGGGCCTCGAGTTCCCCGAGGGCACGAAGCTCTCCTGGCTCTCGCAGACGACGCTGAGCGTCGACGAGACGATGGAGACGGTGCGCCGCCTGCGCGAGAAGTTCCCGCAGCTGGAGGACCCGCCCTCCGACGACATCTGCTACGCGACGCAGAACCGCCAGGTCGCCGTCAAGGAGATCGGCCAGGGCGCCGACCTGGTGATCGTGGTCGGCTCGGCCAACTCGTCGAACTCCGTGCGCCTCGTCGAGGTCGCGCTGGAGGCCGGCGCGAAGGCGTCCTACCGCGTGGACGACGCCAGCGAGATCGACGAGGCCTGGCTCGAGGGCGTCACCACGGTCAGCGTCACCTCCGGCGCCTCCGTGCCCGAGGACCTCGTCGAGGGGGTGCTGGGCTTCCTCGCGGAGCGGGGCTACCCCGACGCCCGCGCCGTGAAGACGGCGGAGGAGTCGCTCATCTTCGCGCTGCCGCCCGAGCTGCGACGCGACCTCAAGGCCGCCGGGCGCTCCTGATGGCCCGCTTCCTCGACCTGCACCCGGTCGACCCGCAGCCGCGTCTCGTCGCGCAGGTCGTGGAGGCGCTCCGCGACGACGCGCTGATCGCCTACCCGACCGACTCGGGCTACGCGCTCGGCTGCCGCCTCGGCAACCGCGACGGCAAGGACCGCATCCTGCGGATCCGTCAGCTCGACGACAAGCACCACTTCACGCTCATGTGCGCCGACTTCTCCCAGCTCGGCCACTTCGTGCACGTCTCCAACCACGCGTTCCGGTCGGTGAAGTCGGCGATCCCCGGGCCGTACACCTTCATCCTCCCGGCCACCCGCGAGGTGCCGAAGCAGCTCATGCACCCCAAGAAGAAGACCGTGGGCGTGCGGATCCCGTCGCACCCGGTGGTGGAGGCGCTGCTCGCCGAGCTGGGCGAGCCCCTGCTCACCAGCAGCCTGATCCTGCCGGGCGAGGCGGAGCCCCGCACCATCGGCTGGGAGGTCAAGGAGGACCTCGACCACGACGTCGACATCGTCATCGAGGCCGGGGAGACCCCGGCGGTCCCGACGACCGTCGTCGACTGGTCGGAGGACGTGCCGGAGATCGTCCGGTACGGCGCGGGCGACCCGGGGCGTTTCGAGGTCTGAGCCCGCTGGCCGCGCCCACCGGCGTCGGCTCCGTACGGCGCCGGATGGTGCTCGACGGCGGCTCGTGCCGGGCGGGTGCGGTCCGGTGCGCCTGCCCGAGCCGGTCCGGAAGTGTGCGGTTGGGGTTGGCCGGATCGACTCGGGGGTGCCCCAGGTGCACATTTCCGGCCCTGGCTTGGTCTGGCCTGGCCGGATCAGCCGCGCCGGGTCGGGTGACCGCTGGACGTGAGCGGGGTCGAACCCGGCCCGGTGCGCCCTGCCCGAGCCGGTCCGGAAAAGTGCGGTTGGGGTTGGCTGGATCGACTCGGGGGTGTCCCAAGCGCACATTTCCGGCCCTGGCCTGGCGTGGCCGGGTCTGCCGCGCCCGACCCGGTTGATCGCCGGAGGAGGGGTCGGTCGAACCTGGGTCGTGAACTGTGCGGTTGGTGTGCCTCGGATCGACTCAGGGGTGCCCCAGGTGCACATTTCGGCCCGGGCCCGCCCTAGCCCGGCCCGCCCTGCCCTGCTCGGACCAGCCCAGCCGGGCGGCGGCCGGCGCTCAGTCCCGCGTCATGCGGGCGCCGAGCGTGAGCAGGCACAGCGCGTAGCCCGCCGCGAGGCCCGGTGCGTGCAGCAGCATCCCGCTGACGAGGGCCTGGACGGCGCCGTCCTCGGGGCGGGCCAGGGCCCCGGGCGACACGAGGGCGATCGCCGTGAACGCGGCCAGCATGAGCAGGGGCGGCGTCATGCCCACGGCGAAGAACGCCGACCGGTCGGCCCGCACCGCCAGCACGAGGCAGAGCACGACGAAGCTCAGGTCGAAGAAGGAGCTCACCCGGCCGCCGAGGCCGAGGTCGACCGCGAGGATCGTCAGCATCCCGAGCACGCCGACGACCGCGACCCGGGGACCGGGCTCGGTGCCCGTCCCGCGGGCGGCCTCGAGCAGGCTCACGGCGTCAGGGTAGGGCCAACGGCTCAGGCACCACGGCTCGACGCGCCGCCCTGCTCGCGGGGGAGCTCCCGGACCTCGCGGGGGCCGGGCAGCGGCTCGTCGCTCACACCGAGGTCGCCCAGACGCCGCGCGGACACGAGGACCCGCGACTCCAGCGAGCCAACGGCGCTGTTGAAGTGGCGGGTCGCTGCGCCGAGGGAGCGGCCCAGCTGGTCGAGGTGGTCCGACCAGGTGCGCAGCCGCTGGTGGAGCTCGCGGCCGGTGCGCTGGATCTCCGCGGCCTGCTCCGCGAGGGCCTCCTGCCGCCAGCCGAGCGCCACGGTGCGCAGCAGCGCGATGAGGGTCGTCGGCGTGGCCAGCACGACCTGGCGCCCGGCAGCGTGCTCCAGCAAGCCCGGATCCGCCTCGAGCGCCGCCGCGAGGAACGCGTCGCCGGGCACGAACAGCACGACGAACTCGGGCGAGGAGGGCAGCGCGGCCCAGTAGCGCCGCGCGCCGAGGACGTCCACGTGGGCCCGCAGCTGGCGGGCGTGGCGCGCCAGGTGGGAGCGGTGCTGCTCCACCTCGGCCGGGTCGACGGGGTCGAGGAGGCTCGCGTCGAGGTAGCCGTCGAGCGGCACCTTGGCGTCGACCACGACCGTGCGGCCACCGGCCAGGCGCACCACCAGGTCGGGCCGGAGCGCCCCGTCGTCGAGCGGGGTCTGCTCCGTGAAGTCGCAGCGGTCGACCATGCCGGCCAGCTCCACGGCCCGCCGCAGGTGGAGCTCGCCCCAGCGCCCGCGCACGGCCGGTCGGCGCAGGGCGGTGGCCAGCCCGTGCGTCTCGCGACGCAGCTCGCCGGTCTGGTGGCGCATGTCGGCGACCTGGGCGGCCAGCTCGCCCTGCCACGCCGCCCGGTCGTGGTGGAGGTCGGCCAGCTGGTCGCCGAGCCGGTCGATGCCCTCCGCGAGGCGCCCGGCGTCGACGGACTCCCGCGGCGCCGGCCGCGACCGGGCCCAGAGCACCCCGACGAGGCAGCCGACCGCTCCTCCGGCGAGGAGCAGCAGCAGCGCGGTCACGACGGCGAGCAGGTCCATGGGGCCAGCATGGACGGCGGCACCGACGGTTCTGGGGAGCATCCCCGGTCTGGACCACGGGGCCCCGAGAAACAGTTGTTACAGCCGCGAAACCCGACGAGCGGTGCGTGAAACGAGCGATCACTAACTTCCGGTGCACCCGAGCAACGCACGTGGAAGGAAACCCATGTCCCTCTCCTCACGCCTGCAGCAGCTGCGCGACGCCCGTCGCCCGCTGCTCGCCGCCGCGTCCGCCCTCGTCCTGGCCGGCACCCTCGCGGCCTGCGGCGACGATGCCGACGCGTCGGGCGACGACGGTTTCGGCGAGATCAGCGTCCAGTACTCCTGGATCAAGAACGAGGAGTTCGCGGGCGAGTTCTACGCCTACGAGAACGGCTACTACGACGACGCGGGCTTCGACGAGGTGAACGGGATCTCGGGCCCCGACACCGGCGTCGCCAAGCTGCTGAGCGGCACCGTGCAGGTCGCGCTGAGCGACTCCGCCTCGGTCGGCGCGGCCGTCGCCGAGCAGGACGCGCCCCTCAAGATCATCGGCGCGACCTTCCAGAAGAACCCGTTCACGATCCTCTCCCTGGCCGACGGTGGCGACATCGCGACGCCGCAGGACCTCGTCGGCAAGAAGATCGGCGTGCAGGACTCCAACGCCAGCGTCTTCCGCGCGCTCCTCGCGGCCAACGGCCTCTCCGAGGACGACGTCGAGATCGTGCCGGTCGACTTCGACCCGACGCCGCTCATGAACGGCGACGTCGACGGCTTCATGGCCTACCTGACCAACGAGTCGCTGACGGTGGAGCTGGCGGGCTACGAGGTCACCAACCTGCCGTACGCCGAGAACGGCGTGCCCTTCGTGGCCGAGACCTTCACGGTCACCGACCAGTACCTCGCCGAGAACCGGGAGCTGCTCAAGCAGTTCCTCATCGCCGAGATCAAGGGCTGGAGCGACGTCTTCACGGAGTCGACGGACGACACGGTCGACCTCGTCATGGAGTACTACAACGCCGCCGCCTCGGAGAACGCGGAGGGCCTCGAGTCGGTCTTCGGTGCGCTCGACCCGGAGAAGACCGGACTCGCCCTCGAGGCGACGAAGGAGCTGATCTCGACCGACGAGACCGAGGAGAACGGGCTGTTCACCATCTCCGACGAGCTCCAGGAGCAGACGGTGGAGTCGCTGGGCGCCGCCGGGTGGGACGTCGAGACGGACCAGATCTTCGACACGTCGATCATCGACGAGATCTACGCCGAGAACCCCGACCTGATCGACTACCAGCCCTGATCATGACCGCTCCCACCCCCACTCCCACGAGCGAGGGGGCCGGTGCCCGCAGCGGCACCGGCCTCCGGATCACCGGGCTCAGCAAGACCTTCAAGGGCTCCCGGGGCAAGACCGTGCAGGCCCTGCAGGGCACGGACCTCCACACCGACCAGGGCTCGTTCCTCGCGCTCCTGGGTCCGTCCGGCTGCGGCAAGTCCACGATCCTGCGCATCCTGGCGGACCTCGAGACGCCGACGACGGGCCAGGCGCTCGTCGACGGCAAGACCCCGCGCGAGCTGCGCCGTGACTCCGAGCTCGGGATCGCCTTCCAGGACCACGCACTGCTCCCGTGGCGCAGCGTCGAGAAGAACATCCGGCTGCCGTTCGAGGTCGCCGGGAAGCCGGTCGACGCGGCGTACGTCGACGAGCTCATCGACCTCGTCGGCCTCCGGGGGTTCGAGAAGGCCAAGCCCGCGCAGCTGTCCGGGGGCATGCGCCAGCGCGTGTCGATCGCCCGTGCGCTGGTGCTGAAGCCGTCGGTGCTCCTGCTCGACGAGCCCTTCGGGGCGCTCGACGACATGACCCGGCAGAACCTCAACCTCGAGCTGCTCCGCATCTGGACGGAGAAGCCCGCCACCACGCTGCTCGTCACGCACGGCATCGCGGAGGCGATCTTCCTGTCCGACCAGGTGGCGGTCATGTCGGCCCGCCCGGGACGCGTCAAGGAGATCATCGAGGTGGACCTGCCGCGGCCCCGCACGCCCGAGATGATGCGGACGCCCGAGTTCCACGCGCTCGTGGACCGGGCCTCCGAGATCCTCTTCGGCGGCGCGGGACCGGCCGGCGGGGGGCACTGACGTGGTGGGCGAGCGCCGGGTCCCCGGCTGGCTCGCCGGGATCATCGGGACCGTCGTGCTCGTCGGCGCCTGGTGGCTGCTCTCCGTCACGGCGTTCACGCCCGCCGAGGGCACGGACTTCACGCCCGTGCCGTCGCCGTTCGCCGTGGTCCGGACGCTCCTGGAGGACGGGTTCGCGTCGTACTGGACGTTCTTCAGCGTCACCCTGACCGAGGCCGCCTGGGGGTTCCTCTGGGGCAACGCGCTGGCGCTGCTCCTGGCCTCCACGGTGCTCGTGCTGCCGCAGCTGGAGACGGTGGTGACGCAGGTGGCGGTCGTCAGCTACTGCCTGCCGCTCGTCGCGGTCGGCGGCATCGCGATCGTCGTGCTCGGTGGCGCCGACCAGCCCGGCGACCCGTCGTCGACGGCGATCTTCCTCGCCGCCCTCAGCGTCTTCTTCACCACCGTCGTCGGCGCGCTGCTCGGCTTCAAGGCGGCCGACAAGGCGGCGCTGGACGTCGTGAGCGTGTACGGCGGGGGCCGGTTCACGCAGCTGCGCAAGGTGCGCCTCGTGGCGGCGCTGCCCGCGATCCTCAACGCGCTCCAGATCGCCGTGCCGACGTCGTTCCTCGGCGCGGTGCTGGGGGAGTACATGGGCGCGACCGACCGCAGCGTCGGCATCACGCTCATCCGCCTGCAGGGCAACCTCGACGCGGAGCGGGTGTGGGCCGTGTTCCTGCTGTGCGCGCTGGTGGCGATGATCGGGTACGCGGCCCTCGGCCTCGTCTCCCGCCTCCTGACCCCCTGGATCTCCGGGCGGGCCGCGTGAACGCCGTGGCCCGGGCCGCCGGGCGGGGACTCCTCAACGCGGTGCTCACCCTCCTCGTCGTGCTCGCGCTGTGGCAGGCGGTGGTGTCGTGGGGCGGGATCTCGCCGTACGTCGCCAAGGGTCCCGTCGACGTCTGGAACCACCTCTTCGTCACCGACCCCGACGCCGTCACGACCGCCGCGGAGCGGCGGGACACGCTCGTGCCGCTGCTGACGTCGACGTTGAAGGACGCCAGCATCGGGTTCGTCGTCGGCATGCTGATCGCCGTCGCGCTCGCCATGGCGTTCACGCTGTCGAAGACGGTCGAGGCGGGCGTCATGCCGCTCGCGCTCCTGCTGCGCAGCATCCCGCTCGTGTCCATCGCGCCCGTGATCATGCTGCTGACCGGCCGCGGCACCACCGCGTCGGTCGCGGTCATCGGCACGATCGTGGTGCTGTTCCCGGCGCTCGCGTCGGTGCTGTTCGGCCTCAGCCAGGCGAACCGGCAGAGCCTCGACCTGGTGCGGGTGTACGGCGGGGGCAACCTGGCCGCGCTCCGCAAGGTCGCCGTGCCGGGTGCCCTGCCGTCGCTGTTCGCGGCCGCCCGGGTCTCCGTGCCCGGCGCCGTCACCGGGGCGCTGCTCGCCGAGTGGCTCTCCACCGGCACGGGCATCGGCGGCAACATCGTCAAGTTCAACGCCGGCGCGCAGTTCGACAACCTGTGGGCCTGCGTCGCGATGGTGACGCTGGTGACGCTGGTGCTCTACAACCTCGTGCAGCTGCTCGAGAACGTCGTGCTCGCCGAGATGGGGATGAGCCAGCGCTCGTAGGGGCGTTGCCGTCGGGGCCCGGTCGTGGGGGTCGGGCTCCGTCGGAGAGGGAGAACGCGGACGGGGCCGCGTACGGGAGAAAGAAAACGCGGACTGGTCAGGGCGACACGCCGAGGGGCGCGCCCGACCGGTCCGCGTTTTCCTTGTCCGTGCGGGGGCCGCGCCGCACTCTCCCCTCCGGGGCGAGAGCCGCGGCCGACCCTCAGTACGCCGCGCGGTCGCCCTTCGCGAGCCACGCGTCGAACGGCGCGGTCGCGTCGGTCGGGCGCACCTGCACGACGGGCGTCGTCCAGTCCGACCGCGGCGTCGCCATGAGGTCGTAGAACGCCCGGTCGTCGAAGCCTCCGCGGGCGGCGTCGTCGCGGTCGGCGGCGTACACGACGCGGTCGACGCGCGCCCACAGGGAGGCGGCGGCGCACATCGGGCAGGGCTCGCACGAGCTGTAGAGCACGCAGCCGGCCAGGGTGAACGTGCCGAGCTCGCGGCAGGCCGCGCGGATGGCCTGGACCTCCGCGTGGGCGGTCGGGTCGAGGGTGGGGGTCACCCGGTTCTGTCCGGTGGAGACCAGCTGCCCGTCGCGCACGACGACGGCGCCGAACGGTCCGCCGCCCTCCTGCACGTTGGCGACCGCCAGCTCGACGGCGCGGGCCAACCAGGTGGACTCGGTGCTCATTGCTCTCCTCGGGGGGACGTTCGGGCCAGCCGCCACACGCGGTCGCGGCTCATCGGGATCTCGTGGGGCCGCACGCCGAGCGCGTCGCGCACGGCGTTGGCGAGGGCGGGGGCGACGGGGTTGTAGGGCGCCTCGCTCATCGACTTCGCGCCGGCCGGGCCGAGCGGGTCGACGGTCGCGGCGAACAGCACCGTCGTGGGCGGCACGTCGGCCATGTTCGGCACCCGGTAGTCGCGGAACGCCGCCGTCGTGGGGACGCCGTCGACGAGCACGACCTCCTCCTGCAGCGCACTGCCCAGGCCCTGGGCGACACCGCCCTCGACCTGGCCGCGGAGCTGCTCGGGATTGAGCACGACGGCCGCGTCGACGCCCTGCACCGAGGTCAGCACGCGGACCTCGCCGGTGCGCGGGTCGACCGCGACGCGGAAGCCGTGCACGTTGAAGGCGACGGAGCGCGGCGAGCCGTCGCACGAGCCGTGGGCGACGAGCGGCCGGTCCAGCCGGGCGGGGTCGCCGCCGGCCGCGTCCAGCAGGGCCCGGAGGGACGTCGCGGCCCGCGCCACCGCCGTACCGGCCACGACCGACCCGGTCGACCCGTAGGCCCCGGTGTCGAAGCCGGCGGTCGCGGTGTCGGCGGTGCGCAGGCGCACCTGGTGGGCCGGTACGCCGAGGGCGGAGGCCACCAGCTGCGTGTGGACCGTCGCGGTGCCGTTGCCGAACTCGGCCGTGCCCACGTCGAGCGTGACGACCCCGTCGGGGGTGAGGGTGAGGGTGGCGTTGCTGTGGTGACCGCGCGGCGGGATGGTCGCGATCATCGCGGCGGCCACGCCCTCCCCGACGAGCCACGGCGTGCCGTCGGGCCGGACCGGGACCCGGTCGGCGTCGACGGGCGCGGTCTCCGCCAGGTGCCCCTCGACGAGGTCGAGGCACTGCGCGAACCCGTCGCCCGTGTGCTCGAGGTCGGTGTCGGGCGGGCCGTTGACGACGAACGCGTCGCCGGGCACGACGGCGTTGCGCCGCCGGACCTCGAACGGGCTGATCCCGACCTCGCGGGCGAGCTCGTCGAGGGCGGACTCGATGCCGAGCACGACCTGGCCGAGCCCGTAGCCGCGGAAGGCGCCCGAGGGCAGGTTGTTGGTGTAGACCGCCTCGGCGTCCACCCGCTTGTTGGCGCAGCGGTAGAGCGCGACCGACTCGTGGCAGCCGTGGAACAGCACGCCGGGACCGTGGTTGCCGTAGGCGCCGGTGTCGGAGAGCACGTCGACCGCCATCGCCGTCAGCACCCCGTCGGCGTCGGCGCCGAGCTCGACCGTGACGCGCATCGGGTGCCGGCACGGCACCATCGTGAACTGCTCGGGCCGGGTGAGCTCGAGCTGCACCGGCCGGGGGTCGCCCTCGGCGGCCGTGCGCAGCGCCGCGACGGCCGCGAGGTCCTCGACGAGCAGCTCCTGCTTGCCGCCGAAGCCGCCGCCCACCCGCGCGGCGACGACCCGGACGGTCGCGGGGTCGCGGTCGAGGAGCCGGGCGAGCTCGTCGCGCACGAGGAACGGCACCTGGGTCGACGTGCGGACGACGAGGGTGCCATCGGGCTCGACCCACGCCCGCGCCCCGTGGGTCTCGAGGGCCGCGTGGCTGACGCGGGCGGTCTGCCAGGTGCCGCGCACCCGGTGGGCGGCATCGGCGAGCCCCGCCGCCACGTCACCGACCTCGCCGTGCGTCTGGGCGACCACGTTGCGGGCCGGGTCGCTGATCCGGCACGCGACCGGGTCCTTGTCGCCGTGCAGCAGCGGGGCGCCGGGCGCGCGGGCGGCCTCGGGGTCGTGGACGGCGGGGAGCGCGTCGTACGCCACGACGACGAGCCGCGCCGCCTCCTCCGCCGCCTGCGGCGTCTCGGCCACGACGGCGGCCACGCGCTGGCCCACGAAGCGCACGACGTCGTCGAGGACGCGGGTGTCGTCGGGGTCGTCGAGCCGGCTCTGGTGGCGGCCGGTGGAGAAGAGGGTGGCCGGTACGTCGCGGTGCGTCAGCACGAAGCGCACCCCGGGCACCGCCTCGGCCGCGCGCGTGTCGATGGTGATCCGTGCGTGCGGCGCGGTGCTCTGCACGAGCGCGACGTGGAGCACGTCGGTGCCGGGCAGGTCGAGCGTGAAGGGCTCGCGGCCGGTCACGACGCGGGGCGCCGCCGGGGCCGGCAGCGAGGAGCCGACGGCGCTGCAGGCCCCGGAGACGTTGGTCCGGCCCGCCAGGGCGTCGCGGATCGAGCGGTAGCCCGTGCAGCGGCACAGGTTGCCCTTGAACCTCCGGGCCAGGGCATCGCCGTCCTCGACCACCGTCCCGTCCGGGCCGGCGAGCGCGGCCGCGGTCACGACGTACCCCGCCGTGCAGAACCCGCACTGGAACCCGGCCGCCGCGGCGAAGCGCTGCTGCACGGGGTGCGGCTCCTCGGGCGTGCCGAGACCGGCGGCGGTCGTGACGGAGCGACCGTCGGCGCGGTGCACCGGCACGAGGCAGGAGTGCAGCGGGGTGCCGTCGACGAGCACGCTGCACGCCCCGCAGTCGCCGGCGTCGCAGCCCTTGCGCACGTCGAGGTGCCCGGTGTCGCGCAGGAACGTGCGCAGGCACTGGCCCGGGTGCGCGGTCGACGCGTCGACGGGAGCGCCGTTGACCTCGATCACGCGGCGGCCTCCCGGACTCCGGCGTGGAGCTCGTCGAGCACCTCGCGGGCGAGCACGCCGGTGACGTGGGCGCGCCAGTCGGGGGCGCCGTGGGGGTCGGCGTACCACCGCTCGTCGGCGATGCCCGCCACCGCCGCCGCGAGCTCCTCGCTGCCGGGCAGGCCCGCGAAGCGCAGCACGACGGGTCGGTCGGTCGCGGCGGTCACGCTGAGGGCGCAGGCACCGGACGGCGCGTCGCGGCGACCGACGACGACGGCGGCCGAGCGGCCGACGGGGGTGAGGGAGAGGGTGCGGACGGCGTACGTCGCGGTCAGCGCCGCCGCGTCCACCTCGAGCCCGCGGAGCAGCTCCTCGGGACGCCGGTCGGTGCGGCCGGGGCCGGTGACGAGGTCGGCGACGGGTACGACGCGGGAGCCGCCGTCGGCCGCCAGCAGCGTCGCCCGCGCGTCGAGGGCGACGGCCAGCGACGTCATCGCGCCCGCCGGCAGGCCGAGGCAGATGTTGCCGCCGATGGTCGCGACCTCCTGCACCTTGAACGACATGAGGAACGCGTCGGCGCACCGGCGCACCAGGGAGGCCGCGCTCGCGCGGCCGGGTTCCGCGGCCCACGGGGCGGTCGCGGCCAGGAGGCCGGCGACGGTGCAGGTCGCGCCGATCGTCAGGCCGGGACCGTCGGCCGCCGGGACCGGCGCCACGGCCGACCAGCCCAGGCCGGCGAGGTCGACGAGGCCGCGCAGGTGGGGCTGCGGGGTCGAGTAGAGCCACGACCCGCCGGCGAGCCACGCCTCCCCGGGCTGCAGCCACGCCTCGTCGAGGGTGCGGGGGACCCGCACGCCGCGGAGCTCGGCGAGGTCCATCACTCCACCTCCGCCAGGCGCTGGTAGGTCGCGGAGATGCTGGTGACGCGCTCGCGACCGGCGGCGCCGCGGCGGGCGAGGACCCCGTCGGCGAGCACGGCGACGAGGCTCATCGCCGCGGCGTAGGAGTCGAACGCGAGGTCGGTCCCCACGGGACACTCGACCCAGATGCCGGCAGCGCCGATGCGGCCGAGGTGCTCCGCCGCGCTGGGGTCGCCGACGAGGACGACCCGGGCGCCGGTGCGCGCGACCTCGGCGAGGAACGCCCCGAACCCGGCCGGGCGGCGTCGGAAGCCGACGACCACGACGACGTCGCCGGGCTCGATGTCGGCGAGCTCCTCGCCGACCACCTGGCCCGGGGCCGGTGCCAGCCGGACGTGGGGCCGGGCCTGCACGAGCTGCTGGCGCAGGTGCAGGGCGACGACGTGGCTGTTGCGCCAGCCGACGACGTGGACGTGCGCGGCGTCGGCGAGGGCGGCGACGGCGTCGGCGATCGCCGGCCGGGACAGCGCCGCGGCGATCGCCGCGGCCTCCGCCCGCGCGTGGACCGGCAGGCTCGCGGGGCCGTCGGTGGCGCGCGGCTCGCCGATGGAGCGGATCGCGCGGAGGTGCTCGCGCACCTCGTCGAAGTCGCTGTAGCCGAGGCTGCGGAACAGCCGGCTCATCGTCGCCTTGGAGACCCCGGCGAGGTCGGCGAGCTCGGCCGCCCGGTAGGTCGCCAGGTCGTCGAGGTGCTCCAGCAGGGTGTCGGCCGCCCGCCGCTCCTGCGGGGACAGCGCGCCGCGGTGGGTCGCGATCCGCTCGTCGATGCGCACGGTGCTCACACCCCCAGCCCGACGGCGGGCGAGGGCACGGCGGTGGTCGCTCCCGCGTCGTACGCGCGGACGGCGGAACGCACCGCCTCCTCCAGGGCGACGAGCCCGGCGGCGACGTCGACCTCGCGGACGTCCTCGCCGGGGTGGTGGCTGATCCCGTCGAAGCAGCGGAGGAAGAGCATCCCGATGTCGGTGACGCGGGCGACGGCCATGGCGTCGTGCCCGGCCCGGCTCCACAGCGCCATGGGGTCGGGGTCGCCGGTGCGGGCGATGCCGTCGCGCACCGCCTGCTGCAGCCAGCCGGCACAGGGCGCGGCGGGCGCCGCGTGGGTCTCGATCGCCTCGAAGCGCAGGCCGCGGGCGGTGCAGGTGGCGGCGATGTCGGCCGCCATCACGTCCCAGGCCGCGTCGCGGGCGCTGTCCAGGGGGGCGCGGAGGTCGAGGCTGAGGTCGGCCCGGCCGGCGATGACGTTCACCGCACCGGGGCTCGCCTCGATGCGGCCGACGGTCGCGATCACGCCGCGCTCGCGGGCGATGCGCTCGATCGCGGTGATGGCGAGGCTGGCGCCGACGAGGGCGTCCTTGCGGCGCTCGTACGGCGTGCCGCCCGCGTGCCGGGCCTCCCCGTGCACGGTGAGGCGGAAGCGGCGGGCGCCGGCGATCGTCGTGACGTAGCCGAGCGAGGCGTCCGCGGCCTCGAGGTAGGGGCCCTGCTCGATGTGGGCCTCGAGGTAGCCGACCAGCGACCCCGGGTCCCGGGCCGCCTCGTGGTGGCGGCGCGGGTCGAGGCCGAAGTCGAGGTAGGCCTGGTGGAGCGTGACGCCCTCGCGGTCGCGGAGGTCCCAGAACGTGTCGTCCCACTGGCCCGAGAAGGCCTTGCTGCCCAGCAGGGCCGTGCCGAACCGGGTGCCCTCCTCGTCGGAGAACGCCACGACCTCGAGCGCGCACGGCCAGGTCGCGACCTCCGCGGCGAGGCTGCGCGCCACGTCGATCGCCATGACGACGCCGAGCATGCCGTCGTAGCTGCCCGCGTCGGGCACCGTGTCGACGTGGGAGCCGAGCACCAGGGCGGGCAGCCCCGGGGTGCGGCCCTCGATGCGGCCGCACTGGTTGCCCGCGGCGTCCTGCCAGGTGTGCATCCCGGCCTCGGCGAGCCAGGCCGCCACACGACGGTTGGCCAGCGCGTGCTCGGGGGTCAGGTGGGTGCGCTCGAGCCCCGTGGTCGAGGCGGAGAACAGGTCGAGCTCGCTGCAGCGCGCCAGCACCTCCTCCGCGCTCACGCGGCGGCGCCCGGGGTGGTGTCGGGGGTCGGTCCTGGGGGCGTGTCGGCGTAGGACTCCAGCGCCGCGCCGACCCCGCCGCCCGCGACGACCGGGGCGCCGGCCGCGCGGAGCACCTGCTCGAGCGCGGCCAGCGTGAGGAGCACGGCGTCCCGGCGGGCGTTGTGGCCCATGGTGCCGATGCGCCAGACCTTGCCGTGCAACGGCCCGAACGAGGTGCCGATCTCGATCCCGAAGTCGGTGAGCATCGCCCCCCGGACGTCGTCGGCGACGACGCCGTCGGGCACGTGGACGGCCACGACGTTGTGCATCTTGTGGGCGACGTCGCCGAAGACGGCGAGCCCGAGCCCGCGGACGCCCGCCAGCATCGCGGCGCCGTGGACGCGGTGGCGCTCGACCGCGGCGTCGACCCCCTCGGACAGGAGGATGCGGGCGCACTCGCGGGCCGCGTACAACATGCTCGTCGCCTCGGTGTGGTGGTTGAGGCGGCGCGGTCCCCAGTAGTCCATGACCTGGGCGAGGTCGAGGTAGTTCGACGCGATCCGCACCCCGCGCTCGCGTGCGACGTCGGACTCCTCGCGGATGCCCGCCTCGACGTGCCGGCGGCCGTCGATGACCGCGACCGCGCGCTCGCCGATCGTGATCGGGGCGCTGCCGGAGGGGCCGCCGAGGCACTTCTGCAGCCCGGCGCTGGCGACGTCGACGCCCCACGCGTCGGTCTCGAACGCGTTCCCGCCGAGGGAGGCGGTGGCGTCGCAGTAGAGGAGCGCGTCGTGGCGCCGGCAGATCTCGCCGAGGTCGGCGAGCGGCTGGCACATCGTCGTCGACGTGTCGCCCTGGACGACGGCGACGACCTTGGGGCGTACGGCGCGGACCGCCACCTCCAGCTCCTCGGGCTCGAAGACCTCGCCCCACGGGCGCTCCACGGTGTGGACCTCGGCGCCGCAGCGCTCCGCGATCTCGACGAGCAGGTGGCCGAAGCGGCCGAAGACCGGCACGAGCACCCGGTCACCTGGCTCGAGGAGGCTGACGAGGGCCGCCTCGATGCCCGCCCGGGACGTGCCGTCGACGAGCAGCGTGTGCTCGTTGGTCGTGCGGAACACGCCGCGGTAGAGGCCCATGACCTCGGTCATGTAGCCCGTCATGACGGGGTCGTACTGGCCCACCAGCGGCGCCGCCATCGCCCGCAGCACGCGCGGGTCGGCGTCGATCGGGCCCGGTCCCATGAGCAGGCGCGGCGGTGGGTTGACCTGCGCGGGGAGGGCGGGGGGACCGGACGACGGCGTCATGGGGCTGACGCTAAGAAACGGCCGTTTCGTGTGTGTTTCGGTGGTGGGGCAGTGTGTTTCGGGCCAGCCGTTCGGCCGCCGGACGGCGTGAGTGCGGGCGGTCCGGTGGATGCCGGTCGCCCGGGCGGTGCATGATCGGCGCGTGGCGAACAGGTACGACGTCGTGGTCGTCGGCGCGGGCATCGTCGGCCTCGCGGTGGCGCGCGAGGCGCTGCGGCGGCGCCCCGGGGCGCGGGTGCTGGTCGTCGAGAAGGAGACCGAGGTCGCCGCGCACCAGACCGGCCACAACTCGGGCGTGGTGCACGGCGGGATCTACTACGAGCCGGGGTCGCTGAAGGCGCGGCTGTGCGTCGAGGGCGCCCGCGAGATGTACGCCTACTGCGAGCAGCACGACCTGCCCCACGAGCGCTGCGGCAAGCTCGTCGTGGCGCTCGGCGAGCACGAGCTCGGCCGGCTCGACGAGCTGGAGCGCCGCGGACGGGCCAACCGGGTGCCGGGCCTGCGCCGCGTCGACGCCGCCGGCATCCGCGAGGTCGAGCCGCTCGCCACCGGGGTCGCGGCGCTGCACGCGCCCGGCACGGGCATCGTCGACTACGGCGCCGTGGCCCGGGCGATCGCCGCGGAGATCGCGGCCGAGGGCGCCGAGGTGCGGCTCGGCACCGAGGTCACCGGCATCGCCCCCGGACCGGGCGGCGACGGTGCGGTGGTGGACCTGGCGGACGACGACGGGGGTACGACGCACGTGGGCGCCGCCCGCGTCGTCGTGTGTGCCGGGTTGCGGGCGGACCGGCTCGCGCGCCGCTCGGGCGCCCCGGCTGACCCGCGGATCGTGCCCTTCCGGGGTGCCTACCTCGTGCTGCGACCGCGCCCCGCGGACGAGCCGCCGGTGGTGCGGGGGATGGTCTACCCAGTGCCGGACCCGACCCTGCCGTTCCTCGGCGTGCACGTGACGCGGCACATCGGCGGCGAGACCAGCCTCGGCCCGACGGCGATGCTCGTGCCGACGGCGGCAGCGCTCGCCTGGCCTGGCACGTGGCGCGTGGGGCGGCGGTTCTGGCGCACGGGCATCACCGAGGTGCGGATGGCCGTCAGCCCGCGGGCGTTCGTGGCGGCGGCGGCACGCTACGTCCCCTCGCTGACGGCGGCCGACCTCTCGGGCGCGACGCACGCCGGCGTCCGGGCCCAGGCCGTGGGCCGCGACGGACGCCTCGTGGACGACTTCGTCATCTCCACGACCGGCGGCGTCGTGAGCCACCTGCGCAACGCGCCGTCGCCCGCGGCCACGTCGGCCTTCGCGCTGGCGCGGGAGCTGGCGGACCGGGTGGGGCTCTAGGGGCCCGGCCCGGCCCGGCCCGGCCCGGCCCGGCCCGGCCCGGAACGGCCCGGAACGGCCCGGCCCGGTGCGGTTGGTGCGCCCCGGACGCGCTCGGCGCGGCACCAACGTCCCATTGCGCGCCCCGGTCGACGCCACCCGGAACATCCGCGCCCCGAGCACCGTTGTCCCCTCCGTGACCGGAGCCGTGATCCTCGTCGTCGCCGTCGTGCTCGCCCTGGGCGTCGGCGCCTGGCGCGCTCGTGTCGACGGGCGCTTCGGCGCGCGCCGTACGCCGCGGGCGACCGCCCCCGCCGCGAGCAGCGCCGAGCCGGGCGAGCCCACCGCCTGGGACGCCGTCGTCGCGGCGGGTCTCGTCGAGACGCCGGGGGAGCGCGCGACGCTGCTGCAGTTCTCGTCGGCCTTCTGCGCCCCCTGCCGGGCCACGCGGCGCGTGCTCGGCGAGGTGGCGGAGGTCGTTCCGGGCGTCGCGCACGTCGAGGTCGACGCGGAGCACCACCTGGAGCTGACCCGCACGCTGGGGATCCTGCGCACCCCGACGACGCTCGTGCTCGACGCCGCCGGCCGCGAGGTCACGCGGGCGGCCGGGGCGCCGACGAAGCAGCAGGTGCTCGCGGGTCTCGACGCCGCGGTCTGAACCGGGCACCGCCCGAGGTGTCCACATCGAGACGATCGAGTCCGGTTGGTCGATCGGCTCCGTAGAGTTCCCGCTCGTGGCCGACCTCCTCACGCTCTCCGCGCTCGCCGTCCTGGTCGTCAGCTTCGGCGTGGGCATCGTGGTCGGCCTGACCGGGATGGGCGGCGGCGCCCTGATGACGCCGGCGCTGATCTTCCTGGGCATCCCGCCGACGGCGGCCGTCGCGAACGACCTCGTCGCCGCGGCGGTCAACAAGTCGGTCGGAGCGGCGGTGCACTGGCGCCACGGCGCCCCCAACATGCGGCTGGCCGGCCTGCTGGTGGTGAGCTCGGTGCCGTTCGCGCTGGCGGGCGGGTTCATCGTGCACCGCATCGGCGGCGCCGACGCCGAGGAGCTCGTCGCGACGGCCATCGGTGCCGCGCTGCTGCTGACCGCGGTGACCTACACGCTGCGGGTCTTCCTGCAGCTCCGGCTGGTGCGCGACGGCAACGAGGCGCCGGACGAGACGGTCCGCCTGCGGCCGCTGCCGACGGTGCTGGTGGGGGCGTTCGGCGGTCTCCTCGTCGGCATCACCTCCGTCGGCTCGGGGTCGGTGATCATGGTGGCGCTGCTGCTGCTCTACCCGACGCTGACGGCGGTGCGGCTCGTCGGCACCGACCTCGTCCAGGCGGTACCGCTGGTGATGGCCGCCGCGATCGGCCACGTCGTCGTCGCGGGGGTCGACTGGGCGATCCTCGTCCCGCTCGTGCTCGGTGGCACGCCGGGCACGTTCCTCGGCGCCCGGATGGCGGCGTGGGTGTCGCAGTCGGTGATCCGCCGCGGCATCGTCATCGTGCTGTCGCTCACCGGCCTCAAGCTGCTCGGCGTGCCGCCCGAGGCCGTCGGCATGATCGGCGCGGCCCTCCTGCTCCTCGGGCCGCTGGCCTGGGGCTGGGTGCGGCAGCGCGCCGGGCTCCCGGCCTTCGACGAGCAACGCACCGCGTGGCGCCACGACGAGCCCGAGCCGGATCACTCCCGCTCGAGCTGACGCCCCCAGGCAGGGTCGGGACGGGCGCGGTCGACCAGGTCGCCGCGCACGACCGCGTGCGTCACGGCGCCGCGGAGCCGCACCCCGTCGTACGCCGAGATCGGGTTGCGGTGCGCCAGCGCCGTCGCGTCGACCGTGAGGTCGACACCGGGGTCGTAGACGGCGAGGTCGGCATCCGCCCCCACCGCGATCCGGCCCTTGTGCCCGAAGCCGACGAGGTCGGCCGTGTTCCGCGTCATCCACCGCGCCACGGACTCCAGGGGGATCCCGCGGCGCCGTGCCTCGGTGGCCATGGCGGCGAACCCGACCTGCAGGCCCGCGATCCCGCCCCAGGCCTGCTGGAGGTCGCCGTCGCCGCGGCCCTTCTCCTCGGCGGTCGCGGGGGAGTGGTCGGAGACGACGCAGTCGATGATCCCCGCCTCGAGCGCGGCCCACAGGTCGTCGCGGTTGCCGGCGTCGCGGATCGGCGGGCAGCACTTGAACTGCGGCGCCGCGTGCGGGACGTCCTCGGCCGCGAACACCAGGTAGTGCGGGCAGGTCTCCACCGTGACCGGCAGCCCCTCGGCACGGGCGTCGGCGATCATCGGGACCGCGCGGGCGCTGGACAGGTGCAGCACGTGCACCCGCGCGCCCGTCTCGCGGGCGCCGTCGAGCACCAGCCGGATGGCGGCGGTCTCCGCCTCGTGGGGCCGCGAGCGCACGAAGTCGCCGTAGGACCCGCCCGGCCGCTGGGGCGCTGCCGCCAGCACGGCCGGGTCCTCGGCGTGCACGATCATCAGTCCGTCGAAGCGGGCGACCTCGCGCAGCGCCGCCCGGAGCTCCGTGGCGTCGAGCGGGGGGAACTCGTCGACGCCGCTGGGCGACAGGAAGCACTTGAAGCCCAGCACCCCGGCGTCCCAGAGCGGCGCGAGGTCCGCGAGGTTGCCCGGCACGGCGCCGCCCCAGAACCCGACGTCGACCGCCAGCTGGCCGCGGGCCGCGGCCTGCTTGAGGCGCAGGTGCGCGACCGTCGTGGTCGGCGGGATCGCGTTGAGCGGCATGTCGACGAGCGTCGTCACCCCGCCCAGCGCCGCGGCCCGCGTCGCGGACGCGAACCCCTCCCACTCCGTGCGCCCCGGCTCGTTGACGTGGACGTGGGTGTCGACGACGCCGGGAACGACGTACGCCGCGTCCGGAGCCTCGAGGACCTCCCCGGCCACGTCGTGGTCGAGGTCCTCGACGGCCGCCACCCGGCCGTCCCGGACCACGACGGTGGCGGGCCGGAACGTGTCGCCCACGAGGACCCGACGGCCGCGCACGGCGTCGACGCGCACCGCGCCGGCCTCAGGCGAACGCGGGCACGGTGGCCCACGCCTGGGGGACCTCGGGCTGCCCCTCGCGGGTGATGGTCGCCTGGATCAGCCCGTAGGGCCGGTCGGCGGCGAAGAAGACCTCGCCGGGGTTGTCGAGCCCGAACGGGGCGAGGTCGACGAGGAAGTGGTGCTTGTTGGGGCACGACAGCCGGATCTCGGCGATCTCCGGGTGGTCCTCCAGCACGCGCCGTCCCATCGCGAAGAGCGTCTGCTGCAGGGCGAGGGAGTGCACCTCGGCGAACGTGGCGAGCAGGACGGCGCGCACCGCGTCGTACAGGCGGTCGAAGTCGAGCTCCTCGAGCTCGGCCTGCGTCTCGGGGGCGTAGCGCCACCACGCCGTCACCGACGTCGCCATGATGCGGTCGTCGGTCTCGGCGAGGGTCGTGTAGCGGTCGCGGGGGAAGCCCGAGAACTCCGAGCCCGTCGACTTCAGCACCGTGCAGCCGCTCAGCCCGGAGACGACCCAGGTCGCGTCGCCGTCCTTCTGCACCACGGTGGTGCGCACCTCGTCACCGCGGCGCACGAAGGAGTGGTCGTGCTCGCCGTCGCCGGTGACGATGCGGTCCCAGGCGTGGGCCTGGGCCTCCCAGCGTCCACCGGTGACCCACGTGAACTCCTCCACGAAGTGGCTGCCGAACGTCATGAGGAAGGTCTCCGGCGTGGCGATGCCGTGCTCGCGGGCGAACGCGTAGAGCGTGTTCTTCTGGGTGTCGGTCGCCACGACCTGGCTGTTGTCGCCGTCGGTGTGGCAGGCGGTGAAGTCGCCCCGCAGCTGGGCGGTCACGGTGAGGTCGGTGATGCGGTGCACCGGGGTGTCGCGGTCGATCCGGACGAGGCGGCACTCGGCCTTCCCGTACTGGTTCGCCCCGAGCACGATGTCGCCGTCGGCCATGTCAGCTCCCCTGGTAGGTGGTGTAGGCGTAGGGGCTGAGCAGCAGCGCGACGTGCACGTGGGCGCCGCTCAGCGCGACCGTCAGGTCGACGTGCGGGAAGAAGGTGTCGCGGCCCGCGGCGGCGTACCAGTCGCCCGTCGCGAACGACACGACGTACGTCGCGGGGTCCAGCTGCGCCGTACCTCCGGCCGCGGCGAGCGGGCCGTCCCACCGGATGCGGCCGTCGGCGTCGGTGGTGGCGGTGGCCAGCGTCGTGCCGGCGGGGGTGGCGAGGGTGACCTCCAGCCCGGCGGCCGGTACGCCGCGGGCGGCGTCGAGGACATGGGTCGAACAGGTGGTCACGTGGTGCTCCCCTCGAGCAGGCCCTCCAGGCGCAGCAGCGCGATCTGCGCCAGCTGGTCGTGCACCTCGACGCGCTCGGCGTCGGGGTCGTTCGTGAGGCGCCGGTCGAGCTCGGCGAGGATCTCGGACCGGCTGCGGCCGGCCGCGCGGATGAGGAAGACGCGACCGAAGCGGTCCTCGTACGCCGCGTTCCCGGCCGCGATCGCCGGCTCGAGGTCGGCTGCGTCGGAGCTGCCGACCCGGATGGCGCCCTGCTCCCGGCGGCTCAGCGCGGCCTCGGGGCCGTCGCCGGTCGGGCGCTCGCCGATCCGCGGGTGGTGCGTGAGGGCGCCCTCCACGTCGGCGTCGGTCCAGCGCGCCGCCTCGGTGGCGGCCAGCGCGAGCAGCGCCGGTGCGTCGGGGTAGGGCCGACCGGCGACCAGCGCGTCCAGCCACCAGCCGACGTCGGCCGCCGGGGCCAGCGTCGCGCGCGCCGTCGCCGCGTCGAGCGCGTTGAGCTCGTCGATCCGCACCTGTGCTCCTCCTGTCGGCTGAGCGCGACAGTAGGGAGCCCGTGTTTCACGGACCGGTCGCCGCGTTTCGCGGCTGTAACGACCGTTTCGACGGGTCGGGCGGTCGGGCGGTCGGGCCTCTCAGGCAGGCCGGGGGATCGTGCGCGCGAGCGCGAGCAGGTCGCGGTCGCGACCGGGGGCGGCGACCAGGCAGACGCCGCAGGGCAGGCCCTCCGCGGTGCGCAGCGGGACGGTGACGGCGGGCAGTCCGCCGATCCCCGCGATGGAGGTGAGACCGAGCATCGTCTCGCGCAGCGACTGGTCGGCGCCGCCGGGCAGGGGCGCGACCGTGGGGGTCGTCGGGAGGAGCACGATGCGGTCCGCGACCCGGTGCCGGATCTCGAGGCGAAGGCGGGTGAGGCTGTGCGCTGCGGCGTTCACCTCGGCCGGGTCGAGCCGGGCGGCGGCCTCGAAGCGGCCGCGGACGGCGGGCGTCAGGGTGTGCAGCCGCGAGGCCACCCAGGTGGCGTGCTGCTTCCAGGCCTCTGCCGACTGCACGAGGGTGAAGGTCGTGCGCCACGCGTCGAGGTCGTGGGCGTCGAACGGCTCCCGCACGACGTTGCCCCAGCCGCGCGCGAACTCCTCGATCGCGGCCCGCACGTCCGGCGCCGCCAGGGCGAGGAGGTCGGTGGCGAGCACGACGTCGCTGGTCGCGGGCGGCGGCGCGGGGGGCAGGAGCACGTCGCCGACGCGGGCGAGGAGGTCCGGGTCGCGGGTGGCCCAGCCGACGGTGTCGAAGGTCGGGGCGAGGGCGAGGAGGCCGTCGCGGGCGACCGCGTTGCGGGAGGTGCGGATGCCCCACAGGCCCTGCCACGACGCGGGCACGCGGATGGACCCGCCGGTGTCGGTGCCCAGCGCGATGCTCGTGTGGCCGAGGCTCGTGGCCGTCGCGGAGCCCGACGTCGAGCCGCCGGACAGCCGGCGGGGCGCGTGCGGGTTGGGGGGCGTGCCGTAGTGGGCGTTGTCGCCGAACAGGCTCCACGCGAACTCGTCGGTGCGGGCGATGCCGGTGACGTCCGCGCCGGCGTCGAGGAGCTTCTGCACGGCGCGGGCGGTGCGGGTCTCGACGGGGGCGGCGGCGAGGTAGGCCGGGCTGCCGGCGCCGACCTTCTGCCCCGCGACCGCGAAGAGGTCCTTCACGGCGATCGTCTCGCGGGCGAGCGGACCGTCCTCCGCGCCCGTCACCAGCGGGTCGCCGACGACCCGCCACACGCGGGTGTCGATCGCGGGCGGGCTGACGGAGACGTGCGCCGCCGTGACCACCCAGCCGTCGCGCTGCCGTTGCCACAGCTGGGTCTGGGCGCCGCGCCCGCCGCGGGCGAGCTCCGTGGTGGCGACGACGAGGGCGTTGCCGTCGTCGACGACCTGCACCTGGATGTCGACGACCGTACGGCGCGGGGCGCCACCCCGCCCGCCCCGGAACGCGCTGATCTGGTCGTGGCCCACGAGCGTGCCCGCTGCGTCCGTGCGGAGCGTCGCCGGGCCGGGCGCGAAGAGGCGGTCCAGGGCGGCGAGGTCGTCGGACATCAGGGCGGCCTCGTAGTCCCAGAAGGCGTCCATCAGGCCGTCGGGCAGCGGGTCGGGCGTGCCGTCGGTCATGGGCGCATCATCGCGTGCCGCGCCCGTCCCGCGCGGCACCTTCGCCGAGGTGCGCGAAGTCGGCGGTGCGGATCCGCGCGTGCACGCCCTTGACGACGTCGACCACCTGGGAGATGTCGAAGTCGGTCGCGGCCGACAGGTAGGCGTACGCCTGCGCCGGCTCCATACCGTAGCGCGCCCCGAGGAGCCCGATCGCGGCGCGCACGCAGTTCTGCACGGCGACGTCGAGGTCCTCGTCGAGGCCGGTCGGCACGAGGTGCTCGCGGGTCTCGGCCAGCGGGCCGACGAGGTCGCCGAACCGGGCGACGGCCTCCGCGCGCGGCACGACGTCGAGCCGCACCGTGGCCCGCAGGCTGGCCTCCATCGCGGTGAGCGCCACCTCGCCGTCGCCCTGCGCGAAGTGGGGATCGCCGACGTAGACCAGCGCGTCGGCGACCTGCACCGGGAGGTAGAGCGTCGCGCCCTCCGTCAGGAGGTTGATGTCGAGGTTGCCGCCGTGGGCCCCGGGCGGCACCGAGTGGGGCCGGACGTCGTCGTCCACGGCGACCCCGACGATGCCGAGGAACGGCGCGAGGGGGAACCGGGCCCGCGGGGCCGAAGGAGCGTCGTACCCGGCCCGCGTCAGCGGGATCTCCCCGTACGACGCGATCCGTCCCGTCGCGGGGTCCGGGTGCTCGGCGAGCGCGGCGAAGGCGGAGACGAGGGGCAGGCCGTCGAGGGGGTACTCGCCGGGCAGCGCGCCGCGGGCGTGCCGGTTGGAGACGACGCCGTAGGGCACGCGGGGGAGCGTCTCGACGATGGTCACGGCGAGGAGGTCGCCCGGCTCGGCGCCGGTGACCGCGATCGGCCCGGTGACGACGTGGGGTCCGTCCGGGCCCGGCGTGTGCGCGCGGTCGCTCGCCGCGAGGGCGACTGCGTCCGTGAGCACCTGCTCGCCGTCGACCCCGTACGACGCGAAGAACGCCCGCGGGTCGCGCCCCTGGTCCTCGAGCACGCCCTCGTGGCTGAGGGTGTCGACCGTGACCTCGGCGCCGGGATCGACACGGAGGACGGGGGCGTCGGTGCGGCAGGGGAGCCGTCCCCAGAGGAGGTGGTCGGGCGTGGAGGGGAGGTACGTCGCCGCCCGCACCGGCCCCACCCCCGCGTCGAGGGGTGCGTCGGGGAAGCGGTACCGGGAGGCCATGCCGCGGAGCGTAGGAAACCTGTGTTTCGGCGGGGTTGCGCGTCGAGTTGTCATGTATGCCGCGGCGGGGGCGTCGAGTTGTCATGTATGCCGCGGCGGGGGCGTCGAGATGGGAGTTGTGCGTACGTGTCGCCGGTCCGTGGGAGCGTGGACCCTCGCGACCGATCGGGGGACGGAATGGACGAGAAGCAGGGCCCGGGAGAGCCGGGCGGTCAGCAGGGCGGGACGCCTGCCGGGTGGTACGCCGCGGAGCCCGGCCAGGAGCGCTGGTGGGACGGGACGTCGTGGACGGGGCACGTGCGGCCGGCCGCTGGTCCGACTGGTCCGGGCGGTCCGGGCGGGGGCATCGCCTGGAAGGTCGTCGGCCCGGTCATCGGCGTCGCGGTGGTGCTCGTCGTCGCGCTCGTGGTGACGCTGGTGCTGACGCTGGGTGGTGACGACGCCTCGGACGCGCCGGACGACGCGACGACGGAGGAGTTCTGCGACGCGGTGGAGGAGATGTACGGCGTGCTCTTCGTCTTCGCCCTCCAGGAGTCGGACGCTCCGTGGGAGACGGGCCGCGCCGTCGAGGTGCTCACCGAGACGGGGACGCCGGAGGACATCCCGGCGGACGCCCGGGCCGGGTTCGAGGAGCTGGTCACCGCGCTCGAGCGGGTCGACGGCATGACCACGGAGGAGATCGAGGAGCTCGACGAGCTCGACACCGACGACGGGGACGACTCCCCGGAGGCCCAGGCGTTCGAGGAGTACGCCGACGAGACCTGCGGGGAGATGTTCGGCTGACCCTGGGGACGGGCCCGCCGGAACTGTCGGTGGGGCCGTGTTGAGTGGTGGGCATGACGGGGGTCAGCTCATCTGGTGACGCCGGCGGCGGGGAGCCGCCGGTGCCGGACTGGTTGGAGCACGCGTTCGCGACGGGAGAGTGGCCGGCGGAGGCGGACAACTCCTACTCCACCGTGTTCGTCCCTCCGGGCCGGCACGACGAGGTGCCGCCCCCGGCCGCCGTGGAGCCCGCGGGGTGGGCGGCGCCCGGTGTCCCGGTGGATGTCGGTGGTGACGTCGACCATCCCGTGGTGGCGGCGATCGGCGGGGCCTCGGGGGCACTGACGTTCGACGGCCTGGACTGGATGAGCGCCGCGGACGCCGGCGCGGGGCTGGTGGCGGTGCAGCGTCTGGTGGCGCGGGCCTCGGCGCTGGCGGCGGTGCTGCTGGCACGGGCCGAGGAGCTGGAGGTCCACCGGGAGAACGGTGCCTCGACGGCGGCGGTGTGGTGGGCGAACGCGACGGCGTTGACCCGGCGCGATGCGTACCGGTTCGCGCGGGTGGGGGACGCGATCACGGGCAGGTGCGGCACGCACCTGGCGACGGGGTGCGCGGCCGGGGCGGTGAACGTGGAGCAGGCCGATGTCATCGTGTCGGCGCTCGACGAGCTGCCCGGGGACCTGCCGGTCGAGCTGCGGCTCGAGGCGGAGGAGACGCTGGTCGGGTTCGCGGCCGATCACGACGCCCGCGCCCTGCGAGCGATCGGGAAGAAGATCCTCACCGTCATCGCGCCCGAGGTGGGCGAGGCGCACGAGGCCGCCGTGCTGGAGAAGGAGGAGCGGGAGGCCCGCGCTGCATCGCGTCTGACGATGGTCTCGGACGGCCGTGGTCGTGTGCACGGACGGTTCACGTTGCCCGAGCTCCACGGGGCGATGCTGCGCAAGGCGCTCGACGCCTACGCGGCGCCGCAGCACCTCAACAGCTCGGACGATCCCGAGCAGCGGTTCCGCAGGGAGCGTCCGACACCGGAGCGGTACGGGCTGGCGTTCCAACAGCTGCTCGAGATGCTCGACCAGAAGGACCTGCCCGCCGCGGGCGGGACAGGGGCGACCGTCCTGGTGACGATGACGCTGGAGTCGTTGCTCGGCGGGTTGGCGACGGCGTCGCTCGACACGGGCGGCGCGATCAGTGCCGGTGAGGCGCGGCGGTTGGCATGCGGGGCGCGGATCATCCCGGCGGTGCTGGGCGCCAAGAGCGAGGTGCTCGACCTCGGCCGCACGGCTCGCTTCCACACCAGGGCGATGCGCACCGCGATGGCGATCAGGGATGGCGGCTGCGTCGCCGAGGGCTGTGACCGACCGCCGCACCAGACGCAGGCGCACCACCTCACCGCGTGGGCCCGGGGTGGCGCCACCAACGTCGAGGACGGGTGCCTACTCTGCGACCAGCACCACCGGCAGGTCCACGACCCGCTCTACCTCGTCGAGCGCCTCGGCACGGGCAAGCTGCGGTTCATCCGCCGCGAGTGACCCGGCATCGCCTGCAGACGGGCCCACGGACGCGGAGGATTCGACCCACCCGGTGCGTCAGATCGTCCGCCGAGGCACCGGCCCTACGCGACCTCCACCACCACCGGCGCGTGGTCGGATGCGCCCTTGCCGTGCCCGTCGGCGCCGCCGCGCTCCTCGCGGTCGATGAACGCGCCCGTCACCCGGGACGCCAACGACGGACTGGCCAGCACGTGGTCGATCCGCATGCCGCGGTTCCGCTCGTAGCGCTGCCGGTAGTAGTCCCAGTAGGTGTAGCCCGCCTCGGGCTCGGGCACGTGCGGGCGCACCACGTCGACGTACCCGTCCTCCACGAACCCCTCGAACGCCGCCCGCTCGGGCGGGGTGACGTGGGTCGAGGTGGCGAACTGCTTGATGTCGAAGACATCGGTGTCGAGCGGGGCGATGTTCCAGTCGCCGACCAGCGCGGTGGGTTCGCCGACCCACGCGGTCGCGGCGGCGCGGAGCCGGGCGAGCCAGTCGAGCTTGTAGACGTAGTGCGGGTCGCCGATCTTGCGTCCGTTGGGCACGTAGAGGGACCACACGCGCACGCCCCCGCAGACCGCGCCGATCGCGCGCGCCTCGGCGACGGGCGGCTCGCCGAACTCCGGCATGGCGTCGAAGCCGACGGACACGTCCTCGATGCCGACCCGGCTGATGATCGCGACGCCGTTCCACTGGCTGATGCCGGCGGCAGCGACGTCGTACCCCCGCGCCTGCAGCCCCATCAGCGGCAGCTGCTCGACCTTCGCCTTCGTCTCCTGGAGGGCGAGGACGTCGACGTCGTGGCGCTCGAGGAACGCCTCGACGCGGTCGATGCGGGAGCGGAGGGAGTTGACGTTCCAGGTCGCGATGCGCACCCGCCCGAGGCTATAGCGCCGCCTCAGCGCCCGTCAGCGCGCCCGGAACGGCGTCAGCAGCCCGGGCGTCGCGGCGTCGGCGAGGCGCAGGGCCTCGGGGAGCGGCACGTCGCGGAGCTCGACCGACTCGGGACCGGCGGCCGTCGTCGCGACGAGGGTCGCGAGGCCGAGGCGTCGCTGGAAGAACGACTGGCGCACGACCCACCCGATGACGCCGTCGGTCTCGAGGACGGTGCGCACGCGGTCGTACCCGCCCGACCCCATCACCACGTGCCACGGCGTTCCGTCGGGCCGGTGGGTCAGAGCGTGGCCGAGGTGGCGGTAGGACTGCTCGGCGCCGACGACGCCGAACGCACCGAGGAGCACGGCGACCAGCACCGGCGGCCACCACGGGCCCTCGAAGCCGAGGGTCAGGCCCACCGCGACGAGCACGAGGAGCAGCGGCAGGCGCTGCCACCGCACGTGGGCACGCCGGCGCGCGGCACCCCCGTGCCGCGCGAGCGGGACCTGCAGCGGTGCGGTCTCCCGGGCGCCGAGCACCTCGTGGCCGACGCTGACGGCGACGGGGGAGGGACAGGGGGGCACGACGGTGGTCGTGCCCTCCTCGACCCCGGTCGCGAGCGTCGCCAGCTCGCCTCCACCGGCCACCCGCATGAGGGCCTGCTCGGTGAGCCGTACGCCGCGGACCCGCCGCTCCTCGACGGTGGTGGAGCGGGTCGTGAGGAGGCCGGCGCGCAGCTGGATCGACGTCTCCTCGGGCCGTCCCGCGGGGCGGAGCCGCACGAGCCGGAAGCCCGACCACGTGAGCACGTAGCCGACCACCGCGATAACGAGCCACAGCACCGCCGCGACGCCGAGGGCGACGAGCACGACGAGGACGAGCACCTGGCTCGTCACCCAGGCGTACGCCGACTGGGCGTGGTCGACGTCCGCGAACGGCAGGTCGTCGACGAACTGCGAGGCACCGGCGCACGCGCCGAGCACGATCGCCATCTGGGCGACGTTGAGGGGGGCGAACCGCAGCCACGACCACGACAGCGCTGCCAGCTGCTCCTCGGCCTGGCCGGCCTCGGCCGGTGCCGGGCCTCCCGCCGCGGGCGCCGCGGGTACGACGTCGGGTCCGACCCCCGCCGTACCCGGTCGTGCCCGGTCGAGCAGCTCCTGCTGGAGGCGACGGGCCTCGGCGACGTCGACGGCCTCGAGGGTGATGCGCTCGTCGTCGACGCCGGTGCCGATCTCGACCTTCGTCACGCCGAGCACGCGGTGGATGAGCGAGGCGGTCAGGTCCACGCTGCGGACGCGGTCGAGCGGCGCGGTGAGCCGCTTGCGGTTGAGCCAGCCGGTGCGGAGCTCGAGCTGGGTGGGGGTGCGGCGGTACGACGTGGTGAGCCAGGGGAGTGCCCCGAAGAACCCGGCGGCGACGAGCGAGACGGGGACGAGGAGGAGCGTCCAGACGCCCGCCTGCGTGCCGATCCCGATGAGGCTGAAGATGATGGGGACGGCGAAGCCGCGCAGCACCTGGAGCGGACTGATGACGAGCAGGCGCCGGTCGAGCCGCTGCCACTCCTCGGCCGGCGGGGGCGGGGGCGCGGGCGGCCACGGGGGCGGTGGCGGGGCAGAACCGGGGGCGCCGTAGCCGTAGGGGTCGCTCACGTCGCGTCGTCCTGGCTCGCGCCGGTGATGGCGGTGAGGTCGGCGACGAGGTGCTGGGCCGTGCCGACGTCGAGGCAGGCGATGGTGATCGGCCCGGCGGCGGACGCCGTCGTCACGGTGAGGGAGCGCAGGCCGAAGGCGCGCTGCAGCGGGCCTTGCGAGGAGTCGACGGTCTGCACGCGGGAGAGGGGCGCGATGCGCTCGTCGATGCTCAGCCAGCCGCTGCGGGTGTGGACGGCGTCGTCGGTGAGCTCCCACCGGTGCACGCGGTAGCGGAACGACGGCATGATCGCCGTCCACCCGAGGAGCAGGAGCACGACGAGGGCGGCGGGGACGAGGTACCACCAGGGTCGGTCCGGCCACACCAGCGCGACCACGACGAGCGGGACCGTCACGACGGACGCGGTGATGCCGGCACCGACGCGCCAGTAGGTCACCGCCCGCGGTGACACCTGGTGGGCCGGCTCGCGCAACGCGACCGGCACGGGCTGGACGGTCTCCCCTGACGTCATGCCCCGAGCCTCCCACGTCGGGAGGAAGGAGGGCGGGGTGCTCGCCGGTGACGGAGCAGGGCGCGCCGCGCCGTAGACTGCCGCCCCGTGGCTCTCACCATCGGCATCGTCGGACTCCCCAACGCAGGCAAGTCGACGCTCTTCAACGCGCTGACCAAGAACGACGTGCTCGCGGCGAACTACCCGTTCGCGACGATCGAGCCCAACGTCGGCGTCGTGGGCGTCCCCGACGAGCGGCTCGCCACGCTCGCCGAGATCTTCGGCAGCCAGAAGATCCTCCCGGCGACCGTCGAGTTCGTCGACATCGCCGGCATCGTGCGCGGCGCCAGCGAGGGCGAGGGCCTGGGCAACAAGTTCCTCGCCCACATCCGCGAGTCCTCCGCGATCTGCCAGGTGACCCGCGTCTTCCGCGACGAGGACGTCACCCACGTCGACGGTGAGGTCAACCCCGCCAACGACATCTCCACCATCCAGACCGAGCTGATCCTCGCCGACCTCGAGACCGTCGACCGCGCGGTCGTCCGGCTCGAGAAGGAGTCGCGGAAGGTCAAGGACCTCGTCGCGAACCTCGAGGCCGCCAAGGCCGCGAAGGAGGCGCTCGAGTCCGGTGCGCCGATCATCGCGACCGACATCGACCGCAGCCTCCTCCGGGAGATGTCCCTGCTGACGGCCAAGCCGTTCCTCTACGTCTTCAACTGCGACGCGGACGAGCTCGCCGACGAGGACCTCAAGACGAAGATGCGCGAGATCGTCGCCCCGGCCGAGGCGATCTTCCTCGACGCCAAGTTCGAGTCGGAGCTCATCGAGCTCGACGAGGAGGAGGCCGCCGAGTTCCTCGCCGAGGCCGGCGTCACCGAGCCCGGCCTCGAGGTGCTCGCCCGCGTCGGGTTCGACACCCTCGGCCTGCAGACCTACCTCACCGCCGGGCCCAAGGAGACGCGCGCCTGGACGATCCCCAAGGGCGCCACCGCGCCCGAGGCGGCCGGTGTCATCCACACCGACTTCCAGAAGGGCTTCATCAAGGCCGAGATCGTGTCCTTCGACGACCTGGTCGCCGCGGGGTCGATGGCGAAGGCCAAGGAAGCGGGTCGCGTGCGCATGGAGGGCAAGGAGTACGTCATGGCCGACGGCGACGTGGTGGAGTTCCGCTTCAACGTGTGAACGCCCAGGTCAGCAGGCTTTCAGGGCCGCTTCGCCCACATCTCGCCCACATTTGTCGCGAGGACCTGCTGCGCAAGGGCCGAGGCAGCGGCGGTCCGGCACTGTCCAGCTCAACGAGATTCCCGAGGTCCGTCCCGACCGTCGTCGGCGCCCGGGGCGAGTCGGCGGCAGTAATGCTTGACGCCAACCACGCTCGGCGGCTCCGGCAGTCTTCTCAGCGTGGGAGCGGACCGACCAGACGGGCAGGAGCCAGGTACCTCGCCCGGCAAACGTCCTGAAGCGTCTTGCGCCTATGTCGCTGCGTGAGTGCATGGCAGCTGGGCGGTCGCGGTTCAGGCTGCGTGCCGACCGTTTAGTCCGACGGGCGCCGCTCAGCTGGCGGTGCGCCAGTAGAGCGTCGTCGTGACTGGGTCTGGGGGGTGGTCACAGTGGCCGAGGATGCCGCGAAGCCTGCGCTCGAGACCGTGACGGTGAAGGTGCCGCGCCCCCAGCGGTGCGAGGCGACGTAGCCCGTGCCGAAGGCTGCTACGCGGGGTAGTGCCAGCACTCCGTGGAGATAACCACCGTAGACGTAGGTAACTGCCGCCACAGAGGTCCCAGGCGGCGCCGCTGAGTTCCAGCCCGTCATACGGCTCGAGATGAAGATGGGTTCGCCGTCATCCGGTTCGCCCGCGCTGTTGTGAAAGGTCACGATCAGGCTCAGAGTTCCCGCGGGCACGGGCGCGGTCGAGGTAATAGTCGCGCCGCTCAGTACTACGTCGTAGAAGTTGCCGGCAGGGGCCATGTACGTCGCCCCGAGGTCCAAGATCAGCCGTGGCGCGGCCGAGGCCGCAGCGGCAGGTGCGGCGGCGAGGGCGACGACGGCGGGGGCGGACCACGCGGCTGCGCCAACGAGGGTGCGTCGGGTCCATCGGGGGTGGGACATGCGGGCTCCTGGGGCGGGCAGGTTCGGAAGGGCGATGGGTGGGTCGGACAATCCCAGTGGCATGCCCTCGTCGCGCTCACTGCTGTTGACCACGGCGGTACGTGCGGCCCTTTCGTACGAGTTCAGTGGACCGCTTATTTGTCCACCCTGGTAGGGTACGCAATATACATCCGCAGTCCAGTCGGAAGTGAAACGTCGAGAACAGCGCGATCGGGCGCCGCCCGCCGCCGCTACGGCGGCGGCTGGCGGGGCGAGACGGCCGGGGCGAAACCGAGAGGTGGTGCACCGCGAGGCCCTCCGGCTTTCTGGTGCACGGGGACACACCCGCAGACGCTGACCCATATCGCTGGGGGCGGAGCGCGGGCAGGGGCTCGCCGTCATCCACAAGCTTGCAGCCGCGGGCGTCGACGCCGCACGTGACTTGGTCCACGCTCTAGCGATCAGGTCCGATTCACCCCCACGGGTGGCCGGATCCGTGCCACCGATCTCGGGAGGAAAAGTGGCCTCGGATTTTTTCTGTCGCGCCTCGAGGCGCCGACGTCAGTCAGGCAAGCGCGCTGCGCGCCTCTACAGGCATGAAGGAACGCCGTCGCGCCGCCGGTGCGCGTGCTGGGAGGGTTGGCCTAGGTGTGATGTCCAGGGAGGTTGTACCGACCAGCGTCGGTGAGCCTGTCTGAAAGGTGAAGGCCTCCGGATGTGAAGTGGAGCTGTCTAAGGAACCGCTTCACACACCAGGAGGCCTTCGTGTCCCACGC
>NZ_JAAGXA010000022.1 GCF_010686755.1 Nocardioides zeae | reverse complement strand
GAGTCGCTGATTGCACGCCGTTCCTTGCTCTTCGGTCCTGTTCCTTCGCAAGTCCAGAACCTAGGCAGGAACGGCGTGTCCTCACTCCCAGACGCGCTCAACCACCCACGGATCAGTCACAAGAGCCACATTTCGCAGCCCCGCCCGACCTGCCGCCCGACCTGCCGCCCGACCTGCCGCCCGACCTGCCGCCCGACCTACCGCCCGACCTACCGACCGTCGACGCCCAGCCGCACCAACCAGTCGTCGGGCCACGGCGCTGCGGCCGCACCGGTCCCGTGGTCGGCGCTGCTCCGGTCGAGGTGCACGGTGACGTAGGCGCCGCGGGCCGCGACGTACGCCGGTCGGCCGTCGTGCTCCTCGCCGCGCACCTCGAAGGTGAACCGCATGGAGGAGCGCCCCACCCGGGCGACCGCCAGGGTGGTCACGACCTCCTGGCCGAAGAACAGCGGCGCGAGGAAGTCGACCTCGTAGCGCACGCGGGGGGCCGCCGGGAAGTAGCCCGACAGCCCCCGTGCACGCATCAGCGACGCCTCCGCCGCCTCGACCCAGCGCACGACGGTGCTGTTGTGGTAGATCCCCGCCGCGTCGGTGTCGATCCACTCCACGCGGGAGCGGGTCGACCCGACGGCGACGGGGACCTCGCGACCAGGTTCCACGAACGGCTCAGACCGCCACCGCGGCGACCGGCTTCTGCGGCGTCCACCGCACGTGCACCCCGTCGTCGGCGCCCGCCCGCAGCAGCGAGAGCCGCGGCGGCACCCGGTCGGTGCGGGACGTCGGCGGCCGACGGCGACCGGCCGCCCACTGCACGGGCCACGGTGCCCCGTCGCCCCGGTAGTCCTGCTCCGCCGCGGCGTGCAGGGTCCAGCTGGGGTCGTAGAGGTGCGTACGGCCCAGGGCGCAGATGTCCGCGCGCCCCGCGAGCAAGATCGAGTTCACGTCGTCGGCCGACGAGATGGCGCCCACGGCGATGACAGGCACGCCGGCGGCCGCGGCCACCTCGTGACGGATCCGGTCGGCGAAGGGGGTCTGGTACGACCGCCCGAACGCCGGCTGCTCCTCCTTGCCGACCTGGCCCGAGGAGACGTCGATGGCCGCGGCGCCGTGGGCGACGAAGGCCCGGGCGATCTCGACCGCGTCGTCGGCGGTGTTCCCGTCGGGGATCCAGTCGGTGGCCGAGATGCGCACCGTCACCGGGATCGAGGCCGGCACCGCGGCGCGCACCGCGTCGAACACCTCGAGCGGGAAGCGGAGCCGGTTCTCGAGCGGTCCGCCGAGCTCGTCGGTGCGCCGGTTCGAGATGGGCGAGAGGAACGACGACAGCAGGTAGCCGTGGGCCGCGTGCACCTCGATCAGGTCGAAGCCCGCCTCGACCGCGCGGCGGGCCGCCGCGACGAAGTCGGCGACCACCTGGTCCAGGTCGGCCCGCGTCGCCTCGCGCGGCACGTGGCAGCCCTCGCCGTACGGCAGCGCGGAGGGCGCGACGACCTCCCAGTTGCCGGTCTCCAGCGGCTGGTCGATCCCGTCCCACATGAGGCGCGTCGAGCCCTTGCGGCCGGAGTGGCCGAGCTGCACGCCGATCTTCGCGCGGCTCTGCTCGTGCACGAACGACGTCACCCGCGCCCACGCGTCGCGCTGCTCGTCGGTCCACAGCCCGGGGCAGCCGGGCGTGATCCGACCCTCGGGCGACACGCAGGTCATCTCCGCCATGACGATGCCGGCGCCGCCGAGCGCCTTCGAGCCGAGGTGCACGAGGTGGAACTCCTGCGGCACCCCGTCGACGGCGGAGTACATGTCCATCGGCGACAGCATCACCCGGTTCGCGAGCTCCAGCTCGCCGATCCGCACCGGCTGGAACATGGCCGGCGTCGCGCCGTCGCGGGCCGGTCCGGCCGCCGCGACCTGCTCCGCGAAGGCCGCCTGGATCTGCGCCGCGAACTGCTCGTCGCGCTCGCGCAGGTTGTCGAACGTGATGCGGCGCGAGCGGGTCAGCAGGTTGAAGACGAACTGCGCGGGGTCCTGGTCGGCGTACATCCCGATCTGCTCGAACCACTCCAGCGACGCCTGCGCGGCGCGCTGCGTGGACTCGACCACGGGCCGACGCTCGGTCTCGTACGCCGCGAGCGCGGTCTCGAGGTCGGCGTGCTCGTGCAGGCACGCGGCCAGGGCGAGCGCGTCCTCCATCGCCAGTTTGGTGCCGGAGCCGATCGAGAAGTGCGCCGTGTGGGCGGCGTCGCCGAGCAGCACGAGGTTGCCGTCGTGCCAGCGCTCGTTGCGCACCGTCGTGAAGCTGATCCACTTCGAGTTGTTGGTGAGGATCTCGTGGCCGTCGAGCACGTCGGCGAAGAGCTCGCGGATGCGCTCGACCGCGTAGGTGTCGGAGACCCCGGGCGGGAGCTCCTCGTGCTCGGTGGCGTCGAGCCCGGCGCGGCGCCACACGTCCTCGTGCATCTCGACGATGAAGGTCGAGCCGGCGTCGGAGTAGGGGTAGCCGTGGATCTGCATCGTGCCGTGCTCGGTGTTGCGCACGATGAACTGGAACGCCTCGAACACCTTGTCGGTCCCGAACCAGATGTACTTGTTGTGCCGCCGGTCCAGGTCGGGGCGGAACACGTCGGCGTACCGGTCGCGGATGCGGGAGTTGAGACCGTCGGAGGCCACGACGAGGTCGTGGGTCTCCCGCAGCTCGGCCACGTCCGGCGCCTCGGTGCGGTAGTGCACGTCGATGCCCAGCGCGGCCACGCGCTCCTGCAGGATCGCCAGCAGGTCCTTGCGGCTCATCGCCGCGAAGCCCTGCCCGCCCACGGTGAACTCGTGGCGGTCGACGTCGACGTCGATGTCGGTCCAGCGGGCGAACCCGCTCTCCATGGCGGCGTAGACCGCCGTGTCGGCCGACTCGATGCCGCCGAGGGTCTCGTCGGAGAACACGACGCCGAAGCCGAACGTGTCCTCGGGGGCGTTGCGCTCCCAGACGGTGATCTCGTGGTCGGGGCCGAGCTGCTTGACGAGGGCGGCGAGGTAGAGCCCGCCGGGCCCACCGCCGATGATCGCGATCTTCATGTCAGGTCCTCTCAGGAGCCGGCCGGGACGGGGGCGGCGGCCGCGGTGCGAGCGGCGGCCTCCTCCTCGAGCCGGGCACGGAGCGCGAAGTGCTGGAGCTTGCCGCTGGCGTTGCGCGGCAGCGCGTCGATGAAACGCACCTCGCGCGGGTACTTGTACGGCGCGAGCGTCTGCTTCACGTGGTCCTGCAGGCGCAGGACCGTGTCGTGGTCGGCGGCGACGCCGTCGCGGAGCACGACGTAGGCGCAGACGATGGAGCCCCGGTCGTCGTCGGGCTTGGCGAGCACCATCGACTCGAGCACGTCCGGGTGGTCGTCGAGCGCGGCCTCGACCTCGGGCCCGCCGATGTTGTAGCCCGCCGACACGATCATGTTGTCGGTGCGGGCCGCGAACCAGAAGTAGCCGTCCTCGTCGCGGGTGAACGTGTCACCGGTGAGGTTCCACCCGTCGAGCACGTACGCCTGCTGCCGCTCGTCGGCCAGGTAGCGGCACCCGACCGGTCCCCGGACGGCCAGGCGGCCCTCGACGCCCGGGGGCAGCTCCTCGCCGTCGGGGCCGAGGATCGTGGCCCGGTAGCCCGGGAGCGGACGCCCCGTCGCCCCGGGGCGGATGTCGTCGCCGACCGCGGAGAGGTAGATGTGCAGCATCTCGGTGCCGCCGATGCCGTCGATCACCTTCAGCCCGAGCGCGTCGTGCAACCGCTGCCACGTGCTCGCCGGGATGTGCTCCCCGGCGCTCACCGCGGCGCGCAGGCCCGCGAGCCGCTCGACCTTCCCGGCGCCGATGATCTGCTTGTACGCCGTCGGCGCGGTCGCCAGCACCGTGACGCCGTGCTCGGCGACGAGGTCCGCCATGACCGGCGGCGGCGCCCCCTCGGTGAGGAGGGCCGAGGCGCCGGCCCGGAGGGGGAAGACGACGAGCATCCCGAGCCCGAAGGTGAAGGCGAAGGGCGCGGTGCACGCGACGACGTCGTCCGGCCGGAGCTGCAGCACGTGGCGGCCGAAGGTGTGGTCGATCGACAGGATGTCGCGGTGGAAGTGCGTGCAGATCTTCGGCACGCCCGTGCTGCCCGACGTGGGGCAGAAGAGCGCGACGTCGTCGGCGGAGGTCACGACGGTGGCGAACTCCCCGGACTTGGCGGCGCAGCGCCGTACGAGGTCGTCGGCGGCGTCGCCCCCGAAGGTGACGATGCGGAGGTCGGGCGCCACGTCGGCGCGCAGCTCCTCGAGGTCGTCGGCGCACCGGTGGTCGGCCAGCGCGAGCGTCGGCCGCGTCTTCTCGACGATCGGCCGCAGCTCGCGCGCCCGGAGCGCGGCGAAGGTGGTGGCCGCGATGCCCCCGGCCTTGAGCACGCCGAGCCACGCGGCGACGGTCCAGGGGTTGTTGGGCGAGCGGAGCAGCACGCGGTTGCCGGTGACGAGGCCCAGGTCCTCCGTGAGCACCTGGGCGACCTGGTTGGCGCGCCTGAGGAGCTCGGCGTAGGTCCACGTCTCGCCCTCGGGCGTGCGCAGCGCGACCCGGTCCGGCCAGCGCGCGGCGGGCACGTCGATGAGCTCGGTGGCGGCGTTGAGGCGGTCGGGGTACTGCAGCTCGTCCGTCGTGAACTCGAGGACGGGCCAGAGGTCCGCAGGCGGGAGCTGCTCGCGGGCGAAGGTGTCGCGGTAGAGGCTGGGCTGCAGGGTGGGGTGGAGCGTCGGAGCGGTCATGTCACGTCCCTTGTCCTGATCGGATCATGCCCTCCTGGACGACCGTGGCCAGGTGGTCGGTGGCGGTGAAGAAGCGCCCCAGTCCGGTGCCGCGACCATCGTCGGCCGCGACCGCCTCCTGGGCATAGAGCAACCAGCCGTCGAAAGCGCCGGTCGGTGGGCGGTGGAACCACATCGCGTGGTCGAGGCTCGCCGTGACGAGCCCCGGCTGCGCCCAGGGGAGCCCGAGCGTGCGCAGCACGGGCTCGAGGATCGTGTAGTCGCAGGCGTAGGCCAGCGCCGCCAGGTCGCGCTGGGCGTCGGTCAGGCCCTCGACCGGACGCAGCGCGTCGAACGGCCTGATCCAGATCGCCTGGTGGGGCACCTGCTCGCCCTCGACCCGCAGGTAGACCGGCCCGGGCACGTGCCGCATGTCGAAGCTGCGGCCGCCCGACCAGTAGGCCCGCGACTCGGCGGTCATCGTGGAGCCGTTCCCCGGCTCCTCCCCCGCCAGGTACGCCGCGGACGACGGCAGCTCGTCCGGCGACGGCACGTCGGTGGGCGGGCGCACCGCGTGGGTGCCGCCCGGCTCGCCGGCCGCGAAGCCGGCGAGGCACACGTAGGCGACCTTGCCGTTCTGGATGCCCCGCACCTGGCGCGTCGAGTAGCCGCGACCGTCGCGCAGGAGCTCCACCTCGTAGCGAATCTCCGCGCCGATGTCGACGGGCCGCATGAAGTAGGAGTGCATCGAGTGCATCGTCTTGCCGTCCGTGACCGAGCGGGCGGCGGCCGCAGCGGCCTGCGCGACCATGTCCCCGCCGTACGCCTTGGGCCACGGGCACGGCTGCGTCACCGCGGTGAAGGCGAGGTCGAAGAGCTGCGGCTCGGTGGGCGTGAGCGCCAGGGCGTCGGTGACGGTGCGGGAGGTGGGCTGCTCGCCGGGCCCGGTCACGGGCGGTCCATCCAGTCGCGCAGGGCCGCGTCGGCGACCTGCTCGAGGTTGACGACGATGTTGTCGGGGGTGCGGCAGGTCATCCACGTCAACGGCTTGTTGCGGTCGAGGTTGCACTCGACGTGGGGCATGTACGGCGGCACGAAGACCCAGTCGCCCTCCTCCATGTCGACGTAGTCGTCGTAGCGCTCGCCGAAGTAGATCCGCGCGCGGCCGCGCAGCACGAAGCCGCCCGTCTCCGCCTCGCCGTGGTGGTGGGGCACCGAGCGGAAGCCGGCCTCGTTGCTGACCTGGCCGTACCAGATCTTCGTGGCCGGGGTGTGCTGCGGGCTGACGCCGGAGATGCGGTGGGCGCCCTCGGACTGGCCGGTGCGGCCGGTCTCCAGGCCGCCGCGGGTGACGACGGGCACGACGAGGCCGGAGGGGCCTGCGTACATCGAGTTGTCGCCCTCGAGCACGTGGTCGGCGTGGGGGTCGATGTGCATCGTTCTCCTCGGTTCTCGCGCGGTGTTCGTCCGGTGGGGTGGGTGGATCAGGAGTCGGTGAGGCGGACCGTGTTGCGGAGGGTCCCGATGCCCTCGACCTCGGTCTCGACGACGTCGCCGTCGGCGAGGTACCAGGCCGGGTCGCGGGTCATCCCGATGCCGCCCGGGGTGCCGGTGAGCACCACGTCGCCGGGGCGCAGCACGGTGAAGGTGGAGATGTAGGCCAGCAGGTCGACGGCGTCGAAGACGAGCGTCGCCGTGCTGTCGCGCTGCACCTCGACGCCGTTCACGCGGCAGCTGATGGCGAGCCCGGCGGCGGGGTCGACCTCGTCGGGCGTGACCACGACGGGGCCGAGCGGGGTGGTCGCGTCCCAGGCCTTGCCCTGGAACCACTCGAGCGTGCGGCGCTGCCAGTCGCGCACCGAGACGTCGTTCGCGACGGTGTAGCCGAGCACCGCGGCGGCGGCCTCGTCCCGGCTCGCCCGGCGCAGCGGGGCGCCGACGACCACGGCGAGCTCGGCCTCCCAGTCGGCCTCGACGCCGGCGGGCAGCACCACGTCGTCGGTGGGGCCGACGAGGGTGTCGGCGTACTTCGGGAAGAGCGTCGGGAACCGCGGGCGCTCGCGGCCGGTCTCGGCGATGTGGTCGCCGTAGTTGAGGCCGCAGCAGATCACCTTCGTCGGCGACGGCAGCGGGTTGACCGGTACGGCGCCGGCGATCGGGCCACCGACGGGCGGGGTGGGGCCACCCGCGACGAGACCGCCCGAGGTGACGAGCGCGGAGAGGTCGCCCGCCCCGAGCGCGTGCCAGGTCTCGCCCTGCAGCACGGCGGCACGGGGCCGGTCGGGCTGGGCCGGGTCGATCACGGTGGCGAAGCGCATGTCGCTCTCCTGGCGGACGTCGTGGACTCGATATAGCGAGATTTGCACGACCGTCGCCAAACGTCAATAGATCGTCTAGGGTCGATCTCGACGGAACGACGACGCCGCGGCCGCCGCGGCCCACCACGAGGAGGACCCATGTCCAGCAGCCCCGTCGCGATCAACCCCACGTCGCTCCCCGCGCCGAGCGGCTACTCCCACGGCACGCTCGCGGGCAACACGCTCTACCTGGGCGGGCAGACGGCGCTGGACCAGGACATGAAGATCGTCCCGGGCGGCATCGTCGAGCAGTTCCGCCAGGCGTTCTCCAACGTGCTGACGACGCTGGCGGAGGCCGGCGGCGAGCCGGGCGACCTGGTGAGCATCACGATCTACCTGACCGACATCCCCGACTACCAGGCGCACGGCCGCGAGATCGGCGCTGCGTGGCGCGAGCTGGCCGGGCCGGTCTACCCCGCGATGGCGGGCATCGGCACCACGGGGCTCTGGCAGCCCGAGGCGCTCATCGAGATCCTCGGCGTGGCCGTCATCCCCGACGAGCGCCTGCGGGTGCCGCAGGCCTGAGGCGGGTCAGGCGCGCACGGCGCCGGGCCGTCAGCCCGCGGTCCGGTCCACCGCGGTCCGGTCCACCGCGGTCCGGTCCACCGCGGTCCGGTCCACGGCGAAGTCGTGGGCCGGGCCGGCGAGGAGGCGGCGGAGCTCGAAGAACGTGTCGGCGGCCCGGGTGCCGCTCCAGCCCTCCGGGAGCAGGCCGGCGGGCAGCCCCGGGTCGAGGTAGGGGAACCGGCGCCACGCGGTGAGCGCGCGGACGTAGTCGGCGAAGGCGGCACCGTCGGCCCCCGACGGCTCCCCCGCCGCCTGCCACCGCTCGAGGACGGGCGCCTGCACGGCGAGGAAGTCGCGGTAGAGTCCGTCGAGCGCGTCGAGGTCCCACCAGCGCGCGACCTTGTCGACCGTCGCGCCGAAGCCGAGGTGGTCGGCCCGGAACAGGTCGACGTAGGTGTCGAGCCCCTCGGCCGCGAGCACCTCGCGGGTGTCGTCCACGAGGTGGCCGGGGGCGATCCACACCCCGGCCGTCACGGTGCCGAACCCGAGCCACGTGAGCCGCGCCCGCAGCGCGTGCCGCTTCTGCCGCTCCGACTCGGGCACCGAGAACACCGCCACCACCCAGTCGACGTCGTCGTTCGCCGGACGGGCGAAGATGCGGCGGTCGCCCGCGCCGAGCACGTCCCGGGCGTACGACGACAGGGCGTAGCCCGCCGCGCTCCCCCGCCGCTCGCTCACGAGGATGCCGCGCCGCTTCAAGCGCGAGACCGAGGAGCGCACGGCCTGCGCGTCGACGCCGAGCTCGGCCATGAGCAGGATCAGGTCGCTGACGCTCATCCAGCCGCCGAGCTCGCGGGCGTAGAGGCCGTAGATCGTCACGATGAGCGACCGCGGCGGCGCGTCCGACCCCGGGGACGCGGTGTCCCCCTGCTCCTCGTCGATCACGCGGTCGATCACGCGCCCGAACCTACCGCCCCCGCTCCCCCTCCTCCTCCGCCTCCCGGGTCGTGGTGCCAGCCCACCACTTTCCGCAGGGCTCCCACCACGACCCGGGAAGGAGGGGCGTCCCACGCGTCTCTCCCGCAACTCCTGACACGGGCGTCACCGCGACGTACGCTCGAGCGGTGAGCGAGCAGACCGTCCCCGCCGAGCCCTCCGACCAGCCCGCCGCGACGCGGCGCACCCTGCTGCGGCTGCCGGCCGTGGCCGTCGGCGGCGCGGCCGTCGCGTCCGCGACGGGCCTCCTGCCCGGCCTCGCTGCACCCGCGTCCGCGGACTCCACGCGCCAGATCATGTGGCGCGCCTGGGAAGGATCCCGCCTGCTCCGCAACGGCACCTTCGACCGCACCGCGCTCGACTCCTCGGGCCGCCTCGTCATCGCCAACCCGCGCCTCACGGCCACCCTCAACGGCAAGACCTACGAGGGCGGTGCCTGGCACTCGCCGTGGGTCTCCGAGGGCTTCGGCTTCACCCAGCTCATCGCGTCGTGGAAGGCGACCACCCCGGGCGACACGTTCATCGACGTCCACGTCCGCGGTCGCGACGCCTCGGGCCGCACGACGAGCTGGGACACGCTCGCGCGCTGGGCCGCGTGGGACAACCGGGTCAAGCGCACCAGCTCGGGCCGCCAGACCGACGATCTCGCGTTCGTCGACGTGGACACCTGGAAGACGCACAGCGCCACCGGGCTGCGGCAGTACCAGCTCCAGGTCGTGCTCTACCGCGTCCGCGGCATCGCCGGCACCCCGACGGTCAGCTCCATCGGCGCCATGACCTCCCGCGTGCCCACGACCTTCACCCGCGCCTCCGCTCCGCGCGGCATCACGAAGACCCTCGACGTGCCGCAGTACTCGCAGATGGTCCACTCGGGCCACTACCCGCAGTACGGCGCGGGCGGCGAGGCCTGGTGCTCCCCGACGTCGGTCGCGATGGTGCTGGGCTACTACAACGCGCTCCCCCCGGCCAACGAGCGCGCCTGGGTGCCGGCCGGGCACCCCGACCCGTGGGTCGACCACGTGGCGCGGAACGTCTACGACAACGCCTACAAGGGCTGCGGGAACTGGCCGTTCAACACGGCCTACGCCAACCAGCGCGTGCACACCGCCTTCGTGACCCGCCTGCGCAACCTGCGGGAGGCCGAGGAGTTCATCGCCTACGGCATCCCGCTCATCGCCTCGGTGAGCTTCGCCCGCGGCGAGCTCGACGGCGCCCCGATCAGCGCGACCAACGGTCACCTGCTCGTCATCGTCGGCTTCACGCCGGAGGGCGACGTGATCGTCAACGACCCCGCCGCGTCGAAGAACTCCGGCGTGCGCCGCGTCTACCAGCGGGCGCAGTTCGAGCGGGCGTGGCTGCCGCGCTCGGGCGGGTTGGTCTACGTGATCCGCGACGCCGCCCACCCGGTGCCGCCGCGGGGCACGCGCCGCAACTGGTGAGGGTCAGCCCTCGTCGTCGGCGTCCGCGTCGACGGTGAGGGTGACCTCGTGGAGCCCGGTCGCGCCGGCGCCGTCGTCGAGCGGCTCGGGCTCCTGCTGCGTGCCGACCCGGTCGCGGGCGCGCACGCGCACCCGGTGCTCCCCCGGCTCCAGGTCGAGCGTCGCGCTCCACTGCGCCCAGGCGTCGTGCTCCCGCGCGACCCCGAGGTCCGCCAGCTGCCAGCCGTCGTCGTCGACCGCGACCTCGACGGCCCCGACCCCGATGGGCGGCGCCCAGGCGACACCCCCGACGGTCACGGAGCCGGGCGGCAGCGTGGTGCCGTCCTCCGGCACGTCGATGCGGGCACCGATCCGCACGGGCGCCTGGAGGGGCCGGTCGGAGAAGTCGTCCGCGACGGCCTCGAGCCGGGTCACCTCCCACTCGACGACCCACTTGCAGGCCGACACCCCGCCGTACAGCCCCGGCACGACCGTGCGCGCCGGGAAGCCGTGCTCGAGCGGCAGCGCCTCGCCGTTCATCGCGAAGGCCAGGAGCGCGCGGCGACCGGGATCTCCGAGGACCTGCGTGCTCGTCACGCAGCGCCAGCCGTCGGCGCCCGTCTGCACGACCGCATCGGCTCCCGTGAGCACGCCGGCGCGGGCCAGGAGCGCGCTCGTCGGCACCCCCGACCACCACGCGTTGCCGACCTGGTCGCCGCCCACCTCGTAGCGCAGCCCCACGAGCGTCGCCCACTGCTCGCGGACGGTCATCTCGATGAGCTCCTCGTAGGTGACGACCACCTCGCGCTCGACCTCGCCGTGGATGCGGAGCGTCCAGTCCTCGGCCGCGATCGTCGGCACGACAACGGCCTGGTCGACCCGGTAGAACTCCTCCGCCGGCGTGGTCCAGGGCGCGACGCCCTCGACGCCGACGCCGACGCCCGCGGGCTCGGTGGGCGGCGTCACCATCGTCAGGCGCAGCAGCTGACGGCCCTGCTCGACCGCGCGCCGGCCCCGTCCGACGACCTCGCCCGCGACGGCCGCGACCACGCCCGCCAGCGCGACACCGGTGGCGGCGCCGATGAACGCGCGCCGCGTCGCCGCGGGGACCGGGGGCGTCCCCGCCGCTCGCCCCCCGTCGGCCCGGCCCGCGTCGACCCGGCCCGCGTCGACCGCCACGCCGAGCCGGCGCAGCAGGCCGGCGAGCGGGACGAGCCCCAGCGCGAACCCCAGCGTGCCGGCCACCACCGGCGCCAGCTCGAGGAGCGACGGCTCGGGACGCAGCAGCACCGCGATCCCGCCGAGCGCCAGCACGACGACGCCGACGACCAGGGGGCGGCGCCACCCTCGCGCGGCCCCCACCCCGGCGACCGCCGCGAGCACGACGAGCAGCAGCCCGATCAGGACCACGAGGGGCGCGCCGGTCACGACGGGGACGATGTCGATGCCGTCGCGGATCACGAACTGCGCGGGCAGGGCCGCGGCCGCGGCCTCCCGGGCGCCCACGACCGGCCCCTGGTGGAGGGTGAGGGCGCCGGCGGCCAGCTCGCCGAGACCGGCGCCGAGGACCGCGGACGCGACGCCGGCGGACGCCCAGAGGACGCGCCCGGGCAGCAGACGCGGCGGGGCGTCGTCGCTCACCCGCGCCTCGCTCACCGCTGCCCCTCCCGCTCCGTCCGGCATGATCCTCCCGTGACCGTACCGGGCCCCGCCCCCACTCCTCCGCCCCCCTCCACCGTCCCGCGCGTGGGGGTCGGCACGGACGTCCACCGCTTCGCGGAGGGTCGCCCGATGCACCTCGCCGGGCTCCACTTCCCCGACGAGCCGCAGGGCCTCGAGGGACACTCCGACGCCGACGTGGCGGCCCACGCCGCCTGCGACGCGCTGCTCTCGGCCTGCGGCCTCGGCGACCTCGGCAGCAACTTCGGCACCTCGGCCCCCGAGTGGGCGGGCGCACCCGGGGTCGCGCTGCTCGCCGAGACCGTACGGCGCGTGCACGCCGCCGGCTTCGTCGTCGGCAACGTCGCGGTGCAGGTCATCGGGAACCGCCCCCGCCTGGGCCCGCGCCGGGCGGAGGCCGAGGGCGTGCTGTCCGCGGTGGCCGGTGCGCCCGTCACCCTCTCCGCCACGACCACCGACGGGCTCGGCCTGACCGGACGCGGCGAGGGCGTCGCGGCGATCGCCACCGCCCTCGTCGTACCGACGTCCTGAGCGCGGGTCAGTCGGGGGTGCTGCTCTCGCCGAACAGCTGCTGGGCCTGCTCGCCCGTGAGCTGGCCGAGCTCGGCGGCGAGCACCTTCTCGATGGACTGCGCCAGCTCGTAGCGGAACGACGCCAGCACCGCCTGGCTGACGACCGGGAGCAGCGCCTCGATGCTGGAGACGAGCACCGGCCACTGGTCCTCCGGCATGCCCTCGTCGAGGAAGCGCTGCCACACGTCGTCGCGGAAGGCGCCCACGTAGGCCTCCGCCATGTGACCGAGCTGGGTGGCGGCCTGGTCGAAGAGGTCGAGCACCCGCTCCTTGCCGAGGCCCATCCGCATCGCCTGCGCGCCCGCGCGCACGAGGGCGGGGCGCAGCATCCGCACCGTGTCGGGGTCGACCCGCACGAGGAGGCCGCGCTCGGCGAGCTCGCCCACGAACTCCTCGTCGTGCTCGATGCCGGCGAGCTCGGCCAGCGCCTGCACGGAGCTCTCCTCGGGCTCGACCGCGCCGCCGATCGGCCGCGTCAGCAGCGTGAGCAGGTCGAGCGCGTGGCTCTCGGGCACCTGAGGGTTCTCGGCGAGCGCCTTCTCGACGGCGTTGAGCGTGTAGCCCCGGTCGAGGAGGTCCCGCACGAGGGAGAGCCGGGCAGCGTGGTCCTCGTTGTAGTAGCCCTTGCGCCCGATGAGGCGCGGCGCCGCGATGAGGCCGCGGGTCGCGTACGCGCGAACGTTCCGCACGGTCATCCCCACCCGTGCGGCCAGCTCGTCGATCGTCATCTCGCCACGGCGTCCAGTCATCGCCCGCCCATCATCGCAGGCGGGTCCCACCAGCAGCGTCATCGGCGCTCGCGGCTCACCCGGTGCGGCGGGCCGGGCGCTCGGAGGCCTCGGACCGCGCGTCCTGCTTGCGACCGCCGACGAGCACGACGCCCTCGACGACCTGCACCTCGTAGGCCGGTACGCCGACGGTCTCGTCCTCGAGGCAGCGACCGCTGCGCAGGTCGAAGGAGTGGCGGTGGGCCGGCGACGCGACGAACGGGACGCCGTCACGCGACCCGACGATGCCCCGGGCCATGACGGAGGCGTGCGCGAAGGGGTCGTGGTTGCCGAGCGCGTGGACCGTGTCGTCCGCCAGGCGGAACAGCGCCACGGCCTGGCCGTGCACGAGGGCCGTCGCCCCCCGCTCGACCTCCAGCTCGACCACGCGGCAGACCGGTCGCCACTCCTGCCCGCCCATGGGTCGTCCCTTCGCCGGCCGGACCTCGCAGGCGGCCACGGCACCGCTGCCTGAGCGAGGCCCGAGAACTCGCTGGTGGGAGTGGAAACTAGGCTGCGCGTGTTGACGTGGCGTGACGCCGTGTAACGCCCGTGAAAATCGTCCGTCCGGGGAGGGCCGTTGAGCTCCGCGATCGTCCTGCTCGCCGCCGGTTCGGGAACGCGCGTCGGCGCGGGCGTGAACAAGGTGCTGCTGCCGCTCGCCGGCGTGCCCGTGCTCGTGCGCTCCCTGCGCACCGCGCTCGCCGTGCCGGACGTCGCCGCGCTCGTCGTGGTCGTGCGTCCCGGCGACGAGGCCGAGGTCGCGGCGCTGCTCGAGCCGGAGCTGGGCGACCGCGAGGTGCGCCTCGTCGTGGGTGGCGCGACCCGCCACGCCTCGGAGACGGCCGCGCTCGGCGCGCTGGCCGACCTCGCCGACGACCTCGACGTCGTCGCCCTCCACGACGCCGCGCGACCGCTCGCGACCGTCGACCTCTACGAGCGCACCGTCACCGCCGCGCGCCAGCACGGCGGCGGGGTCCCGGCGGCCCCCGTGCCCCCGCTCGTACGGCGCGGCGGCGGCCCCGTCCCGGGCGTGGGCCGCGAGACGCGGGCGGTCGGGGTGCAGACGCCCCAGGCGTTCCGCGCGCCGGAGCTCCTGGCGGCCTACCGCTGGGCCGCCACGCACGACTTCGACGGCACCGACACCGCCGCCTGCGTCGACGCCTGGGCCGGCGCGACCGGCACCGACCTGCGGATCGTCGCCGTGGAGTCGACCGCGCCCAACCTCAAGGTGACCTACGCCGAGGACCTCCGGGTCGCCGCGGCGCTCCTCGGCTGATCCTCCGCGCGGAAAACGCAGCAGAAGCTCCCGCCCTGGGCCATGATCCGGAGGTGTTCTCCGCTTCCCCGGCGCGCCTCTCCCGCCCCGCCGTCGCCCTCGTCCTGGTCCCCGGCCTGCTGGCCGCCGTCGGGCTCGTGGCCCTGCTGCTCTGGTCGGCGCCCCGCGCGGACATCGCGGTCCCGGGTCCCGACGCCACGGCCGAGGAGGCCGTCGAGGCCTACCTGGACGCGGTCGTGGCCCGCGACTTCGCCACGGCGAACGCGATCGACGGACGTCCCGGCGACGACCTGGGCCGGTTCAGCCACCCGACGGAGATGCACCTCGTCGCAGTGGACGGCACGGTCTCCGACACCTGCGGCTCGAAGGTCCTTTTCACCGCAGACGTCGAGAACGGCGACGTGAGCATGCCGGACGGCCGCACCTTCTGGGGCATCTGCGTCTCCCGCGACCACGACGGGATCTGGCGGATCACCGACGAGGGCGTCGCCTGAGGGCGACACCGACCGGGGTCAGCGGCGGGTGAGCGCCTCGAGCACCCGCACGTCGTCGGTCGACGTGACGCGGCGGGCGGCGGCGGGCACCTCCACCAGCTCGACGGGGTAGCGCGCCTGCAGCACCGTCACGAGCGCCGCGAAGTCGAGGCTCGGCAGCCGCTCGAGGTCGGCGACCACGGTGGCGGGCAGCACGACGGGGGACGCGACGGTGGCGAGTGCGTCCCGGTCGAGCGTCTCGCCGAGCGTGCCGTCGCGCACGAGCTTCACGGTGTCGGTCACCGGCCGCACGCCCACGACGACCGCGTCGGTGTCCATCGCCCGGCGGACCAACGCCGCGATGGTGCCGGGGTCGAGCAGCGGGCAGAGCGCGTCGTGCAGCACGAACGGCTGCTCGGACTCCTGCACGTCCGCCCAGGGCGTCCCGAGCGCGACCGCCTCCACGCCGGCGGCCCCGAGCGCCCAGGCGGCCGAGGCGACGAGCGACTCGCCGTGCACGAGCGCGAAGGGCAGCGATCCGCGCCCCTCCTCGACGACGGCGCCCAGCACCGGTTCGTCGAGCATGTCGACCTCGTCGTACGGGTCCGGGAGCTCGGGCGGCAGCACAGCACTCACGGCGCGAACCTAGTCCAGACGCAGGAGACCCCGGGAACCGTGGGGTTCCCGGGGTCTCCTGCGCTGGAACGTCGTGTCAGGAGGCGAGCACGTCGTCCAGGATGGTCTCGGCCTTGTCCTCGTTGGTGCTCTCCGCGAGCGCGAGCTCCGAGACGAGGATCTGGCGGGCCTTCGCCAGCATCCGCTTCTCGCCGGCCGACAGGCCGCGGTCACGCTCACGACGCCACAGGTCGCGCACGACCTCCGCGACCTTCATGACGTCACCGGAGTGCAGCTTCTCGAGGTTCGCCTTGTAGCGACGCGACCAGTTGGTCGGCTCCTCGACCTGGTCGGCACGGAGGACGTCGAACACGCGGTCGAGGCCCTCCTTGTCCACCACGTCCCGGACACCCACGAGGTCGAGGTTGCACGCCGGCACCCTCACCACGAGGTCCTGCTGGGCAACGATCCGCAGCACCAGGTACTGCCGGTCCTCTCCCTTGATCTTCCGCATCTCGATGTCCTCGATGACTGCGGCCCCGTGATTGGGATAGACGACCGTTTCGCCGACGGTGAAAGTCATATGTCAGGTTCCCCTTCCTCGACTGCCTAGTCTAACACGGCTCTCATCCCCCTCTCAGGCCTGTTTGCGCAGGTCAGGACGCTCCCCGAGGGTTGACAAGAGCACAGAACCTGTGCCGCGCCCACCGCAAGACGTCCGGTCGCGGCCCTCGCGGACCGGACGCCCGTGACCGATACTGCGAGGCATGGCCGCTACGACGGAGGCCGAGACGCACGCGCACTCGGACGACACCCCCGACACCCCGGACACCGACCCGACCCCTGCCACCGCCCCCGTCCCGGCGGGCTCCGGGAGGCGGCTGCGCCTCCCCGGCGGGGTACGGCGCGCGCTCGCCCTGGTCGTCGCAGCGCACCCCCGGCAGCTCGTCGTCACGGCGGCGGCCGTCGCCCTCGCCGCCTTCGTCGGCGGCCGCCCGATGAGCGAGGTCGGCCTGGTGGCCCTCACCGTCGCACTCGGCCAGGCGATCCTCGGCTGGCACAACGACATCGTCGACCGCGCGACCGACGCCGCCGCCGGCCGCACCGACAAGCCGCTGGCCACGGGGGTGCTCGAGACCGGCACGGTCTGGTTCGCCGTCGCCTGCGCGACCCTGGCGCTCGTCCCGGTCGCGGTGGCCAACGGGCTGGTCGCGGCCGCGGCGTACGTCGTCGGGCTGGTCGTCGCGCTCGTCGGCAACCTCGTGCTCCGCGGCGGCGTGCTGTCGTGGCTGCCGTGGGCGCTGTCGTTCGCGACGTACCCCGTCTTCCTGTCCTACGGCGGCCTCGGCGGCCAGCACCGCGGCGAGCCGCCGGTCGTCGAGATGGTCGTGCTGGCCGCGCTGCTCGGCATCTGCGTGCACGTCCTCCGCGCGCTCCCGGGACTGGTCCAGGACAACCGCGACGGTCGCCGCCACCTGGCCCTGCGGGTGGCCGTCAAGACCGGCGCGACGCGCCTCCTCCTGCTGACGAGCGTGGCCACCGCGGCCGTCCTCGTGGGCATCGCCATCACCGCCGGCACCGTCGGCCTCACGCGTTGACGGCCCGCGTCGAGCGCGTGAGCGACCCGACCCGCGCGTCGGCGCCCGCGAACGCTAGGCTCAGCCCCGCTCGTGGTCTGCCGCGAGCGCCCTCGCCCATCGCCGATCGACGAAGGTAACCACGATGCAGCGCAGCACCTTCTCCCCCGCCTCCGCGCGCGGCCGCCGCCGTGCGGGACTCCTGCTCGCCGGTGCGGTCCTGGCCGTGCCCGCGCTCACGGGGTGTTCCAAGCTGACCGGCTTCGACGTCGAGACGGACCGGCCCTACGTCCCGGCCCACGGCGCGAACTACCGCGTCGCCTCGCTGGACGCCCCGGTCGCCGTCACCGGCGTCGTCATCGTCTCGGGCCAGGACGGCAGCGGCACCCTCATCGCGACGTTCGTCAACAAGACGGTCGAGCCGGCGGAGACGCCGACCATCACGACCGAGGCGGTCACCCTCGAGGGCTACGAGCCGACCGAGCTCCGCGGCAACGAGATGATCAACCTGGCCTCCGACGAGGCCGTGGCGCAGTACGCGCCGATCATCGTCGAGGGCGACCTGGTCGCCCAGGGCGCCTCGATCCCGTTCACCTTCGGCGAGGGCGAGACGGCGCGCGAGCTGTGGGTGCCGGTCGTCCCCAACGAGCCCCGCGAGCTCAAGCCCGCCGTCGGCGAGCACCACGAGGGCGAGGAGGGCGGCGAGGGCGACCACGGCGACGCCGTCACCATCCCGACGTGGTGGGAGGGCCTCGACCGCAGCACCGAGCCGCAGCCGGCCCGTCCCACAGTCACCCCCGACGCCAGCAACGGCGCCGACGAGAGCACCGAGGGCTGACCCGATGACGTACACGCTGGTCCTGCTCCGCCACGGCGAGAGCGAGTGGAACGCCAAGAACCTGTTCACCGGCTGGGTGGACGTGGCCCTCACCGAGAAGGGCCGCGGCGAGGCGGTCCGCGGCGGCGAGCTCCTCCGCGAGGCGGGCGTGCTGCCCGACGTCGTGCACACCTCCCTCCAGCGGCGCGCGATCAACACCGCGGCGCTCGCGCTCGACGCGGCCGACCGGCACTGGATCCCCGTCCGTCGCTCGTGGCGGCTCAACGAGCGTCACTACGGCGCGCTCCAGGGCAAGGACAAGAAGCAGACCCTCGAGCAGTACGGCGAGGAGCAGTTCATGCTCTGGCGCCGCAGCTTCGACGTGCCCCCGCCGCCGATCGACCCCGACGACGAGTTCTCGCAGAGCGGCGACCCGCGCTACGCCGACCTCGGCGACGAGGCGCCCCGCACGGAGTGCCTGAAGGACGTCATCGCGCGTCTCCTCCCCTACTGGGAGTCCGACGTCGTCGCCGACCTGCGGTCGGGCAAGACGGTGCTCGTCGCCGCGCACGGCAACAGCCTCCGGGCGATCGTGAAGCACCTCGACGGCATCTCCGACGACGACATCGCGGGGCTCAACATCCCGACCGGCATGCCGCTCGTCTACCGCCTCGACGACGACCTGCGCCCCACCGTCCCCGGTGGCGAGTACCTGGACCCCGAGGCCGCCGCCGCCGCTGCCGCCGCGGTCGCCAACCAGGGGCGCTGACCCGCACCACTCCACGACCGAAGGGCCCGGAACCATCCGGGCCCTTCGTCGTTCCCTGCCACCGGCAGCCGCACTACGCTGGGACGTTCGAGGTCGTCGTACCCCTCCGGCGGCCGCCGACGTCGAGGAGAGGACGTGTCGCTGGCCGCCGTCGAGCCCGATCGCCCCGAGGAGTTCGCGCCCGCCCTGCGCGCCGCGGTCGACGCGAGCGGGCTCGGTCTCGAGAGCATCCAGCGCCGGCTGGCGCAGCGGGGGGTGCGCATCAGCGTCGCGACGCTGAGCTACTGGCAGACGGGCGCCCGCACGCCGGGCCGGCGCGCGTCGCTCGAGGTCGTGGCGCAGCTGGAGTGCCTGCTCGACGTCCCGCGCGGCTCCCTCGTGGCGCTCGTGCCGCCGCCGCGGCCGCGGGGGCCGGTCCAGCGGCGTACCGACGAGGTCACCGTCCCGCGGTTCACCGAGCGGGAGGCCGTACGGCGCGTGACCGAGGCCGTCGAGAACCCCGACAGCCTGCTGCTCGGCCGCCTCTCGCACCACGACGACGTCGTCATCGGACCCGACCGCCGGCTGGCCGCGGCCCGCACCCGGATCGTCGGCCGGGCCGAGGCCGACGGGCTCACCGGCATGGGCATCACCCAGTTCCTCGACGACCGCACCGCCGGGACGCCGCGGCTCGCGGTGCGCTCCGGCGGACAGGTCGCGCACGAGGTGCTCGACGCCGACCACCGGGTGGTCGGCGTGGCGCTGCGCTACGACGAGCCGCTGCAGCGGGGCGAGAGCGTGCTCATCGACTACGAGCTGACGACCGACGGGCCCGGGCCCAGGGATGCCTCGTACGACGCCAGCTGCAGCCTCGCGGTGCGCGAGTACGTGCTGAGCGTGCGGTTCGACCCCGACGACCTGCCGAGCCGGTGCGAGGCCTACCAGCTGCAGCGGGACGGCACCCCGGTCCGACCGCGCCGCCGCATCCGTCTCGACCGGCGGGGACAGGCGCTGCTCGTCGCCCTGGACTGCCCGCCCGGCACCGTCGGCATGGCCTGGGAGTGGGACGCCCCGCTGGACGGGCGGGTCAGCGGGCGCTGACCGGCTGCTCCCCCGTCACCACGAAGACGACGCGGTTGGCGACCGAGACGGCGTGGTCGGCGATCCGCTCGTAGTAGCGGCCCAGCAGCGCGAGGTCGACCGCCGCCTCGATGCCGTGCGGCCAGTCCTCCTGGAGCATCGCGGAGAACGTGTCGCGGCGCAGCTGGTCCATCTCGTCGTCGATGAGCACGAGGTCGGCCGCGGCGCTGGCGTCGCGGTGGGCGATGACGTCCTGCACGCGGGCCGTCATGGTCGTCGCCACGGTGGCCATGCGCTTCAGGGTCGGGCGCACCGACTCGGGCACGGCGATCTCCGGCACCCGCAGGCGCGCGATCTTGGCGACGTGGACCGCCAGGTCGCCCATCCGCTCGATCTCCGCCACCATGCGCAGGGCCGCGACGACGACGCGGAGGTCGCCCGCGACGGGGGCCTGGAGGGACAGCAGGGAGAACGCCTTCTCCTCCACGACCTCGCGGAGCAGGTCGATCTCGCGGTCGCCCGAGATCACGTCCTCGGCGACAGCGACGTCGCCCTCGAGGAGAGCGGTGGTCGCCTGCCCCACCGAGTGGCGGGCGAGGCCGGCCATCGTGGCCAGGTCGTCGAACAGCCCGTCGAGCTGCTCGTGGAAGAGTTCGCGCATGGGCCGGACGCTACGCGTCGGCGCCACCCCGCGGCGCCCGTGGCGTGAACGACCGGTGAACAGTCCCCTGCCGGGCGTCTTCGTGGTCAGGGGCACCGGAGGCCGCCGCGTACGATCGCCGCGTGGATCCGACGACCCAGGCCTTCGTGGCGGCGCTGCTCGGCGCCCTCGTCGCGGGCTCGGCCGTCTTCGCGTGGCACGTGAGCGACCGGCTGCAGCGCTCCGCGCCGCCCCCGCAGGAGGTGCGGCTGCCACCGGGTGTCGCGAACGTCCTGTCGGTGCTCCGCAGCAGCGCCGTGGTCGTGGACGAGGACGGCACGGTCCTCAAGGCCTCCGCCCCGACGTACGCGCTCGGGCTGGTGCGCGGCCGCGAGCTCGTCGACCCGGTGCTGTGCTCGATGATCGACGACGTGCGGCGCGACGGGCAGATCCGCGAGCAGGAGATCTCGATGACGCGGCCGGGCTACCCGACGCGCACCGTGGTCGCGCGCGTCGCCCCCCTGCGGTCCCGGCTCGTGCTGGCGCTCATCGAGGACCGCACGCGGGAGCACCGCGTCGAGGCGGTACGGCGCGACTTCGTCGCCAACGTCAGCCACGAGCTCAAGACGCCCGTGGGCGCCATCCGGCTGCTGTCGGACGCCGTCGTCGAGGCCTCCGACGACCCCGAGGCCGTCGAGCGGTTCGCCATGCGGATGAAGAAGGAGAGCGAGCGGCTCTCCGTGCTGGTGCAGCAGATCATCGAGCTGTCGCGGCTCCAGGGCGACGACCCCCTCGAGCAGGCCGACCCCGTGTCGGTGCACGACGTCATCGACGCCGCCATCGACACGAGCTCGATCGACGCGAGCGCACGGTCCGTGACGCTCTCGGTGCAGTGCGAGAGCGACCTCGTCGTGCTCGGCAACGAGGGGCAGATCGCGATGGCGGTGGGCAACCTCGTCAAGAACGCCGTCACCTACAGCCCCACCGGCGCGACCGTCGCCGTGACCGCCCGCAGCCTGGACTCCTTCGTGGAGATCGCCGTCACCGACCAGGGCATCGGCATCCCCGCCGCCGACATCGAGCGGATCTTCGAGCGCTTCTACCGGGTCGACCCGGCACGGCACCGCTCGACCGGCGGGACCGGCCTGGGCCTCTCCATCGTCAAGCACATCGCCGCCGTCCACGGTGGCGAGGTGCGGGTGTGGTCGGTCGAGGGCCAGGGCTCCACGTTCCGCCTGCGCCTGCCGCGCAGCCACGACCTGCCCGACGAGGACGAGGCGCTGGTCGTGCCGCCCCCGTCCCGCACCCCCGAAGAGCCCCGCGCGCTCGTGACGACGACCCCGTCGCCCGAGGCGCGCGCCACCCCCCCGGCCCTCGCGGCCCAGCACCAGGAGGAACGCCCGTGACGCGGGTACTCGTCGTCGAGGACGAAGAGAGCTACAGCGATGCGCTCGCCTACATGCTCCGCAAGGAAGGTTTCGAGGTGGCCATCGCCGCCGACGGCAACACCGCGCTGACGGAGTTCGACCGCAACGGCGCCGACATCGTGCTGCTCGACCTCATGCTCCCCGGCATCCCCGGCACCGAGGTGTGCCGTCAGATCCGGCAGACGTCGAGCGTGCCGGTCATCATGGTGAGCGCGAAGGACGACGAGGTCGACAAGGTCGTCGGCCTCGAGCTCGGCGCCGACGACTACGTGACGAAGCCCTACTCGCCGCGCGAGCTCGTGGCGCGCATCCGTGCCGTCCTGCGGCGGGGTGCGGAGCCGGACCTGTCCCCCAGCACGCTGGAGGCCGGCCCGGTGCGCATGGACGTCGAGCGGCACGTCGTCACCGTCGACGGCAACGAGCAGCGGCTGCCCCTCAAGGAGTTCGAGCTCCTCGAGATGTTCCTCCGCAACCCGGGTCGCGTGCTCACCCGCGGGCAGCTCATCGACCGGGTCTGGGGCTCCGACTACGTCGGCGACACCAAGACCCTCGACGTGCACGTGAAGCGGCTGCGGGCGAAGCTCGAGCCCGACCCGAGCGAGCCGAAGTACCTGGTGACGGTGCGCGGGCTGGGCTACAAGCTCGACCTCTGAGGCTCCCGGGGCTTCCCGGGGCTTCCCGGGGCTTCCCGGCGGGGTCGCCGGCGGGGTCGCGGCAGGGGTTCGACGGAGCCTGGCGCGAAACGCGGTGCCGTCCTGTCGGTGCCGTGCCCTACGGTTCCCGCGTGACCACCTCGGCCCGCCCCTCCGTGCCCTCCGGCACCGCCTCCGCAGACGCGCCCCGGAAGCCCGCGGCGTCGTGGCTGCCGGTCGCGGCGGGCGCGGTCACGCTGCTGCTGTGGGCCTCGGCGTTCGTGGGCATCCGTCACCTCGGCAGCGACGTGCCGCCCGGCGCGTTGTCGCTCGGGCGCCTGCTCATCGCGGCCGCGGCGCTCGGCGCGCTGCTGCTCACGCGTCCGGCCGGCAGCCGACGGTGGCCGGCGCGGCGCCACGTGCCGCTCCTGCTGCTGTGCGGCGCATCCTGGTTCGGGATCTACAACCTGGCGCTCAACGCGTCCGAGCAGCGCATCGACGCCGGCACCGCAGCGCTCGTCGTGCAGGTCGGCCCCATCCTCGTGGCCCTGCTCGCCACCGTCTTCCTCGGCGAGCGGCTGCACCGCTGGCTCGTCGTGGGCATGGGGGTCGGCTTCGCCGGGGTCGTCGTCATCGCCCAGGGCTCGGCCGGCCACGAGAGCGGTGACCTGACCGGCGTGCTGCTCGCCGTGGTCGCCGCCGCGACGTACGCGGTGGGGGTGCTGAGCCAGAAGCCGGTCCTGGCCTCCGCGGGCCCCCTCGAGACCACCTTCCTCGCCTGCGTCATCGGCGCCGTCGTCTGCCTGCCGTGGGCCGGCGAGCTCGTCGACGTGGCCGGCACGGCGTCGGTCGGCACCGTGCTGGGCGTCGTCTACCTCGGTCTGCTGCCCACCGCGGTGGCGTTCACGACGTGGGCGTACGCGCTGTCCCACACCAACGCGTCGACGCTCGCGCTGACGACGTTCCTCGTGCCGTTCCTCGCCGCGGCGCTCGCGTGGCCCCTCCTCGACGAGGTGCCCCCGCTGCTCGCGTTCGTCGGTGGCACGCTCTGCATCGCGGGCGTGCTGCTCACCCGCCGGAAGCCCCGCGCCGAGGTCGCGGGACCCGTGCCCGACGCCGCCGGCGACGTGCGGGCGTAGCGCTCCCCCACCAGCCCCACCCACCCCCGGGTCGTGGTGCGAGGCCACCGCTTCCCGCAGGCCTGGCACCACGACCGCGGGGGGCAGGCGGGGGCGGGGGGCGCCCGTCGCGCAGGCCCCGGAAATGGGACATCGGTACGCCGCGGGGCCGGCCCGCGCCGTACCAAGCGCACACTTCCGCGGCCGGCGGCCAGGCGAGCCCGACGCACCCGCACCCACCCACCCACCACCCGGTTCGTGGTGCGAGGCCACCACTTTCCGCAGGCCTGGCACCACGACCGCGGGGGGCAGGCGGGCGCGGGGGGCGGGGCGCGGGGGCGGGGCTAGTTCAGGCTGCTCGACCCGCCGGCCTCGGCGTCGCCGGCCTCGAGCCACCCGCGGAACGCCTCCAGGTTGCGGGTCGACTCGCCGCGCTCGCGGCGCCACTCCCACTCCTTGCGGATGGAGGAGGCGAAGCCCAGCTCGAGGATCGTGTTGAACGACTCGTCGGCGTAGGTCAGCACCGAGCCCAGGAGCCGGTCGAGCCCGGCGGGCGTGACGGCGTCGAGCGGCAGGCGGGCGTCGAGGTAGATGTCGCCGGTGCGATCGATGGCGAAGGCGACGGCGTACAGGCGCAGGTTGCGCTGCAGCAGCCAGCGGTAGACGCCCTCGTGGTTCTCGTCGGGGTTGCGGCACACGAACGCGTGGACGCCGAGCGCGTGCCGTCCGACGTCGAGCCGCACGGGGATGGTGAGCTTCCGCTCCCCTGGCAGCGACAGGGAGAACACGCCGGGGCTGAGCTCCTCGTGCTCCACCTCCTCGGCGACCAGGTGCGCACGCACCAGCGCGACGACGGGGTGCTCGACCTCGGGCTCGGGCGGCTCGGGGCGGTCGGTCACGCGCGGCCTCCCGACGTCGTGGTGCGGAGGGCGCGGCGGGCGTCGTCGTACGCCGCGAGGGTCGCCTCGGCGCTCCGCTCCCAGGCGAACCCGCGCGCGTGCTCGAGCGCTCCGGCCGACAGGGCGAGGCGGCGCCGCTCGTCGCGGAGGAGGCCACGGAGGGCGTGGGCCCAGTCGCCGGGCTCGTGGGTGTCCACCAGCAGGCCGCTGTGCTCGTGGCGGACCGCTGTCACGAGGCCGCCGACACCGGCGGCGACCACGGGCGTGCCCGCCGCCTGCGCCTCGAGGGCGACGAGGCCGAAGGACTCGTTGTGGGACGGTACGGCGACGAGGTCGGCCGCGGCGTACCACCAGGCCAGCTCGGCCTGCGCGACCGGCGGCACGAAGCGCACGACGTCCTCCAGGCCGAGCGTGCGGACCAGCTCGGCCAGCGCCTCGGGACGCTCCCGGCCGGACCCGGACGGCCCGCCCACGATCGGCACCACCAGGCGGTCGCGCAGCGCGGGGTCGCGCTCGAGGAGCACGGCGACGGCCCGCACGAGCACGTCGGGCGCCTTGAGCGGCTGGATCCGTCCGGCGAAGAGCACGACGAGCGCGTCGACCGGCAGGCCGAGCGCGGCGCGCACCGTGGGGCGGTGCTGGGGCCGGAACCGCGCCAGGTCGACGCCCGGGTGGACGACCCGGACGCGCTCGGGCGCCGCGCCGTACAGGCTCACCAGCTCGTCGGCCTCGCGGTCGGTGTTGGCGACGAGGAGGTCGGCGGCGTCGACCACCTGCTCCTCGCCGATCACACGCATCGCCGGCTCGGGCTCGTCGCCCGCCGCGAGCGCACTGTTCTTGACCTTCGCCATCGTGTGCATCGAGTGCACGAGCGGCACCGCCCAGCGGTCCCGCGCCAGGGCGCCGACCTGCCCGGAGAGCCAGTAGTGGGAGTGCACGACGTCGAAGTGGCCGAGGGGCGCGGCGGCCTCCTTGCGGAGGACCTCGCGCGCGAAGGAGCACAGCTGGGCCGGGAGGTCGGCCTTGTCGATGCCCTCGTAGGGCCCCGCCACGAGGTGGCAGACGCGGACGTTGTCGGCGACCTCCACGACGGGCGCCAGCCGCGACGAGGTGGCCCGGGTCATCACGTCGACCGCGACGCCGAGGGCGCCGATCCGCCGGGCGAGCTCGAGCACGTAGACGTTCATGCCGCCGGCGTCGCCCGTGCCCGGCTGGTCGAGCGGCGAGGTGTGGAGACTGATCATCGCGACGCGATCCATGCCGCCCCTCCGTCCTGTCGTCCCCCGCCGTCGTCCCCGCGCGGGGCCGACCGCCATTGTCCACCTCCGGCCCAACCGTCCGGCACACGGCTGCTCCGGCGCCGGGCCGGAGGCTGCCAGACTGCGGGCATGAGCGTCGAGACCGACCCCCGCCCCCGTCGTACCGCCGTCGTCACCGGCGCCAGCAGCGGCATCGGAGCCGCGACCGCCCGCACCCTCGCGGCGTCCGGCTTCCGGGTCGTGTGCGCGGCCCGGCGCGCCGACCGCGTCGCCGCGCTCGCCGAGGAGATCGACGGCGTGGCCGTGGCGTGCGACGTCACCGACGCCGACCAGGTCGCCGGCCTCGCCGCAGCGGCCGGCGAGGTGGTCCACGTGCTCGTCAACAACGCCGGCGGCGCGTTCGGCAGCGACGCGGTCGAGCACGCGGACGCGGAGCAGTGGAAGGCGATGTACGACGTCAACGTCATCGGGCTCCTCCGCGTCACCCAGGCGCTGCTCCCCGCCCTGCGGGCCAGCGGGGACGCCGTCATCGTCAACGTGGGGTCCACCGCCGGACGGGTGGCCTACGAGGGCGGTGGCGGCTACACGGCCGCGAAGCACGGGACGAAGGTGGTCACCGAGACGCTGCGGCTCGAGCTCGTCGCCGAGCCGATCCGGATCTCGGAGATCGCGCCCGGGATGGTGCACACGCCCGAGTTCTCCCTCGTGCGCTTCGGCGGCGACCAGGAGAAGGCGGACCAGGTGTACGCCGGCGTGCGCGACCCGCTCGTCGCCGAGGACGTGGCGGACGCGATCGTCTGGGTCGCGACGCGGCCGAGCCACGTCAACATCGACCAGGTCGTCATGCGACCCCGTGCCCAGGCAGCCCAGCACAAGGTGCACCGGGAGCCGCAGGGCTGAACCACCCGGCGGCGCGACCCCGGCCGGTCGGGCGGGCAACGTGGTTGCAACCTGCCCCGACGGAGGGTGACGTCGGTGGAGTGACGCCGGTCACTCTGCCGGCGAGGAGGAGCCCGTGGCACCAGTCGGAGTGATCGAGCCCCCGGTGGTCGGCTGTCGGGGCACGTCGCTGGTCAAGTTCCACGCCCCCGAGATCGTGCTCGGTGTCGGCTCGCTCGCCGAGGCGGGCTTCGCCGCCGCCCGTCTCGGCGCGCGGCGTCCGTTCGTGGTCACCGACCCCGGGATCCTCGCCGCCGGCTGGGTCGACGAGCTCCTCGCGCACCTGCGGGACGTCCGCCTGCGGCCGGTGGTCTTCCACAGCGTCACGCCGAACCCGAAGGACCACGAGGTGCGCGCCGCGCACGAGCTGTACGTCGCGAGCGGGGCCGACGTCATCATCGGCATCGGCGGCGGCTCGGTCATCGACGCCGCGAAGGGCGTCGCCATCCTCTCGGGCAACGGCGGGGACATCCTGGACTACGCCGGGGTGGACCGGGCCACGCGGCCGATCCCGCCGATGCTGATGATCCCGAGCACCTCGGGCAGCGGCGCCGACGTGAGCCAGTTCTGCATCGTCACCGACACGGACCGGTCGGTGAAGCTGACCATCATGGGGCGCGCCCTGGTGCCCGACATCTCGGTCACGGACCCGCGCCTGCTCGTGACCATGCCCGACGACCTCAACGCCGCGACCGGGCTGGACGCCCTCACCCACGGCATCGAGTCGTTCGTCTCGCTCGCCCACAACCCGCTCGCGGACGTGCACGCGCTCAACGCCGTCGGGCTCGTGTGCCGCTTCCTCCGCCGCACGCTCACCGACCCCACCGACACCGAGGCGAGGAGCCGGATGGCCCAGGCGAGCCTCGAGGCCGGGCTGGCGTTCACCAACGCGATCCTCGGCGCCACCCACGCCATGAGCCACCAGGTCGGCGGCCTGCTCGACGCGCCCCACGGCGTCGTCAACGGCGTGCTGCTGCCCCACGTCATCCGCTACAACGCGCGGGCGGTGCCGCAGCGGTTCGTCGACCTCGCCGGCGCCGCCGGTCTCGACGTCGACGGCGCCGACGGGGAGAAGGCCGCGGAGCTCCTCGCCGAGCACGTGCGGCGTCTCGCCGACGACGTGGGCGTGCCCTCCGGCCTGGCCGCCCTCGGCGTGGCCGAGGCCGACGTCCCCCTGCTCGCCCGCACCACGCTCGACGACGCCTGCCTGACCACGAACCCGCGCCCCGCGACCGAGGACGACGTCCTCGACCTGTTCCGCGCGGCGCTCTAGGGCAGGCGGTGACGTGAGCCTCGACGTACCGGCCCCGGGGGCGCGCCCCGACCTCGCCACCCTGACGGGGGTGCGGTCCGGCAAGGGGTCGTACTACCGGGCCTACGTGCGCTCCGACGAGCGCACGCAGCGGGCCGTGCGGGCCATGGACTCGATCTCGCGCGCCCTCGTGCGCACGGTCGAGGGGCCGCGCGGGCTGCTCGAGGAGGTCGTGCGCGCGGCCGCCGCGCACCTCGAGGCCGAGTGGACCCTGCTCGCCGTCTCCGACGGCCACCTGCCCGGCGCCCGGCCGCGGTTCCTCGCGTGCTCCGGCACGCCGGACGGCTCCGGGCTGCAGGTCGTCGACGACGAGACGCAGCTGCCGGCCTTCGTGCGCCGCGAGCTGGGCGCCGTCCGCGCCGGCCACGCCACGCGCACCGCCGACGACGGCCGCTGGGTGCGGGTGCCCATGTCGCTCGAGGGACGCCACATCGGGGCGCTCGTGGGGCTCCACGGGCTCCCGGTCGAGCCCGAGCCGGGCGACCTGTCGGTGCTGCGGATCCTCGCCAACCAGGCGGCGGTGTCGCTGCACACGTCGGAGCAGTACCACGCGGGGCTGGCGCTGCACCGGCGGGCGCAGCTGCTCGTCGACGAGGCGCAGGCCCAGCGCCGCGACCTGGAGGCCCGCACGGCCGAGCTCCGGCACGCCGAGCAGCGGCTCCTCGTCGCCCACCAGCGCGAGCTCGTCGACACCGAGCGGCACCGGATCGCGCGCGAGCTGCACGACTCGGTGACGCAGTTCGTGCTGTCGGCCGGAATGGCGGTCGAGGTCGCCCGCGGCGAGGCCGCGGCGCTGGGCGTCGAGCAGGTGGCCGCACCGCTGTCCACGGCGAAGGACCTCACCCGGGAGGCGGTCGACCAGCTGCGGCGGGCGATCTACGCGCTGCACCGCCCGCACAGCGACACCGTCGCCACCCTCCCCGAGCTGCTCCACGAGCTGACGGCCCACCACCGGCCGCACCTCGCCGTGCAGATCCGCGTCGAGGGCCAGGTGTCCGAGCTGCCCGCCGACGCCGACCACGAGCTGGCCCGCGCCGTCGGCGAGGCCCTCTTCAACATCGTGAACCACGCGGGCGCCACCCGGGCCGTGGTGCGCATCCGCTACCGGCCCGACCAGCTGCGCGTCACGGTCGCCGACGACGGCTGCGGCGACCCCGCCGAGCTCGCCCGGATGCTGCGGCTCGAGCGGGGCACGACCGCCGACGGCCGCCACCGCGGGCTCGCCAACATCGAGGCCCGGGTGGCCGACCTCGGCGGGACCCTCGCGTTCCGCCGGGCGCGGTTGGGCGGCGTACGCGTCGAGCTCACCGTGCCCCTCCCCATCGTCGGCCGCGGGTCGTCGCTCATCTCCGACCTGGTCGGCGCCGCACCCCCACGAGAGGAACCGTCATGACGCTCAGCCCTGCCCACACCGCACCCGTCGCTCCCCCCGGGACCGTCGGGATCGTGCTCGTCGACGACCACGCGATCGTGCGGCAGGGGCTGCGCTCCATCCTGGAGCGGGAGCCCGACCTGACGGTGCTGGGCGAGGCCTCCACCGCCGCCGAGGCGCTCGCCGTCGTGGCGCGCGTGCAGCCCGACATCGTGCTGCTCGACCTCAAGCTGTCGACGTCGTCGGACACGGAGGGCCTCGAGCTGTGCGCGCGGCTGGTGGCGGAGCACCCCGGGCTGGGCGTGCTGGTGCTGACGACGTTCCTCGACGACCAGCTGGTGCTGAGGGCGATCCGGGTCGGGGCGCGGGGCTACGTCGTGAAGGACGTGGACACGTCGGGGCTGATCCGCTCGATCCGCGACGTGAGCCGCGGCGGGAGCGCCTTCGACGCACGGAGCGCGGCCGCGATGGTGCGGGGGCTGAACGCGCCCGAGCCGGCCGGCAACCAGCACCTGACGGAGCGCGAGCAGGAAGTCCTGCGGCTGCTCGCGCGGGGCCACTCCAACCGGGCGATCGGCGAGCGGCTCTACATCTCCGAGACGACGGCGAAGTTCCACGTCGGCAACATCCTGCGCAAGCTCGGCGTGTCCCGCCGCGCCGAGGCCGTGTACGAGGCGGGGAAGCTGGGGCTGCTCTGACCTCTTGCGCGCGCGCCGAGTTGTCACGTACGCCGCGTGTCGAAACGCGGCGTACGTGACAACTCGGCGCATCACCCCACGTCGACCACCAGCCACCCGCCGTGGAGCTCGTGGACGTCGTGGGGGCGGCCGGTGGCGGCGCCCCAGGCGCGGAGGTCGTCCAGCGAGACCGTGCGCACGTGGCCCCACGTCTCCTCCGCGACCTCCTCCAGCGGCACCGCCACGACCACGCGCCGGCGGGCGAGCCGCAGCGCCTCGGCGAGGATCCGCTGGCCGTGGTCGGCGTCGACGTGCTCGAGCAGGTGCAGCACCAGCACCGTGTCGACGGACCCGTCCGCACCGGGGTGGTGGGCGGCGTCGGCGACCACCGTCTCCAGCCGTACGCCGCGGCGCCGCGCCACCTCGCCGAGGAGCCGCACCGTGCCGGGCGCGACGTCCGAGGCCGTCACGGTGCGCCCGGACGCGGCGAGCCGCAGCGGCAGGAACCCGAAGCAGCACCCGACCTCCAGCACCGACCCCGGGGCGAGGAGGCCCTCGGCGTGGGCGTACACCGGCGCGTACTCCGCGATCGTGCCGTGCCCCGAGCCCCCCGGCCCCGGCGGCACGTCCCGCAGGCGGTCGAGCTGCGCGAGGGTGTTGCCGTAGAAGAGGTCCCACGACGCCAGCGGATCGGGGTGCATCGACCGCACCACGCCGGTGAAGACGCGCTCGAAGAGCGCGACCCCGCGCAGCCAGCCCGGCCCGAAGAGCTCCGCCGCGACGAGACCCGCGACGTCGTCGTCGATCTCGTGGGGGCCGAGGACGTGGTCGACGCGCACCTGTCGACCGCCGCTCGCCGGGGTGAGGTCGAAGTGCGGCGTGCGGACGGTCGTCAGCCCCCGCCGCGACCGGCGCTCGCCCACGGCGCGCACCTCGACGACGTCGTCGCGGTAGAGCCCCGCGACCGACCAGCCGAAGGGGTCGAGCGGCGCCGGCGCGACGGCGGCGGTCGCCACCTGGGCGGTCATCGCGGACGCCCCGTCGGCAGCAGCTCGGTGACCTTCTCGAGGCCCGCGAGGTTGCGCACGACCTGCACCCGCGAGCAGTGCTCGGCGTAGGCCGGGAGGTCGCACCGCCCCAGCGCCCACGAGTACCGCGGCTCCGGCGTCAACCACACCGTCTCCCGCGCACGTCGGGCGAGCTCGGCGAAGGAACCCAGCCCGGGGTCGCGTCCGTTGCTGCGGCCGTCGCCGAGCACCACCAGCGTCGTACGGCGCGTGATCGCCCCACCGTGCGTCTCGAGGAACGAGTCGAACACGTTGCCGTAGTCGGAGTCGGCGTCGACGTCGAGCACGCCCCCGGCGGGCAGGCCGGAGAGCACCAGCGACAGCGCCTCCTCCGTGCGGTGCTCGGCGAACAGGTCGGTGGTCTCGACGATGTCGGCGACGAAGGCGAACGTGCGCACGGAGGCCGCCACCGCCTGCAGGCCGTGCACGAGGTGGAGCGTGAACCGGGCCGTGGACCGCACCGACAGGGAGACGTCGCACAGCACCATCAGCCGGGGGCGGTCCTCGACCTTGGCGACCGTCACGGGCCGGAACGGCACCCCGTCGTACTTCATGTTCGAGCGCATCGTGCGGCGTCCGTCGACGGTGCCGCGCGCGGAGGCGCGGCGGCGGGGGCGTGGCGCTCCGTGGAGCGAGCGCAGCAGGCGTCGCAGCGCCTCCTCGAGGGCCGCACGCTCGGCCTCGTCGACCGTCTCGGCCTGCCGGGCCTCGATCTCCTTGCCCTCGAGCTCGACGTCCATCGCCATGAGGGCCTCGAGGTGGTGCTTGAGCTTCTCGGGCAGGGCGGCCAGGAAGGGGGCCAGCGCCTCGCGGAGCGCCGCCAGCGTGGCGGCGTGCTCGGGGTCGTCGGGCTGCTCCCCCGCCTCGGCCTCCTCCAGCCAGGAGAGCAGGGTGAGCTCCTCGGCCACGCTGAGCTCGGTCTCCAGGTGGAGGCCCGGGCTGCTGGCCAGCTCCCCCGGGTTCCCGGGGTTGTGCAGCCGTTGGGTCGAGATCTGCACGCGGGCGGCCTCGCCGATGGTGCCCTGCTTCTCGTTGGACAGGATGATCTCGTCGGTCATCGAGGCCATGTCGATCTTGTTGGCCTCCTGGTGCAGGTTGTACTGCTGCGCCAGGTCCTCCGGCTTGAAGAACTCCTTGATGTCCTTCGGCTTGTCGTGCGAGTGCCCGTCCTGCGGCAGGTCCCCGGGGGCCTCGGACAGGGTGAACTGCTCGAGCGTCCCCGTGTCCTCGAGGTCGTCGTGGGCGTGGGAGTGCCCGTGCCCGTCCACCTCCTCGACGAGCGCGCGCAGGCCGAAGAAGCGGTCGAAGACCCGCTCGAAGGCGGGCAGGTCGCGCCGGTCCTTGACGAGGCACACGGCGAGGGCCGAGCGCAGCACCTCGCGGTCGTCGAGCACGCCGGGCGTGCTCACCGCGTGCATCGCGTCGATCGCCTCGGCGGTGCTGACCCGCACCCCGGACAGGCGCAGGAACCGGATGAAGCGGTGCAGGGCGCCTTCCATCGCGCTCCCCTCCCTCTCGAGCCTCCGACCGGCCTCCCGGCCGGCCCCTCACCAGCGCCGTACGCCGCGGGTCAGACCGGTCGCTTGCGGGAGCCCGCGGCGAACGAGCGCGCGCCCTGGCCGCTGGGGACCGACCGGCCGTTGACGGACGTCGTGCCCTGGGCGCCGTAGTAGCCCTCGTCGTGCCGGCCCGGCTGGTCCTTCGCCGCCCGCACGTCCTTGCCGCTCGGTCCGCCGGCGTCGGCGGCGTCACGGGCCGCCGTGGCCGCGGCCGGCTCGTCGTCGTGCCCGTGGCCGTGGCCGTGCCCGTGCCCGTGGCCGTGCCCGTGCAGGCTCTCGGGCACCGTCGTGTTGGGGTCGACGAGCCGCGGCACCTCCCGCAGCGCCCGCGCCAGGTCGCGCTCGTACTTGACGACCACGTTGAGCGTCGAGGACAGCACCTCGGCGGACAGCTCGGAGACCCCCAGCACGGCGAGCGTGCGGGCCCAGTCGATGGTCTCCGAGATGCTCGGGGCCTTGCGCAGGTCGAGCTCGCGGAGCTGGCGGACGACCTCGACGAGGCGGGTCGCCAGGGACGCCGACAGGCCGGTGTCCTTGCTGGCGATGATCTCGAGCTCGCGCTGCGCGTCGGGGTAGTCGAGGAACAGGTGCAGGCAGCGGCGCTTGAGGGCGGCCGACAGGTCCCGGGTGTTGTTGGAGGTCAGCACGACGTAGGGCTTGTGGGTCGCCACGACGGTGCCGATCTCGGGGATGGAGACCTGGTACTCGGCGAGCAGCTCGAGCAGTACCGCCTCCAGCGCCTCGTCGGCCCGGTCGACCTCGTCGATGAGCAGCACGACGGGCTGCGGCGACGTGATGGCCTCGAGCAGCGGACGGGGCGCGAGGAAGCGGTCGGAGAAGAACACCGAGTCCTGCGCCGCGATCCGCTCGACCGCCTCGGTCAGCGTCGACGTGTCCGCGACGACCTGGCCGATCTTCTCCCGCAGGATCTGCGTGTAGAGCAGCTGCTTGCCGTAGTCCCACTCGTAGAGGGCCTTCGTCTCGTCCTGGCCCTCGTAGCACTGCAGCCGCAGCAGCCGCCGGCCCGTGACCTCGGCGAGCGTCTGCGCCAGCTGGGTCTTGCCCACGCCCGCCGGTCCCTCGAGGAGCACCGGCTTGTCGAGGCGCGTCTGCAGGAAGACGGTCGTCGCGAGCCGGTCGTCGGCCAGGTAGCCGGCGTCGGCGAACCGCTCCTTGACGGCGGCGACGGAGTCGAGCTCGGGCTCCTCGACGGTCGGGGTCTCACGGTCGGTCGGCGTGGCGGTCATCGACGGCTCCTCGCTGAGCAGGGCTGGACGGGGGTTCGGGCTCGGGACGTCATGCGGACCGGTGGCCGGGGGCGACGGTCCGCATGACGTCCCGAGGGGGGTACGGCGCGGGGACCGCCGGTCAGGACAGGAGGTCGTCCAGGTCGCCCGTCATGCAGTGCTCGACGACGGGGCGCACGGTCTCGAACGTGCACTCCTTGGCGTTGCCCGGCGTGCAGGCGTCACCGAGCACGTGGTTCGTGATCCGGTCGACGTCGTCGGCGTCGCCCTTGATGACGGGCGCGTTCTCGTAGAACTTCGTCGGGCCGGTGCCGAGGCGGTTCTTCGAGTACGAGTCGGCCGTGACGTCGACGAACCGCTCGGGGATGCCCACGTCGCGGAGCAGGCGGATCGCGGCGGCGAGCGCGGCGTCCGCGGCCTGCGGCTTGGTCATGCCGTGGGTGTCGATGCCCATGGCCTCCGCGATGTCCGCGAAGCGCCCGTAGACCGCGGGCATGTTGAAGGCCCACACGCGCGGGAGCGCGATCGCGTTGTTGAGGCCGTGGTGGGTGTCGTAGAACGCCGACACCGCGTGGCTGATCGAGTGGATGATGCCGAGGCCGCCGGAGTTGAACGCCTGGGCGGCGATGTACTGGGCGTACATCATGCCCTCGCGACCCTTGAGGTCCTGGCCGTTCCAGGTGGCCTCGCGGAGGTTCTCGGCGGTCAGCTTGATGGCGCGGATCGCGTTGCCGAGGCTGGGCTCGAAGTTGAGGCGGGAGACGTACGGCTCGGAGGCGTGCGCGAGCACGTCGAACCCGCACTGGGCCGTGTAGTCCACCGGGCAGTCGAAGTAGAGCACCGGGTCGTCGATGGCCAGGGTCGCCACGGAGGCGTCGTCGAACGCGACGTACTTGTGCGGGTTGTCGGGGTCCGTCGTCGTGTCGGTGATGACGTAGGCCCACGACGTCTCCGAGCCGGTGCCGGCCGTGGTGGAGACCGCGATGTGCGGCGGGTTCTTCGGGTTCTCGGACATGTTGAAGCCCTCGAACTCGTTCACGTTGCGGCCGTCGTGGGCGACCGAGACGCGGGCGCCCTTGCAGGCGTCGTGGGAGGAGCCGCCACCGATGGAGACGAACGAGTCGCACTCGTTCTCCTGGTAGAGCGCCACGGAGTCCATGACGTTGTAGTCCTTGGGGTTGGACTCGACCTTGTCGTACACGACGACCTCGAGGCCGTGGTACTTCATCGACTCCACGATCTTGTGCACGATGTCCGTGCCCCGCAGGCCCGACGTCATGACGAGGGTCTTGCGGAAGCCCAGCTTGAGGGCCTCCGGGCCGATCATCTCGTGGGCTCCCGGGCCCATGAGGGCACGCGGGAACGGGTGGAACTCCTTGATCGGGAACGGCTTGAGCAGCTCGTCGACCTGCATGGCAGACCTCCTGTGGGACGGGGATGTGGCGCTCGTCACGAGACGCTAGGTCCGTCGGTGAGGGGTCGAACAGACGAGGATCCGGATCCCGCCAGCCAGGTCAGGAGCCCGTCCCGGCCGTTCGGAGAGGTGCCCTGGCGGGTCGGCGTGGGAGGCCGTGGCGGTCGGTCAGCGCGGCGGTGCCGCGGCGCTCGGCCCGGCGGAGAGCCGCCCCGTGAGGGCGTGCGCCTCGCGCAGCAGCAGCGCACCCAGCTCGGCGCGCCGGGGCTGGGCGAAGCGGGACTCGATCCCCGTCAGGGTCAGCGCCCAGGAGGGCCGGCCGGCGCGGTCGAAGACGGCGGCGGCCAGCCCCCAGCTGCCCTCGACGTTGAGGCCCGGGTTGGTCGCGTAGCCGTCGGTGCGCGTCGTCGCGATGCGCTGCCGCAGCGGCTCCGTGGCGTGCGGGCGGCCGTAGGACGGCACGAGGTCCACCCGCGCCAGGTAGTCCTCCACCTCGCGGTCGGGCAGGTGGGCGAGCAGCGCCAGGCCGGCGGAGACGACGCCCAGGGGGAAGCGGGACCCCTCGGTGAGCACGTGCGAGCGGATGGGGAAGTCGCCGTCCTCGCGCAGCAGGCACACCGTGTCCTCGCCCCGGCGCACGGAGAAGAAGGCGCTCTCCCCCGTCAGCTCGGCCAGCCGACGGACCGTCGGGTGCGCGACCTGCGCGACGTCGTACCGGCGCGCCGCCGCCGCTCCGAGCACGAACAGCTCGGGGCCGAGGTGCCACCGGCCGGTCTCCTGCACGCGGTCGACGAGGCCCTCGTCGAGCAGGGCGGTGAGCACGCGGTGGACGGTCGGGCGGGGCAGGTCCACCGCCCGGGCGACGTCCGCCGTGCGCGCACCCTCCGTGTCCAGCTCGGCCAGCGCGCGCAGCACCCCGGCCGCGCGCCCGACCATCCCGACCGTCTCGCTCACGGGGGCCAGCCTAGCCCGGCGTTCGGTGAGTGAACGGCGCGTCCGACCTCTGGTCGCGCTGCGAGCAGTCCGCGACGGGGCGTTGACCGTGCCTCACCGAACCGGTTGTCTCGACGGCGGACAGACCACCAGCAGAGGGAGATCGAGCGTGGACAAGGTCGTGGCGTCGGCCGCGGAGGCCGTCGCGGACATCGGGTCGGGATCGCGGATCGCGGTGGGGGGATTCGGCCTCTCGGGCATCCCGTCCGTGCTCCTGGCGGCGCTGCTCGACCAGGGAGCGGACGAGCTCGAGGCGTTCTCCAACAACGCGGGCGTCGACGGCGCCGGCCTCGGCATGCTGCTCGGTGCCGGCCGCCTGCGCCGGATGGTCGCGTCCTACGTCGGGGAGAACAAGGAGTTCGCGCGGCAGTACCTCTCGGGCGAGCTCGAGGTCGAGCTCACCCCGCAGGGCACGCTCGCCGAGCGCATGCGCGCCGGCGGCTCCGGCATCCCCGCCTTCTTCACCGCGACCGGCGTCGGCACCCAGGTCGCCGACGGCGGCCTGCCCTGGCGGTACGACGCGGAGGGCAACGTCGTGAAGGCCTCCCCCGCGAAGCAGACCCAGGTGTTCGAGACGGCCGAGGGCCCGAAGGAGTTCGTGCTCGAGGAGGCGATCGTCGCGGACTTCGCCCTCGTGCGCGCCCACCGCGCCGACCGGCACGGCAACCTCGTCTTCCGGCGGGCGGCCCGCAACTTCAACCCCCTCGCCGCCATGTGCGGCCGCACCACCATCGTCGAGGTCGAGGAGCTCGTCGAGCCCGGCGAGATCGACCCGGACCACGTCCACCTGCCGGGTGTCTTCGTGCACCGCGTCGTACCCCTCACCCCCGAGCAGGCCGCCGACAAGCGCATCGAGAAGCGCACCGTGCGTCCCGCGTCCCCGACCGCCACGACCAGCGAGCAGGAGGCCTGAGATGCCCTGGAGCCACGACGAGATGGCCGCGCGCGCCGCGGCGGAGCTGGGCGACGGGTCCTACGTCAACCTCGGGATCGGGCTGCCGACGCGGGTGCCGAACTTCGTGCCCGACGACGTCGAGCTGGTGCTGCAGTCGGAGAACGGGATCCTCGGCGTGGGCGCCTACCCCGTGGAGGGCGAGGAGGACCCCGACCTCATCAACGCGGGCAAGGAGACGGTGACCGTGCGCCGCGGTGCGTCCTACTTCGACTCGGCGACCAGCTTCGGGATGATCCGCGGAGGGAAGGTCGACGCCGCGATCCTGGGCGCCATGCAGGTCTCGGCGACGGGCGACATCGCCAACTGGATGATCCCCGGGAAGATGGTCAAGGGCATGGGCGGGGCGATGGACCTCGTCCACGGCGCCGACAAGGTCGTGGTGCTCATGGAGCACGTGGCGCGCGACGGCTCCTACAAGATCGTCGACGAGTGCTCGCTGCCCTACACGGGCCGGGGCGTCGTGCAGCGGATCATCACGGACCTGGGCGTCATCGACGTGACGCCCGACGGGCTCCGGCTCGTCGAGCTGGCTCCCGGCGTGACCGAGGACGAGATCCGTGCGGCGACCGAGCCGCCGCTGCTGACCTGAGCCGCCGGCCCGCGGGTACCTCTAGGGACGCCGACGTAGCGTCGTCGGCACACCTACCGAGGAGGTCCAGATGGGTCCACGGCGATGGATCGTCGCGGCAGTGATCGTGCTCGTGGTGGTGGTCGGCGGCACGCTGCTGATCATCGGCCTGACCACGGCGGACGAGGCCGAGGGCTCGGCGCCGGCCACGCCGACGGAGCTGCACGGGGCAGGTCGGGTCGCCCTCCCGGGGGCGAGCGCCGCGTGAGCGCCGTCGACGACGAGCGCTGGCTCGTCGTCGACGGGCGCCGCTGGCGGCGCACGGACCCCTCCCTCCCCGAGGACCTGCGCGCTGCGCTGACCTCCCACCTCGGCCGCGCCCGCTCGGCGGTGGGCGCCGCGGGCCGTCGGCACGACGACGACGCCGTCGCGGCCGCCCGCCGGCGGGTCGGGCTCGCCAAGCACGGGCTCGGCGAGCGCGGTCCGCGGTGGTGGGACCGCCCCGAGGCCGAGCGCCTGGCCGACGCCCGGCGGGCCCTCGACGAGCTCGACGCGCTGGCCCCGCCCGACGCCCCCGCGTCCCCCCGCTGACCGATCGGACCCGACCTTGGCCGCCGTGGGAGGATCTGCTGACGGCGCCGCGACACCTGGTCGCGACCCTCGGCAGATCGGAGCCCGGTTGAACCGAGTCCCGGTCGACCCCGAACGCCCTGCGCCGGCGTCCCGCAGCCCGTTCCGCGGACCCGAGGTCGCATCACCCCGGGTCGAGCGCGCGCGCAGCCTGTCGGCCCGCACCAACGGGCTCCCGTCCCTCAACCGCCTGGCCGAGCTCGCCGCGCAGCTCCTCGGCACCGGGTCCGGCCAGGTCTCCGTCATCGCCGATCGGCAGCGGGTGATGGGCGGCTCCGGGCTCGCCGCGTCAACGGTCGGCGCCGAGTCGGACGCCTCCGAGTCGCTGTGCCTGCTCCCCGTGGAGACCGGGGAGCCCGTCGCGATCCCCGACACCCGGGACGACGCCCGCTCCGCCGGCCTGCCCCCGGTCGTCGCGGGCGCGGCGGCGTCGTACCTGGGGGTGCCCCTGCGCTCCGGCGGCCACGTCGTGGGGTCCCTGTGCGTGTTCGACACCGCCGCGCGCAGCTGGACGGCCGACGACGTGCGCCTGCTCGAGCAGCTGGCGGAGCCGGCGCTCGCCGAGCTCGAGCTCGCGGCGCTCGAGTCGACCTACGAGGAGGACCGGGTCGTCTGGCAGCTCGCCGTCGACGCCGCCGGGGTGGGGGCCTTCGACTGGGACCTCGCCACGGGTCAGCTGCGCTGGGACGAGCGGCTGCTCGAGGTCTTCGGCACCGACCGCGCCTCCTTCGGCGGCACCATCGACGCGTTCAACGCGCTGGTCCACCCCGGCGACCGCGACCGCGTCGGGGCCGCCCTCGACCGGGCGATCGCGACCTGCGGCGGGTACGCCGCGGAGTACCGCGTGACGCGGCCCGACGGCACGCTGCGGTGGGTGGCCGCCCGCGGGCACGCCATCGCGGGTGCGGACGGCACCGCCGTGCGGGTGGTCGGCGCCGCCTACGACACGACGGCCGTGCGCGAGGGCGAGGCCCGGGTGGCCCGCACCCTCGAGGCGATGCCGACGGCGTTCTACCACCTCGACCGCGACTGGCGGTTCACCTACGCGAACCCCGAGGCCCGGCGCCTGCTGGGCGGCATCAGCAGCGACCCGGTCGGCCACGTCGTGTGGGAGCTCTTCCCTGCGACGGTCGGGTCCGACTTCGAGCGCTACTACCGCGGCGCCGTGGAGAGCGGTCGGCCGCGGTCGTTCGAGGCCTACTACCCGCCGCCGCTCGACGGCTGGTTCGAGGTGCGCTGCTGGCCGACGCCCGACGGGCTGTCCGTCTACTTCATCGAGGTCACCGAGCGTCGCGTGGCGCAGGACGTGCTCGCCCGCGCGGCCGGTCGGGCGGAGCTGCTCGCCGACGTCACCCGCACGCTGACCGACACGCTCGAGGCCGACGAGGCGGTCGAGCGGCTCGCCCAGATCCTCGTGCCCCGGCTCGGTGACTGGTGCGTCGTCACCCAGGTCGACGGGCGCCTCACCGACGAGCCCCTCGTCGACCGCACCTGGCGGCGCCGGCTCCGGGACGTCGGCTGGTGGCACGTCGACCCCGCGAAGCGCTCCCTCGTCGAGCAGTACGCCCAGGTGCGCATCCCGGCCCTCACCAACGGCTCGATGGTCGCGCGCGCCCTCGCGGGCCGCGAGTCGGTCGTCGTGCAGGAGGGCGCCACGGAGCACATCCTCGGCGTCCTCGAGCCCGGTCCGGCCACGGAGGCCTGCCGCGAGCTCGGGCCTGCCGCCGCGGTCGTGGTCCCGCTCCCCGGCCGCGGGCGCACCGCGGGGCTCCTCACCGTCTTCCGCGGTCCCGACCGTCCGAGCTTCGCCCCCGAGGACCTCGTGATGCTGAGCGAGGTCGCCGACCGCGCCGGGCTCGCCCTCGACAACGCCACGCTCTACGCGGGCCAGCGCGACATCGCGGAGGGCCTGCAGCGCAGCCTCCTCACCGCACCGCCCCGCATCGAGCACCTCGACGTCGTGGTGCGCTACGAACCGGCCGCGGAGGCGGCCCAGGTGGGCGGCGACTGGTACGACGCGTTCCAGCAGCCGGCCGCCGACTCCCTGACGCTGGTGATCGGCGACGTCATCGGCCACGACGCCCGGGCCGCGGCGGCCATGGGCCAGGTCCGCACGCTGCTCCGCGGGATCGCCGTCACGACCGAGGGCGGACCCGCGGAGGTGCTGCACCGGGTGGACGCCGCCCTCGCCACCCTGCGGGTCGACACGATGGCGACCGCGGTCATGGCGCGGCTCGAGCAGGCTCCCGAGCAGCGTGCGGCCGGCAGCGCGACCCTGCGCTGGAGCAGCGCCGGCCACCCGCCGCCGGTGGTGGTGGTCGACGGCGTCGCCCGGGCCCTGTGGTGCGGTGACCCGAACCCGATGCTGGGGCTCCTCACGGAGGCCTCCGTCGCGTCCTCGCGCAGCGAGTCCTCCGTGGAGCTGCCGCCGGGCTCCCTCCTGCTGCTCTACACCGACGGGCTCGTCGAGCGACGCGGCGAGGTGCTCGACACCGGTCTCGACCGCCTCTGCACGGCACTGGCGGAGCTGCTGGCCGAGGACCCGACCACCGAGGAGCTCTGCGACCGCCTGATGGCGCGGATGCTGCCCGGCTGGACCGAGGACGACATCGCCCTCGTCGCCGTGCGCCTGCGCGGCTGACGGCTGGCCCGCCGCCCGCCCGCCACCCGCGCCGCCACCTGCCTGCCACGATGGGCGCATGGACAGCGAGACGCGCCGCTACCGCACCGGCGACCGCGAGGTCGTCCTCGACCTGACCGACGACTGCCGCTCCTGGGTCACGAGCCGGGGCGACGGGCTCCTCCACGTCTTCGTGCCCCACGCGACGGCAGGCATCGCGATCCTCGAGACGGGCGCCGGCAGCGACGACGACCTCCTCGCGGCGCTCGGGGACCTGCTGCCGGCCGACGACCGCTGGCGCCACCGGCACGGGAGCCGCGGCCACGGGCGCTCGCACGTGATGCCGGCCCTCGTGCCGCCGTACGCCACGGTGCCGGTCCTCGGCGGGCGCCTCGCGCTCGGGACGTGGCAGAGCATCTGCCTCGTCGACCTCAACGTCGACAACGCCGAGCGCGACGTGCAGCTGAGCTTCCTGCGGGGCTGAGGGCTCAGGCGGGGCGCGGGGGGCCGGCGGGACCGATCGGCACCACCGCGCGCACGGTCGTGCCGGCGCCGGTCGTCTCGACGGTCCAGGCCCGGCTCAGCCCGTCGACGATGTGGAGGCCCCGCCCCCGGTCGGCCATCGGGTCGGCCGGACGCAGTCGGCGCTCCCGCCACGCCTCGGCGGCGCTCCCCGGGGGACCACCGGCGGGGAGCCCGCCGTCGGTGACGGCCAGGTGCACGAGGTCGCCGTGGACCTCCCAGCAGACGCCCAGGGACCCGTCGGGTCGGGGCGCGCCGTGCTCGACGCCGTTCTGCAGGAGCTCGTAGAGCACCAGGGCGGCGTCCTCCGCGACATCGAGGGAGGTGCCGCGGGCCAGCAGCGCGGCGAGGAACCGGTGGCGGGTGTCGGTGGCCGACGGCTGGTCGAAACCGATCGCCCCGTCGAAGTCCACCGCACGATCGTGGCACGGGGCCGGTGAGGTCCCCACGACCTCAGTCGTCGAGCGCGTCGAGCCCGCCGAGGAACCCCAGCACGCGCTCGAGCAGCAGGGCGGCGGCCGCCGCGTCGTACGACGGGAGCGTGGGGTCGGCGAAGAGGTGGGCGTCGCCCGGGTAGAGGAACAGCTCGCCCCCCGGTTCCTGCTCCGTGAGGGCCCGGGCGACGTCGAGGTCGCCCTCGCCCGCGAAGAACGGGTCGTCGCTCATGCCGTGCACCTGGACGGGCAGCCCCTCGGGCCAGCCGGGGCCGAACTCGCTGGGCGGCACGCACGCCTCCATCAGCACGGCCCCGCGAGCGCCGGCGCGGCCCTGCGCGAGCATCTGGGCCGGCAGCACACCGAGCGAGAACCCCGCGTAGACGACCTCCTCCGGCAACGCCTCGACCGCGGCGGCGCCCCGCTGCAGCAGCGCCGGGAAGCCGATCTCCCCGACGTGGCCGACGCCGGTGACCAGGTCGTCGAACGTGCGGCCGTCGAAGAGGTCGGGGGTGTGCACCTCGTGCCCGCCGTCGCGCAGGAGTCCGGCGAAGGCGCGCACCCCCTCGGTCAGGCCCTGCGCGTGGTGGAAGAGCACGACGGTGGCCATGCGGGTCTCCTTCGGGGTCGGGTCGCTCCGACCACCCTAGGGCCGGGCCTCCTGCGGTGGCACGAGCAACGCCTCGGCGACGTCCCGCAGCTTGCGGTTGCCGTGCTGGGACGTGCGCACGAGGTAGTCGAACGCCCGCTCCCCGTCGAGCCCGAACCGCTCCATCACCACGCCGACCGCCATCCCGATCCGCTCCCGGGACTCGAGGGCGGTGTGCAGGTGCGCGCGCTCGCGCACGCCGCCGAGAGCGGTGGCGGCCGCCGCCGCGAGCAGCTCGGCCAGCTCGAGGCTCTCGCCGTCGATCTCGTCCGTCTCCAGGGCGTAGAGGTTGAGGGCGCCGAGCGTGCGGTCGTGGTCGCGCACGAGGTCGTCGGTGGCCGCCACCGTCTCGAGGCTCCCGTCGCGTCCCGCCAGCGAGACGCTGACGTGGTCGACGTCGTCGAGGGAGAGCCGCGCGACCTCGACGAGGGTCGCGAGCGTGGCGGCGAGGTCCGTGGGACGGTGCAGGGCACGGATCGCCCGGGCGGCGGCGAGGGAGGAGCGGGACGCGTCCATGGCGGTCCGGTACCCCGCCCTCCGGCGGCGCACCCGACCGGGCGTCAGAGCCCGAGGGCTCCCCGCATCCCGGCGCTCTGCTCGACGGCCCACGGACTGAGCGCCCACGGCGTGCGCTCGGCCAGGTCGAGCAGGGCGCGAGGGTCGGTCCACGCGTGCTCGGCGACCTCGTCCGGGTGGGGGGACGGCTCGTCGTCGGTGCGGGCGAGCCAGACGGGGCAGATCTCGTTCTCGACGACGCCGCTGGCGTCCACGGCCCGGTAGCGGAAGTCCGGGAGGGCGAGCCGCAGGTCGGTGACCCGCAGGCCGAGCTCGTGCGCGGCGTACCGCTCGACGGCCGCCACCGAGTCCTCCCCCGGCCGCGGGTGTCCGCAGAACGTGTTCGTCCAGACACCGGGCCACGTGCGCTTCGCCAGGGCGCGGCGCGTGACGAGCAACCGGCCGTCCGGTCCGAGCACCCAGCAGGAGAACGCGAGGTGGAGCGGCGTGTCCGTGGTGTGCACCCCGCCGCGCGGAGCCGTGCCGCACGGCTCGCCGCGCTCGTCGAGCAGCACGACGAGGTCCTCGGTCACGACGGTCATCGGGGGCTCCTCGGTCGGGGCGGCCAGCGGACGGCGGCGGACGCTCCGCCGTCTCCCATCGTGCCGGGCGGGCGTTCGGGCACACCGACCGGGGCGGTCGTGCCGGGCTGGCACCGGGCTGGCACCGGGCTGGCACGTGCTGGCACGTGCTGGCACGGCCCGGGACGGGTACCGGCCCGGCGTCCTCCGTTGCACCTCCCCCGTACGTTCTCCCCAGACGGAGGGCGAGCGCCCGACGGCCACCACCCACGCGCTGCCCGCGGCGTCCCCCCGAGGAGTCGACCATGAACCTCTGGTTGCACGGCCCGTCCCGGCCGCCGGCCGCTGCGCGCCCCCGGCCGCACCAGCAGTACGACGACGTCGCCGAGGCCAGCGCCTCGCTCGTCATCCGGGCGTACTCCTCGTCGTTCGGTCTCGCCTCCCGGCTCCTCGGCGGGCAGGTGCGGGCCGACGTGCGCAACGTGTACGCGCTCGTGCGCGTGGCCGACGAGATCGTCGATGCGCCTCGTCCCGAGGACGACGACGCCGAGCGCCGCGCCACCCTCGACGCGCTGGAGCAGGCGACGGGCACCGCCCTGCGCACGGGCTCCAGCAGCAACCTCGTGGTGCACGCGTTCGCCCGCACGGCCCGCCGCTGCGGCATCGACGAGTCCCTCGTCGCCCCCTTCTTCGCCTCGATGCGCACCGACCTCGACCGCACCGAGCACGACGAGGCCAGCCTCGCGACGTACGTCTACGGGTCGGCCGAGGTCGTCGGGCTCATGTGCCTGCGGGCGTTCCTCGCCGACGAGCCGCAGCGCGACGGCCAGTACGACGCCCTCGGCCCCGGCGCGCAACGCCTGGGCGCGGCCTTCCAGAAGGTCAACTTCCTCCGCGACCTCGGGGAGGACGGCGACGACCTCGGGCGGCGCTACCTCGTGGGGCTGGACCCGGCCGATCCCGACGAGGCGGCCTGGCGGCGCTGGCTCGACGACGTCGACGCCGACCTCGCGGCCGCTGCCACCGTCGTGCCGGCTCTGCCGCGCAGCAGCCGGGTGGCGGTCTGCACCGCCCACGACCTGTTCTCCGAGCTGGCGCTCCGCCTGCGCCGTACGTCGCCGGTCGAGGCCCGCGACCGGCGCGTCCGCGTGCCGGGCGCCGTGAAGGCCCGGTTGGCGGCCGGTGCGCTCCTGCGCGACGGCCTCCCCCGCACCGCCGCGCCCGTCCGTCGTGCGGGAGCCGCCGCGTGAGCGCCCCGCTGCGCCGCGTCGTCGTCGTGGGCGGCGGGGTCGCCGGCCTCGCGACCGCGGCGCTGCTCGCCGCCGATGGCCACGACGTCGAGCTGTTCGAGAAGAACGACGCCCTGGGCGGGCGCGCCGGGTCGTGGGAGCAGGACGGCTTCCGGTTCGACACGGGCCCGTCGTGGTGGCTCATGCCCGAGGTGTTCGACCACTTCTTCCGCCTGCTCGGCACGACCACCGAGGAGCAGGTGGAGCTCGTGCGCCTCGACCCGGGCTACCGCGTGTTCTTCGAGGGCGTGCCCGGCAGCATCGACGTCGCCGCCGACGAGCAGGGCAACCGTGCGCTCTTCGAGAGCATCGAGCCGGGCGCCGGCGACCGGCTGGGAGACTACCTGCGCTCCGCCCGGCAGGCCTACGACCTCGCGGTCGACCGGTTCCTCTACACCAGCTTCGAGACGCCGGCCGCCTTCCTGGGCCGTCGCGTGCTCGCCCACGGCCCTCGGCTCGCGGGCCTGCTGGCCCGCAGCCTGGAGTCGTACGTCGCGGCGCGGTTCTCCGACCGGCGCCTGCGGCAGGTGCTGGGCTACCCCGCCGTGTTCCTGGGCTCCTCGCCGGACCGCACGCCGGCGATGTACCACCTCATGAGCTGGCTCGACCTCGCCGACGGCGTGCGCTACCCGGCGGGCGGGTTCACCCGCCTCGTCGAGGCGCTCGCCGACCTCGCCCGGCAGCGCGGCGCCCGGCTCCACACGGGCAGCGCGGTCACCGAGGTGCTGACGTGCCGCCGCACCAGCGGACGGGGCGACCGGCGCCGGGCGCGCGTGACCGGCGTCCGGGTCGTCGACCCCGACGGCACGACGCGCGACGTGCCCGCCGACGTCGTGGTCGGCGCGGCCGACCTCCACCACGTCGAGACCCGGCTGCTGCCGGAGGACCTGCAGACCTACCCGCAGCGGTGGTGGGACAAGGCCGTGTCCGGACCCGGCGCCGTGCTGGTGCAGCTCGGGGTCACGGGCCACCTGCCGCAGCTCGAGCACCACTCGCTCTTCTTCACCGAGGACTGGCACGCCAACTTCGACGCCATCTTCGGCACGCCCACGCGGGTGCCCGACCCGGCGTCGATCTACGTGTGCAAGCCGTCGGCCACCGACGACACCGTGGCGCCGGCCGACCACGAGAACCTCTTCGTGCTCGTGCCCGTGCCGCCCGACCCGGACATCGGGCGGGGCGGGGTCGACGGGGCCGGCGACCCGCTCGTCGAGGCGATCGCCGACCGCGCGATCGACCTCGTCGCGCGCTGGGCGGACGTGCCCGACCTCGCCGACCGCGTCGTCGTGCGCCGCACCGTCGGTCCCGCCGACTTCGTGGCCGACGTCAACGCGTGGTGCGGCGGCGCGCTCGGGCCGGCCCACGTGCTCAAGCAGAGCGCGTTCTTCCGGGCGGGCAACGTGTCGACGAAGGTGCGCGACCTCTACTACGCGGGCGCCAGCACCGTCCCCGGCATCGGTCTGCCGATGTGCCTCATCAGCGCCGAGCTCGTGCGCAAGCGCCTCGCGGGCGACACGTCGGTCGGGCCCTCCACCGAGCCTCCTGCGGGGCACGTCCCCGGCGCCGTGCCCGACGGGACGGTGGACGCGGCCGCAGGCGTGGCGTGAGCCGCGGGCGCCGGTCCTCCCAGGACGAGGAGTCGTTCGACCACTGGTCGCGGCTCCACGGCGGCCTCGACCCGCGGGACTCGGCCTGGGTGCGGGGCTGGGTGCGGTTGACGCACGCCGGCGCCCGCCCGCTGGCGCGGTGGGGCGTGCACCCCGACGCCGTGACCCTGGCGGCCGCGCTGATCACCGCGACGGTCCCGCTGCTCGCCGCGCTGGGCGGCGCATGGCCCCTGGTCGCGGTCGTGCCGATGGTCGTCGCCGCCGTGCTCGACGGCGTCGACGGTGCCCTCGCCGCACGCACCGGCACCGACTCGGCGTGGGGGCGCGTGCTCGACGGCGCCGCGGACCGCTGCGCCGACCTGCTCCTGCTGCTGACGCTCGTCGTGCTCGGCGCGCCGTGGTGGGCCGTCGCCCCCGTCGCCGCCGCCACGCTGCTGCTCGAGCAGGTCCGGGCGCTCGGCCAGGCCGCCGGGATGACCGGTCCCGGGGCGGTGACCGTCTGGGAACGTCCCTCCCGGGTCATCGTCGTGGCGTTCACCGCGGCCTCGTGCGCCGCCGCAGGGGCGGTGCGGTCGGCGGGCGTCAGCCTGCTCCCGTCGGTCGACGGCCCCGCGCTGGCGACGACCGGCACCGCGATCGGCGGCGCGCTGGCGCTCGTGGGCCTCGCGCACGTCACCCGCGCCGTACGGCGTGCCCTGCCCCGGGCGGTCGGCGGCGGCACTTTCCCCGGTCGACCGGGGAACACGCCGCTTTGACCATCAATGTTGATGGGCGGTGTCCATCGGTCTAAGCAACGGTCATGCTGCTGCCGGGTTGGCGAGCAGCTCGGCCAGCGCTTGGGCTGGTGTCCGTAGGTCGAGGGTAGGTCGTGGGCGTTGGTTGAGGGTTGCGGCGATC